>NZ_VWXI01000017.1 GCF_011752525.1 Pantoea sp. Cy-639 | reverse complement strand
AGGACATCGGGCGATATCTCATGCAGCGGTACAACTGGACACGGCCACATCAGTACAACGGTTTCGTGCCGCCGGCGGTTGCTGAGGAAAAACTCAATTCTGTGTCCGGGAATTGTTGACCACTACAGGCGGGTGCCGAGCTGATGGAAGGTCAGCGGGATGTCGATGTGCCAGCTGAGGTGCAAGTTACGCCGCACGTATGACGCGAGCGATTCGTCAGGCTGAATGGGCAAAGGCATTGAGGGCGCCAAAGCAGGTTACGTGAGAGGAAACGGGAGAAAGGAAGGCTGTCTAGAGAGAGGAAGCCAGGGGCGGCTCCCTCTCTGCGACAGTTTTTAATCTCAGAAACAGTTTTTAATCTTCAAGATCAGCAGCAAGACGACAACCGCAGCGTTACTCCACTGTCACCGACTTGGCCAGGTTGCGCGGCTGGTCGACGTCGGTGCCCTTGAGCACGGCGACGTAGTACGACAGCAACTGCAACGGGATGGTGTAGAGGATCGGCGCCAGGGCGTCATGGATGTGCGGCACCTTGATCACATGGGTGCCTTCACCGTTGCTCATGCCGGCCTGCTCATCGGCGAACACCACCAACTCGCCACCACGGGCACGGACTTCCTGCAGGTTCGACTTGAGCTTTTCCAGCAGTTCGTTGTTCGGCGCCACGGTGACCACCGGCATGTCACTGTCGACCAGGGCCAATGGGCCATGCTTGAGCTCACCGGCTGGATAGGCCTCGGCGTGGATATAGGAGATTTCCTTGAGCTTGAGCGCACCTTCCATCGCCACCGGATACTGGGCACCACGACCGAGGAACAGGGTGTGGTGCTTGTCGGCGAACAGCTCGGCAGTCTTCTCGACTACGTCATCCATCGCCAAAGCCTCGCCCAGGCGAGCCGGCAGGCGGCGCAGCTCTTCCACCAGTTCGGCTTCGACACCGGTCGCAAGAGTACCGCGCACCTGGCCCAGGGCCAGGGTCAGCAGCATCAGCGACACCAGCTGGGTGGTGAAGGCCTTGGTCGAGGCAACACCGATTTCCGGGCCGGCCAGGGTCAGCAAGGTCAGGTCGGATTCACGCACCAGCGAGCTGATGCCGACGTTGCAGATGGCCAGGCTGCCGAGGAAGCCCAGTTCCTTGGCGTTGCGCAACGCAGCCAGGGTATCGGCGGTTTCGCCGGACTGGGAGATCGAGACGAACAAGGTGTCTGGCTGTACCACCACCTTGCGGTAGCGGAACTCGCTGGCGACTTCCACCTGGCATGGGATGCCGGCCAGGCCTTCCAGCCAGTAACGGGCGACCATGCCGGCGTGGTAGCTGGTACCACAGGCAACGATCTGCACGTTGCGCACCTTGGCAAACAGCTCGGCGGCCTGCGGACCGAAGGCCTGGACCATCACGTTGTCCTTGCCCAGACGACCTTCGAGGGTGCGTTGCACCACGCTCGGCTGCTCGTGAATCTCCTTGAGCATGAAGTGGCGGTAGACACCCTTGTCCGCGGCTTCGGCACCTTCGTGGTACTGCACGGTCTCGCGCTGGACGGCGTGACCGGCCTGGTCCCAGACACTCACGTGGTCACGGCGGATTTCGGCGATATCGCCTTCTTCCAGGTACATGAAGCGGTCGGTGACCTGGCGCAGGGCCAGTTGGTCGGAGGCCAGGAAGTTCTCGCCGTGGCCCAGACCGATCACCAACGGGCTGCCGCTGCGGGCAGCGACCAGACGATCCGGCTGGCGGGCACTGATCACCGCCAGGCCATAGGCGCCATGCAGGCGCTGGACCGCGGCCTTGAGCGCATCGGTCAAGTCCGGCACGGACTTGAGCAGGTGGTGGATCAGGTGAACGATGACCTCGGTGTCGGTTTCCGAAGTGAATACGTAACCCAGGCCCTTGAGTTCTTCACGCAGGGCTTCGTGGTTCTCGATGATGCCGTTGTGCACTACCGCCACATCGTTGCCGGAGAAGTGCGGGTGGGCGTTGCGCTCGCTCGGCGCACCGTGGGTCGCCCAGCGGGTGTGAGCGATACCCAGGTGGCCAGCCAGCGGTTCGGCGGCGACGGCGGCCTCGAGCTCGCTGACCTTGCCGATACGGCGGCGGCGCTCGAGCTCGCCCTGCTGGCTGAAGACGGCCAGACCGGCGCTGTCATACCCGCGGTATTCCAGACGCTTGAGGCCTTCGATAAGAATGGAGGTGATATTGCGCTCGGCAACGGCGCCAACGATTCCACACATGGGTTTTGCTCCTAGCTGATAGCGGCGCAGATGAGATTGATGCCGCGGGCTTGAATCTGGTCGCGCGCCTCGACAGGCAGGCGATCATCCGTAATCAGGGTACTGACGCTGCCCCAAGGCAGCTCCAGGTTGGGGATCTTGCGGCCGACCTTGTCGGACTCGACCATCACGATGACCTCCCGGGCCACTTCGGCCATGACCCGGCTCAGCCCCAGCAGTTCATTGAAGGTGGTGGTGCCACGCTCCAGGTCGATGCCGTCGGCACCGATGAACAACTGATCGAAATCGTAGGAGCGCAGCACCTGCTCGGCGACCTGGCCCTGGAACGACTCCGAGTGCGGGTCCCAGGTGCCGCCGGTCATCAGCAGTACCGGTTCGTGTTCCAGTTCGCTGATGGCACGGGCGACATTCAGCGAGTTGGTCATCACCACCAGGCCTGGCTGGCGTCCCAGTTGCGGAATCATCGCCGCAGTGGTGCTGCCACTGTCGATGATGATCCGCGCATGCTCGCGGATGCGTGTCACCGCCGCACGGGCGATGGCCTGCTTGTACAGCGACACCGGCTGGACATTGTCGAGCAGTTCCTGAGGCACCGGCACGGCACCACCATAGCGGCGCAGCAGCAGGCCGTTGGCTTCGAGGGCGGCGAGGTCCTTGCGAATGGTCACTTCGGAGGTTTCGAAACGCTTGGCCAAGGCATCGACACTGACCTCACCCTGCTCATTGAGCAAGGCAAGGATGTTGTGGCGACGCTGGGGGGTGTTTCGTTTCGACATTTGGCTCGTAAGTTTCGTTTCGAAAGTTAAGTGTTGCAATCAAAACCTAACAATGGCCCTTCGTCAAGTCGGACGTGCGTTTTCCGATGCATGACCCCTGCTCGGACAGCGCCAAATAAAAAAGCCGACTTATTCACATAAGTCGGCCATTTCCATCAAGCGCTGTGTATAACTCAGCTCTTCTTGATTTTCTCCGGACGCTTCCAGCCGTCGATGTTGCGCTGGCGAGCGCGGGCAACTGCCAGTTGTCCGGGCTCGACCGCCAGGGTGATGGTCGAGCCTGCCGCCGTGGTGGCACCGGCCTCGATTTCCACAGGTGCCACCAAAGAGTTGTTGGAGCCGATGAACACATCCTCGCCCATCACCGTACGGAACTTGTTCGCACCGTCGTAGTTGCAGGTGATGGTGCCGGCACCGATGTTGCTGCGCGCGCCGATCTGGGCGTCGCCCAGGTAGGTCAGGTGACCAGCCTTGGCACCCTCGCCCAGGTGAGCATTCTTCAGCTCGACGAAGTTACCCACATGGGCCCGGGCTTCCAGCACACTGCCCGGACGCAGGCGCGCGAACGGGCCGGCATCGCTGCCCTCGCCCATCACAGCACCTTCTATATGGCTGTTGGCCTTGATCACCACGCCCTTGCGCAGGGTGCTGTCCTTGATCACGCAGTTTGGGCCGATCTGCACGTCGTCCTCGATCACCACCTTGCCTTCGAGGATCACGTTGATATCGATCAGCACGTCGCGACCGACGGTTACTTCGCCACGCACGTCGAAACGCGCCGGATCGCGCAGGGTCACGCCCAAGGCCATCAGCCGGCGGCTTTCGCGCAGCTGGTAATGACGCTCGAGCTCGGACAGCTGGCGGCGGTCATTGGCCCCCTGCACTTCCATCGGATCGTGTGGCTGCTCGGTGGCGACCACCAGGCCATCGGCCACGGCCATGGCGATCACGTCGGTCAGGTAATACTCGCCCTGGGCGTTGTTGTTGGACAGGCGGCCCATCCAGTCGGCCAGGCGCGCGGCAGGCATGGCGAGGATGCCGGTATTGCCTTCCTTGATTGCCTTCTGCGCTTCGCTGGCGTCCTTGTGCTCGACGATCGCGGTGACCTTGCCCTGCTCGTCACGGACGATGCGGCCATAGCCGGTGGGGTCGGCCAGGTTCACGGTCAACAGGCCCAACTGGCTGGCGCTGACCTTGGCCAGCAGGCGCTGCAGGGTTTCCACCTCGATCAACGGTACATCGCCGTACAGTACCAGCACCGTGTCGGCGGTAATGGCAGGCAACGCCTGAGCAACGGCATGGCCGGTGCCCAGCTGCTTGTCCTGCATGACGAAATTCAGATCGTCAGCAGCAAGGCGATCACGCACCAGTTCGGCGCCATGACCAATGACCACATGAATGCCCTTGGGCTGTAGTTGGCGCGCGCTGTGGATAACGTGGCCAAGCATGGAGTTGCCGGCCACCGGGTGCAGCACCTTGGGCAGCGCGGAACGCATGCGGGTACCTTGGCCTGCGGCGAGAATGACGATATCGAGGGACATTGACTGGCTACCAATCCTGGGCGGTCAGGGATGTGACCAAAAGGGAAAATCGGAAAAAGAAAAAGGGTAGCCGAGGCTACCCTTTAACTCAATCACAGCAGAAGTAAACGGCCAAGGCCGGATTACTTGCCTTTGCGCAATTGCTGGACAGTACGCAGCTGAGCTGCAGCCTCGGCCAGACGTGCGGCAGCAGCACCGTAGTCGAAGTCCGAGCTTTTCGCATTCAGCGCATTCTCAGCAGCCTTGAGGGCTTCCTGAGCCTGAGCTTCGTCCAGGTCGGCAGCGCGCTGCACGGTGTCGGCAAGAACCTTGACCATGTTCGGCTGCACTTCGAGGAAGCCACCGGAGATGTAGAACACCTCACGATCGCCACCTTGCTTGGTCAGCGTGATCGGACCAGGCTTGAGATTGGTGATCAGCGGCGCGTGGCCTGGAGCGATACCCAGATCGCCCAGGTTGCCGTGCGCTACTACCATCTCGACCAGGCCGGAGAAGATCTCTCCTTCCGCGCTGACGATATCGCAATGGACTGTCATAGCCATCTGCTTGCCTCAACCTGATTAGCGCCCCTTGCGGGGCGCCGGGATTACAGTTTCTTGGCTTTCTCGATCGCTTCGTCGATGCTGCCGACCATGTAGAACGCTTGTTCTGGCAGGTGGTCGTAGTCACCTTTGAGGATGCCGCTGAAGCCAGCGATGGTGTCCTTGAGCGAAACGTACTTGCCTGGCGAGCCGGTGAAGACTTCGGCCACGAAGAACGGCTGCGACAGGAAGCGCTGGATCTTACGAGCGCGGGCAACCAGTTGCTTGTCGGCTTCGGACAGTTCGTCCATACCCAGGATCGCAATGATGTCCTTCAGCTCTTTGTAACGCTGCAGAACATACTGAACGCCACGAGCGGTGTCGTAGTGCTCGGTGCCGATCACGTTCGGGTCCAGCTGGCGCGAAGTCGAGTCCAGTGGGTCGACCGCTGGGTAGATACCCAGGGAAGCGATGTCACGGGACAGAACGACGGTGGCGTCCAGGTGGGCGAAGGTGGTCGCTGGCGACGGGTCGGTCAGGTCGTCCGCAGGTACGTATACGGCCTGGACGGAGGTGATCGAACCTTCCTTGGTCGAAGTGATACGCTCTTGCAGAACGCCCATCTCTTCGGCCAGGGTCGGCTGGTAACCTACTGCCGAAGGCATACGGCCCAGCAGTGCGGATACTTCGGTACCGGCCAGGGTGTAACGATAGATGTTGTCGACGAACAGCAGAACGTCGTTACCTTCGTCACGGAACTTCTCAGCCATGGTCAGGCCGGTCAGCGCTACGCGCAGACGGTTTCCTGGTGGCTCGTTCATCTGACCGTAGACCAGCGCTACCTTGTCGAGAACGTTGGAGTCCTTCATCTCGTGGTAGAAGTCGTTACCCTCACGAGTACGCTCACCCACACCAGCGAACACGGAGTAACCGCTGTGTTCCATGGCGATGTTACGGATCAGTTCCATCATGTTGACGGTCTTGCCGACGCCGGCACCACCGAACAGACCAACCTTACCACCCTTGGCGAACGGGCAGACCAGGTCGATAACCTTGATGCCGGTTTCCAGCAGGTCGTTGCCGCCTGCCTGGTCAGCGAACGAAGGCGCTGGCTGGTGGATACCGCGACGCTCTTCTTCGCCGATCGGGCCGGCTTCGTCGATCGGGTTGCCCAGGACGTCCATGATACGGCCCAGGGTTGCCTTGCCGACAGGTACCGAGATGGCAGCCTTGGTGTCGACGACATCCAGACCACGCTTCAGACCTTCGGTCGAGCCCATCGCAATGGTACGAACCACGCCGTCGCCCAGCTGCTGCTGAACTTCCAGGGTGGTTTCCGCGCCTTGTACTTTCAGCGCGTTGTAAACACTCGGCACGGCATCACGTGGGAATTCCACGTCGATGACGGCGCCGATGATTTGAACGATACGTCCGCTACTCATAGCTGGATCCTCTGAATTTTTGAACCGTTAAACCGCGGCAGCGCCGCCGACGATTTCCGAGATCTCCTGGGTGATCGCAGCCTGACGCGCCTTGTTGTAGATCAACTGAAGCTCTTTGATCAAATCACCGGCGTTGTCTGTGGCGTTCTTCATGGCGATCATCCGGGCCGCTTGTTCAGCAGCGTTGTTCTCGACCACCGCCTGGTACACCTGCGACTCCACGTAACGCACCATCAAGCCGTCCAGCAGCTCTTTTGCGTCGGGTTCGTACAGGTAGTCCCAGTGGTGCTTGAGTTCCTGATCCGGGGTTGCCACCAACGGTACCAACTGCTCGACCGTCGGTTTTTGGGTCATGGTGTTGATGAACTTGTTCGAAACCACCGAGAGGCGATCGATACGGCCGTCGAGGTAGGCGTCCAGCATCACTTTGACGGAGCCGATCAGATCGTTGATCGATGGCTCTTCGCCCAGGTGGCTGATCGCGGCTACGACGTTGCCGCCAAAGATGCGGAAGAAAGTCGCACCCTTGCTGCCGATCACGCACAGGTCGATTTCAACGCCCTGCTCGCGGTTTTCGCCCATGTCCTTGACCAGGGCCTTGAACAGGTTGGTGTTCAAGCCACCGCACAGACCACGGTCACTGCTCACCACGATATAACCGGCGCGCTTTACAGGGCGCTCGATCATGAACGGGTGGCGGTATTCCGGGTTGGCGTTGGCCAGATGACCGATCACCTGGCGGATACGCTCCGCGTAAGGACGGCTAGCAGCCATGCGCATTTGTGCCTTGCGCATCTTGCTGACCGCCACTTTCTCCATGGCGCTGGTAATTTTTTGCGTGCTTTTGATGCTCGCAATCTTACTGCGAATCTCTTTTGCGCCTGCCATGTATCACCTATCAGGTTAGCAAGCGGGGGCCGGAGCCCCCGCTGCGGCTTACCAGGTCTGGGTGGCCTTGAACTTCTCGATACCGGCTTTCATGCCAGCGTCGATTTCGTCGTTGAAGTCACCCTTCACGTTGATCTTGGCCATCAGTTCGGCGTGATCACGGTTGAAGTAGGCAATCAGAGCTTGCTCGAAGCTGCCAACCTTGGAGACTTCTACGTCGGTCAGGAAACCACGCTCAGCGGCGTACAGCGACAGGGCCATGTCGGCGATCGACATTGGCGCGTACTGCTTCTGCTTCATCAGCTCGGTAACGCGCTGACCATGCTCCAGCTGCTTGCGGGTAGCCTCGTCCAGGTCCGAAGCGAACTGGGCGAAGGCCGCCAGTTCACGGTACTGGGCCAGGGCGGTACGGATACCACCGGACAGCTTCTTGATGATCTTGGTCTGGGCGGCACCACCAACACGGGATACCGACACACCGGCGTTAACGGCAGGACGGATGCCTGCGTTGAACATGGCCGATTCCAGGAAGATCTGACCGTCGGTGATCGAGATCACGTTGGTCGGAACGAACGCGGAAACGTCGCCAGCCTGGGTTTCGATGATCGGCAGAGCGGTCAGCGAGCCAGTCTTGCCAGTTACGGCACCGTTGGTGAACTTCTCGACGTACTCTTCGGAAACGCGCGATGCACGCTCCAGCAGACGGGAGTGGAGATAGAACACGTCGCCTGGGTACGCTTCACGTCCTGGTGGACGGCGCAGCAGCAGGGAGATCTGACGGTAGGCAACGGCCTGCTTGGACAGGTCATCGTAAACGATCAGGGCGTCTTCACCGCGGTCACGGAAGAACTCGCCCATGGTGCAGCCGGCGTAAGGCGCCAGGAACTGCAGTGCGGCGGATTCCGAGGCACTGGCAACGACCACGATGGTGTTGGCCAGGGCGCCGGCTTCTTCCAGCTTGCGAACGATGTTGGCAACGGTGGAGCGCTTCTGGCCGACTGCAACATAAACACAGAAAATACCGGAGTCTTTCTGGTTGATGATGGCGTCGATGGCCATGGCGGTCTTGCCGATCTGACGGTCACCGATGATCAGCTCGCGCTGGCCACGGCCGACAGGGATCATGGCGTCGACGGACTTGTAGCCAGTCTGTACAGGCTGGTCTACCGACTTACGCCAGATTACGCCTGGAGCTACTTTCTCGACCGCGTCGGTCTGGGTGTTGCCCAGAGGACCTTTGCCGTCGATCGGGTTACCCAGTGCGTCGACGACGCGACCCAGCAGTTCCTTACCAACCGGAACTTCCAGGATGCGACCGGTGCACTTGGCGCTCATGCCTTCGGCGAGGGTGTCATAGGCACCCAGGATCACTGCACCTACGGAGTCTTGCTCCAGGTTCAGGGCCATGCCGAATACGCTGCCAGGGAACTCGATCATTTCGCCGTACATGACGTCGGCCAGACCGTGGATCCGCACGATGCCGTCGGAAACCGAAACGACGGTACCTTCGTTACGGGCTTGGGAGCCGACATCGAGGTTGTCGATGCGGCCCTTGATGATTTCACTAATTTCGGAAGGATTGAGTTGCTGCATTGCTCTGCTGCCCCTTCAAACTCAAGATTTCAAGGCTTCGGCCAGTTTCGCGATTTTCCCGCGAACCGAACCGTCGATTACCAGGTCGCCAGCGCGGATGACGACGCCGCCGATCAGGCTGGCATCCTCCGACGCGTGCAGGCGCACTTCCTGGCCTAACCGTGCACTGAGAACCTTGGCGAGTTTGTCTTGCTGTTCTTGGTTCAACGCAAAAGCACTGGTGACTTCCACGTCCACGGATTTCTCTTGCTCGGCCTTGTACAGGTCGAACAGAGTCGAAATCTCCGGCAGAAGCAGGAGACGTTCGTTTTCCGCGGCAACATGAATGAAATTCTGTGCCTTGGCGTCAAACTTGTCACCGCACACTTCAATGAATGCGGCGGCCTTTTCTGCGCTAGTCAGTTGCGGGGCCTTGAGCAGGCGCTGCATGGTGTCGTCTTGCGACACCGCAGCAGCCAGGCCGAGCATGGCTGACCAATTGGCCAGTTGCTGATGGGCCTGGGCATGCTCGAAGGCAGCCTTAGCGTAAGGTCGGGCCAACGTGGTCAGTTCTGCCATGATCGCCCTCGCTTAAATTTCAGCGGCCAGTTTGTTAACCAGCTCCGCATGCGCGTTTTGATCGATTGTGGCGCCAAGGATCTTTTCAGCACCGCCAACGGCCAGGGCACCCACTTGGGCACGCAGGGCGTCTTTGACGCTGTTCAGTTCCTGTTCGATCTCGGCTTGAGCCTGAGCCTTCACACGGTCAGCTTCGACGCGAGCCTGTTCACGGGCTTCCTCGACAAGCTGAGCAGCGCGTTTCTTGCTTTGCTCAATGATTTCGGCTGCCTGTGCCTTCGCTTCACGCAGTTGCTGACCCGCTTTTTCTTGGGCCAGCTCCAGGTCGCGAGCTGCGCGGTTGGCAGCGTCCAAGCCGTCGGCAATCTTCTTTTGGCGCTCTTGCAGAGCAGTGATGACCGGAGGCCATACGTACTTCATGCAGAAGAGTACAAAAATCAGAAAAGCAACGGATTGGCCAATCAGGGTTGCATTAATGTTCACGCCAACACCTCGCTCGGTCTTTGTCCATCACACCAATCAACTCGTAAGAAACGAGTGATTAGCCGGCGATCTGACCAACGAAGGGGTTTGCGAAGGTGAAGAACAGAGCGATACCAACACCGATCATGGTTACGGCGTCGAGCAGACCGGCAACGATGAACATTTTGACCTGCAGCATCGGAACCATTTCTGGCTGACGAGCAGCACCTTCCAGGAACTTGCCGCCCAGCAGGCCGAAACCAATGGCGGTACCCAGGGCACCCAGGCCGATCAGCAGAGCAACAGCGATAGCGGTCAGACCAACTACAGTTTCCATCTTTCCTCCCGACTTTTACGTCGTATTGGTTAGGTTTTTAGTTTGAAGCGGTAAAACAAATCGTTAGGTACAGCTGCCCTTGCGGACTTTTAAAGCCCTCCCCCCGAACCGGCGGGGAAGGCTATCAGACACGCCAGGCGGTCTTAATGGTTATCTTCGTGAGCCATCGACAGGTAGACGATGGTGAGCATCATGAAGATGAAGGCTTGCAGGGTGATGATCAGGATGTGGAACACGGCCCACGCCCACTGCAGCACCACACCCAGGCCGCTGAGCCAGAGGATGCCGGCGCCGAACATCACGGCGATCAGGATGAACACCAGTTCGCCGGCGTACATGTTGCCGAACAGACGCAGTGCCAGCGAGATCGGCTTGGCGATCAGGGTGACGAATTCGAGCAGGAAGTTCACCGGGATCAGCAGGATCTGCACGAAGATGTTCTTGCTGCCGAACGGGTGCAGGGTCAGCTCGCCGAGGAAGCCGCCCAGGCCCTTGATCTTGATGCTGTAGAAGATGATCAGGGCGAACACGCAGAAGGCCATGGCCAGGGTCGCGTTCGGGTCGGTGGTCGACACCGCGCGGAACGGAATGTGCGGATCACCGGAAATCAGCATGGCCAGCTGAGGAATCCAGTCGACCGGTACCAGGTCGATGGCGTTCATCAGGAAGACCCAGACGAAGATGGTCAGTGCCAGCGGGGCGATCACCGGGCTGCGGCCGTGGAAGGAGTCCTTCACGCTGCCATGGACGAAGTCCACCATGACCTCGACGAAGTTCTGCAGACCACCAGGCTGGCCGGAAGTGGCCTTCTTGGCTGCCATGCGGAAAATGAAGAGGAAGATCAGACCCAGCGCAACGGACCAGCCCAGGGTGTCCAGGTGGAACGCCCAGAAGCCCATTGCCTTGGCTTCTGCAGCCGAATGGGCGAAGCCCCAGCTGCCGTCTGGTAGTTGACCGTAGGTCAGGTTCTGCAAGTGGTGCTGGATATAGCCCGAAGCGGTTTCTGCTGCCATGGTTGCCTCAAACGCCCTAAGGTCTCGAAAGTCTTTTATTCATCAGCAGGGGCGCGAACCAGCTGACCAAAAGGGTCAGCACGAAGACGCCGAATACTGCCAACGGCGCCAATGGCTTCACTCCTGCGAAGGTCAGTGCGAACAGCACTGCCGTCAAAATCATCTTGCCTGCCTCGCCTGCGTAGAACGACTTGACGATGGCCTGCGCCGCCCGGGCTCCGCTGAAGCGAAAAGCCTTCCAGGCGAAATACACATTGGGCAGCCAGGCAATCAAGCCTCCGCAGAGACCTGAATATCCACTGACCACCCCTTTCCACTGCCACAACACCAACGTTGCCAGCAGCAGCACGACAAATTGAGCCAGCAGTACCGGAAAAACCGCCCAGCGATGGAAAGGCAGGCGGTTTGGCGTGCGGATTTCCATCACAACTGCTCCTCGATAGTCGACCGCCCAGTCAGCAATGACTTGGCATAATTTGTGCCGACAAAATGCGCGCAGAGTATAGGGGTGGATTAACCCCTATTCAACTATTGGGTAGTGATTTCCGACTGCGCGCTACAACGGGAATTGTTTCAGCGGATGTGAGCAAGCACACCCTGCAACTCGTCAAGGGAGTTGTAGCGAATGACAAGTTGGCCCTTGCCCTTGTTGCCGTGACGGATTTGCACCGCCGAGCCCAGGCGCTCTGCCAGACGCTGTTCGAGGCGCGCAATGTCCGGATCAGTTTTGCTCGCTTCCACCGGCTCAGGCTTGCCGTTGAGCCACTGGCGCACCAGTGCCTCGGTCTGGCGCACGGTCAGTCCGCGTGCGACAACGTGACGCGCCCCTTCTTCCTGACGATCTTCCTCGAGACCGAGCAAGGCACGGGCGTGGCCCATTTCCAGGTCGCCGTGGGCGAGCATGGTCTTGATCGCCTCGGGCAGCGAGATCAGGCGCAGCAGGTTGGCCACGGTCACCCGCGACTTGCCGACGGCATCGGCCACCTGCTGCTGAGTCAGCTCGAACTCCTGCTGCAGGCGCTGCAGGGCCAGGGCTTCTTCCAGCGGATTGAGGTCCTCACGCTGGATGTTCTCGATCAGCGCCATGGCGATGGCAGCTTCGTCCGGCACCTCGCGGACCATGGCCGGAACCGTGTCCAGGCCGGCCTGCTGGGTAGCGCGCCAGCGCCGTTCACCGGCGATGATCTCGTAGCGGTTGTCGCCGATCGGGCGAACCACGATCGGCTGCATGACGCCGTGGGTGCGGATCGAGTGCGCGAGTTCTTCCAGCGCCTGCGGATCCATGTCGCGACGCGGCTGGTACTTGCCGCGCTGGATCAGCTCAACCGGCAGTTGTTGCAGTTCTTTCTGGTCGATCTTGACAGCCTGCGCCTCGAGCGCGCTGACGGAAGGACCACTGAGCAGTGCATCCAACCCACGTCCGAGACCGCGTTTCTTGATGGCCATGCGGATTCCTTAAGTTGTTTGTGCAGTGCGTGATGGACGGCGCTGACGGCGTACCAGTTCCCCGGCCAGCGCCAGATAGGCCAGCGCGCCGCGGGACTGCTTGTCGTACGCCAGCGCCGGCATGCCGAAGCTCGGCGCCTCGGCCAGGCGGATATTGCGCGGGATGACCGTGTCGTACAGCTGGTCGCCGAAGTGCTCCTTGAGCTGCGCCGAAACATCGTTGTTCAGGCTCAGGCGCGGGTCGTACATGGTCCGCAGCAGGCCTTCGATCTTCAGCTCCGGGTTCAACCGGGCGGCGATGCGCTTGATGTTATCCACAAGGTCGCTGAGACCTTCCAGCGCGTAGTACTCGCACTGCATGGGGATGATCACGCCATCGGAGGCGACCAGGGCATTGAGGGTCAGCATCGACAGCGACGGCGGGCAGTCGATGAGGATGTAGTCGTAGTTCTCGCGGATCGGCGCCAGAGCGTTGCGCAGGCGACTCTCCTTCATCTGCATCTCGAGCAGCACCACCTCGGCGGCGGTCAGGTCGCGGTTGGCCGGCAGCAGCTGGAAACCACCATGCTCGGAATAGTGCATGGCCTGGGTCAGGTCGCACTCCCCGATCAGCAGGTCGTACACCGAGTGCTCGAGCTCGTGTTTATCCACACCGCTGCCCATGGTGGCGTTGCCTTGTGGATCGAGGTCGATCAGCAGCACGCGACGCTTGGTCGCGGCCAGCGATGCGGCGAGATTGATGCAGGTGGTGGTCTTGCCCACACCACCTTTCTGGTTCGCGATTGCGAATACCTTAGCCATTGTTGCGTGTGTTCCCAGTCATGCCTTGCGGCGCAGTATCAGCAGATGGCGCTGGCCCTGGCAACCTGGAACGGTCAGGGCCTGCTCGCTTTCCACTGTGAAGTCTGCGGGCAATGCTACCAGTTCATCGGCAGGATGCAGCCCCTTCATTGCAAGCCATTGCGTACGGGCGTCACCCAGGTGGCGGGTCCAGTTGGTGAAATTCTCCATGCTGCTGAAGGCGCGGGAGATGATTCCGCAGAACGGCTGCTCGGGCTGCACGTCCTCGACACGGTTGTGGATAACCGTGAGGTTGTCCAGTTTCAGCTCCATCTTCACCTGGGTCAGGAAGCGGGTCTTCTTGCCGTTGCTGTCGAGCACCGTCACCTGCTTGTGCGGGTGCAGGATGGCCAGCGGGATGCCCGGCATGCCGCCACCACTGCCGACGTCCAGCCAGCGCTGGGTGTCGTGAGGGATGAATGGCATGACACTGAGGCTGTCGAGCAGATGGCGCGAGACCATCTCGTCCGGATCGCGCACCGCGGTCAGGTTGTAAGCCTTGTTCCATTTGATCAACAGGGCCAGGTAGCCCAGCAGCAACTCGTGCTGCTGCGCGCTCAACTCGACACCGAGCTGGCGCGCGCCTGTGGACAACTCTTCGGCGTGTTGCGGGGTGACCAGGGAACTCAAGCGCTTTGCTCCAATTCGCGGCCTGCGCCGCGTTTTTTCAAGTGAATCAGCAACAGGGAGATCGCCGCCGGGGTGACGCCAGGAATACGCGAGGCCTGGCCCAGGGTCTCGGGACGTGTCTGCCCGAGCTTGCCCTGGATTTCCTTGGACAGCCCGGAAATCGTGGTGTAGTCGATATCCACAGGCAAGCGGGTGTCTTCGCTGGCACGCAGACGGGCGATCTCTTCCTGTTGGCGATCGATGTAACCGGCGTACTTGGTCTTGATCTCGACCTGTTCGGCGACCTGTGGATCGATCACTTCACCTTCGGTCGCCTCGATCAGCCCAGCGTAGTCGACTTCCGGGCGAGCGAGCAGGTTGAGCAGGCTGTACTCATGGGCCAGCGGCGTGCCGAACTTATCCACAATGGCCTGGCCTTGCGGCGTACCCGGGCGTACCCAGGTGCTCTTCAGGCGCTGTTCCTCGCGCTCGATGCCTTCGCGCTTGGCGCAGAACGCCGCCCAGCGCTGGTCGTCGATCAGGCCCAGTTCGCGGCCTTTCTCGGTCAGACGCAGGTCGGCGTTGTCCTCGCGCAGGATCAGCCGGTATTCGGCACGCGAGGTGAACATGCGGTACGGCTCCTGGGTACCGAGGGTGATCAGGTCGTCGACCAGCACTCCGATGTACGCCTCGTCACGGCGCGGGCACCAGCTTTCGCGGCCCTGGGCGCGCAGCGCGGCATTGGTCCCGGCCAGCAGGCCCTGGGCGCCGGCCTCTTCGTAGCCGGTGGTGCCGTTGATCTGTCCGGCGAAGAACAGGCCACCGATGACCTTGGTCTCGAGGCTGTACTTGAGGTCTCGCGGGTCGAAGTAGTCGTACTCGATGGCATAGCCCGGCCGAACGATGTGCGCGTTCTCCATGCCTCGGATCGAGCGGACGATCTCCAACTGCACGTCGAACGGCAGCGAGGTCGAGATGCCGTTGGGATAAAGCTCGTGGGTGGTCAGGCCTTCCGGCTCGATGAACACCTGGTGGCTTTCCTTGTCGGCGAAACGATGGATCTTGTCTTCGATCGACGGGCAGTAGCGTGGGCCGATGCCTTCGATCACCCCGGAGTACATCGGCGAACGGTCGAGGTTCGAGGCGATGATCTCGTGGGTACGGGCATTGGTGTGGGTAATCCAGCAACTGACCTGTCGCGGGTGCATCTCGGCATTGCCCATGAACGACATCACCGGGATCGGCGTGTCGCCGGGCTGCTCGGTCATCACCGAGAAGTCCACCGAGCGGCCATCGATACGCGGCGGGGTACCGGTCTTCAGGCGACCGACGCGCAGCGGCAACTCACGCATGCGGTTGGCCAGGGCGTTGGCGGGAGGGTCGCCGGCGCGGCCGCCGGAATAGTTCTGCAGACCGATGTGGATAAGTCCACCGAGGAAGGTGCCGCTGGTCAGGACCACGGAGTCGGCGAAGAACCGCAGGCCCATCTGGGTGACCACACCCTTGACCTGGTCCTGCTCGACGATCAGGTCGTCGCAGGACTGCTGGAATATCCACAGGTTCGGCTGATTTTCCAGGATCTCGCGCACCACCGCCTTGTAGATAGCGCGGTCGGCCTGCGCACGGGTGGCGCGTACGGCCGGGCCCTTGCGGTTGTTCAGGATGCGGAACTGGATGCCGCTCTTGTCGGTGGCCAGCGCCATGGCGCCGCCGAGCGCATCGATTTCCTTGACCAGGTGGCTCTTGCCGATGCCACCGATGGCCGGGTTGCAACTCATGTGACCGAGGGTTTCCACGTTATGGGTCAGCAGCAGGGTTTTCACCCCCATGCGTGCAGACGCAAGCGCAGCCTCGGTACCGGCATGGCCGCCGCCGATGACGATCACTTCAAAACGGGAAGGGAAATCCACCACGCACCTCGTGCCTGTTTTTGCGAATAGAGAAGGTAAGCGGACAAGTATAGGGACTTCCTCCCCTTCAAAGAAACCGTCTGAGCAAAATTTGATCAGTCTGTGGATGAGTGGCAGACAGAAGTAAACAAAGAGGAAAAATTTATAAAAGCTTTGTTTTTATGTTTATTCTTAGGCGCCTATCCACATGTGGATAAGTGCATACAGCCCAATGTTGGCAATGCCTACAGGATTTCATAACCCTGTGTCTGGAGGGGCCTGAGGGGTATGGATAACCGCGTGTAAGCTGTGGATGAAAACGCTTGTTACCCACAGGCCGGTTTGTCCTCAGAAAAAAAGCCGTGTTATCAACGGAGCTGAAGGTGAGTTTTCCACAGAGCTTAGATGCACGACAGCGCACCTGTTGATGAAATCGCTTTCCTCCTCAACGCGATGAATGGCATTGGCTTTGCCGTTTTCTGGGCCATGTCAGCCTCACGCACTTGAATCGCAGGCAAAAAAAAGCCGCTCCTGGATAGGAGCGGCCCTGGAATCCCAGCCTGTGGACTATTTTCCGATGCAGAAACTCGAGAAAATGCGCCCGAGCAGGTCATCGGAACTGAATGCCCCGGTGATTTCCCCCAGCGCCTGTTGGGCCTGACGCAGATCTTCGGCCAGCAATTCACCCGCACCGGCCAGCGTCAGCTGGGCATGTCCATGTTCCAGGTGTGTACTGGCCTGGTGCAGGGCCTCCAGATGCCGGCGACGAGCACTGAAGCTGCTCTCTGCCGTCTGTTCATAACCCATGCATGCCTTCAGGTGGTCACGCAGCAGGTCGAGGCCCGTGTCGCTGTCACGCGCGCTGAGAGTGATGGTCACATGACCGTCATCGCTTTGTTCCAGGCCAACCTGCTCACCGCTGAGATCCGCCTTGTTGCGAATGAGCGTGACCTTGGCAGGATCGGGACGCTGATCGAGGAACTCCGGCCACAATGCGAACGGATCGCTGGCCTCGGGTGCCGTCGAGTCCACCACCAGCAGGACACGATCCGCTTCGCTGATGGCCTTGAGGGCGCGTTCGACGCCAATTTTTTCCACATGATCATCGGTATCGCGCAGGCCGGCAGTGTCGACCACGTGCAAAGGCATGCCATCGATGTGGATATGTTCGCGCAGGATGTCCCGGGTCGTGCCGGCGATATCGGTGACGATAGCTGCCTCGCGCCCGGCCAGCTGGTTGAGCAGGCTGGACTTGCCTGCGTTCGGGCGCCCAGCAATAACCACGGTCATGCCGTCACGCAGCAAGGCCCCCTGCCCAGCCTCACGCTGTACGCTAGCCAACTCGGTGCGCACATCGTCAAGCATCCTCAGCACATGGCCATCGGCGAGGAAGTCGATTTCCTCCTCGGGGAAGTCGATGGCCGCTTCGACGTAGATACGCAGTGCGATCAGCGCCTCGGTAAGGCCGTGGACGCGCTTGGAGAACGCCCCTTGCAGCGAACGCAAGGCATTGCGTGCCGCCTGGGCCGAGCTGGCCTCGATCAGGTCGGCGATAGCCTCGGCCTGGGCCAGGTCGAGCTTGTCGTTGAGGAACGCCCGCTCGCTGAACTCACCCGGACGCGCCAGGCGGCAACCCAGCTGCAGACAACGTTGCAGGAGCATGTCCATCACCACCGGTCCACCGTGGCCCTGCAGTTCGAGCACATCTTCGCCGGTGAACGAATTCGGTCCAGGGAAGAACAAGGCGATGCCTTCGTCCAGGACCAGCCCATCGGCGTCGCGGAACGGGCCGTAATGGGCGTGGCGCGGGGTCAGGCTACGGCCGGTGATGGCCAGGCCGGCCTGGCTGGCCAACGGCCCGGACAGCCTGACGATACCGACGCCGCCGCGGCCCTGGGCGGTGGCGATGGCGGCTATGGTTTCACGCACAGTGTTCATGCTCGAAAGCCTCTACAACGAAATCGACAGATAGCAAAAACGCCCCACTAGGGGGCGTTTTTATTCACAGGCAAACCAGGTTGCCCGTCAAGCGGCAGCTTTCTTGGTCGCTGCCTCGATGCTGCGGGTGATGTACCACTGCTGTGCGATCGACAGGCAGTTGTTCACAACCCAGTACAGCACCAGACCAGCCGGGAACCACAGGAAGAAGAAGGTGAAGATGATCGGCATCATTTTCATGACCTTCGCCTGCATCGGATCCGGCGGAGTCGGGTTCAGGCGCTGCTGGATGAACATGGTGGCACCCATGATGATCGGCAGGATGAAGAACGGATCCTTGATCGACAGGTCGGTGATCCACAGCATCCATGGTGCCTGGCGCATCTCGACGCTTTCCAGCAGTACCCAGTACAGCGACAGGAAGACCGGCATCTGCACCAGGATCGGCAGGCAGCCGCCCAGTGGATTGATCTTCTCTTTCTTGTACAGCTCCATCATCGCCTGGGACATCTTCTGGCGATCGTCACCGAAGCGTTCCTTCAGCGCAGCGAGCTTCGGCGCCACGGCACGCATGCGCGCCATCGAACGATAGCTGGCGGCCGACAACGGGAAGAACAGGCCCTTGATGAGCATGGTCAGGACGATGATCGACCAGCCCCAGTTGCCCAGCAGGCTGTGGATATGTTGCAGCAGCCAGAAGATCGGCTGGGCGATGAACCACAGGAAGCCGTAGTCGACGGTCAGTTCCAGGCCAGGGGACAGCTCCTTGAGCTTGGACTGGATCTTCGGACCGGCGTACAGCATGGCGCTGGTCTCGACCTTGCCACCGGCAGGCACGTTCAGGGCCGGGCCGGTGTAGCCGATGATGTAGTTGCCCTGGCTGTCCTTGCGAGTCTGGACGGCGTTGTTGTCCGACTTGCTCGGGATCCATGCGGTCACGAAGTAGTGCTGCAGCCAGGCGACCCAACCACCGGTGACGTTTTCCTTCAGGCTGCCCTTGTCGATGTCTTTCATCGACACTTTCTTGTACGGCTCGGAAGCTGTCCACAGGGCGGCACCCAGGTAGGTAGCGGTGCCGGTAGCGGTGCTCGACGACGGGTCAGAGCTGGCGTCACGCTTGAGCTGGGCAAACATGTTGCCAGTCCAGGCCTGGTCGCTCTGGTTGTCGATCAGGTAGCTGACCGTCAGGTCGTACTCACCGCGCTTGAAGCTGAAGCGCTTGATGTAGTTGACGCCGTGTTCACTGAACTTCAGGTCGACGACCATCTGGTCCTGGCCATCGGCCAGTTGGAAGCTCTTCTGTTCGGCGGCATACAGCGGGCGACCGGTGGCGCGGGCGTCCGGGCCGTTGGCTCCGGTCAGGCCGCTTTGTGCCAGGTAGACACGCTCGCCACCGTTGTCGAACAACTGGAACGGAATGTCCGGATGGTCCTGGCGACGTGGGTACTTGGGCAGGGTCAGCTGGACGATGTCACCACCGACTGGGTCGATAGCCAGGTCCAGGACATCGGTCTTGATCCGGATCAGGTCCTTGCTGACCGCGACCGGTGCAAGTTCCGCAGGGCTGGATTCGGCATTGGCGCTCGGCACATCGGCGCTGGCGCCGGAATTGCCGGCCGGCACGGTATCCGGCAGGGCCGGGGCAGCGTGGCTGGCAGCAGTATTCTGAGTCGGCAGGGCAGCCTGGCCGTAGTCCTGGTTCCACTTGAGGACCATGACGTAGGACACGATTGCCAGGGCGACGATCAGGATCGTGCGTTTAATATCCATGATTACTCGGCTATCGAAGAAGTTCGGGAGGAAGGAGCTGGTGGAACGGGGTCGAAACCGCCGTCGTTCCACGGATGACAACGCCCCAGGCGACGAACGGCCAGCCACCCACCACGCAAGAGGCCATGGGTTTCGATGGCTTCATACGCGTAACAGGAACAGCTGGGATAGAAACGACAGTGACTGGCCATCAGTGGACTGATGGCGTAACGGTAGAACTGGATCGGAACGAGTGCCAGTTTACGCATCGTGACTGTCTACCCCTGCGGGATCGGCATTGACCGCTGGAGAGGGCCGACTGCGGACCAGTCGCTTCCAGAGCTTGCCAAAGTGTTGGTGCAATTCTGGGTTTTCTACTTCGCCCAACCCCTTGCGCGCGACGATCACGATGTCCAGACCAGCCAACAGCTGCTGGTTCAGGCGAAACGAATCGCGCATCAGGCGTTTCAGGCGATTGCGCTGAACGGCGAGCTTGACGCTCTTCTTGCCGATCACCAGGCCGAGGCGCGGATGATCGAGGCCATTCTCGCGGGCAAGGATAAGCAGGTTTTTCCCTGGAACCTTGCCGGTTGGGGAGTCGAAGACCGCTTTGAAGTGTCGGGGTGTAAGCAGTCGCTTTTCCCGACTGAAGTCCTGACTCACCACCTGTGCCGAAAAATCAAATTGCCAGACGCTTACGGCCTTTGGCACGACGACGCGACAGAACAGCGCGGCCGTTCTTGGTGGCCATACGGGCACGGAAACCGTGGGTGCGTGCGCGCTTGATGGTGCTTGGTTGGAAAGTACGTTTCATGGCGTGTTACCTGGGTTTGTCGACAACGGGCCGGAATGGCCCCCTTTTTAAGAGATCGGCGATTCTAGAGAAAGCAAGCCAATAGGTCAATTTCCAACCAGCCTTTCCTTATGGAAGGTCAGGATCGATCTGTTGCCAGGTTTTGCTTGATGGACCAGACAGAGAGACATCAACATGAAAAAAGAAAGAGGCATATAAAAAGCTTTTCTGAAGAACTTATAAAGCTTAAGTGGATAACCTTCTGTGGATAACTGCCTTTAGGCCTTGATCTGCGCCATGTACAGAGATTCGAAACCTTGTCGGTAACAGGTGTTCTCTCTGTGTGGGACATGCGCAAAAGCTGTGTAGAGAATGGCACCTTATCCACAGCTGATTTATCCACAGAGCTGAGCCCAGGGTTGTGCATAGCCCTCAATGGCGTTTATCCACAGGGCTTATTCACATACATTGATGCTGTTTACGTCGTTTTTTGGCGTGTATGCCTCGTCCTCTAGTACCTCCACGTGTGGATAACTGCTCGCCCGCCCGGTACAATGGCGGTTTGTTTTTGCCTCATCCGGCTTTCAACTCAGGGGATATCCGTGTCAGTGGAACTTTGGCAGCAGTGCGTGGAGCTTCTGCGCGATGAACTGCCTGCCCAGCAATTCAACACCTGGATCCGTCCGCTACAGGTCGAAGCCGAAGGCGACGAGTTGCGCGTCTATGCGCCTAACCGCTTCGTCCTCGATTGGGTCAATGAAAAGTACTTGGGTCGCCTGCTCGAACTGCTGGGTGAGAACGGCAATGGCCTCCCCCCCGCGCTCTCTCTATTAATAGGCAGCCGTCGCAGCTCCGCGCCGCGTGCCGCTCCCAACGCACCAGTCAGTGCCGCAGTGGCTGCGACGTTGGCACAACAGACGCAGCCCCAGCAGCCGATCGCGCCTGTTGTCAGCGTGCCGGTGGGAGAACCCGTGGCCGAGCCGGTGCAGGGCGAGATTGAAGAAGCCGCCTCACGCGACAGTTTCGACAGCATGGGCGAAACACCGGCGGCCCCTGCCGTCAGTGGTCGCACCGAAGCACGCACGGTGCAGGTCGAAGGCGCGCTCAAGCACACCAGCTACCTGAACCGCACCTTCACCTTCGAAACCTTCGTCGAAGGCAAGTCGAACCAGCTGGCCCGCGCGGCGGCCTGGCAAGTCGCAGACAATCCCAAGCATGGCTACAACCCTCTCTTCCTTTATGGCGGCGTGGGCCTGGGTAAGACGCACTTGATGCATGCTGTGGGTAACCACCTGCTCAAGAAGAACCCGAACGCGAAGGTGGTCTACCTGCATTCGGAGCGTTTCGTCGCCGACATGGTCAAGGCCTTGCAGTTGAACGCGATCAACGAGTTCAAGCGCTTCTATCGTTCGGTCGACGCGTTGCTGATCGACGACATCCAGTTCTTCGCCCGCAAGGAGCGTTCCCAGGAAGAGTTTTTCCACACCTTCAATGCCCTGCTCGAGGGCGGTCAGCAGGTGATCCTCACCAGTGACCGCTATCCGAAGGAAATCGAAGGCCTGGAAGAGCGCCTGAAGTCGCGCTTCGGCTGGGGCCTGACCGTGGCTGTCGAGCCACCGGAGCTGGAAACCCGGGTCGCGATCCTGATGAAGAAGGCCGACCAGGCCAAGGTCGAGCTGCCACATGATGCAGCGTTCTTCATCGCCCAGCGTATCCGCTCCAATGTGCGTGAGCTCGAAGGCGCCCTGAAGCGGGTGATCGCTCACTCGCACTTCATGGGCCGTGACATCACCATCGAATTGATTCGCGAATCGCTGAAAGACTTGTTGGCGCTGCAGGACAAACTGGTGAGTGTGGATAACATCCAGCGCACCGTGGCCGAGTACTACAAGATCAAGATCGCCGATCTGTTGTCCAAGCGCCGTTCGCGCTCTGTCGCGCGCCCGCGCCAGGTGGCCATGGCATTGTCGAAAGAGCTGACCAACCACAGTCTGCCGGAGATCGGCGACATGTTCGGCGGCCGCGACCATACCACCGTGCTGCACGCCTGCCGCAAGATCAACGAATTGAAGGAATCCGACGCGGACATCCGCGAGGACTACAAGAACCTGCTGCGCACGCTGACGACCTGATGGCCGTCTGCGCAGCTAATTGAAGGCAAGGGACTAGACCATGCATTTCACCATTCAACGCGAAGCCCTGTTGAAACCCCTGCAACTGGTCGCAGGCGTCGTCGAGCGCCGCCAGACCTTGCCGGTCCTGTCGAACGTGCTGCTGGTCGTGCAAGGCCAGCAACTGTCGTTGACCGGCACCGACCTGGAAGTCGAGCTGGTTGGCCGTGTACAACTTGATGAGCCGGCCGAGTCGGGCGAGATCACCGTACCCGCGCGCAAGCTGATGGACATCTGCAAGAGCCTGCCCAGCGACGTGCTGATCGACATCAAGGTCGACGAGCAGAAGCTGCTGGTCAAGGCCGGCCGTAGCCGCTTCACCCTGTCGACCCTGCCGGCCAACGATTTCCCGACCGTGGAAGAAGGCCCAGGCTCGCTGACCTGCAACCTGGAACAGAGCAAGTTGCGCCGTCTGATCGAGCGCACCAGCTTCGCCATGGCCCAGCAGGACGTGCGCTATTACCTCAACGGCATGCTGCTGGAAGTCTCCACCGACACCCTGCGCGCCGTCGCCACCGATGGCCATCGCCTGGCCCTGTGCGCCATGCAGGCCCCGATCGGCCAGGCCGAGCGTCACCAGGTGATCGTGCCGCGCAAGGGTATCCTCGAGCTGGCGCGCCTGCTGACCGAGCCGGAAGGTATGGTCAGCATCGTCCTGGGTCAGCACCATATTCGCGCCACCACCGGTGAGTTCACCTTCACCTCCAAGCTGGTCGACGGCAAGTTCCCGGACTACGAGCGCGTGCTGCCAAAGGGTGGCGACAAGCTGGTGCTTGGCGATCGCCAGGCCCTGCGCGAAGCGTTCAGCCGTACCGCGATCCTGTCCAACGAGAAATACCGCGGCATCCGTCTGCAACTGGCCGCCGGCCAACTGAAAATCCAGGCCAACAACCCGGAGCAGGAAGAGGCGGAAGAAGAGATCAGTGTCGACTACGATGGCAGCTCGCTGGAGATTGGCTTCAACGTCAGCTACCTGCTGGACGTGCTGGGGGTCATGACTACCGAACAGGTTCGCCTGATTCTGTCGGACTCCAACAGCAGCGCCTTGCTGCAGGAAGCAGGCAATGACGACTCGTCCTACGTTGTCATGCCGATGCGTCTGTAACCTGTAGCAGGCGACATGTCCCTTCGACGTCTTTCGGTCACCGCGGTGCGCAATCTGCACCCGGTGACCCTCTCTCCCTCCCCCCGCATCAACATCCTTTACGGCGCCAATGGCAGCGGCAAGACCAGCGTGCTGGAAGCCGTGCACCTGCTTGGGTTGGCGCGTTCGTTCCGCAGTACCCGGTTGAACCCGGTGATCCAGTACGAACAGGCAACCTGCACGGTCTTCGGCCAGGTCGAGTTGGCTGAAGGCGGCACCAGCAACCTCGGTGTTTCTCGGGAGCGCCAGGGTGAATTTACCATTCGCATCGATGGGCAGAATGCTCGCAGCGCGGCTCAGTTGGCCGAGATGCTGCCGTTGCAACTGATCAACCCGGACAGCTTCAGGCTGCTCGAAGGTGCGCCGAAAGTCCGCCGACAGTTTCTGGACTGGGGTGTGTTCCACGTGGAACCGCGCTTCATGGCCACTTGGCAACGCCTGCAGAAGGCCCTGCGGCAGCGGAACTCATGGCTGCGGCATGGTACACTGGACGCCGTTTCGCAAGCCGCCTGGGACCGGGAGCTTTGCCTCGCCAGTGCGGAAATAGATGAATACCGTCGCAACTACATCAAGGCCTTGAAGCCCGTCTTCGAGCGAACCCTGAGCGAACTGGTCGAGCTGGACGGGTTGACCCTGAGCTACTACCGAGGCTGGGACAAGGACCGGGAACTCAACGAAGTCCTCGCGACCTCTCTCCTTCGCGATCAGCAGATGGGCCATACCCAGGCCGGACCACAGCGGGCTGATCTGCGCCTACGTCTGGGTGCCAACAACGCCGCTGACATCCTCTCACGGGGCCAGCAAAAGCTGGTGGTGTGTGCCCTGCGTATCGCCCAGGGGCATCTGGTCAGCCAGGTGCGCCGCGGCCAGTGTATTTATCTGGTGGATGACCTGCCCTCCGAACTGGATGATCAGCACCGCCGAGCCCTGTGCCGCTTGCTTGAAGAATTGAACTGCCAGGTGTTCATCACCTGTGTAGACCACGAATTTCTGAGGGAAGGCTGGCAGACGGAAACGCCAGTCGCTTTGTTCCACGTGGAACAGGGCCGTATCACCCAGACCCACGACCATCGGGAGTGAAGGCATGAGCGAAAATCAAACGTACGACTCCTCCAGCATCAAAGTGCTGAAAGGGCTGGATGCCGTACGCAAACGTCCCGGCATGTACATTGGCGACACCGATGACGGCAGCGGCCTGCACCACATGGTGTTCGAGGTGGTCGACAACTCGATCGACGAAGCCCTGGCCGGGCACTGCGATGACATCACCGTCATCATTCACCCTGACGAGTCCATCAGCGTCCGTGACAACGGCCGCGGTATTCCGGTCGACGTACACAAGGAAGAAGGCGTATCGGCAGCCGAGGTCATCATGACCGTGCTGCACGCTGGCGGTAAGTTCGACGACAACTCCTACAAGGTCTCTGGCGGCCTGCACGGCGTGGGTGTGTCGGTGGTGAACGCCCTGTCCGAGAAGCTGGTGCTCACCGTACGCCGTAGCGGCAAGATCTGGGAACAGACCTATGTGCACGGTGTTCCACAAGCGCCCATGGCTGTGGTCGGTGACAGTGAAACCACCGGTACCCATATCCATTTCAAGCCATCGGCCGAAACCTTCAAGAACATCCACTTCAGCTGGGACATTCTCGCCAAGCGTATTCGCGAACTGTCGTTCCTGAACTCCGGCGTCGGCATCCTGCTGAAGGACGAGCGCACTGGCAAGGAAGAGTTCTTCCGCTACGAAGGCGGCCTGCGCGCGTTCGTTGAATACCTGAACACCAACAAGACCCCGGTCAACTCCCAGGTCTTCCACTTCAACGTCCAGCGCGACGATGGCGTGGGTGTCGAAGTCGCCCTGCAGTGGAACGACAGCTTCAACGAAAACCTGCTGTGCTTCACCAACAACATTCCGCAGCGCGATGGTGGTACCCACCTGGTTGGCTTCCGTTCCTCGCTGACCCGTAGCTTGAACAGCTACATCGAGCAGGAAGGTCTGGCCAAGAAGAACAAGGTCGCCACCACCGGTGACGATGCCCGTGAAGGTTTGACCGCGATCATTTCGGTCAAGGTGCCTGATCCGAAGTTCAGCTCGCAGACCAAGGACAAGCTGGTTTCCTCGGAGGTGAAGACCGCCGTGGAACAGGAAATGAACAAGTACTTCGCCGACTTCCTGTTGGAGAACCCCAACGAAGCCAAGGCTGTGGTCGGCAAGATGATCGATGCAGCCCGTGCCCGTGAAGCGGCGCGCAAGGCTCGCGAGATGACCCGTCGCAAAGGCGCGCTGGACATTGCCGGTCTGCCGGGCAAGCTGGCGGACTGCCAGGAGAAGGACCCTGCCCTGTCCGAACTGTACCTGGTGGAGGGTGACTCCGCAGGTGGTTCGGCCAAGCAAGGCCGTAACCGTCGCACCCAGGCGATCCTGCCGCTCAAGGGTAAGATCCTCAACGTCGAGAAGGCACGTTTCGACAAGATGATCTCTTCCCAGGAGGTCGGCACGCTGATCACTGCCCTGGGCTGTGGTATCGGTCGCGAAGAGTACAACATCGACAAGCTGCGTTATCACAACATCATCATCATGACCGATGCTGACGTTGACGGTTCGCACATCCGTACCCTGCTGCTGACCTTCTTCTTCCGTCAGTTGCCGGAGCTGGTCGAGCGTGGCTACATCTATATCGCCCAGCCACCGCTGTACAAGGTGAAGAAAGGCAAGCAAGAGCAGTACATCAAGGACGACGAGGCCATGGAAGAGTACATGACCCAGTCGGCCCTGGAAGACGCCAGCCTGCACCTGGACGAGTCGGCACCTGCGGTTTCCGGCGTTCAGCTCGAAGCGTTGGTCAACGAGTTCCGCGGCGTGATGAAGACGCTCAAGCGTCTGTCGCGCCTGTACCCGGAAGAGCTGACCGAGCACTTCATCTACCTGCCGGAAGTCACCCAGGAGCAGTTGGCCGATCACGGTGCAATGCAAGCCTGGCTGGCCAAGTTCCAGGAGCGCTTGAACAACAGCCAGAAGTCGGGCCTGACCTATGCCGCCAGCCTGCGCGAAGACAAGGAACGCAATGTCTGGTTGCCGGAAGTGGAAATCACCTCCCACGGCCTGGCCAGCTACGTCACCTTCAACCGCGAGTTCTTCGGCAGCAACGACTATCGCTCTGTCGTCACCCTGGGTGCCAAGCTCGGTACCTTGCTGGGTGAGGGTGCCTACGTGCAGCGTGGCGAACGTCGCAAGGCGGTTACCGAGTTCAAGGAAGGCCTCGACTGGCTGATGAACGAGAGCACCAAGCGCCACACCATCCAGCGATACAAAGGGCTGGGTGAGATGAATCCGGATCAGCTGTGGGAAACCACCATGGACCCGACTGTGCGCCGCATGCTCAAGGTCACCATCGAAGACGCGATTGCCGCCGACCAGCTGTTCAACACCCTGATGGGTGACGCCGTGGAACCACGTCGTGACTTCATCGAAAGCAACGCGCTGTCGGTCGCCAACCTGGACTTCTGATCAGCCGAAGCAAAAAAGCCAGTACTCAGGTACTGGCTTTTTTTTGCCCATCGGAAAGTACCGTGAGTGTTCCACGTGGAACTAAAGCCCCAGCGCTTTCAACCGCCGATACAAGGTGCGCTCACTCAGCCCCAGGTGTTCGGCCAGTTCACTGCGCGAGCCACGGAAAGTTTCCAGCGCCAGCGCCAGGTCGGCCATTTCGTTGCGACCACGAGGACGTAGTGCTGATGACTGGGTCATGGGGCGGATATCTTCCGGCAGATGTTCTGGGCGTATCTGCCCATCATCGGCAAATAGCCGGGCGCGCTCGAGGATGTTGCGCAGTTCGCGGATGTTGCCTGGGAATGAGTGCCGGCGCAGATGCTCGAGCGCTTCGGTAGTCATGGTCGGTGATTGCTTGCCGGCCATTCGCTGCAACAGGCTTTCGCATAACAACGAAAGATCCTCTACCCGCTCGCGCAGTGCTGGCAGGCGGATGGGGAAGCCGCTGATGCGGTAGTACAGGTCTTCGCGGAACGTGCCGGCAGCGGCCATCTCTTTCAGTGGCTTGTGGGTCGC
Organism: Pantoea sp. Cy-639; assembly: GCF_011752525.1. Classification (GTDB taxonomy): domain Bacteria; phylum Pseudomonadota; class Gammaproteobacteria; order Pseudomonadales; family Pseudomonadaceae; genus Aquipseudomonas. The sequence continues at coordinate 110,181 of NZ_VWXI01000017.1, read as the reverse complement.
CGAGACCAGTCGGAAGTCGGAGTGAACCGTGCGCGTGCTTCCCACTGGGCGGAAGCTGCCCGACTCGATCAAGCGCAGTAGCTTGACCTGCATCGCCAGCGGAACTTCGCCAATTTCATCGAGGAACAGGGTGCCGCCATGGGCGGCTTCAGCCAGGCCGATCTTGCGCTGTGTCGCACCGGTGAAAGCGCCCTTCTCGTAGCCGAACAACTCACTCTCGAACAGCGACTCGGTCAGCCCGGTGCAATCCACCACCACCAGTGGGCCATTGGCGCGTGGGCTGCCCAGGTGCAAGGCGCGGGCGAACAGCTCCTTTCCGGTACCGGACTCACCTTGCAGCAGGACCGGGATCTGCGCCGGGGCTGCGCGCTGCAGGCTGGCGACAGCGCTCTTGAATGCGGGGGCCCGGCCAACCAGACCTTGCTGCTGGGGTTGCGCCGACGCCAGGGTCACGCTGGCCAGGCGCTCGACAAAGGCAACCACCCTGCCCTGTTCGTCGAGGATTGGTCGCAGTTCCACATCCACATGTTCGGGGCCGCGAGGGGTGTGATGGATATGCAGCACACGTTCCGGCACCTTGCTGTCCAGCGACTTGCGCAGCGGGCAATGTTCTCCGGCCTGGTCACAAGGCACTGCGTAGTGATGGGACACCCGGTGGCATTTCTCGCCCACTGGTGCCTGGTCAGCGCTGCCGAACTGACGACGATAGGCCGCATTGGCGGCGAGGATGTTGTAGTCAGTGTCCAGGATGATACTCGGCAGCACATCGTGTTCGAGGTAGGACACCAGCGCGAGGATCGCGGGATGAGTAGCGGTAAGCATGACAGCACCAGGTGAAAGACCTGGCGAGCGTAGCAAGGACTGCCAAACACTGCCATTGGCTGACAGTCGACTGCCACGCGGACTGTCACTTTTGCCTGGCTGACATGGGGCTGCTGCGCAGCCCACCGCGCTACAAGGCCGTGCCTACAGGGGAAAGCGGCTGGTCCGAAAGGCTGGCATGTATCTTGATAAAGCCCCTTCCACTGCCTAAGCCTTCAAGGAGGCCCGGTGGATAACTGGAGAGTGCAATGATCATTGGCAACAACCTTCACGTTGAAGAGTTCTTCGACAAAGCGACCTGGACCATCAGCTACCTGGTCATGGATGGCGAGACACGCCAGTGCGCGCTGATCGATAGCGTGCTGGATTACGACCCCAAATCCGGCCGAACCTGCACAGCTTCGGCGGACAAGCTGATTGCCCGGGTCGAGGCATTGGGCGCCAAGGTGCAGTGGATCCTGGATACCCATGTGCATGCCGACCATCTGTCTGCAGCGGCTTACCTCAAGGAAAAGCTGGGCGGCAGCATCGCTATTGGCGCGCAGATCACTCAAGTGCAGAAAGTCTTTGGCACCTTGTTCAATGCCGAGCCTGGTTTCGCGCGTGACGGCAGCCAGTTCGATGTGCTGCTCGTGGATGAAGAAGGCTTCCGCATTGGCAACCTCCATGCCCGAGCGCTGCATACCCCAGGGCATACCCCTGCCTGCATGAGCTACATGGTCGAGGACACCGGCGAGATCGCGGTATTCGTTGGCGACACATTGTTCACCCCTGACTACGGCACCGCCCGTTGCGACTTCCCCGGCGCCAGCGCTCGTACCCTGTACCACTCGATCCGGCGCCTGCTGGCCTTCCCTGACCAGACCCGGCTGTTCATGTGCCACGACTACCTGCCCGGGGGGCGTGAGCTGCGCCATGTCACCACCGTGGCCGAGCAACGTGCCGAGAACATCCATATTCGCGAAGGCGTCAGTGAGGATGACTTCGTCCGTATGCGCGAGGCTCGTGACGCGACCCTCGACATGCCTGTGCTGATCCTGCCCTCGGTGCAGATCAACATGCGTAGCGGGCAATTCCCGGAACCTGAAGAAAACGGCGTGAGTTACCTCAAGATCCCGCTGAACAAGCTGTAAGACACGCCGTACACATAACGAAGATTCAAAGGAACATCGCCATGCCTGCCCTGCTGTCCCCTGCCAATTCATCCCGTGCCGACCACCATAAAGTGGTGATCGTCGGTGCCGGTGCCGCCGGTATCGCCACTGCCTCCAGTCTGATTGCCCGCGATCCGTCGCTGGACATCGCCCTGATCGATCCTGCCGAGGTGCATTACTACCAGCCCGGCTGGACCATGGTCGGTGCCGGGGTGTTCAAGGCACCGAGCACCGCCCATACCATGGCTGCCACCCTGCCCCGCGGCGTGCGCTGGATAAAGGCGCGAGTCGAAGGTTTCGATCCCCAGGGGCAACTGGTCATCCTCGAGGATGGCTGCGCCGTCAGCTATGAACAGCTGGTGGTCTGCCCGGGTCTCAAGCTCGACTGGAACGCCATCGAAGGCTTGAGCGAGACCCTTGGTCGCAACGGTGTCACTTCCAACTACCGCTATGACCTGGCGCCCTACACCTGGCAACTGGTGCAGAGCCTCAAGTCGGGCCGCGCCCTGTTCACCCAGCCACCGATGCCGATCAAGTGCGCCGGCGCACCGCAAAAAGCCCTGTACCTGTCCTGCGACCACTGGTTGCGCCATGGTCATCTCGGTAATGTTCGCGCCAGCTTCTTCAATGCCGGCGCAGTCCTGTTCGGCGTGCCGGACTATGTACCCGCGTTGATGAGCTACATCGACAAGTACGGCGTCGACCTCAACTATCAGCACCGCCTGACGGCAGTGGACGGTCCGCACAAGCGTGCCACCTTCGTGCGCACCCTGGCCGATGGCAGCACCGAAACACGTGTCGAAGCCTTTGACATGCTGCATGTGGTGCCCCCGCAGGTGGCGCCGGACTTCATCCGCCAGAGCCCGCTGGCCGATGCCGCCGGCTGGGTGGATGTCGATCCGCATACCTTGCGCCACCGCCAGTTCGGCAATATCCATGCCCTGGGCGACGTGGCCAACACCAGCAACGCGAAGACTGCCGCAGCGGCACGCAAGCAGGCGCCGGTGGTGGCCAACAATGTGCTGGTGGCGCTCGGTCGGTTGTCGACGCTGGCGCAATACGACGGCTATGGTTCCTGCCCGCTGACCGTGGAGCGCGGCAAGATCGTCCTGGCTGAGTTCACTTATGGCGGCAAGGTAGCGCCGAGCTTCCCGCGCTGGTTGCTCGACGGCCGCAAGCCGACCCGATTGGCCTGGCTGCTCAAGGCGCAGATCCTGCCGCCGCTGTACTGGAAGGCGATGCTCAAGGGACGTGAGTGGCTGGCGCGACCACAGCCGTTGGTGGCCGAGGCGCAGCGGTGATCGAACATCAGTTGCTGGGCGCCGGGCTCGGCGCGCTCATCGGTGCCGTGCTGGCGCTGACCGGCGCGGGCGGAGGCATCCTTGCGGTGCCGCTGCTGGTGTTCGGCCTGGGCCTGAGCATGGTCGAGGCCGCGCCGATCGGCTTGCTTGCCGTAGGCCTGGCGGCGGCGGTCGGTGCAGTGCTCGGCTTGCGCCAAGGCTTGGTACGTTACCGCGCGGCGCTGTTCATCGCGCTGATCGGCGTCGCTTGCGCGCCGTTCGGCCTGATGCTGGCGCACCGCTTGCCTAACGCCCCGTTGGCGTTGGTGTTCGCCGGGGTGCTGGTGTATGCCTGCCTGCGTATCTGGCGCAAGGCGGTGCGCGAACTGCGCGGCGAGTCGCCCTGTGGCGAGCGGCAGATCATGCCCTGCGTGCTCAATCCGTTGCAGGGCCGCTTGCGCTGGACGTTGCCGTGCGCCCGGGCGCTGGCATTCACCGGGATGCTCTCGGGATTGCTGTCCGGTTTGCTCGGCGTCGGCGGCGGCTTCGTCATCATTCCAGCGCTCAACCGCTACACCAACCTGGACATGAAAAGCATCGTTGCGACCTCGCTGGCGGTAATCGCCCTGGTGTCTACCGGCAGCGTGGTCAGCGCCAGCGTGGCTGGCGTCATGCACTGGGTCGTGGGGGCGCCGTTCGCGCTGGGCGCAGTGCTCGGCCTGCTCCTGGCCAGACCGCTGGCCAGCAGGCTGGCCGGCCCGCGTCTGCAGCAGCTGTTCGCGGTCGCGGGTATCAGCGCCGCAGTGTTGCTGGCCGGCAAGGTGCTACTCGGCTAGCAGTTCATCCTGCTCGGCGGCGCACAGCGCCAGCAGGTAGTCCCACAGCACTCGCAGGCGGACCGACTTGTGCAGTTCGCGGCGGGTGCAGATCCAGTAGCTGCGCTGGATGGTCTCGCTGGGCAGCACGCGCACCAGTTTCGGATCGTGGCGGGCCATGTAGTTGGGCAGCACGGCGATACCCAGGCCGGCCTGCGCCGCATGTTGCTGGGCAATCACGCTGGTACTGCGAAAGACCACGTTCGGCGCCCGGCAGAAACTGTTGAGAAACAGCAGCTCCTGGCTGAACAGCAGGTCGTCGACATAGCCGATCCAGCTGTGCCGGGCGAGGTCCTCGCGGCTGTGCAACGGCGGTGCGCGATCCAGGTAGTCGTGGCTGGCGTACAGCGCCAGGCGGTAGTCGGTGAGTTTGCGGGTGATCAGCAGGTCGGCGCTGGGGCGTTCCAGGTGGATGCTGATCTCGGCTTCACGGTTGAGGATGCTGACGAAGCGCGGCACGGCCACCAGTTCCACCTCCAGCCCTGGATAGCGCTGGAACAGCGCCTTCATGCGCGGGGTGAAGAACATGATGCCGATGCCTTCGGTGACCCCCAGGCGGATTTTGCCCAACGGGGTGATCGCCTGGGTGATTTCTTCCTGCGCCAGCAGGGCGACGTTTTCCATGGCTTCGGCATGCTTGAGCAGGGCCTGGCCGGAGGGGGTGAGTTCGTAGCCCTGGGCATGCTGGACGAACAGCGCGGTACCCAGGTGCTTCTCGATGCTCTCGATATGCCGGGCCACGGTGCTGTGGGTGGTGTTGAGGCGCTTGGCGGCGGTCAACAGCCGGCCACTGCGCTGCAACTCGAGGAAAAACCGCAGATCGTTCCAGTCGAACATGAGCGTCCTTGGATGTACGTGCTGAGGACGCTCTCGCGGACTTGCCCCGCGAGAGCGTCGGAACGCTGTGCTAAAACGCACAACGGCTGCGCGAAATCTCGTGTTTCCTCGGCGAAATTAATCAATAAGATGGATCGGGACAAGAATAATAATCAGGCGCGAGGTTGCACATGCCATCAGCCGATTCTGTCTACGACTACGTGGTCGTGGGTGCCGGTCCCGCCGGTTGCCTGCTGGCCAACCGCTTGTCCGCCGACCCTGCCTGCCGCGTGCTGCTGCTCGAGGCCGGTGGTCGCGACAACTATCCCTGGATTCATATTCCCGTCGGTTACCTCTACTGCATTGGCAATCCACGTACCGACTGGTGTTTCAAGACCGAGCCACAACCCGGCCTGAACGGCCGCGCCCTGGGTTACCCACGGGGCAAGGTGCTGGGTGGCTGCTCATCGATCAACGGCATGATCTACATGCGTGGCCAGGCCGCCGACTATGATCGCTGGGCCGAACAAGGCAACGACGGCTGGGCCTGGAAGGACGTGCTGCCACTGTTCAAGGCCAGTGAGAACCACTTCGCCGGCGCCAGCGACAGCCATGGCGGCGACGGTGAATGGCGGGTCGAGCAGCAGCGCTACAGCTGGCCGATCCTCGACGCCTTCCGCGACGCCGCCGAACAGAGCGGCATCGCCAAGGTCGGCGACTTCAATACCGGTGACAACGCCGGCTGTGGCTACTTCCAGGTCAACCAGCGCAGCGGCGTGCGCTGGAATTCGTCCAAGGCGTTTCTCAAGCCCATCCTCAAGCGACCGAACCTGACCGTGCTGACTGGTGTGCAGGTTGACCAGGTGTTGCTCAACAATACCCGTGCCCGTGCGGTGAAAGCACGCTGGCAGGGTGATTGGCATGAGTTCGGCGCCCGGCGTGAAATCATCCTGTGCGCAGGTTCGGTCGGATCGCCGGGTATCCTGCAGCGCTCCGGCATCGGCCCGCGCAAGCTGCTCGAGGACCTGGGTATCAGCGTGCGTCACGATATGCCTGGCGTCGGCGGCAACCTGCAGGACCATCTGCAACTGCGGCTGATCTACCAGATCCAGAACACTCGCACCCTCAACCAGATGGCCAACAGCCTGTGGGGCAAACTGGCCATGGGCCTGCGCTACGCCGTGGACCGCAGCGGTCCGTTGGCCATGGCACCGAGCCAGCTGGGTGCGTTCGTGCGCTCAGGCCCGGAACAGACCAGCGCCAACCTGCAATATCACGTGCAGCCTCTGTCGCTTGAGCGTTTTGGTGAACCACTGCATCGGTTTCCGGCCTTCACCGCCTCGGTGTGCAACCTGCGCCCGGCCAGTCGTGGCCGGATCGATATCCGCTGCGCGGACATGAATGTGGCGCCCTTGATCGACCCCAACTACCTCAGTGCCCCCGAAGACCTGCGTGTCGCCGCCGATGCCATCCGCCTCACCCGACGCATTGTCCAGGCCCCTGCCCTGGCAGCTTTCGCGCCGCGTGAATACCTGCCGGGCCCTGCCCTGCAATCCGAGCAGGCACTGCATGAAGCGGCAGGCCAGATCGGTACCACGATCTTCCATCCGGTGGGCACCTGCCGCATGGGCAATGGCCCGCTGGATGTCGTCGACAGCCAGTTGCGGGTACATGGCATTCCCGGGCTACGCGTGGCCGACGCCTCGATCATGCCGCAGATCGTCTCCGGCAATACCTGTTCACCCACGTTGATGATCGCCGAGAAGGCGGCGCAATTGATCCTCAAGGGCGCTCACCGCCAGACCAACCTCAGCGACACCAGCGCAATACCGACGCCCTGATCCGGGTGTGTGCAACACCGGCGGCCAGCAGTCAGAGCCGCCGACAGTGGAACAACAAGAATAATCACTGTGGCCTGTGGGCCGAGGACAGCAACGATGTCGGATTACATTCAAGAGCAAGGGGCGGCAGCGAGCAGCTCCAGCCGTCGCGAAGAGCGCAAGATCATTTTCGCGTCATCCCTCGGGACAGTGTTCGAGTGGTATGACTTTTTTCTCTATGGCGCGCTGGCCGCAGTCATCAGCAAGCAGTTCTTCGCTGGCGTCAACGACACCACCGCCTTCATCTTTGCCCTGATGGCCTTTGCCGCCGGCTTCCTGGTGCGCCCGTTCGGTGCGCTGGTGTTCGGTCGCCTGGGCGACATGATCGGGCGCAAGTACACCTTCCTGGTGACCATCGTGCTGATGGGCCTGTCGACGTTCGCGGTCGGCTTGCTGCCCACTTATGCCAGCATTGGTATCGCCGCACCGATCATCCTGGTGGTGCTGCGCATGCTCCAGGGCCTGGCCCTGGGCGGCGAATACGGCGGTGCCGCCACCTATGTGGCCGAGCATGCTCCGCCCGGCAAGCGCGGCTTCCACACCGGTTTCATCCAGTCCACCGCCACCCTCGGCCTGCTGCTGTCGCTGATCGTGGTGCTGGCCAGCCGCTACGTCAGCGGTGACCAGTTCGAGACCTGGGGCTGGCGCCTGCCGTTCCTGCTGTCGATCTTCCTGCTGGCGATCTCCACCTGGATTCGCATGAGCATGCACGAGTCGCCGGCCTTCGTGAAAATGAAGGCCCAGGGCAAGGTCAGCAAATCGCCGATCCGTGAGTCGTTCACTTCCTGGCCCAACCTCAAGGTGGTGCTGACCGCGCTGTTCAGCATCAACGCCGGGCAGGCGGTTACGTTCTACACCGCTCAGTTCTACGTGCTGTTCTTCATGACCCAGATGCTCAAGATGGACCCGGCCCAGGCCAACACCCTGCTGATCATCAGCGTGGTGATCGGTGCACCGTTCTTCGTGTTCTTCGGCTGGTTGTCGGATCGGGTCGGGCGCAAGCCGATCCTGATGCTCGGTCTGCTGCTGGCCACAGTGTTGTACTTCCCGCTGTTCAAGGCCCTGAGCCACTACGCCAATCCGCAGATCGACGCTGCCAGCCAGCAGGCTCCGATCGTGGTGAGCGCCGACCCACAGGGCTGCACCTTCCAGTTCGACCCGGTGGGCAAGGCGCGCTTCGACAGTCCGTGCGACAAGGTCAAGACCTTCCTGGTCAAGCAGGGCCTGCCTTACAGCTCGGTCGATAGCAGCGGTAGCGGCGTCACCGTCAGCGTTGGCAGCACCACCATCAACGGCTTCGACGAGGCGGCCATGCGCAGCGCCATCGATGCCGCCGGCTATCCGGCCAAGGCCGATCCCGCCCACGTGAACCAGGTGATGGTGGTGCTGCTGATCGTCGCCATGATCCTGATCGCCACCATGACTTACGGGCCACTGGCGGCGGTGATGGTCGAGCTGTTCCCGACACGCATCCGCTACACCTCGATGTCCCTGCCCTACCACATTGGCAATGGCTGGTTCGGTGGTTTCCTGCCGACGGTGTCGTTCGCGCTGGTGGTGTATACCGGGGATATCTTCTACGGGCTGTGGTACCCGGTACTGATTACCGGAGTGAGCCTGGTGGTGGGGATCTTCTGCCTGAAAGAGACCAAGGATGTGGATATCGACAAGGTCTGAGCATCAGCCCATAAAAAAACCGGCGTAAAAGCCGGTTTTTTATCGCTGAAAAAAACTTATGCACGATTTTCGAAAAAACGTCATACATAGAAATAAATAGAAGATTCAATCACTTAGCTATCTATCCTGACGCTTTATCGAAAAATTGCTAACAACTTATCCACAGAACGTCAGGCTGGCTGCTGCTCAGGTTTTTCCGCCGCTGGCGGCAGCGAACCCATGGCCCGTTGGGTCGCCTCGTTCCACGCCTGGGCGCGGTCGTTCAGTTCGGCGATGGCCCGTGGCCCGGAACCTTGTGGATACATCGGCTCGCCGATCACCACCTCGATGGTACCCGGTCGTTTGCCCCAGCCCTCGCGTGGCCAGAATTTGCCGGCATTGTGAGCGATCGGCAGCACCGGCAGGCCGGCGTTCACCGCCAGGGCGGTGCCACCGCGGGAGAACTTGCCCATCTGGCCATGAGGCACCCGGGTGCCTTCAGGGAAGATCAGCACCCAGGTGCCCTGCTTGAGCAGCTCGTCGCCCTGGCTGGCGACCTGGCGCAGAGCTTCCTTGGGGTTCTTGCGGTCGATGGCGATCGGTCGCAGCATCGCCATCGCCCAGCCGAAGAACGGCACGTACAGCAGCTCGCGCTTGAGTACCTGGCTCAGCGGTGAGAAGTACGCCGACAGGAAGAACGTCTCCCAGGTGCTCTGGTGGTTCGACAGGATCACGCAGGGCACCTTCGGCACGTTCTCGGCACCGGTGATCTTGTAGTCGATGCCGAGGATGGCGCGGGTCAGGAACACCGCGCAGCGGCACCAGTACACGTTGATGAACTTGTAGCGCTTGGGAAACGGCAGGAAAGGCGCGACGAAGAAGCTCAGCGAGCACCACAGCAGCGAACTGGTGCCCAACAGCAGGTAAAAAAGAAAGATTCTGATCGCCTGCAGGATCGACATAGTGGCATGTACCGTTGCGGGACGCGCCCGCCTAAGGAAAAGTGCGCCACGATGGGCGCACTCATTTAAATAAGTTCTCTGGCGATGGCTGCCAGATCGTCGAAAATCAGTGTAGTTTCCGGGACGCCTTTTTCCAGGGTCCGTTCGCCCTTGCCGGTTTTCACCAGCACGGGTTGTGCATCGACGGCCAGGGCCGCCTCCAGGTCACCTTTGCTGTCGCCGACGAACCATACGCCGGCCAGTGGTACCTGGTAATGCTCGGCGATCGCTCGCAGCATGCCAGGCTTGGGCTTGCGACAGTCGCAACCTTCGTCCGGACCGTGCGGGCAATGCACGATAAGCCCTACCTCGCCGCCCTGCCCGGCCACCAGCTCGCGCAGGCGCGCGTGCATGGCCTCGAGGGTTGCCAGCGAGTAGTAGCCGCGGGCAATGCCGGACTGGTTGGTGGCCACGGCCACCGTCCAGCCCGCCTTGCTCAACTGCGCGATGGCCTCGATCGAGCCGGGAATGGGGATCCACTCCTCCAGCGACTTGATGTAGGCGTCGGAGTCGTGGTTGATCACTCCGTCTCGATCAAGAATCAGCAGTTTCAACGATTTACCCCAGCAGCGAGATATCGGCCACGCCCAGGAACAGACCGCGCAGGCGGCTGAGCAGGGCATAACGGTTGGCGCGTACCTTGGCGTCCTCGGCGTTGACCATCACCGCCTCGAAGAAGGCGTCGACCGGGTCACGCAGGGCGGCCAGGCGGGCCAGCGCCTCGCTGTACTGGCGCGCGGCAGCCATCGGCTGCACGGCCTGGTCGGCCTGCTGGATGGCCGAGTACAGGGAGAACTCGTTGGCGTTGTCGAAGTATTTCGGCTCGACCTGCTCGGCGATGGCGCCTTCGGCCTTGCCCAGCAGGTTCGACACGCGCTTGTTCGCCGCGGCCAGGGCTCCGGCTTCCGGCAGTTGGCGGAACGCCTGCACGGCCTGCACGCGCTGGTCGAAGTCCAGGGCAGAGCCTGGCTTCAGGGCACGCACCGACAGGTAGGTGGAGACATCGATGCCTTCGTCTTCGTAGCGTGCGCGCAGGCGGTCGAAGATGAACTCCAGCACCTGCTCGGACAGGCCTGCGGCCTTGACCTTGGCGCCGAACTGCTTGACCGCGAACTCGACCGCCGCGGTCAGGTCCAGGTCCAGCTGCTTCTCGATCAGGATGCGCAGCACGCCCAGGGCGGCACGACGCAGGGCGTACGGGTCCTTGCTGCCGGTGGGCAGCATGCCGATGCCGAAGATGCCGACCAGGGTGTCGAGCTTGTCGGCGATGGCCACGGCGGCCCCGGTCAGGGTCTGCGGCAGCTCGGCGCCAGCACCACGCGGCATGTACTGTTCGTTCAACGCCAGGGCGACGTCTTCCGGCTCGCCATCGTTGAGGGCGTAGTAGTAGCCGGCAATGCCCTGCATCTCAGGGAACTCGCCGACCATCTCCGAGGCCAGGTCGCACTTGGACAGCAGGCCGGCACGACCCGCGTTGGCGGCGCTGCCACCGAGGTGCGGGGCGATGAACGCGGCCAGCTTCGAGACACGCTCGGCCTTGTCGAACACGGTACCCAGCTGAGCCTGGAACACCACGTTCTTCAGGCGTTCGTTGAAGCTTTCCAGCGGCTGCTTCTTGTCCTGCTTGAAGAAGAACTCGGCGTCGGTCAGGCGTGGGCGCACGACTTTCTCGTTACCTTGCACGATCTGCTTCGGATCGCGGCTCTCGACGTTGGCCACGGTGATGAAGCGCGGCAGCAGCTTGCCGTCGCCGTCCAGCAGGCAGAAGTACTTCTGGTTGTCCTGCATGGTGGTGATCAGGGCTTCCTGCGGCACCTCGAGGAAACGCTCCTCGAACGAGCACACCAGCGGTACCGGCCACTCGACCAGCGCGGTCACTTCGTCCAGCAGCGCCGGCGGCACGATGGCCGTGCCTTCCTGCTGCATGGCCAGCTCCGCGGTGCGCTTGGCGATCAGCTCGCGACGCTCGGCGAAATCGGCCAGCACGTAGGCCTTGCGCAGGTCCTCGACGTAGTTGGCCGGGGTGGTGATGACCACGTTTTCCGGGTGGTGGAAACGGTGGCCGCGGGATTCACGGCCGGCCTGCTGCGCGAGGATGGTGCAGTCGACGACCTGGTCGCCGAGCAGCATCACCAGCCACTGGGTCGGACGCACGAACTCTTCACGGCTGGCGCCCCAGTGCATGCGCTTGGGGATCGGCAGGTCGTTGAGCGAGTCCTCGACGATGGTCGGCAGCAGGCTGCTGGTGGCCTTGCCAGGGATGTGCTGGGAGAAGCGCAGCTTCGGGCCGCTCTGGTCGATGTCCGACAGCTCGACGCCGCACTTCTTGGCGAAGCCCAGGGCGGCCTGGGTCGGGTTGCCTTCGGCGTCGAAGGCTGCCTGGCGGGGCGGGCCGTCGATGTTGATGCTGCGGTCCGGCTGCTGCACGTCGAGTTGGCGAATCAGCACGGCCAGGCGGCGTGGCGCGGCGTAGACCTGCTTGCCGGTGTAGTTCAGGCCGGCGGCCTGCAGGCCTTTCTCGATACCGACGAGGAAGGCGTCGCCGAGCGTCGCCAGGGCCTTCGGTGGCAGCTCTTCGGTGCCCAGTTCAACCAGGAAATCTTGAGCACTCATTGTGCAGCCTCCAGCTTAGCCAACACTTCGTCACGCAGTTCGGGAGAGGCCATCGGGAAGCCCAGGCGTGCACGGGCTTGCAGATAGCTTTGCGCCACGTCCCGGGCCAGGGTACGCACGCGCAGGATGTAGCGCTGGCGCTCGGTCACCGAGATGGCGCGGCGGGCATCCAGCAGGTTGAAGGTGTGCGAAGCCTTCAGGACCATTTCGTAGGTCGGCAGCGGCAGGTCGAGCTTGATCAGGCGGTTCGCTTCGCTTTCGTAGAAGTCGAACAGTTCGAACAGCTTCTCGACGTTGGCGTGCTCGAAGTTGTAGGTCGACTGCTCCACTTCGTTCTGGTGGAACACATCGCCGTAGGTGACCTTGCCGAACGGGCCGTCGGCCCATACCAGGTCATAGACCGAGTCCACGCCCTGCAGGTACATGGCCAGGCGCTCCAGGCCGTAGGTGATTTCACCGGTGACCGGGTAGCACTCAATGCCGCCGACCTGCTGGAAGTAGGTGAACTGGGTCACCTCCATGCCGTTCAGCCAGATTTCCCAGCCCAGGCCCCAGGCGCCGAGGGTCGGCGATTCCCAGTTGTCTTCGACGAAGCGGATATCGTGAACCAGCGGATCCAGGCCGATGGCTTTCAGCGAGCCGAGGTACAGCTCCTGGAAGTTGGCCGGGTTCGGCTTGAGCACCACCTGGAACTGGTAGTAGTGCTGCAGGCGGTTGGGGTTTTCGCCATACCGTCCGTCGGCGGGACGACGGCTGGGCTGCACATAGGCGGCGTTCCAGGTCTCCGGGCCTACGGCGCGCAGGAAGGTAGCAGTGTGGAAAGTGCCGGCGCCTACTTCCATATCGTAGGGCTGAAGCACCACACAACCTTGCTCGGCCCAGTAGTTCTGCAGGGCGAGGATCAGGTCTTGGAAGGTACGCACGGCTGGCGTAGGCTGGCTCACGAAATTCACCTGTATCTGGGGATGCGGATGTAAAGAGCGGGAGTATAACCCGATTCGCCTCGCCCTCTACGTTATTGGAGCCTTATGCCACGCTGCTTTTGGTGTTCCGACGATCCGTTGTACCAGGCCTATCACGACCATGAGTGGGGAACGCCGCAGCGCGATCCGGCGTTGCTCTTCGAGATGCTTTTGCTCGAAGGGTTCCAGGCTGGGTTGTCATGGATCACGGTCCTGAAGAAACGCGAGCGTTATCGCCAGGTGCTGCATGGCTTCGATCCGTTGAAGCTTGCGCAGATGAGCGACGCGCGCATCGAGGAGCTCATGCAGGATGCCGGCATCATCCGCAACCGTCTCAAGCTCAAGGCCGCCCGGCGCAACGCGCAGGCCTGGCTGGCTGTGGATAACCCCGCCGAGTGGCTGTGGTCGTTCGTCGGCGGCGTGCCGAAGATCAACCATTTCAAGGGCCGCGACGAAGTGCCGGCGGTCACCGACGAGGCCAAGGCCATGAGCAAGGCGTTGCAGAAGGCTGGTTTCACCTTCGTCGGGCCGACCATCTGCTACGCCTTCATGCAGGCCACCGGCATGGTCATGGACCACACCACCGATTGCGATCGCTACGCCGCCTTGCTGCGCTGAGGGGTTACAATGCGCGCCTTGCTGAAATAAGGAATCCGCCTGTGGAAAAGTTCAAGGGCGCCCTGATGGTCGGGGTGCTGCGCCTGTTTGCCAAGCTGCCCTGGGGCGCTGTGCAGCGTGTCGGCACCGGCATCGGCTGGCTGATGTGGAAAATCCCCAATGGCTCGCGCAATGTCGTGCGCATCAACCTGGCCAAGTGCTTCCCGGAGATGGATCCGGTCGAGCGCGAGCAACTGGTCGGGCGTGCGTTGAAGGACATCGGCAAGTCGTTCGTCGAGAGCGCCTGTGCCTGGATCTGGCCGCCGCAACGCTCGCTCGACCTGGTCAAGGAAGTGCACGGCCTGGAAGTGCTGGAGCAGGCCCTGGCCTCGGGCAAGGGCGTGGTCGGCATCACCAGCCACCTGGGCAACTGGGAAGTGCTCAACCACTTCTATTGCAACCAGTGCAAACCGATCATTTTCTATCGCCCGCCGAAGCTGAAGGCGGTGGATGACCTGCTGCGCGAGCAACGTGTGCAGATGGGCAACCGGGTGGCGCCTTCGACCAAGGAAGGCATCCTCAGCGTGATCAAGGAAGTCCGTCGCGGTGGTCAGGTGGGCATTCCCGCCGACCCGGAGCCGGCCGAGTCGGCAGGTGTGTTCGTGCCGTTCCTGGGGACCCAGGCGCTGACCAGCAAGTTCGTGCCGAACATGCTCGCCGGCGGCAAGGCGGTCGGGGTGTTCCTGCATGCGTTGCGCCTGCCGGATGGCTCGGGCTTCAAGGTGTTCCTGGAGGCGGCGCCGGAGGCGATGTACAGCGAGGATGTGACGGTGTCGGCGGCGGCCATGAGCCAGGTGGTCGAGCGCTATGTGCGCGAGTACCCGAGCCAGTACATGTGGAGCATGAAGCGTTTCAAGAAGCGCCCGGCGGGCGAGCCGCGCTGGTATTGAGGTTGCTGGGGGCGCTTTGCGCCCCTTTCGCGACGCAAGGCAGCTCCGGCGATTTCAGGCCTTGTTCAGTTTCTTGAGAAATACCGTCATCTCTTTCTCGGCCTGCTTGTCGCCATGGGCCTGCGCCGCCGCGATTCCCTCTTCCCAGGCCTGGCGCGCGCCAGCCAGATCGCCGCTGAGCTGATACGCCTTCCCCAGCAGCTTCCACGCCGCCGAGTATTTCGGATCCTGCTGCACACAAGCAGCCAGGTGCACTGCCGCTTCAGCGCCATTGCCCTCGTCCAGCCAGGCCTTGCCCAGGCCGAACCTCAGCAGCGGGTTATCCACACCCTTGGCCAGCATCTTTTCCAGCGATTCGCGCATGCCCTTTGCTCCTAGAAGAAACTCAGCCCCACGTGGAACAGCCGCTCCACGTCACGGATCTGCTTTTTATCCACAACGAACAGGATCACGTGGTCGCCGGACTCGATCACCGTGTCGTCGTGGGCGATCAGCACCTCGTCCTCGCGGATGATCGCGCCGATGGTGGTGCCCGGCGGCAGGTTGATGTCCTCGATGGCCTTGCCCACCACCTTGCTCGACTTCGCATCGCCATGTGCCACCGCCTCGATGGCCTCGGCCGCGCCACGGCGCAGCGAGTGCACGCTGACGATATCGCCACGGCGCACGTGGGCCAGCAGGGTCCCGATGGTGGCCAGCTGCGGGCTGATGGCGATGTCGATATCGCCGCCCTGGACCAGGTCGACGTAGGCCGGGTTGTTGATGATGGTCATCACCTTGCGCGCGCCCAGGCGCTTGGCCAGCAGCGACGACATGATGTTGGCTTCGTCGTCGTTGGTCAGGGCCAGGAAGATGTCGGCGTCGGCGATGTTCTCCTCGAGCATCAGGTCCTTGTCCGAGGCGCTGCCCTGTAGCACCACGGTGCTCTCCAGGGTGTCGGAGAGCTGGCGACAGCGGGTCGGGTTCATCTCGATGATCTTGACCTGGTAGCGGCTTTCGATGGCCTCGGCCAGGCGCTCGCCGATCTGCCCGCCCCCGGCGATGACCACGCGCTTGTTGGTCTCGTCGATGCGCCGCAACTCGCCCATCACCGCACGGATGTCCTTGCGCGCGGCGATGAAGAACACTTCGTCGTCGGCCTCGATCACCGTGTCGCCCTGCGGGATGATCGGCCGGTCGCGACGGAAGATCGCCGCCACGCGGGTGTCGACGTTGGGCATGTGCGCGCGGATCTGGCGCAGTTGCTGGCCCACCAGCGGGCCGCCGTAGTAGGCCTTGACCGCCACCAGCTGGGCCTTGCCCTCGGCGAAGTCGATCACCTGCAGGGATCCGGGGTGCTCGATCAGGCGCTTGATGTAGTTGGTGACGACCTGCTCGGGGCTGATCAGCACGTCCACCGGAATATGGTCGTTGTCGAACAGTTCTTCGCGGGTCAGGTAGGCCGATTCGCGTACCCGGGCGATCTTGGTCGGGGTGTGGAACAGCGTGTAGGCCACCTGGCAGGCGACCATGTTGGTTTCGTCGCTGTTGGTCACCGCCACCAGCATGTCGGCGTCGTCGGCGCCGGCCTGGCGCAGTACCGTCGGCAGCGAGGCGCGGCCCTGCACGGTACGGATGTCGAGGCGGTCGCCAAGGTCGCGCAGGCGCTCGCCGTCGGTGTCGACCACGGTGATGTCGTTGGCTTCGCTGGCCAGGTGCTCGGCCAGCGTGCCGCCGACCTGCCCCGCGCCGAGGATGATGATCTTCATCCGCTACTCCCTACCTTTTTGTGCTTACCCGCGCGAAGCGGCGATCTTGATCAGCTTGGCATAGTAGAAACCGTCGTGGCCGCCTTCCTGGGCCAGCAACTGGCGGCCATGGGGCTGGCGCAGGCCGGCCTCGGTGGCCAGGTCCAGCTCGCGGGCACCGGGGGTGCGGGCGAGGAAGGCGTCGATCACCTCGGTGTTCTCGGTCGGCAGGCTCGAACAGGTGGCATACAGCAGCATGCCGCCGACCTCGAGGGTCGGCCACAGGGCATCGAGCAGTTCGCCTTGCAGCGTGGCCAGGGCCGGGATGTCCTCGGCCTGGCGGGTCAGCTTGATGTCCGGGTGGCGGCGGATCACGCCGGTAGCCGAGCAGGGCGCGTCGAGCAGGATGCGCTGGAACGGCTTGCCGTCCCACCAGCTGGCGGTGTCGCGGGCGTCGCAGGCGATCAGCTCGGCGTCGAGCTGCAGGCGGTCGAGGTTCTCGCGCACGCGGGCCAGACGCTTGGCTTCCAGGTCGATGGCGACCATGTGGCCCAGGCCCGGCTCGGCCTCGAGCAGGTGGCAGGTCTTGCCGCCGGGGGCGCAGCAGGCGTCGAGCACGCGCTGGCCGGGAGCCAGCTCGAGCAGGTCGGCGGACAACTGCGCGGCCTCGTCCTGCACGCTGACCCAGCCCTCGGCGAAGCCCGGCAGGCCGCGCACGTCACAGGCTTCGGCGAGCACGATGCCGTCACGGCTGTACTGACAGGCGCTGGCGCCGATGCCCGCCTCGGCCAGCAATGCCAGGTAGGCGTCGCGGCTGTGATGGCGGCGGTTGATCCGCAGGATCATCGGCGGGTGGGCATTGTTGGCGGCGCAGATCGCTTCCCACTGCTCCGGCCAGAAGGCCTTGAGCGACTTCTGCAACCAGCGCGGGTGGGCGGTGCGCACCACCGGGTCGCGCTCCATGCCGGCGAGCAGTGCCTCGCCTTCGCGCTGGGCGCGGCGCAGCACGGCGTTGAGCAGGCCTTTGGCCCAGGGCTTCTTGAGCTTGTCGGCGCAGCCGACGGTCTCGCCGATGGCGGCGTGGGCCGGAATGCGGGTGTAGAACAGCTGGTACAGGCCGACCAGCAGCAGCGCCTGGACATCGGCGTCGGCGGCCTTGAAGGGTTTTTGCAGCAGTTGCGCGGCGAGCAGGTCCAGGCGGGGCTGCCAGCGGGCAGTGCCAAAGGCCAGGTCCTGGGTCAGGCCGCGGTCGCGCTCCTCGACCTTGTCCAGTTGCGCCGGCAACGAGCTGTTGAGCGAAGCCTTGCCGCTGAGCACGGCGGCCAGGGCACGGGCGGCGGCCAGGCGTGGGTTCATTGGCCGAGCACCTTGCCGCTGGCGAATTTTTCGCGGCGGCTGTTGAACAGGTCGCTGAAGGCCAGCGCCTTGCCACCGGGCAGTTGCAGACGGGTCAGGCTCAGCGCGCCCTCACCGCAGGCGACCACCAGGCCGTCCTTGCTGGCCGAGAGGATCTCGCCCGGGGCGCCCTGGCCTGTGGACAACTGGGCGGCCAGCACCTTGACGCTTTCGCCATCGAGGGTGCTGTGGCACACCGGCCATGGGTTGAAGGCACGGACCAGGCGCTCCAGCTCGACGGCCGGGCGATTCCAGTCGATACGGGCTTCGTCCTTGTTCAGCTTGTGCGCGTAGGTGGCCAGGGCATCGTCCTGGACTTCACCTTGCAGCGATCCGTCGGCCAGGCCGGCAATCGCCTGCACCACGGCGCCCGGGCCCATGCTGGCCAGGCGGTCGTGCAGACTGCCACCGGTGTCCTCGGCGCCGATCGGGGTGATCACCTTGAGCAACATGGGGCCAGTGTCCAGGCCCGCTTCCATGCGCATCACGGTCACGCCGCTTTCGGCATCGCCCGCTTCCACGGCGCGCTGGATCGGCGCCGCACCGCGCCAGCGTGGCAGCAAGGAGGCATGGCTGTTGATGCAGCCCAGGCGTGGGATATCCAGCACCGCTTGCGGCAGGATCAGGCCGTAGGCGACCACCACCATCAGGTCTGGCTCGAGCGCGGCCAGTTCGGCCTGGGCATCGGCGTTGCGCAGGGTTGGCGGCTGGAACACCGGAATGTCATGGGCCACGGCCAACTGCTTGACCGGGCTCGGCATGAGCTTCTGGCCACGCCCGGCGGGACGGTCGGGCTGGGTGTAGACGGCCACGACCTCGTACGGGCTGTCGAGCAGGGCCTTGAGGTGTTCGGCGGCAAACTCTGGAGTGCCTGCGAAGACGATGCGCATGGGAGTTCTCGCTGCAAAAAAGAAAAAGGCTTGCCGGAGCAAGCCTTCTGGAAGGTCGGGATCAGGCTTGCTGGCGGTGCTGCTTTTCCAGCTTCTTCTTGATCCGGTCACGTTTGAGCTGCGACAAGTAGTCGACGAACAGCTTGCCGTTCAGGTGATCGAATTCGTGCTGCACGCACACCGCCAGCAGGCCTTCGGCCTCGAGTTCGTAGGGCTTGCCGTCGCGGTCCTGGGCCTTGACCCGAACACGCAGCGGGCGGTCGACGTTCTCGTAGAAGCCCGGCACCGACAGGCAGCCTTCCTGGTACTGGCCCATGTCGTGGGTCAGTTCTTCGACGCTGGGGTTGATGAAGACGCGCGGCTCGCTGCGGTCTTCGCTCAGGTCCATCACCACGACCTGCTTGTGCACGTTGACCTGGGTCGCGGCCAAGCCGATGCCAGGGGCTTCGTACATGGTTTCAAACATGTCGTCGATCAGCTGACGCAGGGCGTCGTCGAACTCCGTCACCGGTTTGGCGATGGTGCGCAGGCGCGGGTCAGGGAATTCGAGAATGTTCAAGATGGCCATAGGGGTCAGGCAGTCACTGTGCGGTCGGTTGAAAACTGAGCACACATAATAAAGGGAATCGGGGCGTTCGGCACCTGGGAAAGCTCGACTAGGGTCTCTATGGGCTTGATAGCTGCCACTTAATGGACAGCTTTTCAAAGTATTACCCACAAAGTTATCCACAGGTTGCGCCACGCCAGTGGCCCCCCGTTTCGATCAAGGATGATCCCTATGAGCGCAGTCCATTCGTCGCCTTGTCCACCGGCCGAACTGGAAGCGCGATTGCGTCTGCATCGCCTTCCCGAGATCGGTCTTCGGCGTTTTCACAGCCTGATCCAGGCCTTCGGCAGTGCCTCCTCGGCCCTCAGTGCACCGGCCAGCGCCTGGCGTTCGCTGGGGCTGCCGGCAGCTAGTATAGACGCTCGGTGCAGTGTGCAAGTGCGCGATGGTGCATTGGCGGCGATGGCCTGGCTAGAGCGTCCGGGCCAGTATTTGCTGATGTGGGACCAGCCCGGCTACCCGGCGTTGCTGGGTGAAATCGACGATCCGCCACCGCTGCTTTTCGTCGCCGGTGAGCCCACCTTGCTGGAGCGTCCGCAACTGGCGATCGTCGGTAGCCGACGCGCCACGCCGCCGGCGCTGGACACCGCCGGCGCGTTCGCCCGCTGTCTTGCCCAGGCCGGATTCACCATCACCAGTGGCTTGGCCCTGGGGGTCGACGGTGCCGCTCATCGGGGCGCGTTGCAGGCTGGCGGATCGACAATCGGGGTGCTCGGCACCGGGTTGCAAAAACTTTATCCACAGCGTCACCGCGACCTGGCGCGGGCGATGGTCGACAACGGCAGCGCGCTGGTTTCGGAGTACCCGCTGGACGCCGGCCCCCTGGCGGCCAACTTCCCTCGGCGTAACCGCATCATCAGCGGCTTGTCGCTCGGCGTGCTGGTGGTCGAGGCCAGCC
Organism: Pantoea sp. Cy-639; assembly: GCF_011752525.1. GTDB lineage: Bacteria > Pseudomonadota > Gammaproteobacteria > Pseudomonadales > Pseudomonadaceae > Aquipseudomonas. Next base: position 90,058 of record NZ_VWXI01000017.1, on the reverse strand, counting down.
TGGCCAGCGGTTCGCTGATCACCGCCCAGCTGGCGGCCGAGCAAGGGCGGGAGGTGTATGCGCTTCCCGGGTCCATCCACCACCCGGGCGCCAAGGGCTGTCACCAGTTGATCCGCGACGGCGCGTCGCTGGTGGAAAACGTGGAACAGATCCTCGAGACGCTGGGCGGCTGGCGGAACCTGCCGCCCGCGTCTGTGGATAAACCCGTTCATCCGTTGCTGGCGCTGCTGCACGTTGCGCCGCAGACCAGCGAGGGCCTGGCGCACAGCAGTGGCCAGCCATTGGCCCAGGTGCTGGCCAGTCTCACCGAACTGGAACTCGAAGGCCGGGTCAGCAATGAAGGCGGGCGTTGGTTTGCCCGTGCCGGCTAAGTACACTGCGCGCACGGCGTTTTTATGCGGAGAGACGGAAAAATGGTGAGCAGTTGGCGTGTGCAACAAGCCGCGCGTGAGGTGAAGGCGGGTGCGGTGATCGCCTACCCGACGGAAGCGGTCTGGGGCCTGGGCTGCGACCCGTGGAACGAGGACGCGGTGTACCGTCTGCTGGCGCTCAAGTCGCGGCCTGTGGATAAAGGCCTGATCCTGATCGCCGACAACATTCGCCAGTTCGATTTCCTGTTCGAGGATTTTCCGCAGGATTGGATCGACCGCATGGGCAGCACCTGGCCGGGGCCGAACACCTGGCTGGTGCCGCACCAGGACCTGTTGCCCGAGTGGGTGACCGGCCAGCACGACACCGTGGCATTGCGGGTCAGCGATCACCCGCAGGTGCGTGAGCTGTGCGCGCTGGTGGGGCCGTTGATTTCCACCTCGTGCAACCCGGCCGGACGGCCGGCGGCCAAGAGCCGGTTGCGGGTGGAGCAGTACTTCCATGGGCAGGTGGATCTGGTGCTCGGCGGTGCGCTGGGCGGGCGCAAGAATCCGAGCGTGATTCGTAACCTGGTGACGGGCGAGGTCGTGCGCCCGGGCTGATATCGCTGGCGAGGGCGTTGCCCTCGTTTCGCGACACAAGGCCGCTCCTACAGGGCATCGCGTCCGTCTGTAGGAGCGGGCTTGCCCCGCGATAGGGCCCTCAAGGCAGCAGGACGGTGGAGCCGACGGTACGCCGCGCCGACAGTTCCGTCTGCGCCTTGGCCGCTTCGCTCAACGGATAGCGCTGCTGGATATCCACAACCAGCTTGCCACTGGCGATCATGGCGAACAGATCATCAGCCATGGCCTGGGTGTTCTCGGCATTGTTGGCATAGGTGCCCAGCGTTGGCCGGGTCACGTACAGCGACCCCTTCTGCGACAGGATCCCAAGGTTCACCCCGCTGACCGCCCCGGACGCATTGCCGAAACTCACCATCAACCCACGCGGCCTCAGGCAGTCCAGCGAGGTCAGCCAGGTATCGGCGCCCACGCCGTCATACACCACTGCGCACTTTTGACCGTCGGTCAGCTCAAGCACACGCTTGGCCACGTCTTCATGGCTGTAGTCGATGGTTGCCCAAGCACCGAGGGCCTTGGCCCGTTCGGCTTTCTCGGCAGAGCTGGCGGTGCCGATCAACTTGGCCCCCAGTGCCTTGGCCCACTGGCAAGCCAGCGACCCCACGCCACCGGCTGCGGCATGGAACAGTACGAAATCGCCCGGTTGCACGGCGTAGGTCTGCTTGAGCAGGTACTGGGTGGTCAGGCCCTTGAGCATCACCGCCGCCGCCTGCTCGAAGCTGATGGCATCGGGCAGCTTGACCAGGTTGGCCTCGGGCAGCGTGTGGACTTCGCTGTAGGCTCCCAGCGGGCCGCCGGCATAGGCCACGCGGTCACCGACCTTGATTCGGCCGACGCCCTCGCCTACCGCCTCGACCACGCCGGCGCCCTCCGTGCCCAGCCCGGAAGGCAATGACGGCGGCGCATACAGCCCGCCTCGGAAATAGGTGTCGATGAAGTTCAGGCCGATCGCCCGGTTGCGCACCCGCACCTGCTGCGGACCGGGCGGGGCCGGGTCGAACTCCACCAGTTGCAGGACTTCCGGGCCGCCATGCTGGCTGAACTGGATACGCTTGGCCATCACACACTCCTGTCGTCGAAGGTCGCAAAGGCCTTCTATCGGACGCCTTTGCTTGATCGCCGTCAACTGCGACGCGGCGTTGGCCGGTGGTATGCTACGCGGCGAATTTTTCTGCTCCTTCCAGGTGACCCGATGACCAGCCGCACCGAGGCCGTGAAAGCCTACCTGCTCGACCTGCAAGACCGCATCTGCACTGCCCTCGAAAACGAAGACGGCGGCGCCCGCTTCGTCGAGGATGCCTGGGTGCGTGATGCCGGTGGCGGCGGGCGCACGCGGGTGATCGGCGAAGGCAAGGTCATCGAGAAAGGCGGCGTCAACTTCTCCCACGTGTTCGGCGCCGGCCTGCCACCGTCGGCCAGCGCCCACCGCCCGGAGCTGGCGGGTCGTGGCTTCGAGGCCCTGGGCGTGTCGCTGGTGATCCATCCGCATAACCCGCATGTGCCCACCTCCCACGCCAACGTGCGCTTCTTCATCGCTGAAAAGGAAGGCGAAGAGGCGGTGTGGTGGTTCGGTGGCGGCTTCGACCTGACCCCGTACTACGGCAACGAGGAAGACTGCGTGCACTGGCACCGGGTCGCCGAGCAGGCCTGCGCGCCGTTCGGCGCGGATGTCTACCCGCGCTACAAGGCCTGGTGCGACCGCTACTTCCACCTCAAGCACCGTGGCGAGCCGCGCGGCATCGGCGGCCTGTTCTTCGATGACCTGAACGAGTGGGGCTTCGATACCTGCTTCGCCTTCATCCGCGCCATCGGCGATGCCTATGTCGACGCCTACCTGCCGATCGTCCAGCGTCGCAAGGACACCCCGTACACCCCCGCGCAGCGTGAATTCCAGGAATACCGCCGTGGCCGCTACGTCGAGTTCAACCTGGTCTACGACCGCGGTACCCTGTTCGGACTGCAGTCCGGTGGGCGTACCGAGTCGATCCTGATGTCGCTGCCGCCGCAGGTTCGCTGGGGCTACGACTGGAAAGCCGAACCGGGCAGCGAGGAAGCACGCCTGACCGAGTACTTCCTGCAGGATCGCGACTGGCTCGCCCAGTAAGCCTGTGGATAACCGAGGAGCTCCCATGGACCAGTACGTCGTTTTCGGCAACCCCATCGGCCACAGCAAGTCGCCGCTGATCCACCGGCTGTTCGCCGACCAGACCGGCGAGGACCTGGAATATGCCACCCTGCTGGCGCCTGTGGATGACTTCAGCGACTGCGCCCGGGGCTTCTTCAAGCAAGGCTGCGGCGCCAATGTCACCGTGCCGTTCAAGGAAGAGGCCTACCGCCTGTGCGACAGCCTCACTCCCCGGGCGCAACGCGCCGGCGCGGTGAACACCCTGACCAAGCTGGCCGATGGCACGCTGCAGGGCGACAACACCGATGGCGCCGGGTTGGTGCGGGACCTTACCGTCAATGCCGGGGTCGCGTTGACCGGCAAGCGGGTCCTCATCCTCGGCGCCGGTGGCGCCGTGCGCGGCGTGCTGGAGCCGATCCTGGCGCACCGGCCGCAGTCGCTGGTGATCGCCAACCGCACGGTGGAAAAGGCCGAGCAACTGGCCCGTGAGTTCGATGAGCTGGGGCCGGTGGTGGCCAGTGGGTTCGCCTGGCTGCAGGAACCGGTGGACGTGATCATCAATGCCACGTCGGCGAGCCTGTCCGGCGAGTTGCCGCCGATTGCCGACAGCTTGGTCGAGGCTGGGCGCACGGTTTGCTACGACATGATGTATGGCAAGGAACCGACGCCGTTCTGCCTGTGGGCCAGCAAGCTGGGGGCAGCCAAGGTGCTCGATGGGCTGGGGATGCTGGCCGAGCAGGCGGCCGAGGCGTTCTTCATCTGGCGGGGGGTACGGCCGGAGACGGGGCCGGTACTGGACGAGCTGCGCCGGCAACTCGCTCGGGTTTGAGATTGCTGGGGCCGCTTTGCGGCCCTTTCGCGGCGCAAGGCCGCTGCTACAAAGCAACGCGGCTCCAGGTGTCGCGAAAGGGCTCAACACAACCGTCGGATTTCAACCTCACTCCTCAAATCGGATCGGGCACCGCGCCACGCCCTCCAGCTTCTGCAATTCCTCGATCACTTGCGGCCTGGCCCTTTGCAGCGTCAGGCTCCCGCCCCCACGCAGCAACCGCCGCGCCTCGCGGTGCAACATATCCACACCCGAATAATCGATGAAGTTCACCTGCCGTGCGTCGATCAGCACATGCGGCCCCTGGCAGCGCTGCAAGCGCGCTTGCAGGTAATGCGCGGCGCCGAAGAAGATCGAACCACCCACTTTCAGTACATCCGTCTCCCCTTCCCGGCTCTGCTGTACCCGCGGCCGCGACGTGCGCTTGAGGTAGAAGAACAGCGACGCCAGCACTCCGGCATAGATCGCCGTCTGCAACTCCAGCAGCAACGTTGCCGCAGCGGTCAGTGCCATTACCAGGAACTCTGAGCGACTGACCCGGAACAGCGCGCGGATCCCGCGATGATCCACCAGCCCCCAGCAGATCAGCAGGATGCTTCCGGCCATCGCCGGGATCGGCAGATGGGCGATCAATCCGGCGCCGGTCACCGCGAACAGCGCTACCCACAGTGCCGAGAACACCCCGGCCAGCGGTGAGCGTGCTCCGGCCTCGTAGCTCAGGCCCGAGCGGGTGAACGAACCGGATGACAGGTAGCCGGAAAAGCACGCGCCGACGATGTTCGACAGGCCCTGGGCGCGGACTTCCTGGTTGGCGTCGATCAGTTGTTCCGAGCGCGCCGACAGCGAGCGGGCGATGGACAGGCTGGTCACCAGCCCGAGCATGCCTACGGCCACGGCGCTGGGCAGCAGGCGCAGGATCAGTTCAAGGTCGAACAACGGCAGCGGGCTCAGCGGCGGCAGTTGGCCGATGAATGCTGGCACCCGTGCCACATGGCCGAACACCCCGGGCAACAGCCAGGCCACCAGGCTGACCAGCAGCAGACTTATCAACAGGCTCGGCCAGCGCGGGCGCCACAGTTTCAGCGCGATGCCGATCACCAGTGTGGCCAGGCCCAGGGCCAGCGATGGCAGGTCCACCTCGCCGATATGCCTGGCCAGATCCTGCACGGTCTTCAGCGCTGTGGCCTGGCTGGGCAAATCCATGCCCAGCAGGTTGGGTAGCTGGCCGAGGGCGATGACGACGGCGGCCCCGAGGGTGAAGCCCAGCACCACCGAGTGGGAGACGAAGTTGACCAGTGCGCCGAAGCGCAGCAGCCCCAGCAAGAGTTGGAAGATACCGCCGAGGAAGGTGAGCAACAGCACCAGGGTCACGTAGTCAGCGCTGCCGGCCACGGCCAGCGGGCTGATGCTGGCGTAGAGGACGATGGAAATGGCGGCGGTGGGGCCGCCGATAAGGTGCCAGGACGAGCCCCACAGGCAGGCGATGAGCACCGGCACGATGGCGGCGTACAGGCCGTACTCGGCGGGCAGGCCGGCAATCAGCGCGTAGGCGATGGACTGCGGCAGGGCGAGGATGGCGCCGCTCAGGCCCACCAGCAGGTCCTGACGCAGGCTGCGGCCCGATTGGTGGGGTAGCCAGGAGAGGAAGGGCAGCAGGTGGACAAGGCGAGGCATCTATTATCGATCCTGGTATTCGGGCGACATTCGAGATTGCAGGCGAGGGCTTCGCCCTCGTTTCGCGAAAGGGCCGCGAAGCGGCCCCGGCAGCCTAACAGACAAACTTCAGAGCTTAGCCCTGACCGCTTCCGATGCATCACCGTCGGTCTTGGTCGTCACGCCCGCCAGCCACCCTTCAAGCCGCTCGGGATGCGCTTTGACCCAAGCCCTGGCCGCGTCATCGAAGCTCACTTTCTTATCCACGACCTCGGCCATGATGCTGTTTTCCATCTCCAGCGAGAACCTCAGGTTCGCCAGCAGCTTCGCGGCATTCGGGCAGGCTTGTGGATAACCGTTGCGGACCAGGGTGTATACCTCGCCCTTGTTGCCGAACCACTGCTCGCCGCCCGTGAGGTAGTGCATCTTCAGCTTCACGTTCATCGGGTGCGGGGTCCAGCCGAGGAAGGTGATGAACTGCTGTTTCTTCACTGCCCGGTCCACCTGGGTCAGCATCGCCTGCTCGCTGGACTCGATCAGCTTCCACTGGCCAAGGTCGAATTCGTTGTTGGCGATGATCGCTTTCAGCGACAGATTGGCCGGTGCGCCGGAACCTATGCCGTAGAGCTTGCGGTCGAACCTCTCGGCATTGCGTTGCAGGTCGGCGAAATCCTTGATTCCGGCGTTCCACACGTAGTCCGGCACCGCCAGAGTGAACTCGGTACCTTCGAGGTTGCGCGCCAGCCGCAGCACATCGCCATTGGCGACGAACCTGTCATGGAAGCCCTGTTGCGCCGGCATCCAGTTGCCGAGAAAGGCATCCACCCGGCCATCCTTCAGGCCGCCATAGATGATCGGCACGGCCAGGCTGTCGATCTTCACCTGGTAGCCCAGGCTTTCCAGCAGCAGGCGGGCGATGGCGTTGGTACTGGCGATATCGCTCCAGCCGGGGTCGGCCAGTTTCACGGTGCTGCATTGCGTGTCGCTGTCGGCGGCGTGGGCCGTGCCCAGGCCGAGGGCCAGGGTGAGCACGGTGGCGGAGAACTTGTGCATGGCGGCCTCTCTTGTCAATCCAGGGGTGCGGGCTGTGGATAACGTGCCTTGCGCTCGAGGTCGTCGAGATCGATGTGGTTGCGCATGTACTGTTGGCTGGCGTCCACCAGGGGTTGGTGGTCCCAGCTTTGCAGCTTGCCGATGGCCAGTGCCTCGGCCACCAGGCGGCGGCGGCGCTGGCTGGCCAGCACCTGCTGGCGCAGCGCCGGGATGTCCCAGCGTTGGCGGGCTTCATCGACGAATGCCTGCAGCAGCGCCTGGTGCTCAGGGCTGCCGGTGAGGTTCTCCCGCTCGTGCGGGTCGCGGCTCAGGTCGTAGAGTAGCCAGGGGTCGTCCTCGCTGTACACGAACTTGTAGGCGCCGCGGCGGATCATCATCAGCGGGCCGACCGTGCCTTCGGCCATGTATTCGCCGATCACTTCGTCATGGCCGCCCTGCCCTTGCAGGTGGCCGAGCAGCGAGCGGCCGTCCAGGTGCAACGATTTATCCACCGCCCCGCCCGCCAGCTCGACCAGGGTCGGCAGCAGGTCGCAGGTGGACACGCTGGCGCTGACGCGGCTTGCGGCAAAACGTGTTGGTGCGTGGACCAGCAGCGGCACCCGCGCCGACATCTCGAACCAGTGCATCTTGTACCAGAGCCCGCGTTCGCCAAGCATGTCGCCGTGATCACCAGAGAACACGACCAGCGTGTCGTCGGCCAGGCCGCATTCCTCCAGCGTCTGCAGCAACTGGCCGATGTTGTCGTCGATGTAGCTGCAGGCGCCGAAGTAGGCGCGGCGGGCGTCGCGGATCTTGTCCACAGGCAGTGGCTTGTTCCACAGGTCATAGACCTTGAGCAGGCGTTGCGCGTGTGGGTCCTGCTGATCCTGGGGGATTTCGCCGCGGGGCAGCGGGATATCCACAGCCTCGTACAGGTCCCAGTAGCGCCTGGGGATGGTGTAGGGGTCGTGCGGGTGGGTCATGGAAACGGTCAGACAGAACGGCTGGCCACTGCCATCGCGTACATGGTCGTAGAGGTACTGGCGAGCCTTGAACACCACCTCCTCGTCGAAATCCAGCTGGTTGGTGCGCACACAGGGGCCGGCTTGCAGCACGGAAGACATGTTGTGGTACCAGCTCGGGCGCTGGTCCGGCGCGTCCCAGTTCACTGCCCAGCCGTAGTCGGCCGGGTAGATGTCGCTGGTCAGGCGCTCTTCGTAGCCGTGCAACTGGTCTGGCCCGCAGAAGTGCATCTTGCCTGACAGCGCGGTGCGGTAGCCGAGGCGGCGCAGGTAGTGGGCGTAGGTGGGCGTGTCGGCGGGAAAGTCCGCGGCGTTGTCGTAGGCACCGATGCGGCTGGGCAACTGGCCGCTGACCAGGGTGAAGCGCGACGGCGCGCACAGCGGGCTGTTGCAGTAGGCGCTGTCGAACACCACGGCCTGCTCGGCGAGGCGCGCCAGGTTGGGCATCCTGATCGGCGATGGGTTGTAGATCGGCAGCAGCGGCGCGGCCATCTGGTCGGCCATGATGAACAGGATATTGGGTCGCTTCATGGATGCCCTTCCATCGTCTGGAGTTATGGTGAACGCTTGAAATCCAGCATGCTGCTGTGGATAACAGGGGTAAAGCCCACACCGGGCAATGACTGGGATTAGCCACACTTATGTTTGATCACCTCGCCGACCTGTCTCTCGATACCCTGCGCGTGTTCGAGGCTGCCGCCCGCCTGCGCGGCTTCACCGCCGCAGCGCTCGAGCTGGGCACCACGCAGCCGGCGGTGAGCCAGCAGGTCAAGCGCCTGGAAGCGCAGTTGGGGACGCGGTTGTTCGACCGCATCTACCGGGGCATTGCGCTGACTGAGGCGGGCCGGTCGTTGTTCGAGCAGGTGCATCAAGGGCTGCAGGTCATGGACGATGGCATTGCCCAGGTCAGTGGCAAGGGCCAGCGCGAGGTGTTGCAGGTCGCCACCGACTTCGCCTTTGCAGCGTTCTGGCTGATGCCGCGGCTGCAGCGTTTCCACGAGGCTTATCCACAGGTGGACGTGAGCCTGGTGACCGGTGAGCGCAGCCAGGGGATGCTACGACCGGATATCGATGTGGCGGTGTTGTTTGGCGATGGCCGCTTTCACCAGGGCGAGAGCCGCTGGCTGTTCGATGAAGAGGTTTTCCCGGTGTGCAGCCCTCGGCTGGTTCATGGCAAACCCTTGTCAGCCGTGGCTTTGCAACGATTGCCATTGCTCCACCTGAAGGGCGAGCAAGCCAGCCGCTGGTTCGACTGGGCGGGTGTGTTTCGCGGGTTTGGCGTGGACAGCCCGCCTCCGGCCGGGCAGTTGCGGTTCGACAACTACACCTTGCTGATCCAGGCGGCGATTGCCGGGCAAGGGGTGGCGATCGGCTGGGGGCACCTGGTGGATGGGCTGGTCGAGCAAGGGTTGTTGTGTCGGCCTGTCGAAGGCAGCTTGTGTTCGGCGCGCGGGTATTACGTGGTGCTGCCGCCGCGCAAGCGGCGTGGGGCGTTGATCCAGCGCTTCGTGGATTGGCTGGAGCAAGAGCGTGTGTAGGAGCGGCCCCGGATTTCAGCATGCCTGCAATATTGCCGAGGCGGCTTCGCCGCCTGTTCGTGACGCAAGGCCGCTCCTACAGGGATGGCGTAGACTTCCAGGTATTCGCATTAGCGCAATCAGGAGCCATCGTGCAAAGGATCAAGGGCTACCACGCCCACGTTTACTACGACGCATCGACCATGGAGCAGGCGCGTGAGCTGTGCGAAGAAGCCGCACGGCTGTTTCCGGTGACCATGGGTCGCATGCACCAGAAACCGGTCGGGCCGCACCCGGACTGGAGCTGCCAGCTGGCGTTCGGGCCGGAGGTGGTGGGAGTGGTGCTGCCGTGGCTGGCGCTGTACCGCAAGGGGCTGGTGGTGTTCCTGCACCCGGAGACCGGCGATGAACTGGCGGATCACCGCGACCATGCGATCTGGATGGGGGCGATTCGCCCACTGGACCTGTCGATCTTTGGCGCCTGATGCAACGTGGGAGCGGGCTTGACCTGCGACAGCGGCGCTGAGTCCAGCATCGTCATCGCAGAGCAAGCCTGCTCCCACCACACCTGCTGCGTGGATCAGGCGCGAGCAGCGCGCACGCCTTCGGCCAGGGCCGAGCACAGGCTCAGCACATCATTCACCGCCTGATCGGCGCTCTTGGCCTGGGCGATCTTGTCGACCAGCGCCGAACCCACCACCACGCCATCGGCCAGGCGGGCAATGGCTGCCGCCTGCTCTGGCGTGCGGATACCAAAGCCGACGCTGATCGGCAGATCGGTATGTCGACGCAGGCGGGTGATCGCTTCGGTCACGTGTTCGGTGGTCGCCGAACCGGCACCGGTCACACCCGCCACCGATACGTAGTAGACGAACCCGGAGCTGCGCCCCAGCACGCGCGGCAGGCGCGCATCGTCGGTAGTCGGGGTGGTCAGGCGAATGAAGTCGATGCCTGCGGCCTGGGCCGGGGTGGCCAGTTCGGCGTCGTGCTCCGGTGGCAGGTCGACGATGATCAGGCCATCGACACCGGCTTGCTTGGCTTCGGCGACGAACTTCTCCACGCCGAAGCGGTGGATCGGGTTGTAGTACCCCATCAGCACGATCGGCGTGGCCTGGTTGTCCACGCGGAATTCACGCACCATCTGCAGGGTCTTGGCCAAGGTCTGGCCGGCTTCCAGGGCGCGCAGGGTGGCGAGCTGGATGGCCACGCCGTCGGCCATCGGGTCGGTGAACGGCATGCCCAGTTCGATCACGTCGGCGCCGGCTGCCGGCAGGCCCTTGAGGATCTTCAGCGAGGCGTCGTAGCCCGGGTCGCCGGCGGTGACGAAGGTGACCAGGGCCGAGCGGCCTTCGGCCTTGAGTTCGGCGAAGCGTTGTTCGAGACGGCTCATGCCTGTTTCTCCTGGGCGGCCATGTGGTTCATCACGGTTTGCATGTCCTTGTCGCCGCGACCGGACAGGCAGATCACCATCAGGTGGTCCTTGGGCAGTTTCGGCGCGCGCTTGATCGCCTCGGCCAGGGCGTGGGAGCTCTCCAGCGCCGGGATGATGCCTTCCAGGCGGCAGGTGGCGTGGAAGGCGTCGAGGGCCTCGTCGTCGGTGATGCTGACGTACTCCACGCGCTTCACTTCGTGCAGGTAGGCATGCTCCGGGCCGATGCCGGGGTAGTCGAGGCCGGCGGAGATCGAGTGGGCGTCGGTGATCTGGCCGTCGTCGTCCTGCAGCAGGTAGGTGCGGTTGCCGTGCAGCACGCCCGGCACACCGCCGTTGAGGCTGGCGGCGTGCTTGTCGGTGTGCACGCCGTGGCCACCGGCTTCGACGCCGATGATCTGGACGCTTTGCTCATCGAGGAACTCATGGAACAGGCCCATGGCGTTGGAGCCGCCGCCGACGCAGGCGATCAGGCTGTCGGGCAGGCGCCCTTCCTTCTCCTGCAACTGGGCACGGGTTTCCTTGCCGATGATCGACTGGAAGTCGCTGACCATCGCCGGGTACGGGTGCGGGCCGGCCACGGTGCCGATCAGGTAGAAGGTGTCCTCGACATTGGTGACCCAGTCGCGCAGGGCCTCGTTCATGGCGTCCTTGAGGGTGCCGGTACCGGCGGTGACCGGGACGATTTCGGCGCCGAGCAGCTTCATGCGGAACACGTTGGCCTGCTGGCGCTCGATGTCGGTGGCGCCCATGTAGATCACGCAGGGCAGGCCGAAGCGCGCGGCCACGGTGGCGGTGGCCACGCCGTGCATGCCGGCGCCGGTCTCGGCGATCAGGCGCTTCTTGCCCATGCGCTTGGCCAGCAGCACCTGGCCGATGCAGTTGTTCACCTTGTGCGCACCGGTGTGGTTGAGTTCTTCACGCTTGAAGAAGATCTTCGCGCCGCCGCAGTGCTCGGTCAGGCGCTCGGCGAAATACAGCGGGTTGGGACGGCCGATGTAGTCGCGCTGGAAGTAGGCCAGTTCCTCGAGGAACTTGGGATCGGCCTTGGCGGCTTCGTATTCGCGGGCCAGGTCGAGCACCAGCGGCATCAGGGTTTCGGCCACGTAGCGGCCGCCGAACGAGCCGAACAGGCCGTTGGCGTCTGGGCCGGCGCGGTATTGGGTCTGGGTCATGGGGCGCTCCGTTGACAGGTTCGATAGAGGGACCGTGTTGCCTGCTTACCGCTGCGTGGCTGCGGCGGTAAGCCGATGCGACTTGCCCCGCGATGAGGTGGGCGCCGGTCGATGGGGTCTACTCTAACCAGCGCACGTCCGGCTGAAAACCGATAAGATTGCGCCAACCTGTCAGGAAAACTCACAAGTCACATGGCCCAGGATCTCCCGCCCCTCAACGCCCTGCGCGCCTTCGAGGCCACGGCTCGACTCAACAGCGTCAGCCAGGCTGCCGAAGCGCTTCACGTGACCCACGGTGCTGTCAGCCGGCAGATCAAGGTGCTCGAGGAGCATTTGGGGGTGGTGCTTTTCGTCAAGGACGGACGCGGCGTCAAACTCACGGATGCCGGTGTTCGTCTGCGTGATGCCAGCTTCGAGGCGTTCGACCGGCTGCGTGCTGCCTGCGCCGAACTTTCCCGCGATGCCGGGGAAGCACCGTTCGTCCTGGGTTGTTCTGGCAGCTTGCTGGCGCGCTGGTTCATCCCGCGTCTGGGGCGCCTGAAAGCCGACTTGCCGGAGCTGCGCTTGCACCTCTCGGCCGGCGAAGGCGATCTCGACCCGCGGCGTCCCGGGCTGGACGCCCTGTTGGTGTACGCCGAGCCGCCCTGGCCGGCAGACATGCAGGTGCACGTGCTCGCCGAGGAAAGGATCGGCCCGGTGATGAGCCCGCGCTTCGAAGGCTACCAACGTTTGCAAGCCGCGCCAGCCGTGGCTTTGCTACGAGAAACGGTGCTGCACACCACCTCGCGTCCACAGGCTTGGCCGGTCTGGGCCGCACAGCATGGGTTGGCGCCGGATGCACTGAACCAGGGCCAGGCTTTCGAGCATCTGTACTACCTGCTGGAGGCGGCGGTGGCGGGGTTGGGGGTGGCGATCGCACCGCAGCCCCTGGTGGCGGATGACCTCAAGGCCGGGCGGTTGGTTGCACCGTGGGGTTTTTCGCCGACCCAGGCCGCCTTGGCGCTATGGGTACCCCGGCGAGCCGCCGACGGGCGCGCCGAGCAACTGGCGCAGTGGCTGCGCCAGGAGTTGCAGCGTCAGGCCAGTTAGTTGCGTCGGCACATCAGGTAGGCCGCCAGCAGGCCGAGGGCGCCTACCGCCACCCCAGCCGTGGTCCAGGGGTGTTCCTGGGCATAGTCACGGGTGGCTATGCCGGTCTGGCGGGTGCGGGTCTTCACTTCTTCGTAGGCCTCGCCGAGCAGGCTGCGCGAATGTCGCAGCGCACGCTCGGCGCTGCTGCGAATGGCCTTCACGGACTTTTGCGATTCCTCCGAGGCGTCGTGCTTGAGATCTTCCAGGGTCTTCAGCAGGCTTTCGATCTCGTCCTGCATGCTTTCCAGAGACGCTTGGCGCAGTGAGTTGCGTGGCATGTTGACTCTCCTTGGCGGTGTGGGCTGTAAGAAATGCGACTGTGGGGCCTGGTGAAAGTGCGATCGAATTTTCACGATAGACGACGGCTCGCAGGTAAACCGGGCCCGCGCTGCTAGGCTCAACGGACATCCCTCAAGGAGAGCGCTCATGTCCGATCATCACACCTACAAGAAGATCGAGCTGGTCGGGTCGTCCCCCACCAGCATCGAGGAGGCGATCAACAATGCCCTGGCCGAGGCCGGCAAGAGCATCAAGCACCTGGAGTGGTTCGAGGTGGTCGATACCCGTGGGCACATCCGCGACAACAAGGCCGCGCACTTCCAGGTGACACTGAAGGTCGGCTTCCGTATCGCCAACAGCTGACGCTGGGCTTGTTCCGCCAGATACGGTAATAAGGGCTCAGGGCGCGTGCTTCGCGCCCTTTCCGTCTTTGATCAGTACAAGGAAAGCGATCGATGAAGAAGCTGATTCTGGCCGTGGGCCTGATGGCATTGGCCGGTGGTGCGCTGGCGGCGGGCAAGCCGTGCGAGGAGCTCAAGGCGGAGATTGCCGCCAAGCTCGATGCCAAGGGTGTGAGAGGCTACTCGCTGGAAGTCGTCAAGAAAGGCGAGCCGGCGGGCAAGGTCGTCGGCACCTGCGAGGGCGGCAGCAAGGAAATCGTCTACCGCCGCGGTTGAGCCAAGGGGCATCGCAGGCTGCCGCCAGTATCCACAGGGTCTTGTGGGCGCTGGCGGCAGCTTGCGCTGGACTCACTCTGCCTTCAAGGCTTGAGCCATCAGTTCATAGGACCTGATCCGGTCCGCATGCTCATACAGGTCGCTGGTGAAGATCAGCTCGTCCGCGCCGGTCTGCTCCAGTAGCACCTCGATCTTCGCCCGCACTTTCTGCGGGCTGCCAATCATCGCCAGACCCAGGAAACTGCTGACCGCGTCGCGTTCGTGGGGCAGCCAGAGGCCGCTCATGCTTTCTACCGGCGGACGTTGCATCAGGCTCTGGCCACGGATCAACGCCAGGATGCGCTGGTACACCGAGGTGGCCAGGTAGTCGGCTTTCTCGTCGGTTTCCGCCACCACCATCGGGATGCCCAGCATCACGTAGGGCTTGTCCAGCGTCGTCGATGGCTTGAAATGGTCGCGGTAGATGCGGATCGCCTCATGCATGTAGCGCGGCGCGAAGTGCGAGGCGAAGGCATAGGGCATGCCGCGCATGCCGGCCAGCTGGGCGCTGAACAGGCTGGAACCGAGTAGCCACATCGGTACCTCGGTGTCGTGGCCAGGCACGGCGATGACCTTCTGGTCGCCGGTACGCGGGCCCAGGTAGCGCGACAGTTCCTCGACATCGTCGGGGAAGTCGTCGGCGCTGCCGGAGCGTTCGCGGCGCAGGGCGCGGGCGGTCATCTGGTCGGAGCCCGGGGCGCGCCCCAGGCCCAGGTCGATGCGGCCCGGGTACAGGCTGGCCAGGGTGCCGAACTGCTCGGCGACCACCAGCGGCGCATGGTTGGGCAGCATCACCCCGCCGGAGCCGACACGGATGGTCGAGGTGCCGCCAGCCAGGTAGCCGATCAGCACGGCAGTGGCGGAACTGGCGATGCCGTCCATGTTGTGGTGCTCGGCGACCCAGAAGCGGTGGTAGCCGAAGCGCTCGACATGCTGAGCCAGGTCCAGCGAGTTGCGCAGTGCTTGCGCCGGGCCACTGCCGGCGCGCACGGGCACCAGGTCGAGGGTGGAAATCTTCAGGTCTCGCAGGTGCGTCATCGGAGCCTCCGCAACAGGTGGTTGGCCAAGGGCCTTTTGCAGTCTGTATGGGCACATTCGGCGGATTCAATGCCTGTTGGTGGATTGACCTGAACTTGGCGCAGGTCGTGTCCTCAGAACCAGAGACATCCACCCGATCAGCCTGGATGCCACCCTACTGCCCTAGGCGGCGCAACAGGGGCGGATTGCTGTAGTCTAACCAGCGTCGGCAGCCCGCCTGCCCTTCCAGGAGCTGTTCCCCATGATCCGCGTAACAATCGCCGTGCTTGCCTCGCTGCTGGCCACGGCCGCACTGGCCGCGCCCAAGCCGTGCGAGGAGCTCAAGGCCGAGATCGAAGCGAAGATCCAGGCGCGCGGGGTGTCTTCCTACACGCTGGAGATCGTACCCAACGCCGAAGTCAGCGATCCGAACATGATCGTAGGCAGTTGCGAGGGCGGGACCAAGAAGATCATCTACCAGAAGAACGATCGATAGCCTGTAGCGGCTTCGCCCTGTAGGAGCCAGCCTTGCTGGCAAACCAGGCGTCGCAGTGCCGGTGTTCGCCGGCAAAGCCGGCTCCTGCATCGACCGCCTGCCTTCAAGGAATGCAGTACACCTCGCTAGGCTCGTCCACCACCACCTTGCGACTGGCGTCGTACAGCAGCACCTGTGGCTGCATCACCGGTGCCCGCGCCTCCAGGCGATAGCGTTCGCCGGCCTTGAAGTCGTTGAAGCGCACGGTCAGGTAGCAGGTGCGCTCGGTCGGGTCGGTGCTGAAGCCACCGGCATAGATCTCGTAGTCGAAGCGCACCACCAGTTCGTGCTTGCCCGGCGTTACCTGGAAGTAGCGCCCATCGTCCAGGCGCTTGCCGTCCAGGCGCTCGGCCATGATCGTCCGTCCGGGGGTGATGGTGTAGAGATCGACCCAGGCCTTGTTCGGGTCGACGGGCGGCAAGGGGCTGGCGCAAGCCCCCAGGGCACTGAGGGCGATCAGCATCATGGGCTGGCGCATGGCGAAACTCCTGCTCGCGATTCACAGGCAACAAGCATAGCGCCGTTCGCCGCCTCAGGTGCGCTGGCAGCCTGCCGGTTCGCCCTGGCCGATCAGCTTGCGCTGCTGGTCATACAGTTTCACCCAGGGATGAAAGCCGATGCTGCCGGCCTGCATCTGGTAGCGCTGGCCGGCGTTGAAGTCCTTGAACGTCAGGTTGAGCTGGCAGTCGCGCCACAGCGGCTCGTCCACCGGGCCGATATTGCTGGGCGCGACCGCGAACTGATAGCGCACGGTCAGCTCGTGATTGCCGGGCTGGACCTCGAAGTAGCGGTTGTCGGCCCAGTCGCGTTCGTCGACCTGCACGGCGTGCAGCGAGCTATTGCCGGGCGGGGCGAGGTCGATCCAGGCCTGGTTGGGATCAGGGTCGGGCAGTGTGGTGCAACCGGACAACAGCACGAGTGTGCCGACCGCAGACAGCGTACGCATGGCGAAGCTCCCCCTTGCGAGATAGTCTTGGACGCATTCGGCCGACGAGCGAGATAGACAGCCTCGATGTGTGGACTTTTTCTTTTCATGCGCGGCAGCCGTCGGGCTCTCGACCGTGTTTTCACCCGGTTGGTTCCCGGCGCGCTGGGTGTTCTGCTGAGCGGTTGTTCCAGCCTGGGCTATTACGGTCAGTTGGCCGAGGGGCAATGGCAGCTGTTGCGTTCACGCCAGCCGGTGGCGCAGGTCGTCGCCGACCCGGCCACCAGCCCGGCGTTGCGCCAGCGCCTGCAGTTCGCCGAGCAGGCCCGGGTGTTCGCCAGTGAGCGGCTCAAGTTGCCAGACAACGGCAGTTATCGGGTGTATGCCGAGCTGGGTCGGCCCTACGTGGTGTGGAATGTGTTCGCTACGCCGGAGCTGTCGTTGCAGCCGGTCACCCACTGCTTCCCCATCGCAGGCTGCGTGGCCTATCGCGGCTACTACCAGCCCGGCGCGGCGCGTGGCGCGGCGGCGCTGATGCGGCAGCAGGGACTGGA
Organism: Pantoea sp. Cy-639; assembly: GCF_011752525.1. GTDB lineage: Bacteria > Pseudomonadota > Gammaproteobacteria > Pseudomonadales > Pseudomonadaceae > Aquipseudomonas. The sequence goes on along the minus strand of NZ_VWXI01000017.1, from coordinate 73,130 downwards.
TGTCTACATCGGTGGCGTGGAGGCCTATTCGACCCTCGGCTGGTTCGACGATCCGATTCTCTCGAGCATGGTGGGTTGGGGCGATGAGCGCCTGGCCACGGTGATCTTCCATGAGCTGGCACACCAGCGTTTCTATGTGAAGGACGATACCGAGTTCAATGAGTCGTTCGCGACCTTCGTCGAGCAGGAGGGCTCGCGGCAATGGCGCCTGGCCCGTGGGTTGGCGCCGGTCGATGATGCCAGCGCGCGGCAACGCGAGCAGTTGACCCAACTGGTGCTGGACAGTCGTGGGCGGTTGCAGGCGATCTATGCAGGGCCGCTGGACGATGCCGGCAAGCGCAAGGCCAAGCAGGCGGAGTTCGAGCGCCTGCGCCGGGAATACCGGGAGGTGCGGGATCGTGACTGGCAGGGGGACCGGCGTTTCGATGTGTGGATGTTCGCACCGATGAACAACGCGAAGTTGCTGCCGTTCGGGCTTTATGACCAATGGGTGCCAGCGTTTTCGCAGCTGTTCAAGGAGGCGGGAGGAGACTGGCGGCAGTTCTACCAGCGGGTCGAGGCGTTGGGACGGCTGCCCATTGAACAGCGCAAGGCGGCGCTTGGGCGGCTGATGGCCGGGCCTTGAGGCCTGGGGGCTTGGTACGCCCCACCGCAGGCAAGCCAATTCCCGAAGGTAGGAGCGGCCTTGTGTCGCGAAAGGGCCGCTCCTACAGATCTCGCGTCTTCGGGAGCCTGGTTGCCTAGTGAACGAAGGCCCGGTGCAGCTCGGCCAGGGTCTGGAAATGAAATGCCGGCGTTTCGGCCACCAGTTCTTCCCGGCTACCGAACCCGTACCCCACCGCCACCGCCTGCAGCCCATTGCTGTGCGCGCCGATCAGGTCATGCTTGCGGTCGCCGATCATCAGCGTCTGCGCCGGATCCAGGCCTTCCTCGTCCAGCAGGTGGCGGATCAGTTCGACCTTGTTGGTCCGGGTGCCGTCCAGCTCACTGCCGTAGATCACCTTGAAGTGACGGTCGAAGGCGAAGTGCCGGGCGATTTCGCGGGCATATTCCCAAGGTTTCGAGGTGGCGATGTACAGCGTGCGGCCTTGGTCGTTCAGGGCTTGCAGCAACGCCGGCACGCCGTCGAACACCTGGTTCTCGTACAGCCCGGTGACCTTGAAGCGCTCCCGGTAGAAGTTCACTGCGTCCCAGGCCTTGGCCTCATCGAACCCGTAGAACTGCATGAAGGCCTGCAGCAGGGGCGGGCCGATGAAGGGCTCGAGGCGGGTGAGGTCGGGCTCGTCGATGCCGAGCTTGGCCAGGGCGTACTGGATCGAGCGGGTGATGCCTTCGCGCGGGTCGGTCAGGGTGCCGTCGAGGTCGAAAAGGATGTTCTGCTGGTGCATGGCGCTGTCCACTGTGTTGTTCGTTGTGCCGTCGCGGGCAAGCCCGCGATGCGGTCATTCCGCTTGGTCGTAGCCTTCGGCCAGGTGCTGGTCCTTGAGCTTGACGTAGTTGCCGGCGCTGTAGGCGAAGAACGCGTGTTCCTGGTCGTTCAGCAGGCGCACCTGCTTCACCGGGCTGCCCATGTACAGGTAGCCGCTGACCAGGCGCTTGCCTGGCGGCACCAGGCTGCCGGCGCCGATGATCACTTCGTCCTCGACGATGGCGCCGTCCATGACCGTGCTGCCCATGCCGACCAGGATGCGGTTGCCCAGGGTACAGCCATGCAGCATGACCTTGTGGCCGATGGTCACCTCGTCGCCGATGATCAGCGGGAAACCGTCGGGATTGAACGGTCCGGCATGGGTGATGTGCAACACGCTGCCATCCTGCACGCTGGTGCGCGCGCCGATGCGGATGCGGTGCATGTCGCCGCGTACCACCGTCAGTGGCCAGACCGAGCTGTCCGCGCCGATCTCGACGTCGCCGATGACCACCGCCGAACGGTCGACGAAGGCGCGTGGTCCAACTTTCGGCGTGTGTTCCCGGAACGTGCGGATGGCCATGATAGTGTTCCTCTGCAATGCCGATAGGCGGGCTGCCTGCTGCGGTCGGCGTCGATTGTAATTAAGATGGTCCCGTGTTTCTCCTGCCAAGGTACCCGAACCGTGAGTACGAACAACCCGCTGCTGCAGTCCCATGATCTGCCGCCGTTCTCGGCCATCCGTCCTGAGCATGTGCTGCCGGCGATCGAGCAGATCCTCGCCGACAACCGCAAGGCCATCGCCGAGATCCTCGAACAGCAGGGCAAGAACCCGACCTGGACCGGCCTGGTGTTGGCCATGGACGAACTGAACGACCGCCTGGGCGCCGCCTGGAGCCCGGTCAGCCACCTCAACGCGGTGTGCAACAGCCAGGCGCTGCGCGAGGCCTATGAAGCGTGCCTGCCGGCCCTGAGCGCCTACTCCACCGAACTGGGGCAGAACCGCGCCCTGTTCGAAGCCTACGAGGCCCTGGCGGCCAGCCCCGAGGCCGCAGGCTTCGACGTGGCGCAGAAGACCATCCTCGAACATGCCCTGCGCGACTTCCGCCTGTCGGGCATCGACCTGCCGGCCGACCAGCAGCAGCGCTACGCCGAGGTGCAGAGCACGCTCAGCGAGCTGGGCAGCCGGTTCTCCAACCAGTTGCTCGACGCCACCCAGGCCTGGACCAAGCACGTCACCGACGAAGCCGCGCTGGCCGGCCTGACCGACTCGGCCAAGGCGCAGATGGCTGCCGCTGCCCAGGCCAAGGGCCTCGACGGCTGGCTGATCACCCTCGAGTTCCCCAGCTACTACGCGGTGATGACCTATGCCAGCGATCGCGCCTTGCGCGAAGAGCTGTACGCCGCCTACTGTACCCGCGCCTCCGACCAGGGCCCGAACGCCGGCCAGTTCGATAACGGTCCGGTGATGGAGCAGATCCTCGACCTGCGCCAGGAACTGGCCGGGCTGCTGGGCTACCAGAACTACGCCGAGCTGAGCCTGGCCACCAAGATGGCCGAGTCCAGCGACCAGGTGCTGAGCTTCCTGCGTGACCTGGCCAAGCGCTCCAAGCCGTTCGCTGCCCAGGACCTGGAGCAGCTCAAGGCCTATGCCGCCGAGCAAGGCACTCCTGAGCTGGCCAGCTGGGACGCCGGCTACTTCGGCGAAAAGCTGCGCGAGCAGCGCTACAGCGTGTCGCAGGAGGCCCTGCGCGCCTACTTCCCGATCGACAAGGTGCTGTCCGGCCTGTTCGCCATCGTCCAGCGCCTGTACGGCATCGAGATCGCCGAGCTCAAGGGCTTCGACAGCTGGCACCCGGACGTGCGCCTGTTCGAGATCAAGGAGCACGGCCAGCACGTCGGCCGTTTCTTCTTCGACCTCTACGCCCGCGCCAACAAGCGTGGCGGCGCCTGGATGGACGGTGCCCGCGATCGCCGTCGCACCGCCGCCGGCGAACTGCAGAGCCCGGTGGCCAACCTGGTGTGCAACTTCACCCCGGCCGCGCCCGGCAAGCCGGCGCTGCTGACCCACGACGAAGTCACCACCCTGTTCCACGAGTTCGGCCACGGCCTGCACCACCTGCTGACCCGCATCGAGCATGCCGGGGTGTCCGGCATCAACGGCGTGGCCTGGGACGCGGTGGAGCTGCCGAGCCAGTTCATGGAGAACTGGTGCTGGGAGCCCGAGGGCCTGGCGCTGATCTCCGGCCACTTCGAAACCGGCGAGCCGCTGCCGCAGGACCTGCTGGACAAGATGCTGGCGGCGAAGAACTTCCAGTCCGGCATGATGATGGTGCGCCAACTGGAGTTCTCGCTGTTCGACTTCGAACTGCACGCCACCCATGGCGACGGTCGCAGCGTGCTGCAGGTGCTCGAGGGCGTTCGCGACGAGGTCTCGGTGATGCGTCCGCCGGCCTATAACCGCTTCCCCAACAGCTTCGCGCACATCTTCGCCGGCGGTTACGCGGCGGGCTACTACAGCTACAAGTGGGCTGAAGTGCTGTCGGCCGATGCCTTCTCGCGCTTCGAAGAGGAAGGCGTGCTCAACGCCGAGACCGGCCGCGCCTTCCGTGAAGCCATCCTGGCCCGTGGCGGCTCCCGCGAACCGATGGTGCTGTTCGTCGATTTCCGTGGCCGCGAGCCTTCCATCGACGCGTTGCTGCGCCATAGTGGTCTGACCGAGGACGCGGCAGCATGAGCGAGGTGGCCGTGAACAAGACCAAGCGACGCTTCATCGCCGGGGCGGTATGCCCGGCGTGCAGCGAGATGGACAAGCTGACCATGTGGAACGAGGACGGCGTGCCACACCGCGAGTGCGTGGCCTGCGGGTTCACCGACACCCTCAACGAACAGGGGTTGTCGGTACCCAAGGAGCTGGGTACCCGGGTCAACCACCAGGCGCCCAAGGCGGCGCCGGCCAAGGTGCAGACCGTGCAGTTCTTCCCCAATCCGAAGCTGAAGAAGCCGGCCGAGTGAGGTCGCTGCGTCACCCATGCCGAGGCGAGGCGTGACGCACCCTCCTTACCCATGTAGTAGATATTCAGCGCCATGCACACGGCGCTGCTCTCCATGCTCGAGTTGACCAACAATCGGGCAGGAGCCTTCGATGCACGCGCAAAACCCCCTCCTCAACGAAAACCGCGGCCCCGTCGACTATGACGCGGTGACGCTCAACCATGTGAAGTCGGCCCTTGATACGGTGATCAAGGCTTATGAGGTCGGTCTTGATCAAGTCCTGACCAAGCAACGAGAACAACCCAGCTGGTACGGGCTGGTGTTGGCAATGGATACCGTGATTGCGGATATGCAGGGGGTTGTTTTGGGGACATTGCCTCTGATCAGTAAAGGAGACGATTGGAAGGCGGCGTTCAACGATGGGTATGGGCGGGCACAGCAGTTGTTCATGGAGAACCGCAGGAATCGGCCCTTGCACGCGCTCTATGAACGTCTCGCCAACAGTGACCCTAGCTTGGACGTGTACGAGCGAGCGACCCTGCAGAAGATTCTGCTGGAGTATCGTCTGGCCGGTGTGCACCTGGACGCTCAGCAAAGCACCAGGCTGACCCAGCTGGAAGATGACATCAACGAACATGTTGGCGGCTTTCACAGAACGCTCGAAGAGACAGTTCTGCAGTCCGGTATCGATGTCGATGATGAGAGCCGTTTGCAGGGGGTGCCGCAACGACTGCGTGACCTGATGGCTGAGGAAGCAAGGAAAGCAGGCGTGCAAGGTTGGCGGATCCTGTGCAATGAACAGCATGTCAACGCCATCCTCGAGTTTGCCGACAATCGGGATCTGCGCCAGGCGGTGTTCAAGGCCTTCCATTCCAGAGGTACCCACGCTGACATGCAGCGAGACAACGGTCACCACTTGCAACAGTTGGCGCTGTTACGCGAACAGAAGGGACAACTGATTGGAAACGGCAGCTACGCCAAGTTGATGCTGCAAGGCAAAGCCGCCGGTGCGGTCGAGCCTGTAAATGACCTGCTGCAGCGTTTGGCGCAAAAGCTCAAGCCGGTCATGCTCGAGGCCAGATCTGGCCTGCAGCGCTTGGCCGAGCAGCATAACCTAGATGAGGCTCAGCCCTGGGACATCAAGTACCTGCGCGCGCGCAAGCACAGCATGAACAGCGAAGAGCTGCGGTGTTACTTCACTTTGGATCAGGCGGTGCAGGCTCTGGTCGACCTGGCCCGGCAGGTGTTTGATCTCACGCTCATTCCTTCGACTTCGAAATGGCACTCCAGCGTACGAAGCTTTCGCGTAGAGCAGGACACTACGCATGTGGGGCAGCTTTATCTCGATGTCCTTCTCTATCCAGGCAAGTCGGCAGACGTTCACACCGTCGCGTTGCGCCATCGTCGAAGAGATACCGAGGGCCGTGCCCATCCCGCCTCGGTAGTGGTCGTCAGCGACGGGGCTCCGGGCCAGAACGGCGAGCCAGCACTGCTCGACCATCTGGCGCTGCGTAAGCTGTTCCACGAGTTCGGCCATGCCTTGCACATCCTGTTGATGCCTGCAACCAATCACGTGCTGTCGGATTCGCGTCAATCCGGTTCGGACAACCAGGAGTTCTACGGTAAGTTTCTTGAGCGCTGGTTATGGAACGCCGAGTACCTGGCCGGGATTTCCAGGCATTACCTGACGGGTGAGTCGCTAACCCAGGCACAAGCCGAGGTGGTACTGGCTGAGCTGCGCGAGGAGGATCTCGATGACTGTGCTCGCGGCGTGGGCATGGCGATGTTCGACCTGGCACTGCACACGTCTCCGAGTGACGGTAAAAGCCTGCAGCAGCGCTTGGAGGAGTGCCTTGAGCGCTGTGGTTGCCGGCCTTTGGCGAGCTTCGAAAAGCCGGCGCATGCTTTTGACTATCTGGTGACGGGTTACGAGGCCGGCTTTTACAGCTACACGTGGGGAGGCGTGCATGCCATCGATGTGTTTACCCTGTTCGAGCGATGGGGCGTACTCAACAATCGAACGGGCAAGCGCTTCAGGGCTGCATTCGCCGATTGGGCGACGAGCAAGCCGATGTCCGAAGGGACTGAAGATTTTCTGGGACGCCCGATGACGCTGGAGGCATTCCTGCGTTGGTATGGCCTGAACTGACCAGTGGATCGAAGGCGCTGGAATGAATGCGCTAGGATGGATACTGTATGCATGGACAGTATTCGGAGCCTGTAATGTTCACTCCAGCGCCGCAAAAAGGCCGTGGCACGGCCCAGAATCCACACAATCGTTTCGCCCCGCGCCAATCGGTGGTGCAGGATGATGGCTGGTACCAGGAGGCCCCGCTGACCCAGGGCACCGAGGTCAGGATCGAGACAGCCAAGAGCATCATCAGCCGCAACACCTCGCCCGACCTGCCCTTCGATCGTTCGATCAATCCCTATCGCGGATGCGAGCATGGCTGCATCTATTGCTACGCCCGCCCCAGCCATGCCTACTGGGACCTGTCTCCCGGCCTGGACTTCGAAACCAAGCTGATTGCCAAGACCAATGCCGCCGATGTGCTCGAGCAGCAACTGAGCAAGCCTGGCTATGTGTGCGCGCCGATCAACCTCGGTTCCAACACCGATCCGTACCAGCCCATCGAGCGCGAGCAGCAACTCACCCGGCGCCTGCTCGAAGTGCTGCTGCGCTACCGTCATCCGGTGACCATCGTCACCAAAGGCTCGCTGATACTGCGCGATCTCGACCTGATCAGCGAACTGGCCGGCCAGCGCCTGGCTCGGGTGATGATCAGCCTCACCACCCTCGACGATGAGCTCAAGCGCACGCTGGAGCCGCGTGCGGCGGCGCCCAAGGCGCGCCTTCGCGCGATCCGGGTATTGCGCGAGGCGGGCGTGCCGGTGGGCGTGCTGTGTTCGCCGATGATTCCGATGATCAACGACAGTGAGCTGGAGCGCTTGCTGGAAGCGGCTCGGGAGGCTGGCGCGCAGAGCGCGGCGTACATGCTGCTGCGCTTGCCGCTGGAGGTGGCGCCATTGTTCGAGCAGTGGTTGCAGGACCACTATCCACAGCGCGCCGCTCATGTGTTGAGCCTGATTCGCCAGAGCCGCGGTGGTGAGCTGTATGACAGCCGGTTCGGGGCGCGGATGCGCGGCGAAGGGGTGTTCGCCGAATTGCTGGCGCAGCGCTTTCGCAAGGCGGCCAGGCAGCTGGGGTTTGAAGGGCGGGAGGGGATGGCGCTGGATTGCAGCGCGTTCTGTCCGCCGGGTGCGCAGATGGCGTTGTTCTGAGAGTGCATGCATGAGGGCGGCATGGGCAGGAACCGCATGAGTGGTATCGCGAGGGAGCGTGGAAGGGCCTTGCCGCGGGATTGCGATGCTGGCTCTATCGCGGGGCAAGACCGCCCCCAAGATGTCCATGCTCCTCGTTCTGTGCACGCCTCACTGGCGTAGCTGTTCACAGAGCATCAGTCCAACTAAACCTATCGCCCCATTTCACTCATGATGCTTGGCAACTGATGCTTTTTTGCTATTATCCAGAGCTCCCACCTTTCATCTGGAACGCCTGTTCTAGAGCCTGCGCAATTAAGTTTCAGTTAAGTTTTCTCCGCTAGCGTAGCCATCACCCCATCGGGACTGTGATCAATTTTCTGTGCGCGTCATCTAATCCCCGCATAGCCAAAATCTTTCCCCGGTAAAATGGACTTACCTTCACACCGTCAAGAGGATGAACCATGCCCGTCAAGGACCCCTCCAAGGCCGTCCCGGCTGCACCCGCCGAGAGCGCCGATGCTGCCCTGAAGCATATCGTCGACGGCTTCCTGCGGTTCCACACCGAAGTCTTCCCCGAGCAGCAGGAGCTGTTCAAGAAGCTGGCCACCGCGCAAAAGCCCCGCGCCATGTTCATCACTTGCGCCGACTCGCGCATCGTTCCCGAGCTGATCACCCAGAGCTCGCCGGGCGATCTGTTCGTCACCCGTAACGTCGGTAACGTCGTGCCGCCCTACGGCCAGATGAACGGCGGTGTATCCAGCGCCATCGAATACGCCGTGCTGGCCCTTGGCGTTCACCACATCATCGTCTGCGGCCACTCCGACTGCGGCGCCATGCGCGCGGTGCTCAACCCGCACTCGCTGGACAAGATGCCGACCGTTGCCGCCTGGCTGCGTCATGCCGAAGTCGCGCGCACGGTGATCGAGGACAACTGCTCCTGTGGCAGCGAGCACGAAAGCATGCAACTGCTGACCAAGGAAAACGTCATCGCCCAGCTGCATCACCTGCGCACCCACCCGTCGGTGGCCTCGCGCCTGGCTGCCGGCCAACTGCACATCCATGGCTGGATCTACGACATCGAAACCAGCCAGATCGAAGCCTACGATGCCGCCAGCGACCGTTTCCTGCCGCTGACCGCCGGCGATTCGATCCCCTCCGCTACACCGAGAGGCCGCTACTAAGCGACCCGGACACGCTGAACCGACCTTGATAGCCGGCTGCACCCGATGGGTGCGGCGCGGCCTTCGCCTGCCTTGAAAATGCCCTGACCGTCTTGCCGGCAAACCCGCTGGCGGCCCGCGCCTGCGCGCGATTCAGGGTTCCCCGTGCTTGCGGCCAGAGGAATGGCCGCGAACCTCAGAAAGGAGTTTCATGGTGAACACGACACAGATCAAAGCGGCGCTGCCGCGTGAACTAATGGCCTCGGTGGTGGTGTTCCTGGTAGCCCTGCCCTTGTGCATGGGTATCGCCATCGCCTCTGGCATGCCGCCGGCCAAAGGGCTGATCACCGGGATCATCGGTGGCATCGTGGTGGGCTTTCTGGCCGGCTCGCCGTTGCAGGTCAGCGGCCCGGCGGCGGGCTTGGCGGTGCTGGTGTTCGAGCTGGTGCGCCAGTATGGAATGGCCATGCTCGGGCCGCTCCTGCTGTTGGCCGGCCTGTTGCAACTGCTGGCCGGGCGGCTGCGTCTGGGCTGCTGGTTCCGGGTGACGGCACCGGCAGTGGTGTACGGCATGCTCGCCGGTATCGGCGTGTTGATCGTGCTGTCCCAGGTGCATGTGATGTTCGATACGACGCCGCAGCCTTCGGGCGTGGGCAATCTGCTGGGCTTCCCTGCGACCTTGGTAGCGGCGCTGCCGTCGGAGCGTGAGGGCAACGGCTGGCAGGCGGGTGCCCTGGGCCTGGGCACCATCGCCATCATGTGGGGCTGGGAGCGCTGGCGGCCCCGGCGGCTGCGGTTCGTGCCGGGGGCTTTGCTCGGCGTTGCGGCGATGACGGTCATCAGTCTGTGGCTGGCGCTGCCGGTCGACCGTGTGCAGGTGCCGGCCGACCTCTCCCAGGCCGTCGACTGGCTGCGTCCGGCCGATCTGCTCAAGCTGGCCGACCCTGGCCTGTTGGTGGCTGCCTTCGCCCTGGCCTTCATCGCCAGTGCCGAGACGTTGCTGTCCGCAGCGGCAGTGGATCGCATGCACAATGGTCCGCGTTCGAATTTCGACCGCGAACTGTCGGCGCAGGGTATCGGCAACATGCTCTGTGGGGTGCTCGGCGCGCTGCCGATGACCGGCGTGATCGTGCGCAGTTCGGCCAATGTCCAGGCCGGTGCCCGGACCCGGGCCTCGGCGATCCTGCACGGGTTCTGGCTGCTGGCGTTCGTCGTGGCGTTGAGCAGCGTGCTGCAGCAGATCCCGGTGGCCAGTCTGGCCGGGGTGCTGGTGTATACCGGCGTCAAGCTGGTGGACTTCAAGGCGTTCCGAGGTTTGCGCCGCTATGGGTGGATGCCGATGTTCACCTATGCGGCCACGGCGCTGGCGATCATCTTCACCGACCTGCTGACAGGCGTGCTGCTGGGCTTTGCCCTGACGCTGCTGAAGCTGGCGTTCAAGGCGGCGCGGTTGAAGATCGGCCTGGTAGCGTTGGCGGCGCCGGGGCACATGGAACTGCGTCTGAGTGGCGCGGCGACCTTTCTCAAGGTGCCGGCGCTGGCCCAGGTACTCGACAGCGTGCCGCAGGGGACCACGCTGCATGTACCGCTGGGCAACCTGAGCTATATCGACCATTCCTGCCTGGAACTGCTGGAGGACTGGGGACGCGCAGGCGCGGCCAAGGGCGCGCGGCTGGTGATCGAGCGACGGCGCCTGAAACGGCGGGTCGAGGGCAGGTTACGCACCTCGGCGGGTATCGGGGCTTAGCTTGTCAGATTGCTGGGGCCGCACTGCAGCCCCAGCGATGTCGAAGGAACCTCAGGCCGACTGCCCGAGCTCCACACCCAGCTGGCGCGACAGGCACGGCCAGCGTTTCCACGCCTCGCCGGTCTGCGGGCTGGACAGCTTGTCACGATAGATCTCCACCGACTCTACCGCGAAGCTTTCGTCGTCGAGCATCTCGTCCACCGAGTGGTGCACCACTTCGTCGAGCTGGTTGGCGAAGGTTTCGCCGATCAGCTGGTGGGCGATCAGGTTGGCCACGGTGGTGTCCACCGGGATCAATGGTTGCTGGAAGTGGCGGATATACAGGTCGTTGACCTCCTCCACCAGGCGATGGGCCAGGTAGGCCTCGTCCAGCAGGCTGTCGAGGCCGATCTGCCCGGCCATCACGCTCGGTGGTTGCAGGAAGTAGGCTTCGGCGATCTTCAGGACCGGTTTGATCTGCGATTCGATGCCGGCTTCGAGGGCCACGCTGTGCGCCGCCTCGAGCAGTTCCGGCACTTCGTTGATGTAGGCGCTGACGAAGCGCGTCAAGGTACCCTGGGCGTCCTGCTTGGGCAGATGGATCGACGGATGCAGATGCGGCAGTTGTTGCTCGAGACGGGCCTTGAGCTGGCCGGTGCGGCCTTCGTGTTGGTGGGCGTGTTCGATCTGCTCGCGTACAGCAGCGATGTTCATGACAACTCCAGGGGCATGGCGTTACAAACGGAAGACAATAACTTAGCTTGCTTACGAGAATGACTAAGACGCATTTGTTATATCGCTGAGACACGTGTAGGAAATTCGCTATATCAATATGCCATCATTGTGCCAAGACCCAGTATTCACAAGGGTTTTGGCGCAAACATCAGGTTTGCTGAAACTCATCGCAAACGTGTCGTTGCGCGCCGTTGGTCGGTGTCTATACTCCCGGTGAAACGTGATTCGTAGATGAGGCCCGACTGCCTTTAGCAGGGGGCTCGGTCGTCGAAGCCAGGCAGTCTTGGCCGCCGTTCCCCCCTTTGTCGTAGCAGGTCGTCCACGCCTCCGGGACTACAAGAACGATAAGGGGAACCCGCAATGATGCGACATCCACGGGTCTGGATGGGCCTTCTGTTGTGGTCGGTGTTCGGGCAGGCGCACGGTGCATGGACGGTGAACATGTCGCCCGGCGCGACGGATGTTTCCCATGCCGTGTTCGACCTGCACATGACCATCTTCTGGATCTGCGTGATCATCGGCATCGTGGTGTTCGGCGCGATGTTCTGGTCGATGGTCGTCCATCGTCGTTCCACCGGGCAGGAGCCTGCGCATTTCCACGAGCACACCTGGGTGGAAATCCTCTGGACAGTGGTCCCCTTCCTGATCCTGGTGGCCATGGCCATCCCGGCCACCAAGACCCTGATCAACATCTACGATGCCAGCGACTCGGATATCGACATCCAGGTCACCGGCTACCAGTGGAAGTGGCACTACAAGTACCTGGGCCAGGACGTCGAGTTCTTCAGCAACCTCGCAACCCCCGCCGAGCAGATCCACAACCAGGCGCCCAAGGACGAGCACTACCTGCTCGAGGTCGACCAGCCGTTGGTGCTGCCGGTCGGCGCCAAGGTGCGTTTCCTGGTGACCGCCGCCGACGTGATCCACTCCTGGTGGGTGCCGGCCTTCGCGGTCAAGCGCGACGCCATCCCCGGATTCGTCAACGAAGCCTGGACCCGGGTCGAGAAGCCCGGCATCTACCGTGGCCAGTGTTCCGAGCTGTGTGGCAAGGACCACGGCTTCATGCCCATCGTGGTCGAGGTCAAGTCCAAGGCCGACTACGACACCTGGCTGGGCGAGCGCAAGGCCGAGGCTGCCCAGCTCAAGGAGCTGACCAGCAAGGAATGGACCCTGCAAGAGCTGGTCGAGCGCGGCGACAAGGTCTACCACACCACCTGCGTGGCCTGTCACCAGGCCGAAGGCCAGGGCCTGCCGCCGATGTTCCCGGCGCTCAAGGGCTCGAAGGTGGCCACCGGGCCGAAGGAAGAGCACCTGAGCACGGTCTTCCACGGGCGTCCGGGTACCGCCATGGCGGCGTTCGGCAAGCAGCTTTCGGAAGTCGACATCGCCGCCGTGGTCACCTACGAGCGCAACGCCTGGGGCAACAACAAGGGCGACATGGTCACGCCGAAGGACGTGCTGGCGCTCAAGCAGTCGGAGGCGAAATGAACCGGGTCAGCCGTGGCAACCAGCGGATTGCAGGAGACAGGACATGAGTGCAGTGATCGACGACCACACCCACGGCGATGCCCATGCCCATGGCCCGGCCAAGGGCCTGATGCGCTGGGTGCTGACCACCAACCACAAGGACATCGGCACGATGTACCTGTGGTTCGCCTTCACCATGTTCCTGCTTGGCGGCTCGTTCGCCATGGTGATTCGTGCCGAGCTGTTCCAGCCGGGCCTGCAGATCGTCGAACCGGCGTTCTTCAACCAGATGACCACCATGCACGGGTTGATCATGGTGTTCGGCGCGGTGATGCCGGCGTTCGTCGGCCTGGCCAACTGGATGATCCCGCTGATGATCGGCGCGCCGGACATGGCCTTGCCGCGGATGAACAACTTCAGCTTCTGGCTGCTGCCGGCAGCCTTCCTGCTGCTGGTCTCGACCCTGTTCAGCCCTGGCGGCGGGCCGAACTTCGGCTGGACCTTCTACGCCCCGCTGTCGACCACCTACGCCCCGGCCAGCGTGACCTTCTTCATCTTCGCCATCCACCTGATGGGCATCAGCTCGATCATGGGCGCGATCAACGTGATCGCCACCATCCTCAACCTGCGCGCCCCCGGCATGACCCTGATGAAGATGCCACTGTTCGTCTGGACCTGGCTGATCACCGCGTTCCTGCTGATCGCGGTGATGCCGGTGCTGGCCGGCGTGGTGACCATGATGCTGATGGACATCCACTTCGGCACCAGCTTCTTCAGCGCCGCCGGCGGCGGTGACCCGGTGCTGTTCCAGCATGTGTTCTGGTTCTTCGGCCACCCCGAGGTGTACATCATGATCCTGCCGGCGTTCGGCGCGGTCAGTTCGATCATCCCGGCGTTCTCGCGCAAGCCGCTGTTCGGCTACACCTCGATGGTCTATGCCACCGGGGCGATCGCCTTCCTGTCGTTCATCGTCTGGGCCCACCACATGTTCGTGGTCGGCATCCCGGTGGTGGGCGAGCTGTTCTTCATGTACGCGACCATGTTGATCGCCGTGCCCACCGGGGTGAAGGTGTTCAACTGGGTCAGCACCATGTGGCAGGGCTCGCTGACCTTCGAGGCGCCGATGCTGTTCGCCATCGCCTTCGTCATCCTGTTCACCATTGGCGGCTTCTCCGGGCTGATGCTGGCCATTGCCCCGGCCGATTTCCAGTACCACGACACCTACTTCGTGGTGGCGCACTTCCACTACGTGCTGGTGCCCGGGGCGATCTTCGGCATCTTCGCCTCGGCCTACTACTGGTTGCCGAAGTGGACCGGACACATGTACGACGAGACCCTGGCCAGGCTGCACTTCTGGCTGTCGTTCGTCGGCATGAACATGGCCTTCTTCCCCATGCACTTCGTCGGCCTGGCCGGCATGCCGCGGCGGATTCCCGACTACAACCTGCAGTTCGCCGACTTCAACATGATCTCGTCGATCGGCGCGTTCATCTTCGGTGCCACCCAGGTGTTCTTCCTGTTCATCGTCATCAAGTGCATCCGTGGCGGTGCGCCGGCGCCGGCCAAGCCGTGGGACGGCGCCGATGGCCTGGAGTGGACGGTGCCTTCGCCGGCGCCGTACCACACCTTCCAGACGCCGCCGGACGTGAAGTAGGAGACAGCGCATGGACGGAGTGTCGATCAAGCGTCTGGTCACCCGCCTGCTGATGCTGACCGTGGTGATGTTCGCCTTCGGCTTCGCCCTGGTGCCGATCTACGACGTGATGTGCAAGGCCTTCGGCATCAATGGCAAGACCGGCGGGCAGTACGAGGGCAGCCAGGTCAGCGATCCGTCACGCTCGGTACGGGTGCAGTTCATGTCGACCAATGCCGGCGACATGAGCTGGGAGTTCCACTCCACCGCCGACCAGATCGAGGTTCACCCGGGGGCGGTCAACCAGATGATCTTCATCGCCCGCAATCCGACCAACAAGCCGATGAGCGCCCAGGCCATCCCCAGCATCACCCCCGCCGATGCCGCCGCCTATTTCCACAAGACCGAGTGCTTCTGCTTCACCCAGCAGGTGCTGCAGCCCGGCGAACGTATCGAGATGCCGGTGCGCTTCATCGTTGACCGCGACCTGCCGGCATCGGTGAAGCACCTGACGTTGGCCTACACCTTGTTCGACATCACCGCTCGCCACCCCCCGGTCGCTCATGCCGCGACCGAGGGCGCCCGTTGAGGGAAGGAGATCTGCCATGGCAAGCCACGAGCACTACTACGTCCCGGCGCAGAGCAAGTGGCCGATCATCGCCACGATCGGCCTGTTCATCACCGTGTTCGGCCTGGGCACCTGGTTCAACGACATCAAGGCCGGCCATGCGCAGTCCCACGGGCCCTTGATCTTCTTCGTCGGCGCCCTGTTCCTGGCCTACATGCTGTTCGGCTGGTTCGGTTCGGTGGTCCGTGAAGGCCGTGCCGGGCTGTACAGCCCACAGATGGACCGCTCGTTCCGCTGGGGCATGAGCTGGTTCATCTTTTCCGAGGTGATGTTCTTCATGGCGTTCTTCGGCGCACTGTTCTACGTGCGGGTGCTGGCCGGACCATGGCTGGGAGGCGAGGGACACAAGGGCGTGGCGCACATGCTCTGGCCCAACTTCGAGTTCGCCTGGCCACTGCTGCACACCCCTGACCCGAAGTTGTTCCCGCCGCCCAAGGAAGTGATCGATCCGTGGCACCTGCCACTGATCAACACCATTCTGCTGGTGAGCTCCAGCGTGACCGTGACCATTGCCCACCATGCCTTGCGCAAGGGGCATCGTGGCGTGCTGAAGCTGTGGCTGGGGCTGACCATCCTGCTGGGGCTGGCGTTCCTCACGCTGCAGGCCTACGAGTACCACGAGGCCTATACCAAGCTGGGACTGACGCTGGGGTCGGGGGTCTATGGCGCGACGTTCTTCATGCTCACCGGGTTCCATGGCGCGCACGTGACGCTGGGGACGCTGATCCTGTTCGTGATGTTCTGCCGCGTGCTGCGCGGGCATTTCGACCCGGACAAGCACTTCGGCTTCGAGGCGGCCAGCTGGTACTGGCACTTCGTCGATGTGGTCTGGGTGGGGTTGTTCATCTTTGTGTATGTGCTCTGAAACCAAGGGGCTGCTGTGCAGCCCATCGCAGGCTTCGCCAGCTCCTACAGGGTTCTGGGTGGCTTTTGATCTTGTGGGGGCTGGCGAAGCCTGCGATGGAGCGCAAAGCGCTCCCAGAGCACTCAGAACGGTGCGTGGGAAACCAACTGGCCACTGATAAAGCCCCAGGCCACCAGCCCGATGGTCAGGGTGGCCAGGGCGACACGCACGGTGAGGGCCTTGAGCAGGCGGGTCGACTGGTCGTCATCCTTGACCAGGAACACCAGGCCACTGAACAGGCTGGCGACCGTGGCCAGCAGCATCAGAACTATCGCGGCCTTGAGCATGGCGTAACTCCGGGGGGATGCGGTGATGAATGAAAGTATAGCGTTCGACCAGGCGAGGTCGCGGTGAAGCCATTTCGCCCCGGCCTGCTGCCGACCCTGGTGGTGCTTGCCCTGCTGCCGGGGTTGATCGCCCTGGGTTGCTGGCAACTGCGCCGCGCCGACGAGAAGCGCGCATTGATGGACGTCTATGCCGAACGCCAGCTCGAGGCGCCAGTGGCGGTGGCCCAGCTGGACCAGTTGGCGGACCCGGCGTTCTATCCGGTGCGCCTCTATGGCCGTTTCGATGCTGCCCACAGCCTGCTGCTGGACAACCAGATACGCGGCGGCCAACCCGGTGTCGAGCTGCTGCAGCCGTTCCATGACCAGGCCAGTGGCCAGTGGCTGCTGGTCAACCGCGGCTGGCTGCCCTGGCCCGACCGGCGTGTGCCGGTGCGTTTCGATACCCCTGGGCAGCCCTTGGCGCTGGACGCCTCGGTCTACGTGGCGCCGGGCAAGACCTTCCAACTGCACCCCGATCCGGTTGGCGGCCAGTGGCCGCATCTGTTGACCGCCATCGACCCGGCCGTGCTCTGGCAGCAACTAGGTCGTGAAGGCTTCGCCCATGAACTGCGCCTGGCCCCTGGCCCCGCCAGCTACCGGCTGGACTGGCCGGTGGTGGCCATGGGGCCGGAAAAGCACCAGGGCTATGCCGTGCAATGGTTCGCCCTGGCCACGGCGCTGGTGCTGCTCTACCTCTATTTCGGCTGGCACAACGACCACAAGGAGAACCGCCATGGCCGCCGCCACGAGTCCACTGGGCGCGTCTGACGCCCGCAGGCCCCGCGGGCGCCTGCAACTGTTGCTGATCCTGCTGGTGGTGCTGGGGCCGATGATCCTCGCCACTTGCATGTACAAGCTCAAGTTCTGGGTGCCGGAGGGGCGCAGCTATCACGGGGTGATGATCGGCAATGGCGAGAGCCTCGCCGATATTGGCGTCGCGGCCCAGGACGAGCGCTGGCAATTGCTGGTCAGTACCCCGCAGGCTTGCGCCGAGGACTGCCGGCAACTGGTGTACCTGGCCCGGCAGATCCAGATCGGCCTGGGGCGCGATGCCAGCCGTGCCAGCCATGCACTGGCCGTGGCGCAGCCACTGGCCGCGGACTACCAGGTGTTGCTGGAGCGCGAATACCCGCAGTTGCAGCGCTACCCCCTGGATGCCTCGCGTTACCTGCAGAAGGTGGACGAAGCCGGGCCACAGCTATGGATTGTCGACCCACACGGCAACCTGGTGCTGCGCTACGACGCCAAGGTCAACGGCAAGCAGGTGCTGGACGACCTGCGTCACCTGCTCAAGCTGTCCAACATCGGCTAGGAGGCCGCCATGGCCAGACCCGGATTCCACCTCGCTGCCTGCGCCACCTTGCTGGCGCTGCTGGTCGTCCTGCTCGGCGCCTATACCCGGCTGACCCACGCCGGCCTCGGCTGCCCCGACTGGCCGGGCTGCTATGGCTTCATTGGCGTACCCAAGACCGAGGCCCAACTGGCCCATGCCGGGCTGCACTTTCCCGAACATCCGGTGGAAGCCGCCAAGGGCTGGGCGGAGATGATCCACCGTTACTTCGCCGGGACCCTGGCGCTGGTGATCGCGACCCTGGCCCTCCAGGCGCTGCGCCGTCATGGCCGCGATGGCCAGCCCTACCGCTTGCCGCTGTTGCTGCTGGGCGTGGTGCTGGCCCAGGCGGCCTTCGGCATGTGGACGGTGACGCTCAAGCTGTGGCCGCAGGTGGTCACCGCGCACCTGCTCGGCGGCTTCACCACGGTAAGCCTGCTGTTCCTGTTGTCCCTGCGTCTATCCCGGGCTTTTGCGCCTCTTCCAAAGCTGCCGCTGAGCCTGCGCCGGATCGCAGCCCTGGCCCTGCTGGTGGTGATCGGCCAGATCGCCCTTGGCGGTTGGGTCAGCGCCAACTACGCCGCCGTCGCCTGTATCGACCTGCCCACCTGCCACGGCCAGTGGTGGCCGGCAGCGGACTTCAGCAACGGCTTTCACCTCACCCAGCACGTCGGCCCCAACTACCTTGGCGGGCAACTGGACAGCGATGCGCGCACTGCCATCCACATCAGCCATCGCCTCGGCGCGTTGCTGGTGCTGACGGTGCTGCTGACCCTCGCCTGGAAGTTGCAGCGCCATGGCCTGGGCGGCCTGGCGCGGCTGGTGGTGCTGGCGCTAGCCGTGCAGTTGAGCCTGGGCATCAGCAATGTGCTGCTGCACCTGCCCCTGGGCGTGGCGGTCGCGCACAACGCCGGTGGCATTGTGCTGCTGCTGTGCATGGTGCTGGTCAACTACCGCATCCGCGTGGTCGACAAGGTCCGTGTCGGCCATGGCTGGCGCCTGCGGCCTGTCACCAGTGCCGGTCTCCCCCATCCGATGAGGAACGACACGTGGCGACGCTTCTGAGCGCAACCCCGCGCGCCGGCTGGCGCGACTACCTGGAGATGACCAAGCCCAAGGTGGTGGTGCTGATGCTGATCACCTCGCTGGTGGGCATGTTCCTCGCCACCCGTGCCGGGGTGGCTTGGAGCGTGCTACTGTTCGGCAACCTGGGGATCGCCCTGTGTGCCGGCGGCGCGGCGGTGGTCAACCATGTGCTCGACCGGCGCATCGATGCACTGATGGCGCGTACCCACAAGCGCCCGCTGGCCCAGGGCCGGGTCGCGCCCATGCCGGCGCTGCTGTTCGCCCTGTCGCTGGCTCTGGCGGGGATGGGCCTGTTGCTGGTGTTCACCAATGGCCTGGCCGCCTGGCTGACCCTGGCCTCGCTGCTGGGTTATGCGCTGCTCTACACCGGCTATCTCAAGCGGGCCACGCCGCAGAACATCGTGATTGGCGGCCTGGCTGGCGCGGCCCCGCCATTGCTGGGCTGGGTGGCGGTGAGTGGGCATGTGGGCGCCGAGCCGCTGCTGCTGGTGCTGATCATCTTCGCCTGGACCCCGCCGCACTTCTGGGCCTTGGCCATCCACCGCAAGGCCGAGTACGAAAAAGCCGATATTCCGATGCTGCCGGTGACCCACGGCGAGCGCTACACGGCCCTGCACATCCTGCTCTACACCCTGATTCTGCTGGCCGTGAGCCTGTTGCCCTACGCCATTCACATGAGCGGCCCGCTCTATCTGGCCTGTGCCCTCGTCCTGGGCCTGCGCTTCCTGCATTGGGCCTGGGTGTTGTACCGTGGCAGCCGGCCGCACGCGGCGATCGGCACGTTCAAGTACTCTATCGGCTACTTGTTCGCCCTGTTCATCGCGTTGCTCGTTGACCATTACCTGTTGCTTATCCTATGACCCGAACCCAGAAAACCGTCTTCATCCTCGTTGCCGTGGTCGCGCTGATCATGGGCCTGACCGTCAACAAGGTGCTCAACGACCGGGGGCAGCTGAACCCCACCGAGCTGATCGATGCCGGCATCATCCTGCTGCCCCAGAGTCGCAGCGTGCCGGATGTGACAATGACCAACCAGGACGGCCAGCCGGTCGCCCTGGACCAGCTCAAGGGCAAATGGTCGCTGCTGTTCTTCGGCTACACCTACTGCCCGGACATCTGCCCGACCACCCTCGCCCAGCTGCGCCAGGTCAAGAGCGAGCTGCCCAAGGAAGCGCTCGAGCGCTTGCAGGTGATATTGGTGAGCGTCGACCCGAACCGCGACACGCCGAACCAGCTCAAGCAGTACCTGGGCTATTTCGACAAGGATTTCGTCGGTGTCGCGGGGTCGATCGAGGACACCCAGAAGCTGGCCAATGCCTTGAGCATTCCGTTCATTCCGGCCGACACCAGCAAGCCGGGGTATACCGTGGACCACAGCGGCAACCTGGCGGTGGTGGGCCCGGACGGACGCCAGCGCGGGTTCATCCGCGCGCCGTTCAACAACCAGAAGCTGGCGGCGCAGTTGCCAGGGCTGGTCAAGCGCGACTGACCGCGCAAACGCAGCGCGGGGCTAGCCCGCTCCCACGCCAGGCACTATCCGGCGCGGGAGCGGGCTAGCCCCGCGAGTGTCTTCAAGCCTGGATCAGAACGCCGGAACGACGGCGCCCTTGTATTTCTCGGTGATGAACTGCTTCACCTCGGGCGAGTGCAGCGCCTGCACCAGCTTCTTCACCGCGTCCGCGTCCTTGTTGTCTTCGCGGGTCACCAGGATGTTCACGTACGGCGAATCGCTGCCTTCGATGACCAGGGCGTCCTTCTCGGGATTGAGCTTGGCTTCCAGCGCATAGTTGGTGTTGATCAGCGCAGCGTCCACCTGGGTCAGCACGCGCGGGATGGTCGCGGCTTCCAGCTCACGGAACTTCAGGCCCTTCGGGTTCTCGGCGATGTCCTTGATGGTCGACAGGATGTCCTTGTTGTCCTTGAGCTTGATCACGCCAGCCTTGTCCAGCAGCAACAGGGCGCGGCCGCCGTTGGTGGCATCGTTGGGAATGACCACGGTGGCGCCGGAGGCCAGTTCGTCGAGCTTCTTGACCTTGGCCGAGTAGACGCCCAGCGGCTCGATGTGCACGCCGGCAACGCTCACCAGGTGGGTGCCCTTGGCCTTGTTGAACTCGTCCAGGTACGGCTGGTGCTGGAAGAAGTTGGCGTCCAGGCGCTTCTCGGCGACCTGCACGTTCGGCTGGATGTAGTCGGTGAACTCCTTGACCTTCAGCTCCACGCCCTCCTTCGCCAGCTGCGGCTTGACGAAGTTGAGGATCTCGGCGTGCGGCACCGGGGTGGCGGCGACGGTCAGGGTTTCGGCGGCGTTGGCCGAGAAGGCCGCGACGGCGGCGACAACAGCAAGCAGCTTCTTCATTGATCACTCCTTGTGAGGGCCGCGACGGCCCCCGAACGGGTCGGCCGGGCCGACCCCATTGGGGTTACTTACGGGAAAAATGCACGACCAGCTTGTCACCGATCATCTGCAGCACCTGCACCAGGATCACCAGCAGCACCACGGTAACGATCATCACGTCGGTCTGGAAGCGCTGGTAGCCGAAGCGGATCGACAGGTCGCCCAGGCCACCGGCGCCGACCACGCCGGCCATGGCGGTGTAGGACACCAGGGTGATGGCCGTCACGGTGATGGCGGCGACGATGCCGGGCATGGCCTCGGGCAGCACGGCCTTGAAGATGATCTGGCGGGTGGTGGCGCCCATCGACTGGGTAGCCTCGATGATGCCGCGGTCCACTTCGCGCAGCGCCGTCTCCACCAGGCGGGCGAAGAATGGCGTGGTACCGACCACCAAGGGCGGGATGGCGCCGGCGACGCCCAGCGAGGTGCCGGTGATCAGCACCGTGACCGGGATCATCACGATCAGCAGGATGATGAACGGCACCGAACGCACGATGTTGACGATGGTCGCCAGCACGGCATAGAACTTCGTGTGCTCGAACATCTGCCGTGGGCTGAACAGGAACAGCACCACGCCCAGGGGCAAGCCCAGCAGCACGATGAACACCAGCGAGGTGAACAGCATGATCAGGGTGTCGTTGGTCGCTTGCCAGATCTCGACCCAGTCGACGTTGGCGAAGTAGTTCAGGATATCCATCAACGCAGTACCTCCATATGTACATCAGCTGCCGTGAAGCGTGCGAATGCCGCCTCCATGTCTCCGCCGATCAGGGCGAGGGTCAGCTGGCCATAGGGGATGTCCTTGATGCGGTCGATGCGACCGGCCAGGATGCTGTAGTCCACACCGGTCTCGCGGGCCACGGTGCCCAGCAGCGGCGCGTAGGTCGCGTCGCCCTGGAAGGTGAGGCGCACGATGCGCCCGGGCACATGGGCGAAGTCGTCGCGCTGGTCGTTCTCGTCGACCTGCTCGTCTTCCTGGACGAAGCGACGGGTCGTCGGGTGCTGCGGGTGCAGGAACACTTCGGCTACCGGGCCCTGCTCGACGATCTGTCCGGCGTCCATCACCGCCACGCGGTCGCAGACCCGGCGGATCACGTCCATCTCGTGGGTGATCAGCACGATGGTCAGTTTCAGCTCGCGGTTGATCTCGGCCAGCAATTGCAGCACCGAGGCGGTGGTCTGCGGATCGAGGGCACTGGTGGCCTCGTCGCACAGCAGGATCTTGGGATTGGTGGACAGGGCGCGGGCGATGCCGACGCGTTGCTTCTGCCCGCCCGACAGTTGGGCCGGGTACTTCTTCGCATGATCGGCCAGGCCGACACGGGCCAGCAGCTCGGCCACGCGCTGGTCGATCTGCGCCCGCGACAGCTCGCCGGCCAGCACCAGCGGCAGGGCGACGTTGTCGGCGACGGTCTTCGAGGCCAGCAGGTTGAAGTGCTGGAAGATCATCCCGACCTGCTGGCGGAAGCGGCGCAGGTGGTCGGCGTCGAAGGCGGTGACGTCTTCGCCGTCGACGATGATCTTGCCGCCGCTGGGAGCCTCGAGGCGGTTGATCAGGCGCAGCATGGTGCTCTTGCCGGCGCCGGAATGGCCGATCAGGCCGAACACCTGGCCATCTTCGATGGTCAGGCTGGTCGGGGTCAGGGCCGGGATGTCCCTACCGGCGACGCGGTAGGTCTTGTGGACGTTTTGAAACTCGATCACTGAGCGAACCTTGTGGGGCGCATGAAATTTGGGTCAGCGGTTAGCCGGGGCCGCGCATTTTAGCCTGTTTCAATAGGCGTTCTTATCACTTATTTCCGAATCGTCCAATCCGTTGGGTATAACGCGACAACCGGTAATCCAGATTGAACGCTCGCGACAGCCCTCCAGTCACTAGTTGAACCAGCCCGTACGGGCAGCCGGAGCCACGGGAAAGCCAGGTACCCGATCACAAGCTGCAGCACCTGGCGGCATTGCGCAGCGACTCCCGTAGGCAGGCGCTGCGTGCCCGGCCGATGTTGGACTTGCAGGAGGTATTGCCGGGTGAGGCGCCGAAGGCCTTCGCAGCCCACTTCAAGACGTTCGAGGGGCATCGGGTATGGGCGTGGTAGGCAGCGGCCGAAGCGGTTCCAGCCTAGCAAGACATCGCCGGGCCGCCCGCTTCTACCTGGCCTGTGCAGGCCTTGTGGGAGTGAGCTGCCCCGCGACTGGGATCACTGCTGGTGCGGAACCAGCACCACCTGCGCCGGCAACGAGCGCTGGATCTCATGCTTCTGTTGCAGCGCGAAGCCGCTGTCGAGCTTGAGCACTCGCTTCTTCAGCAAGGTCTTCAACCAAGGCGCGTCCTGGGTACGTGGCACCTGGAACACCACCTCGCACTGGTAGTTCACCACGTCGGCGGCGATGTCATCGAGCTGGCGGCGCAGCGCCCGACTGTCGGTGGTCTTCAGTGCCACGACCGTGTTGGGCGCGGTCGGGTCGATCAGACGTGCCTTGGGCTTGGCCTCGGCGGCCTTGAGCGCGGCCTCTGCCTTTTCCAGCTCGGCCTTGCGCGCATGGGCCATGGTGTCGCCGCCGGTCAGCGCCGGTGCCTGCGGCATCAGCGCCCGGGCGCGGGCCAGGGCAGTGGCGGCGGCGTTGACATCACCCTTCTGCAGGACGATCTGGCTGCGTTGCAGATAGGCTTCGGCGAGCTGGCGCTGGTGCGGCTCCAGGCGGGCATCGTCCGGTGCCTGGGCCTGCAGCGTGGCCAGCTGGTCCTCGGCGGTGGCCAGCTCGTTGCTGGCGATGTTCTGTTCCAACTGCTGCCAGGCATCCGGCTGGGCAGGCGTCCCCGCCTGTTCTGCCGGGGTGCTGGAGCACGCAGCCAGGAACAGGGAAAACGCGGCAACAAGCAGATAACGGGAGGCGAACGGCTTCATTCCTGCGACTCTCTATTTGCGCAAAAAGCGAGCAAGTCTACACCCAGGTGCGCACGCTCGAAAACAACTCCTACAGACCTGCAACCTGTCAAAAGGTTGCAGGATGCGCTTGCGCGCATCCAGATATTTCAGCGTTTGGGCAACGCCAGGCTCAGCAAGAATAGCACCGCCGCGCAGACCACGATCGAAGGCCCGGCTGGGGTGTCCTTGAACCAGGACATCGCCAGCCCGCCGCAGACCGCGGTCACGCCGAGCAGGCTGGCCCCCAGGGCCATCTGTTCCGGCGAGCGGGCGTGACGTTGTGCCGCGGCGGCCGGAATGATCAGCAGCGAGGTGATCAGCAGCACGCCGACGATCTTCATTGCCACCGCGATCACCACGGCGATCAGCAGCATCAGTGCCAGGCGCAGACCTGCCACCGGCAAGCCCTCGACCCTGGCCAGCTCCTCGTGCACGGTGACCGCCAGCAGCGGCCGCCAGAACGCGGCCAGCAGTATCAGCACCAGCGCGCTGCCGCCGAGGATCCAGGCCAGGTCGGTGGTGCTGATCGCCAGCAGGTCGCCGAACAGGTAGGCCATCAGGTCGATGCGCACGTCGTGCATGAAGCTCAGTACCACCAGGCCCAGCGACAGGGTGCTGGGGGCCAGGATGCCGAGCAGGGTGTCCGAGGCCAGCGGCTGGCGTTGCTGCAGGGTGACCAGCAGCAATGCCAGCAGCAGGCAGCCGACGGTCACCGCCAGCGCCGGGCTGACGTCCAGCGCGAAGCCCAGCGCCACGCCCAGCAGCGCGGCGTGGGACAGGGTGTCGCCGAAGTAGGCCATGCGCCGCCATACCACGAACGAACCGAGCGGTCCGGCCACCAGCGCCAGGGACAGGCCGGCAAGCAGGGCATAGAGAAGAAAATCAGCCATGCTTGCAGTGCTCTCCATGGACATGGGCGCCGGGGGCGATCACCGAACCGTGCAGGTCGTGGCTGTGATCGTGATGATGGTGGTAGACGGCCAGGCTCGGGGCGTTCTGGCCGAACAGTTCGACGAACGCCGGGTCGTTGCTGACCTGTTCGGGGTGGCCCGAGCAGCAGACGTGGCGGTTGAGACAGACCACCTGGTCGGTGGCACTCATCACCAGGTGCAGGTCGTGGGAGACCATCAGTACGCCGCAGCCGTGGCGGTCACGCAGGCGGGTGATCAGGTTGTACAGCTCGGTCTGGCCGACCACGTCGACGCCCTGTACCGGCTCGTCGAGCACCAGCAGCTCGGGTTCGCGCAACAGCGCACGGGCCAGCAGCACACGCTGCATCTCGCCACCGGAAATGGTCTGGATCGGGCTGTCGATCACCTGTTCGGCACCGACTTCCTGCAGCGCCGACAAGGCTGCCGCGCGGTCTACCCCGGGCACCAGGCGCAGGAAACGCAGCACCGAGAGCGGTAGTGTGGCGTCTACCTGGATCTTCTGCGGCATGTAGCCGATGCGCAGCTTAGGCTTGCGCCATACCGTGCCGCGGTGCGGCTTGAGCAACCCGAGCACGGCGCGCACCAGGGTGGTCTTGCCGGCGCCGTTGGGACCGATCAGAGTGACGATCTGGCCAGGGGCAACGGACAGGTCGATGCTGTCGAGCACCGCCTCGCCGCCGAAGCTGACACCGACCTGCTCGAGGCGGATCAGGGCGTCGCTCATGCCTTGCTCCGGCAGTTGCCGCACAAGCCGACCACTTCGACGGTCTGGGTCTCGACAGCGAAGCCGACGGCCTTGGCGCTGTCGATGATGGCGCTGCTGATGCTGTCCTGTTCCAGCTCGATGGCCACGTGGCATTCGCGGCAGATCAGGAACTGGCCCTGGTGTGCGTGCTCGGGGTGGCTGCAGCCGATGAAGGCGTTGAGCGAGGCGATGCGGTGCACCAGGCCGTTGTCGAGAAGGAAGTCCAGGGCGCGGTAGACGGTGGGCGGCGCGGCACGGCGCCCGTCCTGTTCGCTGAGCACGGCGAGGATGTCGTAGGCACCCAGTGGCTTGTGGCTCTGCCACACCAGTTCCAGCACCCGGCGGCGCAGGGCGGTCAGGCGCAGGCCCTGACGGTCGCACAGCGCGTCGGCCTCGGCCAGCGCGCTGTGAACGCAATGGGAATGATCGTGGGGGCGGTGGGCCAGCGGGGTGATGGACATGGGCAGCGACGGTTCAGGATGGAGACGTTATTATGTTACCTGTTTCTGACGACCCGAGTATCCACCGTGTCCCGATTCCTTGTCCTCTTTGTCGCTTTCATCGCTTTTTCGGCTCACGCCGACGTGCGCGTGCTGACCAGCATCAAGCCTCTGCAACAGATCGCCGCCGCCGTGCAGGACGGTGTCGGCAGCCCCGACGTGCTGTTGCCGCCGGGCGCTTCTCCGCACAACTACGCGTTGCGTCCGTCCGACGTGCGCAAGGTCGCCGCCGCCGACCTGCTGTACTGGATCGGCCCGGACATGGAGGGTTTCCTGCCCCGCGTGCTGGCCAGCCGCGGCAAACCGACGGTGGCCGTGCAATCGCTGGCTGGCATGCAGCTACGCCACTTTGGCGAGGACAGCCATTCCCACGAGCAAGACCAGGACGATCACGACCATGATCACCGTCCAGGCAGCCTCGATGCCCACCTGTGGCTGTCCTCGGTCAACGCCCGGGTGATCGCCGCGAAGATGGCCAGCGACCTGGCGGCGGCCGATCCGGCCAATGCCACGCGCTACCAGGCCAACCTGAAACAGTTCGACGAGCGGATGGATGGGCTGGACCAACGTATCAAGCAGCGTGTGACGGGGATCGCCGGCAAGCCGTACTTCGTGTTCCACGAGGCGTTCGACTATTTCGAGGCGGCCTATGGCCTGAAGCACACCGGTGTGTTCAGCGTGGCGTCGGAGGTGCAGCCAGGCGCGCAGCACGTGGCCGCCATGCGCAAGCGCTTGCAGGAAGTGGGCAAGACCTGTGTGTTCAGCGAGCCGCCGCTGCGGCCACGGCTTGCCGAGACGCTGACGGCAGGGCTGCCGGTGCGACTGGCCGAGCTGGATGCCCTGGGCGGCACCGATACCGTTGACGCCAAGGGTTACGAGCGTCTGCTGGAGAAGCTTGGCAGCGACCTGGCCGGCTGCCTGGAGCAGCTCTGAGCCGGTAGATGGGCTTGCCCTGCGATTGCTGTCGCAGGGCAAGCCCGCTCCCACAGAGATCGGTAGTGCCCGTCAGAGTGCGAACGGCAGCTTCAGCGCCACTTGCTGGCGCTGCGCCAGACGTATTTCGAACTCACGCGGGTCGTGGATCATCACGTCCATCCCGGCGAACGCCTGTGCGGCGATCAGCCGCGACAGCCAGAAGCGCACGCACGCCACGCGCAGCATCACCGGCCACAGCTCGGCCTCGGCGGCGGTGAACGGGCGCAGTGCCGCATAGGCGCCCAGCAGCGCCTGGGCGCGAGGCAGGTCGATACCTCCCTGCTCGTCCAGGCACCAGTCGTTCACGGTAATGGCGATGTCATACAGCATCGGCCCGGAGCAGGCGTTGTAGAAGTCGATCAGTCCGGTCAGGTGGGTACCTTCGAACATCACGTTGTCGCGGAACAGGTCGGCATGCAGGTTGGCCTTGGGCAGGGCGAGGATCTGCGCCTTGTGCGCGGTGATTTCGTCCAGTGCCGGGGTCAGCAGCGTCGCTTGTCCGGCGTTCAGGCCCGGCAGCAGCTCGGCGCCTGAGGCCAGCATCCAGTCCAGGCCGCGATCGGTGCGGCGTTCGAGGATACGTTCGCGGGTGGCCAGGTGGATATGCGCCAGCAACTCGCCGACCTGGGCGCAGTGCTGGTTGTTCGGTGCCTTGATGTGCTTGCCCGACAGTCGTGGCTGCAGCAGCGCCGGCTTGCCGCACAGCTCGCGCAGGCCATGGCCGTCGCGGTCGCGTACCGCATAGGGCACCGGCATGTCGGCATCGTGCAGCACGTCGAGCAGGTCGATGAAGAACGGCATGTCCTCGGCCGGCCCGCGCTCGATCAGTGTGAGGACGAACTCCCCTTTTTCCAGGCTGACGAAGAAGTTGCTGTTCTCGGTACCGGCGGCGATGCCCTGGAAGTCGAGCAGGCGGCCCAGCTCGTACGGCGCCAGAAAGGTTTCCAGCTCAGGCCGGGACACAGGGGTGAAGACTGACATGTTGAAAAGTTGCCCATGCGGGCACTTCCGCCGGGAAGTGCCTGGTTGATGTGAACGGTACGGACTACTTCCACTCGAAGATTTTCCAGGACGGAATCAGCATGTCCGGCTGGTCGGAACGAATGAAATTGGCGTCAGTGCCATCGGCGCGTACCAGGAAATAAGGCTTGCCATGCTTCGGCGTGATCTTGATCGCATACAGGAAGCCGTTCTGCCGGTATTCCTGGATGGTTTTATCGCCTTCCGTGCGAATGGTCACATCGGGATCTGCCGATGGTGCGTCGTCCGCCGCCAGGGTGACGACTGGCATGGTGGCCAGCAGACCGAGCAGTAACAGGCGATTGAGTGTACGCATGATAACCTAGTCCCTTTGTCGTCATTGATCCGGCTATTCTAGCTCCGGACCCGCCGAAAAGGTTGATTCTCCTCATGAGCCAAGCGCCTCTCGTCCTGGTGGACGGTTCCTCCTACCTCTACCGCGCCTTTCACGCGCTGCCGCCGCTGACCACCTCGAAGGGCCTGCCCACCGGTGCGGTCAAGGGCGTGCTGAACATGCTCAAGAGCCTGCGCAAGCAATACCCCGACAGCCTGTTCGCGGTGGTATTCGACGCCAAGGGCGGGACCTTCCGCGATGCCATGTTCGCCGAGTACAAGGCCAACCGGCCAAGCATGCCCGACGACCTGCGGGTGCAGGTCGAGCCGCTGCATGCCAGCGTCCGGGCCTTGGGCTACCCGCTGCTGTGCGTCGAGGGCGTGGAGGCTGACGACGTCATCGGCACCCTGGCACGCAGCAGCGCGGCGGCTGGCCGGCCAGTGATCATCTCGACCGGCGACAAGGACATGGCCCAGCTGGTGGATGGCCATGTCACCCTGGTCAACACCATGACCGGCAGTGTGCTGGACGTGGCCGGCGTGCACGAGAAGTTTGGCGTCGGCCCCGAGCACATCATCGATTTTCTTGCCCTGATGGGCGACAAGGTCGACAACATTCCCGGAGTCCCAGGGGTTGGCGAGAAGACCGCCGTGGGCCTGCTGACCGGCATCGGTGGCGGCCTGCGTGACCTGTACGACAACCTCGACAAGGTCCCGGAGCTGGCCATCCGCGGTGCCAAGACCTTGCCTGCCAAGCTGCAGGAGCACCGTGACGCGGCGTTCCTGTCCTACGAACTGGCGACCATCAAGTGCGATGTCGAACTGGATGTCGAGGTCGACGCGCTGGTCTGTGGCGAGCCGGACCGTGAAACGTTGCTGGCGCTATACACCGAGATGGAGTTCAAGGGCTGGATCGCCGAGGTACAGCGCGACGCTGCACGGGCTGGCGACGCCGATGTGGTCGGTGAGGCCCCGCTTGCCAAGGTCGAGCCCAGATACGAAACCATCCTCGACCAGGCGCGCTTCGACGCCTGGCTGGAGAAGCTGAGTCAGGCGCCGCTGTTCGCCTTCGACACCGAAACCACCGGTCTCGACGCCCAGCAGGCGCAACTGGTCGGTCTGTCATTCGCGGTCGAGCCCCATGAAGCGGCCTATGTGCCACTGGCCCACGACTACGAAGGCGCCCCGGTCCAGCTGGATCGCGAACGCGTGCTGCTGGCGCTCAAGCCCCTGCTGGAAGACCCGGCCAAGGGCAAGATCGGCCAGAACGCCAAGTACGACATCAACATCCTGGCCAACGGCAGCCCGGCCATCGACATGCGCGGCGTGGCCTACGACACCATGCTCGAGTCCTACGTGCTCGACTCCACCGCTACCCGTCACGACATGGACAGCCTGGCGCAGAAGTATCTCGACCATGCCACCATCGCCTTCGAGGATATTGCCGGCAAGGGCGCCAAGCAGTTGACCTTCAACCAGATCCCGCTGGACAAGGCCGGCCCCTATGCCGCCGAGGACGCCGACATCACCCTGCGCCTGCACCATGCGCTGCAGGCGCGCCTGGCCAGGACGCCGAGCGTGCTGCCCGTGCTGATGGACATCGAGATGCCGCTGGTGCCGGTGTTGGCCAGGATCGAGCGCCAGGGTGCGCTGGTCGATGCTGCGCTGCTTGAAGTGCAGAGCGGCGAACTGGGTACGAAGATGGCCGAACTGGAGCGCGAGGCGTACGAGCTGGCCGGCGAGACGTTCAACCTCGGCTCGCCCAAGCAGTTGGGGGCGATCCTCTATGACAAGCTGGGCATGCCGGTGCTGAGCAAGACCGCCAAGGGCCAGCCGTCCACCGCCGAGGCGGTGCTCGATGAACTGGCCGAGCAAGGCTACCCGCTGCCCAAGGTGCTGATGCAGTACCGCAGCCTGAGCAAGCTCAAGAGCACCTACACCGACAAGCTGCCGGGGCAGATCAACCCGCGCACCGGGCGCATCCATACCTCCTACCAGCAGGCCGTGGCCGCCACCGGCCGCCTGTCGTCCAGCGACCCGAACCTGCAGAACATCCCGATCCGTACCGCCGAAGGCCGGCGTATCCGCCAGGCGTTCGTCGCCAGCCCCGGCTACAAGCTGCTGGCGGCGGACTATTCGCAGATCGAGTTGCGCATCATGGCCCACCTGGCCAAGGACGAAGGCTTGCTGCATGCCTTCCGCAACGACCTCGACGTGCACCGCGCCACTGCCGCGGAAGTGTTCGGCGTGGCCCTGGAGCAGGTCACCAGCGACCAGCGACGCAGCGCCAAGGCGATCAACTTCGGCCTGATCTATGGCATGAGCGCCTTCGGCCTGGCCAAGCAGATCGGCGTCGATCGCAAGCAGTCCCAGGACTACATCGATCGTTACTTCGCCCGTTACCCGGGTGTGCTGGCGTACATGGAACGCACCCGTGCGCAGGCTGCCGAGCAGGGCTTCGTCGAGACCTTGTTCGGTCGGCGGCTGTACCTGCCGGACATCAATGCCAAGAACCCGGCCCTGCGCAAGGGCGCCGAGCGGACGGCGATCAACGCGCCGATGCAAGGTACCGCGGCGGATATCATCAAGCGCGCCATGGTGGCGGTGGACAACTGGTTGAGCGACAGCGGGCTGGATGCGCGGGTCATCCTCCAGGTGCACGACGAACTGGTGCTGGAGGTACGCGAGGATCTGGTGGAGCAGGTACGGGAGCAGATCCGCGGCCACATGAGCGGCGCGGCCCAGCTGGACGTGCCGTTGCTGGTGGAAGTGGGCGTTGGCGCGAATTGGGACGAAGCTCACTAAACGGTGCGATGAAGCTGTGTAGGATCTGCGGCGTAGTGTCGCGGATCCGGGCAGGTCATTGGCTCGTGCGTTTCATGAAACTATCGCAAATAGTTTCGGAGCCTCGGAACTAATCCGGCGAACCGTCACTCAGAGGTACTGAATGGCTGGTGAAGCCTTTCGATGCTCCTATGTTGTGTTAAGTGTTGGCAGATATCCGGACCCCGCCCTAGCGGTCCGGGCTTGAACCCCGAACTTCCCCCTCCCCATATGAAGTCCGGGGTTTTTTTTGCCCGGAATTCGGCGTTCTGCCACAAGAACGGATGATCTGGCGCTGTAGGAGCCAGCCTTGCTGGCGAAGCAGGCGGCACGCTGGGTGGCACCGGTTACGCCGGTGTTCGCCGGCAGGGCCGGCTCCTACAGGGGGACGCCTCAGGCCGCCGGCTTGTCTTCGAGTTCCATCCAGTCCGCCAGCACCCGGTAGGCCTCTTCCAGGCCCAGACGCTTGGGCGCCGAGAACAGCTGGATGGTCACGCCGTCGCCCCAGCCTTTGCGGATTTCCGCCTGTACCTTGAGCAGGGTGTTCTTGCCCGCGCCGTGGGTCAGCTTGTCGGCCTTGGTCAGCAGGATGTGCATGGGCATGCCGCTGGCCTTGGCCCAGTCGAGCATCATCTTGTCGAAATCGGTCATCGGGTGGCGGGTGTCCATCATCAGGATCACTCCGCGCAGGCACTCGCGGCTGCCCAGGTACGCTTCCAGGTGCTTCTGCCAATGCTGCTTGAGCGGGATCGGCACTTTTGCATATCCGTAGCCCGGCAGGTCGACCAAACGCCGTTCATCGTCCAGACTGAAGAAATTCAGCAGCTGGGTGCGGCCCGGGGTCTTCGAGGTCCGCGCCAGGCTGGCATGGGTCAGGGTGTTGAGGGCGCTGGATTTACCGGCGTTGGACCGGCCGGCGAAAGCCACCTCGTAACCCTGGTCTTGGGGGCATTGTTCGACCTTGGCGGCGCTAAGGGCGAATTTGGCTTTCTGGCAGAGGCCGAGGATGGGGTTCTTGACTTGCATGGGATTTCCGATGTGGTGTTGCCCAGCGCTGGAGTCGAAGGACCAGGCCCGGCAAGCGGTGTCGTTTCCGTTTGGCTGGCGGAAGTATATAATGCCCCAGTTTTTGTGTGCTCATTCGCCCAGAGTAGGCAATATGAGCATGGGGTGTCGAACAATAGCTCGCGCAACAGAACGCAGCGCGGCCCCCAACCCTGTCAGGTCGTTTCGCATGGCGAAATGGCTGCTTGCTGTCGGTATGTTCCTGCCGTTTTACAGCGCACAGGCTACACAGGATCCCGAGGCGTTGTACAACCGCACGTGTGCGGCTTGTCACGCCGGGCAGCTGCCACAGGCACCCAAGCAGGGTGACCGGGTGGCCTGGGAGCCAAGGCTGGCGCAAGGCATGGAGCGACTGGTGACACATGTTACACAGGGTTTCAAGGCTATGCCGCCGCGTGGATTGTGCATGGACTGCAGTGCCGAGGACTACCGTTTGGTCATCCTTTGGATGAGCGGCAGTCCCGATACATAACATTTCACCCTTAGCCGTGTTGGATTAGCTGATGAACAAACTAGTCGTGAGTCTGCTGTTGACCATGGGTGTCGCAGGTGCGGCCACTGCTGCAGAACCTATCAAGGGCGACGCCGCCGCCGGTCAGGCCAAAACCGCTGTCTGTGGCGCCTGCCACAACCCCGACGGCAACAGCCTGGCGCCGAACTTCCCGAAACTCGCCGGCCAAGGCCAGCGCTATCTCGAAAAACAACTGCACGACATCAAGTCCGGCAAGCGCACCGTGCTGGAGATGACCGGCATGCTGGCCAACCTCGACGACCAGGACCTGGCTGACATCGCCGCCTACTTCGCCAGCCAGAAGGGCAGCGTCGGCGCCGCCGACCCGCAACTGGTCGAGCGTGGCCGCGAGCTGTTCAACGGCGGTGACTTGCAAAAAGGCATGCCGGCCTGCATCGGTTGCCACTCTCCCAACGGTGCCGGCATCGCCCTGGCTGGTTTTCCACACCTGGGTGGCCAGCACGCGCAGTATGTCGGCAAGCAACTGACCGACTTCCGCGAAGGCAACCGCACCAACGACGGCGACGCCATGACCATGCGCACCATCGCCGGCAAGTTGAGCAACAAGGATATCGAAGCGCTGTCGAGCTACATCCAGGGTCTGCACTGATCCTGCGTGAGCGTTGCATCACCACGCGTTAACACTCGGTTAATGCTTCGGCGCTAAAGATGAAAAGGGCAGCCCAGGCTGCCCTTTTTTCTGTCCATAGCCGTTACACTACAGAACTCGAGCCCTTCCCGGCCTGTCCTAAACAGGTCGCGTCGAGGCGACCAAAGACTGCTCAGGAGTAAAGCATGCGTAAACTGATTCTCAGCGCTGCGCTGGTCGCCGCCAGCGTATTCGGTATGGCCGCCGTGCAGGCCGCGGAGCCCGCCACCGCCGGCAAGGAATATATCGAGCTGAGCAACCCTGTTCCGGTGTCCGTGCCGGGCAAGATCGAAGTCGTCGAGCTGTTCTGGTACGGCTGCCCGCACTGCTACCACTTCGAGCCTGTCATCAACCCATGGATCGACAAGCTGCCCAAGGACGTCAACTTCAAGCGCATCCCGGCCATGTTCGGCGGTCCATGGGATGCCCACGGTCAGATGTTCCTGACCCTCGAGGCCATGGGGGTCGAGCACTCTGTGCACAACGCCGTGTTCGATGCCATCCAGAACAAGCGCATGCGCCTGACCAAGCCTGAAGAAATGGCTGACTTCCTGGCCACCCAGGGTGTGGACAAGGACAAGTTCCTCGCCACCTACAACTCCTTCGCCATCAAGGGCCAGGTCAACCAGGCCAAGGAGCTGGCCAAGAAGTACGAAATCACCGGCGTCCCAAGCATGGTGGTCAACGGCAAGTACCGCTTCGACCTGGGCACCGCCGAAGGTCCGGAAGGCGTGCTCAATGTCGCCGACCAGCTGATCGCCAAGGAGCGCGCCGCTAAGTAAGCGGCGATTGCCATGGGCCGCTTTCGTTCCACCCGAAGCGTCGGCCTGCACCAACCGCAGGTCAACGAACATCACCTGCAGGCTTCTGGCCTGCCGGCCGATGGTCGCCTGCGGTTGCTCAGCTTCAATATCCAGGTCGGTATCAGCACCGAGCGTTATCGCCATTACGTGACCCGCAGCTGGCAGCATCTGCTGCCGCACAATGGACGCGCCGGCAACCTGCAGAAGATCGGCGAACTGCTCGGTGATTTCGACCTGGTGGCCTTGCAGGAAGCCGATGGTGGCAGCTTGCGTTCGGGCTACATCAACCAGGTCGAACACCTCGCCCAACTGGGTGCCTTCCCCTACTGGTACCAGCAGCTCAACCGCAACCTAGGGCGTTTCGCTCAGCACAGTAATGGCGTGCTCAGCCGCCTCAAGCCCCAGCACCTGGAAGACCACCCCCTGCCCGGCCCGGCTGGTCGCGGCGCGATCCTGGTGCGTTTCGGCGAGGGCGTGGATGCCCTGATCGTGGTGATGATGCACCTGGCGCTGGGCGCCAAGACCCGCGCCCGTCAGCTGGCCTACATCCGCGAGCTGATCGGTGGCTACCGCCACCAGATCCTCATGGGCGATATGAACACCCACGCCAACGATCTGCTGGAACACTCGCCGCTGCGTGACCTGGGCCTGATCGCGCCTCAGGTCGAGGCCACGTTCCCCAGCTGGCGACCGCAGCGCTGCCTGGATCACATCCTGCTCAGCCCGAGCCTCACGCTTGAGCGTGTCGAGGTGCTGGCGCAACCGATTTCCGATCACCTTCCCGTTGCGGTCGAGATCCGATTGCCTGATGCATTGAGTGTGGATACGCTGCCGGTCCTGAGTTAGGCCTGCAAGGACGTTTCGCGCACTCAAGTGTTCGAGTTTGGCGCCGAAATCGTGTCATCACAGGGCTAGATGCCATCACCGGACGCGGATCCAGGCATGACCGAAGAAGCCGAGCGCTGGAAAGAAAAATACCTCAAGAGCATCGAGCGGCAGGAAAAGCTCGAGCGGCGCTGGGAAGCCCGCCTCGACCTGCTGCGTCGTGGCCTGGTGCGTAGCACCCTGGCGGCCGAGGGGAGCGACAAGATCGTTGACCAGTGCATGAAGGAAATGCGCGAGGTCATCCGCAGCGACAACATGGACGCCGGGTTGGCCGGGTTGATCCCGCGCCTGGAAAAGGCCGTGCTCGACTCCGAGCAGCGCCGTGAAACCCGCATGAACCAGGTCAGCGACGCGCTGACCGCGCTGGTCACCCAGTTGCAGGTCCTGCCGTTGCCCGGCGATGTGGCGCGGCCGTTGAAAAAGCTGGCGAAGAAACTCGAGGGGGGCGTCAGCCAGTCCCGTGAGCTGCCGCCGCTGCTGGGCGAGCTCAGCGGCCTGCAGGGCCGTGCGTTGAGCTCGGTGCAGAAGCCGGGCGAGGAGACGCGGCCGGGTTTCCTGCAACGTCTGTTCGGGGGGCGCGACGACGCCCAGGCCGAGGTGTTGCCTGTGCCGGTCGTCAGCGAGGCGCATCACGCGCCTGAGCCGTACGCGAAGCCGGAGGAGCCTGCACCGGCGCAACCCCGGGATGTCGATGAGTTGCATGCCCTGGCGCCTGTTGCCGAGCCACAGGCGATACATCCTGCGCCACAGCCACAGCCACAGCCACAGCCACAGCCGGAGCCAGAGGCGAAGCCTTCGAGGCCTGACACGGATCATCGGCAAGCACCGCTGGCAATCGAGTTGCCGGGCCCCGCCCTGGTTGAAAGCCTTGCACCCATTTCCGCAGCGCCAGCACCAGCGCCTGAGCCGCAAGTCCAGGCCGTGGAGGAGATGCCGCAAGTCGAGGTGGTCGAGCAGGTTGAGGCGCTGGCCGCGCCCATCGAGCCTGTGACTGCCGAGCCGACGCAGATACCGCCGTTGGAGGAGGTGTTCGGCGAAGATGGCCCGTATGCCCTGCCCGATGCCGTCGAGCCCCCTTACAGCCAGGTCGCTGCTCATATTGAACAGACCTTGATCGGTCTGCTCGATGACCTCAGCCTGCCCGAACGGCACAAGGCCCAGGCGCTCGAGATGCGCGAGCGGGTTGCTCGTGGGCTGAACTGGTACGAGCTGATTCCTGTGCTCGACGACCTGGCTGTGCTGATGCTGGCAATCACCGACAGTGGCCAGCACGAGTTCGAGACCTACCTGCAGCAGCTCAACGAACGCCTGGAAAGCTTCCAGAGCCACCTGCACGAAGCCAGTACCGGCCACGCCGACAACAGCTCTGCCGCTCGTCAGCTGGACAGCCAGTTGCGCGAGCAGGTCGATGGCCTGCAGAGCAGCGTCCAGGGGGCCGCCGACGTGGACAGCCTCAAGCATATCCTGGAGAACCGTCTGGAAGGTCTGTTGGTGACCATGGACGAGCATCAGCACGAGCGCGACCGTCGCGAGCAGGAGCTGGCCGGTCGCTTGCACGGACTGGCCGAG
Organism: Pantoea sp. Cy-639; assembly: GCF_011752525.1. GTDB lineage: Bacteria > Pseudomonadota > Gammaproteobacteria > Pseudomonadales > Pseudomonadaceae > Aquipseudomonas. The sequence continues at coordinate 36,340 of NZ_VWXI01000017.1, read as the reverse complement.
CGAGTGGCCAGCATGGAACAGGAAGCCCTCGGCTACCGCGAGCACCTCGAGGAGCAACGGCAGAAGGCAATGATCGATCCGCTCACCGGCTTGCCCAACCGCGCGGCCTGGTCCGAGCAGGTCGAGCGCGAAGTGCTCGAATGGCAGGAGAACGGCGGCCACCTGGCCATGGCTATCCTCGACCTCGATCACTTCAAGCGCATCAACGACGGCTATGGGCACCTGGCCGGCGACAAGGTGCTGAAGATCGTTGCCGATCAGTTGCGCAAGCGCTTGCGCGGGCGTGATTTCATCGCGCGCTTCGGTGGCGAGGAGTTCGTTCTGCTATTGCCGCAGACCTCGCCACCGGCGGCGGTCCAGGTGGCCGAGGTCATGCGTGCGGCGATCGAGGCCTGCCCTTTCCACTTCAAGGGCGAGCGGGTCGTGATCACTGCGTCCATCGGTCTGAGCGCGTTCCGTTCCGGCGAGCGTGCCGACCAGGTGCTCAAGCGTGCGGACGAGGCGCTGTATCGGGCCAAGGACCTGGGCCGCAACCGGGTGGAACAGGGATAAATAATTACCGCATGCCTGCCTCGGCGGTGATCGACACTGCGCTCTGCCGCTGATCCATGGGGGATCGGCTGTCATCGATCACCAATGAGGCATCGAAACATGAAAGCAATCCAATGGGGTATCCCGTTTCTTCTGGCCCTGGCGTTTCAGGGCAGTGTCATGGCTGGCGAGCTGGTTACCGCGCATATTGGCGCCGATGGTCAGGTCCTGAAGCAATCGCCGGTCTGGATCAGCCGGGTGCAACACCAGCCGCAGGCCAACTACTTCACTCAGTACAAGCTGAGCCTCCAGGGGTTGGGTCGGGCGCCGGGCTTCTGCGCGGTGTCGCCGATCGATGCCAGCAGCTACGACAAGCAACTGCACGGCTCGGCCAAGGTCATTGGCGTGCCGAGCGCCGACAAGCTGACGGTCATGACCCAGCTGGTGGACCTGAGCGGCCCGAGTGGCGACAATTCCCAGGAATTTCTGCTGATGTGCGTGCGCTGAGCATAGCGAAGCACTAACGATTCAGCGGGAGCACGTTATACTGTAGCGCTGTTGTCGCCTACTTCATGACGTGCTTCCTGCAATGAAAAGACTCCTCACTGCCCTGCTCCTGCTTACCCTGGCTGGCTGTTCCAGTGGCTTGCGCATCGACCGCAGCCATCCTTCGGCCAACCAGGACAGCCGTATCCAGTTCGTCGTTCTGCACTACACCAATGCCTCGCTGGAGCGCTCGCTCGCGTTGCTGACCCACGGTGAAGTCAGCAGTCACTACCTGATCGGCGACGGGCCCGCCACGGTCTACCAGCTGGTGGACGAGAATCGCCGTGCCTGGCATGCCGGAGACAGCCAGTGGCAAGGGCGCACCTGGCTCAACTCCACCTCCATCGGCATCGAGATCGTCAACCCGGGCTACACCGACACGCCCAATGGCCGGGTCTGGCACCCGTACAGCGAGGCCCAGGTACAGGCGCTGATCGCGTTGCTCAAGGACATCGTCAAACGCAACAACATCGACCCTCGCCACATCGTTGGCCACAGCGACATTGCCCCCTTGCGCAAGCTCGATCCGGGGCCGTTGTTCCCCTGGAAGCGCCTGGCCGACGCAGGCATCGGGATCTGGCCGGACGCCGCCTCTGTGGCACGGCAGCAGGCCTATTTCGAAGTCAATCCGCCGACTATCACCTGGTACCAGCAGCAACTGGCCCGCTTTGGCTACGCCATCGACCAGACTGGCCAGCTTGATGTGGCGACCCGTCATGTCATCGCGGCGTTCCAGATGCGCTTCCGGCCACAGCGTTTCGACGGCCTGCCGGACGCGCAGACCGCCGCCATGCTGCAGGTGCTCAACCGCAAGCGTTGAGCCATGCCGGGCAGGGTGTTCGCAAGGCGCCCTGCCGACGGTTTCTGAACCACTCGCCCAACGGTGAAGCTGTTCCGGGTTTCAGTTGCTATACCTTTGGTATTCAACTGGATGCCACGCATGCCTGCCTTCGTCGCGTCGATGCGTCAATTTTTCCACCACTCCTGGCTGCTCGCCGCAATCGCGGCCCTGGCCAGTGCCGTGCTGCTGCTCGCCGCCAGCGTCGCCTTCACCTTGCAGCAGATGCGCCAGAGCGAGATTGCGCAGATGAACGCTCGCGGCGAGCGCTTCCTCGATCGGCTGGAACTGGTGTTCGGCCAGTTGCGCGAAGGGGTCGACCAATTGCACGGCCAATCGTTGCGTGGCTGCAGCCCGGCGATGCAGGCACTGTTGCAGCAAGTGGCGCTACGCTCGCGTTTCATCTATGAAGCCGCCTATGTCGATGGCCGGGTCGTCTGTTCCAACCGTGGCAGCGAAAGGACCATTGCGCCTTCGCGGCCACCGGATATCCAGGGGCCGGTCTACAGCTACTGGCTCAATACCACCACCGAGCCCAACGAGAACCTGGCAGCCCTGATGCTTGGTCGGGGTGCGTTTCTGGTTGCTACCTCACGCGGCCATCTCTCCGATGTGGTCGACCTGCCCCAGGGCGGCAGTCTGCTGGTCGTGCTCGACCGTGGCGACCGGGCCATCCCGGTACTGGGGCCTGAGCAGCCATGGCCGCCTACGACCGATTGGCCACCTTCCTCGCAGAAAGCCCTGCTCGAACTCCCAGACCGTCTGATCTACCGCATGCCGAGCAAGTCCCCCGACTACCAGTTGGTGCTGACCGCCCCGCGTACGAGCCTGCCGCTGAAGCTCAACCGGCTGCTCTGGTTGCTGTTCCCTGGCAGCCTGGCGTTGGCCTTGTTCATTGGCTGGTTGGTGCAGCAGCTGGTCCAGGAGCGTCGTTCGATGAGCTCGGCCTTGCAGCAGGCACTGCGCCGAGGGGAGTTGCAAGTGCTCTACCAGCCGATCTTCGAGCTGAGCAGCCGTCGCTGCGTGGGCGCCGAGGCCTTGGTGCGCTGGCGTCGGCCCGATGGCAGCCTGACCAGTCCCGAGCTGTTCATACCGTTGGCCGAGGACACCGGACAGATCCGGCAGATCACCGATTTCGTCCTGCAACGGGTGCTGGAGCAGCTTGGCAAGCTGCTGCGTGCCAACCGCCACCTGTATGTCTCGGTGAACCTGGCAGCCTGCGATGTGGTGGAGCCGCGGATCGGCAAGGTCGCCGGGCGTTTGCTGGCCCAGTACCAGGTGGCCGCTGAGCAGATTGCCTTCGAAGTGACCGAGCGTGGCCTGATCGATGTGGTCGTGGCCCGGGACAATCTGCAGGCCTTGCGCGCGCTGGGGCACCAGGTACTGATCGACGACTTTGGCACCGGCTATTGCAGTCTGGCCTACCTGCAGACGCTGCCAGTGGACTGCCTGAAGATCGACAAGGCGTTCATCGATGCCCTGGGACACGATGCCGCCAGCAGCGGCGTGGCGCCGCATATCATCCGCATGGCCCATGACCTGCACTTGCGGGTGATCGCCGAGGGCATCGAAAACGAAGCACAGGCGCTGCTGCTCAGCAGCGAGGGCGTCGACTATGGCCAGGGCTGGCTGTTCGCCCATCCACTCAGCGCCCGCCAGTTCTGCGAGCTGGTCACGGGCGGGCGGCGCAACGCGACACGTCGGATCGATGACGAGCCCTGAGCCGTTTCAGACGGGCAGTGCCATGTAGAACTGCGTCCCTTGCCCGGGGCGCGAGAACACGCCCATGCGTCCACCGTGCAACTGCACGATTTCCTTGCACAGCGCCAGCCCCAGGCCGGCCCCGCCTTTCTTGCGTCCGACCTGGACGAATGGCTCGAAGATACGCCCTTGTTGGCCGTAGGCGATGCCTTCGCCGTTGTCCTCGACGCTGATGATCACCCGCTCGGCATGGCGCCGGGCGTGCAGGCGGATATGTCCACCGCTGGCGGTGTGACGGATGGCGTTGTGCAGCAGGTTGTCCAGCACCCGGTCGAGTTGGGCGGCGTCGGCCTGGATCCGCGGCAGTGGCAGTTCCAGTTCACGGAGCAGCTCGATGTGCTTGTCGGCGGCCTGTTCGGCAAAGCGCGCCTGAGCCCGCTCGAACAGATCGTCCAGGGTGCAGGGTGCCAGTTCCAGCTTTTGCAGGCCGCTCTGGTAGCGCGAGAAGTTGAGCAGGTCGTTGATCAGTTGGGTCAGACGCTGCATTTCCTCGGTAATGGTCTCCAGCAAGTCGCTCTCGCGGGCCTGCGGTGGAAAACTGAGGCGCTCGCGCAGCAGGCCGAAGGCCATGTGCATGCCAGTCACCGGGGTGCGCAGCTCGTGGGACGCGCGCAGGACGAACTCGCTGCGCACCCGCTCGAAGGCGCGTTGCTCGGTGACATCGTGCAGCACCATCACTGCGCCGAGAATCGGACCTTGGGGGTGGCTGACCGGTGTCAGGCTGAAACTCAGCAGGCGGGTCTCCTCGTCCACTTCCAGGCTCAGGTCTTCCGGCGGACGGTCCAGGCTGCCGCCGCGCAGCACCTGGCGCAACTGTTGTTCCAGCTCCGGGCGTTGCAGTGCTTCGGCCAGGCTTGCGCCCAGGCGGCTGGGGTCCCAGCCGAGCTGGCGTTGGGCCACGGGATTGAGGTGTTCCAGGCGGCCCTGGCGATCGATGATCAGCAGCCCGTCGTCGATGCTGTCGAGCACTGCCTGCAACCGCTGCTGGCCGGCCAGCAGTTCGTCGACATTGGTCGCCTGATGCCGGCGCAGGGCATCGGCCATCAGGCCGAAGCGCCGGGTCAGCAGGCTCAGTTCGGTGGCCTGGGTGACGGGCAGGGTGACATTGAAGTTGCCTTGGCCAACCTGGTCGGCGGCCTTGGCCAGTGCCTCGATCGGCTGCCCGAAGCGGCGGGCGATGTTGTGTGCGGTAATGAAACCCAGCACCAGCACAGTCAGACCCATCAGGCCGAGCAGGCCGCTGACCAGCAGGGCATGGTCGCGAGACTGTTCTTCACTGCGGGTAATGTGCTCCAGGGCCTGGCGATGGGAGTCGAGCAGGTCGGTGCGGACCTGGTTGAATGCGGCCCCCAGCGGTTGCTCCACACCCATGCTGCGTGCCGGCGCCGGGCTTTCCCGGTAGGCCTGGAGGAAAGCCTGGTAATTGCTGCTGGCCTTGCTGAAACCGGTACGTTCGCCACCTTGTTCCAGCCCTTGGTTGAGCAGGCCCTGAAACTGGGTCTGCAGGGTCACCAGGCTTTTCGGGTCGGTGCGCTCGTCGAGGATCAGATTCAGTTGCTCGCCCAGGTTCTGCCGCAACTGCAGGGCAAGGTCCAGGGTCTGGGTGGTGTCCTGGACCAGGCGTTGCTGCACGGCGGCCATCTGCAGCACGCTGACCAGGCCCAGCAGCAAGCCCAGCAAGGCCACGGTGACCAGTGCCGATATGCTGAGAAACAGCCGTGTGCGCAGCTTCATGGACCACCTCACAGGTTGTATTGCTTGCGCTTGCGATACAGGGTGGACGCGTCGATGCCGAGGGTCTTGGCGGCCTGGTCGAGGGTGTCGCTGGCGGCCAGCACGGCGCCGATATGGGCCCGTTCCAGTTCATCCAGGCTCAGGGCGGCGCCTACGCGGGGGGCGTTGCTGGCGGGTTGTTCGGCCATGCCCAGGTGGCTGATCTCCACTCGCTCCTGTGGACAGATGATGCTCGCCCGCTCGATCACATTGCGCAGTTCGCGAATGTTGCCCGGCCAACGATAGTTCAGCAGTGCCGCGCGTGCTTCGTCGCTGAAGCCGCGCGCCGGTCGCGAGTATTCCTTGACGAAGCGGGCGAGAAAGCGATCGGCCAGGGTGAGGATGTCCTCGCTGCGCTCACGCAGCGGCGGCAGGTGCAGGGTGATGACGTTCAGGCGGTAGAGCAGGTCCTCGCGGAAGCGCCCTTCGCGGACCATCTCCTCCAGGTTGAGGTTGGTCGCGGCGAGGATGCGGACATCGGCGCGGCGCGTGACCGGGTCGCCGACCCGTTCGTATTCCTTGTCCTGGATGAAACGCAGCAGTTTCGGCTGCAATGTGAGGGGAAAGTCGCCGATCTCGTCGAGAAACAAGGTGCCGCCATCGGCCTGGTTGACGCGGCCGAGGGTGCTCTCGCTGGCACCGGTGAAGGCGCCGCGGGTATGGCCGAACAGCTCGCTCTCCATCAGTTCGGCGGTCAGCGACGGGCAGTTGATGGTCACGCAGGCTTTGCGGGCGCGCTTGCTCCAGCCGTGGATGGCGCGGGCCAGTTCCCCCTTGCCGGTGCCGGACTCGCCGAGGATGAGGATATTGGCATCGGTGGTGGCTACCTGCCGTGCGGTCTCCAGCACCGCCATCATCGCCGGGCTGTGCGAGTCCAGGCCGTCCTTGGGCTTGCGCATCTCGCCTTCCAGCGCCTCGAGCCGCGCTGACAGCTGGCGGACCTCCAGTTGCTTGGCGGTGGCCAGGCGAAGCTGGTCGGGGCTGCAGGGCTTGACCAGGTAGTCGGCGGCGCCGGCCTGGATTGCATCCACGGCGGTGTCGATGGCCGAGTGGGCGGTGACGATCACCACGCGCATCCACGGGGCCTGGATGCGCATCTGCGCCAGCACGTCGAGGCCGTTGTCCTCGCCCAGGCGCAAATCGAGGAAGCACAGGTCGAACACCTGGCGTTGCAGCAAGGTCTCAGCTTGTGCGGCGCTGTTGGCGGTGGCCACGCTGTAGCCTTCGTCCTCGAGGCAGTAGCGGAAGGTGCGCAGGATGGCGGACTCGTCATCGACCAGCAGAATGCGGCCTTGGTTGTCCTGGGCTGGTTCCATTTCCTGCGCTCCTTTGGGATTGGTCTCAATTAGTGTCGGAAAAATCGGGCAAGTTGCATGGTCGATTCTGATTGATTCGGCGCGCTGCATGTTAGCGCCGAGCCTTCTGGATGGCTAAGTGCCTGATCAACATGGCGTTGTTGGTGTGCGTCCGGCCGGGACACCGGCCATGACGCGCTTTGCTTGATGTGCGCGTAAGGAGGTGTATCCATGCTCTTTTTCACTCGAATGGCCATGCTGGCAGTCTGTCTGATGCCGGTGGTGCCCCCGGCGTTCGCCGAGCCGGTACAGGACGCTCGGCTTGAAGGTGCGCTGCAGAGTGCGCTGTCGCTCAACCGGATGCTCAATCCATTCGCCATCAGGGTGGATGTCCAGGGCCCGCATGCCCGGTTGACCGGCGAAGTGGAGAACCCTGTCGAGCGTGATCTGGCCGAGCAGGTAGCCCTGGCCACCCGTGGCATAGAACAGGTCGACAACCAGCTGCGGGTCAACCCGCAACTGGTCGAGCGCCCGCTGGAACGCCGCGCCTATGCCCAGCGCCTGGAGGATGCCACCCTCGGCGCGGTCATCCGGGCACGGTTGCTGTGGAGCCGCCTCACCGAAAAGGCCGCCATCGATGTGCAGAGCCGCGAGGGTGTGGTGACCCTGCGCGGCAAGGTCGACAGCCCCGAGGCCAAGGAGCTGGCGGGTGTGCTGGCGCGCACCAGCGAGGGTGTGCACCTGGTCAACAACTTGGTCAGCCTGGACAGCACCGCGCTGGCAAAGGCCCGGGAGAAGCCGCTGGAGGAATCCGACGGCCCGCAGCCCGCGGACAGTTGGATCATCGACAAGATCCAGACCAGCTACCGCTTCAGCCGTAACCTGGACAGCCTGAACATAAAGGTGGCCAGCGAAGAAGGCATGGTCCGCCTCTCCGGCGAGGTGGTCAGCGACGCGCAGAAGACCATTGCCGTTGACGTCGCCAGGCAGATCGTCGGCGTGCGCGGCGTGGATGCCGACATGCTCAAGATCGCGACCAAGGTGGAGGGCTGAATCGTGCAAAACGCACGGCAGCACCTGGCCCATCGTGCAGGATACCTCTTGGGCTATTGATGAACATCTATATAACTTACTGATTTAAAAGAAATTATCTTTCTGGCCTAGGCTGGCATGCAGGCTGCAATGTTCTCCCCAGAATGGATAACAAGCACAGCAGGAGGAGCCGGCATGAACCATCAATCCGTCAACCGCACGCAAGCCGCTGCACTGCCGCTGCGCCAGTTGCTGCTCCTCGGCATGGCCGTGCTGCTCACCTTGGCGACGGGGCTGTTCTACCACAGCTGGCAGACTGCCCGTCTGGCCGACCAGGTGGCGGCGCAGACCGCGCTGTTGTCCCAGTTGAAGGTCAATCATGCCAATACGCTGGTCCGGGCGGCCGAGCCGTTGTCTCGGGCCGATCATGCGCCTGTTGTCCTCGAGCGTGTCGAACCCCAGGAGCGCTGGGTGTTCTGAGTGCCAACCGTTTTCGCACAAGAAAGGAGAACCATCATGCTGAGCTGGGCTATCACTTTTCTGATCATCGCCATCGTCGCTGCGGTTCTGGGCTTCGGTGGCATCGCTGGCGCGGCCACCGGTATCGCCAAGATCCTGTTCATCATCTTCCTGGTGCTGTTCGTGGCTTCCTTCTTCTTCGGCCGCGGCAGAGGGTGACGACCATGAGCAGGATGCTCCGCAATGTTTTGGTCGGCGCGCTGCTGCTCGGCGCTGGCACGGCCGCCATGGCCGCCAATGACGGCCAGGTCCGGGTCAGCCAACTTCTGGGCTCCGATCCGCAGTACCGCAAGACCTGGCAGAAGACCATCAAGCATGAAGAACGCCTGCCCGAGTGGGTGATCAACCTCAGTGGCAGTTCCGTGCAACAGATGTCCGCAGTGACCGAGGATGGCGACAAGTACCTGGTCGGTCCATTGTGCGAGTCTGATAGCAACTGCACCTACAAGCGCCTGATCGTCGCGTTCAGCTGGGACAAGGACGATGCCTACGCAATGCTCGTGGAGGTCCCCGAAGGACTGCCGTCGGACAAGTCGCCCACCCGTCACGCGCAGTACCGCTGGCTGGGCAAGCCCGACGACGGCATGAAGGCTTTGCTGCAGGAGCAGCTCAAGCGCGACCCGAACTGGTACTGACCAGCGGCTGTGCGCTGTAACGCAATGGAAGCTGAACCTTTTTATCTTTTCGGCTTCTATGATGCGCCGCCTCGAGGAGGGGCGGTGCATGACCAGGGGGCCGGGCCGTTCTGATCGATGCAGGATCGGAGTGGCCTAGGGGTACAGGGAGTGCCTCCGTAATGGGCCGGGTCAGGAGAGGGGCATCGGAAGTCACAGGTCGGTCGTGTCCGAGAAGGGCGCAGTGGCCGACCTGGCTTCCGAAGCGCCTGATGTAGGACTCCTTCCTTTATATATGTACGAATTCCTTCCAAGACACATTTTGTCTCGACCGTACATCGAAATTTTTTAAGCTGTCCGACCGGTCAGGCAGAAGGGCATTTCAGCCATTCGGATTGTCGAACACGCCATTGAGCTCCCCTCATACACCCCGTTGAATCTGCCTAAAAATGGCGGTTTGGTCATGTTCGGAAATCCGAACGTTGAAAATCAAGGGCTTGCGGATGCCCGATTTCGCTTTCGAGTCTCATGCTGATTCGGCATGGGGTAGTCGTTTCCGGCATTAGACTGCCACTTCTGCCATCGCAATAGTTGCCGCCTTTTTCCCTGACCCGAGCACCCGAAACACTCGCTCGAGGTGACCTTCCATGGGGCCAGCAGCTGGAAGAACACCCGTCAAAGCGCTCGAAAGGCTCTGCGACGCGGCTTTCCGGATGTTGCCCGTGACCACTACAACAAAGGGTAATGATATGAAGAAGGCAAAACTGAGCCTCGCCTGGCAGATCGTCATCGGTCTGTTGCTGGGCGTTGCAGTCGGCGCGCTACTGAATCATTTCAGTGCAGAAAAGGCATGGTGGATCAGCAACGTCCTCCAACCTGCCGGCGACATCTTCATTCGCCTGATCAAGATGATCGTCGTCCCGATCGTGATTTCGTCGCTGATCGTGGGCATCGCCGGGGTTGGCGACGCGAAGAAACTGGGCAGCATCGGCCTGAAGACCATCATCTACTTCGAGGTGGTGACTACCATCGCCATCGTCGTCGGCCTGGTCCTGGCCAATGTGTTCCACCCGGGTGCCGGTATCGACATGAGCACCCTGGGCACCGTCGACATCTCCAAGTACCAGGCCACTGCGGCCGAGGTGCAACATGAGCACGCGTTCATCGAGACCCTGCTCAACCTGATCCCGTCCAATATCTTCGCGGCGCTGATGCGTGGCGAGATGCTGCCGATCATCTTCTTCTCGGTGATGTTCGGCATGGGGCTGTCGAGCCTCAACGCCGACCTGCGCGAGCCGTTGGTGCGTACCTTCCAGGGTGTGTCGGAGACCATGTTCAAGGTCACCCACATGATCATGAACTACGCCCCGATCGGTGTGTTCGCCCTGATCGCCGCCACCGTCGCCAACTTCGGCTTCGCCTCGCTGCTGCCGCTGGCCAAGCTGGTGCTGCTGGTGTACTTCGCCATCGCCTTCTTCGCCTTCATGGTGCTGGGCCTGGTGGCGCGCGTGTTCGGCTTCTCGATCATCAAGATCATGCGCATCATGAAAGACGAGCTGATCCTCGCCTACTCCACCTCCAGCTCCGAGACCGTGCTGCCGCGCGTGATCGAGAAGATGGAGAAGTACGGTGCGCCGAAGTCGATCTGCTCGTTCGTGGTGCCGACCGGCTACTCGTTCAACCTCGACGGTTCGACCCTGTACCAGAGCATCGCGGCGATCTTCATCGCCCAGCTGTACGGCATCGACCTGTCGATCGGCCAGCAGCTGATGCTGGTGCTGACCCTGATGGTCACCTCCAAGGGCATCGCCGGCGTGCCGGGCGTGTCGTTCGTGGTACTGCTGGCCACCCTGGGCAGCGTGGGCATCCCGCTGGAAGGCCTGGCCTTCATCGCCGGTGTCGACCGCATCATGGACATGGCCCGTACCGCGCTGAACGTGGTCGGCAACGCCCTGGCCGCAGTGGTCATCGCCAAGTGGCAGGGTATGTACGACGCCGAGAAAGGCGAGGCGTACTACAAGTCGCTGGTCCTGGCCAAAGGCAACAAGGACGCAGTGGTGGCGGGCAAGACCGTCAACCAGTAAGGCCTTGAGCTGAATCGAAGAGCCCCGACTTGTCGGGGCTTTTTGCATGTCGGAGCCATTGCCTGCGCTTGCAGAAGCGGCCTTGCATCGCGAAAGGGCCGCATGGCGGCCCCAGCCATTCGCGACACAGGGCCGTTCCTGCAGCTATCATTCCGGCACTTTTCACGGGGGAACTCTCGGATGCTCAACGGCCTCTGGCTCGGCTTTTTCCTGGTGGCGGCCATCTCCGCCCTGGCCCAGTGGCTGGTTGGCGGCAACGCCGGTATCTTCGCCGCGATGGTCGAGAGCATCTTCGCCATGGCCAAGCTGTCGGTGGAGGTCATGGTCCTGCTGTTCGGCACCCTGACGCTGTGGCTGGGCTTTCTCAAGATCGCCGAGAAGGCCGGCATCGTCGAATGGCTGGCCAAGGTCCTCGGCCCGCTGTTCGCCCGCCTGATGCCGGAGGTGCCGTCCGGCCACCCTGCCCTGGGCCTGATCACCATGAACTTCGCCGCCAACGGCCTGGGCCTGGACAACGCAGCCACCCCCATCGGCCTGAAGGCCATGCGTGCCTTGCAGGAGCTCAACCCCAGCAGCACCACGGCAAGCAATGCACAGATCCTGTTCCTGGTGCTCAACGCTTCGTCACTGACCCTGTTGCCGGTGACGGTGTTCATGTACCGCGCCCAGCAGGGCGCCACTGACCCGACCCTGGTGTTCCTGCCGATCCTGCTGGCCACCAGTGCCTCGACCCTGGTCGGCCTGCTGTCGGTGGCGGTGATGCAGCGCCTGCGGCTGTGGGACCCGGTTGTGCTGGCCTACCTGATTCCCGGCGCCTTGCTGCTGGGCGGCTTCATGGCGTTTCTCGGTACCCTGTCGGCTGCCGCGTTGGCCGGCCTGTCGTCGATCCTCGGCAACCTGACGCTGTTCGGCGTGATCATCCTGTTCCTGGTCATTGGCGCGCTGAAACGGGTGCAGGTGTACGAGGCGTTCGTCGAGGGCGCCAAGGAAGGTTTCGATGTGGCCAAGAGCCTGCTGCCGTACCTGGTGGCGATGCTGGTGGCCGTCGGCGTGCTGCGCGCCTCGGGCGCCCTGGAACTGGCGCTGGACGGCATTCGCCACGCAGTGGGCTGGATGGGGCTGGACACCCGCTTCGTCGAGGGCCTGCCCACGGCCTTGGTCAAGCCGTTCTCCGGCAGCGCGGCGCGGGCGATGTTGATCGAGACCATGCAGACCCACGGTGTCGACAGCTTCCCGGCGCTGGTGGCGGCGACCATCCAGGGCAGTACCGAGACCACCTTCTACGTGCTGGCGGTGTATTTCGGCGCCGTGGGCATCCAGCGCGTGCGCCATGCCGTGGGCTGCGCACTGCTGGCCGAATTTTCCGGGGTGGTTGCGGCGATCGGTGTCTGCTACTGGTTCTTCGCCTGAGCCCGACCGGCCTGGCCCACGGTCCAGTCGATCACCTGGCGTGCCAACTGGTCGCTGGCCGTGCCGAAGCCGGCGACCACCGCCGGTACTGTCTGCTCGCCCAGTGGCTGGCGCACCTCGAAACGCTTGCTGGCCAGGATGCGCTGGCTGCGGCCTTGCACCAGCCGCGCGTCGTAGCGGATCACCACTTCGACCTGGTGGCCTGAGCGGTACTCGCTCTGGAACGCCTGCAGCTCGCCGCCGAGTTCGTAGTCGGCCTGCAGGTTGCTGTCGTCGGCGCTCAGGCGCGGTACCCGGCCATCACGCTGGAAACCGTCGAGCAGGCGGTTGCGCAGCAGCAGCGGCACCGGGTCGCTCCAGCGCGCACCCTTGTAGCTGCTGATCACGTCACCCTGGGGAATCACCGCGATGCGCGGGCCGCCCAGCGCATCGCTGGCCAGGGGCTTGTTCAGGCGCAGCGACCAGTCCACTGCCGTGCCTTTGCCCGGCGCCTGGTTGACTGGCAGGCGGTAGATATCCACAGGCGCGCTCTGCGGCAGGATCGAGCAGGCCGAGACCAGGCCCAGGGCGGCGGCCAGCAGGGCCAGGCGCAACGAACGGATCATGGCTGGAACTCCTTGTTGTTGTCGCGACCGAGCAGGTAGCCGCTCGGGTCTGCCTCCAGACGCCGGGAAATGCCCTTGAGGGAATTGAGCGTCTCGCGCAGCTCGCGGATGGCCGGGGCGAGCTGGTTCAAGCCTTGGGCGCCATCGTCGAGGGATTGGCGGTTGTCCTTGAGCAGGCTATTGATGGTGGCGGTGCTTTCGGCCAGCGACTGCATGGCCTGCTCGGCGCTGCCGATAGCCTGCTTGCCCTGGTTGCCGAGCAGGCCGTTGGCATTGCGCATCAGTGCCTGGGTCTCGGCCAGGGTGGCGTTGGCCTGGCGGCCGACCTGGGCCAGTTGGGCGATGGCATCGCTGATGCCACCCTTCTGGTTGGCGAAGGCGCCGGTGGTCTGGTCGAGGTTGGCCAGGGTGTTGCTCAGGTGCTCGATGTTGCTTTCGGAGAACATCTGGTTGGCGTTGTGCAACAGCATGTTGATGTTGGTGACCAGGTCGCTGCTGTCGTTGAGCAGCCGCGAGATCGGCGAAGGCGAGGCGACGATCACCGGCAGCTTGCCATCCTTGCCCTTGAGTTCCGGACTCTGCGGGGTGCCACTGCTGAGCTGGATGAACGCGTTGCCGGTGACCCCGGCCAGCGTCAGCTTGGCCTGGGTGTCTTCCTTGACCGGGGTGTCGCCGCTCAGGCGCACGCGAGCCAGCACCCGGCGCGGGTCCTTGGGGTCCAGGCGCAGGCTGCTGACGTCGCCGACCTTGATGCCGTTGTACTGCACCGGGCTGCCGCGGGACAGCCCCGAGACGGCCTCGTTGAACACCACTTCGTAGTCCTTGAACGCGTTGTCGACGCTGGACTTGGTCAGCCACAGGCCGAACAGCATGGCACCGGCCACCACCAGCACGGTGACCAGGCCAATCAGGACATGATGAGCTCGGGTTTCCATCGTTCAGCGCTCCTGGCGGGCGCGCAGGGCGGCGTCTTCGGCCGCCCGGCCGCGCGGGCCGTGAAAGTATTCGTGGATCCAGGGATCGTCGGTGTTCTCGACTTCGCTCAGCGGGCCGGCCACCAGTACCTTTTTCTGCGACAGTACCGCGATCCGGTCGGTGATGGTGTAGAGGGTGTCGAGGTCGTGGGTGATCAGGAACACCGAGAGGCCCAGGGCATCGCGCAGGGTGAGGATCAACTGGTCGAAGGCGGCGGCGCCGATCGGATCGAGGCCAGCGGTGGGTTCGTCGAGAAACAGGATGTCCGGGTCCAGGGCCAGTGCGCGGGCCAGGGCGGCGCGCTTGATCATGCCGCCGGACAGCGAGGCCGGGTACTTGTCGGCGGCGCTGATCGGCAGGCCGGCCAGGGCCAGCTTGACCCCCGCCAGGTGCTCGGCATCGGCCCGCGACAGCCCGGCGTGCTCGATCAGAGGCAGGGCGACGTTCTCGGTGACGGTCAGCGACGAGAACAGCGCGCCCTTCTGGAACAACACGCCGAAGCGTCGTTCGAGCAGCGAGCGCTGCGTTTCACTGGCCGTGGCCAGGTCCTCGCCGAACACCCTCACCGTGCCCTCGTTGGGCCGACGCAGGCCGACGATGCTGCGCAGCAGCACCGACTTGCCGCTGCCCGAACCGCCGACCACGGCGAGGATCTCGCCGCGGTACAGGTCCAGGTCGAGGTTCTCGTGCACGCTCTGGCTACCGAACCGGTTGCAGATGCCCCGCGCCTCGATGACTGCCTCGCGTCCGCTCACCAGCCCATCTCCATGAAGAACAGCGCGGCCACGGCATCGAGCACGATGACCACGAAGATCGATTGCACCACCGCCGAGGTGGTATGGGCGCCGACCGATTCGGCGCTGCCGCTGACCTTGAAGCCTTCCAGGCAGCCGATGGCGGCGATCAGGAAGGCGAAGAACGGTGCCTTGGCCAGGCCTACCAGGAAGTGCTGCACGCCGATGTCGCTCTGCAGCAGCGAAAGGAACATCGCTGGCGAGATGTCCAGGGTGAGCGCGCAGACCACCGCGCCGCCGACCATGCCGCAGATCATCGCGACGAAAGTCAGCAGCGGCAGGGCGATCAGCAGTGCCAGCACCCGTGGCACCACCAGCAGTTCGATGGGGTTCAGGCCCAGGGTGCGGATGGCGTCGATCTCTTCGTTGGCCTTCATCGAGCCGATCTGCGCGGTGAAGGCACTGGCGGTGCGGCCGGCCATGAGGATGGCGGTCAGCAGCACGGCGAACTCGCGCAGGAACGAGAACGCCACCAGATCGACGGTGAAGACCGTTGCGCCGAAATCGGCCAGCACCGTGGCGCCGAGGAAGGCCACCACCGCGCCCACCAGGAAGGTCAGCAAGGCCACGATCGGTGCGGCATCCAGGCCGGTCTGCTCGAGATGGGAGACCACCGGTGTGACGCGCCAGCGATGAGGCTGGAACAGGCGCAGCAGCAGGGTTTCGAGGATCAGGCCGATGAAGCCCAGGACCTGCTTGGTGTCCTGCCAGAGGGTATCGACCGAGCAACCGATCCGTGCCAGCAGCAGGAGCAGCACCGGGCGCTCCGGCTGCTTGAGCGGGATGCAGTAGTCCTGCACCGAGCAGTACACGTTCTTGAGCAGGGCCTGGCTGGCCTCGGGCAGTTGCCCGGTGCAGTGCGACAGGCGCTCGGCGCCGAGCAGCTCGGCCAGCAGCGAGGCGCCGGCGGTGTCCAGGCGGCCCAGTTGGCTGAGGTCGACGACGGTGTCGTCGCCATACTGGGTGCGCAGTTGCTCGCACGCGCGCTTCAGCTCGGCATAGTGGGCCAGGGTCCAGTCGCCGACGATGTGCAGGCGACTGGGTTGCGGCTGGGTATCCAGGGTGGCGCTCGGGGCGGTCATAGGCTCCATGCTTCTGACAGAGGGCGGCGAGTCAGATCATAGCGCAGTGGACCGGGCGGGGTTTGTTGAAAATGCCCCGCGATTGCCTCAAGCGGCCGGGGCGTCGTCGACCACCTTGAAGCGCAGCACGCCGATCACCTGCCCGTCCTCGGTCAGCACCCGCACCTGCCACTTGCCCACCGGGTTGGGCGGGAAGTTCTGCTTGTGGGTCCAGGCCCGGTAGCCCTCCTTGCGCCCCCCATGGATATCTAGGGCGATGCGATCCACCTCTTTGCCGTCCAGTTGCCACACATGGTAGATGCGCTCGTCCAGGCCTCGCGGCGCGTTGATCGCGGTGTAGGCGTAAAGACCACTGCCGCGGATGCGGCTGGCCGGGATTTCCTCCAGCGAAGCGCCTGGCTGGCGGTTCTGCACCTCGGTGCTGACTGCCACCTCGGTCAGCCACAAGGTCGCCGGCGGTACCCAGGAGCGCAGCAGCCAGCCGCCGGCGCCCACTGCCAGGGTCACCAGCACCAGGGCCACGCCGCGTCGCCAGTTGTTGATCGGGAAACTGCTGGCCAGGCTTGGGAACGACAGCAGCATGGCGGCGACCAGCGCCAGCTTGTAGCTCTGCGCGGTGGTCAGGTGGAGGATGATCGGCAGCGCCGTGAGCATCGCGGCGAACAGGGTCAGGGTGTGCAGGGCGAGGAACAGCCAGCGTCGCGGCGCCAGCCACTTGTAGTACAGCGGATCGACGATGGCGATCAGGCCGGCGGCGCCGAGCAGGCCGGTGAATACCAGCTGGCCGCTGTTCCAGGTGGTGGTGATGAAGAAGAACGGCAGGACGAAGAACAGGCTTTCCTGGTGGATCAACTGGGTCGCGTAGCGCAGCAGCGGCTGGGGGATTTCGCGCTTGAAGGTGCGGGCGAACAGCTCGGTGAGGGTGTTCTCCAGCATCAGCCAGACCCAGCTGACCAGCATCACGATGGCGATCCAGCTGGCCAGCCCGGCCTGGCGGTCGACCAGAATGAAGCTGGCGATCCCCGAGAGGAAGCCATAGAGCGCGATGACGCCGGGGTAGCGCTTGAGCAGTTCGATCAGGCGCAGGACGAAGTTGGGTATTGGGGGCATTAGGCAGGCAACAGGGAGCGGTGGATGGCTGTACCGGCTCATCGCGGGACCGGCCCGGTCCCGCGATGAGCGCTGGCGAAAGGCCTACAGGATACCGCCGAATCATCGCTCCCGTGTAGCGCCGCTGGGCCTGCTCTCTGAATGGCGACGCCGGCGGATCAGCCCGGCGGCGAAGATCAGCGCCAGCAGCAACGCTACCAGCCCATAGAGCTCGTCATAACCCAGCAATGGCTTCTCGATGCGCAGGTAGCCCGGCTCCTTGAGCAGTTCGCGCAATGCCGCATCGGCTTCCTTCAGGCTGACCTGGCGCAGCTTGCCCACCGGATCGGCGAAATGTCCGTCTTCGTAGTCGTTGAGCGCCCCCCAGTAGTAGTCGGCCAGCGCCGTGTTGCCCTGGGTGCTCCAGTTCTCGCGGGCGATTGCCGCGTCCTTGATGCGGGCGAAGGTGTCCGGGTCCAGGCCGTGCTTGCGCAGATGGTCGAACAGTTGTTCGAGCACGTTCACGGCGGTATCGATGTCCTGGCGCTCAAGGTCGGCGTTGAGGCTGAGCAGGCCGCTGTCGCCGAAGCTTTCGCGCAGTACCGACGGGCCGTACGAAAGCCCGTGGCGCAGGCGCAACTGGTCGTAGATGGCCCAGTCCAGGTAGCGTGACAACAGCTCCAGGGTCTGGTCGTTGCCGTTGTCCAGGACTGGCTCGATGAACAGCCAGTGCAGCTTGACGCTGTCGCCCAGCCAGCCGCGGGTCAGGTCGCGGCGCTGTTCGGCCTGCTGGGTGATGCTCTCCAGGGTGCGACGCTCTTCGGGCTCGGTCGATGGCAGGGTGCCGAAGGTGCGTTCCAGATAGGCCGGCAGCACACGGTCGAGGCCGCCGACGATGATCAGGCTCATGTTGTTGGCGGCGTACCAATGCTCGCGCAGGTGCTGCACCTGCTCCAGGGTCATGTCGTCGAGGTCGGAGCGCTCCTTGCACTTGAGGCCCAGCTCCGACGCCAGCTGGTCGCTGGCGGGATGGCCGACGTCCTGGCGGTCGAGCCAGCGCTGCAAGTGGCTGTAGTGACCGCCGTCCTCACGCTCGATGATCTTCTTCGCCGTCGCCAGGGCCTTGGCGTCGATGCGGGTGTCGCGCAGCAGCGCCAGCAGCAGGTCGAGCACCTTGCGCTGGTTGCGCGCCGGGGCCTCGATGACGAAGGTGGTGTCGGCGCTGCTGGTGAAGGCATTCCACTCGCCGCCCAGAGACTGCAGGCGCTCCTCCAGGCCGCCCTCGCCGGTTTCATCGATGCCGCTGAACAGCAGGTGCTCGAGCAGGTGCGGCAGTTCGCGCTGGTCGCAGTCGAAGTCGTCGAGGCCGACGCCGACCACCAGGCGGATCGATACATGGTCGCGTTCGTAACCGGACTTGAGGATCACCTGCAGGCCGTTGGGCAACAGGTAGCCCTCGACCCGCGAGCGATCGAGGGCAAGGGCGGGCAGGCTGCAGATCAGCAGGCAGACGAACATCAGGCGACGCATGGGCGGGCTTCGGTCTCCGGGGTGTCAGGGTTCAGGACAGGGCTTGGTCGGGCTCACCGTCGAGCATCAGTCCGCCGGTATCGCTGCCGCCCAGTACCACATAGGCACTGCTGCAGAACAAAGAGTTCAACCGTTTCATGTCGGCGATGAGCTCCAGGTGCAGCGAACTGGTCTCGATGCTCTGCACCACCTTGCGTTGCAGGCGACTGACATGGGCATGCGCCAGGCGCCGTTCCTGGGCGCGGAAACGGCGCTTCTCGCGCAGCAGCAGGCGCGCGCTCTCGGGGTCGGCGCTGAGGAACACCGACAGCCCCAGGCGCAGGTTGGACAGCAGTTGCTCCTGCAGACCGGTCAGTTCCTCCAGGCCGACCTGGGAGAACTCGCGGCGCTGCGAGGTCTTCTGCTGCTGGACCTTGCGCAGCATGCGCTCGATGAGGTCGCAGGCCAGCTTGAGGTTGATCGCCAGTTCGATGATCTCGGCCCAGCGCCGGTTTTCCGGCTCGCTCAGGTCCTCCCGGGGCATCTGGGCCAGGTACAGCTTGATCGCGCTGTACAGGGCCTCGGCATCCTCGCCCAGTGCCCGGACTTGCTGGGGCATGGCCGTCTGCGTGCCGCGCAGGGCATTGAGCATGGCATCGAGCAGGCTGTCGACGATATCGCCCAGACGCAGGGTCTCGCGGGCGGCGTTGGCCAGGGCCAGGCTGGGGGTGGCCAGGGCGGAGGCGTCCAGGTGACGCGGCTTGATCTGGCCGTTGCCGTTCTCGCGGTCCGGCAGCAGGGTGTCGCACAACCGGCCCATGTAGGTCACGGTGGGCAGCATGATCAGGCAGCGCAGGGTGTTGTAGAGCAGGTGGAAGCCGATCACCAGCTCCTGCGGGCTGAAGCTCAGGCTGTCCATCCATTCCACCAGCGGGTGCAGCACGGGAATGACCAGCAACAGCCCGATCAGCTTGTACAGCAGGCTGCCCAAGGCCACGCGCCGGCCCGCGGTGTTCTGCATGTTGGTGCTGATGAAGGCCAGCAGGCCGCTGCCGATGTTGGCGCCGACCACCAGGCCGATGGCCACCGGCAGGCTGATCACCTCGGCACCGGCCAGGGTCGCGGTCAGCAGCACGGCGGCCAGGCTGGAGTAGGAGACCATGGCGAAGACTGCGCCGACCAGGGCGTCGAGCAGGATGTCGCCGGTCAGCGAGGCGAACAGCACCTTGACCCCTTGGGCATGGGTGATCGGTGCGGCGGCGTGGACGATCAGTTGCAGGGCCAGGATGATCAGCCCCAGGCCGATACCGACCCGGCCCATCTGGCCGACACGGGTCTGCTTGCGCGACAGGAAGAAGATCACGCCGAGGAAGATCAGCAACGGCGACAGCCAGGACAGATCGAAGGTCAGCACCCGTGCCATCAGCGCGGTACCGACGTCGGCGCCGAGCATGATCGCCAGGGCCGGGGTCATGGCCATCAGCCCCTGGCCGACGAAGGAGGTGACCAGCATGGCGGTGGCGTTGCTGCTCTGCACGATGGCCGTGACCAGGATCCCGGCAACGAACGCCAGTGGCCGCTTGTTCATGTTCTGGCTGAGCACGCGGCGCAGGTTGGAACCGTACACGCGCAGGATGCCGGTACGCACGATGTGCGTGCCCCAGACCAGCAATGCCACGGCCGAGAGCAGGTTGAGCAGGATCAGCATGGTTCGGGCCCCCTGTGTCCGATGCCCCGACACGGGGCCAATGGGTGGAGCGGTGAGCCTGGCCCGGGGCTGGGCTGTTCTTCGTCAGTGCTCACTGAGTCTATTAGTTGTTTTGTGTGACAGGCGTCAGCTTGGCATGGCCTAGCCCGATTGTCATGGACCCTGCCCGCCTCTGCCGGACGCCAGACATGAAAAAGGGCCCCGAAGGGCCCTTTCGCTGACGCACAGCCTGGCCTTACTGGCCCGGCATGTCCTTGCGCAGCTTCACCGGCTCGTGCTCCTTGCCTTCCTTGCGGGCCAATGCCGTGCGCATGCGGATGTTGATGGCTTCCACCGCCAGCGAGAAGGCCATGGCGAAGTAGACGTAGCCCTTGGGGACATGCACGTCGAAAGCTTCGGCGATCAGCACGGTACCGACGACGATCAGGAACGAAAGTGCAAGCATCTTCAGCGAAGGGTGCTTGTCGATGAAGTCACTGATGGTACCGGCGCAAAGCATCATCACCAGCACGGCGACGATGATCGCGGCGATCATCACCGGTACGTGGGAGACCATGCCCACGGCGGTGATCACCGAGTCCAGGGAGAACACGATGTCGATGATGGCGATCTGGATGATGGTGTAGAAGAACTTGCCACCGGCGCCCTTGGGCTGGTCCGGGCTCTCGTCTTCGCCTTCCAGGCCATGGTAGATCTCCTGGGAGCTTTTCCACAGCAGGAACAGGCCGCCGAAGAACAGGATCAGGTCGCGCCCGGAAATGCCCTGGCCAAGCACCACGAACAAGTCATCGGTCAGGCGCATGACCCAGGTGATCGACAGCAGCAGCATGATGCGGGTGACCATGGCCAGGGCCAGGCCGAAGATCCGTGTCCGTGGCTGCATGTGCTTGGGCATGCGGCTGACCAGGATCGAGATCATGATGATGTTGTCGATCCCGAGCACGATCTCGAGTGCGGTGAGGGTGAAAAAGGCAACCCAGATTTCCGGGCTGGTCAGCCATTCCATGTGTATTCCTTCGGCAATAATGGCGAAACGCCCGGGGGGCGGGGCGCTTCGCGGTGACGTGATGCGGTTGTTGTTACAGACTGCTGAACAGCGGGAAAGTCCCCATGGCCAACGCGGCGAGCATTATGCACAGGCACACCAGCACTGCCCACTTGAGGGTGAAGCGCTGGTGGTCGCCGAACTCGATGCCGGCCAGGGCCACCAGCAAGTAGGTGGAGGGTACCAGCGGGCTGAGCAGGTGCACCGGCTGGCCGACGATCGACGCACGGGCCATCTCCACCGGGGTGACGCCATAGTGGCTGGCGAAGTCCGACAGCACCGGCAGCACGCCGTAGTAGAAGGCGTCGTTGGACATGAAGAAGGTGAACGGCATGCTGACGATGGCGGTGATCACCGCCATGTACGGGCCAAGCGACTCCGGGATCACTGCCAGCAGGCTCTTGGACATGGCGTCGACCATGCCGGTGCCCGACAGGATGCCGGTGAAGATGCCCGCGGCGAAGATCAGCCCGCTCACGGCCAGGACGCTGGAGGCGTGGGCGGCGATACGGTCCTTCTGCTGCTGCAGGCACGGGTAGTTGATGATCATGGCGATGCTGAAGGCGATCATGAACAGCACCGGCAGCGGCAGCACGCCGGCGATCAGCGCGACCATCAGTGCGAGGGTCAGCGCGCCGTTGAACCAGATCAGCTTCGGCCGGCGCGCCTCGGGGAACTGCGACACGCTGATCTCGCTGTGATCGATGTCGTCGGTAGGCAGGTGCAGCTCGCCCAGGCGGGCACGTTCACGCTTGCCGTACCAGTAGGCGATGGCCAGGATAGCCAGCACGCCGAAGGCCATGGCCGGGATCATCGGCACGAAGATGTCCGACGGGTCGACGTGCAAGGCACTGGCGGCGCGGGCGGTGGGGCCGCCCCAGGGGGTCATGTTCATCACCCCGCCGGCGAGGATGATCAGCCCTGCCATGATCCGCGGGCTCATGCCCAGGCGGCTGTACAGCGGCAGCATGGCCGCGCAGCAGATCATGTAGGTGGTGGCGCCGTCACCGTCGAGGGACACCACCAGGGCCAGCACCGCGGTGCCGACCGAGACTTTCAGCGGGTCGCCCTTGACCAGTTTGAGGATCTTGCGCACGGCCGGGTCGAACAGGCCGGAGTCGATCATCAGGGCGAAGTAGAGAATGGCGAACATCAGCATCACGCCGGTGGGCGCGAGCTTGCTGATGCCTTGCAGCATCATCGGGCCGATGTCGTGGTAGAAACCACCGAACAGGGCGAACAGGATCGGGACCAGGATCAGCGCGATCAAGGCCGACAGGCGCTTGGTCATGATCAGGTACATGAAGGTGATGACCATGGCGAAGCCGAGGAAGGTCAGCATGGTGGTACTCCAGGCGTGGCGCGGCGAAAGGAAGGACGATTCGGGCGGATCAGCGCGTCGGGCGCTGCGCGTGGAGCGGACGGAGGGGAGCTGCGGACAGGCGGGCACAGGAAAACATCGGGAATCACCATTGTTGTTGTTGGTTCGGGCCGGGCGCGGTCGTGATTAGGCGCCCTGGCTGACCGGTCTGCTGCCGGTGGTCGCGCTATCCTATGCGGGCAAGCTTTCAGCCAGCTTTCGCCAGGGGCAAGGCGACGGGAGGTCATTCGGATGTCGGAAACAGTCGAGGGCGGGTGCCATTGCGGTGCTCTACGGTACCGGTTGCAGGGTGATCTGGGCGATGTCGCGCATTGCCACTGTTCGATCTGCCGACGGGTCAGCGGCGGTACGCTGGTGACCTGGATTACCCTGCCTCTCGCGGGCTTCCAGTGGTTGGCAGGCTCGCCGCAGCGTTATGTGGCGCCGAACAGCTGCAGTCGTTATTTCTGTGGCGGGTGTGGCGCGCACGTGGCGCTGGTGACCACGCAGAGCCCGGACACGATTGATGTGACGGTGGCGACGCTGGACCATCCTGAACGGGTGCAAGCCAACCGGCACATCTGGGTGGGCAGCCGGTTGCCATGGCTGCAGGTGGATCCGGGGTTGCCGGAGGAGGACGAGGAGCAGTTGTAGGACTTGAACAGGTCATCGCTGGCTGCGCCAGCTCCCACAACCACCCCAGCGCAGCCTTTGGTGGGAGGTGGCATCCACAATCGCACCAGCGCAGCCTTTGGTGGGAGATGGTATCCACAATCGCACCAGCGCAGCCTTTGGTGGGAGGTGGCATCCACAATCGCACCAGCGCAGCCTTTGGTGGGAGGTGGCATCCACAATCGCACCAGCGCAGCCTTTGGTGGGAGGTGGCATCCACAATCGCATCAGCGCAGCCTTTGGTGGGAGGTGGCATCCACAATCGCACCAGCGCAGCCTTTGGTGGGAGGTGGCATCCACAATCGCACCAGCGCAGCCTTTGGTGGGAGGTGGTATCCACAATCGCACCAGCGCAGCCTTTGGTGGGGGGGCATCCACAGTTGCACCAGCGCTGCCCTTGGTGAGAGCAGGCATCCCACATCACACCTGCTCTGCCCTCGGTGGGAGCTGGCGCAGCCAGCGATGGCGCGCACAGCGCGCCTTTCAGGATCAGGGTAGTTGCAAGCCGCCAGCGGCCTTGTGCAAGGCCCGCAGGTGTTCGCCGACCTGCTTGATGTTGGCTTCCACAGCCTTGATCTCCCGGCCCCGCTCTGGCCCCAGCAGCGCCCGGACCTGCTGGTCCAGGTCAGTACTCAGGCGCAGCAGTTGGGCCTGGCGCTCGCTGCTGGCCTGCTCCAGCTGCTTGCGCTCCTGCGGCTGCGGGATGCCATAGCCCCCTGCCCCCAGCAACTCGGCCGGACGGCTGAGGAAGCCACTGTTGGCCAGCATCGCCTGCAGGGTCTGGTTGGCCTTGTCGAAGCTGCCGTCCTGGCGTGCGCGGCCATTGAGGTAGCGCTGCTTCACTTCATCCTGGGCCAGCAGCAACTGGCGCCGCAGGCTGGCCTGCTCCAGCAGCAGCAGGGCCGCGCTGGTACGCAGGTCGGCGCGGTCGAACCACGGGCGCCGCTGCTCGGCATCCAGGGCCAGCCAGTCTTCCACGGCATTCTGCTTGATCGGCAACTGTTTCTTCAGCACGTCGAACATGGCTTGGTAGCGATCGCGGTAGGAGTCGAAGCGATAACCGAGCCGTAGTGCCTCGCGGGGGTCATCGAGCACGCTGGTGTCGGCCAGCCCCCTGCCCTTGAGCACCTCCAGCAGGCCGTTGGGCATGATGCTGTCGAGGTCGCTCAGGCGTGGATTGCCGGTACCGCTGCGCAGCAGCTTGAGGGACTCCACGGCACAGTTGTTGGACAGGAAGTAGTAGTTGCCGTCGTAGCTCCAGTGCATTTCGGCGGCCTGGCGCACCAGGTTCTCGATTTCGGCGCGGCTGAGCTTGAGCGGCACCGAAGCGAGGCTGCGCAGTTCGGTCTTGGTGTACTCGTCGATCACCTGGCCCAGCGGCAGCACGAACAGCCGCGAGGGATAGGCGCCGGTAAGGCCGTCCCAACTGGACAGCTGCACATCGTTGACGAAGGCGCGGTACGACAGCACCAGGCTCCGGTCCAGGTCCAGCCGGCAGTCCGGGCCGCGTGGTCGGCCGGGCGCACAGATCACCAGGCGCAGCATGCTGTGGCCCCAGCGGCTGACCCAGTTCTGGTTGGCCTCGGCCAGCAGGTAATCCACCTCGTAGACCTGCTCCGGGTCGATCTCGCCCAATGGCTGGCGGGCGAAGTCATTGCCGGCATTGAGGAACGGCAGGCCCTTGGCGCAGGTGTCCTGTTGCGGTGCCCAGTCGAAATGTTCGCTCAGGTACTGGTTGAGCGCCGGGCGGCGGCAGCCGTAGCTGGGGTCGAGGAGGAAATACTCCATGTTGACCGCAATGAATTCTTTCGGGCTGCTCAGCTCGTAGATGTCCGGGCTGCGTACTCCCTGGCCGTTGTGCTGTTCGCGCTCGCCGCGGCGACCGACGTACTGCGGCCAGCCGGCCAGGTCGAGCAGGCGCGGGTCGTCGCTCAGGGTGAAGCGGCGCTCGGCCTGGCCGCGGCAGTCCTCGGGCAGGCCGATCTTGCCCAGGCTGCCTTGCTGGCGCTTGCAACGGGTGATCAGTTGGCGCTCGGCAGCCGGCCACAGGCGGGCGCGGTCATAGATATGGGTCAACTCGTGGAGGACGGTGGCCAGCAGTTCCTCGCGGACCGTGCCGTGGGGGCGGTGGGTCTGTTCGCGGGCGGCGCTGCCGTCGACCAGGCCTGGCAGCAGTCGACGGTTCAGGTCGAGCGTGGACACCAGTGACGCCTGCCCGTAGGCGTCCTCGGGCATCTGTGCGGACCAGCTGACCAGGACTCGACGGTCGAGGCGTTGCTTGAAGCTTGGCGGCAGTTTGTCCAGGGCCTCATCGAGCAGCACCTGGGTGGCTTGCCGTTGTGACTGATCCAGCCCAGTGTCCTGCAGCACCAGTTGCAGGTCGGCCAGGGCGGGCGTGCCCAGCAGCGTCAGGACGCAGCCGAGCAGCCAGGCACGCAAGGGTTTCACAGGGCGAGAATGGCTTCGGCCAGCACCTGGTCGCTGGCATCGCGGGCCTCGGGCACGCGCGCGCGAAGGGTGCCGAACGCCGCCTCGAGCTGGGCGCCGCGGATATCGCCGTTGCTGGCGACGAAGCTGGCCGCGTCGTCATGGGCTTCACGCACCACCTTCGAGTCGCGGATCGAGGTGGTGGTGTCGGAGGTGAAGTCGATCGAGCGGCCGAAGGCACGGACGATGATATTGCTGGTGGCCACCAGGGTGTGGGCCTGGGCCATGTCGGCCAGTACCAGCATGCCGAGGGCGGCGGCGATCAGCGATTTACGCATGGAGCATCTCCGGATAATGCGAGGGAAGCAGTGTAGTCATTGGACGAGAATCGCCTCGGCCAGTTCAAGATCGCCGACAGAGTGATGCAAGGTGTGCTGGCGCAGCGAACTGAACGCCGCTTGCAGGCGTACCCCGCGGATCAGGCCATCACTGGCGACGAACGCAGCCGCATCGTCGTGGGCACCGGCCACCAGCTTGCGGTCGAATGGCGCGCTGGTCACCTGGCTGGTGACATAGCCGGTGACGACCAGGTTCTGGGTAGTGACATCCAGGGCATGGGCGTTGCTCATGCCGGCGAGGGCGATCAGTAGAGGCAGCAGGTAACGCATGGGTCGTCTGGATGGTGATCTCGGGCAGCGAAGGCTACTCCGGATCCAGTGGCCAAGGCCAGTGAATCCGGGCGTAGAGCGTGGCGTCAGAGTGCGAGGATGGCGCGTGCCAACTGCGTGTCGCTGGCTTGCAGGTTAGGCTGTTGCTGACGGATGTAGGCGAACGCACTCTCCAGCTTGGCGCCGCGGATCGCGCCCTCGCTGCCGACGAAGGTCGCGGCGTCGTCACGAGCGGCCTGGACAATCTTGTTGTCGCGGAACGAGGAGGACATGTCGGAGGTGGCATCAGTGGTCGCGGCTACGGCGCGCACGACGGTGTCGGTGGTGACGACGAAGCTGGAGGCATGGGCTGCGCCGGCGAGCGAGAGCAGCAGGGCCGCGCCAAACAGGTGATTACGGGACATGATTGAAGAACTCCTGCAAAAGGACTGATTGTTTCTGGTTATCGGACGCTCGCTGGGCTCGTCACGGTACGTTGTTTACCAGGCGCGTAGGACAAGCGTACCACGCAGTGGTTCTGGCACCTGCGGCGGCAAAAGATCACAAATCGTAACTGTGCCTATCTATTTACGGTTTTATGAAACTGTAATGGTTTATTCGCAAAGGCTCTATCCCAAGGCCTGCAAACGAAGAACCCGCTGCAGTCACCTGCAGCGGGTTCTTGTGAACTGAGGTGCCGGAGAGGGCCGGCAGCCAGGGCTTAGCGCCAGAACGGCTTGCTCAGCTCTTCGTAGCGCTGCGACTCGCTGATACCGGCGTCGGCCAGCAGGCGGGAGTCCAGGCGTGCCAGCTGGCGGCGGCTGGAGATGCGGCGCTGCCAGAGCAGCAGAGTGGAAATAACGCGCAGCGGCAGCGAAGCGTTGGCGGCTTGGGCGTTGTTTTCGAAAACCAGGTCGGAACTGAGGGTACGTTCCATGATGTGTCATCCTTCCGCTTGTGGCGGCATTAGATAGTGATTTAACTGGTGCCCATCTTCCTCTCCTGCTGTCCAGAACAGTAGATACAGTTCGCTAGCATTACGATGGGCCAGTTAACTGTTTAACCCTGCTGTTGCAGTCAAAATCCGCATAACTGTACCGGTGCGCACAACTATGGTGCGGTATTGGCTCAATCCTGAGGATGAGCTGGTCGAATCGATAGTTTTTAGCGGTACAGTAGTACAGTTTTTTCGATTCTATTGGCCAAGTGTTTTTGCCTCGTCCCGTGAAACGCGTTGAGCAGGCAAAAAAAAGCGGGGCCAGGTGGCTTCCATGTCCTGGAAACCCCCTGGCCCCGCTGTTCGAGCTGGATCAGCCGACGAGCATATGGCCGGTCTCTTCCAGGTTTTCGTGCCAGCTCAGGGCCTCGCGCAGGATATGCGGGGTGTGGCCGCCACGTTGGCAAGCGCGCTCGAAGTAGTCGTTGAGCGCTGCGCGATAGTCTGGGTGCACGCAGTTGTCGATGATCGCCCGGGCACGTTCGCGTGGCGCCAGGCCGCGCAGGTCCGCCAGACCCTGCTCGGTGACCAGGATGTCGACGTCGTGCTCGGTGTGGTCGACATGGCTGACCATCGGTACCACGCTGGAAATCGCGCCACCCTTGGCGATCGACTTGGTGACGAAGATGGCCAGATGGGCGTTGCGGGCGAAGTCGCCGGAGCCGCCGATGCCGTTCATCATCTTGGTGCCGCAGACGTGGGTCGAGTTGACGTTGCCGTAGATATCGAACTCCAGCGCGGTGTTGATACCGATGATGCCCAGGCGCCGGACCACTTCAGGATGGTTGGAGATCTCCTGCGGACGCAGGACCAGCTTGTCCTTGTAGCGTTCCAGGTTGCCGAATACGTCGGCATTGCGGCGGCTCGACAGGGTGATCGAGCTGCCCGAGGCGAACCGCAGCTTGCCGGCGTCGATCAGGTCGAAGGTCGAGTCCTGCAGCACTTCGGAGTACATGGTCAGGTCTTCGAACGGCGACTCGATCAGGCCGCACATCACGGCGTTGGCGATGCTGCCGATGCCGGCTTGCAGCGGGCCGAGCTTGTTGGTCATGCGCCCGGCTTCCACTTCGCCCTTGAGGAAGGCGATCAGGTGGTCGGCGATGCCCTGGGTCTCGTGGTCAGGCGGCAGCACGGTGGACGGCGAGTCCGGCTGGTCGCTGATGACGATGCCGACGATCTTGGCCGGGTCGATCGGGATGGCGGTGCTGCCGATACGGTCGTCGACCTTCACCAGCGGAATCGGCGTGCGGGTCGGGCGGTAGGTCGGAATATAGATGTCGTGCAGGCCTTCGAGGTTGGCATTGTGCGACAGGTTGATCTCGACGATGACCTGCTTGGCGAAGATCGCGAAGCTGGCCGAGTTGCCTACCGAGGTGGTCGGCACGATGTGGCCTTGTTCGGTGATCGCAACCGCTTCGATGACGGCGATGTCCGGCAGCTTGAGCTGCTGGTTGCGCAATTGCTCGACGGTTTCCGACAGGTGCTGGTCGATGAACATCACCTTGCCGTCGTTGATGGCCTTGCGCAGGGTGCTGTCGACCTGGAATGGCATGCGACGCGCCAGCACGCCGGCCTCGGTCAGTTGCTTGTCCAGGTCGTTGCCCAGGCTGGCGCCGGTCATCAGGCTGATCTTCAGCGGCGACAGTTTCGCGCGCTCGGCCAGTGCGTGAGGCACGGCCTTGGCTTCGCCGGCGCGGGTGAAACCGCTCATGCCGACGGTCATGCCGTCCTGGATCAGGCCAGCGGCATCAGCCGCACTCATTACCTTGCTGTGCAGGGAGGACAAGCGGATACGATCACGGTACATGGATTGTTATCTCGGGCTACTGAAGCTACTGGAAGCGCAGTCTAGAGATTTCGCCCGGTGCCGTCCCGCGACCATGGTCGTATGCCAGGCCGTGAAGTAGAGCCGTTGATCTGGATCATGCAAATGAAAAGGCCCCCGGGGAATAACCCCTGGGGGCCTTGCTGCCCTTCTATATATAGAGAGGGGTCACTCCACGGCCTTGACCATGTCCTCGATGACTTTCTTCGCGTCGCCGAACACCATCATGGTCTTGTCCAGGTAGAACAGTTCGTTGTCCAGCCCCGCGTAGCCGCTGGCCATCGAGCGCTTGTTGACGATGATGGTCTTGGCCTTGAAGGCCTCGAGGATCGGCATGCCGGCAATCGGCGATTTCGGGTCGTTCTTCGCCGCCGGGTTGACCACGTCGTTGGCGCCCAGCACCAGCACCACGTCGGCCTGGCCGAACTCGGCGTTGATGTCCTCCATCTCGAACACCTGGTCGTACGGCACTTCGGCTTCAGCCAGCAGTACGTTCATGTGCCCAGGCATGCGACCCGCCACTGGGTGGATCGCGTACTTCACGGTGACGCCGTTGTGGGTCAGCTTCTCGGTCAGTTCCTTGAGTGCGTGCTGGGCACGGGCCACGGCCAGGCCGTAGCCGGGAACGATGATCACGCTGTCGGCGTTGCTCAACAGGAAGGTGGCATCGTCGGCCGAACCGGATTTCACCGGGCGTTGCTCCTTCGAGCCTTGCGCCGCGCCGGCGTCGGTATCGCCACCAAAACCGCCGAGGATCACGTTGAAGAACGAGCGGTTCATCGCCTTGCACATGATGTACGAGAGGATCGCGCCGCTCGAGCCCACCAGCGAACCTGCGATGATCAGCATCGAGTTGTTCAGCGAGAAACCGATACCCGCCGCCGCCCAGCCTGAATAGCTGTTGAGCATCGACACCACCACGGGCATGTCGGCACCGCCGATCGGGATGATGATCAGCACGCCCATGATGAACGCCAGGGCGAGCATCAGGGTGAAGGCGCTGTAATGACCGGTGAAGGTGAACAGCAGACCGAGGGCGAGGGTGGCCAGGCCGAGGATCAGGTTCAGCTTGTGCTGGCCGGCGAACTGTACCGGTGCGCCTTGAAACAGGCGGAACTTGTACTTGCCCGACAGCTTGCCGAAGGCGATGACCGAACCGGAGAAGGTAATCGCACCGATGGCTGCGCCGAGGAACAGTTCCAGGCGGTTGCCGGTGGGGATCGGGTCGCTGATGCTGGCGACGATGCCCAGCGATTGCGGTTCGAGCACGGCGGCAATGGCGATGAACACTGCCGCCAGGCCGATCATGCTGTGCATGAACGCCACCAGCTCGGGCATCTTGGTCATCTCGACGCGCTTGGCCATGATCGAGCCGGCGCTGCCGCCGACCAGCAGGCCGACGATCACATAGCCGATGCCGGCAGTCGCACCGCCGCTGCCGACCGAGAGCGCGGCCAGCTTGTAGATGAGCCCTACCGTGGTGAGCACGGCGATGCCCATGCCGATCATGCCGAACAGGTTGCCGCGGCGCGAAGTGGTCGGGTGCGAGAGCCCCTTGAGTGCCTGGATGAAGCAGACCGAGGCGACCAGGTACAGAAGCGTTACCAGATTCATGCTCATGCTTGTTTCTGCGCCTCGTTCTTGGTTTTTTTCTTGAACATTTCCAGCATGCGGCGGGTGACCAGGAAGCCACCGAACACGTTGACCGCGGCCAGCGCCACGGCCAGGGTGCCCATGAACTTGCCGGCCGGGGTGACGGTCAGCGCGGCGGCCAGCATGGCGCCGACGATGACGATCGCGGAAATGGCGTTGGTCACCGCCATCAGTGGGGTGTGCAGGGCTGGGGTGACGTTCCAGACCACGTGATAGCCAACGTAGATGGCCAGCACGAAGATGATCAGGTTGTAGATCCCGTGGGAAATCAGCATGTCTTCCATTGTCGTGCTCCTCAGCCGTTCTTGCGCACGACCTGGCCGTCGCGGCACATCAGGCACGCGGCGACGATGTCGTCTTCGAGGTTGATGACCAGTGCGCCGTCCTTGTCGAACAGCAGCTTCATGAAGTCCAGCAGGTTGCGCGCGTAGAGCGCCGAGGCGTCCGCGCCGACCTGGGCCGGCAGGTTGGTCGGCCCGGCGATGGTCACGCCATGGGCCTGTACCACCTGGTCGGCGACGGTCAGCGGGCAGTTGCCGCCCTGGGCCGCAGCCAGGTCGATGACCACCGAACCGGGTTTCATCTGCGCCACGGTCTCGGCACTGAGCAGGGTCGGTGCCTTGCGTCCGGGAATCAATGCGGTGGTGATGACGATATCGGCCTGCTTGGCGCGCTCGTGCACCGCCTGGGCCTGGCGCTGCATCCAGCTGGCCGGCATCGGCCTGGCATAGCCGCCGACGCCCTCGGCGCATTCGCGCTCTTCGTCGGTCTCGTAAGGCACGTCGATGAACTTGGCACCGAGGGACTCGATCTGCTCCTTCACCGCCGGACGCACATCCGAAGCCTCGATCACCGCGCCCAGGCGCTTGGCCGTGGCGATGGCCTGCAGGCCGGCGACACCGGCGCCGAGGATCAGCACGCGGGCGGCCTTCACGGTGCCGGCGGCGGTCATCAGCATGGGCATGAAGCGCGGATAGTGATGGGCGGCCAGCAGCACCGCCTTGTAGCCGGCGATGTTGGCCTGAGACGACAGCACGTCCAGGCTCTGGGCCCGTGAGGTGCGTGGTGCCGCTTCCAGGGCGAAGGCGGTGAGGCCGCGTTCGGCCATCTTGGCGATCAGTTCATTGTTGAACGGGTTGAGCATGCCCACCAGCAGGCTGCCACTGGTGATCAGCGTCAGCTCCTGGTCGTTGGGCGCGGTTACCTTGAGCACCAGCTGCGCGCCGAAGGCGTCGGCGGCTTCACCCAGCGTGGCGCCCGCGGTTTCATAGGCACTGTCCGGTATGGCGGCTTGTAGCCCCGCCCCCCGTTGCACGGTGACCTGATGGCCCTGGCCAACCAGTTTCTTGATGGTTTCCGGGGTCGCGGCGACCCTTGTCTCACCCGTCTGCGTCTCGAGAGGAACACCAATGTGCACGACTTTTTCTCCTGCGGTGACCTTTTGTTTTTGTAGAAACCAGCGCACTTCGGGTGGTGCGGCTGGGCGGTCGTAGGGCACGACTCCGCCGGATCCTGGGCGGGGGAGGCATTTTGCAGACGAACCCGAGGGCCTTCAACCGGTTCTGGAGCGAAACGAACTTAAAACTACAAGTCACCCTGTGACCGTATGTCGCAACGATTCGGAAGAAACCTCTCAAGCACGCGCTATCCGGAGCTTAGGAGAAAAATCCAAATATTTTCCGCTGTTTTCGTCAACGGCTTGCTGAATGTCGCAAAATAACCCGCAAACCAGCGTGGTCGCTAGGCTTGGCCATTATCTTGAGGGTGAGCAGAACAGATTACGAATTTGCGACAAATCCATATATCTGTAGGTGTTTAAAATAATTGACTACAGGGTCAGGTTGTCTGCCCTGCCCTATTTCTCCGCGGTGTACTGCCTGGCCTGGGCTACCAGCCAGTCGCGAAAGGCCCGTAATGAAGCGGACTCCACCTTCCGCTCGGGAATCATCAGATGGTAGGCCTTGTCACTGGCCAGCGCATGCCTGTTTGCGACCACCAGCCTGCCCTCCTCCAGTTCGCGCTGGATCAGGAACGGCGGGATCAGCGCGATACCCATCTCGTGCATAGCGGCCTGGGCGAGCATGGAGAACAACTCATAGCGTGGCCCGGTCATGTCACGCGCCACGCTCAGGCCCAGGCCGTCGAACCACTGCCGCCAGGCATAGGGGCGAGTGGTCTGTTGCAACAGTGGCAGTTCGGCGATCTGTCCCGCCTCGAGGCTGCCCTGCCCCTCGAGCAACGACGGGCTGCACACCGGCACCGGGTTCTCGCCCATCAGGCGATGGGACTGGGTGCCCGACCAGTCGGCGTCGCCGAAATAGATGGCGGCGTCGAACGGTGTGTCGGCGAACAGGAACGGCCGGGTGCGGTTGGTCAGGTTGACCGTGACCTCTGGATGCCGCTGCTGGAAGTCCTTGAGACGAGGTAGCAGCCATTGGGTGCCGAAGGTCGGCACCACTGCCAGTTCGATTACGTTGGCGCCCTGCTGACGCATGACCGACAAGGTGTCGCGCTCCACCGCATCCAGTTGCGCGGTTACCTGGCGGCTATAGGAAAGTCCGGCCTCGGTCAGCTTCACACCGCGACGGGAGCGACGGAACAGTTCGACATTGAGGAAGGTTTCCAGTCCGCCGATCTGCCGGCAGACGGCGCCCTGGGTCAATGCCAGCTCCTGGGCGGCCTTGGTGAAGCTCTCGTGGCGCGCGGCCGCTTCGAAGCAGACCAGGGCGGTAGTGCTGGGAATCTTGCGGCGCATGTACGTCAACCTCACTGGTCAGTCGCTGATTGCGGCTCTTGGCTGTTTACGGAGTGAGAAAATATCACTAAACCGTGCGCAATCCTCGTTTGTCCCGAGGATCGATCGGGCCTAGGATCAATGCAACAAAAAGAACCGCCCCTTCTTTCTTTCGAGGAATCCGCTCATGGCCGGTAAAGCAAGCTTCAACTGGATCGACCCGCTGCTGCTCGATCAGCAGCTCACTGAAGAAGAGCGCATGGTGCGTGACAGCGCTTATCAGTTCGCCCAGGACAAGCTGGCACCCCGTGTGCTGGAAGCGTTCCGCCATGAGCAGACCGACCCTGCGATCTTCCGCGAAATGGGCGAGGTAGGCCTGCTGGGCGCGACCATCCCCGAGCAGTACGGTGGCAGTGGCCTGAACTATGTGTGCTACGGCCTGATTGCCCGCGAAGTGGAGCGTATCGACTCTGGCTACCGTTCGATGATGAGCGTGCAGTCGTCCCTGGTGATGGTGCCGATCAACGAATTCGGTACCGAGGCGCAGAAACAGAAGTACCTGCCCAAGCTGGCCAGTGGCGAGTGGATCGGTTGCTTTGGTCTGACCGAGCCTAACCATGGCTCCGACCCGGGTTCGATGATCACCCGGGCGCGCAAGGTCGACGGTGGCTACCGCCTGACTGGCAGCAAGATGTGGATCACCAACAGCCCGATCGCCGACGTGTTCGTGGTCTGGGCCAAGGATGATTCCGGCGATATCCGCGGCTTCGTGCTGGAAAAGGGTTGGGCTGGTCTCAGTGCCCCGGCGATCCACGGCAAGGTTGGCCTGCGCGCCTCGATCACCGGTGAGATCGTCATGGACAACGTGTTCGTCCCCGAAGAGAACATCTTCCCTGAAGTGCGCGGTCTCAAGGGGCCATTCACCTGCCTGAACTCCGCTCGCTACGGTATTTCCTGGGGCGCGTTGGGTGCTGCCGAGGCCTGCTGGCACACTGCTCGCCAGTACACCCTCGATCGCCAGCAGTTCGGTCGTCCGCTGGCGGCCAACCAGTTGATCCAGAAGAAGCTGGCCGACATGCAGACCGAGATCACCCTGGCCCTGCAGGGCTGCCTGCGCCTGGGGCGGATGAAGGACGAAGGCAGTGCCGCGGTTGAAATCACTTCGATCATGAAGCGCAACTCGTGTGGCAAGGCACTGGATATTGCCCGCATGGCCCGCGACATGCTCGGTGGCAACGGTATTTCCGACGAGTTCGGCGTGGCTCGCCACCTGGTCAACCTCGAGGTGGTCAACACCTATGAAGGTACGCATGACGTGCACGCGCTGATTCTTGGCCGTGCGCAGACCGGTATCCAGGCGTTCTATTGAGAGAGGAGCCAGGCCATGGGCGCGCTTTCCCATCTGCGGGTACTGGACCTTTCGCGGGTACTGGCGGGCCCTTGGTCCGGCCAGATCCTGGCCGACCTCGGTGCGGACGTCATCAAGGTCGAGCGACCCGGCACGGGCGACGATACCCGCGCCTGGGGCCCGCCCTTCCTGCGTGACGCCCGGGGCGAGAACACCAGCGAGGCGGCCTACTACTTGTCGGCCAACCGCAACAAGCGTTCGGTGACCATCGACTTCACCCGGCCGGAAGGCCAGCGCCTGGTGCGCGAGCTGGCGGCGAAGTCGGACATCGTCATCGAGAACTTCAAGGTGGGCGGCCTGGCCAGCTACGGGCTCGACTACCTGAGCCTCAAGGCGCTCAACCCGAAGCTTATCTATTGCTCGATCACCGGTTTCGGCCAGACAGGGCCATATGCCAAGCGCGCGGGTTATGACTTCATGATCCAGGGGTTGGGCGGGCTGATGAGCCTGACCGGTCGGCCGGAAGGTGAAGAAGGCGCCGGTCCGGTGAAGGTGGGGGTGGCGCTTACCGATATCCTGACAGGGCTGTATTCCACCGTGGCCATCCTGGCTGCCCTCGCCCACCGTGATCAGTCCGGGCTTGGTCAGCACATCGACATGGCGCTTCTGGACGTCCAGGTCGCTTGTCTGGCCAATCAGGCGATGAACTACCTCACCACGGGCACTCCTCCCCGTCGATTGGGTAACGCGCATCCCAATATCGTGCCGTACCAGGACTTCCCGACGGCGGATGGCGATTTCATTCTCACCGTGGGCAATGACGGGCAGTTCCGCAAGTTCGCCGAGGTTGCCGGGCAGCCGCAGTGGGCCGACGATCCACGCTTTGCCACCAACAAGCAGCGCGTGGCTCATCGCGCCGAGCTGATTCCCCTGATTCGCCAGGCAACGGTGTTCAAGACGACTGCCCAGTGGGTGAGCGAGCTGGAGCAGGCAGGTGTGCCCTGTGGGCCGATCAACGACCTGGCGCAGATGTTCAAGGACCCGCAGGTGCTGGCGCGTGGGTTGGCAGTGAACATCGAGCATCCATTGGCGGGCACTGTGCCGCAGGTGGCCAGCCCGATCCGGTTGTCGGAGACACCGGTGGAGTACCGGCAGGCGCCTCCGCTGCTGGGCGAGCATACCGAGTCGGTACTGAAGGAAGTGCTGGGGCTGGATGCTGGAGCGGTGCACGAGCTGCGTAGTGCTGGCGTGCTGTGAGGCGCTTCTCTATATAAGCAGGGGCGGCCGGCAGGCCGCCCCTGCTTATATAGAGGTGCTTGGCGCGGAAGGTGTCTGGGGGTGTCAGATGGTCTTTGCAGGCCCTTTTCCCTAAATATTTGAAAATATTGAAATTAAGGGTTGACGCGGTTTCAGATCCCCTTATAATGCGCCCCACTTCCAGCGACAACGGAACGCGAAACTCCTTGA
>NZ_VWXI01000016.1 GCF_011752525.1 Pantoea sp. Cy-639 | reverse complement strand
GCCATTTCGTGAGTGAGGGACAGTGCTTTTGCTAGGCGCATAAAAAATCCGATGCTCGTTTCCAAGCATCGGATTTTGCGGCCTACGGGCTAAAGCTCAAAGCGTCAGTCTTAACTGACTGGCATTAAGCCGAAGCTCTCCTTTTCTTTTACCTCGACATGATCAGCCGATGGTCATCAGGCTGGCGTTACCGCCCGCTGCAGCCGTGTTCACGCTCACCGCGCGCTCGATCACCAGGCGCTCCAGGGCGATCTGGTGGTCACCGCTGGACAGTCCATGTACCCCGACGATCGCGCCGGCACGCTTGGCCACTTGCTCGCAGACGCCGCGCAGCTGGTCGGAATCGCCGTGGTGGATCACCGCGTCGAAGGCCACCTCGTCCTTGCTCCAGTCGGCCACCAGCTTGATCTTTGCTTGCAGCTCCTTCGGCAGGCGGCCACGTACGGTCTTGGCCGGCTCACCGTCCTGGAATACCGCTGCGCTACCTACCGACAGCACCGCCGCGAACTGCGCCAGCAGGTCGGCTTCGTTGTCGGCCAGGCACAGCACGTGCTCGCGTGGCAGCACGGTGTAGCTGTTGCGCTCGCCGGTCGGGCCCGGCAGCAGGCGGCTGATACCGCTCTGCGACTGCTCGGCGAACTGCTCGCACAGCGCGGCCAGGTCGCTCATCTGGCTGCTGGTCGCCCAGGTCTTGAGTGTGGTCAGCGGCTTGAGCTGCTGGTCGCGCAGGGTGGTGTCGGCCTGGCTGCGCGCATCGTCGGCCTGGAAGTGGCGGGCGATGGCGTCGGCCGGGCGGGTCGACAGCAGGCGGTACAGGTACAGCGGGCCGCCAGCTTTCGGACCGGTGCCGGACAGTCCTTCGCCGCCGAACGGCTGCACACCGACCACGGCGCCGACGATGTTGCGGTTGACGTACATGTTGCCGGCGTTGACGTTGTCCACCACCTTGGCGATGGTCTCGTCGATGCGGGTGTGCACGCCCAGGGTCAGGCCGTAGCCGGATGCATTGATCTGCTCGATCAACTGGTCCAGACCCTTGCGGCTGTAGCGCACCACGTGCAGCACTGGGCCGAAGATCTCGCGCTTGAGCTCGTCGAAGCTTTCCAGTTCGATCAGGGTCGGCATCACGAAGGTGCCGCGCTTGATCTCTTCACCCTCGGCGATGGCTACCTGGTACACGCTGCGGCCTTTGTCGCGCATGCCCTGGATGTGCTTCTCGATGCCGGCCTTGGCCTCGGCGTCGATCACCGGGCCGATGTCCACCGGCAGGCGCTCCGGGTTGCCCAGGCGGCTTTCAGCCATGGCGCCCTTGAGCATCTCGATCACGCGGTCGGCGGAATCTTCCTGCAGGCACAGCACGCGCAGGGCCGAGCAACGCTGGCCGGCGCTGTCGAATGCGGAGGACACCACATCGATCACCACCTGTTCGGTCAACGCCGAAGAGTCGACGATCATCGCGTTCTGGCCACCGGTCTCGGCGATCAGCGGAATCGGCCGGCCCTGGTTGTCCAGGCGACCGGCGATGTTGCGCTGCAGCAGACGGGCGACTTCGGTGGAGCCGGTGAACATCACGCCCTTGACGCGTTCGTCACCGACCAGGCCGGCACCGACGGTTTCACCCTGCCCCGGCAGCAACTGCAGCACACCTTCAGGAATGCCGGCTTCCAGCAGCAGGCGCACGGCCTGGGCGGCGACCAGCGGGGTCTGTTCGGCCGGCTTGGCCAGCACCGGGTTACCGGCGGCCAGGGCCGCAGCCACCTGGCCAGAGAAGATCGCCAGCGGGAAGTTCCACGGGCTGATGCACACCACGGGGCCCAGCGGGCGGCAGTTATCGTTGCGCAGGTCGTTGCGCGCCTGCACCGCGTAGTAGCGCAGGAAGTCCACGGCCTCGCGTACTTCGGCGATGGCGTTGGCGTAGGTCTTGCCGGCTTCGCGTACCAGCAGGCCCATCAGCGGCTGGATATCGGCTTCCATCAGGTCGGCGGCGCGTTCGAGGATTGCGGCGCGCTCGGCCGGCGGGGTGGCCTGCCAGATCGGCGCGGCGTTGAGCGCGCACTGGATGGCGTTGTCGACATCGGCGACGGTGGCTTCCTGGACATGGCCCACGACATCGCGGTGGTCTGCCGGGTTGAGCACGGGAGTGGCGGCTTGCTCACTGGCGGCGCAGCCCAGCAGCGGGGTGGCTTTCCAGTCGTTGTGGGCAGTGGCCAGCAAGGCGCAGGACAGCGACGCCAGGCGGTGTTCGTTGGCCATGTCGATACCGGCCGAGTTGGCCCGTTCGCTGCCGTACAGTTCACGCGGCAGCGGGATGCGTGGGTGCGGCAGGCCGATGCTGCCTTCCTGGGTACCCATGCGCTCGATGCTGGCGACCGGGTCGGCGACCAGTTCCTGGATCGAGATCGAGTGGTCGGCGATACGGTTGACGAACGAGGTGTTGGCGCCGTTTTCCAGCAGGCGGCGGACCAGGTAGGCCAGCAGGGTTTCGTGGGTGCCGACCGGTGCGTACACGCGGCACGGACGGTTCAGCTTGCCCTCGGAGACCTTGCCCACGACTTGTTCGTACAGCGGTTCGCCCATGCCGTGCAGGCACTGGAACTCGTACTGGCCCGGGTAGTAGTTCTGCCCGGCGATGGTGTAGATGGCCGACAGGGTGTGGGCGTTGTGGGTGGCGAACTGCGGGTAGATGGCTTCTGGCACGGCCAGCAGCTTGCGGGCGCAGGCGACGTAGGACACATCGGTGTACACCTTGCGGGTGTACACCGGGTAGCCTTCCAGGCCTTCGACCTGGGCGCGCTTGATCTCGCTGTCCCAGTAGGCGCCCTTCACCAGGCGGATCATCAGGCGGTGGCGGCTGCGCTTGGCCAGGTCGATGACATAGTCGATCACATACGGGCAGCGCTTCTGGTAGGCCTGGATGACGAAGCCGATACCGTTCCAGCCGGCCAGCGACGGCTCGAAGCACAGGCGCTCGAGCAGGTCCAGCGACAGCTCCAGACGGTCGGCTTCCTCGGCGTCGATGTTCAGGCCGATGTCGTACTGCTTGGCCAGCAGGGTCAGCGACAGCAGGCGTGGGTACAGCTCGTTCATCACGCGCTCGTACTGGGCGCGGCTGTAGCGCGGATGCAGGGCCGAGAGCTTGATCGAGATGCCCGGGCCTTCATAGATGCCGCGGCCATGCGAGGCCTTGCCGATCGAGTGGATCGCCTGCTCGTAGGAGGCCAGGTATTTCTGCGCGTCGTGCTCGGTCAGCGCGGCTTCGCCGAGCATGTCGTAGCTGTAGCGGAAGCCCTTGGCTTCGAACTTGCTGGCGTTGGCCAGGGCCTCGGCGATGGTCTCGCCAGTGACGAACTGCTCGCCCATCAGGCGCATGGCCATGTCGACGCCCTTGCGGATCATCGGCTCGCCGCTCTTGCCGATGATGCGGGTGAGCGAGGAGGTCAGGCCGGATTCGTTGTGGGTGCTGACCAGCTTGCCGGTCAGCAGCAGGCCCCAGGTGGCGGCGTTGACGAACAGCGACGGGCTGTTGCCCAGGTGCGGCTGCCAGTTGCCGGTGCTGATCTTGTCGCGGATCAGCGCATCGCGGGTGCCCTTGTCAGGGATGCGCAGCAGGGCTTCGGCCAGGCACATCAGCGCCACGCCCTCTTGCGAGGACAGCGAGAACTCCTGCAGCAGGCCCTGGACGATACCGGCGCGGCCGCCGGCGCTCTTCTGGTTGCGCAGCTTGTCGGCCAGGCTTGCGGCCAGCTTGTTGGTGGCCTCGGCCTGGGCGGCAGGCAGGCGCGCCTGCTCCAGCAGCATCGGCACCACTTCCTGCTCGGGACGGCGGTAGGCGGCGGTGATCGCCGAGCGCAGCACCGACTGTGGCAGGATGCTTTCGGCGAACTCCAGGAAGCACTGGTGGGCGTGGTCGGCCGGCACTTCGCCGGCGTCGTCGCCGAGGTTGGCTACATGGCCGTTGAGGTCGTTCAGGGTGGCGCCACCCTCGAGCTTCTCGAGATAGTTGAAGATCGCTTGCTTGATCAACCAGTGCGGCGTGCGGTCGATGGACTGCGCAGCTGCTTTGAGTCGCTCGCGGGTAGGGTCGTCGAGTTTGACCCCAAGGGTGGTCGTCGCCATTTCTTATCCTCGTTATTGGCCACGGATGTGGCCTAAGCTGGCGGCAAGATTAGCCTGTAGGACAATTGGGGTGCAACCGGGTGCAACCCGAATTTTTCGTGCCCAAAGTGCAACTCGTCTGAAGGATATTTCCGAGGGGTAAAAAAGCCCGTTCTTGGTGCGTTTTCTTCTGTTAAAGCCAATGTTTGCTCCGAAATGGCGCAAAAAGCAGGTTTTTTCCGAAAATGCACGAGCGGGTGCAACTTGCAAATGAAAAATGGTTGCACCTCGTTCGGGTTGTTGCATAGGATGCGCCGCCTGGGTGCAACCGTTTGTCAGGCACGGCGGTCGCAAGAGATAAAAACAACGCCAGGGCACACGCATGGGCAATCCACTTACGATCACCTTCGTGATCTACATCGCGGCAATGGTGCTGATCGGCTTCGCGGCCTATCGCTCCACCAAGAACCTCTCCGACTATATTCTCGGCGGACGCAGCCTCGGCAGCGTGGTCACCGCGCTTTCGGCCGGCGCTTCCGACATGAGCGGCTGGCTGCTGATGGGCCTGCCGGGCGCCATCTACTTCGCCGGCCTTTCCGAGGCCTGGATCGCCATCGGCCTGACCGTCGGTGCCTACCTGAACTGGCTGTTCGTCGCCGGCCGCCTGCGCGTGCAGACCGAGCACAACGGTGACGCCCTGACCCTGCCGGACTACTTCTCCAGCCGTTTCGAAGACCACAGCGGGCTGCTGCGGATCATCTCGGCCATCGTCATCCTGGTGTTCTTCACCATCTACTGCGCCTCGGGCATCGTCGCCGGCGCTCGCCTGTTCGAAAGCACCTTCGGCATGCCGTACGAGACCGCCCTGTGGGCCGGTGCCGCGGCGACCATCGCCTACACCTTCATCGGTGGCTTCCTGGCGGTGAGCTGGACCGACACCGTGCAGGCTTCGCTGATGATCTTCGCGCTGATCCTGACCCCGGTGATCGTGCTGATCTCCACCGGCGGCTTCGATACCACCTTCCTGGCCATCGAAGCGGTCAATCCGGCGCACTTCGACATGTTCAAGGGGGCAACCTTCATCGGCATCATCTCGCTGATGGGCTGGGGCCTGGGCTACTTCGGTCAGCCGCACATCCTGGCGCGCTTCATGGCCGCCGACTCGGTGAAGTCGATCGCCAAGGCCCGTCGCATCTCCATGACCTGGATGATCCTGTGCCTGGGCGGCACCTGCGCCGTCGGCTTCTTCGGCATCGCCTACTTCTCGGCGCACCCTGACCTGGCTGGCCCGGTCAGCGAGAACCACGAGCGCGTGTTCATCGAGTTGGCCAAGATCCTGTTCAACCCGTGGATCGCCGGTATCCTGCTGTCGGCCATCCTGGCGGCAGTGATGAGCACCCTGAGCTGCCAGTTGCTGGTGTGCTCGAGCGCCCTGACCGAAGACTTCTACAAGGCCTTCCTGCGCAAGGGCGCCTCGCAGCGCGAGCTGGTCTGGGTCGGTCGCCTGATGGTGCTGGCCGTGGCCCTGATCGCCATCGCCATGGCCGCCAACCCCGAGAACCGCGTGCTGGGCCTGGTGGCCTATGCCTGGGCCGGCTTCGGTGCCGCCTTCGGTCCAGTGGTGCTGATCTCGGTGCTGTGGAAGGGCATGACCCGCAACGGCGCACTGGCGGGCATCATCGTCGGTGCCCTGACCGTGATCCTGTGGAAGAGCTACGTCGGCCTGGGGCTGTACGAGATCATTCCCGGCTTCCTGTTCGCCAGCCTCGCCATCTTCGTGGTGAGCAAGCTGGGCAGCCCGAGCGGCAGCATGGTGTCGCGTTTCGAAACGGCCGACGCGGCGTATCACGCCGACAAGTAACGCCTGTCGAGTCGGCGTTGTCCCTGTCGCGGGCGATGCGGCGGTCTGGCAAGCCCGCTCCCATGTTGTCTCTATCGGGGCGCGTGGAGGTGGGCTTGTCGGGCCGGCGCATCGCCCGCGATGCTTTGTGCCGGCGGCAAGGCAAGGTAAACTTGGCGACCCTGCAGGAGTCACCATGAACTATCGTCACGCCTTCCACGCCGGCAACCACGCCGACGTCCTCAAGCACATCGTGCTCACTCGCCTCATCGCCCTGATGTCGCGCAAGGAGCAGCCGTTTGCCTATATCGACACCCACGCCGGTCTCGGCCTGTACGACCTGCAGGGCGACCAGGCGACCCGTACCGGGGAATACCTCGACGGCGTCGCCCGGCTGTGGAATCGCGACGACCTGCCTGAGGCGACCGCCGATTACCTGCGCATCATCAAGCGCCTGAACCAGGACGGCGAGCTGCGCTACTACCCGGGCTCCCCCGAACTGGCCCGTCGCCTGATGCGTCAGCAGGATCGTGCCTTGCTCAATGAAAAGCACCCTGAGGACGGGGCGCTGCTCAAGGAAAACATGAAGAAGGACCCGCGGGTCACCGTGCATCTTGGCGAAGGCTGGCACATCCCGCGGGCGTTGCTGCCTGTGCAGGAAAAGCGCGCGATCATGCTGATCGACCCGCCGTTCGAGCAGGCCGACGAGCTCAAGCGATGCACCGTGGCGATGAAAGAGGCGATCGGGCGCATGCGCCAGACCGTCGCGGCCATCTGGTACCCGATCAAGGACCAGCGCTCGCTGACTCGTTTCTACCAGGACCTGACCAGCACCGGCGCGCCGAAGCTGCTGCGGGTCGAGCTGTACGTGCACCATCAGGACAGCCCCCAGGGCCTGAACGGCTCGGGCCTGGCCATCGCCAACCCGCCATGGGGCCTGGAGGACGAGCTCAAGGCATTGCTGCCATGGCTGGCCAAGGAGCTGGCGCAGACAGCCGGCAGCTTCCGCATGGACTGGCTGATCGCCGAGTAGTCCCCCTCTGCGGGAGCGGCCTTGTGTCGCGCAAGGGTTGCGCAGCAGCCCCGGCCATTTCAGCGGCGCATATGAAGTCTGGGGCCGCTGCGGGCCCCTTTCGCGACACAAGGCCGCTCCTACAAGAGGGCGGTGTGTCCGTGATGTTTGCGTTATAATCCCGCCCTTTAGCCGCCATCCGCCTAGCAGGCCGGTGGCGCACTTCATACCGATTTGAGAGGCTAGACCCTTGGCACTGACGATTCTTGGCCTGTCCGGCGCCCTTAGCCATGACCCTTCCGCGGCCCTGTACATCGACGGCAAGCTGATTGCCGCCGCCGAAGAAGAGCGCTTCGTGCGTGACAAGCATGCGAAGAACCGCATGCCCTACGAGTCGGCGAAGTTCTGCCTGGAGCAGGCCGGCATCAAGCCGTCCGACGTCGACGTGGTCGCCATCCCGTTCGCCCCGATCAGCCTGTTCGGCAAGGCTCGTTGGCACTACGCCAAGCGCTACTGGTACGCCCCGGACCGCGCCCTCGATGCGCTGCTGATGGGCAATCGTCGCTACAAGCGCTACCGCAAGAAGATCGTCTGGTGCCTGGAGCAGCTGGGCTTCGACCCGAAGAAGATCAAGATCGAGCCGGTCGAGCACCACCTGGCCCACGCGTCCAGTGCCTACCACTGCTCGGGCTTCAAGGAAAAGACCGCGATCCTCGGCATCGACGGCAAGGGCGAGTACGCCACCACCTTCTTCGGCTATGGCGAAAACGGCAAGATCCACAAGCTCAAGG
The DNA here is from genome assembly GCF_011752525.1 of Pantoea sp. Cy-639. Lineage (GTDB taxonomy): Bacteria > Pseudomonadota > Gammaproteobacteria > Pseudomonadales > Pseudomonadaceae > Aquipseudomonas. The sequence goes on along the minus strand of NZ_VWXI01000016.1, from coordinate 134,954 downwards.
AGTTCTACGATCCGGACTCGCTGGGCGGCCTGTATGGCGCGATCACCGAGTTCCTCGGCTTCGAGATGCTCGACGGCGAGTTCAAGGTCATGGGCATGGCGCCGTACGGCGACGCCAGCAAATATGACTTCTCGCGCCTGGCCAGCTTCGAGAACGGCGAGCTGGTGATCAACACCGATTACGCCAACGTCATCGGCCTGCGTCGCTACAAGGAGAAGGGCAAGGGCTTCTACTTCTCGCCGAAACTGATCGAGTGGCTGGGTCCCAAGCGCGAAGGCGACATCGCCGACGAGCCGTACATCCACTATGCAGCCAGCATGCAGGCGCTGTTCGAGAAGCTGGCCCTGCAGATGATCGACCACTACCTGGGCGACACGCTGAAAGAGACCGGCAAGCTGGCCTTCGCCGGCGGCTGCGCGCTGAACGTCAAGCTGAACCAGAAGATCATCGCCCGCGACGACGTCAAGGAGCTGTTCGTCCAGCCGGCCTCCGGCGACGCCGGCACCGCGGTCGGTGCTGCGGCCTATGTGTCCCACGCCCGTGGCGTGCCGGTCGAGAAGATGGAGCACGTCTACCTCGGCCCGTCGTACTCCAACGAGGACGTGATCGCCGCCTGTGCCCGTCACCCGGATGCACCGAAATGGCGCAAGCTCGACGACATGCCGCAGCGTATCGCCAAGATCATGGTCGACGGCAACCCGGTGGCCTGGTTCCAGGGGCGCATGGAGTTCGGCCCGCGTGCCCTGGGTGGTCGCTCGATCATCGGCTGCCCGAGCGTGCCGGGCGTGGCTGATCGGATCAACGAGCAGATCAAGTTCCGCGAGCGCTGGAGGCCTTTCTGCCCGTCGATGCTCGACACCGTCGCCCCGCAGATGATCAAGGTCGATCACCCGGCGCCGTTCATGACCTTCACCTTCGAAGTGGCTGAAGAGTGGAAGACCCGTGTGCCGGAGGTGGTCCACGAGGACGGCACTTCCCGTGCCCAGGTGCTCAAGCGCGAGTACAACCCGCGCTACTACGACATGATGAAGGCGCTCGAGGACCTGACCGGCAACGGCGTGTCGCTGAATACCTCGCTCAACCGCCGTGGCGAACCCATGATCTGCTCGCCGACCGATGCCCTGAACATGTTCTTCGGCTCGGACCTGCAGTACCTGATCATGGAAGACATCCTGGTGGTCAAGGACGGCGCGGCGCTTTATGACCAGCCGCTCTGAACCGCGGATCCTGCAGTTCTGCCATGGCTACGACGGGCCGTTCCTCGATTGCGCCCGTCAGTACGCCAGCCTGTTCCAGGGCAGCGGCTACAAGGTCACCACCGTGTTCCTCACCGGGGCAGCCGACGCGCAAGTCGCGGCCGGTTGCGCCTCGGACGAGGTCCTGTTCCTGGAGTTCAGTTCCAAGGCCGTGCGCGGCCTGAAGCTGGGTGCCATCGCCGCACTGCGCAAGATTGCCGCGCAGCGCGATTTCAGCTTCTGCATCGCGCACCGTTTCAAGCCGATCTATGTTGCGCTGCTGGGCACCGGCCTGCCGGTGATCGGCGTGCACCATGCCTTCGGCGACTACCAGCGCAAAGGGCGACGGCTGTTCGCCAACCTGTTCCGCAAGCGCCTGAGCCTGCTGGGTGTGTCGGACGCGGTGCGCGACGACATGCGCCGCTGCCTGGCGCAATGGCCGCACGCACGTATCCAGACCCTGTACAACCGCATCGACATCGAGGCGCTGCAGGCCAGCCTGGTGCCCCGTGCCGAGGCGCGCCAGGCCCTGGGCCTGGATGCGCAGGCGTGGATCGTCGGCAATGTCGGCCGCCTGCATCCGGACAAGGATCAGGCCACCCTGCTGCGCGGCTTCGCCGAGGCCCTGCCGGGCCTGCCTGCCGGCGCGCGTCTGGCGATTCTCGGCAAAGGGCGCCTGGAGGCCAGCCTCAAGGCCCTGGCTGCCGAGCTGGGGATCGCCGCTCAGGTCGACTTCCTCGGACAGGTGCCGGACGCGCGACGCTACTTCCAGGCATTCGATGTGTTCGCCCTGAGCTCGGACCACGAGCCCTTCGGCATGGTCCTGCTCGAGGCCATGGTCGCCGGCGTGCCGGTACTGGCCACCGCGTGCGGCGGTGCCCGCGAGGTGGTCGAGGGTGTTGGCGTGTTATTCCCGCTAGGCGACGCTGCGCAACTGGGCCAGGCCATGAAGCATATGGCCGGGCTGGACGAGTCGCAGCGGTCGGCCTGCGCGCAGCACATGCTGCAACGCCTGCGCGAGCGTTTCAGCGACCAGGCCGTGCGCGACGCCTTCTGGCAGTTGCCGCAGGTCCGCGCGCTGGTGGGAGACGCTTCTTGATGCTCAATGCAATCCGGGCCTGGCGCGAACGCGGCTGGCAGGAGATCGACGCCACGGCTTATGCCGAGGCCTGGCAGCGCTTCGGGGGCAGTGTCGCCACCCATCCGCTGGTGGTCGCCCAACTGGCCGAGCTGGCACAGATCCCCGTGCGTTACCTGGGTTGGCTGCAGGCGGGCGAGCTCAAGGCCGCGCTGCCGACCTGGGGACGCCACCTGGCGCTGTCCAAGGACGTGCTCAAGCGTCAAGGCAAGAAGGGGCTGTTCGACCTCGGCAACGCCGAGATCATCCTGCCGGCCGCCGCCGACGCTGCGGCCCCCTTGCGTCATGGCGCGCGCTACCTGTCGGCGCTGAACGAGGGGCGCTTCAGCGGCCTCAAGGCCCAGCCCGAACAGCTGGCCATGGCGCGTCCCCACGAGGACCTGTCGAAGAAGTTCCGCTACAACCAGCGCCGCGAATTGCGCCTGTTGGAAGAGGCGGGCGGTCAGGTGCGCCCGATCGCTGACTTCAGCGCGGCCGAGGTCGCAGCCATCTACTGCGACCTGTTCCAGCGCCGCTGGGGCTTCCCTGCCACTGGCGCGGCGCGCATGGCGGAAGTGGTCGAACGCCTGCGCCCGCTGCTGATCGGTTCGCTGCTGTTGCTCGACGACAAGCCCATCGCGATCCAGCTGGTGTACCGGGTCGAAGCGCCGCAGTGGATCAGCGTCGAGTATGTCAATGGCGGTGTCGACCCTGAGACCAGGGCGTTCAGCCCCGGCAGCGTGCTCAGCTTCCTCAATACCCAGGCTGCCTGGGAAGACGCCAATGCGCTGGGCAAGCCACTGCGCTTCTCCTTCGGCCGCGCCGATCGCGAATACAAGGACCGTTGGTGCAACCCTGTGCCGGTGTTCCAGTCGTGAGCCGCAAGCAGCAGTTGCTCAAGCGCCATCGGCGCAACAAGCGCATCGGGCTGCTGGCGGCGCTGTTCGTCCTGGTGCTTGCGGGCGTGTTCGTCTGCTGGTGGCTGCCGTTGCTGCTGCTGCCACTGCTCTGGGTGGCGCACGAGGCCTGGTTCGCCGATCACCTGTTCTACTCGCCCGGGCAGGACTACGCCTATGACTTCGCTGAACCGACCCGCGAGGCGAAGGCCACGTTGCAAGGTGGGCGGCTTCAGGTCGACGCCACGTTGCAAGGCGATGAGACGCTGATCCTCGAAGTGGACATCAGGAGCGGTTGGCTGGGGCGGTTTCTCGATCCGCAGATCAAGCTGCTCGCGGGCGCTGCCAGCGATGTCCAGACGTTCGAGCGCGGCGCCCGTGGCGTACGCTATCTGAACCTGAGCGGCCTGGCTGAGCCGTTGCAGGCGGGCACGTTGCGCCTTCAGGGGCGGCGTTGTCGCCTGCTGGGGGCGCCTCGCCTGTGGATAACTCCGGGCATCGAGCTGCGCCATCGCCGGGTGATGGTCATCGCGCCGCATGCCGACGACGCCGAGCTGGCGGCCTATGGCCTGTACAGCCAGGCGGACGAAGCCTGGGTGGTCACCCTGACCGCAGGTGAAATCGAGGCCGAGCATTACCAGCACATGGGCCTGGGCAAGGCCGAAGCCGCTCGCCTGAAGGGCCGCCTGCGCGCCTGGGACAGTATCGCCGTGCCGCGCTGGGCCGGTGTGCCGGAGTCACGCTGCGTGCAACTGGGGTATTTCTGCCTGCAGTTGTCCGCCATGCAGGCTGCGCCCGACCAGGCGCAAGCTTCCCGCGAGGCCGACATGGCCGATATCCGCCCGTTCCGTCGCTTCAACCCGTTGCCGTTGCCTGCCGATGCGGATGGCGCGCCGACCTGGAGCAACCTGCTGGCCGACCTGCGCGCCATGCTGGAGCTGGCCCGGCCGCAGGTGCTGGTGATGCCGCACCCGACGCTTGATCCGCACCCGGACCACGTCTGTGCCCAGGCGGCGGTGCTCGAGGCCCTGAAAGGGCTGTCGTGGCAGCCGCAAACCCTGCTGTGCTACGCCAATCATCTGCATGACAACGACCGCTGGCCGATGGGCGACAGCGGTGATGGCGTGGCTTTGCCACCGCATCTGGAGGCCAGTGGCGCATGGACGCCCCTGAGCCTGACGCTGGATCTGCAGGTCCAGCGCGACAAGGCCATGGCCCTGGGCATGATGCACGACCTGCAGCCACGGGCACCGCTCAAGCGCCGCCTGCGCCGCGTGTTGCAGCGTTGGCTGGCGGGTCGGCGTCCGTCACCCTATGGCGAGAACGAATTCTTTCGCAAGGCGGTGCGCCGGCATGAACTGTTCTGGCGTCGCGACCTGTGAGCCTGATTCCCCTTGATGACCACGGCAGCGCCGAGCGCCCGAGGAAAGCAATGAAAGTCCTATTTCTGGTGCAGAAGGAACAGCGGGCGATCCTCGACCGCCTGTATGACGGTGTTGCGGCTCACTGCGACTGCGACCTGCGTTGGCTGAGCGACCAGGATCAACGCAACCTGCGCCGGTACTTCCAGCGGGAAGTCGATGTCAGTCGCTATGACCGCATCGTCTTCTTCCTGCGCTTCAAGCAGGAGATCCGCCAGGTCGCGTTCATCCGCAGCGTGCCCAACCTGGTGATTCTCGAGCACGACGCCTACCAGAACTACATTCCCTGCAAGTACACCGGCAAGTTCAGCGAGCATTACCGCAAGCTGCCATGGGCACGGGTCATCAGCTCCGGCTACATGGTCAGCGAGCGCCTGCGCCAGGAAGGTTTCGACGCGGTGTTCGTGCCCAAGGGCTACGACGAGCAGTTGCTCACCGACCAGGGGCGTGAGCGCGATATCGAGCTGGCCTTCGTCGGTAGCACCAAGAGCGTCGCCTACAGTGGCCGCAAGGCACTGCTGGACGAGCTGGGCCAGGTGGAGAACCTGGTGGTGACGCGCACCAAGTCGGGCGAGGACTACTGCAACACCCTCAACCGCATACGCTTCTTCGTCAGTGCCGATGTCGGCATGGGCGAGTACATGATCAAGAACTTCGAGGCGATGGCCTGCGGCTGTGTGCTGCTGGCCTACGACCAGGGCGAGGCGGAAAACCGGGCCCTGGGCCTGGAAGACATGCGCAACGTGGTGCTCTATGACAGCATCCCGGCCCTGCAGGTCAAGCTGCGGCAGCTGCGCGAGGACCCGGAGCTGGCCGCGCGGATCGCTGCCAGCGGACGCGAGCTGGCGACCTCGGGGTTCAGTTTCGCCCAGGTCGGGCGCAGCATCGTCGAGCACATGCAGCCGGCGCTGCGGGCGCACCCGCCGCTGACCTTCTGGCAGCGCCTGCGGTTGCGCCTGGGCTGCTGAGGCGTCGAGCCGGCAGCGCTGACTGCCGGTCCAATCATCGAAGGGGCGCCATGTCGCTGAAAATCGTCAACGTGATGTGGTCCGGCGGTTCGCCGTTCATGTCCATCCACAAGGTCCATCGGGATGTGCTGGCCCATGCGCCAGTCGGTACCCAGGTCGACAACTGGTTGCTACTCGACGGCGAGCTGTGCGCTGGTGCCGGGCAGCCGCGTACCTGGCAGCTGTCGGCGCGGGTGCTCAAGGGCCGCAGGTTTTCCGCGCTGCTGCGACTCTGGGTGCGGCGACGGCTGTACAGGGCGCTGCAAGACGCGGCGCCCGAGCTGGTACTGATGGACGGGCTGGGGGTGGCGCGGCTGTTGCTGCCGGTGCTGCGGCGCCTGCCTGGGGTGCGTGCCGCGGTGCTGTTTCATGGCTCGACCCGCATTGCGCCTGGCGACGTGAAGCTGTTCGGTCGCTTTTCCCCTGAGCGCCTGAGCGTCGCGGCGGTGTCCGCGACCCTGGCACGCTCACTCGCCGAGGACCTCGGCCGCCCGGTGGCGACACTGCGGGTCGCCCTCGACCCCTTCGCCTACGCTCAGCAATTGCTGTCCGCGCAGCAGGCGCGCCAGGCCCTGGCCTTGCCGTCGCAGGCCCAAGGGCCGGTGTTCGGGGCGGTGGGGCGGCTGGTCGAGAGCAAAGGGTTCGAGATGCTGCTGGAGGCTTTTGCCCAGGCTGCCGTGCAGGCCCCGGGCATGCAGTTGGCCGTGCTCGGCGATGGGCCATTGCGGGCGGGGCTCGAAGCCCGGGCCAAGGCGCTCGGGATCGAGGCCAGCGTTCATTTTTGCGGTCATCGTGAAGACCTGGCGAGCCTGTACCCGGCCTTCGACTGGTTGCTGGTGCCTTCCCGCGCCGAAGGGCTGGGATTGGTGCTGCAGGAGGCCGTGCTGGCGAAGGTGCCGGTCATCTGTAGCGACCTGCCGGTGTTCCGCGAGCAGTTGGCGCAGGCCGGCTGCTACCTGCCGGTCGGCGACCGGGCAGCCTGGGCCCAGGCCATTGCTCGCTGCGCCGCAGTAGAACCAGGGTCGCAGGCGGCGACGCAGTGGCGGGCACTGGCGCCGGTCGAGGCCTGGGGGGCCTTCGCCGCCGGTTCGCTGAAGCTGCTCGGCGGCTAGGCCTCAGCGTACCGCCAGCGCAGCCTGGAACTGTTCCAGGGGAAACGCACAGGCCAGCTTCTCGCGCTCGATGTAGCGGACCATGTGCTGCACGTTGCGCTGCACCATCCGTGGCGATAGTGGCGCGCGCAGAAAGCGCATGTCGGCCACGTCGATCAACCCGAGCAGGCCTTCGGGCGTTTCCACCACGTTGCCCAGGTGCAGCGAGCGGAAGTAGATGCCCGCCTGGTGCAGTCGCTGGATCAGTTCGACGAGACGCGGCAGTTGCTGCGTCCAGTCGAAGTCCGGGCGGCGCGACAGTTGCAGCAGGGTTTCGCCTGGCAGGGGGCGGTACAGCACAGCCGTGCGCCCCGGCAGTTGAAGCCTGTGGTGGCTGATCACCTCGAGGGTGGGGAAGCCCAGTTGTGCCAGGCGCACGGCGTTGTCGACGAAGCGCTGGGAGTACGGTCGCAGCAGCGCAGATGAAAACCATCGCTTGCGACGAAAAACCTTGAGGATATTTCCATCCTCGAGCAGGTAGACTTTAGCCCCATGGCTATCCGCCTCCAGTACCTTGGCACCGAGTGTCATCTGGTCGAATTCGACTTGGGGGAGCCGGGAGCATTGCATGTGTTCGAGCCTTGTTCTCTGGGCAGGCAAAATGACCGGCAATAATGCCGAAATTTATCTGTGAGCACCATGATGGTGTGCGTGTTTCATCGGGAGAAGGGATGTTGTACGAGAATCGCTGGGCCAAGGCCTGGCTCGGGTTCGGCCTGGTATGGTTCCTGGCGGCGATAGCTCTGGCGCCAACCAACAAGTTGTACCAGCAAGGTATGGTGGTGTTCTTCTGGCTGCCGACACTGGGTCTGGCGTGGTCCGCCAGGCGGGTGTACGCGCAGGCCTGGCGACGCCAGCCCGCGCTGTGGCTCGGCATTCTTGCGCTGCTGGCCTGGGGGACCGTGACCTTGCTGTGGTCGAACGCCGAGGACGGCCCGCGCGAGGCCAAGCGGTTGCTGTACATCCTGGTGTTCCTGATGGGCTTTCCGTTGCTGGCGCAGTTGGGAATCGGCTGGATCCAGCGCCTGCTGCAACTGGGCGGCGCACTGCTTGCGCTGGCCGCGTTGATATCGATCGTGCATTTCTACGTCATGGTGGGCTACCCGCTGACGGAGCGCCTGAGCGGGATCGGCGAGATCTCCCATCCGATCCTCGGTGCCTATGTCGTGGCCGCTGCGGTGCTGTGGCTGCTCTACGCCTGTCCACGCCAGCGCGGCCTGCAACTGGCCTGGGCGGTCGCGCTGGCGTGCCTGGGGGCCTTCGTGGTCCTGAGCCAGAGCCGTGGCGCGGGACTGGCGTTGGTGGTGACCGTCATCCTCGGCGTGCTCTGGCATCGCGATCGCAACAGTTGCCTGTTCGCCCTGCTCGCGGCCCTGGGTACGGGCCTTGCGTTCTACCAGATGTACGACCTGATCATGCTGCGCGGGTCGTCCTATCGACCGGAGATCTTCGCCGCGGCCGAACACATGATCAGCCAGCGCCCGCTTACGGGCCTGGGCCTGGGCTCCTACTACCGGGTGGAAGCGCTTGGCCATGTCTTCGACCACACCCACAACATGTTCACCCATGTCGCCGTCGAGCTGGGCCTGCCCGGCATGCTGCTCTGGCTGGCGGTGTGGCTGTTCGCCTTGGGGGAGATCGTCCGGGCCCGGCATAGCGCATTCGGCAAGGTCCTGCTTGGCCTCTGGGTATTCTCCACCCTGGCCATGCAGTTCGATGCCGCCAGCCTGACGGCGACCCCACGGGCCGAGTGGTTCATCAGCTGGCTGCCGGTGGGCCTGGCGATGTTGTTGCCCTGGGCAGATGACCAGAATCGACGCTGTGGTAAAATCGCCGGTTCAATCTGAACAGCGAGCTCGATGATGGCCGAAACACCGCTCCCGGCGGAGAACACCTCCAGCCTGAAGATCTACTTCAGGCTGCTGAGCTACGTGAAACCCTACATCGGCATCTTCCTGCTGAGCATCGTCGGGTTCGTGATCTTCGCCTCCACCCAGCCGATGCTGGCCGGGATCCTCAAGTACTTCGTCGACGGCCTGAGCAATCCCCAGGCCGTGCTCTTCCCCGACGTTCCCTACCTGCAGGACCTGCAATTGCTGCAGGCGGTGCCGCTGCTGATCATCCTGATCGCCGCCTGGCAAGGGCTGGGATCGTTCCTGGGCAACTACTTCCTGGCCAAGGTCTCGCTATGCCTGGTGCACGACCTGCGCGTGGAGCTGTTCAACAAGCTGCTGGTGCTGCCCAACCGTTATTTCGACAACCACAACTCCGGCCACCTGATCTCGCGGATCACCTTCAACGTGACCATGGTCACCGGTGCCGCCACCGATGCGATCAAGGTAGTGATCCGCGAGGGGCTGACCGTGGTGTTCCTCTTCATCTACCTGCTGTGGATGAACTGGAAACTGACCCTGGTGATGCTGGCCATCCTGCCGGTCATCGCCGTGATGGTGAGCACTGCCAGCAAGAAGTTCCGCAAGCAGAGCAAGAAGATCCAGGTGGCCATGGGCGATGTGACCCACGTGGCTTCCGAGACCATCCAGGGTTACCGGGTGGTACGCAGCTTCGGCGGTGAGCGCTACGAGGAGCAGCGTTTCAAGCACGCCAGCCAGAGCAACACCGACAAACAGCTGCGCATGACCAAGACCGGCGCGCTGTACACGCCGCTGCTGCAACTGGTGATCTACACCGCCATGGCCGCGCTGATGTTCCTGGTGCTGTTCCTGCGTGGCGATGCCTCGGCGGGCGACCTGGTCGCCTATATCACTGCCGCAGGCTTGCTGCCCAAGCCGATCCGCCAGCTTTCGGAGGTCAGCTCGACCATCCAGAAGGGCCTGGCCGGCGCCGAGAGCATCTTCGAGCAGTTGGACGAAGCCCCTGAAGTGGACACCGGCACCATCGAGAAAGAGCGTGTCCAGGGTCGCCTGGAGGTGCGTAACCTCAGCTTCACCTACCCGGGCACCGAGCGCCAGGTGCTCAGTGACATCAGCTTCACCGCCGAGCCGGGCCAGATGATTGCGTTGGTTGGCCGTTCCGGCAGCGGCAAGTCGACCCTCGCCGCCTTGCTCCCGCGCTTCTATCACCACAGCGAAGGGCAGATCCTGCTCGATGGCGTCGAGATCGAGGATTACCGACTGCGCAACCTGCGCCGCCATGTTGCCCAGGTCACCCAGCACGTCACCCTGTTCAACGACACCGTGGCCAACAATATCGCCTACGGCGACCTGGCCGGTGCGCCGCGCGCCGACATCGAGGCCGCGGCCGCCGATGCCTATGCCAAGGAATTCGTCGACCAGTTGCCCAAAGGCTTCGACACCGAGGTCGGCGAGAACGGCGTCCTGCTCTCCGGAGGCCAGCGCCAGCGCCTGGCGATTGCCCGGGCGCTGTTGAAGAACGCGCCGTTGCTGATCCTCGACGAGGCCACCTCGGCCCTCGATACCGAGTCCGAGCGGCATATCCAGGCAGCCCTGGACCATGTCATGAAGGGGCGCACGACGCTGGTGATCGCGCACCGCCTGTCGACCATCGAGAAGGCCGACATGATCCTGGTGATGGACCAGGGTCGCCTGGTGGAGCGGGGCACCCACGCCGAACTGCTCGAGGCCAATGGCTATTACGCCCGCCTGCATGCCATGGGCCTGGATGCGCCGGAAAACGCCGACATCACCTGAGCCCACCGAGATCGGGGCGGACCAAGCCCCGATCGTCACCGCAGTTTTCTGCACAGCGAAGCTGGCCGTAAAGCCATTCTCGACCCTGTGCTAATATCCTGCCCCTGTTCATTTTTCCAATATGGGTTGCCCATGAAGTTGTCCATGCCGCGTTTCGATCAAGCCCCGGTATTGGTGGTCGGCGATGTCATGCTCGACCGCTACTGGCATGGCGGTACTTCGCGTATTTCGCCCGAGGCGCCAGTGCCGGTGGTCAAGGTCGACCAGATCGAGGATCGCCCGGGTGGCGCGGCCAACGTTGCCCTCAACATCGCCGCCCTCGGCGCGCCGGCTGCCCTGGTCGGTGTCACCGGCCAGGACGAGGCGGCCGACAGCCTTGCCAACAGCCTGCAAGCGGCGGGCGTGCGCTCGATCTTCCAGCGCATCGCGCACCAGCCGACCATCGTCAAGCTGCGGGTCATGAGTCGTCACCAGCAACTGCTGCGTATCGATTTCGAGGAACCTTTCGCCACCGATCCACTGTCGCTGGGCGCGGAGGTCGACACCTTGCTCGACGGCGTCAAGGTGCTGGTGCTGTCCGACTACGGCAAGGGCGCGCTGAAGAATCATCAGTTGCTGATCGAGGCGGCGCGTGCCAAAGGGATCCCTGTGCTGGCCGATCCCAAGGGCAAGGACTTCTCGATCTACCGCGGCGCCAGCCTGATCACCCCCAACCTGAGCGAGTTCGAAACCATCGTTGGCCGTTGCGCCGACGAGGCCGAACTGGTCGCCAAGGGCCTGAAGCTGCTCGAGGAGCTCGACCTCGGCGCGCTGCTGGTGACGCGTGGCGAGCACGGCATGACCCTGCTGCGCACCGGTCACCCGGCCCTGCACCTGCCAGCCCGCGCACGCGAAGTGTTCGATGTGACCGGTGCCGGCGACACCGTGATTTCCACCCTGGCCGCGGCCATCGCCGCCGGCGAGGACCTGCCGCACGCCGTGGCCCTGGCCAACCTGGCCGCCGGTATCGTGGTCGGCAAGCTGGGTACTGCGGCCATCAGTGCGCCGGAACTGCGTCGGGCGATCCAGCGCGAGGAAGGCTCCGAGCGCGGTGTCCTGGGGCTGGAGCAGTTGCTGCTGGCGATCGACGATGCCCGTGCGCACAACGAGAAGATCGTCTTCACCAACGGTTGCTTCGACATCCTTCACGCCGGCCATGTGACTTACCTGGAGCAGGCGCGTGCCCAGGGCGACCGCCTGATCGTGGCGATCAACGATGATGCCTCGGTAAGCCGCCTGAAGGGGCCGGGCCGGCCGATCAACAGCGTCGACCGGCGCATGGCCGTGCTGGCCGGCCTCGGTGCGGTGGACTGGGTCATCAGCTTCCCCGAGGGTACCCCGGAGAACCTGTTGCGCCAGGTCAAGCCGGACGTGCTGGTCAAGGGCGGCGACTATGGCATCGACCAGGTGGTCGGCGCCGATATCGTCAAGGCCTACGGCGGTACGGTGAAGGTGCTGGGTCTGGTGGAGAACAGCTCGACCACGGCGATCGTCGAGAAGATCCGCAAGCACTGAGCCGGCTCATCGCCTCGTAGGTGCCGGGCTTGCGGCGCGCAAGCGCCGCGTGCACGGCACCGGTCGCCGGCAAGGCTGGCTCCTACAGGACGCGGGCGAGCAGTTTTTTCGCCTTGGCGCTGAAGCGTTCCAGATGCGACGCCGGCTCACGCTTGCGCTCGACCAGTCCCTGCTGCTTCAGCCAGTCCCTCCAGCGCACCCGCTCATCGCGCACCACCCAGCCTTCCTGCTGGGCAAAACTCTCGGCCAGCCATAGCCCGCGCGTGCTCGCCGGCAGCAACTGGTCCTTCTTCAGGGTGTACAGCTCGGCCAGCGGCTGGCCATCCTTCAACGGCATCAGGTACAGGTCTGGGCGCTTGCGGTTCAGGCGCGCGACCAGTTGCTCGCCTTCGAGGCGTTCGTCAACGTGGAACAGGCTCAGCGACTTGGCTTCCCGGGGTACCTGCAGGCGCAGGTCGTAGATCAGTTGCAGCGACGCGGTGGGCAGGTGCACATAGGCACGTGGCCGCTCCAGCAGCATCAGGTTGCCGCAGTGCACTGGCCGCGCGGCGCCGGACTGTGGCGTGAGCACGAAGGGCAGGGTCTCGCGGTAGTGCAGGGCGGCGGCATAGGGGGCCGGTAGCCAGGTGTCGTTGAAGCGTCCGCCGAGCCAGCCCTCGGGGGTTTCCAGCAGGCACTCCTCGGCGACCTCCTGGATGGCGGTGTGCAGCGGCAGGTTCAGCTCCTGGGCCGGCACGTAGCCTGAGATCAGCTTGAGCACCACGTCGCCGCGGTCCTGGCGCCGTTGGCGCACCAGCACCCAGTAGTCGCGCCCCTGCCAGTGCAGGGTCAGGCGCACCGACACGCCCAGGTTGGCCAGTTCGGCCACGAAACGCTGGGCGTCGGGCAGCTGGATGGCCTTGCGGCGCTGCAAGGTCTGGGCGAAGTTCAGCGGCACACCGATGCTCTGGTAGGTCAGGCCCTCGGCGGTGGCCTCGACGTGCAGCGGCAGGGTCTTGAAGTTGCTCGGATTCTTGCGGATCAGCGTGCGTGGCACGAGGCTCCTCCTTGCAGTGGCTGCCGCCCGGGTGGCTCAGGGCCGGCCCAGGATGCGGGCGACAGTGGCCACGTTATGGGCCAGGTGTACCGGGTTGATGGTCCCGACGATGGCACTGTTCACGCCCGGATGGGCAAACAGCATCTCGAAACTGGCCTGCACCGGGTCGACGCCTGGTGCCAGGCAGATATGGCCGCTGGCCAGTGCCTTCTTCACCAGGATGGCCTTGCCGTGCTCGGCAGCGTAGTCCAGCACCGGACGTTCCGCTTGCTCGTTGAGGTTGTAGGTGACCATGGCGCAGTCGCCCTGCTCCAGGGCCTTCAGGCCGCCTGCGACGGTCTTGCCGGAGAAACCATAGCCGAGAATCTTGCCTTCCTGCTTGAGCGCGGCGAGGGTCTCATACACGTCTTCCTGCTCGAGGATCGCCAGGTCGTTGCCGTCGGAGTGCACCAGCACCAGCTCGATACGGTCGGTTTCCAGGCGCTGCAGGCTGCGTTCGACCGAGCGGCGGGTATGGGCGGCGCTGAAGTCGAAGTGCGACTGGCCGTTGTCGAACTCTTCGCCGACCTTGCTGACGATCACCCACTCATCGCGCTGGTCGCGCAACAGCGGGCCCAGGCGCTCCTCGCTACGCCCGTAGGCCGGGGCGGTATCGAGCAGGTTGATGCCCAGCTCACGTGCCTGGGCGAGGAGCAGACGGGCGGTGTCGTCGTCCGGAATGGTGAAGCCGTTGGGGTATTTCACCCCCTGGTCGCGGCCAAGCTTGACCGTGCCCAGCCCCAGGGGCGAGACCCGCAGGCCGGTACTGCCCAGCGGGCGATGATGATCGTGCAGGGTCGGCAGGCTCATGGCAGCAGTTGCTCCCAGGCCGGCACGCCCAGCGGAGGGCGGGGCAGGTCGGCCAGCACGGGCTGCTCGCTCGGGCGAATGCCGTCGCGCTCCAGGCTGGCCAGTACACGGTCGCTGAAGTCCGGCGCCAGGGCCAGCTTGGTCGGCCAGCCCACCAGCAGGCGCTGCTGCTCGGCAAGGAAGGCGTTGTCCGGACGCACCAGGCCCGATTGCGCGGGTTCTGCGCGGTCGATACGCAAGGTCGCCCAGCGAATCTGGCGCTGATCGACCCAGGGCATCAGGCTGGCGACTTCCTTCTGGGCCGCGGCGATCTGCTCGGCCGGTTCGCGGGCCACGCCGTCGGCTTCGGCCAGGTCGCCGCCGAGGTACCAGACCCACTGGCCGTCGGCGGCCGGGTGGGTGGTCACGGTGATGCGCGGCTTGGGGCCGCCGCCCAGGCAGTGGGCATACAGCGGCTTCAGGTTCGGCCCTTTGGCCAGGACCATGTGCAGCGGGCGGCGCTGCATGGCCGGTTGGCTGAGGCCAAGGGCGCGCAGCAGTTCCTCGGTGCCACCGCCGGCGCTGAGGACGATGCGTTGCGCGCGGATCTCGCGGCCATCGACGATCAGTCCGACCAGGGCTTCACCCTCACGCAGCGGCTCGATGCGCGCGCCGGCCAGCAGGCTGTCGCCGGCAAGGCGTGCAAGGTTGGCCAGCAGGCTGGGAACGTCGATGACCAGTTCGGCGAGGCGATAGACCTTGCCCTTGAACGCGCGGTCCTGCAGGGCGGGCGGTAGCTGTTCGCCCTTGACCTGGTCGACCCGACCGCGCACGGCCTTGCTGGCGAAGAAGCTGGTGAGGTTGCCGGCCAGGGTGCCGGGGGACCAGAGGTAGTGGGCGTCGGACAGCAGGCGGGTGTCGCCCAGGTCCAGTTCACCACTGCCGGCCAGTGCTTCGCGCCAGCGGCGCGGCATGTCGGCAATGGCCTCGGAGGCGCCGGTCAGGGTGCCGTGCAGTGCGTACTTGGTGCCACCGTGGATGATGCCCTGGGACTTGATGGTCTGCTCGCCACCGAGGCCTGCACGCTCCACCAGCACTGTCGAATAACCCATGCGACGCAGGCGGGCGTTGAGCCAGAGGCCTGCGACCCCGGCGCCGACGATCAGCACGTCGGTGGAAATGGCGGATGGCATGCGGGCACCTCGAAAACTGGGACAGGTGCGCAGTATACAGGCTGTGGCTGCAACCGGGCTTGCGCACTACCTGCCTACCTCAGGAACCCGCTTTGCTGGCGAAGCAGGCGCGCCCAGGCCGGCCCCGGCAAGGGATCAATGCCCGGCGGTATTGGAGAACACCTGGATCACCACCACGCCGCCGACGATCATGGCCATGCCCAGCATGGCCGGCACATCCAGCTTCTGCCCGTAGATCACCAGTGCCGCGACGCTGATCAGCACGATACCCAGCCCCGACCAGATGGCATAGGCGATGCCCACCGGGATGCTGCGCACCACCAGGGTCAGCATCCAGAACGCGACGCCATAGCCGCACACCATCAGCAGCAACGGCAGCGGTGTGCTCAGGCCCTTGACCGCTTTCATCGAGGCGGTGGCGATGACTTCGGCGCAAATGGCTATGGCGAGATAGGTATAGGCGTTCATGGGGCGGGTTCTCCGTTGCTGGTCGGGCATTCTAGGGGATCCCTGGATGCGGTAAAGTCATTTCCTATCTGTATTGGAGATAGGTTGTCATGCCCGAGCAGTGGAATCTGGAGCAGCTTCGTCTATTCGTACGCACCGCCGAGCTGCGTTCGTTCTCGGCCGTGGCCCGCGAGCAGCGCAAGGCGCAGTCGGCAGTGAGCAACGCCATCGCGCTGCTCGAGACGGACCTGGGCGTGACCCTGTTCGAGCGTAGCAGCGGCCGCCAGCCGCGTCTGACCGAGAGTGGCGCCACGCTGCTGGAGGATGCCCGCGAACTGTTGCGCCAGTGCGAGCGCCTGGACGGTCGCGCGCTCGCCCTGATGCGCGGACAGGAGCCGTTGCTGCGAGTGGCCCAGGACGAGGCCATGCCTTACCAGCCGGTGATCGACAGCCTCGACGAACTGGCCGCGCGCTATCCCTACCTCGAAGTGCAACTGGCCAGCGGTGCCCAGGGCGACGTGGCGCGCAAACTGCTGGAGCGGCGCGCCGACCTGGGTCTGTTCTTTCATCACGAGAGCATTCCCGCTTCGCTCGAGCGGCGCGCCCTGGGCAGTGTCGAGATGGTCACCGTGTGCGCCATCGACCACCCGCTGGCGCGTCTGGCCAAGGTCAGCCGCCAGCAACTGGCACGCCACCGCCAGTTGCTGATCACCCCGCAGCAGAGCGGTTATCCAGGAGGCGAGGCGATCAGTCCGCAAGTCTGGCGCGCCGACAGCTTCTACGCCATGGCCGAACTGCTGATGCGGGGGCTGGGCTGGGCCTGGCTGCCTCGGCACGTGGTGCAGTACCCGACCTATCAGGCGCAGATGGTCGAGCTCGACAGCGAATGGCGCCCGCCTGCGTTGGTCGCGGAGCTGGCCTGGCGGCGCGATGCGCCACTGGGGCCGGCCGCGCAGTGGCTGGCCGAACGTTTCGCCGTGCACCTGCGGGCGATCGGTTGAAGGCTGACCCGGCGCAGGCCTTTTGCGCCGCTTCCTAGTAAACTCCGCCGCCATGAACAGAACTCTCTATACCCTGTTGTTTCACCTGGGCCTGCCGCTGGTCGCGCTACGCCTGTTCCTGCGTGGGCGCAAGGCGCCGGCCTATCGCCAGCGCATCGCCGAGCGCTTCGCCTGCGGGTTGCCGCCGATGCGCCAGGGCGGTATCTGGGTGCACGCGGTGTCGGTGGGTGAAAGCATTGCTGCCGCGCCGATGGTGCGGGCCTTGCTCAAGCAGTATCCAGACTTGCCGATCACGCTCACCTGCATGACCCCGACCGGCTCGGAACGTATCCGCGCGATGTTCGGCGACGAGCCGCGGGTGCAGCACTGCTACCTGCCCTATGACCTGCCGTGGGCGGCAGGGCGCTTCCTCGACCATGTGCGGCCGCAGTTGGGCATCATCATGGAAACCGAGTTGTGGCCCAACCATATCCACCAGTGCGCCAAGCGCGGCATCCCGGTGGCACTGGCCAATGCGCGGTTGTCCGCGCGCTCGGCGCGTGGCTACGCACGGTTTGCCGGGCTGACTCGGCCGATGCTGGCCGAGATGAGCCTGATCGCCGTGCAGACCGAAACCGAGGGCCAGCGTTTTCGCGACCTTGGCGCGCGCCCTGGGTGCGTGCAGGTGACCGGTTCGATCAAGTTCGACCTGAAGATCGACGACCAGTTGCTGCCCCGTGCCCGGGCCCTGCGCGAGCAGTGGAACGCCGTGCAGCGGCCGCTCTGGATCGCGGCCAGTACCCATGAAGGCGAGGACGCGCTGATCCTCGCGGCGCATCGCGAGCTGCTCAAGGTGCACAGCGATGCGCTGTTGATCCTGGTACCGCGCCACCCCGAGCGGTTCAATGCCGTGTACGGGTTGTGCGCCGAGCAGTTCGCCACGGTTCGTCGTTCTGGCGGTACCGCGGTCGAGGCTGCAACCCAGGTGTTGCTGGGTGACACCATGGGTGAATTGCTGTTCCTGTATGCCCTGGCCGACATCGCCTTCGTCGGTGGCAGCCTGCTGCCCACCGGCGGGCATAACCCGCTGGAGCCCGCGGCGCTGGCGCTGCCGGTGATCATGGGGCCGCATGTGTTCAACTTCCTCGAGATCAGCGCGATGTTGCGCGAGGCCGGGGCGTTGCAGCAGGTGGACGATGCCGAGGGCCTGGCCGGCGCGGTCCGGCGCCTGATCGAGCTGCCGCAGGATGCGCGGCGCATGGGCGAGGCGGGCAGGGCGGTGATGCAGGCCAACCAGGGGGCGTTGCAGCGCTTGCTGGATGGGTTGGGGCGATTTCTGGGCTGATGATGATCCTGCAGGTGCTCGTGGCAGTGGGCTTGCCCCGCGATAGCGTCCGACCAGACAGCATCACTGCCTGATCGGGCCCTGTCGCGGGGCCCGCTCCTACAGGTGGTGCATCGTCTTCACGGCCGGCGTTCGAAGTTCTTTGCCGCCGCGGCCGCCAGGTCAGGTGGCAGGAAGTCCTTGTCCGGGTTGTAGTCGGATTTCAGGTAGCGGCCAAGGTCCTGCAGGTCCTGGGGGCTCAGGGTGCCGGCCGCCTGCTTCAGGCGCAGGTTGTCGAGGATGTAGTCGTAGCGGCTGTTGTTGTAGTCGCGCACCGAGGTGTAGAGCTGGCGCTGGGCGTCGAGCACGTCGACGATGTTGCGGGTACCGACCTGGTAGCCGATCTCGGTGGCTTCCAGCGCGCTCTGGTTGGAGATGATCGACTGCTTGCGCGCCTGTACCTGCTCGACATCGGTGTTCACCGCGCGGTGCAGGTTGCGGGTGTTCTCCACTACCTGGCGGCGCAGGCTCTCGCGCTGCTGCTCGCTCTGGGTCAGGCGCGAATAGGCTTCGCGTACCTGCGAACTGGTCAGCCCGCCGCTGTAGATCGGGATGTTCAGTTGCAGGCCGACACTGGTCTGCGCCACGTCGTTGCCATAGTGCACGTTCGGCAGCGCTGCCGAGTTCGAGAAGCCCAGGTTGTCGTTGTCGCCCTTCTGGTACTTGGCCACTGCATCGAGGGTCGGGGCATGGCCGGCCTTGCGCTGGCGCACGGTCTCCTCGGCGGCGGCGACGGCGTGGTTGGTGGCCAGCAGGTTGAGGTTCTGCCGCCCGGCAGTCTCGACCCAGGCCTTGGCGTCGTTGGGCGTCGGTACCTGGACCGGCAGGGTATGGACCACGCCCTGGATCGCGGTGTACTGGCGGTTGGTCAGGGTGATCAAGGCCTCGAAGGCATCCTGCACCTGGCGCTCGGCGATGATCCGGTTGGCGCGTGCGGTGTCGTAGCTGGCCTGGGACTGCAGCACGTCGGTCTTGTCCGAGAGGCCGACATCGAAGCGTTCGTTCGACTGGTCCAGCTGGCGCTTGAACGCCGCCTCCTCGGCTTTGGTGGAGGCCAGGTTGTCCTGGGCGCGCAACACGGCGAAGTAGTTCTCGGCGGTCTGCAGGATCAGGTTCTGCTCGGTGGCCGACAGCTCCAGCGCAGCCTGCTCGTTGACCGCTTCGGCTGCCTGCAACTGGAACCAGCGGTCGGCGCGGAAGATCGGCTGGGCCAGGGTGGCGCTCCAGGAATTGCCGCTGCGGCTGGAGGTGGCGGAGGGTTCGTCGAACTTGGTGCGGGTGTTCATCATTTCGGCACCGGCCGACAGGTTCGGCAACAGGCCGGCGCGGGCCTGGGGCACCACTTCGCGACGGGCGCCGTAGTCGGCGCGTGCGGCAGCCAGGTCGGCGTTGTTGTCGACCGCTTCCTGGTAGACGCTGACCAGGTCGGTTTTCACCGTCGTGGGCGTGTCCACCGCCCACGCCACTCCGTTGGACGCACAAGACACGGCAATCGCCAGTGAGAGTTTGCGCAGCATAGGGCAATCCTTGATCAAATTTTATTTACTGTACTGTCGGGTATCGAGCGATGGGCCAGTGTAGTGTCGCACGTCCCCGGCAACAATCCGCCGCTTGTGCCATTTGTCACGCCTGGATTCACGCCGCTTGGCTTTGCCGACCCGTCCAGTCTAGACTGCGCATGTTCTTGTCGGGGTGCCTTGAAGCAAAGGCTGAGATCGCAGAGGTGCGGATCCCGTTGAACCTGATCAGGTTAGCGCCTGCGTAGGGAACAAGATTGCTCTCACTTCCCGGGAGCCTCTTGTGCCAGGTCCGGGATCGCCACGGCTGCTTGCAGCCCAAGGCACCCCATGTCCGGCACTGCACGCGTCACGCGTGCTTCCATGCCTTTTCAGGTTCACCCCGACATTCCACCGCCTGGAAGCTGTCTGGAGAGCCTGTGATGAGCAAACAAGAAAAAACGACCCACCTCAGCGAGTCGGCGCAAGTCGATCAGCAGTCCGTGCAACCCTTGCCCAATTCGCGCAAGGTCTATGTCCAGGGCTCGCGCCCCGACATTCGCGTGCCCATGCGCGAGATCAGCCTGCACGACACGCCCACCGACTTCGGCGGCGAGCAGAACGCCCCGGTGCTGGTCTATGACACCTCTGGCCCGTATACCGACCCCAATGTCATCATCGACGTGCGCAAGGGCCTGGGCGATGTACGCTCGGCGTGGATCGACGCCCGCGGCGACACCGAGCGCCTCGAAGGCCTGAGCTCGAATTTCGGCCAGCAGCGGCTGAACGACGCCGAGCTGACCAAGCTGCGCTTCGCCCACGTGCGCAATCCGCGCCGGGCCAAGGCCGGCGCCAACGTCACGCAGATGCACTATGCCCGTCAGGGCATCATCACCGCCGAGATGGAATACGTCGCCATCCGCGAGAACATGAAGCTGCAGGAAGCCCGCGCCGCCGGCCTGCTCGACCAGCAGCACGCCGGCCATAGCTTCGGCGCCAGCATTCCGAAAGAGATCACTGCCGAGTTCGTCCGCGAAGAGATCGCCCGTGGCCGCGCGATCATCCCGGCCAACATCAACCACACCGAGCTGGAGCCGATGATCATCGGCCGCAACTTCCTGGTGAAGATCAACGGCAACATCGGCAACAGCGCCCTGGGTTCCTCGATCGAGGAAGAAGTGGCCAAGCTGACCTGGGGCATCCGCTGGGGTTCCGACACGGTCATGGACCTGTCCACCGGCAAGCACATTCACGAGACCCGCGAGTGGATCATCCGCAACTCGCCGGTGCCGATCGGTACCGTGCCGATCTACCAGGCCCTGGAAAAGGTCGGCGGCGTCGCCGAGGACCTGACCTGGGAGCTGTTCCGCGACACCCTGATCGAACAGGCCGAGCAAGGCGTGGACTACTTCACCATCCACGCTGGCGTGCTGCTGCGCTACGTGCCGCTGACCGCCAAGCGCGTCACCGGCATCGTCAGTCGCGGCGGCTCGATCATGGCCAAATGGTGCCTGGCGCACCACAAAGAAAACTTCCTGTACACGCACTTCGACGAGATCTGCGAAATCATGAAGGCCTACGATGTCAGCTTCTCGCTGGGCGACGGCCTGCGCCCGGGCTCGATCGCCGACGCCAATGACGCCGCCCAGTTCGGTGAGCTGGAAACCCTCGGCGAGCTGACCAAGATCGCCTGGAAGCACGACGTGCAGTGCATGATCGAAGGCCCCGGCCATGTGCCGATGCAATTGATCAAGGAAAACATGGACAAGCAGCTGGAGTGCTGCGACGAAGCGCCGTTCTATACCCTCGGCCCGCTGACCACCGATATCGCCCCGGGCTACGACCACATCACGTCCGGTATCGGCGCGGCGATGATCGGCTGGTTCGGGTGCGCGATGCTCTGCTACGTCACGCCCAAGGAGCACCTCGGCCTGCCGAACAAGGACGACGTCAAGACCGGCATCATCACCTACAAGATCGCCGCGCACGCCGCCGACCTTGCCAAGGGCCACCCGGGCGCGCAGATCCGCGACAACGCGCTGTCCAAGGCGCGCTTCGAGTTCCGCTGGGAAGACCAGTTCAACCTGGGCCTGGACCCGGACACCGCACGGGCCTTCCATGACGAGACATTGCCGAAGGAGTCGGCCAAGGTCGCGCACTTCTGCTCGATGTGCGGGCCGAAGTTCTGCTCGATGAAGATCACCCAGGAAGTCCGCGAGTACGCCGCCAAGATCGACACCGTGGACGTGACGGTCGAGCAGGGCATGCGCGAGCAGGCCGAGCGGTTCCGCCAGGAAGGCAGCCAGCTGTACCAGAAAGTCTGATTCAGCAGGTGTGACACGTGGGCGCGGCGCACCGCCGCTCCCACGTTTGCCAACCCAATTCAGTCATCCGGCGAACAATCATGACAACACCCAGCCATTTCTCCCCTGACCATCCGGTCCCCAGCGAGCAGCGCCAGTTCGGCGCCCGCGACCTGTTCTCGCTGTGGTTCTCCCTCGGCATTGGCCTGATGGTCCTGCAGGTCGGCGGCCTGCTCGCCAACGGGCTGGGCCTGGCCGGATCGCTCCTGGCGATCATCCTCGGCACGGCCGTCGGCGTGCTGCTGCTGGCGGCGGCCGGGGTCGTCGGCAGTGACACCGGCCTGTCGGCCATGGCCACCCTGCGGCTGTCGCTGGGGCGTCACGGCGCCCGTCTGCCTGCGCTGCTGAACCTGTTGCAACTGATCGGCTGGGGGGCGTTCGAGATCATCGTCATGCGCGATGCCGCCAGCCTGCTGGGGGCACGGGCCTTCGGCGAGGGCAGCGGCTGGAGCAGCCCGTTGCTGTGGACCCTGTGCTTCGGCGCCCTGGCGACCTTGCTGGCTGTCAGCGGCCCGTTGGCGTTCGTGCGCAAGGTGTTGCGCAAATGGGGTATCTGGCTGCTGCTCGGCGCCTGCGCTTGGCTCACCTGGAACCTGTTCGCCAAGGTCGACCTGGCCGAGCTGTGGCGTCGCCCCGGGGATGGTTCGCTATCGCTGGCGCTGGGTTTCGACATCGTCATCGCCATGCCGCTGTCGTGGCTGCCGTTGATCGCCGACTACTCGCGTTTCGGCAAGCGCGCCAGCCGGGTGTTCGGTGGCACTGCAGCGGGGTTTTTCATCGGCAACGCCTGGCTGATGAGCCTGGGCGTGGCCTATACCCTGGCCTTCGCGCCCAGCGGCGAAGTGAACGCGTTGCTGTTGGCCTTGGCCGGCACGGGGTTGGGCATTGCGCTGTTGTTGATTCTGCTCGACGAGTCGGAGAACGCGTTTGCCGACATCCATTCGGCGGCGGTTTCCAGTGGCTTGCTGGTGCGTCTGAAAGTGGAGCACCTGGCGCTGGCGATCGGCGTGCTGTGCACGCTGATCGCCCTGCTGGCGCCACTGGCCCAGTACCAGAACTTCCTGTTGCTGATCGGTTCGGTGTTCGCGCCGTTGTTCGGCGTGGTGCTGGTGGACCACTTCGTGGTCCGTCGCCGTCGCGCGCCAGACCAGGTCGATGGCTTGCACGGGCAGGCGCTGCTGGCCTGGGGAGCGGGAGTGGCGGCCTATCACCTGATGGCCAACCTGGCGCCGGAGCTGGGGGCGACCCTGCCGGCACTGCTGCTGGCAGGGGGGCTGCACGGGCTGCTATCGATCAGCCGCGGCCGGGAAACAGCTCGGGCTTGATCACGCCGTTCAGGCGCGGGTAGGGGAGCTTCAGCTCGATGTGGCCCATGGAATAGGGCGCAATGGCATAGACCTCGTACTTGACCACCACCGCGCCGTAGGTCAGGGCGATGTGCGGCGACTTGCGGAACGGCCAGGTCCTGGCGAATTCCGGGTCCTTGTCCAGGCCGTTGCTGATCAGCCAGGCGCGGTGGGACTCCTCGACGGTCTTCCAGAAGGTGTCCTCCTGGCCAGGTAGCAGCATGTCCTCGAGGGTTAGCACCTTGTCCAGCTTGCGCGAGTAGTTGATGAAGGCACGCCCCGGCATGCCGTGGGCGCCGCCGCTCTCCAGGTAGCTGGAGAGCTCGACGATCACCAGGCCGTCATGCTGCTCGCGTACCTTGGCTTGCAGGTAGCTGCTGTTGCGCTTGTCGGCGTGGGCCAGGAACTGCTGTTCGTAGGCCTGCAGCGAGGCTGGCGGGGTACCGCGCTGGTTGTCCTCGGTCAGTTGCAGCAGGCGCTTCTCGACGATGGCATCGAGTTTCGGCAGGGCCGGGAAGTGCACGGTGTCGATGTTCACCAGCGGGCAGTCGCTTTCGCTGCAGCCGGGTTTGACGTGCTCCCAGGCCTCGCGCTTGACCTCGAGCGGGGTCCGGTAATTTGGCGTGAACAGGCTCTGGCAGGCGCCGAGCGCCAGGGCCAGAACGGCCACGCAAGTCAGTTTTACAAGCCTCATGTCGATCCTTGCACAGCAGTGTTGGTCGGCCTTGGACCGCCTGCGCGGCCTTCGGTTCGCCACTAAGCTAACAGAGAGCGTCGCGCCTGTCCCGACTGCCTGAACGGTCGCCGGAAAGGGGTGAAACCACGCGACACGCAGAGTAGGATTGCGCGATGCGGTAAACGAGGTATCAAGGAGTTTGCATGACGGACACGTTGAACAAAGTGCCCACCCAGATCGAGATCATCCGACGCGAGCAGCTGTTCAAGGGCTTCTACAAGCTCGACAGGCTCCATCTGCGCCATGAGCTGTTCGCCGGGGGCATGAGCCGTGAATTCACCCGGGAGCTGTTCGTGCGCCATGACGCGGTCTGCGTGCTGCCCTACGATCCGCAGCGCGACGAGGTGGTGCTGATCGAGCAGTTCCGCGCCGGCGCCATGGGCAAGATCGACAACCCGTGGCTGATCGAGATGGTCGCCGGCCTGATCGACAAGGCCGAGGTGCCGGAGGAAGTGGCCCACCGCGAAGCCGAGGAAGAGGCCGGGCTCAGCTTCAAGGCCCTGTGGCCGATGACCAAGTATTTCCCCTCGCCCGGCGGCAGTGACGAGTATGTGCACCTGTACCTCGGCCACTGCAGCAGCGAGGGGGCCGGCGGCCTGCATGGCCTGGAGTCGGAGGGCGAGGACATCCGCGTGCGCGTGTGGTCGTTCGAGGATGCCCTGCAGGCGGTGCGCGACGGGCGCGTCTGCAACGCGGCGACCATTATCGGCCTGCAATGGCTGGCGCTGAACCGTGAAGAAGTCCGAGGTATGTGGAAGTGAACCTGCTGCGCGAGCGCTACCGGGTCGACCTGGTCGGGTTGCAGAGTGCCTGCGAGGCCAACTACGCCCGGCTGATGCGCCTGCTGCCGGACATGCGCACCACGCAGAGCTCGCGGCGTATCGGCATGACCCAGGGCGACCAGATGCTTGGCGTGCTGGTGCTGGACGTGCTGCTGGCCTGCCCGTACACCACCACCTTGCGGGTGCGCCAGGAGCACAGCCTGCCCTGGTTGCCGGTGCCGGCGCTCGAGGTGCAGGTCTATCACGACGCGCGGATGGCCGAGGTAGTCAGCGCCGAGCACACCCGGCGCCTGCGCAGCATCTATGCATACCCCAACGAGGCAATGCACCAGCCCGACGAGAAGGCCCAGCTCAACCTGTTCCTCGGTGAGTGGCTGAGCCACTGCCTGGCCTGTGGCCACGAACTGGAAACCGCACGCTGAATTGTGATGGGTGTCGGTTTCGAGTATTTGCTCGAAACCGTTCACCGGCCATAATCCGTGCAGAATCCGCTCGAGGAGACGGCCGTTGCCGCAGCCACCCAATCCCCAGTCACCTGTCCACGTGGTGCAATTGACCGATGCCCACCTGTTCGCCGACCCGGCGGGCACCCTGTTGGGCCTGAACACCCGTGAAAGCCTCGGGCACGTGATCGCCCAGGTCCGTCGCGAGCAGCCGCGCGTCGATCTGTTGTTGTGCACCGGTGATCTCTCGCAAGATGCCAGCGCTGCTTCCTATGAGGCCTTCCGCGGTCTGGCCAAGGCCGTCGGCGCGCCGATGCGCTGGTTGCCGGGTAATCATGATGAAGCCCAGGTCATGGCCGAAGTGGCGCCTGAACTGGTGCAGACGGTGACCGATATCGGCGCGTGGCGCATCGTCATGCTCGACTCGGCGGTGCTCGGTGCGACCTTCGGGCTGCTCGACGATGCCCAGCTGGAAGGGCTGGACGCGGCCCTGGCCAGTGCCGGGGAGCGTCACTGCCTGCTGTGCTGCCACCACCAACCGGTGGATATCGGTTGTGCCTGGATGGCGCCGATCGGACTGCGCAATGCCGATGAACTGTGGCGGCGCCTGCGCAGTTATCCACAGGTGAAGGCGCTGCTGTGGGGGCACATCCACCAGGAATGGGACGAAGTGCGCGATGGCGTCCGTTTGCTCGCCACGCCGTCGACCTGTATCCAGTTCGCGCCGCGCAGCGAAGACTTCAAGGTGAGCGAGGAACAGCCGGGCTATCGCTGGCTGCGGCTGTATGCCGACGGACGGTTGGAGACCGGGGTCGAGCGGGCGCGGGATTACGTGGTGAGGCTGGATTTCGACAGTCCCGGTTACTGAGCGGGCCAGTAGTGAGATGCGCAAGCCCGCTGCCACGATGAATGCAGTCTTCCTTGAAGATTTTGTTGCGAAAATCCCCGGGCTGCGCCAATGCCCCGCGAACAGGCTACACTGCGCGTCTTTGCGTCCGGGGGCGGCATGTCGGGTTCCATCCTTTATATACACGGCTTCAACAGCTCGCCGCTGTCGAAGAAGGCGCGCCAGCTCGAGGCGCTGATGCAGCAACTCGGCCTCGCCGAGCAGTTGCGTATTCCGGCCTTGCACCATCATCCACGCCAGGCCATTGCCCAGCTGGAGGCGGCGATCGCCGAGCTGGGCGCCCCCTTGCTGGTCGGCAGCTCCCTTGGCGGCTACTATGCCACCCACCTGGCCGAGCGCCACGGGCTGAAGGCCCTGTTGATCAACCCGGCGGTTGCCCCGCATCGGATGTTCGACGGCTATCTCGGCACCCAGCGCAACCTCTATACCGACGAGGCCTGGGAGTTGACCCACGACCATGTGGATGCCCTGGCCGCGCTGGAAGTGCCGCCGCCGCAGGACGCCGCCCGCTATCAAGTGTGGTTGCAGACCGCCGATGAAACGCTGGACTATCGCCTTGCCGAGCGCTATTACCGAGCCTGCGCCCTGCGCATCCAGGCTGGCGGCGATCACAGCTACCAAGGCTTCGCCGGACAGCTTCCGGCCTTGCTGGCCTTCGCCGGTATTGCCCGCGGGCAGTATGCGGCGCTGGATTTTTCGCTATTTTGATTTTTTGCATTCACCAGACTGACGACGAGACCCCATGGCCATTCCCAGCGCTAGCGCCTATAACGCAGACGCCATCGAAGTCCTCTCGGGCCTTGACCCGGTCCGCAAGCGACCGGGCATGTATACCGACACCAGCCGGCCGAACCACCTGGCCCAGGAAGTCATCGACAACAGTGTCGACGAAGCCCTGGCCGGTCACGCCCGCTCGGTGCAGGTCATCCTGCACGCCGACCACTCGCTGGAAGTCAGCGACGACGGTCGCGGCATGCCGGTGGACATCCACCCCGAAGAAGGCGTGTCCGGTGTCGAACTGATCCTCACCAAGCTGCACGCCGGCGGCAAGTTCTCCAACAAGAACTACCAGTTCTCCGGCGGCTTGCACGGTGTCGGCATCTCGGTGGTCAACGCCCTGTCGAGCCAGGTCCGCGTGCGGGTCAAGCGCGACGGCAACGAGTACCAGATGACCTTCGCCGACGGCTTCAAGGCCAGCGAGCTGGAGGTGGTCGGCACGGTCGGCAAGCGCAACACCGGCACCAGCGTGTACTTCAGCCCCGATCCGAAGTACTTCGATTCGCCGAAGTTCTCCATCAGCCGCCTCAAGCACGTGCTCAAGGCCAAGGCCGTGCTGTGCCCGGGGCTGTCGATCAGCTTCGAGGACAAAGGCACCGGCGAGAAGGTCGAGTGGCACTACGAGGACGGCCTGCGCTCCTACCTGGTCGACTCGGTCAGCGAGTTCCAGCGCCTGCCCGACGAGCCCTTCTGCGGCAGCCTGGCTGGCAACAAGGAAGCCGTGGACTGGGCACTGCTGTGGTTGCCCGAGGGCGGTGACAGTATCCAGGAAAGCTACGTCAACCTGATTCCCACCGCCCAGGGCGGTACCCACGTCAACGGCCTGCGCCAGGGCCTGCTGGATGCGATGCGCGAGTTCTGCGAGTTCCGCAACCTGCTGCCGCGTGGCGTCAAGCTGGCCCCCGAGGACGTCTGGGAACGCATCTGCTTCGTGCTGTCGATGAAGATGCAGGAGCCGCAGTTCTCCGGGCAGACCAAGGAGCGCCTGTCGTCCCGCGAGGCGGCGGCGTTCGTTTCCGGCGTGGTCAAGGATGCGTTCAGCCTGTGGCTCAACGCCCATCCCGAGCTGGGCATGCAGCTGGCCGAACTGGCCATCAGCAACGCCGGTCGTCGTCTCAAGGCGAGCAAGAAGGTCGAGCGCAAGCGCATCACCCAGGGGCCGGCGCTGCCTGGCAAACTGGCCGATTGCGCTGGCCAGGACCCGATGCGTGCCGAGCTGTTCCTGGTCGAGGGTGATTCGGCCGGTGGCTCGGCCAAGCAGGCGCGGGACAAGGAATACCAGGCGATCCTGCCGCTGCGCGGCAAGATCCTCAACACCTGGGAGGTCGATGGCGGCGAAGTCCTGGCCAGCCAGGAGGTGCACAACATCGCCGTGGCCATCGGCGTCGACCCGGGCGCGACCGACCTCAGCCAGTTGCGCTACGGCAAGGTCTGCATCCTCGCCGACGCCGACTCCGACGGCCTGCACATCGCGACCTTGCTGTGCGCGCTGTTCGTCCAGCACTTCCGCCCGCTGGTGGAGGCCGGTCACGTCTATGTGGCCATGCCGCCGCTGTACCGCATCGACCTGGGCAAGGAAATCTACTATGCCCTGGATGAAGCCGAGCGCGATGGCATCCTCGATCGCCTGGTCGCCGAGAAGAAGCGCGGCAAGCCGCAAGTCACCCGATTCAAGGGCCTGGGCGAGATGAACCCGCCGCAGTTGCGCGAGACCACCATGGACCCGAACACCCGGCGCCTGGTCCAGCTCACCCTGGACGATGTGCAGGGCACCACCGAGATCATGGACATGCTGCTGGCCAAGAAGCGCGCCGGTGACCGCAAGAGCTGGCTGGAGACCAAGGGCAACCTGGCCGAGGTCCTGGTTTGATGCGTCTGTTCCTGGCCACCTGCCTGGCGTTGTTCGCCCTGCAGGCCCAGGCGGACGATTGGCCGCAACTCACGCTCACCGCCGAACACGCGGTCGAGGGCATGCGTGGCGGCAACCTGTCGGGGCTGGCCTGGTGCCGTGGCGCGCTGTGGGCGGTGTCCGACCGTGACGACGAGCGGATCTACCGTCTCGACCAGGATGCCGCTACCTGGCGCGCCCAGCCGTTGAGTTTCACCGCGCCTGCCGTGCCGGACAGTGGTTTGCCGCTAGGCTTGAAGTCGCGCAACTGGGCGGCTTCGTACATCCGTGGCGGTGCCCTGGACTTCGAGGGCATCACCTGTGACCAGGCAGGCAACTTCTATGTGGTCAGCGAGGCACACGCCGCCGTGCTGCAACTGCCTGTCGAAGGTGAGCCGGACTGGTTGAAAATTGATCAGGCCATGGTGCGCCAGGCCCGGGCCAGCGGCATGCTGCTGCATTTCAACGCGCTGTTCGAAGGGCTGGCGATCAATCCGGCGGGAGACCGTCTGTGGCTGGCCGCCGAACGTGAGCGCCGTGGCCTGCTGTCGGTACAGCGGCAACAGTCGGTCTGGGCCTGCGGGCGCAGCTGTGTGCTGTTCAGCGAGGCCGGCCTCGAGATGCAGCCGGCGCAGTTCCCCGGTGCCCGCGCCGTATCCCGGGACTTTGCCGACCTGGCCTGGTTCGAGGGCAAGCTGTTCACCCTCGAACGCAACGCCTACCGCCTGTGCCGGCGTGACGCCGACAGTGGCGAGGTCGAGCGCTGCTGGTCGTTCGCCGCCGAGGCGCTGACCGACACGCGTCGCTACGACCAGCCCTACGGCCTGGCCGAAGCGCTGGTGGTCGACAAGGACGGTGCCTGGATTGGCCTGGACAACAACGATCGCCCTCGCGCCGACGGTGAGGTTCGGCCGATCGTCTGGCGCTTCGCCGCGCCGCAGGGCGGCTGGAGCGCCAAGCCATGAGCCAGCCACCCGGCAAGCGTGCGGGCAAGGTGCTGATGATCGTCGCCTGGGCGGCGGCGATGTTCCTTGCCACGCGCTTCTTCGGCCAGTGGGAGGCGCGTCAGCAGAACCCCAATGGCGTGGTGCAGAGCACCCAGGGCGATGGCTACATCGAGGTACGTCTGCTCAGCAATGGCCAGGGCCATTTCGTCGCCGACGGCTCGATCAACGGCCGGGTGGTGCATTTCATGCTCGACACCGGCGCCACCGATGTGGCGATTCCCGAGGCGCTGGCGCGTGACCTGGACCTCGAGCGCGGTGCGCCCGTCACCCTCAGCACCGCCAATGGCCGTACCGAAGGCTATCGCACGCGGCTGGACAGCCTGTTGCTGGGCGACATCCACCTGCGCAACGTGCGTGCGCTGGTGGTGCCCGGCCTGGATGGCGAGGCCGTGCTGCTGGGCATGAGTGCCCTGAAACAACTTGAATTTACCCAGCGTGGCGGCACCTTGTCGCTGCGCCAGAACCTGAAATGACGAGGCCCGCATGAGCGACTCACTCGAACTCAGTCTCGACGGCGTCGAACGCCGTTCCCTGGCTGACTTCACCGAACAGGCCTACCTCAACTACTCCATGTACGTGATCATGGACCGCGCGCTGCCGCACATCGGTGACGGCCTCAAGCCGGTCCAGCGACGCATCGTCTATGCCATGAGCGAGTTGGGGCTCGATGCCGATTCCAAGCACAAGAAGTCGGCGCGTACCGTCGGCGACGTGCTCGGCAAGTTCCACCCCCACGGCGACTCGGCCTGCTACGAGGCCATGGTGCTGATGGCCCAGCCGTTCAGCTACCGCTACACCCTGGTCGATGGCCAGGGCAACTGGGGTGCGCCGGACGATCCGAAGTCGTTCGCCGCCATGCGTTATACCGAGGCGCGGCTGTCGCGCTATTCCGAAGTGCTGCTCGGCGAGCTCGGCCAGGGCACCGTGGACTGGGTACCGAACTTCGACGGCACCCTGCAGGAGCCGGCCGTACTGCCGGCGCGGCTGCCGAACATCCTGCTCAACGGCACCACCGGCATCGCCGTGGGCATGGCGACCGACGTGCCGCCGCACAACCTGCGGGAGGTGGCCAGCGCCTGCGTGCGCCTGCTCGACGAGCCCAAGGCTACCCTCGAGCAGTTGTGCGAACACATCCAGGGCCCGGACTATCCGACCGAAGCCGAGATCGTCACCCCGCGCGCCGACATCCTGAAGATGTACGAAAGCGGCAAGGGCTCGATCCGCATGCGCGCGGTCTACCGCATCGAGGATGGCGATATCATCGTCACCGCGCTGCCGCACCAGGTCTCCGGGGCCAAGGTGCTGGAGCAGATCGCCGCGCAGATGCAGGCCAAGAAGCTGCCGATGGTGGCTGACCTGCGCGACGAGTCGGACCACGAGAACCCCTGCCGCATCGTCATCATCCCGCGCTCCAACCGTGTCGATGCCGCCGAGCTGATGCAGCACCTGTTCGCTACCACCGACCTGGAGAGCACCTATCGGGTCAACGTCAACATCATCGGCCTCGATGGCCGTCCGCAGCTGAAGAGCCTGCGCGCGCTGCTGCTGGAGTGGCTGGAATACCGGATCGGTACCGTTCGCCGTCGCCTGCAGCATCGCCTGGACAAGGTCGAGAAGCGCCTGCACCTGTTGGAAGGCTTGCTGACGGCGTTCCTCAACCTGGATGAAGTGATCCACATCATCCGTACCGAGGAGCATCCCAAGCAGGCGCTGATCGCTCGCTTCGAGCTGAGCGAGATCCAGGCCGACTACATCCTCGAGACCCGCCTGCGCCAGCTGGCGCGCCTGGAAGAGATGAAGATCCGCGGCGAACAGGACGAGCTGCTCAAGGAACAGAAGCAACTGCTGGCGTTGCTGGGCAGCGACAGCAAGCTGCGCAAGCTGGTGCGCAGCGAGTTGATCAAGGATGCCGAGACCTACGGCGACGACCGTCGCTCGCCGATCGTCGAGCGCGCAGAGGCCAAGGCCCTGTCGGAAAACGAACTGATGCCGACCGAGCCCGTCACCGTGGTGCTGTCGGAGAAGGGCTGGGTGCGTTGCGCCAAGGGCCATGACATCGACGCCACTGGCCTTTCGTACAAGGCCGGCGATGGTTTCAAGGCTGCCGCGGCCGGACGCTCGAACCAATTTGCGGTACTGATCGACTCCACCGGGCGTAGCTACTCGCTGGCCGCCCACAGCCTGCCATCGGCCCGTGGCCAGGGTGAGCCGCTGACCGGTCGCCTGACCCCGCCACCGGGCGCCACCTTCGAGTGCGTGCTGCTGCCCGAAGACGACGCCCTGTACGTGGTGGCTTCCGATGCCGGCTACGGGTTCGTGGTCAAGGGTGAGGACCTGCAGGCCAAGAACAAGGCCGGCAAGGGGCTGCTCAGCCTGCCCAACGGTGCCAAGGTCATGACCCCACGACCGGTGACCGAGCGTGAGCAGGACTGGTTGGCTGCGGTGACCACCGAAGGTCGCCTGCTGGTGTTCAAGGTTGCCGACCTGCCGCAGCTGGGCAAGGGCAAGGGCAACAAGATCATTGGCGTACCCGGTGACCGGGTGGCCAGCCGTGAAGAGTTCGTCACCGACCTGGCAGTGATCAGCGAGGGCTCGACCCTTGTATTGCAGGCTGGCAAGCGTACGCTGTCTCTCAAGCCGGATGATCTCGAGCACTACAAGGGTGAGCGGGGGCGTCGTGGTAGCAAATTGCCACGTGGTTTCCAGCGGGTGGATGCACTGATGGTGGAAAGCCCAGCCTAGGTGTGCGAGATCTCTGAAGCGGCGCTTTCAGCGCCGTTTCAGGCGGAAATGCTGGAGTCGGGCCTTCATTTCGCGGATGATAGGCCCCTCGCGGCGCCGGCGTGGCCGAGTGCCGGTATGAATCTACACGAGTATCACTGCGGTCAGTCCGTGACGGCCGCCTGGATGGGATGAATGAGATTTCTGCGCCTTCCATTTGCGCTGTTGATGACTGGCCTGCTGGGCCTGAGCGGGTGCAGCATGCACCAGCCGGTTGCCCTCTATCAGCTCGACAGCGGTGATCCCGGCCAGCCTTCGCAGGCGTCGGGTATGGCCGTGGTGCTTGGCCCCGTTTCCGTGGCCGACTACCTGCAACGCGAAACATTCCTGCAGCGCCAGAACGATGGCAGCCTGACTGCGGCGACCGACGGTCGTTGGGCCGGCAGCCTTTCGTCGGATATCGATCAATTGCTGGTTCGCCAGCTGGCCTGGCGCCTGGACAGCCAGCGCGTCGTGCTGGCGCCGGCAACCGCCGGTTTCACTCCCGACGTGCAGGTGCTGCTGTCGATCACCCGGCTGGATTCCGGCAAGAACCAGCCCGCTATTCTCGATGCCCAATGGCGTGTCCTGGACCGTCGTGGCAAGGTGCGCGACAACCGCATCGTCCACCTCGAGCAGCCGCACGAAGGCAGCGAGTCGGCCCAGGTCCAGGCCCAGGGGCAACTGCTGCAGAAACTGGCCGAACAGCTGAGTGTCGCGGTCAAGCCGCTGGCCAACCAGCCGGCCGTTGCCGAGGAAGCGCCACGTCGGCAGGCCGCGCCGGTACAGGTGAAGAAGGAGCCGGAGAAACCGAAGATTCCGATGGCTTCGCCGATCCGTACCGACATGGAAGTCTATCGGTTCTGAACCGTAGACAAGAAAAAGCCCGCAGCGATGCGGGCTTTTTTGTGGGTGTCGCAAGTGGGCAGGGCAATGTACGAGGGGCTTGCCGCGCATGGCGGCAGGCTCCCGGAAGCTATTGCGGGGCAAGCCCGCTCAAGACCCGCCCCCACAAAGCCTGTTCCCGCAAGGCCCGTTTTCAGAGGCCTGCTGCTACGGATCGTCAGGCCCGGTGTTCGTGCATGCGCGCCAGTTGGCGTTCCAGCATCGACGGGTAGGGCTCCATCAGCCGCTCGACACAGCAGGCGCCTTCGGGGCTGGCGATCGGGCGGATGCGTGCGCGCTGGCGGATCAACGCGTCGTCGCTGATCCGGCGCTCCACCAACAGCAGGTTGCGGCTGTGCTGCGACAGGGCCAGGGCGTCCTGGGCCTGTTCGGTCATCAGCAGGTCGACCTGATCCATGCCTTGCAGGTCGTCGGCCAGTACCAGGCCCAGTTGCAACTGGAGGGTGATGCCGCTGTCGGCGACCTCGATCTGCAGGGCGTGGCCCAGGGCGCGCAGCAGCTCGCCACAGCAGATGGCGTTGGTCAGGTAGTCCTCGCCGCAGTCGCGGCTGTGGAACAACAGCAGGGTGCTGCCGTCGTTCAGTGTGTGGATTTCCCCTTCGTACAGCGATGCGGCCTGCTCGAGGCAGTCACGGTAGCGCTCCAGCAGCTCGGTCAGGCGAGTGCGCGGCAGGCGACGCAGTTGCTCCTGAGAGCCCAGTTGCACGGCCAGCACGGCACTGCTTTGCGGCTCGTCGGACTCGATGGCGACCGGCTTGGCTGGCGCAGGCTGTTCTTCCATCAGGTCGGCGAAGGCGTCGTCGTCCTCGTGCTCGTCCTGTACCTGGGCCACGACCTTGGCTTTCGGCGCCAGCTTGGGGGCCGGCTGGGCGTCGTGCAGGTCGTCGAAGTCGTCTTGCTCTTCTTCCTCGGGCTCCGGTGGTGGTGGCGGGGCCAGGCGGGCGTGCAGCTGGCGGGCCAGGTCACCGATCTCGTCCTGGCGCTCGATCGCCGGCGTGTAGGGATGCGGGTCACGCAGCCATACCCGCAGTTGCAGCAGCGGCGTGGAGATGAAGCGGCCCAGGCGCAGGCTCAGGGTCAGGGCGAGCGCCAGCAGGATGGCGGCCAGGATGCCCATGCTCTGCAGGCTGATCAGCATCGGCTGCTGGAACTGGTTCATGTCCAGGCTGATGCGCAACTGCCCGGCGGTCACATCCTGGAAGGTGATCTTGGTCTGGTACAGGCCGTCGGAATCGCCCAGCAGGCTGTTGCGCGGGCGCTGGCCGGCTTCGGCGAGGATGCGGTTGTCCACGCTGTAGATGGCGGCGTGGGCCACCAGCGGGTTCTTCACCAGGTTGCCGAGCAGCACGTTGAGGCTGAGGATGTCGTTGGACACCAGCAGCTCGGTGGCCGAGGTGGCCGTCTGCGTGGTCAGGCTCTGGCCCACGGCATCGGCCTGCTCGTGCATGGCCTGCTTGAACTGCAGGCCCATCACGCAGGCGTAGATCACCAGGGCCAGGGCCACCAGGAAGATGTTGTGGCTGGCGATACGCAGGGCCAGGGGGATACGGCGCTGGCTCAGGGCTCGGTAGATCA
Organism: Pantoea sp. Cy-639; assembly: GCF_011752525.1. Taxonomy (GTDB): domain Bacteria; phylum Pseudomonadota; class Gammaproteobacteria; order Pseudomonadales; family Pseudomonadaceae; genus Aquipseudomonas. The sequence continues at coordinate 100,048 of NZ_VWXI01000016.1, read as the reverse complement.
TCAGGAAGAAGTTGTCGGGTTTGACTGGCGTGGGCCGGTTCACAGAGCGCGGCTCTTCGTGGCGAGAAAGTTGCTGCGCAGTATAGCGAGCCCGGATTTGTCGGCAAAGTATCGTTGGTGCCCGACGGTCATGGAAAATCGGTAGAATGCGCATTTTTCATCGAAGTCGGAGCCCGGTCTTGCGCGAAATCGTCCTGATCAACATCACTGGTGAAGACCGTCCAGGTCTTACCGCGGCTATCACCGGCGTCCTGCTCCAGGGCGGTGTGAACATCCTCGACATTGGCCTGGCGGTGATGCACGGCACCTTGTCGTTCGGCATTCTGGTCGACATTCCCGACAACGAAGTGGCCACCGCGCTGCTTCAGAGCGTGCAGTCCAAGGCTCATGAGCTGAACCTGCAGGCGCGCTACACGCCGATCTCCGAGGCCGACTACCAGCACTGGGCCGACAGCCAGGGCGAGGCACGCCATATCGTGACCCTGCTCAGTCGCCGGGTCACGCCGGAGCAGTTGCAGCGGGTCAGTGCAATCATCAGCCAGTCCGGCCTGACCATCGAGCGCATCGAGCGCCTTTCGGCCCGCGTGGCGCTGGACGCCCCGGCCGGCAAGGGCAAGTCCGCACTGGAGATTTCCGTGCGTGGCGAGCCAGGCGATGCCCAGGGCCTGCGTGCGGCGTTCTTCGCCTTGTCCGAGGAGCTGAACATCGATATCGCCTTCCAGCGTGACGACTTGTTCCGCCGCAACCGCCGTCTGGCAGTGTTCGACATGGACTCGACGCTGATCGAGGCCGAAGTGATCGATGAGCTGGCCAAGGCCGCGGGCGTCGGCGAGCAGGTGTCGGCGATCACCGAGCGCGCCATGCGTGGCGAACTGGATTTTCGCGCCAGCTTCAAGGAGCGCATGGCGCTGCTCAAGGGCCTGGACGTGAGCGTGCTCGATCAGATCGGCGCCTCGCTGCGCCTGACCGAGGGGGCCGAGCATCTGTTCGCCGAGCTCAAGCGCCTGGGCTACAAGACGGCGATCCTGTCGGGTGGCTTCTCCTACTTCGCCAGGCAGGTACAGGCGCGTCTGGGGATCGACTACGTGTTCGCCAACGAACTGGAAGTGGTCGACGGCAAGGTGACCGGCGTTGCCGTCGAGCCGATCGTCGATGCCCAGCGCAAGGCCGACCTGCTGCAGCAACTGGCCAGCGAAGAGGGCCTGCAACTGGAGCAGACCATCGCTGTCGGCGACGGCGCCAACGACTTGCCGATGCTGTCCCTGGCCGGCCTGGGTGTAGCCTTCCGCGCCAAGCCGCTGGTACGCCAGTCGGCCAAGCAGGCCATCTCGACCCTTGGCCTGGATGGTGTGCTGTACCTGCTTGGCGTGCGCGATCGTGACACGCGCAGTTGAGTCCCGCTGACGCCTGCTGCGAGCGTTGCGTCAGATAGCGACACAAACGAAAAGGCCCTGCATCTGCAGGGCCTTTTGCATGGCGTCAGGTTCAGGCCTGGGAAGGCACTGCCAGCAGCTCGCCCATGCGCACCGCGGAGCCTGCGCCGAGGGTCTCGGCCCACTTCACCTGCTCTGGCCCGAACAGCACGATTGCCGTCGAACCCAGCTTGAAGCGTCCCAGCTCGGCGCCTTTCTCCAGGTGGATCGGCGCACGGCTGGCTTCGTCGTAGCGGAAGGTCTTCAGCTCACGCTTCGGCGGAGTGACCAGGCCGGCCCAGACGGTCTCGATCGAGGCCACGATCATCGCGCCGACCAGCACCACGGCCATCGGGCCGCGCTCGGTGTCGAACAGGCAGACCACGCGCTCGTTGCGGGCGAACAGCTCGGGCACGTTTTCCGCGGTGGTCTGGTTGACCGAGAACAGCCGGCCAGGCACGTAGACCATCTCGCGCAGGGTGCCGGCCAGCGGCATGTGCACGCGATGGTAGTCCTTGGGCGACAGGTAGATGGTGGCGAACTCGCCGCCCATGAATGGGGCCGCCAGGGCCGGGTCGCCGCCGAGCAGTTCCAGGGCGCTGAAGCTGTGGCCCTTGGCCTGGAAAATGCGGCCATGCTCGATCGGGCCGAGTTGGCTGACCGCGCCGTCGGCCGGGCACAGGATGGCGCCGGGGGTCTCGTCCAGCGGGCGGGCGCCGGGCTTCAGGGCACGGGTGAAGAAGGCGTTGAAGTGTTCGTAGGCGGTGAGGTCCTCGACCAGCGCCTCGGACATGTTCACCTGGTAGCGCTTGGCGAACCAGGCGGTGAAGGCGTTCTTGAACCAGCGTGCGCGGCATTCGGCGACGCAGCCGGCCAGCCGTGACAGCAGGTGGTGCGGCAGCAGGTACTGGCTGATGATGAACAGACGGGATTTCATGGTGCGTCCTTAAACTTCTACGGGCGTGTCGGGGTGGTTGCCCCATTCGCCCCAGGAACCGGCATAACCCTTGACCCGTGGATAGCCGAGGGCTTTGGCCACGAGGTAGGTGAAGCCGGAGCGGTGGTGGGTCTGGCAGTGGGTGATCACTTCCTTGTCAGGGGTGATGCCCAGATCTTGCAGGACTTTGGCGATGTCCTTGCGGATACGCAGGTGGTCGTTGAGGTCCATGCCGGCGGTCCACTCGAAGTTGATCGCGCCGGGAATGTGTCCGCCCTTGGCGGCCAGTACTTTCTCGCCACTGTATTCCAGCGGCCCGCGGGCATCCCAGATGACCAGGTCGGCAGCGCCGAGGCGGCTCTGGATGTACTCGCGGGTGGCGGTCGGCTCCGGGTGCAACTGCAGGCTGACCGGGCCACCGGCGTTTGCGGGCGTGTCGCTGGACAACTGGTCCGCCGGCCAGGCCTGGATACCGCCGTTCAGGTAGTGGTAGGCCTTGTGGCCGATCACGTCGAGCAGCCAGATGAAGCGTCCGGCCCAGCCGCCACCTTCGTCGTCGTAGACCACGTAGACCGCGTCGTCGCGATGGCCCAGCTCGCCGAACAGTTTTTCCAGATCGGCCCGGGCTGGCAACAGGCCTGGCGCCGGCGGCTGGCCTAGCTGGGTGCGCTTGGGATCGACGAAGCGGGCCCCGGGGACATGCCCGCTGCCATAGCGATTGGCGCTGGTCAGGTCGACCAGGATCAGTTGCGGCGAATCCAGGCGCGGCAGCAAGTCCTGGGGCTCGATCACCAGGGGCAGGCCGGAAAAGTCAGTCATCCACGTTCTCCAGGGTGGAAAGAGGGGCGATTGTAGCGCAAGGGTCAGGCGTTGCGGGTGGCGAACAGCGTCAGTGCGCGCTCGATGCATTGCGCGGTCTTGCCGAAGGCCTGCACGCTGACATCGGCCAGTGGCTTGCCGTCCTGGTCTGCCACCACCAGCATCAACACTTGATCGGCGACGGCCAGTGAGCGCAGCAGCAGGTGCTCGCTGCGAAAGAACGCGCGCAGCGGTGCCGGCAGCAAGGCGCTGAACTGGGCGTGGTTATCCGGTGTAAGACGCAGTTGCCCGGCCTTTTCCATGAGTTTTTGCAACAGCCGGTTCTGCGCTACTGGCAAGGCGATGGCCCCGGCCTCTTTCGGCAAGCCGGCGGTCTGCTGCACGCGCAGGTAGTCGCTGGCCTTGTCCAGGCTCAGCAGCATCACACGTTGCATGCCACAGGCCAGCAGGGCTTCGCGGGCCTGGGTAGCCAGGTGCACGGTGTTGGTGAAGGGGCTGGGTTGGGCCAGCAGTTCCTGGCACAGCTTGCGCCAGCGGCCAAGATCCTCGGTGCTCGGTGGCGGCGGGGTGAGCATGTCCGGATGTGGACGGCGCTGATGCCAGGGCCAGATCAGCGCCTCGGCCGGGTGGAACAGCGCGTGACGGGCATGGTGGCGGGCGCTCGCCGCGGCTTGCTGGTGGACCTGCTGCTGAACGTCGTCGAGGGTGGTCTGCAGGTACAGCGCGGTGAGCAGTTGCCAGCGCAGCAGGTGCGGGTTGTCCCAGCCGACCTGGGCGGCCAGGGCCAGGCCGTTGGCCAGCAGCACGGTGTTGGGTGGCTGGTTGAACCAGCGGCGCAGTGCCGGCTCGTCGTCCAGGCGCTGCTGTTGCTGGAGCGGGTCCGGTTCGCGGGCGATGCTCAGCACCTGGGCCAGTTGCTCGCGTTCCTCGAGCAACAGGCGATAGCCCTGGGTGACCCACTCGGGCAGGCGCCAGTGCTCGGCCAGGCGCTGGCACAGCAGCATCAGGCGCACGCCGAACAGCTCCTGCTCGACCACCGCGGCGTCCTCGCCTTTGTGGATGACCCGCAGCTCCCAGGTATCGAGGAGCTTGGGGTAGGCCAGGGCCAGTGGCCACATGGGTGACAGGAACAGCAGGCTGCCCCAGTGGATTTCCTGCCACAGGCGCGCCAGGCGGCTGGCGAACAGGCCGTTGGCCTGCTGGGTGGCATGCTGGCTGATCAGCAGGAACTGGCGCAGCACTGGCGGGATGTCGTCCCCCGGTAGCGACGGTAGGCGTGCCAGCAATTGGCTGGTACGGGCCAGGCCAAGGCGGTTGAGGGCGATCTCCAGGCTCTCGGCCGGCTCGCTCAGGCTGGCGTTGGCCGAATGGTTGGCCTCGCGCATCACGCACAGCACCAGCGCGGGGCTGTCCTGCATCAGCTCGGCGATGTCGCGCAGTGAGCGTCGACTATCATTGATGGCTTGCAGGACGCGGTCGTGGCTTTCCTTCGGAACCGGTACGCGAACCCCGTCGAGCAGCTTTATCCAGGCTTCCAGGTTCGTTGGAATCTGACTAGGCACCTTGGTTTCAATTGGCATATTGACATCAGTCCGAACTGGCTTTTCGCAATGAGTGGCTATAGTCTGGCGCAGTTCTGCCGATAAGTAGAAGAAGAGTTTCAAGGCTCCCGTCCCTTACCCTGACCACGACAGCAAGTGCTTCCAACTTATGGCTAAAATTATCGGCATCATCGTCGTATTCGCGAGCGTGCTCGGCGGCTACGTGCTTTCCCACGGCAAGATCGCGGCTCTGATCCAACCGTTCGAGGTGCTGATCATCGGCGGCGCGGCCTTCGGTGCGTTCCTCCAGGCCAACCCTGGTTACATGACCATGCATGTAATCAAGAAGTCGCTGAAGATGTTCGGCACCCGCTTCACCCACACCTTCTACCTGGAAGTGCTGGGCCTGGTGTACGAGATCCTCAACAAGAGCCGTCGCGAAGGCATGATGGCCATCGAGGGTGACATCGAGGACGCCGCGGCCAGCCCGATCTTCGCCAAGTACCCGGCAGTGCTGGGTGATGAGCGCATGACGGCGTTCATCTGCGACTACCTGCGCATCATGTCCACCGGCAACATGGCGCCCCATGAGCTCGAAGGCCTGTTCGACATGGAGCTGCTGAGCATGAAGGAAGAGCTCGAGCATCCGTCCCATGCGGTCACTGGCATCGCCGACGGCATGCCGGGCTTCGGTATCGTCGCGGCGGTACTGGGTATCGTGGTGACCATGGCCTCGCTGGGCGATGGCGACCAGAAGTCCATCGGCCTGCATGTGGGTGCGGCGCTGGTCGGTACCTTCTTCGGTATTCTTGCCGCCTACGGCTTCTTCGGCCCGTTGGCCAACTCCCTGCGCCATGATGCCAAGGAAGAGCTGAACGTCTACGAGGCGATCAAGGCCTCGCTGGTGGCCTCGGCTTCGGGCATGCCACCATCGCTGGCGGTCGAGTTCGGGCGCAAGGTGCTGTACCCGGCGCACCGTCCGAGCTTCGCCGAGCTGGAACAAGCGGTACGCGGTCGCTAAGCCATGGAGAACAATCAGCCCATCATCGTCAAGCGCGTCAAGCGCTTCGGCGACGGCCACCATGGCGGGGCCTGGAAGATCGCCTTCGCCGACTTCGCCACGGCGATGATGGCGTTCTTCCTCGTGCTGTGGCTGCTGTCCACCGCCACGCCCGAGCAGAAGATCGCCATTGCCGGCTACTTCAAGGACCCGATCGGCTTCTCCGAGAGCGGCACGCCGTACATCATCGACCTGGGCGGCACGCCGCAGCTGGCGCCGGAAAGGACCATCAATCCGGAAGAGAAGTCCGAGCCGACGCCTGACACCAGCATCCAGCTGGACAAGGACAAGGTCGAGACCATGGCCGAGCAGGTGGAGCGCGAGCGCCTCGAACTGCTGTTGCAGGAGTTGCAGAACAAGGTCGAGGAAAACCCGCAGCTGCAGAAGTTCAAGGACCAGATCCTGTTCGAGATCACCCAGGATGGCCTGCGCATCCAGATCATGGACGCCGAGAACCGGCCGATGTTCGACCTGGGCAGCGCACGCCTGCAGCCTTACTTCGAGGACATCCTGCTGGCGATGGCCGACACCATCAAGGCGGTACCGAACAAGATCAGCATCAGTGGCCATACCGACGCCAAGCCGTATGCCGGCACCGGTGATTTCGGCAACTGGGAGCTGTCGGCCAACCGCGCCAACGCTGCGCGTCGCGCGCTGGTCGCCGGGGGGTACCCGGATGCCCAGGTCGCCCGCGTCGTCGGTTATGCCTCGTCGTCGCTGTTCGATCGCGAGAACCCGTTCAACCCGGTCAACCGTCGCATCGACATCATCGTCCTGACCAAGAAGGCCCAGCGCACCATCGAAGGTGAGCAGGGCGCGCCGGAGGCACCGCCGGCAGCGACGCCGCCGGCCACCGGTACACCCGGTGCCGCGGCACCCGCTGCGCCGGGCGCGAGCGATGCGGCTGGCCAGGCGCCGATGCAGCCACGTGAACTGCGCCAGAAGCTGAATATCTTCGAAGACGGTGTCCTGAAGATGGACGAGGCCAAGGGCCAGTAACGACAAGGGCCGCAGCGCGCTTCACCGGGGTTTCCCGTGATGAGGCGTGCTGCGGCCCTTGTGCATTCAGCGTCCGTAGCGGTCCTGCCCGCGGCGCAAGCTCTCAGTAGCTGTCTTCAGGCAGGCTGGCGATGATCGAGCGGTAGCTGTTCATCCGCTGTTGCGTCACACGGCCCTCGTCCAGCGCCTTGAGCAGTGCGCAACCGGGTTCGCGGTCATGCTTGCAGTCGCGGAAGCGGCAGTTGCCGATCAGCTCGCGGAACTCGATGAAACCGTCTTCCACGTCGTCGCGGCTGACATGGCCGAGGCCGAACTCGCGAATGCCGGGGGAGTCGATCAGGTCGCCGCCGTTGGGGAAGTGGTACAGACGTGCGGTGGTGGTGGTGTGGGTGCCTTGGCCGGACCACTCCGACAGGTCGCCGACGCGGGTGCCGGCATCCGGCAGCAGGCTGTTGACCAGCGATGACTTGCCCACCCCCGACTGGCCGACGAACACGCTGATGTGGCCGTCGAGAGTCTGTTGCAGGCGCTGCATGCCGTCACCCTGGTGAGCGGACACCTCCAGCAGCGGATAGCCCAGGCTGCGATAGACCTCGAGCATGGCGTTGAGGGTCGGCGCGTTGTCGTCGTCGATCAGGTCTGCCTTGTTCAGCAGCAGCAGCGGGCGAATGCCGGCGTGCTCGGCAGCTACCAGGTAGCGGTCGATCAGGTTCGGATGGGGTTCTGGTGCCGGGGCGAAGACGATCACGATCAGGTCGACGTTGGCCGCCACGGGTTTGAGCTGGCCATGGTTGTTGGGCCGGCATAGCTCGGTGCTGCGCGGCATCTGCGCGACGATCACACCGATGCCCTGGTTGCCTGCGCGCCAGACCACGCGGTCGCCGGTGACCAGCGCCGGCAGGTTGGCCCGCAGGTGGCAGCGGAACACCTGGCCGGCGGCTTCGCCGTCCTGAGCCTCGACTTCGACCTGTACACCGAAGTGGGCGATCACCAGGCCCAACTGCTCAGGGCCGAGATCGCCGCCTTCCAGCTCTTGCAGCACATGCTGCTCGCGTTTGGCGGCGCGTGCGGCGCGTTCACCCTGGATCTTTTCGATGCGCCAGTTCTGGCGGCGGTTGAGCTGGCGTTTGGCCATGAAGGTTCCGTGTCGGCGGGGCAGAAAGAAAACGGCGTGCAGTTTAGCACGGTGCGCCCACGAGCCGCCGTGCTGGGCTAATATGACGGGCTATTCGAGGAGCACTTTCATGCAGAACCCACAGAACCTGATCTGGATCGATCTGGAAATGACCGGCCTGGATCCGGACAGCGACGTCATCATCGAGATGGCGACCATCGTCACCGACAGCGAGCTGAATACCCTGGCCGAGGGCCCGGTGATCGCCATCCACCACAGCGACGACGTGCTGGCGCGCATGGACGAGTGGAACACCCGCACCCACGGAGCCTCGGGCCTGACCCAGCGTGTGCGCGAGAGCACGGTGAGCATGGCCGAGGCCGAGGCGCAGACGATTGCTTTCCTCGAGCAGTGGGTGCCGAAGGGCAAATCGCCGATCTGCGGCAACAGCATCTGTCAGGATCGTCGTTTCCTTTATCGGCACATGCCGGCGCTGGAAGGTTATTTCCACTATCGCAACCTGGATGTTTCCACCCTCAAGGAGTTGGCTGCGCGCTGGGCTCCGGAGGTGCGTGACAGCTTCAAGAAGGGCAATACCCACCTGGCGCTGGACGATATCCGCGAGTCCATCGCCGAGTTGCGTCACTATCGCGAGCACTTCATCAAGGTCTGACTTTGTCGGGCGCCGGCGTTCGTCGGCGCGCCCCCTTTTGGAGCCGCGCGCGACTGGGTAGACTGCGCGCCTTTCCTGCTCGGGGCCGCACCATGCTGTTGATGCTCTACCTCATCGCCATTACCGCTGAAGCCATGACTGGCGCCTTGTCTGCCGGTCGGCGGGGCATGGACTGGTTCGGCGTGGTGCTGATCGCGTGTGTCACTGCCTTGGGTGGTGGTTCGGTGCGCGATGTGCTGCTCGGCCATTACCCGCTGACTTGGGTGAAACACCCGGAATACTTGGTGCTGACCAGTTTCGCGGCGTTGCTGACGATTTTCATCGCGCCGTTGATGCGTCATTTGCGTTCGTTGTTCCTGGTGCTCGATGCCCTGGGGTTGGTGGCGTTCACCTTGATTGGCTGCATGACTGCGCTGGAGATGGGGCAGGGGTTCTTGGTTGCTTCGATCAGTGGGGTGATCACGGGGGTGTTCGGTGGGATCCTGCGGGATATCTTCTGTAACGACATCCCGTTGGTGTTTCGGCGTGAGCTCTACGCCAGTGTGTCGTTTGCGGCGGCGTGGTTCTATCTGGGCTGTGTGTACTTCAAGGTGCCGGCTGAGCAGGCGATGTTGTTGACGTTGTTCGGTGGTTTTCTGGTGCGGTTGTTGGCGATTCGGTTCCATTGGGAAATGCCGAAGTTCCACTATAACGATCAGCAGTGAGCATATAGTTCTCGCTGTCGCGGTATATGCCCGATTGCAGGAAGCTTCTCTTCTTGCTCTTGCTCTTGCTCTTGCTCTTGCTCTTGCTCTTGCTCTTGCTCTTGCTCTTGCTCTTGCTTCTAAGTGCGCGATAGTCCAGGCGACACCTATTGCGACTTCAGGAGGCCGAGTGTAGGTGCCTGTAGGGCCAGGTGCGCAGCACCCCTCGGCGTAGCCGAGGGCGCGAGATGTAGACTTGCGTAGCAAGTCGGAGGCCGCGCTGGCCCGGAGGGCACCGGAGCGAGGGGACCCCGAAGCGAAGCGTAGGGGCCGGATGATGGAGCGAGGATTTTTTGGTTCCTTTTTGATCCTTCAAAAAGGGACCCGCCGTAAGGGCGGAAAGGTGACTATGCGTCGGCATTGAAAACGAATGCGCATACAAGTATCAAAACCGACGCTTTGAAAAGCCAAAAGCCAAAAGCCAAAAGCCAAAAGCCAAAAGCCAAAAGCCAAAAGCCAAAAGCCAAAGCGAGTCGAGGCGGGTTTCGATAGTTCTATACGCATTCATTTGATTTATCGACGCTTAGTCACCTTTCCGCCCTTACGGCGGGTCACTTTTTGTCAAACGCGACAAAAAGTAACCAAAAAACGCTGCGCTCCGTTCATCCGGCCCTACGCTTCGCTCCGGGTTCCTTCGCTCCGGCGTCTTGCGGGCCAGCGCGGCCTCCGACTTGCTACGCAAGTCTACATCTCGCGCCCTCGGCTACGCCGAGGGGTGCTGCGCACCTGGCCCTCCAGACGCCTGCGCTCAGCCTCCTGAAGTCGCGAAAGTACGGGCGGCGCCTGGGCTGACGCAGCTATCGCTCGTTAATACAGCGGGAAACTTTTGTCAGCCAAAGCCAAAGCCAAAGCCAAAGCTGGTCAGGGCTATCATTGGTGGCAACCTGGCTTAAAGCGCGTTGTGCTGCGCCAGCGCCCACTCCACATGCTCGCGGACCAGCTCTGAAGGATCGTTCCTCCGTGCATTCAACGCCTCCAGCACCGGAATCGTGGTAGGCGCATTGCCCAATCCCACCGCCAGGTTGCGCGAGAACCGCTCGTACCCCGCGCGCCGCAACGGCGAGCCCTCGGTGCAGCCAAGGAAGCGCTTTTCATCCCACAGGAACAGCTCGGCCAGCTCGATGTTGTCCAGGCCGCGACGCGGCATGAAGTCATCCTCGCTGGTGGTCTTGGCGAAGCGGTTCCAAGGGCATACCAACTGGCAGTCGTCGCAGCCGAATACCCGGTTGCCGATCAGTGGGCGCAATTCCACCGGAATGGAGTGGCGCAGCTCGATGGTCAGATATGAAATGCAGCGCCGAGCGTCGAGTTGATAGGGGCCGACGAAAGCCTGGGTGGGGCAGATGTCCAGGCACGCCTGGCAACGGCCACAGTGATCGCTGCCCTGCACGCCATCGATCGGCAGCGGCAGGTCGACGAACAGCTCGGCGAGGAAGAAATAGCTGCCAGCCTTGCGGTTCAGCAGCAGCGTGTTCTTGCCGATCCAGCCAAGCCCCGCCTCCTGTGCCAGGGCCTTTTCCAGTACCGGGGCGCTATCGACGAAGGCGCGGTAGCCGAACGGCCCGATGGCGGCCTGGATCCGGTCGGCAAAGTGCTGCACGCGCTTGCGCACCAGCTTGTGGTAGTCGCGACCCAAGGCATACCGGGCGATATAGGCCTTTTCCGGTTCGGCCAGACGCTTGGCCATCTGCGTGTCGCCGGGCAAGTAGTCCATGCGCAGCGAAATCACCCGTATCGTTCCGGGGATCAGCTCGGCAGGACGCGAGCGCCTGTGGCCATGCTCACCCATGTATTCCATCTCGCCGTTGTAGCCGGCCGCGAGCCAGCGCTGCAGGTGCTGCTCGTGCTCGCCCAGGTCGATGCCGGCAATGCCGACATGGGCAAAACCAAGTTCATGGCCCCATTCCTTGATGGATTGGGCCAGGGCGGCGGTGTCTGGAAGATTGGCGGGCATGGATGGACAAGGCATTACAGGCAGAGGTGCGTATAATTCTGCCAGACATCGGAGCCTTTGACCCCATGCCTCAGACCAAACACCCTCATAGCGCCCCGCAAACCCTCAGCAGCCTCACCCTGGCAAGCCTGCCATCACGCCCGGAGAATGCCCACAAGGGGGACTTCGGCCATGTGCTGGTGGTCGGTGGTGACCTGGGAACCGGTGGCGCGGTGCTGCTCGGTGGCGAGGCGGCGCTGCGCTGCGGTGCCGGCCTGGTCAGCGTGGCGACCCGCCCCGAGCATGTCAGCGCCGGGCTGGCCCGCCTGCCCGAGGTGATGTGGCTGGGTGTGAGCTCGGCCAACCAGCTCATGGGGCCGCTCGAACGCGCCTCGGTGCTGGTGGTCGGCCCCGGCCTGGGTCAGGCAGCCTGGGGATGCAGCTTGCTGTCGGCGGTGGCCAATACGCACGTGCCACAGGTGTGGGATGCCGATGCACTCAACCTGCTGGCGCGCACGCCATTGGCCTTGCCCAGCGGCAGCATCCTCACCCCGCATCCCGGTGAGGCTGCGCGCCTGCTGGGCATATCCACCGAGGCCGTGCAGGCCGACCGGCCTGGCGCGGCGCGTAAATTGGCACGTCGCCATGCCAGTGTTTGCGTGCTCAAGGGGGCCGGCACTCTGGTGGCCGGCCCTGGCGGGCAACTGGCGCTGTGTGAGCGTGGCCACCCGGCCATGGCCGGGGCGGGCCTGGGCGATGTGCTCAGCGGCGTGCTGGCGGCCTTGCTGGCCCAGGGGCTGGAGGCGTGGCAGGCGGCCTGCCTGGGGGTATGGCTGCATGCCTGCGCGGGCGAGCGTCTGGGAATAAAAGGCAGAGGTCTGGCGGCCAGCGATCTGGTCCCGGTCATTAGAGAATTGTTGGAGGAGCATTCAGCGTGTCAGGCATAACCCTGTTTCTGGCCGACGAGCCAGCCACCGTCGCCTTTGGCGCGAAGCTGGCCGAAGTGACCAAAGGTCATGGCGTGATCTTTCTCGAAGGCGACCTGGGCGCCGGCAAGACCACCCTGTCCCGTGGCCTGATCCGTGGCCTGGGACATGAAGGGGCGGTGAAAAGTCCGACATTTACCGTCGTGGAACCCTATGAAATCGGCGAAATCCGCGCTTTTCACTTCGACCTTTATCGTTTGGTCGACCCGGAGGAGCTGGAGTTCATGGGCATTCGCGACTACTTCGAGGGCGATCCCCTCTGCCTGTTCGAGTGGCCCGATAAAGGCGCGGGCGTTTTGCCAAAGCCCGACCTGACCATTACCATAAGCCCGCACGCGGGCGGACGCTCGCTGAACCTGTCGCCGCAGGGGGCACGCGGCGAATCCTGGTGTGCCGTTCTGGCCGAAGAATTCAAACAGTAAGTGGGGAAAGGTATGCGCATACGCGCACTGGTCGCCGTCGTTGGGCTGCTGCTGACCGCGGTGGCCGTTGACGCTCTGGCCGTCACTCAAGTCAAGAGCATGCGTCTGTGGCGCGCTCCGGACAACACGCGGCTGGTCTTCGACCTGTCCGGGCCTGTGCAGCACAGCGTCTTCACCCTGACCGCGCCCGATCGCCTGGTGATTGACATCAACGGCGCCACCCTCGGTGCGCCGTTGAACGTCTCCACCTCGAACACGCCGATCACCAGCGTGCGTTCGGCACAGCGTACCCCCACTGACCTGCGCGTGGTGATCGACCTGAAGAAGGCCGTCTCGCCGAAGAGCTTCACCCTGGCGCCGAATGCCCAGTACGGCAATCGCCTGGTGGTCGATCTGTACGACCAGGAAGCCGACGCCATCGCCGCCAGCAACCCGACCCCGCCCCCGACGCCACAGCCGCCGGCCACTACCCCGGCGGTGCCGGTGACGCCAGCGCAGCCAGCCATCAAGCTGCCTCCGGCGCCAGCCGGCAAACGTGACATCGTGATCGCCATCGACGCCGGTCACGGCGGCGAGGACCCAGGTGCTTCTGGGTCGCGCGGCCAGCACGAGAAAGACATCGTGCTGGAAATCGCCAGGGAGCTGCAGCGCCAGATCAATACCGAGAAGGGGTATCGCGCCGAGCTGACCCGTACCGGCGACTATTTCATCCCGCTGCGCAAGCGTACCGAGATCGCTCGCAAGAAAGGCGCCGACCTGTTCGTCTCGATCCACGCCGATGCCGCGCCGTCCAAGGCCGCCTTTGGCGCCTCGGTGTTCGCCCTGTCCGACCGTGGTGCGACATCCGAGACCGCGCGCTGGCTGGCCGATACGGAGAACCGCTCCGACCTGATCGGTGGTGCCGGCAACGTCAGCCTCGACGACAAGGACCGCATGCTCGCCGGTGTGCTGCTCGATCTGTCGATGACCGCCACCCTCAGCTCCAGCCTCAACGTCGGGCAGAAGGTGCTGGGCAACATGGGCCGGGTCACGCCGTTGCACAAGCAGCGTGTGGAGCAGGCCGGGTTCATGGTGCTGAAGTCGCCGGACATCCCGTCGATCCTGGTGGAAACCGGGTTCATCTCCAACGCCAACGAGGCCGCCAAGCTGGCCACCAGGAGCCACCAGCAGGCCCTGGCCCGTTCGATCCACAGCGGCGTGCGCCAGTTCTTCCAGCAGAACCCGCCGCCGGGCACCTACATCGCCTGGCTGCGTGACAGCGGCAAGATCGCCCAGGGCCCGCGTGAACACACCGTGCGCCCGGGCGAGACGCTGGCGATGATCGCCGTGCGTTACCAGGTCAGCGTCGCCAGCCTGCGCAACAGCAACAACCTGAAGACCGATGAGCTGAAGGTCGGCCAGCACCTCGATATCCCGACCACCGCCCTGGCGTCCCAGCAATGAGTGGTGGTTCGCGCATCCAACTGCTCAGCCCGCGCCTGGCCAACCAGATCGCCGCCGGCGAGGTGGTCGAGCGCCCGGCTTCGGTGGCCAAGGAACTGCTGGAGAACAGCCTGGACTCCGGGGCCCGGCGTATCGAGGTCGAAGTCGAGCAGGGTGGCGTGAAGCTGTTGCGGGTACGCGACAACGGTAGCGGTATCGCCCCCGACGACCTGCCGCTGGCCCTGGCGCGTCACGCCACCAGCAAGATTCGTGAACTGGAAGACCTCGAGGGCGTGCTCAGCCTGGGCTTTCGCGGAGAGGCCCTGGCCTCGATCAGCTCGGTGGCCCGGCTCACCCTGACCTCGCGTACTGCCGATGCCAGCGAAGCCTGGCAGGTGGAGACCGAGGGCCGCGACATGCTTCCACGGGTGCAGCCCGCAGCGCATCCGGTCGGGACCTCGGTCGAGGTGCGTGACCTGTTCTTCAACACACCGGCCCGACGCAAGTTCCTCAAGGCCGAGAAGACCGAATTCGACCACCTGCAGGAAGTGATCCGGCGCCTGGCGCTGGCGCGTTTCGACGTTGGCTTTCACTTGCGCCACAACGGCAAGACCATCTTCAGCCTGCACGAGGCGGCTGACGAGATGGCGCGGGCGCGGCGTGTCGGCACGATCTGTGGCCCGGGGTTCCTCGAGCAGGCACTGCCGATCGACGTCGAGCGCAATGGTCTGCGGTTGTGGGGCTGGGTCGGATTGCCGACTTTCTCCCGCAGCCAGGCCGACCTGCAGTACTTCTTCGTCAACGGCCGCGCGGTGCGCGACAAGCTGGTCGCCCACGCCGTGCGCCAAGCCTACCGCGATGTGCTGTTCAATGGTCGTCACCCGACCTTCGTGCTGTTCCTCGAACTCGACCCGACCGGTGTCGACGTCAACGTGCACCCGACCAAGCACGAGGTGCGCTTTCGTGAAGGGCGCATGGTCCATGACTTCCTCTATGGCACTCTGCACCGCGCCCTTGCCGACGTGCGCCCGGAAGACCAGCTTCCCGCGCCAGCTGCGGCGGCCGAGATGGTTCGTCCGAGCGGGTTGCAGGTCGGTGAATTCGGTCCCCAGGGGGAGATGCGCCTGGCATCGCCAGTGCTCGAACAGCCCCAGGGCGAGCAACGCGGGGCGTTTTCCTCGAATGGCTCGGGCGCAGGCTACCAGTACCAATACACGCCGCGGCCGTCGCAGCCGCTGAACACCGGCGAGGCCCAGGCGGCCTATCGCGAGTTCTATGCGCCGCTGGACAACACCGCGGCGGCGCCGAGTGCCCTGCCGGAGAGCCAGGGCGACATCCCGCCACTGGGCTATGCCCTGGCCCAGCTCAAGGGCATCTACATCCTCGCCGAGAACGCGGCAGGCCTGGTGTTGGTGGATATGCACGCCGCCCATGAACGGATCATGTACGAGCGGCTCAAGGTGGCGATGGCCAGCGAGGGCCTGAGCGGCCAGCCGCTGCTGGTGCCCGAGTCGCTGGCGCTGAGCCAGCGCGAGGCGGACTGTGCCGAGGAGCACGCCCAGTGGTTCCAGCGCCTGGGCTTCGAGCTGCAGCGCCTGGGGCCGGAAACCCTGGCGATCCGCCAGATTCCGGCGCTGCTCAAGCAGGCCGAGGCCAACCGCCTGGTGCAGGATGTGCTCGCCGACCTGATGGAGTACGGCACCAGCGACCGGATCCAGGCGCACCTGAACGAACTGCTCGGTACCATGGCCTGCCACGGCGCTGTGCGCGCCAACCGGCGCCTGGCCATCCCGGAAATGAACGCGCTGCTGCGCGACATGGAGAACACCGAGCGTAGCGGCCAGTGCAACCATGGCCGTCCGACCTGGACCCAGATGGGCCTGGACGACCTCGACAAGCTGTTCCTGCGGGGGCGATGAAATGAGTGGCAAACCCCCGGCGATATTCCTCATGGGCCCGACTGCGGCCGGCAAGACCGACCTGGCCATCGAGCTGACCAAGGTGCTGCCTTGCGAGCTGATCAGCGTCGATTCGGCATTGGTTTATCGCGGTATGGACATCGGCACCGCCAAACCGTCGAAAGAGATCCTGGCGGCCCATCCGCATCGCCTGATCGATATTCTCGATCCGGCCGAGAGCTATTCGGCCAAGCAATTCTGCAGCGACGCGCTAGCCGCCATGGCCGAGATCACTGCGCGGGGCAACATCCCGTTGCTGGTTGGCGGCACCATGCTTTATTACAAGGCCCTGATCGAGGGGCTGGCGGACATGCCGCCGGCCGATGCGACCGTGCGCGCCGAGCTCGAGGCGCAAGCCGCCGAGCTCGGCCTGGCGGAACTGCATCGGCAGTTGGCCGAGGTCGACCCGGAGTCGGCGCTGCGCATCCATCCGAATGACCCGCAACGACTGATTCGTGCGCTTGAAGTGTACCGAGTCAGTGGTGAGAGCATGACCGCCCACCGCCAGCGTCAATTCGCTGAAAGTCGCGGCGCAGACGCAGGCGAGAACGGGCATTTGCCCTATACTGTCGCCAGCCTGGCGATAGCGCCTACAGATCGTCACATTTTGCATGAGCGAATTGCGCTACGATTTTCGCAGATGCTGGAACAGGGCTTCGTCGACGAGGTCCGATCGCTGCGAGCCAGAAGTGACTTGCACGCAGGACTGCCGTCTATACGGGCAGTGGGATATCGGCAGGTCTGGGATCATCTCGATGGCTTGCTGAGTGAGAATGAGATGCGTGAACGCGGTATCATCGCCACGCGTCAACTGGCCAAGCGGCAATTCACCTGGCTGCGCGGTTGGCATGACGTGCACTGGCTGGATAGCCTGGCCTGCGACAATCTGTCCCGCACCTTGAAATACCTGGGGACCGTCTCCATATTGAGCTGAGTCCCTGCCTATTGCCGTCTATTCTTGCGAAAGGCGGCATGAATTACTGAATTTCTTGATTTCTACTATTGATCCTTACAGGAGTGCGGCATATGTCAAAAGGGCATTCGCTACAAGACCCTTACTTGAACACCTTGAGAAAAGAGAAAGTCCCGGTTTCGATCTATCTGGTCAACGGGATCAAGCTGCAGGGGCAGATCGAATCCTTCGACCAGTTCGTCGTGCTGCTGAAGAACACCGTCAGCCAGATGGTCTACAAGCACGCTATCTCGACTGTCGTACCTGCCCGTCCGGTCCGTCTGCCTAGCCCGTCCGATTCCGAACACGGCGACAGCGAGCCAGGCAACGCTTGAGTAAAGTAGGAGCCTGCATTGTTCTTTGAGCGCCACGGTGGTGGTGAGCGAGCGCTGCTCGTTCACTTGGAAGGTCAGAACCCTGAGGCGCGCGAAGACCCGCAGGAGTTTCAGGAGCTGGCGCTGTCGGCCGGAGCCGATATCGTTTCGCTGGTCACAGTGGCGCGGCATCAGCCTACCGCCAAGTTTCTGATCGGCAGCGGCAAGGTCGAGGAATTGCGCGATCTGGTCCGGTCTGCCGAAGCTGACCTGGTGATTTTCAATCACACCCTCACGCCCAGCCAGGAACGCAACCTCGAGCGCGTCTTCGAGTGTCGCGTGCTGGATCGCACCGGGCTGATCCTCGATATCTTCGCCCAACGGGCGCGTACCCATGAAGGCAAGCTGCAGGTCGAACTGGCCCAGCTCGAGCACATGAGCACGCGGCTGGTGCGCGGCTGGACCCACCTGGAGCGACAGAAAGGTGGTATCGGCCTGCGCGGTCCGGGCGAGACCCAGCTGGAAACCGACCGTCGTCTGCTGCGGGTGCGCCTGCGTCAGATCAAGGCGCGCCTTGAGAAGGTACGCAGCCAGCGCGAACAGGCCCGTCGCGGGCGCAAGCGCGCGGACATCCCTTCGGTATCGCTGGTGGGCTACACCAACGCCGGCAAGTCGACCCTGTTCAACGCCCTGACCGAGTCCGAGGTGTATGCCGCGGACCAGCTGTTCGCCACGCTCGACCCGACCCTGCGCCGGCTTGAACTGGCCGACCTGGGGCCGATCGTGCTGGCCGACACCGTGGGCTTCATTCGCCACCTGCCGCACAAGCTGGTCGAGGCATTTCGGGCTACGCTCGAGGAGTCGAGCAACTCCGATCTGTTGCTGCACGTGATCGACGCCCATGAGCCCGAGCGCATGGAACAGATCGAGCAGGTGCTGGCGGTGCTGGGAGAGATCGGTGCCGAAAGCTTGCCGATCCTCGAGGTCTATAACAAACTCGACCTGCTCGAGGATGTCGAGCCGCAGATCCAGCGCGATGCCGATGGCAAGCCGCAGCGGGTCTGGGTCTCGGCACGCGATGGGCGGGGCCTGGAGTTGATCGGCCAGGCGATTGCCGAATTGCTGGGGGATGACCTGTATGTCGGCACCCTGTGCCTGGAGCAGCGATTTGCCCGCCTGCGCGCGCAATTCTTCGCCCTGGGGGCCGTGCGGCATGAAGAACACGACGAGGAAGGGCGCAGCCTGTTGAGCGTACGCCTGCCCAGGGTCGAGCTGAATCGCCTGGTCAGTCGCGAAGGCATGGAGCCGCAAGTGTTTGTCGAGCAACACACTTTGCAATAAATGCTCGTCGAGGTCGCCGGGCAGCAGTGACAGGCATTCTGTAGCATTGGACGGCGCGCCGTGGGCGCGTCTTTGCTTTATCAGATGGAGAGCGCTATGGCTTGGAACGAGCCGGGTGGCAACTCGAACAACCAGGATCCCTGGGGTGGTCGTCGCGGTGGCGGCGGCGGCGGTGGCGACAAGAAAGGTCCACCGGATCTCGACGAGGCCTTCCGCAAGCTGCAGGACAGCCTGAACGGCATGTTCGGCAGTGGCAAGAAACGTGGCGGTGGCGGCGGTGACCGCAACATCGGCAAGGGTGGCGGCTTCGGCTTGCTGGGCATTGGCCTGGCGGCGCTGGCGGCGATCTGGCTGTACAACGCCGTCTACGTGGTCGACGAGCAGGAGCAGGCCGTGGTGCTGCGCTTCGGCAAGTACTACGAGACCGTGGGTCCCGGCCTGAATATCTATTTCCCGCCGATCGACCGCAAGTACATGGAAAACGTGACCCGCGAGCGGGCCTACACCAAGCAGGGGCAGATGCTCACCGAGGACGAGAACATCGTCGAGGTGCCACTGACCGTGCAATACCGCATCAGCAACCTGCAGGACTTCGTGCTCAACGTCGACCAGCCGGAAGTCAGCCTGCAACATGCCACCGACAGCGCCCTGCGCCACGTGGTGGGCTCCACTTCGATGGACCAGGTGCTGACCGAAGGCCGTGAGCAGATGGCCGTGGATATCCGCGAGCGTCTGCAGCGTTTCCTCGACAACTATCGCACCGGTATCACGGTCACCCAGGTCAACGTGCAGAGCGCGGCAGCCCCGCGTGAAGTGCAGGAAGCCTTCGATGACGTGATCCGCGCCCGTGAAGACGAGCAGCGTGCGCGCAACCAGGCCGAGTCCTACGCCAATGGCGTGGTGCCGGAAGCCCGTGGCCAGGCGCAGCGCATCATCGAGGACGCCAACGGCTACCGCGATGAAGTCATCGCCCGCGCCAAGGGTGAGGCCGACCGCTTCACCAAGCTGGTCGCCGAGTATCGCAAGGCACCCGAGGTCACGCGTCAGCGTCTGTACCTGGATACCATGCAAGAGGTGTACAGCAATACCAGCAAGGTCCTGGTGACCGCCAAGGATGGGCAGAACAACCTGCTCTACCTGCCGCTGGACAAGATGGTCGAAGGCAGCCGCAACACGACTGCAGCCCCGGTCAGCAGCGTTTCGCCGTCGGTCAATGACGCCGCTTCGCGCACCCAGGACCTGCAACCACAACCGCCGCTGCGTTCCAGGGAGAGCCGCTGATGAGCAATAAATCGCTGTTCGCCCTGATCGGCGCCGTGGTGCTGGCGATTGTCGCCTGGAACTGCTTCTACATCGTTTCGCAGACCGAACGTGCGGTATTGCTGCAGTTCGGTCGCGTGGTCAAGGCCGATGTCCAGCCTGGCCTGCATGTGAAGGTGCCGTACGTCAACCAGGTGCGCAAGTTCGATGCCCGGCTGATGACCCTCGACGCTCCGACCCAGCGTTTCCTGACGCTGGAGAAGAAGGCGGTGATGGTCGATGCCTATGCCAAGTGGCGGGTGAAGGATGCCGAGCGCTTCTACACCGCGACTTCGGGCATGAAGCAGATCGCCGACGAGCGTCTGTCGCGTCGTCTGGAAAGCGGTCTGCGTGACCAGTTCGGTAAGCGCACCCTGCATGAAGTGGTTTCCGGTGAGCGTGACGCGCTGATGGCCGACATCACCGCTTCGCTGAACCGCATGGCCAGCAAGGAGCTGGGCATCGAGGTGGTCGACGTGCGCGTCAAGGCCATCGACTTGCCCAAGGAAGTCAACCGCAGCGTGTTCGACCGCATGAGCACCGAGCGTGAGCGCGAAGCGCGCGAGCACCGTGCCAAGGGTAACGAGCTGGCCGAAGGTATTCGCGCCGACGCCGACCGTCAGCGCCGCGTACTGCTGGCCGAGGCTTATCGTGAAGCCGAGGAGACCCGTGGTGATGGTGATGCCCAGGCGGCCGCCATCTACTCCAAGGCCTACACTCAGGACGCTGATTTCTATGCGTTCTACCGTAGCCTGCGAGCCTACCGCGAAAGCTTCTCCAGCAAGAGCGACGTGCTGGTCCTGGATCCGAAGAACGAGTTCTTCCGTTTCCTGGACAAGAGCAAGCCCTGAGGGCGCTCTCATGACGGATACGCCCCGCCCGGCAGCTAAAATGCCGGGCGGGGTGCATCCTGAATGAAAAGGGGTGTATGATGAGTCAGCCGGGAAATTCCCGGCTTTTTTGCGTCTGCAAGGTCGATCGCTCAGCGGCAAGTTGACGGTCTGGCCGGCGCGCATGGCAATTCGAGGGTATTGGGTACGGTGGTTGCGCTGGGATCAG
Source organism: Pantoea sp. Cy-639 (assembly GCF_011752525.1). Taxonomy (GTDB): domain Bacteria; phylum Pseudomonadota; class Gammaproteobacteria; order Pseudomonadales; family Pseudomonadaceae; genus Aquipseudomonas. Next base: position 79,064 of record NZ_VWXI01000016.1, on the reverse strand, counting down.
TGCTGCCCGCTATTGTGCGCCAATGCCTGCTTTACTCACGGCTCGCCGGATTGGCAGGCCGCCCGGACCAGAGGGGAAATGGCGTAATGGCAACGGTAGACCGCTGGCTGCTGCCAGATGGCATCGAGGAAGTACTGCCACCTGAGGCGGCGCGCATCGAGATCGCGCGGCGTCAGGTGTTGGACCTGTTCCAGAGTTGGGGTTACGAACTGGTCGTCACCCCGCATATCGAGTACCTGGAGTCGCTGCTCACCGGCGCCGGCCAGGACCTGGACCAGCGTACCTTCAAGGTGGTCGACCCGCAGTCTGGCCGCCTGATGGGCTTCCGTGCCGACTTCACCCCGCAGGTCGCGCGCATCGACGCGCACACCCTGCGTCGTGAAGGCCCGAGCCGCCTGTGCTACGCCGGCAGTGTGCTGCATGCCCAGCCGCGTGCCCTGTCCACTTCGCGCAGCCCGATCCAGCTGGGCGCCGAGCTGTACGGCGATGCCAGCCCGACCAGCGATGTCGAAGTCATCAGCCTGATGCTCGCCACGCTGCAACTGACTGACGTGGCCGATGTACACATGGACCTAGGTCATGTCGGCATCTATCGTGGCCTGGCCCGTGCCGCCAACCTGTCCGGGGCGGTCGAGCAGCAGCTGTTCGATGCCTTGCAGCGCAAGGCCATCGACGAAGTGCAGGCGCTGACCGCCGACCTGCCGAAGGATCTGGGCAACATGCTGCGTGCCCTGTGCGAGCTGTGTGGTGGCCGTGAAGTGCTGGCCGAGGCCCGCGTGCGCCTGGGACGTGCTCCGGCCAGCGTGCTGGCGGCGCTGGACGACCTGTTGGCGATCGCCGATCGCCTGGCCGCGCGCTACCCGGACCTGCCGCTGTACTTCGACCTCGGCGAGCTGCGTGGCTACCACTATCACACGGGGGTGGTGTTCGCCGTGTTCGTGCCTGGCGTCGGTCAATCGATCGCCCAGGGCGGACGCTACGATGACATCGGCGCCGATTTCGGCCGGGCACGCCCGGCCACTGGATTCTCCACGGATTTGAAGACCCTGGTCACACTGGGGCGAGCGGAGGTCGTATTGCCTGCCGGCGGCATCTGGATGCCCGACAGCAGCGATGCGGCCCTCTGGCAGCAAGTCTGCCAGTTGCGCAACGAGGGCCAGCGCGTGGTCCAGGCTTTGCCTGGCCAACCGCTGAGTGCTGCTCTCGAGGCGGATTGTGATCGGCAATTGATTCAGCAAGACGGGCGCTGGCAGGTTCTGCCGCTGACCCATTGAGATTCTTCGCCGGCAGTGGGCCGGCACCAAGTTTGCGTGAATGAGGACAAATGTAATGGGTAAGAATGTCGTCGTCCTGGGCACCCAGTGGGGTGATGAGGGCAAAGGCAAGATCGTCGATCTGCTGACCGAACATGCTGCCGCCGTCGTGCGCTACCAAGGTGGCCACAACGCGGGTCACACCCTGGTGATCAACGGTGAGAAGACCGTTCTGCACCTGATTCCGTCCGGTATCCTGCGTGAAGGCGTGCAGTGCCTGATCGGCAACGGCGTGGTCGTTGCCCCGGATGCGCTGATGCGTGAAATCACCAAGCTGGAAGAGAAGGGCGTACCGGTGCGCGAGCGCCTGCGTATCAGCCCGGCGGCTCCGCTGATCCTGTCGTACCACGTTGCGCTGGACCAGGCGCGTGAAAAAGCCCGTGGCGAAGCCAAGATCGGCACTACCGGCCGCGGTATCGGCCCAGCTTACGAAGACAAGGTCGCGCGTCGCGGCCTGCGCGTCGGTGACCTGTTCCACCGCGAGCGCTTCGCCGCCAAGCTCGGCGAGCTGCTGGACTACCACAACTTCCAGCTGGTCAATTACTACAAAGAGCCGGCCATCGACTTCCAGCAGACCCTGGACGAGTGCATGGCTTACGCCGAGCAACTCAAGCCGATGATGCTCGACGTCACCGCCGAGCTGCACAACCTGCGTCGCGCCGGCAAGGACATCATGTTCGAAGGCGCCCAGGGCTCGCTGCTGGACATCGACCACGGTACCTACCCGTACGTCACCAGCTCCAACACCACCGCCGGCGGCATCTCCACCGGTTCCGGCGTTGGCCCGATGTACCTGGACTACATCCTCGGCATCACCAAGGCCTACACCACCCGTGTCGGTTCCGGTCCGTTCCCGACCGAACTGTTCGACGAGACCGGCGCCACCTTGGCCAAGCGTGGCCACGAGTTCGGCTCGACCACCGGTCGTGCCCGCCGTTGCGGCTGGTTCGATGCCGTGATCCTGCGTCGCGCCATCGACGTCAACAGCATCTCGGGCATCTGCCTGACCAAGCTGGACGTGCTGGACGGCCTGGAAACCATCAACATCTGCGTTGGCTACAAGGACGAGCACGGTGCGGTCATCGAAGCACCGACCGATGCCGACAGCTACATCGGCCTGCAGCCGGTGTACGAAGAGCTGCCAGGCTGGAGCGAGTCGACCCTGGGCGCCAAGACCCTGGAAGAACTGCCGGCCAATGCGCGTGCCTACATCACTCGCATCGAGCAACTGATCGGCGCGCCGATCGACATCATTTCGACCGGCCCGGACCGCAACGAGACCATCGTGCTACGTCACCCGTTCGCCTGATCGGCTGCCTCGGTAGTTGATTCGACGCCGCGCCCCCGCAAGGAGGCGCGGCGTTTTCATGTGCGCTGCCCGTTCTCGCGCATGCGCCGCGCATAAATGCCTTTATCCTCTCTGCCCTTTGGCGTTTATACCTGCTGTCTCAGGCATAACCCTTGCTGTAAGAAGTTTCTGTAGATGCCATCAGAGTAATGGCACCCGAAACACGAGGGTTACAACGTGTCCGCCATCCTTTCACTGTTACGAAGCCGCCTCTTGCGGCCTGTGTTTGTTGCGCTTGGTATCGCTCTTCTGGTGCAGGTGCTGGTCGCCGTTGCACTGACGCGGAGCACGGTCACCGCCCTGGAGGCCGACCTTGGGGCGCGCCTGGGCGATGACAGTCGCCAACTGGCCTCTGAGCTGGGGCAGGCCGGCCAGGACGTTCGCAGCGGGCTTGAAAACCTTTCCGCCAGTACTCGCCAGCGTTTGAGTGCCGGTCTTTCCAGTCGCCTGCACGATGAGCAGCAGCAGTTGCGCGCGACCCTCGAGCAGAACCTCAAGGATTCGGCCAACGACATGGCCGAGCTGCTGGCCTCGGTGGCGCCGAGAGCGATCTGGGACAACGACGCGCCGATGCTTTCGGACTTTGCGCGCCGTGCCCAGCGCAACCCCAACGTGCTGTTCGTGATCTATGACGATGCCCAGGGCCAGCATCTGACGCGCTACCTCAACCGGCAGAACCCGATCAACCAGGCCCTGATCGACAAGGGGCAGGGCGAGCGAACGCTGGACAAGGTGCTGGATGCGGCGCGCAAGGATCCGTCGGTGTACTTCATCGAGGCGTCGATCAATCCCAATGGCGCCGAGATCGGCAAGGTGTTGATGGGGGTGTCCACCGCAGGTGTCGACAAGGAGCTGCAGGCACTCGACCAACGCTTCAATGCCTTGATCGCCAGCGGCGAGCAGTTGGTCGGCGACAGCCTGGTGGCGGCCGCGGCCGACAGCGGCAAGGCCTTGCGCGCGCGCCTGGAGACCGCCCAGCACAGCGCCACGGCGATGCAGGCCAATACCGCGCAGACTGTCCGTGATGCTGCCGGCGAGCTGCGCTGGCGCATCGGCCTGGGGTTGGTACTGGTGGGGCTGGGGGTGCTGCTGGTCGTTGCCGTGGTGCTTGGGCGGCGGGTGGTGAGCAAGCTGCGCCTGCTGATCGCGGCGCTCGATGACCTGGCGGCGGGCGAGGGCGACCTGACCAAGCGTGTGACGCTCGACAGTCGCGACGAAATCGGTGACATGGCATCGGCCGTCAACCGTTTCGTCGACAAGCTGCAGCCCATCGTGCGCGAGGCGGGCGAGGTGGCCCAGCGTACCGGCCTGGAGATCGGCAGCATGGCCCAGCGCAATGCCGGTGCCGATGCCGCGGCCGCGCTGCAGCGCGACGAGGTGGCGGCCAGCCTGCGCGACCTGTCGAGCATGGCCGATGAGGCCCAGGCCGAGAGTCACGCGATGCAGGCTGCCTTGCAGCAGGTGGTGGACATCCGCCAGGCCACCGACGAGAACAGCCGTGCTTCCACCCAGCTGGCGCGGCTGATCGAGAACCTGGCCGGCGAGGTGCAGACCGGCTCGCAGGTGATCGAACGCCTGGCCAAGCAGAGCGAGCAGATCGAGGTGGTGTTGACGGTGATCCATGGCATTGCCGAGCAGACCAACCTGCTGGCGCTCAATGCAGCCATCGAGGCGGCGCGGGCCGGTGAGACCGGGCGTGGATTCGCCGTGGTGGCCGATGAGGTGCGCGCCTTGGCGAGCAAGACCCAGAGCTCGACCGGGGATATCCAGTCACACATCACCGCCCTGCAGCAGGGTGCCAAGGAGGCGGTGGCGACCATCAGCCAGGCTGGGCGCCAGGCCAGCGAAGGCTTGCTGGTGCTGCGTGACAACGAGCGGCGCCAGCAGTCGGTGCAGGCGGCGGTGGAGCAGGTGCATGCGGCCATTGGCCTGGCGACCCGGGCGGCCGAGCAGCAGGCCAATGGTGCGCAGGCGGTGCGTGGACGGGTGGAGACGATTCATGCCCAGGCCGAGCGTTCGGCCGAAGTGGTGATGCAGACCACGGCCAGCAGCAAGGTGCTGGACGACCTGGCCGCGCAGTTGCGCTCGAGCCTGGGGCAGTTCAGGGCCTGAAAGGCATCGCGGGGCAAGTCCGCTCCCATGCAAACCTGACCAATACAGAGGCAGGCTTGCGTGGGAGCGGACTTGCCCCGCGATGGGGCGAGAATCAGTTGTCGGACGCGCCTCGCACGCTATTGCGTGGCTGTCGCTTGCTGCGCACGAACTGATAGGTCACCGCCAGGATCAGGAACCAGATCGGCGTGACCACCAGCGCCGAGCGGGTGTCGGCTTCCAGGCTCAGTAGCACCAGGATGCCGGCGAAGAACACCAGGCATACGTAGCACATGAAGCGCCCGCCGGGCATCTTGTAGGTGGACTGTTCATGCAGCGCGGCGCGCTGTCGGCGGTAGCTCAGGTACGACAGCAGGATCAGCGTCCAGACGAACATGAACAGCACTGCCGACACCGTCGTCACCAGGGTGAAAGCTTCGATCACATTGGGTACCAGGTAGATCAGCACCGCGCCCAGCAGCAGGCAGGTGCAGGAGAAGTACAGGCCATTGGCCGGCACCGAGCGGCGCGACAGCCGTTCGAATGCCTTGGGCGCATCGCCCTCCTGGGCCAGGCCGAACAGCATGCGGCTGGTGGAGAACACGCCGCTGTTGGCCGACGAGGCCGCCGAGGTCAACACCACGAAGTTGATGATGCTCGCCGCCGCCGGCAGGCCGGCCAGCACGAACAGCTCGACGAACGGGCTCTTGCCCGGGACCACGTCGCGCCACGGGGTGACGGCCATGATTGCGATCAGTGCCAGTACATAGAACACGATGATCCGGATCGGGATCGAGTTGATCGCCCGCGGCAGGGTGCGTTCGGGGTTCTTCGCTTCGGCGGCGGTGGTACCCACCAGCTCGATACCGACGAAGGCGAACACAGCGATCTGGAACCCGGCGAAGAAGCCCAGCATGCCGTTGGGGAACATGCCGCCGTCATTCCACAGGTTGGTCAGGGTCGCGGTGTGCCCGCTCGGCGACTGGAAGCCGGTGACCACCATGTACAGGCCGGTGGCGACCAGGCCCATGATGGCGATGATCTTGATCAGGGCGAACCAGAACTCCATCTCGCCGAACAGCTTAACCGTCACCAGGTTCAGCGACAGCAGCACGGCCACGCAGGTCAGCGCGGGTATCCACTGCGGCAGTTCGGGGAACCAGAACTGGGTATAGGCGGCGATCGCCACCACATCGGCGATGCCGGTGATCACCCAGCAGAACCAGTAGGTCCAGCCAGTGAAGTAGCCGGCCCAGGGGCCGAGCAGGTCGGCGGAAAAGTCGATGAACGACTTGTAGTTGAGGTTCGACAGCAGCAGCTCGCCCATGGCGCGCATGACGAAGAACAGCATGAAGCCGATGATCATGTAGACGAAGATGATCGATGGGCCGGCCAGGCTGATGGTCTTGCCCGAGCCCATGAACAGGCCGGTGCCGATGGCGCCGCCAATGGCGATGAGCTGGATGTGCCGGTTGGTCAGGTTGCGTTGCAGGTGCTGCTCTTCGGAGGGTGTCTGGGAGGTCCGGGTCATAGGCTGCATTCCATTGAGGGTCAGTCTTTTTGTGAGCGAAAGCCAAGTAGGCTATCACGTCGCGTTCCGATCGCGGGTGCGGCAGATCGGCACGATCTTGGCGGTACAGGGCGATGCTCGACATGACGGCGGTCAACGGATGGGTCACACATCCTGGGGCGCAAAGCGCCCCCGGCAAGCTCAGGCCCGCGCCATGGCCTTGCGCCTTACCACCAGGCTATCCACCCCCCACATCACCACCATCGACAACCCCACCAGCGGAAACGCCACGCCCAGCACCAGCATCACCCCCACCGCCGCCTTCCAGCGCGGCAGGTCATGGCGCAGCGGCGGTACCCCCAGTCCACTGGCCGGCTTGCGCTTCCACCACATCACCAGCCCGCTCACCGAGCCCAGCAGGATCATCAGGCACACCAGCAGGATGACGAACTGGTTCAGCGGCCCGAACAGCTTGCCTTCATGCAGCATCACCCCCAGCTCGGTGGCACGGGCGACCGGGCTGTAGTCCTGCCAGCGCACATCGGCCAGCACCTGGCCGGTGTACTGGTCGACATGCAGCGTGGCGTCGTTGCGCGGGTCGTCGGCGAACACCGCGATGGTGAACACGCCGTCGGCGTTGGTCGGCGGGGTGATGCTGTAGCCTGGCTCGACCTTGCGCAGGGTGGCGATGTCCTCGACTTGCTGCAGGCTCAGCTGCGGTGCGGCCGGGGCCTGGTCCATCATGTGGTGCCCGGCATGTTCGGCGTGGGCGCCGGACACCGGCATCGGTGTGTTCTCCAGGGCCCAGGGCACGGTCTGGCGATGGGCATTGTTGAGGTCACGCGCCTGTTTGTCGGATTTCGGCACGTCGTTCCACATGGCCGCCGGGAAGCGGTTCCACAGGTCGGCGTACTGCTTGCCCCACAGGCCGGTCCAGGTCATGCCGCTGAGCAGCATCAACAGCAGCAGCGCCGAGCCCCAGAAACCGCTGACCGCATGCAGGTCGCGCCACAGCACCCGGCCGCGCGCGCCGAGGCGTGGCCACAATACGCCTGCGCTGTTTCGTCCGCGTGGCCACCAGAGATAGAGGCCGGACACCACCAGGACGATGCCCCAGCCTGCGGCCAGCTCCACCAGCCGGTCACCGAGCGTGCCGATCATCAGCTCGCCATGCAGGGCGCGGGCGATGGCCTGCAGGTTCTGCTTGCCGTCCTGCTCGCCCAGCACCTTGGCGCTGTATGGATCGACGAAGACATTCAGTTCCCGGCCGCCGTCATGCACCACGAACTGGGCGCTGCGCCCGGCGTCCAGCGGTGGCAGGTACTGGCCGACGTGGCCTTGTGGGTAAGCCTTGCGCACACTGGCCAGCAGGCTGTCGGCGTCCTGGCGGTGGTGGCCGGCCTCGACCACCATCAGCTCGCGGTACAGCAGCGGGTCGAGCTGCGGCTTGAACAGGTAGATGATCCCGGTGATCGCCAGCAGGATCATGAACGGCGCGACGAACAGCCCGGCATAGAAGTGCCAGCGCCACGCCAGGTTGTAGAAGGAAACATTTGGTTTGCTCATGGGAGCCCCCGTGGACCTGAGTCGGGCGCGGTCAGGCCCGCGCCCTTTGGTTGTTGTCAGAAGCTGAAGTCGACCTTGGTCCAGAAGGTCCTGCCTGGCTCGTTCACCGGCTGCACGCTGTTCGCCGGGTAGCCGAACCCGGCATTCCCGGCCAGGTTCAGGTGCTCGGCGTAGGCCTTGTCGAACAGGTTGTCGACGCCCGCGCTGAGCTTGAGGTTGTTGTTCACCTTGTAGGCGCCATTGAGCGAGAACACGCCAAAGCCGGCGCTCTTGTCATAGTCCTTGCCGACCACGTTGCCTTGGTTCTGGGCGATGCGGTTCTGCTCGGCGACCAGTCGCCACAGCGCGCCGACGCTCCAGACGTCGCGGCTGTAGGTCAGCCCCAGGCGACTTTCCAGCGGCGGCATCTGTGGCAGGGCCTTGCCGTCGCTGCTGTTCTTGCCCCAGGCATAGGCCAGAGTGGCGTCGGCCTTCCAGTTCTCGGTCAGCTTGTAGGCTGCGCCCAGTTCGCCACCCATGATACGGGCGTCGATGTTCTGCGCCTGGGAGGTGAACGAGCCCATCCTGTTGCGTTGGTAGTCGAACAGGATGTAGTCGCGGATCTGTCCGACATAGCCCGAGGCCCAGGCTTCCAGGCGCTCGTCCTGATACTGGATGCCGAAGTCGAGCTGGGTGGTCTTCTCCGGCTTGATGCCGTCGAAGGCATTCACCGCACCGGCGGGGGGTCGCTTGGGCGAGAACAGCTCCCAGTAGTCCGGGAAGCGCTGGGCATGGCCAAGGCCGATGTAGGTGGTGGCCGGGAGCGCTGCCAGGTCGTGCTCGTAGCGCACGAAGCCGCTGGGCAGGGTGTCGGCGCGGGTGTCGCCCTGGGTGGCGCTGTCCTTGCGAAAATCGCGGGCCGAGGCACGGTCCAGGCGCGCGCCGGTGATCAGCCGGTCCTCACCGGTCGCATGCCAGGTCAGCTCGCCGAAGGCGCCGTAGTTGTGGAAGTCGGCGTCCTTGCTCCACGGCTGGCCCTTGTGCGCATTGACGCCCATGCCGCCGCGCTGGCGGTGTTCGTTGGTCTGCGCGTCGATGCCGCTGACCAGTTCCACGTCGGCCCAGCGCCAGGTGGCCTTGATCCGTGCGCCCATCGTGCGGCGGTCGACATTGCTGACCATCGGCATGCCCATCATGCCGATGCCCGACGGGGTACGCAGGGTGTAGTTGTCCATCACATGATCGGCGTAGTTGTAGTAGACCTGCGCCTCGACCTTGTCGAGCACGTCGCCGAGGTTGGACTTCTCGAAACGCAGCCCCAGGCTTTCGCGCTTGAACTGCGAGCCATCCATGCCGCGTCCGGCGGAGCGGGCTTCGCCGTCGCCCTTGCCGGCGGTGAGTTCGAGCAGGGTGTCGGCGTCTGGGGTCCAGCCGAGGGTGACGTCGCCGTTCCACTTGTCCCAGCGCGACGGCACGGTGTCGCCATTGCCGTCCTTGAAGTCATCGGAGTGCGACTGGTTGCCGACGAAGCGCACGTAGCCGAGGCTGTTGCCGGCAGCGGCATCGAGCACCTTGTCGAAGCGGCCATTGGAGCCGGCCAGCACGCTGGCGTTGACCCGGCTGCCAAGCTCGCCGAACTTCTCCGGCTCACGTTCGAAGAGGATGGTTCCGGCCGAGCCGCCAGGACCCCAGATCACGCTCTGCGGGCCCTTGATCACGGTGAGGCGGTCGTAGGTTTCCGGCGAGATGTACGAGGTCGGGGCGTCCATGCGGCCTGGGCAGGCACCGAGCATAGTGCCGCCATTGGTGAGGATGTTCAGGCGCGAGCCGAACATGCCGCGCAGCACGGGATCACCATTGGTGCCGCCGGCGCGGATCACCGCGAAGCCGGGGATGGTCTTGAGGTAGTCGCCGCCGTCGCTGGCCGGCACGGGCTGGCGTGGATCCTTGGGGTTGGTGACCACGGTCAGCGGCGAGCTCGGGGCAATGGCGGTGATCACCGTCGGGCTCAGCTCGGCCAGGTCGTGCTCGTGGCCTTCGTGGCTGCTGTCGGCGGCGAAGGCCAGCGGTGCCAGCAGCGAGCCGCACAGTGCGGCGATGGTCCCACGCAGGGAAAGGGCAAAAACAGGGGTACAGCCGGACATAATGATTCCAGTCGATCAGTCGTGAGTCGGCGCGGAGCCTCCTGGCTCCGGGCGTTTGCAATGTGCTTCAAGCGACGATCGGACGGGGTGGCGCGCGGCTGCGCGCGCCGGGGAATACAGCCTGCCGGGCATGACCCTGGCGCGTGGCGACGGGAAGGTGGACAGGGGGAACCTGGCTGCCCGCCGTGAGCGGGCTGAGGGTCTGGGGCAGGGCGGGGCAGTTGAACAGCAGGCTGCAGTAACCGCACTTTTCCCACATGACATGGAGCTGGCCATCGTTGCCGTGGCCGTGGTGCTCGTCGTGACCATGCGCCATGGGCATGCTCATCGACATGTCCATCGGCATGGACATGCCGGCGTGGTGCTCCATCGGCATCGACTGGGAAACCAGTGGGCCGATGAAGATCATCCACATGGCGAACAGGCTCAGCCAGCCGCCACCGACGCGCCTGCGATCAGGGCGGGTGCTGCGGACGGAACTGTTGCGCGGCAGGCTCATGGCGAGCGCGGCTCAGCGATCAGTGGGCGTGTTCGTGCCCTTGCTGTTCGGCGGGCGCCTGCTTCTGCACGGCGACGTCGACGGTGACGTTACCGGCCTTCTCGAAGTGCAGGGTCATCGGGAAGCGCTTGCCGTCGACCAGCAGGCTGCGGTCCTTGGGCTGCATGATCATCACGTGGTAGGCGCTGGGGGCGAAGGTCAGGTCCTTGCCGGCCGGCACCACCACGCTCTGCACCTGTTGCATCCGCATGGCGCCGGCAGCGCTCATGGTGTGCTCATGCAACTGCGCGTCGTTGCTGATCGGGGTGTCCACCGAGAGCAGGCGGTCATCGGTCTTGCCGTTGTTGTGCACGACGAAGTAGGCCGCGACATTCGGAGCGTTCGGCGGCAGTTCCAGCGACCAGGGATGGGCGATGTGCAGGTCGCCGACGCTGTATTCGTGGGCGTTGGCGTAGGCGCCGGGCAGCAGCAGGGCGGCCAGGACGAGGGCTTGCTTGAGCATGGTGAGTCTCCGGTCTGTTCAGGGTCTGATGGACAGCGTAGTGAACTCAGGCCAGCGGAGAGGCACGGGGATTGAGCGCGGGCCAGAGCTGGCGCGGCGTGGGCTGGTAGTCGGCGGCAGGCGACGGCGCCTCGGCCAGCAGCAACGGCGGGTTGTGCAACTGTGCTGGGTAGCCGGGCAGGGCCAGCAGCGGCGCAGCGCCGGAACAGCACCAGCAGTTCATCATGCTGGCGCTGTCGTCGCTTTGCGGCCCGAGGTCGATCTTGGCCAGGGCCTGGACATCGACCTTGGCCTTGTTCGCCATGCTCGAACAGAAAGCCCCCCACAGCAGCTGTTCGGCCGGGCCCTTGGGCGCGGCCGAAGACAGCGGCATGGCCAGCAGGTTGAACAGCACGGCGAGGCAGGCTATCCAGGCAATGTGCCGACGTGGGGGCATGGAGAGATCCGGTCAGGAATCGTGTGGGCTATTGTACGGCGGAGTATAGGAAAAAATGCAGGGGTGCGGTGAAGTGCCGCACCCTTGGCAATCGTGTCAGCCCATTCACTCCGGCGGCAGCGCCAGGCGCTGGCCGGCCATCAGCAGCGATAGCCGCGCCAGGCTGGTCCACGGCGAGCCTTCGGCCTGTCCCTTGATCTGCGCGTCGATGCGCTGGGCATCCTGCAACAGCTGGCTCCAGCGTTGCGCCGAGAGGCGCTGCAGGGCCTTGCTCACCAACGGGCGGCGCTTGTCCCAGACCGGTGGTCGAGCCTGGCTGAACGCCTTGTCCAGCGGTACGCCCTGGCTGAACTGTTGTGCCAGTCCAGCCAGCAGGCGCAGTTCGCGGGCCAGTGCCCAGAGAATCACCGGGGGTTCTACGCCTTCGCCACGCAGGCCCTCGAGCATGCGCAAAGCGTGTGCCGCCTCGCCGTTGAGGATGGCGTCGACCAGGCCGAACACATCGAAGCGGGCGCTGTCGGCCACGGCGGCCTGCACGGTCTCGACGGTGATCTGGTTGCCTTCTGCCAGCAGCTTGAGCTTCTCGATCTCCTGGGCGGCGGCCAGCAGGTTGCCCTCGACCCTTGCGGCAATCAGGTCGACCGCATCGCGTTGGGCGGACAGCCCGGCCTGGGATAGGCGCTGGTTGATCCACTGTGGCAACTGCTGGGCATCCACTGGCCATATCTGGATGAACTGGCAGTGTTCGCCTTCGATCAGTGCCTTGCCCCATTTGGTTTTCTGCGCACTGCCATCGAGCTTGGGCAGGCTGATCAGCAGCAGGGTGTCCTCGGCAGGCCTGGCGCAGTATTCCATCAGCGCGGCGGCACCCTTGTCGCCGGGCTTGCCGGAGGGCAAGCGCAGTTCCAGCAGGCGACGCTGGGCGAACAGCGACAGGCTGGCCCCGGCCAGGAGCAGGTTGCCCCAGTCGAAGTTGGCATCGGCGCTGAACACCTGGCGTTCGTCGAACCCCTGCTGGCGGGCGGCGCTTCGGATGGCGTCGGCAGCTTCCTGGCACAGCAGCGGGTCGTCGCCGCTGACGATGTACACGGGCGCGAGGCGGCCTTGCAGGTGTTTGTTGAGTTGGGCGGGGGCAAGTTTCATGGGGAAAGGCACGGGGCACCCAGGGTGCCCCGCTCAGGCTCAGTGGGCCGGGACTTCCAGCGGCGACTGCTGGGGCGTCTCGTCCTGGATGCGTTGGGCTTCCTGCAGGGCGCGGGCTTCGGCCTTGGCGCGCTCGTCAGCCTTGCGCTGCAGTTCGTCGAGGTGTTCCGGGGTCAGCTGCTGCAGGCGAACCAGCATGGCCTGGACCAGATCGCGACGGATTTCCTGGCGAACCTGGCTGGCTTGCTGGGTGGAGCCGGTAATGTTGTTGCCGTCATACACGTAGTACTTCTGCACCTGCAGTTTGTCTTCGAGCAGGACCGTGTCGTTCAGGCCTTCGATCGAATAGTTCAGCAGGGTGGTCAGCTCGTATTCCGCCGAACGGGAACCGCCGGTGTAGGTCGCGGCGCGCTGGCTCTCCACCTCGTTGGTCAGTACCAGCTTGTAGGGGGCGCCGGTGTAGACCTTGACGCCATTGTTCTGCAGGCTGCGCTTGAGCTGGTTGACGGTTTCGCCGTAGGCGTTGCGGGCGCTGACGTCCAGTTCCTTGATCGTCAGTTCGGTGGTGCCGGTGCCGCGCAGGTGGAAACCGCAGGCGCTGAGCAGGACAGCCAGGCCCATTACCAGCAGATTGCGTTTGATCATGTTGTAGCTCCCTCGTGGGCCGATTACGCCTGCCCGCGACGATCGCGGGCAGGCGCTTGCCATCAGTTGGCGACGATGTTGACCAGTTTGCCCGGTACCACGATGACCTTGCGGATGGTCAGGCCATCGATGAAGCGCAGGACGTTTTCGTTGTTGCGGGCTGCTGCTTCGATTTCCTCACGGCTGGCGGCAGCCGGCATTTCAACCTGGCCACGCAGCTTGCCGTTGACCTGGACCACCAGGGTCACGGTGTCCTGCACCAGCGCGGTTTCGTCGACGGCCGGCCAGCCGGCGTCGATCACGGCTTGATCATGGCCCAGCTGTTTCCACAGCTCGTGGGAGATGTGCGGGGTGATCGGGGCCAGCAGCAGGGTGACGGCTTCCAGGCCTTCCTGCAGCAAGGCGCGGTCCTGGGCGCTGGCCTGCGGCGCTTTTTCCAGGACGTTCATCACGGTCATCACCTGGGCGATGGCGGTGTTGAACTTGTGGAACTGGCCCACGTCGGTGCTGGCCTGCTTGATCGCGGCGTGGATGGCGCGGCGGATGACCTTCTGTTCGTCGCTCAGCGCGGCGACGTCCAGCTTGCCTGGCAGGCCTTGGGCGACATGGGCCTGGGCCAGGCGCCAGACGCGGCGCAGGAAGCGGCTCGCGCCCTCGACGCCGGAGTCGGACCACTCCAGGCTGGCGTCAGGCGGCGAGGCGAACATCATGAACAGGCGGCAGGTGTCGGCGCCGTACTGGTCGATCATCGACTGCGGGTCGACGCCGTTGTTCTTCGACTTCGACATCTTCTCGGTGCCGCCGATCTCCACCGGCAGGCCGTCGGTCTTCAGGCGGGCGCCGATGATCTTGGCCTTGGCATCGCGTTCGATCTCGACGTCGGCCGGGTTGAACCAGTCCTTGCCGCCGTTGCTGGCCACGCGGTAGTAGGTTTCGGCAACGACCATGCCCTGGGTCAGCAGGTTCTTGAACGGTTCGTTGGAGGTGACCAGGCCTTCGTCACGCATCAGCTTGTGGAAGAAACGCGCGTACAGCAGGTGCAGGATGGCGTGTTCGATACCACCGATGTACTGGTCCACCGGCAGCCAGTGGTTGGCCGCTTTCGGGTCGACCATGCCACCTTCGTAGTTCGGCGAGGCGTAGCGGGCGAAGTACCAGGACGACTCGACGAAGGTGTCCATGGTGTCGGTTTCGCGCTTGGCCGCGGCGCCGCATTTCGGGCAGCTGCAGTCGTAGAACTCGGGCATGCGTGCCAGGGGCGAGCCGGCGCCGTCCGGCACCACGTTCTCTGGCAGCACGACCGGCAGTTGGTCTTCCGGTACCGGTACGTCGCCGCAGGACGGGCAATGGATGATCGGGATCGGGCAGCCCCAGTAGCGCTGGCGGCTGATACCCCAGTCGCGCAGGCGGAACTGGGTGCGCGACTTGCCAAGATCCTTGCGGATCAGCGCGGCTTCCATGGCGTCGAAGGCACCGGCGAAGTCCAAACCGTCGAACTCGCCGGAGTTGATCAGTTGGCCGTGCTCGCCATAGGCGTCCTGCCATTCGCTGCCGACTTCATCGCCCGCGCTGGTGCGCACCACGGCCTTGACCGGCAGGTTGTACTTGTGGGCGAACTCGAAGTCACGCTCGTCGTGGGCCGGCACGGCCATCACGGCACCGTCGCCGTAGTGCATCAGCACGTAGTTGGCGACCCAGACCGGCAGTTTCTCGCCGGTCAGCGGGTGCTGCACGAACAGGGAAGTGGGCATGCCCTTCTTCTCCTGGGTGGCCATGTCGGCCTCGGCGACGCTGCCGCTCTTGCATTCGTCGATGAACGCCTGCAGTGCCGGGTTGCCCAGGGCGGCCTGGGTGGCCAGCGGGTGCTCGGCGGCAACGGCGACGTAGGTGGCGCCCATCAGGGTGTCGGCACGGGTGGTGAAGACCTTCAGGGTGCCTTCGTGGCCGATGCTGGCCGCGTCGTACGGGAACTGCACTTCCATGCCGCGCGACTTGCCGATCCAGTTGCGCTGCATGGTCTTGACCTGCTCAGGCCAGCCCGGCAGCTCGTCGAGGCTTTCCAGCAGCTCGTCGGCGTAGTCGGTGATGCGGAAGTAGTACATCGGGATCTCGCGCTTTTCGATCAGCGCGCCGGAACGCCAGCCGCGGCCGTCGATGACCTGCTCGTTGGCGAGTACGGTCTGGTCGGCCGGGTCCCAGTTTACGGTCCCGTTCTTGCGGTAGATGATGCCTTTCTCGAACAGGCGGGTGAACAGCCACTGCTCCCAGCGGTAGTAGTCCGGCTTGCAGGTGGTGACTTCACGTGCCCAGTCGATGGCCAGACCCAGGCTCTTGAGCTGGGTCTTCATGTAATCGATGTTCTCGTAGGTCCACTTGGCCGGGGCGACGTTGTTCTTCATCGCGGCGTTTTCCGCCGGCATGCCGAAGGCGTCCCAGCCCATCGGCTGCAGGACGTTCTTGCCGAGCATGCGCTGGTAGCGGGCAATCACGTCGCCGATGGTGTAGTTGCGCACGTGGCCCATGTGTAGCTTGCCGCTCGGGTACGGGAACATCGACAGGCAGTAGTAGGTGTCCTTGCCTGGCTGTTCGGTAACAGCGAACGATTGTTGCTCGTCCCAGAAGTTCTGGGCGGCGGCTTCGATATCACGGGGCGTGTATTGTTCGTGCATGGCTACTTTGTATTGAGAGATAAGAGACATGTTCCAGGCAGCGCGACCTCGCTGCGTCCGGCACTCCGGTGTCGTATAGAGTGAACGCCGTAGCATACATGAGCGCCGCGCGTCGTGGGAAACCCAGTTTGCATCCGCCATCGCGCGGGCCGTTGGTCGAGACGACCGGCTGCTTTTCACAGTGACGCTAAGCTCATCTGTGGGGGGAGATATTCATATCTTCAATGAGGTGAACGGATGGGAGAGTCGCAACTACCCGCAAGCAAACCGGAGCTGTACGAACGCCTGATCGACCGTGTGGGGCTGGCGCTGGAGATGGCCAGAACCTCCGTGCGATTGCGTGACGAGATGCCCGCCGAACTGGAGTTGCGCGGTCTGAGCCACGCCGAGTTCGAGGTGATCAAGGCCTATCTGGAAACCCTTCCGGAAGGTCGACTTGCCAGCGCCAGTGTATACCCGCAGGCGCAACCGTCCTCGGCCAGGATCATCTGGCTCAAGGACCGCAAGCGCAGCAGTGTTCCAGCCGGATCCAGGACGCTGCCTTCCCGCTAGCCGTTCAGGGGTGCAGGCGCAGTGCAACGCGCCGGTTATTCGCAACATCACGTATCGATCGGCACCGGCCGCCCTTGAGGCCCGGTGCCGATCCTCTTAGGCTGCATGCCTTCCATGGAGGTGTGCGATGCCGATCCGTTTTTTCCTCAAACAATGGTTGATGCCACCGGGGCTGTTGTTCCTGTTGCTGGTCGCTGCCTGGTGGCTGCGCAGGCGCAGGCCACGCCTGGCTGCGGCCTGCTTCGCGCTGGGCCTGGGTGGGTTGTGGTTGATGAGCCTGCCGCTGGTGGTACAGGAGGCGGCGCGGTACCTGGAGACCGAGCCTGCGTTGACCCACGGGGACTGGACCCGCCTGGCTGAGAAGGCCGACGCCATCGTGGTGCTGGGGGCCGGGCGTGACCGGGGTGATCCAGCCTGGGGCGGCATGGACCAGCCCAGCTACCTGGCGCTGGAGCGCATGCGCTTCGCTGCCCGGCTGGCCAAGGCTTCAGGGTTGCCAGTGCTGACCAGTGGCGGGCTGCACTATGGCACGCCACCGAGCGAGGCCGCGCTGATGGCCGAGTCCCTGCAAGCTGATTTCGGCGTGACGGTCGCCTGGCAGGAGGGGGCCAGCCGGACCACCTGGGAAAATGCCGAGTTCAGTGCCGGGCTGCTGCAGCCGCTAGGGATCAGGCGGGTGGTGGTGGTGACCCAGGCCTGGCACATGCAGCGGGCGCGCTGGAGTTTCGAGCGGGCGGGGTTCGAGGTGGTGCCGGCGCCGGTCGGTTCTCTCGGGCGAGATCACGCGCGGCCGTTCGCCGGCTTGCTGCCCGAGAGCCGGGCATTGTGGCAGAGCGGCCAGTTGCTCAACGAGGCGGTGGGCCTGGTGGGGTATCGACTGTTCTACTGATGGCCGAATGACGCAGGCTTTGCAGGAGCGGCCCTTTCGCGACACAAGGCCGCTCCTACAGGGGGCTAGAGGGTTCTGGCCATGCGCCTGGCCAGCAGCGCCCAGCCCAGCAGCAGCACGCAGACGATCGCCAATGGCCACGAGCGCCATTGCAGGTAAGGCGTCAGTTGTTGCATCGGCACCACCTCGCCGTACAGCACAGCCCGTTCGAACTGTGGGATCTGCGTGGTGATCCGGCCATAGGGGTCGATCAGCGCGGTCACGCCATTGTTGGTCGCGCGGATCATCCAGCGACCTGCCTCCAGGGCGCGCATCTGGGCCATCTGCAGGTGCTGCAGGGGGCCGATCGAGGTGCCGAACCAGGTGTCGTTGCTGATGGTCAGCAGCAGGTCGCTGCGCGCTGCCAGGCCGGCGGCGAACTCGGGGTAGACCACTTCGTAGCAGATGTACGGGGCCACCTGGTAACCCTTGGCTTGCAGCAGTGGCTGGTCCTCGGGACCACGGGCGAAATCGGACATCGGCAGGTTGAAGAACTCGATCACCCCGCGCAGCATGTCCTGCAGCGGCACGTATTCGCCGAACGGCACCAGCTTCTGCTTGAGGTAGATGCCATCGCCCTCGCCAGTGACGGTGATGCCGTTGAAGAAGCGGCGCTGGCGGTGAACTTCCTGCCGCACCGGTACGCCGGTGATCAGCGCCGAGTGCCGGTCGGCGGCGAAAGCACCCATCATGTCGATGTAGCCCTGGGCCTGGTCCTTGAGCACCGGGACAGCGGTTTCCGGCCAGACCAGCAGGTCGACGGGTTTCGAGCTGAAGCTCATGTCGCGGTACAGCGCCAGCTGTGCGTTGATGTGCGCCGGGTCCCACTTCAGTTCCTGTTCGACGTTGCCCTGTACCGCGGCCACCTTGAGCGGATCGCCGGCTGGCCGGGTCCAGGCATGGTCCTTGAGCGCCATGCCGAGCATCCAGGGGGCTGCCAGCAGCACCACGGCAATCGCCAGGAACGATGGCCGCGCCCGCAACCGGTTGAGGTTGCACAGCAGGGCGGCGCTCAATGCCAGGACGAAAGAGACCAGCCACACGCCGCCCAGCGGGGCGAGCCCCGCCAGTGGGCCATCCAGCTGGCTGTAGCCGGAGTAGAGCCAGGGGAAGCCGGTGAGGAACCAGCCACGGAAGGTTTCCTGCAGCACCCACAAGGCGCCGAAGCACAAGGCATCGGCCAGGGGCGCCTCGTTGCGCCGCAGCCAGCGGGCCCAGAGCCAGGCCGGCAAGGCGAAGAACCAGGCGAGGGCGGCGAAGAACGCCACCAGCAGCACGATCGCCAGCAGCGGCGAGGCGCCGCCGTAGGTGTTCATGCTGACGTAGATCCAGCTGGTGCCAGCGCCGTACAGACCGAAACCGTAGCACCAGCCACGGCCCATGGCCTGGCGTGGGGTCAGCTCGCGCAGGCCGGCATAGAACAGCATCAATGCCAGCAGGGCGACCGGCCAGACGTCGAAGGGGGCCAGGGCCAGGAGGGTAGAAGCGCCGGCCGCCATGGCCAGCAGGTTACCGGGCCAGCCGGGGCGGGTGATCCAGCGCATGTCGTTCCTTAACGGTTGATCGGGGTCAGGCGTAGCAGGTGTATCCGCCGGCTGTCGGCGTTGAGCACACGGAAGCGATAGGGACCGATCTCGGTGGTCTCGTTGCGCTTGGGCAGGTGACCGAAGGCACTCATCACCAGGCCGCCAACCGTGTCGAACTCGTCATCGGAGAAGCTGCTGTCGAAGAACGTGTTGAAGTTCTCGATCGGGGTCAGGGCCTTGATCAGGAAGTCGCCGCTGGGCAGTGGCTTGATGTAGCTGTCTTCCTCGACGTCGTGTTCGTCCTCGATATCGCCGACGATCTGCTCGAGCACGTCCTCGATGGTCACCAGGCCGGCGACGCCGCCGTACTCGTCGATGACCACGGCCATGTGGTTGTGGTTGGCGCGGAACTCGCGCAGCAGCACGTTCAGGCGCTTGGACTCAGGCACGAAGGTGGCCGGGCGCAGCAGGTCCTTGATGTTGAAGCTGTCGCCGTTCTCCTTGAGGATCAGCGGCAGCAGGTCCTTGGCGAGCAGGATGCCGAGCACATCGTCGTGGCTCTCGCCGATCACCGGGTAGCGCGAATGCGCGGCGTCGATCACCGCCGGCAGGAACTCGCGTGGCGACTGGCTGACCTTGATGCTGATCATCTGCGAACGCGGCACCATGATGTCGCGTACCTGCAGGTCGGCGACCTGGATGGCGCCTTCGACGATGGTCAGCGCCTCGCTGTCGAGCAGCTTGTTCTGATGGGCTTCGCGCAGCAGCTCGAGGAGCTCCTGGCGGTTTTTCGGCTCATGGGCAAAAGCCTGGGTCAGTTTACCCAGCCAGGACTTCTGCCCGTTGCTCGATCGATCTTCGCTCATGGCGGTTACTCGTGATCCTTGCAGTATCAGTGTGTGAGTGTGTCGGTTTCGTCGTCGGCGTACGGGTCCGGATGGCCCAGTTCCGCCAGCAATTGTCGTTCCAGCGCTTCCATCTCTTCGGCTTCTTCGTCTTCGATGTGATCGTAGCCGAGCAGGTGCAGACAGCCATGGATGACCAGGTGCGCCCAGTGCGCCTCGAGCGACTTGCCCTGTTCTGCGGCCTCGCGCTCGACCACTGCCACGCAGATCACCAGATCGCCCAGCAGCGGGATGTCGAGCAGGTCGTCGGGCACGTCGGCAGGGAAGGACAGCACGTTGGTCGCGTAGTCCTTGTGCCGGTAGGTGTGGTTCAGCTCGCGGCCTTCGGCCTCGTCCACCAGGCGGATGGTCATTTCCGAGTCGGCGCTGCGCTGGCGCAGGGCGAGTTCGCACCAGCGGCGGAAGGCGGCGTCATCGGGGGCGGCGGCGTCCGTGGCCCGTTGCAGGTCGAGTTCAAGCATCTTTGCCGGCTGCCTCGGGCTTGGCCTGACGGGCGTCGAAGCGATCGTAGGCCTCGACGATGCGCTGCACCAGTGGGTGACGTACCACGTCCTTGGGCTGGAAGTGGGTGAAGCTGATGCCGGGGACGTCCTTGAGCACCTCGATCACATGGGCCAGGCCCGACTTGGTGCCGCGAGGCAGGTCGACCTGGGTGATGTCGCCGGTGATCACCGCGGTCGAGCCGAAGCCGATGCGGGTGAGGAACATCTTCATCTGCTCCAGGGTGGTGTTCTGGCTTTCGTCGAGAATGATGAAGCTGTTGTTCAGCGTGCGGCCGCGCATGTAGGCCAGCGGGGCGATCTCGATCACCTGGCGCTCGATCAGCTTGGCCACGTGTTCGAAGCCGAGCATCTCGTAGAGCGCGTCGTACAGCGGGCGCAGGTACGGGTCGATCTTCTGCGCAAGGTCGCCGGGAAGGAAACCGAGTTTCTCGCCGGCCTCGACCGCCGGGCGCACCAGCAGGATGCGGCGCACTTGCTCGCGCTCCAGGGCGTCGACAGCGCAGGCCACGGCCAGGTAGGTCTTGCCGGTACCGGCCGGGCCGATGCCGAAGTTGATGTCGTTGGCCAGGATCTCCTTGACGTAGCGCTGCTGGTTGACGCCACGCGGGCGGATGTTGCCCTTGCGTGTGCGCAGCGAGACGCTGACTTCGTTGACGGCTGGGTTGTCGATGTTCTCGACCGCCGACTCCTGGAGATAGAGGTGTACGGTTTCCGGCGACAGGTCGCTGGCCTTGGTCTCGCGATAGAGACGGCGCAGCAGTTGCTCGGCGGCGGAGGTGGTCTTGGGTTCGCCGATCAGCTCGAACTGATTGCCGCGGTTGCGGATCTCGATGGCCAGGCGTTGTTCGATCAGGCGCAAGTGCTCGTCGAACTGGCCGCACAGGTTGGCGAAACGGTGGGCCTCGAAGGGTTCGAGGATGAAACGATGGGGTTCGATGGGTGCGTTCAAGGTCGTTTTAAGCCGCTCGACGGCAATGAATGTGATCTCAAGAATAACCCTTGCGCGACAGTGGCGAAAGCACTGAAACGATCAAGGGTCGGTGCGTGCGGCGACCGTCCTGCGGCCATGCCGGGATTATCGCGGATCAATTTGACGGTTGGACGATACCTGCATCCCAGCCTGTCGGGGAGGCAAGGATCGGCAGGGCCCGGAAGGTGCGCGCGGCGCCGTGGTGCCTGGGCCGGGGTGTTCAGGGCAGCGGCGAGAAGGGCGTGCGGCCCTCGGCGTTCTGCAGCTCCAGCAGGTACTTGCGGAAGATCTGGCCGAGCACCTGGGTGGCATGTTCGAGTTCGTCGCGGGGCATCTGTTCGGAGACTTCGTCGGCCATGTCCAGGGCGTCTTCGGCGCCGTTGACCGCGGCCATCTTGAGCAGGATATAGGCCTGGACATTGTTGGCCTTGACCCCTTCGCCGTGGAAGAACATCGCGCCCAGGCGGTATTGAGCCTGGGCCTGGCCTTGCAGCGAGGCTTTCTCGAACCACTTCAGGGCTTTTTCGAGGTTGCGCGGCGTACCGCTGTAGTAGAACTCGCCGAGTTCGTACTGCGCTTCGGCGTCCCCGCCGTCCGCCGTCTGCTCGCACGCCTTCACGGCGCTCTCCAGGTCCTCGGGGGCCGCGTTGAGAGTGCAGCGCCCCGTCGCCGGAATCAGCAACGAGTTACCGCCCTCTGCCAGGGCCAGCAGGGGCTGAAGAAGCAGCAGGCAGCCCAGGGTCAGGGCGCGGCCGGTGCGGTTCATGGGGATCGACTTACCTCTGCAAAGCTGCGGCCAATGTCTCTGGTGGCACATTATGGGATAAGCAGCGCCTACCTTACAAAGTTTTACGCGAATTTCTACATGGGCAAGCGCAAGGGCCGTATCACGACGTGCCTGTGCCGCCCCAGCGTGGGACAAGCCGGCTCCCACTCCAGGGTGCGGGCCGGCTTGCCCCGCGATGACTCACTTGAGCTTGGCGAATGCTTTCTCGGCGGCGTCCAGGGTGATCTGCAACTCCTTGTCGCCATGGGCGATGGAGGTGAAGCCGGCCTCGAACGCGCTCGGCGCCAGGTACACGCCGCCTTCGAGCATCAGGTGGAAGAAGCGCTTGAAACGCTCGGCATCGCTGGCCATCACGTCGTCGAAGGTGACGATGTCGTCGGCGCCACTGAAGTACAGGCCGAACATGGCACCGGCCTGGGTGGTGACGAACGGGATCCCGGCGGCATCGGCGCGCTGCTGCAGGCCATCGAGCATACGGCTGGTGAAGGCGCTGAGCTCGTCATGGAAGCCAGGACGGCTGATCAGGCGCAGGGTGGTCAGGCCGGCGGCCATGGCCAGCGGGTTGCCCGACAAGGTGCCGGCCTGGTAGACCGGGCCGAGCGGGGCGATGCAGCCCATGATCTCGCTCTTGCCGCCGAAGCAGCCGACCGGCATGCCGCCACCGACGATCTTGCCGAAGGTCGACAGGTCGGGGGTGATGCCGTAGTGGCCCTGGGCGCCGCCGAGGGAGACGCGGAAACCGGTCATCACCTCGTCGAAGATCAGTACCACGCCGTGCTTGTCGCACTGCGCGCGCAGCCCTTCGAGGAAGCCTGGCGCTGGCGGCACGCAGTTCATGTTGCCGGCCACCGGCTCGACGATGATGCAGGCGACGGTCTGGCCGACGTCGGCCAGGGTCTTCTCGACCGCGGCGAGGTCGTTGAACGGCAGGGTCAGGGTGTGCTTGGCGAAGTCCGCCGGTACGCCGGCGGAGCTTGGCACGCCTTGGGTCAGCAGGCCGGAGCCGGCCTTGACCAGCAGGCTGTCGGAGTGGCCGTGGTAGCAACCCTCGAACTTGATGATCGCATCGCGGCCGGTGTAGCCACGGGCCAGACGGATGGCGCTCATGGTCGCCTCGGTGCCGGAGCTGACCATGCGCACCATTTCCATCGACGGCACGATCGAGCAGACCAGGTCGGCCATCTCGGTTTCCATGGCGGTCGGTGCGCCGTAGGACAGGCCGTGCTCGAGCTGGCGCCGCACGGCGTCGAGTACGTCCGGGTGGCCGTGGCCGAGGATCATCGGGCCCCAGGAGCCGACGTAGTCGACATAGCGCTTGTCATCTTCGTCGATGACATAGGCACCTTCGGCGTGCTTGAAGAACAACGGCGTGCCGCCGACGCTCTTGAAGGCGCGGACCGGCGAGTTGACGCCACCGGGAATGTGTTTCTGGGCTTGGGCGAACAGGGCTTCGGAACGGGACATGGGGTCTTCTCTCGAAATCAGGAAGCGAACAGGGCGTTGAAGGCGCGGGCGCGGCGGGTGACTTCCTGCGCGCTGTCGGCACCGAACAGGCCGTGGATCACCGCCAGCAGGTCGGCGCCATGGGCGACCAGCGGGGCGGCGTTGTCGAGGGTGATGCCACCGATCACGGCGATCGGCAGCTGGACCTGGGTGCGGGCCTGCTCCAGCAGCTCGACGCTGGCGGCCGGCGCACCCGGTTTGGTGACGGAATTGAAGAAACGACCGAAGGCGACATAGCTGGCGCCCTCGCTGGCGGCTTGCCGGGCCAGCTCGAGACTGGCATGGCAGGTCGAGCCGATGATCGCCTGCTGGCCGAGCAGGGTACGGGCCGGCGTCAGGGGGCCGTCGGTCTGGCCCAGGTGCACGCCGACGCCCAGGCGCGCAGCCAGTTCGGCATCGTCATTGATGATCAAGGTGGTGCCGTAGCGCTCGCAGAGTGCCTTGAGCGCCTCGCCTTCCTGCAGGCGACGGGCGCTGTCGGCGCTCTTGTCGCGGTACTGCAGGAGGCGTACGCCACCCTCCAGTGCCGCTTCGACATGGCTGAGAAAACGGCCAGCGAGCAACTGGCTGTCGGTGATGGCATACAGACCGCGGAGCATCATCGGGTGGCCTCGTGTCAGGAGCAGAAGTCCAGGGGCAGGCGCCGTGGCACATACTGGCCCTTGCCCAGTTGCTCGGCGTCACGCAGGGTGCGCCAGGTGTAGTCCAGCGCGCTCTTGACCGCGCTCTGCAACTGCTCGCCGAGGGCCAGGCGACCGGCCAGGGCGCTGGCCAGGGTGCAGCCGGAACCATGATAGCTGCCCGGCAGGCGCTGGCAGGTCCAGGTGAACTGCTGGCCATCGCGGCTGTACAGGCGGTTGTGGATTTCGTCCTCGTCGCCGTGACCGCCGGTGATCAGCAGGTGTCTACAGAACGGCAGCAGTTTCTCGGCGCACTCGTCCGCCGTGCCTTGCGGCAGTTCCGCGAGGATGCGCGCTTCCGGCAGGTTGGGTGTGGCGATCATGGCCAGGGGCAGCAGGCGCTCGCGCAGGGCGTAGCCGACTTCGTCCTTGCCCAGGCGGCCGCCGCCACCGGCGCGCAGCACCGGGTCGCAGACCAGCGGCAGGTGGGGATGGGCGGCCAGCAGCTCGGCGACGGTGTCGACCATCTCGATCGAACCGAGCATGCCCAGCTTGACGGCTGCCACGCTGGAGTCGGCAAGCACGGCGTTGGCCTGGGCCAGCACCCACTCGCGGTCGAGCACGCGGAAGTCGGAAACGTTGACGGTATCCTGCACGGTCAGGGCGGTCACGGCGGGTGCGGCGTGACAGCCCTGGGCGATCAGGGCTTCGATATCTGCCTGCAGTCCGGCGCCACCACTTGGGTCGTGGCCGGACAGACAGAGGACAACGGGGCGGGAGCTGTAGGTAGTCATGGTCGGCGAGCTTATCACCAAACCATTTTGCGCGGATCGCCCAGGCTGCAAGATTTGTTGATCAAGCGGTCAGTTTTTTTCTTTTTAAATCTCTGAAAGTCGCATTCTAGAGCCTTTTAAGGCAAATTCGCAGTAGCCTCTGGTCCTGCCGGAAAGCTATGCTAGAGTGCTCGGACAACTCGATAAACGGGTTCTGCCGGATCATGTCGTCTCAAAGGGAAGGGAGGCAAACGCGACACGACCGGACAGGCCATGCTGGGGCTGTATGCGCTATTTGCTGATTGTGCTTCTGGGCTGCTTGCCCATGCTCGCCGGAGCGGTCGAAATCGATGCCAGCACCGAGCGTCTTCCGTTGGGCAGGTTCATGCAGGTCTATGAAGACCACGACGGCAGCGCCACCATCGCCCAGGTCAGTTCGGCCGCCTTTGCCAACCGTTTCCGGGCCCACGAAGCCAATGTGCTCAATGCCGGTTATTCGACATCGGTGTTCTGGCTGCGGATCGATCTTCATTATGCCGCCTCTCCCTCTGCTGCTCCGCGTCAGTGGCTGCTGGAGCTCGCCTACCCGCCCCTGGACCACCTGGAACTCTACCTGCCGGACGCGCAGGGCAAGTTCCAGCTGGTTCGGCGTACCGGTGACGCGCTGCCCTATGCGAGCCGGGAGATTCGCCAGGACAACTACCTGTTCGGGTTGCCCTTGTCTGCGGGACAGGCAACCACGGCCTACCTGCGGCTGCACAGCCAGGGCTCGATTCAGGCGCCGCTGACCCTGTGGTCGACCGAGGCCTACCTGGAAGACCAGCCCACCCGTCTTTATGTGCTTGGCATGATCTACGGCGTGCTGTTGGTGATGCTGGTGTACAACCTGTTCATCTACCTCAGCGTGCGCGATGTCAGCTATCTCTACTACATCCTCTACATCGCTTCGTTCGGCCTCTACCAGGTGTCGGTCAACGGTGCCGGCATTGCCTATCTCTGGCCCGACAGCCCTTGGTGGGCCAACGCGGCGACGCCGCTGTTCATCGGCGCGGCCGGGTTGTTCGGCTGCCAGTTCGCTCGCCACTTCCTGCAGCTGGAGCGCCTGGGGCGTGGTCTCGATCGCCTGCTGATGCTGCTGATGGCTGGCGGCGCGCTGGTCATGGTGCTGGCGCTGACCATGCGCTATGGCGTGGCGCTGCGCATGGCCACGCTGCTGGCCTTGCTGTTCACCGTCAGCATCTTCAGCGCGGGGTTGTATGCCTGGTGGCGCGGGTTGCGGGTGGCGCGCTGGTTCATCATCGCCTGGAGCGCCTTCCTGCTGGGTGGGCTGGTCAACACCTTGATGGTGCTCGGCTACCTGCCGAACGTGTTCCTCACCATGTACGCCAGCCAGCTCGGCTCGGCGCTGGAGGTGGCGTTGCTGTCGCTGGCCCTGGCCGATCGCATCAACAGCCTGCGTGAGGAGCAGGCTCGGATCCTGCGCGAGACCGGATGCACCCTGGAGCAGATGAACCTGCAACTGGCGCGCAGCAACCGGCTGAAGGACGAGTTCCTGGCCACCGTCACCCATGAGTTGCGCACCCCGATGAACGGCGTGCTCGGCTCGCTGGAGCTGCTGCACACCCTGCCCATGAGCGCCGAGCAGGCCCAGTACCACCGGACTGCCACGGGCTCTGCCCAGGACATGATGACGATGGTCGACGACATCCTCATCCTCACCGAACTGCAGGCCGGGCGCCTGCACAGCAACGGCGGACCGTTCAGCCTGCGGCGCCTGCTGCAGGAACTGCGTGCCGGGTATGCCGGCCCGGCGCTGGCCAAGGGCCTGTACCTGAGCCTGGACATCCCCGCCGACCTGCCCGACAGCCTGGTGGGTGACGTGCAGAAAATTGCCCGCTGCCTGGCCTGCCTGGTGGACAACGGCCTGAAGTTCACCGACCAGGGCGGCGTCACCGTGCAGGCCCGCGGGCGCCGGACCGGGCCTGGCACGCTGGCCCTGAGGCTGACCGTCAGTGACAGCGGCATCGGCTTCGACGACCTCGACCAGGCCGTGTTGTACCAGCGGTTCTCCCAGCTCGATGGTTCGATGACGCGGCGCCATGGTGGCCTGGGCATCGGCCTGTCGATCTGCCGGCAGTTGGCTGAACTGATGGGGGCGAAGCTGTCCCATGAGTCGACTCCGGGCTTGGGCAGTCGCTTCGAGCTGAGCCTTGAGCTGGTCGTGGCGCAGATGCAGGTGCCACCGGTGCGTCTGGCCAGTCGCTTCTGAAGGGCTGGCGCTGACGGGGCGCGAAGCGCCCCCATGTAGTCCGATATGTCACTTTGACTGGCCGGGCCGGGGTGCTTCACTGGGTAGTCCAGGCATGAACGGATCCAGGAGGCCGCCGATGAACCTGCACCAGTTCGCTGAAACCCACGAAGTCACCAACCAGCCCCCACCCCTTGATGGCGCCAACCTGTATCGCCTCGACCAACCCCTGCAGGAATGGTCGAGGCGTTTCGGCGCCGGCTGGGCCGAGTCACGGATCGATGCCTATGGTGCGCTGGCCGGCGGTCCGCTGATGGCCGCAGGGTTCCTGGCCAATGCGCACAAGCCGCTGTTCAGCAGCCATGACCGCTATGGTCATCGTATCGACCTGGTCGAGTTCCATCCCGCCTACCACGAGCTGATGCGCACCGCCGTCGAGCATGGCCTGCCGTCGCTGCCCTGGGCCGAGCCGCGCCCGGGCGCGCATGTCGCCCGGGCCTCGCTGACCTACCTGCACAGCCAGGCCGAGGCGGGTACCGGCTGCCCGCTGACCATGACCTTCGCCGCCGTGCCGGCGTTGCGCCTGCAGCCGGAGCTGGCGGGTTATTGGCTGCCGAAGATCCTCGCCAGGGAGTACGACCCGCGCAACGTTGGCGATCGGCACAAGGCCGGTGTCACCATCGGCATGGCCATGACCGAGAAACAGGGCGGCACCGATGTGCGTGCCAATACCACCCGCGCCTACCCGGTCGGCGCCCCCGGCCCGGGCCAGCCTTACGAGCTGGTCGGCCACAAGTGGTTCTGCTCGGCGCCGATGTGCGATGCCTTCCTCACCCTGGCACAGACCGAGAAGGGCCTGAGTTGCTTCCTGCTGCCACGCCATCGTCCCGACGACCAGCGCAACCAGTTCTATATCCAGCGCCTGAAGAACAAGCTCGGCAACTGCTCCAATGCCTCCAGCGAAGTCGAGTTCCGTGGTGCCCTGGCCTGGATGGTGGGCGAGGAAGGGCGCGGGGTGCCGACGATCATCGAGATGGTCGCGATGACCCGCTTCGATTGCATGGTCGGCTCCAGTGCCCTGATGCGTCAGGCCCTGACCCAGGCGGCGCACCATTGCGCCCATCGCAAGGTCGGCGCACGCCTGCTGGCCGAGCAGCCACTGATGCAGAACGTGCTCGCCGACCTGGCCCTGGAGAGCGAGGCCGCGCTGGCCCTGAGCCTGCGCATGGGCCAGGCGCTGGACCGGCTGGACGACCCACAGCAGGCGCACTTCGCCCGCCTGGTGACGGCGGTGGGCAAGTATTGGATCTGCAAGCGTGCGCCGGGAATGATCAACGAGGCCGCCGAGTGCCTGGGCGGTGCTGGTTATGTCGAGGACAGCATCCTGCCGCGGTTGTATCGTGAGGCGCCGGTGAACTCGACCTGGGAAGGCTCGGGCAACGTGCAGTGCCTGGATGTGCTGCGCGCGCTGTCGAAGGAGCCGGGCGTGCTCGAGGCATTGTTCGGCGAACTGGGCGATGGCCATGGCGACCCGCGCCTGGCGGCGTTCATCGGCAACCTCAAGGGCGCGCTCGCCGACACGGACGATAGCCAGTATCGGGCGCGCCAGTTGACCGAGGACATTGCCGTGGCGTTGCAGGCCAAGTTGCTGCTCGAGGCCGGTAACGCCGTGGTCAGCGACGCCTTCATCGGTAGCCGCCTGGGTGGCGGCGGCCGGGTGTATGGCGCGTTGCCACGGGGGGTGGATGTCGAGGCGTTGGTGGCGCGGGCGACGCCTGTCTGGGCAGGGTAAGGGCCTCATCGCGGGGCACGCCCGTTCATGGGGACTGGCTTGCCCTGCGATGAGGGCAGACCGATGGCCGGGGATGTATTTACCCTGGAACGCAGGCAAGATGACTGCCATGCATGTCACCAAGACAGGAAGCACAGCGTGAGCCAAGCGTTTGAAGTCGTTGCCACCCCCGAACAGGCCGTCGACCGTCTGGCGGCCCTGCATGAACAGGCCACCGGAGCCCTCAGCCAGGCCCTCAAGCGTTACCTCAAGGATCGCACCGAACCGGACGAACAGGCCCGCTCGCTGTTCCGTTATCCGGCCCTGCGCCTGACCTACCACAGCCTGGGTGAAGTCGCCGCGACCACCCGCGCCTACGCCAAGGTCCAGGTGGCCGGTACCTACAGCGTCACAGTGACCCAACCTGCCGCGTTTCGCAGCTACCTGCTCGAGCAACTGCGCCCGCTGATGCATGACTACACGGTGACGGTCGAGGTCGGCGTCAGCGAACAGAACATTCCCTATCCCTACGTGGTCGACCAGGGCGACGAACTGGCCGGCAGTGGCATCACCGCCGCGCAACTGGCCCGCGTTTTCCCCAGCACCGACCTGTCGGCGGCCACCGACAACATCGCCGACGGCCTGTACGACTGGGAAAGCGCCGACACGCTGCCGCTGGCGCTGTTCGACGCCGCCCGCGTGGATTTCTCGCTGCGCCGCCTGGTGCACTACACCGGCAGCGACTGGCGCCACGTGCAGCCATGGATCCTGCTGACC
Source organism: Pantoea sp. Cy-639 (assembly GCF_011752525.1). Classification (GTDB taxonomy): domain Bacteria; phylum Pseudomonadota; class Gammaproteobacteria; order Pseudomonadales; family Pseudomonadaceae; genus Aquipseudomonas. The sequence goes on along the minus strand of NZ_VWXI01000016.1, from coordinate 49,356 downwards.
AACTACCACCGCTATGTCGACCAGTTCATCGCCCACGGCCTGGAGCAACTGCGCGAGGACCCGCGTTTCGTGCGCATGGTCCTGCCGGGCAACGTGATCATCGACAAGTCCATGGACAACGGCGAAGCCCAGGCGCTGGTCGCCGGGGTGGTCTGGCACCGCTACCAGATGCCGGCCTACCACCTGATCGCCGCCGACGGCGATGGCGTGACCCTGGTCAACATCGGCGTCGGCCCGTCCAACGCCAAGAACATCACCGACCACCTGGCCGTGCTGCGTCCGCACTGCTGGCTGATGATCGGCCACTGCGGCGGCCTGCGCCAATCCCAGACCATCGGCGACTACGTGCTGGCCCACGCCTACATGCGCCGCGACGGTATCCTCGACCGCGTGGTGCCGCCGAACATCCCGATTCCGGCGCTGGCCGAAGTGCAATTGGCGTTGCAGGAAGCGGCTGCGCAAGTCACCGGCGAGCGTGGCGACCAGTTGAAGAAACGCCTGCGCACCGGCACCGTGCTCACCTACGATGACCGCAACTGGGAGCTGCGCTGGGCCCAGGAGCGCCCGCTGATCAACCTGTCCCGCGCCGTGGCGGTGGACATGGAAAGCGGCACCATCGCCGCCCAGGGCTATCGGCTGCGAGTGCCGTACGGCACCTTGCTGTGCGTGTCCGACAAGCCGCTGCACAGTGAGATCAAGCTGCCCGGCTCGGCCAACGCGTTCTACAACCGTGCGGTCAGCCAGCACCTGAAGATCGGCATCGCCGCCCTCGACCTGCTGCGCACCGAGCTCAACTCGCTGCACTCGCGTAAACTGCGCAGCTTCGATGAGCCGCCGTTCCGCTGAGGATCCATGTCCCTGCCTCCCCGCACCAAACCGCGCCGCCCTGCGGCGCGGCCTTCAGGCCCGCGTCGCCAGCCCAAGGCGCCGCCGGCCGAGCCCCGCCTGATCCTGTTCAACAAACCGTTCGATGTGCTCACGCAGTTCAGCGATGGGGAAGGGCGCGCCACGCTCAAGGACTACATCGACATTCCCGGGATCTACCCGGCTGGCCGGCTGGACCGGGACAGCGAAGGGTTGCTGCTGCTGACCAACGATGGCCGTCTGCAGGCGCGCATCGCCGATCCGAAGCACAAGCTGGCCAAGACCTATTGGGTCCAGGTGGAAGGCGAGCCGAGCGTGGAGCAGTTGCAGCGCTTGCGCGATGGCGTCGAGCTCAACGACGGACCGACGTTGCCAGCCCAGGCGCGTCTGCTCGAAGAACCGGACTTGTGGCCGCGCCATCCGCCGGTGCGTTTTCGCAAGAGCGTGCCGACCTCGTGGCTGGAACTGGTGATCCGTGAGGGGCGCAATCGCCAGGTGCGGCGGATGACGGCGGCCGTCGGCTTGCCGACCTTGCGCCTGGTGCGGGTGCGCATCGGTGACTGGACGATCGAAGGGCTGGAGCAGGGCTGCTGGCGGGAAGTGGCGGCGAAGCTCTGATGGCCTGCGCTTGCCTCACGCCTCACGCGTGCCGGGCAGGCGCGGCCTTGTGTCGCGAAAGGGCCGCAACGGCCCCAACGCTCAGACCCCTTCGATGAACCCGACCACCACGCTCTTGATGATGAACGCCAGCACGCCCAGGCCCAGCACGAAGAACAGGATCAGCGTGCCGAAGCGGCCGGCCTTGGACTTCTTCGCCAGGTCCCAGACGATGAAACCCATGAAGGCGATCAGCACGGTGACGAGGATGATCATCATCCATTCTTCGAAAACTGCGGGATCCATCGATTCACTCCAGGCAGGCTGAGAACCCGATCATACGCCGGGCACGCAGGGATTCAACGCAGGTGGGTCAAGGGCAGCTCGGTGCTGGCCAGGACCTGGTTGAGCACGAAGCTCGAACGCACGCTGGTCACGCCCTCGATACGGGTCAGGCTGCCTAGCAGCAGTTTCTGGTAATGATCCATGTCCGGCACCACCACCTTCAGCTGATAGTCGGCGTCCATCCCGGTGACCAGGCTGCATTCGAGCACCTGGGGCAGGCTGCGGATCGCCGCCTCGAAGGTTTCGAAGCGCTCGGGGGTATGGCGGTCCATGCCGATCAGCACGTAGGCGGTCAGGCTCAGGCCAAGCTTCTTGCGGTCCAGCAGCGCCACCTGGCGCGAGATGTAGCCGTCGTCCTCGAGTTGCTTGACCCGGCGCGAACAAGGCGAAGGCGACAGGCCGATGCGCTCGGCCAACTCCTGGTTGGAGATGCGGGCATCGCGCTGCAATTCGGCGAGGATGCTCAGGTCGTAGCGGTCGAGCTTGCTCATGAAAGGGGCCTTTTCTGTTCGGATTGCGGCGAATTATCAATCCAGGGTGAAAAATTGCGCAAGCGCTATTTATCGGAGCAATCTTCGCAATCCCCTGCCGCAGTGTCTGGCCTATCGTTATCAACAGAATCACTGCCCGGACATCAGTCCACGGCGACGCGCCCCAGGAGGGCGGTCGCGGCCAGCCATCCAACAGGATCCGCCAGGCCCCCGGGCTACGCACTGTCCAGAAGACGGCGCGAGGTGAGCCGGTGCCACAAGCGCCGAGCACGGACGACAATTCCCGAAGGGAGGCCGCGAGGCCTCCCTTTTTTATTGCGCGTGCGCTACCACAGGCGCGGGCTTCCGGACGGCCAGGAGGGCAGTTGCCAGCACCAGCACTGCCCCGGCAAGAGCGACGAAAAAGCCGCTGCCGGGCGTGCCCAGGTCCACCAGCTGGCCTGCCGCCGCAGCGCCGGCGGCCACGCCGATGTTGAGGCCGGCCAGCAGCCAGGTCAGGCCTTCGGTGAGTTGCTCCTCGGGCACGCTGCGCTCGACCAGTGCCATGGCCACGATCAGGGTCGGGGCGAAGAAGACCCCGGCCAGCAGCACTGCCCCAGCCAACCCGGCGATGCTGTCTACCAGCAGCAATGGCAGACAACTGAGGGTCGTGGCCAGCGCCCACAGCAGCAACTGGCGTTGCAGCGCCAGATGCCAGCGGCGGGCGCCGTACAACAGGCCGGCCGTGCACGATCCTATGGCGTAGGCCGACAGCACCAGGCTGGCGGCGCCGGGCTGCCCCTGGGCATTGGCGAACGCGACACTGGCGATGTCCACCGTGCCGACGATCAGCCCCATGGCCATCATCAGCCCGCTCAGCAGGCGTACCCGGGCGATGCGCCAGACAGCCTGGAGCGGCCGTTCGCGGATGACCCGGGAGGGTTCGCTGTGGCCTTGCAGCACCAGCAGCGTGGTACCCAGCGCCAGCAGGATGGCCGCGGCCAGCAAGCCGGCCTGCGGCCACAGGGCGACGCCGAGGCCTACCGCCAGCGGGGGACCGGCGATGAAACTCAGCTCGTCGAGCACGGTTTCCAGGGAGTAGGCCGTCTGCAGTTGGGGCAGGTTTCGATACAGATGCGTCCAGCGGGCCCGGATCATCGCCGACATGCTGGGCATGCAGCCGCTGAGCAAGGCCCCGATGAACAGCGGCCAGGCGGCAGCGTGCAGCCAGGTGCAAGCCACCAACAGCAGCAACCCCGTCACGCTGAGCAAGGTAGCGGGCGGCAGCACCCGGCGCTGGCCGAAGCGGTCCACCAGACGTGAGACCTGGGGCGAGAGCAGCGCATAGGTCAGTACGAAGGTGGCCGATACCGCGCCGGCCAGGGCGAAGCTGCCGCGTTGCTGGGCCAGCAGGGTGATGATGGCGATGCCGGTCATCGGCAGGGGCAGCCGCGCCAGCAGGCCTGCCAGCGTGAAGGCACGGGTACCGGGAAGGCTGAACAGCTTGGCATAGGGGGTGGTCATGGGGCACTCCGGGAGTGAAATGTTACATACAGTTCGTATGATTAAATATTCATACGCAGTGAATGTAAATATTCATGCATCCCGTATGTAACTGGCGATGCTGTGGTTGCACGCCTACGGGCCAGGCCGTAGGGTGTTCGCTGTCCACTATTTCATCTGCGTGACGCACTGCTCGCGGTAGACTGCGAGCGTCGAAAGCTGATGTTTCATCGAGAGGAACACCATGAGGTCGCGCATCTGGCAGTTGGCAGGTGTTGGTTTGCTGGGCATGGCCATGAGCCTGGGCGCGATGGCCCAGGGGCCGGGCGATGGTCCGCAGGAACTCAATGGCGGACGTGGCTCGCCGCTCAACTCGCGCGATGAAGTGCGCCAGACCCAGCCGCCCCGCCAAGGCTATTACCAGGACATCCCGCGCCGACAAGGCGACTATCGCCACTGGGAGGGCGCAGGTCATGGGCAACGGCCGGGGGGAGACTGGGCAGGGCGCCCCGACGGCCATGGCAATGGCTGGGGCCCCGGGCCGCAGTACCGGCCGGGGCACGCCGTGGACCGCTTCCCCGACCGTTACTGGAAGGTGCCTTATCGCGGGCAGGACTACTTCTATTCAGGCGGCTACTGGTATCGCCCGCATGGCGCCGGCTACGTGGTGGTGACGCCGCCCTACGGCGTGCGGGTCAGCTACCTGCCGTCCTATGCGCGCGAAGTATGGCTGGGCGGGGCGCTGTTCTTCCTGGTGGCCGATACCTATTACCAGTACCTGAGCGACAGCAGTGAGTACGTGGTGGTCAGTCCGCCGGCCGGCGTACAGACACCGCCCCCGGTATCGGTGCAGCAGCCTTACAACGCCTATGACGTGGTGGCCTACCCGGCACAGGGCCAGGGGCCAGCGCAACAGGAGCAGGACCGCTTCCAGTGCCATCGCTGGGCGGTCAGCCAATCAGGCTTCGATCCTGCCACCGCCGCCTATGCTCCACCGGCGAATGTCGCCGACACCTACCGACGTGCCCTTGGCGCCTGCCTGAACGGGCGTGGCTACAGCGTCAACTGATCGCTGAACGGGGCCGCCTGGCGGCCCCGGGACGCTTCAGACCGGGTCGGCATGGACCATCACATCGGCCCGGGGGTAGTGCTCGCGGATGGCCTGCGAAGCTTGCACGCATAGCGCATGGGCCTGGTGCAGTGGTAATTCGCCAGGCAGCTCCAGGTGCAACTGGACGAACCAGTGGTTGCCCGAGACGCGCGTGCGCAGGTCGTGCACGCCTTTCACGCCGGGGATGGCCAGCACCACCTCGAGCATGCGTTCGCCGACGTCGCTCGGCAGCTCCTTGTCCATCAGGATCGCGGTGCTCTCACGGGCGATCTGGATCGCGCTCCACAGGATGTACAGGGCGATGCCCAGGCCGAACAGCGCGTCCAGTTGCGGCCAGCCGAGGCGCGCCAGCACCAGGGCCAGGAGAATGCTGCCGTTGAGCAGCAGGTCGGAGCGGTAGTGCAGCGAGTCGGCGCGCACCGCATTGGAGCCGGTCAGGCGGATGACCTTGTGCTGGAATGCCAGCAGCGCCGTGGTCAGCACCAGCGACAGCAGCATCACCGCGATACCGGCTGCGGTATCGCCGAGCGGTTGTGGCGACTGCAGCCGTTCGAAGGCCTGGATGCCGATCAGCACCGCACTGACGCCGATGAACAGCGCCTGGGCCATGCCGGCCAGGGCCTCGGCCTTGCCATGGCCGAAACGGTGGTCGTCATCGGCCGGGCGCAACGCGTAGTGCACGGCCAGCAGGTTGAGCAGCGAGGCGACGGCATCCAGCGCCGAGTCGGTGAGGCCGGCCAGCAGGCTCACCGAGCCGCTCAGCCACCAGGCCACGGCCTTGCTCAGGACGAGAATGATGGCCACGCTCAGCGAGGCGCGGGTGACCAGGCGCAACAGGCGCTGGTGTTCGGCGGGGACACTCATGGGCGCGGCTCCGTGCGTGGTATTCAGGCGGCCGGTACCAGGCCGAAGGCCGCCAGTTGCTCGACGCTGCCGCGGTGCTGGATCAGGCGTGGATCGTTCAGCGGCAGGCGCAGGCCCAGTTCGCGTTCGAGAATGGCTTGCAGCTTGAGGTTGTCGACCTTGCCATCGGGGCTGACCGCCTCGCGCAGCTGTTCGGGGGCGACCTGGGCAGTGCGGCCACCGGGGTAATAGATGGCGCCAGTGGCGAAGTCGATACCGAAGGCGATCAGGCCGGGGAGCACGTAGAACAGGATGCCGATGGCATCCATCGCGGCGACCACCGGGTCGATCTTGCCTTCGATCTGGCCGCGGCGGTCTGGGTAGAACAGCGTGCCGCAGGCCGTCAGCTGGGTCAGCAGGGTGGCGATGAGGACGCCGCCGATGACGCGGGAGGGGATGCGCATGTGAATCTCCGAAGGTAGACGTGACGAGGGCAGGAATGGAGCCCCTGTCTAAGACCATGATAGGGCAGGCCCGGTTCGCCGTTATACTCGGACGACTGTTCGAGGACCACCATGATTTCATTACCGATCGATGCCGTATTGTCCGATTTGCGCCTGGCCCTGGGTGCCCGCGACGAAGCCGTGCTCGAGGCGCCGCCCGGCGCCGGCAAGACCACCCGTGTGCCGCTGGCCCTGCTCGACGAGCCGTGGCTGCAGGGCCAGACCATCCTCATGCTCGAACCGCGTCGGCTGGCCGCCCGCGCGGCGGCGGAACGCCTGGCCAGCGAGCTGGGGGAAAAGGTCGGTGAAACGGTTGGTTATCGCATTCGTCTGGACAGCAAGGTCGGGCCGGGCACCCGCATCGAGGTGGTCACCGAGGGCATCCTCGCCCGCCGTCTGCAGAGCGATCCTGCGCTCGAAGGTGTCGGCTTGGTCATCTTCGACGAATTCCATGAGCGCAGCCTCGATGCCGACCTGGCCCTGGCGCTGAGCCTCAATGGCCGGGCGTTGCTGCGCGACGACCCGCCACTGAAGATCCTGCTGATGTCGGCGACGCTGGAGGGCGAGCGTTTGTCGCGGTTGCTCGACGACGCGCCGATCGTCAGCAGCCAGGGGCGCATGCACCCTGTGGATATCCGCTGGGGCCGGCCGTTCCAGCCCGGCGAGTTCGTCGAGCCGCGGGTTATCGATTGCGTGTTGCAGGCCTTGGCGGACGAAGCCGGCAGCCTGCTGGTGTTCCTGCCTGGCCAGGCGGAGATCCGCCGCGTGCACCAGGCGCTGCAGGAGGCGCTGGGCGAGCGCCCGGGCATCCTGCTCTGCCCGTTGCACGGAGAGCTCGACCTCACGGCCCAGCGCGCCGCCATCGACCCGGCGCCCAAGGGGCAGCGCAAGGTGGTGCTGGCCACCAACATTGCCGAGACCAGCCTGACCATCGATGGCGTACGCGTGGTGATCGATGCCGGGCTGGCGCGGGTGCCGCGTTTCGACCCGGGCAGCGGCATGACCCGCCTCGACACCCAGCGTATCTCCCGGGCCAGCGCGACCCAGCGCGCCGGGCGCGCGGGGCGGCTGGAGCCGGGGGTGTGCTACCGGCTGTGGTCCGAGGCCCAGCATGATCAACTGGCGGCGCATGGCAGTGCCGAGATCCTCCAGGCCGACCTGGCTGGCCTGGCCTTGCAACTGGCGCGCTGGGGCGTACCGCCGGAGCAGTTGAGCTGGCTCGACCAGCCACCAGCCGCGGCCTTTGCCCAGGCCCGGGACCTGCTGGTCCGACTCGGTGCCTTCCGGCCCGGAAGTCGTGATGCCCTCAATGAGCACGGCCAGGCGATGGCCGAGCTGCCTGCCCATCCGCGTATCGCTCATCTGCTACTGCGCGGCCAGGCGTTGGGCCTGGCCGACATGGCCTGCGAAGTGGCGGCGCTGCTTGGCGAGCGTGACATCCTGCGCGGTGGCGGCGCCGACCTGCATAGCCGCCTGGCCTTGCTCAGTGGCGAGAGCAAGGTGGGCCGCGCTGGCCAGGGCGGGGTACAGCGTGCCCGGCAACTGGCCCGGCAGTACCGTGGCTTGCTGCGCGGCAATGCACGCGCCCCGGTGGCCGACCCTGAGCATCCGCGCTGGCTCGGAGCCTTGCTGGCGCTGGCCTACCCCGACCGGGTCGCCCAGCAGCGTCGCGAAGGGGGAGCCGAATACCGGCTGGCCAACGGCCGCGCAGCGCTGTTCGCCGAAGCCGACGCCTTGATGAAGTTTCCCTGGCTGGTGATCGCCGACCTGGGCAGCCGCCAAGGACAGCGCGAGGAGCGGATCTACCTGGCCACCGACTTCGACCCGGCGCTGTTCGAGACAGTCCTGGCCGAGCAGGTGGAAACCCTCGACCTGCTCGACTGGGACGAGCGCGAGCAGGTGCTGCGCGCCGAACGCCAGCGCAAGGTCGGCGAGCTGGTGCTCGGTCGCGAGCCGTTACCGGGGCTGGACGACGAGGCCCGCGCCCGGGCGCTGATCGGCCTGGTCCGGCGCAAGGGCCTGAACCTGCTGAGCTGGACCCCGGAACTGCGCCAGTGGCAGGCCCGGGTCGCCCTGCTGCGCCAGCTCGACCTGGCGCAAGGGGGCCAGAGCGAATGGCCCGACCTGGGTGACGACGCGTTGCTGGCCTCGCTGGAAGACTGGCTGCAACCGTACCTGGGCAAGGTGTCGCGGCTGAGCCATTTCGCCGCCCTGGACCTGCCGTCGATCCTGCGCAACCTGTTGCCCTGGCCCTTGCCGCAGCGCCTGGACGAGCTGGCGCCTTCGCACCTGTCCGTGCCCTCCGGCTCGAGCATCCGCCTGGACTACAGCGAGCAGCCGCCGATCCTTGCGGTGCGCCTGCAGGAGCTGTTCGGCCTGGCCGACACGCCACGCATCGGCAACGGTCGCCAGCAGGTCAAGCTGCACCTGCTGTCGCCGGCACGCCGTCCGGTGCAGGTGACCCAGGACCTGGCCAACTTCTGGCGCACCACCTATGCCGAGGTGAAGAAGGACCTCAAAGGGCGCTATCCCAAGCACTACTGGCCGGATGATCCACTGGTGGCCGAGGCCACCGCCCGGGCCAAGCCACGGGGCACCTGATCAGGGCGGTGGCGGCAGTCGCAGGCGCGCCGTCAGCGGCAGGTGGTCGGAGATCTGCAAGGTATCGTCCTGCAGTACCTGCGCCTGCTGACGCAACAGGCGCGGGCTGTGCAGCAGGTAGTCGAGGGCCCGGTCCGGGCCGCTGGCGCCCGGGTCGTTGGGGAAGTGGGTCAGCCAGTCGGCACGGTCGGCACCGCCGGCCTCGGCATTGCTGGGGATCATCGGGTATTTGTCCCAGAGCAGGTGCAGGTCGCTGTCGGCCGGATAGTTGCCGCGCAGGGCCGGTGGCAGGCGACGGTACTGGCCCAGGGGCAACAGGTTGAAGTCGCCGCCGATCACCCACGGCGTGCCCTGGCTCTCCAGGCGATCGAGCACTTTGACCACATGGCGCACCTGGCGTCGTTGCAGGTTGCTGCCGGGGTGGTAGGGCGAGAGTCGGGTGTTGAGAACGGCCAACCGGCTACCGTCGCTGAGCGGCAGGTAACTGACCAGCAGGGCCGGCTGCGCTTCACGCAGGCGGGCCAGGGGACCGTCGGCGGCGTTGGGCAACTGCAGGCGCTCGGCCTTGTCGATGGGATAGCGACTGAGGGTCGCCAGGGTGCGGCCGGCGCTGCCGAGGATATGCCAGTCGGGCACGAAGTCGGCCTTCCAGTCGTAGGTTTGCACCGTGCACGGATACAGATCGGCCAGACGCTCCCGGAGCAGGGCCAGCTGATCCTGGTAGTCGGTCGCCTTGGCGTTGTTGTCGAGTTCTTGCAGCAGGACGATATCCGGCTGCTCGGCGCGGATCACCCGGGCCACTTCGTCGAGGTTGAAGGCCAGGTCTTCGGCGCTGGGCCGGGTGTCGTCGCCCTGGCCCTGGTCGTACCAGAACACGTAGCGCTTGCCGGCCAGGTACTGCACGTTCCAGGTCATGACCGTCAGCGACTGGCCGGGTGCCAGCGGCGCGGGGGCGCCAGCACAGGCAATCGGCAGCGTCTCGCGCGGCGCGGGTTGCCAGCCCAGGTGATTGGCCAGCAGCCACAAGGCGGCCAGCAACAGGAGCAGGAACAGCAGGACGTGGCGCAGTAGTCGGATCATCGGCTCAGCTTGTCGGTGCGTGTCGCGCCAGCATACCGAGCCGTTCGTCGGGCGGCCAGTCAGGCGCTGGTTTCACCGTCGAGCAACATGAACAGGCGATACAGCACCACTGTGCTGAACAGCTGCAGGAAGCCGCTGAGGCTGTCCAGCGCCAGCTGCACGCCAGGTTGCGGGTCGGGGAACACGCTCAGCAGCAGGCCGTCGATCAGCCACAACGGCGCCAGCACCGAGAGCATGCAGACCATGATGCGCAGGAAGTGGCCGGTGGTCATGCGCGCGCTGGTGCGCATCGCCTCGATCACCGGCAGCCCGCGCAGTACCAGCAGGTACTCGGCGAACACCAGGTTCACCATGATCCACACGCCCGGGAAGATGAACAGCGCCAGGCCCGCCATGATCAGCAGCGAGCTGATCACGATCAGCAGGGCCAGCGATGGCCACAGTTGCAGGGCACGGGCGAACAGGTCGCGCTTGGCGACCGCCTGGCCCTGGCTGCGGGTATCCAGGTAGAGGATCAGCGCCGCGCTGTACAGCGGATAGAACAGCAGGCTGACCAGCATGCCGTAGGCTGGCGAGGCCTGCTCGCCCAGTTGCCGGTCCAGCAGTTGGGTGCACAGGGCCTCGAGCACCACCAGCGGCAGGCACAGCTGGAGGATGTTCGCCAGGTGGCGGCGGAAGAAGTACAGGGAGTCGCGCAGAACGCTCAGCGGATTCATCGGTCAACATCGCATGGCAGAAAAAGCAGGGCGTAACTGTAGCCTAGAGCAGTCCTTTGCTGAAAAAAGTTTCATGGCGCCAGCGATTGAATCGGGGCCTGCGCCACCCCATCTTTGCAGGTGTCCGATGTCCTGCTTACCGCACGAGGTAGCCCCGATGAACACTGAAGAACAAACCCTGATCGACGGCCTGTTCGGCCGCATCCAGCAAGCCGAACAGGCCGGCCAGCCGCGGGATGCCCAGGCCGTGGCCTGCATTGAGGAGCACCTGCGCCGGCAACCGGCGGCGCCTTACTACATGGCCCAGGCGATCCTGGTGCAGGAAGCGGCGATCAAGCGCCTCGACGAGCAGAACAAGCAGCTCGAGGAAGAGCTGCGCCAGGCCCGCGCGCAACTCGAGGCGGTGCGCTCCAGCAGCACTGGTGGCGGCGGTTTCCTTTCCAGCATTTTCGGTGGCGGTGCGCGCAGCCCGGCGCCGGAACCCCAGCGTTCGGTCGCGCCACCGAGCAGCGCGGGCGGCTGGCGTGAGCCGGCGCCCCAGGCCTATGCACCGCCACCACCACAGCCGCAGGCAGGTTTCGGCGCGGCGCCGGCGCCGGCCCGCAGCGGGGCCAGCAGTTTCCTCGGCGGCGCGATGCAGACCGCCGCAGGTGTGGCCGGTGGCGTGCTGCTGGCGCAGGGCATCAGCAGCCTGTTCAGTCATCACTCGCAGCCTGACGAGATTGTCGAGGTGATCAAGGAGGAGCCGGCGCCAGCCAGCGACTCAGGTGGCTGGAACGACCAGGACAACCAGCGCCAGGTGGCCGACAACAGCAACTGGGGCAACGACCAGGGCAGTTTCACCGACACCGACTACAGCAACGACGACGGTGGCTTCTTCTCGGACGACGACTACGTCTGAGGGGTCTGGCATACTGCGGGACCTGATCGCGGGGCAAGCCCGCTCCCACGGCTGTGTGGGGGCGAGCTTGCCCCGCGATTGTTTGCCACTGCCAGAGAGAGTCTCCAGGTGAAGAAGATCGCCCTGTTCGCCGATGTGCAGAACCTCTACTACACGGTTCGCCAGGGCCACGGCTGCCATTTCGACTATTCCGCGCTATGGGCCGAAGTCAGTCGCGAGGGGCAGATCGTCGAGGCGGTGGCCTATGCCATCGACCGCGGCGACAGCAAGCAGCAACAGTTCCAGCAGATCCTGCGCAACCTGGGTTTCCAGGTGCGCCTCAAACCCTTCATCCAGCGTGCCGATGGCTCGGCCAAGGGCGACTGGGATGTGGGCATCACCCTGGATGTGATCGAGGCGGCAGCGCGGGTCGATCAGGTGGTGCTGGCCTCCGGCGATGGTGACTTCGACCTGTTGCTGGAGCGGGCGATGCAGCGCCATGGCGTGGAAACCGTGGTGTACGGCGTGCCCGGGCTGACGGCGCTGTCGGTGATCCGCGCGGCCAGTCGCTATGTGCCGATCGAGGGCAAGCTGCTGCTGCGCTGACACGTCGCCTTCGCACATGTAGGAGCCAGCCTTGCAGAGGCCCCTACGCTGATCGTGTCGACTTGCTGTCCAGATGCCCCAGCGGCACGCGCCGCTCCACCGCCGCCTGCATGATCACGCACGGGTCCCCCGTGACCCGGTGGCATTCGGCTGGCTCGGGGATTTTCGTCAGCGCATCGTAGGCCTGCTGGTTGCCATGCCTGGCCAGGCGCCCGGCCGTTTTCCAGCAGGGCAGCGAGGAGCATGCGATCGTATTTGCCCATGTCGTTTCCTGCAGGCTTTGCAATCGACGGTAAAGCCCGCGCATAACCATGCATTGCAAAGTGTTGTGGTGTTTTAAACGTGTTTTGTAACTTAAGTTTGCCAGGAAGCCTTTCTAAACTAAGCCACCCGCAAACGGATTTCGAGCCACTCGCCATGTCAGCCACCCGCCGCTTCCCGTTGTTGCTCATCGGAGCCTTCCTCGCCCTGTACCTGGTCTGGGGCTCGACCTACCTGTTCATCCGTATTGGCGTCGAATCCTGGCCGCCGATGCTGATGGCCGGCGTGCGCTTCGTCATCGCCGGCAGTCTGCTTTACGGTTTTCTGCGCTGGCGGGGGGCGCCGGCACCGACCTGGCCGCAATGGCGCGCGGCGGGGGCGATCGGCTTCCTGCTGCTCAGCTGTGGCAATGGCGGGGTGACCCTGGCCGAGCACGCCGGCGTCGCATCGGGCGTGGCGGCACTGGCGGTGGCCACCGTGCCGTTGTTCACCCTGGTGTTCGGCTTGCTGTTCGGGCACCGCAACTCACGCCTGGAATGGGCGGGGATCTTCCTCGGACTGGCTGGCATCGGCCTGCTCAACCTCGGCTCCAACCTGCAGGCCAGCCCGATGGGCGCGGCGCTGATCCTGTTCGCCGCGGCGGCCTGGGCGTTCGGTTCGGTGTGGAGCAAGAGCCTGCCGCTGCCCCAGGGCGCCATGGCCAGTGCCGCCGAGATGCTGGTGGGCGGCGCGGCGCTGCTGATCGGCAGTGCCGTCAGCGGTGAGCGCCTGACCCAGATGCCGACGGCGGCGGGGTGGGGCGCGCTGGCCTACCTGGTGCTGTTCGGTTCGATCCTGGCCTTCAGCTCGTACATGTACCTGCTCAAGCACGTGCGCCCGGCGGCGGCCACCAGCTATGCCTACGTCAATCCGGCAGTGGCGGTGCTGCTGGGGATCGTCTTCGCCGGCGAGCAGATCGGCGCCGAGGAGTGCGTGGCCATGGCCGTGATCATCGGCGCCGTGGTGCTGATCGGCTTGCCGCAATGGCGCAAGGCGCCGCAACAGCCGGCAGGGCTGAAGGAAGAGCTGTGCAAGTAATGGCGGGCCGGCCTGCGGGGCGTGTGGTGGTCGTGGTGCTGGGGTAAACTGGCGGCCTTCGCTGAACCCCCTGACGGTATTGCCATGAATTTCGCCAAACTCGGCCTGATCGAACCGCTGCTGCGCACCCTGCAGAAGCTCGACTACACCACGCCCACCCCGGTCCAGGCCAAGGCCATTCCCGCCGTGCTCGCCGGCCGCGACCTGATGGCCGCCGCCCAGACCGGCACCGGCAAGACCGCCGGCTTCGCCCTCCCGGTGCTGCAACGCCTGGCCCTGGAAGGCGAGAAGGTCGCCGCCAACTCGGTGCGTGCGCTGGTGCTGGTGCCGACCCGCGAGCTGGCCGAGCAGGTCCACGCCAATGTGCGCGAGTACGCCGAGGACCTGCCGCTGTCGACCTACGCGGTGTATGGCGGGGTCAGCATCAACCCGCAGATGATGCGCCTGCGCCGTGGCGTCGACCTGCTGGTGGCCACCCCGGGCCGCCTGCTCGACCTGTTCCGGCAGAACGCCATCAAGTTCGGCCAGGTGCAGACCCTGGTGCTCGACGAAGCCGACCGCATGCTCGACCTGGGTTTTGCCGAAGAACTGCAGTCGGTGTACGCCGCCTTGCCGCGCAAACGCCAGACGCTGCTGTTCTCGGCCACCTTCTCCGACCAGATCCGCATGCTCGCGGGGCTGGCGCTGAACGATCCGTTGAGCATCGAGGTCAGCCCGCGCAACGCCGCTGCCAGCACGGTCAAGCAGTGGCTGGTGCCGGTGGACAAGAAGCGCAAGGCCGACCTGTTCTGCCACCTGTTGCGCAAGCAGCGCTGGAAGCAGGTGCTGGTGTTCGCCAAGACCCGCAACGGCGTGGACCAACTGGTCGAGCGTCTGCTGGCCGAGGGCGTCAACGCCGACGGTATCCATGGTGACCGGCCGCAGGCGACCCGCCAGCGTGCGCTGGACAGTTTCAAGGCCCGTGAGGTGCAGGTGCTGGTGGCCACCGATGTGGCGGCCCGCGGCCTGGACATCGACGACCTGCCGCTGGTGGTCAACCTCGACCTGCCGATCGTCGCCGAGGACTACGTGCACCGCATTGGTCGCACGGGTCGTGCCGGCAACAAGGGCGAGGCGATCTCGCTGGTGTGCGCGGACGAGGTGCAGTTGCTGGCGTCGATCGAGACCCTGATCCGCCAGACCTTGCCGCGCCATGAAGAGCCGGACTTCATCCCCGATCACCGGGTGCCGATGACCGATGCCAGCGGGCAGGTGGTGAAGAAGCCGAAGAAACCCAAGAAGCCCAAGGAGAACAGCGCCAAGCGTGGCCTGGGGCGTTGGATGGACAGTGCCGAGCCGGGCACTGCGGAGCCTGCGGTGAAGGCTGTGCGCAAGGTACCGAGCTTCGCTGGCAAGGCGCGCAAGCGCAAGCCGTGAGGCGGTTCGCCGGCAAGGCCGGCTCCTACAGGAGATGGTGTTCCGTGTAGGCGCCGGCCTTGCCGGCGAATGTGGCATCAGGCCGAGCGCATCAGCCAATCCGCCGCCGCATTCCCCGCCCGCAGACCACTGGCAAAACATGCCGTCAGCAGGTATCCCCCGGTTGGCGCTTCCCAGTCCAGCATCTCGCCGGCGCAGAACACCCCGGGCAACCCGGGCAGCATCAACCCTTCGTCCAGCCCTTCGAAACGCACGCCGCCGGCACTGCTGATCGCCTCGTCCAGTGGGCGCGGGCGTACCAGCACGATCGGCAGTGCCTTGATCGCCGCCGCCAGGCGCAGCGGGTCGGCAAAGCTCGCCTGGTCGGTCAGTTCGCGCAGCAGCGCGGCCTTCACCCCGTCGATGCCCAGTTGCCCCTGCAAGTGCTTGGCCATTGACCGCGAGCCACGCGGCTTGGCCAATGCCTGGGCGATTTTATCCACAGGTCGGTCCGGCAACAGGTCGAGCAGCAGCGTGGCCTGACCGTCGCGGTTGATCGCTTCGCGCACTGCGCCAGACCAGGCATACACCAGGCTGCCTTCCACGCCTTGGGCGGTGAGGATGAACTCGCCCTTGCGCGGCGTCACGCCGGGCATCGCCAGGGCGATGTTCTTCAGCGGCGCGCCGGCGAACTTGTCCTTGAGCAGGTCGCTCCAGCCCGGCCCCTCGAAGCCGCAGTTGCTCGCTTGCAACGGCGAGATATCCACACCCCGCTCGGCCAGCAGCGGTATCCAACTGCCGTCCGACCCGAGCCGCGCCCAACTGCCGCCACCCAGGGCCAGCACCACGGCATCGGCGTGCAACTGCAACTCACCCTGTGGATAAGCGATCCGCAAGGCGCCATCGGCGTGCCAGCCGAGCCAGCGATGGCGGGTGTGGATAACCACCCCGGCGTCGCGCAGGCGCTTGAGCCAGGCGCGTAGCAGCGGCGCAGCCTTCATGTCGCGGGGGAACACCCGGCCCGAGGTGCCGACGAAGGTCTCGATGCCCAGGTCGTGTATCCACTGGCGCAGGGCGTCGGCATCGAAGCCGCGCAGCAGCGCGTCGATCTCGCCCTGGCGTTCGGCGTAGCGACCGACGAACGCCGGGTAGGGCTCGGAATGGGTGATGTTCATGCCGCCAACCCCGGCCAGCAGGAACTTGCGGCCCACCGAGGGCATGGCGTCGAACACCTGCACCGTCATGCCGCGTCGACTCAGGGCCTCGGCGGCCATCAGGCCGGCGGGGCCGCCGCCGATCACGGCGACAAGGGGGCGGGAGCTGGGGCGAGGATCATTCATGGTGGCGGCAGGCTGTGGAAAAGAGCGCGCATTCTACCTCAGCGAGCACCGCACAGGCACTGCTCGAAAAATGATCAATGCTCTGCAGGTCAGGAAATTAAAGGGCTGGAGCCGCTTTCCCGCAGGTTATCCACAGGCGGCTCCACAGTCATTGTGAACAACCCATGACCCGCGCCGCGCTGTGATGGAGGATGCCATGGCGCCGGGCCAGGGCCTGGCGGTCCTTGCTGTAGCCGCCGCCGATCACCCCCATCACCGGGATGTCGCGGCCCAGGCACTGGCGCAACACATGTTCGTCACGCGCGGCCAGGCCGGCGTCGGTGAGCCGCAGGTAGCCCAGGGCATCGTCCTGGTGCACGTCGACGCCGGCGTCGTACAGCACCAGGTCCGGCTGGTACAGCGGCAGCAGGTAGTTGAGGGCGTCTTCCACCACCTTGAGGTAGGCGCTGTCGTCCATGCCGCGGGGCAGGGGGATGTCCCAGTCGCTCTGGGCCTTGCGCGCCGGGAAGTTCTGCTCGCAATGCAGCGACACGGTGACCGCCTCGGGGGTGTCGTGGAGAATGCGCGCGGTGCCGTCGCCCTGGTGCACGTCGCAATCGAAGATCAACACCCGCTGCACCCGGCCGGCTTCCAGCAGGTAATGGCTGATCACCGCCAGGTCGTTGAAGATGCAGAAGCCGGCAGGGTGGTCGTAATGGGCGTGATGGGTGCCACCGGCCAGGTGGCAGGCGATGCCGTGCTGCAGGGCCTGCTCGGCGCACAGCAGCGAGCCGCCTACGGCGCGCACCGTGCGCCTGGCCAGGGCCTCGCTCCAGGGCAGGCCCAGGCGGCGCTGGTCCTCGCGGGAGAGCTCGCCGTTCATGTAGCGCTCGATGTAGCCACGGTCGTGGGCCAGGGCGAGGATGTCGTTGGGGCAGATCTGCGGGCGCAGCAAGGCGGCGTCGGTGGTCAGGCCGCTGTCGACCAGGTGATCGCGCAGGAGACGGAACTTGTCCATCGGGAAGCGATGGTCCGCGGGGAATTCTGGGCTGTAGTCGTCGTGGTAGATCAGCGGCAGGGGCATGGTATCGGCGCGGTGAGGGCGAGCGTCGATCTTGCCAGCATTGTCGATGTCCAGGCCAATCCAATCGAAACGTGCAGGCGCCAGCAACGCTGGCGCCTGCAGAGCCTACAGGGTCAGCGGCTGGTGGACGCCAGCACCCGCTGCCAGTCCGGCTCGTTCATGCGTCCGAGGATCCGCGCCTTGCCGTTGCCATCCACCGAGACGAACAACGCGCTGGCATAGCCGCTCTCGCGCTCGCCGCCAGGCACATGCTGGTCGCGGGCGAAGTGGTCGATGCAGCCGTTGTGGGTGACCAGCACCAGGTTGTGGCCCGGGCGCTTGCGTGCCAGGGCCTCGGCGGAGAACTGGCGGTCGCAGCTTTCCAGCCAAGGCTCGCTGGCCACCGGCTGGCCGAGGATGAAGTGCGCGGTCTGGCGGGTGCGCAGCTTCGGGCTGGTCAGCAGGTCGGCGTCGGCCAGGCCCAGCTGGCGCAGGCCCTGGCCGACACGGGTGGCGGCCTCGCTGCCGGAGACGGTGATGCCGGTCGAGTCGTCCAGGCAGGGGCCTGGGGCGCTGTCGCAGCGTTCGGCATGGCGGATCATGACGATCACCGCGCCTTCCTTCCAGTCTTGCAGCAGGCCGCTTTCGCTCAGTTGCTGCTCGTTACCAAGGTTCACGATGTGATTCCTCGTCGCTAGCCAGGTGCCCACTCCGGCCAGGGCCATGATCAGGCCTAGGGCGGCGCCGAGCACCTTGCGCGAGGGACGGCGCTTGAGGCGGGACCGGGTGGCCGTGGTGTCCAGAGTGTTGCTGGAATGCATCTGTCGCTCCATTGGCAGCGCGGCGTCGACGTGTGGCCGCTGTATTTGCCGGCATTCTGCGAAGGGGGCTGTCGGAGCAGGGTGAAGGCAATGTGAAAAAATCATCCCGGTTCATCCACCCGTTTGGGTGAACGTCTTTCGGGCACCTAAGCTGTACACTGCGAAACCGCGATTCCGGAGCCGCCCATGACCCCCACCCTTGAACTGGAAAGCGCCCGCCTGGTGCTGCGCCAATGGCAGGACGACGACCTGCGCGAGTTCGCCGCGTTGTGCGCCGACCCCCAGGTGATGCGCTACTTTCCGGCACCGCTGACGCGGCTGGAGGCCGCCGCGCTGATCGGCCGGATCCGCGGCCACTTCAACGAATACGGTTTTGGCCTGTGGGCCCTGGAGCGCAAGGACAGCGGTGCTTTCATCGGCATGACCGGCCTGCTCAACGTCAACTTCGATGCGCCGTTCGGCCCGGCGGTGGAGATCGGCTGGCGCCTGGCGCGGCGGCACTGGGGGCTGGGCTTCGCCAGCGAGGCCGCGTGGACCTGCCTGCGTTGTGCTTTCGCCCAATTGCAACTGGATGAAGTGGTATCGTTCACTACCGAGGGCAACCTGCCGTCGCAGAAGGTCATGCAAGCCATTGGCATGCGCCAGGACCTGGACGGCAGCTTCGAACACCCCCGCCTCCCCGTCGACCATCCCTTGCGGCCCCATGTGCTGTATCGGATCGACCGGGCGCGCTGGCAGGAAACATTGCGCGGCTGAATGAGCAGGCATCGACGGAGCGAATGACAAACCTTGTATTATTTTCCGAGATAACCGCGCCGTGATGCCTTGCCAGGAGACCCCCCCCATGAGCCACGTACTCGACGATCTGGTCGACCTGCTGAGCCTCGAGTCGATCGAGGAGAACCTGTTCCGTGGACGCAGCCAGGACTTGGGCTTCCGCCAGCTGTACGGTGGCCAGGTACTGGGCCAGTCGCTGTCGGCGGCCAGCCAGACGGTCGAGGACGCCCGCCATGTGCATTCGCTGCATGGCTATTTCCTGCGTCCGGGCGATGCCAGCATGCCGGTGGTGTATTCGGTGGACCGCGTGCGCGACGGTGGCAGCTTCAGCACCCGTCGGGTCACTGCGATCCAGAAGGGGCAGCCGATCTTCACCTGCAGCGCGTCGTTCCAGTACGACGAGGAAGGCTTCGAGCACCAGGCACAGATGCCCGAGGTGGTCGGCCCGGAGAACCTGGCCAGCGAAGTCGAGCTGGCGCGGGTCATGGCCGACAAGCTGCCCGAGCGCATTCGCGACAAGATGCTGTGCGCCAAGCCGATCGAGATCCGTCCGGTCACCGAGCGCGACCCGTTCAACCCCAAGCCGGGCGATCCGGTGAAGTACGCCTGGTTCCGCGCCGACGGCAACCTTCCGGACATTCCCGCGCTGCACAAGTACCTGCTGGCCTACGCC
Organism: Pantoea sp. Cy-639; assembly: GCF_011752525.1. Classification (GTDB taxonomy): domain Bacteria; phylum Pseudomonadota; class Gammaproteobacteria; order Pseudomonadales; family Pseudomonadaceae; genus Aquipseudomonas. The sequence continues at coordinate 29,851 of NZ_VWXI01000016.1, read as the reverse complement.
TCGGACTTCGGCCTGCTGACCACCTCGCTGCTGCCCCATGGCAAGTCGGTGTGGCAGAAGGACATGCAGATCGCCAGCCTCGACCATTCGCTGTGGTTCCATCGCGACCTGCGCGCCGATGACTGGCTGCTGTACGCCATGGACAGCCCCTGGGCCGGCAACGCCCGCGGCTTCTCCCGTGGCAGCATCTTCAACCGCGCCGGCCAGCTGGTGGCGTCCTCGACCCAGGAAGGGCTGATCCGCCAGCGCAAGGACTGGGCATGAGCCTGGCAGCGATCCGTCACTGGGTGTTCGACATGGACGGCACCCTGACCGTCGCCGTGCATGATTTCGCGGCGATTCGCGAGGCGCTGGAAATTCCCGTCGAGCACGACATCCTTACCCACCTGGCGGCGTTGCCGGCGGCTGAGGCAGCGGCCAAGCATGCCTGGCTGCTGGAGCACGAGCGCGACCTGGCGATCGCCTCGAAGGCCGCCGAGGGCGCGGTGGCGCTGGTGCGCGAGCTCGCCGCGCGCGGTTGCCGCCTGGCGATCCTCACCCGTAATGCCCGGGAACTGGCCCATGTCACGCTGCAGGCCATCGGCCTGGCCGACTGCTTCCCGGTCGAGCAGATCCTTGGGCGCGACGAGGCTCGGCCCAAGCCTGACCCGGATGGTCTGTTGCAGATCGCCCGGGCCTGGCAGGTAGCGCCGCAGGAGATGGTGATGGTCGGCGACTACCGCTTCGACCTCGATTGCGGACGCGCCGCCGGCACGCGCACCGTGCTGGTGAACCTGCCGGACAACCCGTGGCCGCAACTGGCCGATTGGCATGCCGCGGACTGCCGGGCGCTGCAGGCCATGCTCGGTTGATGCTTCACGCGCGGGGCAAGCCCGATCCCAACAAGGGGCGGGCCTGCTGCGCGATTGACTAAGCTGCATTCCACCCTTTCCCTCGAGCTGGAGACCCATCCCCATGAGCACCAAGGCCATCTTCGTCCAACCTGGCGGCGGCTACGACAAGGTCGAGCTCGGTACCTGCGAGGTTGCCGCGCCTGGCGCCGGCGAGATCACCGTGCGCCTGCACGCCAGTTCCCTCAACTACCACGACTTCGCCGTGGTCAGTGGCATGTGGGGGCCGAGCGAGCGACGCATTCCCATGGCCGATGGTGCTGGCGAAGTAATCGCGGTCGGTGCCGGGGTCAGCGAGTTCCAGGTCGGTGACGCGGTGGTCAGCACCTTCTTCCCCGACTGGCTCGACGGCCAGCCTCTGGTCGAGGGTTTCGCCAGTGTGCCAGGCGATGGCCTCGATGGTTATGCGCGCGGGCAGGTGACTGCCCGCGCCACCTCGTTCACCCTCGCGCCCAAGGGCTACAGCCACGCCGAGGCGGCGACCCTGACCACGGCCGGCCTCACCGCCTGGCGTGCGCTGATGGGCGATGACCACCTCAAGCCGGGCGACAGCGTGCTGGTGCAAGGCACCGGTGGGGTGTCGATCTTCGCCCTGCAGTTCGCCAAGCTGGCGGGCGCCACGGTGATCGCCACCTCGTCCAGCGACGCCAAGCTGGAACGTCTCAAGGCGCTGGGCGCGGATCACCTGATCAACTACAAGACCACGCCGGCCTGGGGCGAGAAGGTGCGTGCGCTCACCGATGGCCGTGGCGTGGACCACGTGATCGAGGTCGGTGGCCCGGCTACCCTGGAGCAGTCGATGGTGGCCGCGCGCATTGGCGGGCATGTGTCGCTGATCGGCATCCTCACCGGGGTCGCCGGGCAGTTGCCGCTGGTCCAGGCGCTGGTGCGGCAGATCCGCCTGCAGGGCGTGCTGGTGGGCAGTCGCGCGCAGCAGCAGGCGATGGTCCGGGCGATCGATGCCAATGGGCTGCGTCCGGTGGTGGACAAGCATTTCGAGCTGGAGCAGATCGTCGAGGCGTTCCGCTACCAGGAGAGCAACCGGCACTTCGGCAAGATCTGCCTGAACTGGTGAGGGCGGCGCAGAGGTCGTGAGGAACCAGGCCAGGGCGCCAGGCAAGCCCTGGCGCTGTGGGAGCCGGCGCAGCCGTCAGGTATGCGAGAGCAGCGGGAACATCAGTGCTGGGGTCTCCAGGCCTGTCGGCGCGGCGCCCCAGACGAACAGCGCATCACCGTTGTCCAGCTCCCGTGTGGCGAACCCTGCGCCGTGTACGGGGGTGAAGCCCAGTACCAGTTCCCGGGTCCCGGGCCTCGCCAGTTCGCTGGCGATGTCGATCAACGCCACGTCCCGTGTGCAGAACACCTCGCTCAACAGCATCCGCTCGCCCTCATGCTCCACCACCACGTAGGCATCATGCGCGGGGGAGTGGAACAAGGCGTCCCTGAATGGGCCGTCGCAGTAGAACATCGTCAATGCCACGTTCGGCACCAGGCTCAGCCGCGCTTGTGGGCGACTGCGCTCGACCGCCGCCATGAAGCGTTGGCGCTGCGTGTCGTCGGCCAGATCCACCGGTTGGAAGGTGCTGGGGCGCGGTGCTGCCGACCAGGGCCGGTAGTGCTCGTGTTCGAGCACCCGGCGAAAACCGAACCTGGGGTAGAGGTCCAGGACCGTGTCGTTGGCGAACAGGAACAGCAGGTCGCACTGGCCGGCCCAGCGCGTCACCAGCCAGTCCATCAGGTGACGGCTGTAGCCCCGGCCGCGGGCCTCGGGCGCGGTCATCACCGTACCGATCTGCACGGCGCTCAGGCGTTGGCCGTCGAGGCTGAAGTCGAGCCGGTTGGCCGAGGCGTTGGCGAGCATCCTGCCACCGCGTACCAGCGAGCAGGGTTGATTGTCGTCCAGCCAGAACCCGGCGCGGTACCAGTCCTCGAAGTCGAAGCCATAGGTCTGCCGGGTGAGGGCGTTAAGCTCGCCACGCAGGTGCGGGTCGTCACGGTAGTCTTCGACCCGTTCGAGGGCAGGGTCGCCGAGGATCAGTGGCATGGTGTGGATTCCCCTTGGGTGAAGCGGCAACCTTAGCCAGCGCGGGCATGAACAGTTGTAATCAATTGTGCTGCGTCGACGGCCTCTGTACCGCGCCCTGCAGCACCACGGCCGCTCGCAGGCGGCGCCCGCCAAACAGGCTCATGCGCTGGAACCCGGCGTGGCTGACCGGCAGGTGCTGACAGTCCAGCGGCCAGCGATGGCGGCCATGGTCGGGGTCCGGATCGTGCAGGTAGACGAACTGCTCGTCGCAGCCAGTGACCAGCACCCAGTGCGGCGCCTTGCTGCCGGTCAGCCGGTAGTTGCTGATCAGCACCAGCGCCAGGCCACCTTCGGCGAGCAGGCGTGGCAGGTCGAGTGGCTGGCGGGTCAGCTCGACGCTGCTGCCTTGCAGTTGCTCGCAGAAGTCCTCGTGGACCAGGCGCATGACCTCCTTCTTGTCCGCCTGACGCACGCCATCGAGGAACAGCGGGCCTTCGCTGTTGAGGTGCAGGCGTACGCCAAAACCGCGCCGCCAGGCTGCCAGTGCCAGGCCATGAGGGCTGCAGCCGCCGTGCCCGGACGTCATGAACACGGTGGTCGCCTCGCGCCACAGGCGCAGCTCCTCGCGGCGCGACGGTGTGCGTGTCGGCGCCAGGGCGGCCATGGCCATTAGCAGGCAGGCCGGCCCGCAGGTGAAGTCGGTGGTCTGGGCGTAGTAAGGCACCGGGCGGGTGTCGCCGAGCGGGTAGGGGAGGATGCGCTTTTCATAGCGCAGGGCACTGGCGTGGTCTTCGTAGTAATCGTCGACCTGGGCGAAGCGACGGTAACCGTGGCCTTCGTACAGGGCGATGGCGCGTGGATTGTCGTGGCGCACCTCCAGGCGCAGGTAGGCGCAGTCGTGCTCACGGGCGCAGTCTTCGGCGCGGGCCAGCAATTGCGCGCCGAGGCCTTCTCCGCGGGCCTGCGTGGCGACGGCGATGGAGTAAAGCCGTGCCAGCGACGTGCCGCGATGAAACAGCAACAGGGCATAGCCCAGCGTTTGTCCGTCGCGCTCGGCCAACAGCAGGCTGGCATTGGCGTAGGCGAGCATCCAGCGCAGGCTGCGCGGGGTCAGGTGGTCCGAGGCGAAGCTCTGGTGTTCCAGTGCCAGCAGGGCAGGCAGGTCGAGTCGTGTTGCCGGGCGAAATTCAAGGCTCATGGCGCCACCGTAAAAGTTGCGTAATGAAACGGGACATTTGCAAAACATCATGCTTAATAGAAACCACGTGTACCCAACACAGGGCCTCAGTCCATGTCTTCGTTTCAACAACCGTTACCAGGGCTGGCACAGGAAAGTTCAAGTTCTGCTGCCGGCAAACACAGTTATCCGCTGGCCGGTGAGCATAAGTCAAGCCAGTTGGTAATTATCGTCGAACGCCGTGATGACTGGGCCTCATACCTGCCGAGCGAAGATGTGATCACGGCCAGGGAGTACCTCGAACAATCACGGGAAGTTAAGGGCGGGCAGCGTGTTCAGGTAATTAACCTGTGCCGCAATCATAAGTATCTTGGCCATGGTTATTATTGTTCGCTCTTGGCCGAGGCGCGTGGGCACCAGGTAATCCCGTCAATAAAAAGTATCAGCGAACTGACCAGCAAGTCGTTGTACGGCCTGGCCCTGGACGATGTCACGGCACGCCTGGAACAGGCCCTGGCCAGGCATCCCTATGGCGATACCGAAGGCTTCACCTTGTCCTTGTATTTCGGCCGTACCGACTTCGAGCCATTGCAGGACATCGCCCGCCAGTTGTTCGAGGCGTTTCCCTGCCCGATCCTGCTGGTGGAGTTTCGCAAGGCCAGCACCTGGCACATTGCCGGGGTCAAGGCCGGTGCCCTGCACAAGCTGCGCGAGGACCAGCAGGACGCGTTCGCCAATGCCCTCGACGGCTTCAGCCGCCGCCTCTGGCGCCAGCCGCGCTCGCGCCGCGTGGCGCGCTACGACCTGGCGATCCTGCATGACCCCGACGAAGCCTTGCCACCTTCCAATCCCGGCGCCCTGGCGCAGTTCATCCGCGCCGGCCAGCGCCTGGGCATCGATGTCGAGCTGATCGGCAGGAAGGACTATGCCCGCCTGGCCGAGTACGATGCCTTGCTGATCCGCGAAACCACCCGTGTCGACAACCACACCTACCGTTTCGCCAAGAAGGCCGAGCGCGAAGGGCTGGTGGTGCTGGACGATCCGGCGTCGATCCTGCGCTGTACCAACAAGGTCTACCTGACCGACCTGCTGCGCAGTCATCGGCTGGCCATGCCGGCCAGCGAGATCCTCTACCGCGACAACCCGCAGGCCCTCGAAGGCATCGGCGAGCGCCTGGGTTTTCCACTGGTGCTGAAAATCCCCGACGGCTGCTTCTCGCGCGGGGTGATCAAGGTTCGGGACCAGGCCCAGCTCCTCGCCGCGAGCAGCGAGTTGTTCGAGCATTCCGTGCTGCTGCTGGCCCAGGAATACCTCTACACCGAATACGACTGGCGCATCGGTGTGCTCAACCGCAAGCCGGTGTTCGCCTGCCAGTACTTCATGAGCAAGGGCCACTGGCAGATCTTCAACCACCAGGCCCAGTGCGGCGAGGTCAACGGCGAGTGCCGGACCCTGGACGTGGACCAGGTACCGCGCGCAGTGGTGGAACTGGCGGTCAAGGCCGCCAACCTGATCGGCGACGGTCTGTATGGCGTCGACCTCAAGCAACTGGGCGAGCGGGTGGTGGTGATCGAGGTCAACGACAACCCCAACCTCGACGCCGGCATCGAGGATGCCTGCCTGCACGAGGGGCTCTATACCCAGGTACTGGAAGAGTTCATCCGCCGCCTGGAGCAGAAGCGCCGGGGGCTGGCGTGGTGATGCCGAGGATGATCATCGTTTCAACCGGAGATTCCCAATGAGCAACCTGCAGATCGGCCTGATGATCGTCAGCGTGATCGTGGTCTTCGCGGTGGTGAACTTCTACTGGGACCACCTGCGTGACCGCGAATGACGCAATCAGGCAGGTTGGGCGGCTGGATTGGCGCGGATTGGCATGGGGTGTCGCGATCGAACAGCTACCTGGCGTTCCCGAGCATTTTGTTGACGCCGCGCCCGGCTTAAAGTGAAGCCCGCATCCCCTGGTGCGTTGCCCGAGACGCGTGAGAAGGCTGATAACAGAGCGTGCGCAACGTACTCCGCCCTTTGTCGAGGAGACCGTTTTCGCCTACGCCTGCCCGTCCCTTCCTTGTGTCAGCAAAAAGAGAACAAGATCAATGAACACCGTGGGAACTGATGGCAACCTTGCTCAAGGATTCAAGCCGCGTCACGTGACGATGTTGTCGATCGCCGGCATCATCGGCGCCGGTCTTTTCGTAGGTTCCGGGCACGCCATCGCGGCGGCCGGACCGGCCACCATCCTCTCCTATTTCGTAGCCGGCACCCTGGTGGTGCTGGTGATGCGCATGCTCGGTGAAATGGCCGTGGCCCATCCCGACACCGGCTCGTTTTCGACCTATGCCGACCAGGCCATCGGCCGTTGGGCCGGCTACACCATCGGCTGGTTGTACTGGTGGTTCTGGGTCCTGGTGATTCCCATCGAGGCGCTCGCCGCCGGGCATGTGCTCAACGCCTGGTTCCCGCAGGTCGACAGCTGGATCTTCGCCCTGGCCTCGGTGCTGCTGCTGGCCTGCACCAACCTGTTCAGCGTGGCCAAGTACGGTGAGTTCGAGTTCTGGTTCGCCATCCTCAAGGTCACCGCGATCCTCGGCTTCATCGGCTTGGGCGTTGCTGCATTGATGGGCTGGCTGCCCGAGCACAAGGCCAGCGGCCTGAGCACGCTGATGAGCGAGCATGGTGGCTTCGCGCCCAAGGGCTGGTCGGCGGTGATCGGCGCGTTCATCACCGTGATGTTCAGCTTCATCGGCACCGAGGCGGTGACCATCGCCGCCTCCGAGTCCAGCGATCCGTCGCGCAACATCGCCAAGGCCACCCGTTCGGTGATCTGGCGCATCAGCACTTTCTACATCCTGTCGATCTTCGTGATCATCTCGGTGGTGCCGTGGAACGATCCGCAACTGGCGGTGGTGGGCTCCTACCAGCGGGCGCTGGAAATCATGCAGGTGCCCAACGCCGCATTGATGGTCGACTTCGTGGTGCTGATCGCGGTGACCAGTTGCATGAACTCGTCGATCTACATCGCGTCGCGGATGATGTATTCGCTGGCCAAGCGCGGTGATGCCCCGGCCCTGCTCAAGCACACCTCGAAAGTCGGCGTGCCGCGCGCGGCGGTGTTCGGCAGCACCCTAATCGGCGCCGCCATCGCCATCCTCAACTACTTCGCACCCAAGGGCGTGTTCGAGTTCCTGCTCGCCAGTTCCGGCGCCATCGCCTTGCTGGTGTACCTGGTGATCGCCATTTCGCAGTTGCGCATGCGGGCCCGGCTGGAGCGCGAGAACGCCAACCTGAAGTTCCGCATGTGGCTGTTCCCCTACCTGACCTGGGTGGTGATCCTGTTCATTGGCGGGGCCCTGGCGGTGATGATGTTCACCGAGGAGCACCGCGCCGAGGTGACCGCCACTCTGAGCCTGGCGATCGTGATCTCGTTCCTGGGCATCGTCACCAGTCGTGGGCATGGGCGCAGCGTGCCGGCGCGTTCGCTGGGCTGATGTGACACAGGGGCGCCGGTGGCGCCCCTTTTCGTTTTGCAACACTTGAGCAGGCCGGTCGGCCAAGCGTACGCCCTGAACCGCAGCCTTTCACCGGCATTGATCGCCGAGTACCAGACCCACCTTCCGGACAAGGCCCTGCTGCAGGCCAAGCTCCAGGAGTTCTACGCCCTGGATAGCTGACACTAGCGCCGGCCCGGGAACAGCGCTCGGGCCACCTCCGGGCTGGCGAGCAGATGCTCGGCATTGTGCCCGACGCCGGGCACCACGAATTGCGCGTGCGCGATATCGACATTCCAGGCTTGTGACAGGAAACCCTCGTAGCGCAGGTAGCCGAGCTGGCGCTCGAGCCGATCACGCCCCTGCGCCTCGGCACCACAGCTGTGGTCCATGATCCGGCTATCGGCGTGGGTGTCGCGTTCGCCGACCAGGTAGGTCACCTCGCGCGCCGCATAGCGCCGAAACAACTGCCGGGCATCCAGGCCTTGGCTGGCCAGGTAGACGGGCGGCTGCTCCAGGCCATAGCGGTAGTGGTTGTAGCCTGGGCAGCGACTGTCCGGCAGCGGCGCAAAGCCGGCCTGCGTCGGCCGGTTGGCATCCAGGTACAGGTACGAGGACGGGCTGGAGATCACGTAGCGCACCGGCAGCTCAGCAACGCCCCGGGTCAGCACGGCATAACGCTGCACGAGCTGGGCACCGGCCGAGTGACCGATCAGCACGACCTCCTTGAGGTGCGGGAAGCGGTTGCGGTCGGCGAGGTAGGCCAGCAGGTCATCGAGCACGGCGAAGGCGGCGATACCCGAGCGGCCAGCGCTCGACTCGCTGCCCTGCATCCAGCGATTCCTGGGCCACAACGGCATGTCGGCGGTGGCTTGTGGATCGTCGTGGGTCAGGAAGTTGGGGGCGATCAGCAAGGTGTCCTGCGCGGTGAGCCCGGCATTGGCCAGCAACTGCTCGCCACTGCGGTAATAGTCTTCGGCATTGCGGCGCACACCATGCACGATCACCACGGCGCGCTCGGCAGTGTGTTGCTGGCGCAGGCCGGTATTGGCGTAGGCGAGGAATGAATAAGTCCGGGCCTGGCCCAGGTGCAGCGCCTGGGGAGCCGCCAGGGTGGCAGTGCTGAACAAGGCAAGCCAGAGCAAGGGTGTACTGCTAGCGCGCATCCTGGCGAACCCCCTCGATATAGCGCAGCACGGCGGGTGCTTTCTCGAAGCGCCGGTGCAGCAGGCTCAACCAGGAGCTGGCCCGACAGTCGTCGAGGGCCCGATAACGGACCTGAGGCAGGTTGATCCGCTGCACCACCGACTCCGGCACCACCGCCACGCCCTGGCCCAGCGACACCAGGGTGATCACCGCCACCAGGCTGCCAGGCTGCGGGCCCAGGCGCGGCGTGAAGCCGCCCTGGGCCGCGACTTCGAGCGTGCCGGAAATCTGCTCGGGCAGGATGAAGGTGTGTTCAGCCAGGCGCGCCGCCGGGATCTGCCGGAGCTCATTCAGGCGCGAGGCGGTCGGCAGCGCCAGGACGAAGCCTTCTTCCTGCAAGGGGATGGCTTCGAGTCCGTCCGGCAGCTCCATCGGTGAGCGCACATAGGCCAGGTCCAGCAGACCATCGCGGACCAAGGCCGGCAACTCGACCATGGGGGCCTCGCGGATGTTCAGGCGCACGCCGGGGTGTGCCTGGGCGAACCGGCTCACCTGCTGCTGCAAGGTGCCGGAGTAGGCGGCGGAAGCGACGTAGCCCAACTCGATACGCCCGCTCTCTCCCCGTGCGGCGCGCTGCGCGCCCAGTTGCGCCGCATCGAACTGGCGCACCGCCTGTTCGGCCTCGACACGCAGCGCCTCGCCCGCCGCCGTCAGGCGCACTGCGCGCTGGCTGCGCTGGAACAGCAGCACCCCCAGTTCTTTTTCCATGTCCTGGATCTGCCGGCTGAGCGTCGCCGGGGCGATGCCCAACTGTTCGGCGGCACGGGTGAAGTGACCGTGGCGGGCGACGCCGAGGAAGTAGCGAAAGTGACGGATCTCCATGGGGCCTCGTTAGCCAGGGGCTAATGACGCGAGACGTGGCAGCTAACAAGCCCGACGTCCGGCGGCGTTATGGTGACGACAACACTACAAGGCTGGCGTCGCTGCGCAAAGTGCGATGACCCGCCGCAGCCGGAGCCTTGCCATGCCCAGCCAACCGTCGGCGCGCTTCACCCTGTTCACGGCCTCGGCCGTCTGCGCCCTGATCATCCTCGACACCAATATCGTCGCCGTCAGCCTACCGAGCATCGCCCGTGACCTGTCCGGTTCGTTCGCCGATATCGAATGGGTGGTCAGCGCCTACCTGCTGGCCTTCGCCGCCTGCCTGCTGCCCGCCGGCAGCCTGGCCGACCGCTTCGGCCGGCGGCGCCTGCTGCTGCTCGGGCTGGCGTTGTTCGGCCTCGCCTCGCTGGCCTGTGGCGCCGCGCCGAGCCTGCTGCTGCTCGACCTCGCCCGCGCGGCCAAGGGTGTGGGCGCGGCCTTGCTGCTGACCGCCGCGCTGGCCGCCATTGGCCATCGCTTCCATGAGCCACAGGAACGTTTGCGGGCCTGGGCATTCTGGGGCGCCTGCATGGGCGCGACCATCACCTTCGCCCCACTGCTTGGCGGCCTGATCGCCAGCACGCTCGGCTGGCGCTGGATCTTCTACATCAACCTGCCACTGGTGGCCGTGCTGGCGCTGATGGTACTGCGCAGCATCGAGGAGTCCCGCGACAGCGCCGCCGCCCGGCTCGATCCGCTGGGCAGCCTGACCTTCGCCGGCAGCCTGGGCTACCTGATCTGGGCGTTGATCGATGCCAACCGCGTCGGCTGGGACAGCGCGCCGACCTTGGGCCGGCTGGTGATTGCCGGTTTTCTGTTCGGCCTGTTCGTGATGGTCGAGCGCAGCCAGGAGCGACCGATGATCGACCTCGCCCTGATGCGCAGCGGACGCTTCATCGGAGCCTTGCTGGGGATGTTCGCCTACGCCGCCTGTGCGCAGGCGATGATGACCCTGTTGCCGCTGTACCTGCAGAACGGCCTGCAGTTTTCGGCGCTGGCGGCAGGCGCAGGGATGCTGCCATTCGCCCTGGCGATGCTGCTCAGCCCACGCCTGGGGCTGCGCCTGGCGACACGGCTGGCGCCGGCGTCGCTGTTCGCCCTGGGCCTGCTGCTGGTCGGCCTGGGCAACCTGGCGTGTGCCTGGGCGCTGGGGCAGGGTGGTTACGGCCACTTCGCCCTGGCCAGCCTGGTGCTTGGCGCCGGCGCCGGACTGCTCAACGGCGACACGCAGAAGAACATCATGGCCTGCGTGCCACGCACGCGTACCGGCATGGCCTCAGGCTTGAGCACCACCACGCGCTTCTCGGCCATTGTTCTGGCCATCGGCGTGTTTGGTGGCATCCTCGCCACGCGCACTGGCGAACTGCTGCGCGAAGGCATGGCCGGGTTGGCGCCACAGGCGCTGGACCGGGTCGGCGACATGGCCACGCGGGTGGCGGCGGGGGATTTGCAGGCGGCGCTGGCGCTGGTCGAGCCGGGGTTGCGCGAGGTTGTTTCGCCACTGGCGCGACAGGCTTTCATTGGCGGTTTCGAGGCGCTGCTGCAGACGGCCGGATGGGCGGCGCTGGGATTTGCCGTGCTGGTTGGCGTGCTGTTGACACGGCCGTTGCCGGAGCAGGATGGGGGGCTGTTGGCCAGTGGGCGTTCATGAGGGGGGATTTCTTAAACGGCAGCGGTTGTGGTTCGTGTTGTCATTGGAGGTACTGCCAATAGTCTGAGCGTGCAGGGCTTTTGGCCGGGTGGTCTGCCGCGTATCAATGGAAACCCTGCATGTTACTTGTTTGCCTTTGGCCTGCTGCTGAGTATTGCGCTGCCCACCAGTTAGGAGCTCCCAAGCCCTCCATTCACACAAGCGATCAGCATTGTTACAGTCTCGCCTCGATTCTGTGCAAGCAATGAGTATTAACATGCCCGCGATGTGGATGATTCGAGGTGATGGTGGCCGTCTCTATGACGATTTCAGGGATCGCAGTCTTGCTGCTATCGGGTGGGCTCAGCTAGCGCTTGAGGCAAAGCCCGGCGTTTCCAGGAAGGCGTTGATCCAAGCCTATAAAGATCTTCAGCCAGGAATAAAGGACGCGAGTGCCGTAGCGGGGGCGTCGCAGGTCTTCCGTTTCGTTAATGAAATCAGCATTGGCGATACGGTCGTTACCTATTCCCCTGCAAACCGGATCTACCTGGTAGGTCGCTTCACCGGCGCGTGCCAGCTCCGTCCCGATCTGGCAGATGATGGTATGTCTTTGACCCGATCTGTCGAGTGGTATACGCAGGAGGTTGATCGCGACAAGCTAACAGGCGCCAGCAGAAACAGCCTGGGGTCTACACTAACCGTGTTTAAAGTTTCTGAGGACGCCCAGAAAGAGTTGCTTGCCCTCGCTACTGGAAAAAGCCTATCCACACCACCGAAAGACTTGATTGAAGACCCCGACGTTCTGGAAGACCCTTTGAAGGGTGTTCAGGAAATTGCGTTTGAACGGATCAAAGACCAAATCAACAGTTTGGACTGGGCTGAGATGCAGGAACTAGTGGCCGGAATCTTACGAGCAATGGGCTACAAGACACTGGTGTCCCCGGCCGGCGCTGATCGTGGTAAAGACATCATTGCTTCACCCGATGGTTTCGGCTTTGAGCCGCCGCGCATCGTTGTGGAGGTCAAGCACCGGAATGCCCGGATGGGAAGTAATGAGATCCGTAGCTTTCTCGGTGGCAGGCACAAGGATGATCGAGGGCTGTATGTGAGTACTGGCGGATTCACGAAAGAGGCGTTGTATGAAGGTGAGCGAGCCAATGTGCATCTGACGATGTGGACGCTGGATGAGCTGGCTCGGACGTTGATGGCGCATTATCCAGCCACCGACCCGGAGACGAAGCGGTTGGTGCCGTTGACATACTTCTACATGCCTGCGTGAGTCGTGCTCTCACCAGAGACCTGGCACGAGAAGACGTCCTAGGGCGTCTTTTTGTGCCGGGGTAATTTGAACTGATGCTATATGTTGTTGATTTTAGTGGATAAATTTAGGTGTGTTTTTGTTTTGGAATACCAGTCGGAATACCCTGGGAGAACTACAAAGCTCTGCTAGCATAGAACTACCTGAATATAAGCGCTTCAGCAATATGTGGCTGCTGAAGCGCTTGTTTAGAGTCGCGATTAAACGTTACGCCAAAAGAGGCTTCATGGCGGCTATGGCTCGCCCATTAAGCGGATACTTCTGGCTTCGTAGACTATTCAGGCGTTTTATAGTATCAATGGTTGCGCGCAGGTCGATCGACGAGATCTCCAAATCCTCTTTAAGCTTAGAGATTTTAAGGTCGTTGAGTATGCATACATGAAGGAAGGCAAGTACCTCAGCTGGATCGACTTGAAAGTAGCGTAGGTAGTCCGATACTGAAGGCCGTTGATCGCCATCAAATACAGTGTCGACGGTGTTATTTCTGTAGCTCCCATCCCAGTACGCTCTACGCACTGCGAGATGCTGTAGCAACTGCTGCCATTTATCCCGGTTGAGCGTGTCGTCAATATGCAACGCTTCTCTAGCCGCAGATGTAACCGCTGCATGTATATCCGCGATTTCCTTAGTGGTTGTTTTAGAGTCAGAGCTGATTCGAGCAGTAGCCTGATCGAAGCAGGCCAGTCCTATACGAGCGATTAGCAGCAGTAGCTCGCTGGCATCAGCGCGATCTGAATACTTTTTGGATCCAGCATCAGGTGAGCCGTACTCAAGAACTTCGCGAAGGTAGTATGCGTTCCCCCAAAGTTGCTGCCAGACCGAAAAAAAGCTATCCGCCTGAACAATAGGAAAGGCCAGAAGATTGGCGAATAATCCAGGTGGTTCGTCTCCATTGATGTGCTGCTGTGCCCGTTTCAATAGACCTCTACCGCTTGGTTCTAACCATTCCTCAGGCGTGAGTCTCCACTGTTGAACAAACTCCTCGTATGCCGGTGCTGCAGCAAAACCGCCATTTGCGAAAGCTGAGCGAACACAGTAATAGCACCATGCTTCCCAAGGTGCAGCATCTGAAGGGGACTCTAAAATCAAAGCTGTTCCCTTACTCGCTTCGCCAAGGGCGTCTAGTAAGGCATTGTCCACAAAGTTATCGGAGCGAATATCATCTGGCGCCTTGTCCTTCCTGAGCAATAACTGCCGCATTAGCCAAGTGCTCCATCGAGTCATCGCTGCCTGCGCATCCGCCCTGCTGTACAACACCTTAACCACAGCATGGACTAGTGCAGTGACTTCTGCAGTTAACGAAGCGACCTCTTCTTCATCTGCTTCATAGCGAGGGGTCTGCTTTCCCGGTTGAAGCAATTCATTTCGTGCATGAACGAGAAGCAAAGGCAGGACCACGGAGCCATTCCATTTGCCATCGGGATCGAAAGCTGCAGGAGCCGCTCTGACGCTATCCTCCCACTGCCTAAAGCGGGGGCTGAATGCCCCTATCCCTGCGCTAAGCAGGGCGCTATCCACGAGAAATGGGTTGGTTGAACAACCAAGCAGTTGATGAAAAATTTCTGGAGCAATCTCACTTAGAAGTCCAAATATTCTTCTTTCGTCCTCATACATCATAAAGTCGGAGTTTGGCAGGCCCCGCCACAGCTCGTCCAAGGGATACTCATTGAGTTTCCAATGTGTCCACACATTATCACGCTCTGTGTTCCGACGCTCGGACAGTGACTTCAGTTTTCCAGTCTCAACCCCATGGAAGAGCGCTTTTGCCAGAACGATGTAAGCATGTTTTGCGTCGGGATCGATTTCTGTATAAGCCCACATTGCGTTATCAAGCCAATATTCAATCTCTGCCGAGTGATAGGCCAGCGTTCTAATCGCAAGCCAGGTCTCTATTGTGGGGTGATTTTTCAAGGCGAGAGCACAAGCCACCGTTAAATACATTGGGTGTTCATACGGCAGGTCCGAATGTTGTCGGACCATTTCTAGCAATAACTCATTGTCATGGCTCTCGTTAGGTATCCCAATCTTCTTCACCAGTGATGTTATCAGTTGAGGCGCATGGCTTTCGTGACTCAAAGCGAGCGCGAGGAAATCCCCTCGGTGCCTATTTTCGCCATGGTGAGAGGTAACACGCTGCTCTTCGTCGCGCTCTTGTATCCATTGCATTGTCATCTGCCCTCGCACCTCTTCCACACAAGTTCAAAAAACTCTATTGCACCAGAGTCTACGGCGCTCCATCCGCGACTGGCCGCGTTGACTTCTGAGTGAAATCCGCCGACAGTTGCTCCAAAGTGCCAAAGTTCGTCGTCTACTATGGCAAAGCGGTCGTGTAGATATTTGAAATTTACTTTCAGGCGTCTATTCACTTGGATGCTGCACCGTTTATGGCGTCGGGGGTTTAGAACGTTGAGTTCATCTTCACGTATCTGGAAAAACTGGATAAGGCTTTCATCTACCTCTTTTTGCTCTGCCGTCAAAATTCTGATGTCGGTTGCTGCAAGGCGATCGTGCATCCAATCTAAAATTGTTACGATTCGACTATCAGGAGGTAGTCCCCGTTCCGGGATCAGAAAGTACGGATCAACAATCCAGATACGCTCCTCAGCTGTCATAAAAGCGGAACGGAAGGCATTCATAGGCTTGGGGTCGGCCGAGCTATGACGCAAGCTTATAGTTCCCATATCAAGCGGAAATTTATTCCTATTTCCGCTTTCGCATCCCCAAAAAATTTCTTTTTTGAAAGACGCCGATTCCGTGGTGCCATCGAAGGAGGGGCCAGCGCTGAAGTTTTTCATCATTGGCGAGCCTTGGAACTCTTTCTGAGCATGCCGGCATAGGAGGCCAAGCTGTGCCCGGTATCGGCCAAAATCTCCAAGCGGATGATGACTTCGTCCGGGTTAGGTAGCCTGACGATCATGGAGGATTTTTCGCCCAAACTATTGAGAGAACTACCCACGAACCAAACTTCGCTATCTATTATAAGGAACCGGTCGTGCAGTGCTGACTCAGGGATGACAGTTACTTTTGGCTCTAATTTCTGATGTTTCTTAAGTTGGGCTAGGCTGTTCATAAAAGAAGCCAGCGCATCTTGCTTGCTATTTTTGTCCTTGGTGTTGAAGGCTTGGTTGGTTGTCAAGATGGAAACATTGACTTCCTCGCCATGCACCGCGTAAAGAAATTGATTTACCTGTAATTCGCTCAGGTAGGGATCGGCAATGATGATTCGCGAAGTCGCCCCTTTAAGCAATGTCTGCACAAATGCTAAAGCCTCCAGTCTTGACCCAGCATCGAACCATCGCTGGCCGAAGTGTTTTGCCTGTTCAAGTCTCTCGCGTTTTCGGACCTCAACATTAATGCGGGTAGTTGCGTCATCGTCGATGGCATCTCCCCAGACGGACTTCGATGCTAAAGTCGAGCTTCCGGCGGCCGCGTATTCGAAAGTTGGGGAATTGGGTGAGTCGCCGGAGCGCACTCTTACTTTACGGTGCGTATTCGAATGTGCTCGCATCGTAAAGCTCATCTGCCGCAAGAATCCTGAAAGAGGATGGTGCATTAGTATGCCGTGTTTGTCATGGGTGACGACGAAGCCGTACTCACCGATGCAACTGCCTTTATCTATGTCTAGTATGCCATCGGATGGCACATTGATGGTTTCGAAGCCAGTGAGTAGCCTTGCCTCCTTGTCAAACGTCGTGATTTTTAATCCGTCCAAGCTCTGCCCTGCACGAGGAAGAAATCGATATATAATGCGTTCTCCATGCCCCTCCATAGCTGGAACCATGAAATTTTCAATTTGGTCTATAATTGGATCTGGCGCTACATAAACTGCGCTTCCGAGATACTCTTGATAGTCAAAAAGATTGATGTGCATGCGCCGCGTAATGAATGCCTGCGCCTCTGGGTCCTTGAGGAATATTTCTAAGCCAGTTCGATCGCCGAATCTACGGTGCAGTCGGCCGGGGACGCTTCCGATAAAGGGCGCTGACTCGATGCTCCGCCCGCCAGGCCCCGAGAATAGATCTTCATGAATAGGTAAGCCTAGCGATGGCCAGGGTTGGACGTCCTTCAACGAAGGTACGGTCAAAATATCTCCATCGTGCGCATGTCGGTCTGACTCGAGGGTTGGGACTGGTGTTTTACTTTCGCCTGATCCAAGAGATCTGTACCAGCTTACGGCATCCTCCTTGGATAGGATGGTCCTGCGAAAATGAATCTGCTCATCCGTACCATTCAGCGGAAATGAGTCGAACCCCTCCATCCTCGTGGGCAATGGTCTGTCTTGCGCTAGTTCCGTGACTGTAGCGAACAGCAATCGACCTTGCTCTAGTTTTTTTTGCATTGTGGCCAGACGTACAACGGCCCAGCTCTGACAATCGCTCACCTCTTTCAATCCTCTGCTCCTTAGTCACAATCTATGTGTCCAACGTCATCTCAATTAGTCACTGGGCAAAGGTGCCGTTCAGCGAATGCTGGTTAGCAGCAAGGAACAGCCCACGGCGGAGTAAGCCGAGATCACCAGCTTCACAACTCGCAGCCCACGCCGCATCACCTAGTCGGTTACTTTGAGCAGTTCTCAGCATGATTTTCATACCTTTCACAGCCACGGTGGTAGCGCGATTGAAGCTAACCTGATGATTTACTATCCGACATCTATGTTGCAGGGCACAATGCCAGCAAGCCGCGCATCTGAACGCGAGAGGACCTAG
Source organism: Pantoea sp. Cy-639 (assembly GCF_011752525.1). Classification (GTDB taxonomy): domain Bacteria; phylum Pseudomonadota; class Gammaproteobacteria; order Pseudomonadales; family Pseudomonadaceae; genus Aquipseudomonas. Next base: position 12,549 of record NZ_VWXI01000016.1, on the reverse strand, counting down.
GGGGATTGGAAGGCGTGTCTACAAAGCAGAAGGTGCTGCTCTGCTGGGTCGGGGGAAACGATCTGAAGGCGTTGTCGGGCAGTGAAACTGGGCCTGTACTGGCGACGCTAAGAGCACAAACGTTCGATCGTGCAGAACTGCTTTCGTCTTATCCGGCTGAGATGGTCGAGCCTTATATCGCCTGGCTCCGTGAGCAGGTCAGTACGCCGGTCACCGTCAGTTATGAGTCACTGACGAGCCCTGTACATTTCGGGGATATCTACCAGGCTGCCAATGCTCACCTGATTCGCCTGCACCTGCATGCCAACCACCTTTCCATTCTACTCAGCCCCGGCACTCCGGCCATGCAGGCTGTGTGGATTCTCCTGGGCAAGACCCGCTACCCGGTGACTTTCTATCAGTCCTCGCTGGAGCAGGGGGTGCAGCAGGTTGATGTGCCATTTGAGATTGCGGCCGAGTATGTGCCAGCCGCCAACTCCATCAGTACCGACAAGCTGTTGCGCCTCGCCGACAGTCGGGCGCCGGTTGATGCCGCTTTCGCCAGCATCATCACACAAAGCGAGCGCATGCTGCTGCTCAAGTCGCAGGCACAGGTGCTGGCGCAGAAGCAGGTGCCGGTATTGCTCTATGGGGAGACAGGCACCGGTAAAGAGTTGTTTGCCAGAGCCATCCATAACGCTGGCCCGCGTTCGTCAGCGCCTTTCATTGCGCTCAACTGCGGGGCTATTCCATCAGAGCTGATCGACTCTACCTTGTTTGGCCATCGTAAAGGGGCTTTCACCGGGGCGGTGGAAAATCGCGTTGGAGTGTTCCAGCAAGCGGATGGCGGCACCTTGTTCCTTGATGAGTTCGGCGAACTGACGGCGGATGCTCAGGTGCGTTTGCTGAGGGTGTTGCAGGATGGAGTGATTACGCCAGTGGGCAGTAGTCAGGAGGTGCGGGTCAATGTACGCCTGATTACTGCTACCCACCGCAATCTCATGCAGTCGGTGGCGGAACGGCGTTTCCGTGAGGATCTGTTCTATCGAGTCGCCGTTGGCGTTTTGCACTTGCCGCCATTACGCGAGCGAGAGGGTGATCTGTTACTCCTGGCTGACGCTTTGTTGGAGGAGATCTCCAGGCAGGATGACACTCTAGGCGATAAGAAAATTTCCGCAGAGGCAAAGAATCTTATTCTTCGCCATCCTTGGCGCGGTAATGTTCGTGAGTTGCAATCGGCCCTGTTACGTGCAGCGCTGTGGTGCCGGGGCGATTTGATTGAGGCTGGAGATATAGTGCAGGCGCTTTTCCAGATGCCTCAAGATGGGCATGCTGAACAGCTAGAGATATTTTCTCAATCTATTGATTTGCAAGGGATAATTGCAGATACCGCAAGGCGGTATCTGCGTCAAGCTCTGAAAGTGACCGGGCACAATAAGACCCGTGCAGCCAGCCTGCTGGGGCTGAAAAGCCAGCAAACGCTGACAAACTGGATGAGCAAGTACGACGTCGAATAGAAACTTGGCACGATCCTCGCTTAGAGGATGGTTATGGACAGAATCGCCTATATGAAATCAGTCAACTTCGAGTTCCTTCGTCCCGGCAACGAGTTGCTGGCAAACCTAGCTGGCCTGGCCGAGGCCGTGATTCATATTGATCCGGGCAGCGCCCTGACGCGCTTGCGCAGTTTTGCCGAGGAGCTGACCAAAGGTATTTACAAGGAAGAATTGCTGCCGCGTATGCCGCAGTCGACCTTTTACGAACTGGTTAAAAGCTCGGTGTTCACCGATTGCGTCAGCAAGCCTCTGGTTCACCAAATCAACTTCCTGCGTATCCAGGGCAATGACACCGCTCATGGTGCGGAAGGTGACCTGCGCAATGCGCAGTTGGCACTGAAAACCGCTCATCAACTGGCCATGTACATGGCCATCAGGTACTACGGCACCGCACAGGCTGATATCTCTCCCTTTGCCGAGGTGCGGGACCCGACTGCGACTCTTGCCAGCCTGCAGAAGACCGTCTCCAGCTACGAGAGGGAGCTCACTCAGCAGCAGGAAGAGCTACAGCGAGTCATGGATAAGCTGGAGCAGGAGCGCACCCGCAATCTTGATAAGCTGGAGCCGCCTGCTAAGCCGGATCAGCAGAGCCGTCAGCAGCAGAGTCAGAAAGTTGCCGACAGCCTGCAGTGGAACGAAGCCAAGACCCGGGCTCTGCTGATAGATGCCATGCTGGTTCAGGCGGGCTGGGATATCAGTAATCCCTTGCAGGTAGGCCAGGAAGTAGACGTCGACTTTCCCGATAACGTCTCTGGCAAGGGCCGTGCTGACTACGTGCTATGGGGTGACAACGGCCAACCGCTGGCTGTGATCGAGGCCAAGAAATCCGGCAATGTCAGCCTGCAGGCCGGACGCGAACAGGCCCGGATGTATGCCGATGGCTTCGAGCGCATGGGCATGCAGCGCCCGGTGATTTTCTACAGCAACGGCTATGAGACCTTCATCTGGGACGACGCGCAATACAACACCTACCGTCCGGTGTACGGCCTCTACAGCAAAGACAGCCTCGAATACCTGATCTATCAGCGCCAATACCGCAAGGCGGAGCTGGAGCGTCATAACCCGGATCTGGATATCGCTGACCGCCCTTATCAGATCGAAGCGATCAAGACGGTTGCCGCTAACTTCCAGCAGCAGCGTCGCCGTGCGCTGATCATTCAGGCCACCGGCACTGGTAAGACTCGCGTGTCCATCGCCTTGGCCGGGCTGCTACTGCGCACCGGTTGGGCCAAGCGCGTGCTGTTCCTGTGTGACCGCAAGGAACTGCGCGTCCAGGCTGATGATGCTTTCAAGCAGAACCTACCCAGCGAGCCGCGCTGCGTGATCGGTGAAACCAACAAGGTCGATCAGACCGCACGTGTCTACATCGCCACCTACCCGGGCATGATGAGCCGCTTCGCCCAGCTTGATGTGGGCTTCTTCGACCTGATCATTGCCGACGAAAGCCACCGTAGCATCTACAACAAGTACCGCGACCTATTCGACTACTTTGATGCCCTGCAGGTGGGCCTCACCGCCACTCCGGTGAAGTTCATCAGCCGCAATACCTTCGACATGTTCGACTGCGAGACGACCGACCCGACCTTCGAGTTCGGTCTTGATGCAGCCATTAACAATGATCCGCCGTACCTGGTGCCGTTCCGCGTTAAGGACCTTACCACCGATTTCCTACGCGACGGCATTCACTACAACGACCTGAACGAAGAACAGCAACGTCAGCTTGAAGAGGACCTCGGCGAGGAGGAGGCCAAGCGCACCACCATCGCCGGCAAGGACATCGGTCGCAAGATCTTCAGCGAAGACACCGACCGCCTCATTCTGGAAAACCTGATCGACAACGGCATCAAGGATGAGACCGGGTCGCTGGTCGGCAAGACCATCGTCTTTGCCCAGCGTCAGGACCATGCTGAGCACTTGGAAAAACTCTTCTGCAAGCTCTACCCTCAGTATGGCAGCAAGGTCTGCAAGGTCATCCACAACCATATCCCGCACGTGGGTACGCTGATCAAAGAATTCAAAAAACCAGAGAACGACTTCCGCATCGCCATCTCGGTAGACATGCTCGACACCGGCATCGATGTGCCCGAAGTGGTTAACCTGGTATTCGCTAAGCCGGTGAAGTCCTGGGTGAAGTTCTGGCAGATGATCGGTCGCGGCACACGTCTGCGCCCCAATCTGTTCGGTCAGGGCAAGCACAAAAGCGAGTTCCTCATCTTCGATCACTACGGCAACTTCGACTTCTTCGAGCAGGAGTACGAAGAACCAGATGACAAGAGCGGCAAGTCGCTCCTGCAAACCACCTTCGAAGCGCGTCTGGAGCTGGCGCAGGCGGCTCTCAAACAGAACCATGCCGCCGCCTTTGATACCGCCATTGAACTGCTGCGTGCCGACATCAATGACCTGCCGGAGAGCAGTGTTGCCGTCAAGCGCGAGCTGCGGGCTGTGCACCAATTGCAGCAGGGCGACCAGCTGCAAAAGTTCGACGCCAAGACCCAGCATTTGCTGCAAAATACCGTTGCCCCGCTGATGTCGGCTCGTGTGCTGCGCGACAAACATGCCACTGCGCTCGACAAACTTATCGCCGCCATCGAGCGCTGCCTGGTGGAAAACGCCAGCTGTTTCGAGGATGGCAAGATCACCTTGTTGGAAGAGATCGACAAGCTCGCCATCAATATTCAGGCCGTGCGCCAGAAGGATGCCTTGATCGCAGAGGTGCGTAGCGCGGACTTCTGGCTCAACGCCAATGTGGGCAAGCTGGAACGAGCTCGGCAGGAGCTGCGCGGCATCATGAAATATCGCAAGTCCGGTGAGGGAGTGCTCTACAGCACGCCGGGAACTCGCACCGCCGATGGCGGCGTGCAGGTGGCTGAACGTCAGATCAAGATCCCAGGGGCCAACGAGGCCATGATCTACCGGCACCGCCTCAAGGACATCCTCGACGGCATGCTGGCTGCCAACCCGACCCTGCAGAAAATCCACAAGGGCGAGCCTATTGCCGAGCAGGAGCTGAACTCGCTCACCTCGACCATCCTCACCACTCACCCAGGCATCAGCCTGCAAGTGCTGAACGAGTTCTATGGCCGTACTGCCAGCGAGCTGCAGTTGACTGTGCGCGAGCTGATAGGCCTGGATGTACAGGCCATTGAGCAGCATTTTGCCCAGTTCCTGCATACCCATCCCAGCCTCACGGCCCAGCAGGTGCGCTTCATGAACCTGCTGAAAAGCTACATTGCCCAGCATGGCAGCATCGTCATCGAAAAGCTCTACGACGCACCGTTTTCCAGCATTTCCCACGAAGGCATCGACGGTGTGTTTGCCCCCGCTGATGTGGGCGTGCTAGTGGCCGTGCTCAAGCCCTTCTTGCGCGGGGACAACTCGCCTACCAGTCACTAGGAGTGCACATGCAAGCCAGTCAATGGACCACTGATATCATCGTCATCGCAGTTGTACTCGCACTGGCTTGCGCGTTGCTAGGTTATTTCGCGGCAGCACTGCGTCAGGGCCGGCAACTCAGTCAGCTAGAGGCCGAGCTTGAGCAGGCCCAACTGGCTCAAACGACAGCCGTGTCCGGCAGCGCCGCGCTAAGTGAGCAGCTCAAGGCCGCGGAAGCACGAGTGCATGAGCTCCAGGTAGCCGAGAGCACCCTGAAAACCAAGCTACAGGGCGCGTTCGACAGCGTGACGCGGCTGACTCAGGAACAGCAGGAAGCTAAGGGTCGTCATGCAACCCTGGAGGCCAAGCTGGAGCAGTCTGCCAAACAACATCATGAAGCGGTAATTCAGCATGAAACGGCGTTGACTGAAGTTCGGAGCCTTAACGCAAAAGTTGACGACTACCAGAGTCGTCTGGAGCAGGCGAATACCTTGCTGCAGCAAGAGCGTGAATCGGTCAGTGGTCTCAAGTCAGCACTGGCCGAAGAGGGTAAAAAAGCCAAAGGCTTTGAGGCTGCCAACACGGATGCTCGGACACAGCTGGCAGAGCTGAAGGAGCAGATGAAGACCGCAGGCGAAAAGATAGAAACGCTGCAGGGCGACCAAGCAGAGATCAAGCGCCAGGAAACTAAACTTAGGGCTGAACTGGATGAACGCGAGGCCAGCCATGCCCGTGAGCAGGTCAACTTTGAACGGCAGAAAGCCAGCTTAAGCGAGCAATTCAAGCTGCTGTCCAACGAGATTCTCGAAGCGAAAACCCAGGCCCTACAGGAAAGCAGCAAGGTCAGCCTTAGTGCTGTGATGACGCCGTTCCAGCAGTCCATCGACACCTTCAAGCGTGAAGTGCAAGAGATCCACCACCGCGAAACCACCCAGCAGGGCGAGCTGCGCAAAGAGTTGGAGCAACTGAAAACGCTGAACCAGCAGATCACTACCGAAGCCCATGAGCTGTCCACTGCGCTGCGCGGCCAGAAGAAGCTGCAGGGCAACTGGGGCGAGCTGGTGCTGGAGAACGTACTCGACCGCTCAGGCCTGCAGTTGGGCAAGGACTATCTGCGCGAAGTCAGCATCACCACGGAGGAGGGGCGCCAGCGCCCCGACGCCGTGGTGTACCTGCCTCAGGCCAGGCACCTGATCATCGACGCCAAGGTTTCGCTTAACGCCTATACCCGCTATGTGAACGCAGAAGACGATTTGGAGCGTAAGCAGGCCCTGAAAGAGCACGTCCAGGCAGTGGCCAGCCGCATCAAGGAACTGGCTGACCGCGACTATTACAAACTGCCGGGCCTTAATTCTCCGGACATTGTATTCATGTTTATCCCTATTGAGTCGGCCTTCGTCGAAGCGCTCAAGGCAGACGAAAGCCTGTTCCAGCAGGCCATCGAGAATAACGTGCTGGTGGCCACACCTACCACGCTGCTCACCAGCCTTAATATTGTGCGCCAGCTTTGGCGCTATGAGGATCAGAACAAACACACCGCCGCGCTGGCCAGTCGGGCAGAGGGCGTGTTCAAAAAGCTCAACACCTTCTTGGCCAGCTTTGAGAAAATAAAAAAGGGCTTGGAAACCGCGACCGAAGCATATGTTAAGGCCGAAGGCCAGCTGGTCAGCGGCAAGGGCAACCTGGTCAAACAGGTGGGCGAATTCAAGAATCTGGCGCCTGCCATCAAAGCCCAGTTACCTGCCTATTTCGCTGACAAAGCTGCGCTGGAAATCGACTTTATCCCTGCCGAGCAGAACATTGAGGCGCTCACTGACAGCACCGAAGATCAAGACCTGCTCGCTGAATCCGACACTGAAACCGACTACGAGAACGCCTGATGCTCACCGGCAAGATACGCAACGATATCGACAAGCTCTGGGAAAAATTCTGGACTGGCGGTATCACCAACCCGCTGACCGTGATCGAACAGATCAGCTACCTGATGTTCGCTCGGATGCTCGACATGCAAGAAGACGTGGCTGAGCGCAAGGCTAACCGCACCGGCAAGGCCTTCGACCGTCTGTTTCCCAATACACCGGAAGGCCAACTGCTGCGCTGGAAAAATTTTCGCAACATGAGCGGGAAGGAACTGCACAGTCACCTCAAGAAAAAGGTCTATCCGTTTTTCGCCCAACTCGGCAGCGCCGAAGGTGAGGGCGGTGAGCGCGAAGGCCTCGGCCACATCAGCGAATATATGCAGGACGCCGATCTGGAAATCAAGAACGAGTCCGTGCTCACCTCCGCCGTGGAGATGGTCAACGACCTGCCGCTGACCCTGAGCGATGTGAAGGGCGATATCTACGAATACCTGCTGAGTAAGCTCACCACTGCCGGCATCAATGGCCAGTTCCGTACACCGCGCCATATCATCGACGCGATGATCGAGCTGATCGCCCCGCAGCCCACCGAAGTGATCTGTGACCCGGCATGTGGCACCGCCGGCTTTCTCGCACGCACCATGGAATACCTCAACCGCGTGCATTCCAGCCCGGAAGGCACCTTCACCGATGATGACGACAACCCGCATTACTCAGGCGACCTGCTCGAACCCTACCGCCAGCACATCAACAGCCAGATGTTCTGGGGCTTCGACTTCGACACCACCATGCTGCGCGTTTCCAGCATGAACATGATGCTGCACGGCGTGAACGGCGCGAACATCCGCTACCAGGACTCCCTGAGCAAATCCATCAAGGAACACTACCCGCGTCAGGAACAGAACTTCTTCGATGTGGTGCTGGCCAACCCACCGTTCAAGGGCAGTCTGGACGAAACCAACACTAATCCCGATGTACTCGGTCTGGTAAAAACCAAAAAGACCGAGTTACTGTTCGTTGCCCATATCCTGCGCTCGCTCAAGCTGGGTGGCCGCGCCGCGGTGATCGTGCCGGACGGCGTGCTGTTCGGCGCATCCAAGGCCCACCAGCAACTGCGCCATGAGCTGCTCGACAACAACCAGTTGGAGGGCATCGTCAGCCTGCCCAGTGGCGTGTTCAAGCCCTATGCCGGAGTCAGCACTGCCATCCTGATTTTCACCAAGGGCGGCACCACCGAGCGCGTATGGTTCTACGACCTGCAAGCCGATGGCTACTCGCTGGATGACAAGCGCACCGAGCTGAAAGGGGAGGGTAGCAACGACCTGCCCGACGCCATCGCCCAGTGGCACAAATACCGGCAGATGATCGACAGCAATATCAGCGCTAGCACTATTAATACTCTGTTCGGCGACAAGCGCAAAAAGGCCTTTGTCGTAACGCCCGAGGATATCGTCGCCAACAAGTACGACCTCTCTATCAATCGCTACAAGCAAGTGGAATACCGACATGAGCAGTACGAAGACCCAAAAGCGATTCTGCAGCGGCTGAAAGGACTGGAGCAGGAGATTCTGGCGGGCCTGGATGAGCTGGAGGGGATGCTGTGAGCCTAATTTTCCCGGCGCACTGGGATGTATTGCCGTTCAGTGTGGCTGTCAAAGATGTTACTTCTGAATATTCGAAGTTGCAGAAGTCTGAATATTTGGAGCAAGGCAAATTTCCTATAGTTGACCAAGGGCAGCAGAAGTTTGGTGGTTATACTGATGATGACTCAGTAGTCTCTTTGAGTGGATACCCTGCAATTGTATTTGGTGATCACACTCGGATTTTTAAATTTATAGATGAGCCTTTTTGTTTAGGGGCTGATGGTGTAAAGGTTCTTGAGCCAAAAGTTGAGTTGGATAGGAAGTTCTTATTCTATTATTTTTCTTCATTGACTATTGAGTCTGCTGGTTACAGCAGGCATTTTAAGTTTCTCAAGGAAAATGTTGTTCCAGTTCCATCCTTGGTCGAACAAAAGCGCATTGCCGCCATCCTCGATAAGGCCGAGGCCATTCGCCGCAAACGGCAGCAAGCCATCGAGCTCGTCGACGACTTCCTCCGTGCCGTGTTTGAGGACATGTTTGGCGATCCGGTGAATAATCCCAAAGGGTTTCCTATTGGAACAATCCGTGATTTGGTTGCAACAGCAGATTATGGAACATCAGCCAAAGCCTCAGAGGCTTATGGGGAGTATCCTATTTTGCGAATGGGTAATGTTACCTACCAAGGTAGGATTGATCTAAAAGATTTAAAATACATTGATCTTGAGGGGAAGGATCAATCTAAATACTTGGCGAGAAAAGGCGATCTATTATTCAATAGAACAAACAGCAAGGAACTTGTTGGGAAGGCGGCTGTTTATGATATGGATGATCCGGTCGCTATTGCCGGGTATTTAATAAGGGTGCGGCCGAATGAGAGGGGTAATAGCTATTATATAGCTGGATATTTGAATTCAGCTCATGGAAAGGCGACGCTTAAGTCTGTTTGCAAGAGCATTGTTGGAATGGCGAATATTAATGCGCAGGAAATGCAGAATATTCCAATTATGCTTCCTCCGGCTGAAATGCAAAGGCGTTACCAAGAGCTAGTTGTTGCGACAAGGTGCAGGCTTATAAGGATCAATTCTTCGCTTAAGGTGGTGGAAGAACTTTTCAGTTCGCTCAGTCATAAATGTTTGTCTGGGCAGATATAGGGGCGAGCATCATGGGTTCAACGATTTTTAGTTGGCTTGTGGATAGCGCTAGAGTATAGAATATATGAATATTACAGAAATTTCTCTCACTAATTTCCGCTCCTTCCAGTCCACTCAAACTATCGAACTAGCACCTGTCACAATGCTGTTTGGGCCGAATAGCGTGGGCAAAAGCTCAGTGCTGATGGCGCTGTTCTATATCCAGCAAATACTAGGAAAAGGGCAATGTGACCCCCAGCGTATCGACGCGCTGGGTGAAAAGCACGTTGGCGGCTTCAAAAGTCTGATCAACGGTCGAGATACTACCAAGAGAATGGTTTTAAAGCTGGCGATGGATAAGTCAGGTTTAATTGGTTCGAGTTATAGTCAGGTTGTTGATCTGATAGGTGATGATTTTGACCTGCCTGCTGATAGTCCCACTGTTGACGCAAATCGAGTTTCTATTGAGTTTGACATTGCTTGGTCGAGTAATAAAGAAACGGCATACGTTGCTTGCTATAAAGTCTGGCTGGATGACCGTCTAATTGCCGAACTCGCCAGTGATGCCGGGCTTAAACAGCCTACTATAACTTGGCTAGATTATCAGCATCCTGCTTTGCTGACTCCGCTTGAGCGTTTGCATGAGGGGAGCAGTGTTGATGGCTTTGTCAGTCGATTACACGAGCTGCTCAATAGTGATCGTAATCCACAAGAAGTTTCCAGAAGAGGCGTGGGGCAAGCCACCGATATTTCTTTCGATCATGCCGCCATTGGCTTCAAGGGATTTGTTGGTGCCTTACCAGTGCTAGGAAAGCGACTGGAGTCGGTGGTAGATACAGACGATCCTCTCATCACCACACGGCTACATGAAATTCTGTCCGATGTGGTTGTGGCTCCCCTAGACAACCTATTGGTATTACTGAATGAGAGCCTGTGCATCGGCCCGTTGCGTATTATTCCAGACGCCCTGCATCGGTCCAATCCCTACCCGATGCAGACGGACTGGTATTCTGGATCCGCCGCGTGGGACGTCACAGGGCGACTCAGCTCGGCCAATATGTTAGAGCTCAATCACTGGCTTAACTCGGGAGAAGCTCTGAATCTCGGCTACTTTCTGCGCTCGAAGACCGCTATAAGCCAAGCCGCCTACACGGGAGGCGGAGATACCTCCAGTGAATTAAGTGCATTGCTTGAGACGTTCGGGGATTCACTCAGTGTTAGCCTCTCTGGTACGGATGCGGAGGGCAATCCCCTGCCCGAAGAGCACTCAGTATCCCTAGACGCACTGAAGAAACTGCTCAAGGCCGAAAGGAATTCTCCAGTAGATAAAGCCCGGCAACTGGTAGCTAAGGAGCTCCACCATAAGTGGGTGCTGTGGGACGACCGCAACAACACTGAGGTGGCTTTTTCTGAAGTGGGTGTCGGGATTTCTCAACTCTTCCCGCTGGTAGTTGCAGCAGTACAGGACATGCAAGGTATTATCGCTTGTGAGCAACCTGAGCTGCATGTCCATCCGAGGATTCAAGTCGGTATTGGCGATTTGCTGACACAAGCAAACAAGAAATCCACCTTTCTGATCGAAACTCACAGCGAACACCTGATCCTGCGGATCTTGCGCCGTATTCGTGAAACCTCCGAAAGTACATTGCCGAAGGGCCTGCGACCTGTTTCTCCAGCGGATGTCTCCATCATTTACATGGAGCCAGGTACTGCAGGAGTGATCGCCCGACGTATTGAGATAGACAGTACGGGAGAGTTCACCAGCCGTTGGCCAAATGGCTTTTTTGCAGAGCGCAGAGAGGAGCTTTTGTGATGATCCATGAATATGCGCTTGAGCCGACCGTCTTATCAGCCTGGGCATCAAATGATCGTGACTATGCTGAATTTCTTCGCGAGTATGGGTTGGGTACGCCAAGGATCGTTAGTAGCTTTCCGAAGAAAAAGATGTCTAAGCTTCGTAGCTATCTGTTACAGCATAGCCCTCAAGACACTCAGTCACTATCTGGGCGTCGTTATACTGAGATGGTAATAAGGCTAACTGAATCCATCGTTGCTAGAGATGTGGCAGATCATCAAGTTGTCACTTGGTCAGAAACTGCTCTGGCCGAGAATTATAGATTTCCATTCGGCGTGATTCTCTCTTTCTCTGCTATTGAGGTAGAGAACAATATCACTCCTGATAGCATGTATTTGGAGGGGAGTTCTTGGAATCACTACGGTCAAATGACTGTGCCTCGCACTAATTCTGGTTTGTTATCCGCTGTTGGAAGTTTGGTTCGTCTGTCTTCAAGGCATATAGTTATTATCGACCCATTTGGCTGGTCGTCCGAGGCTATAGGCTTTGTCCGATTCATGATAAATTATATTTCTCGTGACCGTCTTACGGATGCTTTGCCCAAGATAACTATATTTTTTAAGGAAAAGCGCGGAAGTGGGAATGCAGGTGGGGGAAGTCCATCAGCAGGTCACGTCAAAAACCAGGTGGTACAAGGTTTGGGCGTAGGGTTAGAAAATATTGAAATTCAAGTTTTCGAGTTAAGAGAGGCTGCTGAAGGCGATGTTTTTCATAATCGTTGTATTCTGACGGAGCATGGAGGAGTTATGACCGGTCACGGTATTACTGTTTCAGGTAACGAAGCTCATACAGATGAGGCAGTGTTGATGGGGGCAGGGGTTTATCAAAAAAAGTGGCAGCAATTTATTGAGGATATATGCTTTGATGTGGTTTCGCGTGCATAGGGGTGTGGAAGAATTTCGGGTGTAAGTCAGTCTCTTTAAAGTTGATGATCAGCTTAATTAACTGACAATGGAAATCTTTATGGTAACACCACCTGAAGATCAGTTTTCTCTACGTGCCTCCTATGGCGCCGAGGCGAGGTGGTTCCAGGAGGCGGGTATTTCGAGCGTCATATGCGGCCCTAGTGACATCATGCAGGTGAATCGCCCCTGGTTCCGTAGACACCTCCAAGCCTCATAATGAGGCCCAAATAGGAGGTGCCATGAGTCGTCAGCGTTACCCTGAAGAATTCAAGATCGAAGCGGTCAAGCAAGTGACCGAGAAAGGCAAGCC
>NZ_VWXI01000015.1 GCF_011752525.1 Pantoea sp. Cy-639 | reverse complement strand
GGCGCATCGCGGGCTTTCGCCCACTCCCACATCTGTTTCGGGCGATGCAGTCCTGTGAGGGTACCGCTGTACGCCTTGGCGCATGCCTCAAGCCAGGCGAAGCGCCAGCAGCGCCCACGCCGAAACCTCGCCATGCCAGCAGGGCGCATCGTGGGCTATCGCCCGCTCCCACATCTGTTTCGGACGATGCAGTCCTGTGATGTTGTCGCTGTGCGCCTTGGTGCATGCCTCAAGCCAGGCGAAGCGCCCGCAGCGCCCACGCTGAAACCTCGCCATGCCAACAAGGCGGACAAGGCAATGCCACAGGAGAGATTGGCCCGAAACAAATGTGGGAGTGGGCGATAGCCCGCGATGCGCCGCGCGGGCGGCGCTCGATCTCACAGGCGCCATAACTTCAAAGGCAGCCACCTGGTGGCCATCACTCAAGATCACCTGGAAATCAGTGCACATTCAACACTGCCAGATATATCCCAGATCTCCTGACGACTCTCCTCAAAGACCAACCAACAGCCATCAAGGACGTTGGATGAGGGACACCTTCGCCCGGTAGACTGCAAGCCATCGTCCCCGGCACGCTGCGGAGCCCCCATGGAAGACCTCAACTCCCTCTACTACTTCACCCAGGTAGTCGAGCACGGCGGCTTCGCCCCAGCCGGGCGGGCGCTGGACATGCCCAAGTCGAAGCTCAGCCGGCGCATCGCCGACCTCGAAGAGCGCCTCGGCGTGCGCCTGCTGCACCGTACCAGCCGGCACTGCTCGCTGACCGAGATCGGCCAGGCCTACTACAACCGCTGCCTGGCCATGCGCGTGGAGGCCGAGGGCGCGGCCGAACTCATCGAGCGCAACCGCAGCGAACCTCGCGGGCTGGTGCGTATCAGTTGCCCGACCACCCTGCTCAACGCCTGGGTCGGGCCGATGCTGACCCGCTACATGGCCAAGTACCCGCAGGTAGAGCTGTTCATCGAAAGCACCAACCGCCGCGTCGACCTGCTGCACGAAGGCTTCGACGTAGCGCTGCGGGTGCGCTTCCCGCCGCTGGAAAACACCGACATGGTGATGAAGGTGTTGAGCAACAGCACCCAATGCCTGGTCGGACACCCCTCCTTTCTTGAACAGTTGCCGCCCGACTTCGAACCGCAGCAACTGAGCGAGCTGCCTAGCCTGCACTGGGGCGGCGCCCAACGTGACTACCAGTGGGAGCTGTTCCGCGACGAGAGCATGAGCCACAGCCTGGTGATCCCACATACGCCACGGGTGGTCACCGATGACTTGTTCGCATTGCGCCACTTCGTGGTGGCCGGGGTGGGGATCGCGCACCTGCCACGGGTGGCGGTGCGCGAAGACCTGGCTGCCGGGCGGCTGGTGGAACTGCTACCGCAGTGGCACCCGCGTTGCGGGATCGTGCATGCGATCTTCCCGTCGCGACGAGGCTTGCTGCCCTCGGTACGCTCGCTCATTGATCACCTGGCGGAAGAGTTTGCCATCAGCGACATGGCCTGATCGCCCCGCCCCGTAGGAACCAGCCTCAGAACGCGAAGCACGAACAACCCAACGCCCCCCAGAACCCTTGATAATCACTCACTGGGATACTGGAGTGTCGGGCTTTCTCATGGCTGTGGGCATGCACCCCGCACGGCCCGACGCACTGGTGCAGCACCGCCGCCATCGGTGCCCCGGCGCGCCAGTGCCCCGGGACCTTGACCACCGGCGACCACTCCGGCAGCACCGGCACCTGCGCAGGGCCAAGCTTGTCGAACTCGGCGGCGCCGTACACCACCTTGCCGTCGACCAGGGTCAACACCGACTCGATGCCTTTGATCGCCTCCTCGTCGACACTGAAAAAGTCCAGCGACAGCGCCGCCAGGTCGGCTAGCTGGCCCACCTTGATCTGCCCCTTCTTGCCCTGCTCGCTGGAGAACCAGGCGCTGCCGTGGGTGAACAGTTGCAGCGCGGTCTCGCGGCCCAGCCCTTCGGGATAGAGCGACAGGCCGCCAACGGTCTTGCCGCTGACCATCCAGTACAGCGAAGTCCACGGGTTGTAGCTAGACACCCGGGTCGCATCGGTACCGGCGCCCACCGGCACGCCCATGTCGAGCATGCGCTTGATCGGCGGGGTGTGCTCGGCGGCCTTGGCGCCATAACGGTCGACGAAGTACTCGCCCTGGAAGGCCATGCGGTCCTGGATGGCGATGCCGCCGCCCAGCGCCCGCACGCGTTCGATGTTCTGCGGGGTGATGGTCTCGGCATGGTCGAAGAACCACGGCAGGCCATTGAACGGGATATCGCGGTCGACCTTCTCGAACACGTCGAGCATGCGCGAGATGGATTCGTTGTAGGTGGCATGCAGGCGGAACGGCCAGCGCTGCTCGACCAGGTGGCGCACCACCGGTTCGAGTTCCTGCTCCATGGTCTGCGGCAGGTCCGGGCGCGGCTCGAGGAAGTCCTCGAAGTCGGCGGCGGAGAACACCAGCATCTCGCCGGCACCGTTGTGGCGGAAGAAGTCGCTGCCATCGCCGGGCTTGACCTTCTGCGTCCAGTTCTTGAAGTCGGTGAGCTCTTCCTTGGGTTTCTGGGTGAACAGGTTGTAGGCGATGCGCACGGTCAGTTGGTCGTTGTCGGCCAGTTCCTGGATCACCTGGTAGTCATCCGGGTAGTTCTGGTAGCCGCCGCCGGCATCGATGGCGCTGGTCAGCCCCAGGCGATTGAGCTCGCGCATGAACTGGCGGGTCGAGTTGACCTGGTACTCCAGCGGCAGCTTCGGCCCCTTGGCCAGGGTGGCGTAGAGGATGGTGGCGTTGGGGCGGGCGATCAGCATGCCGGTGGGGTTGCCGAACTTGTCGCGCTGGATCTCGCCGCCTGCTGGGTTCGGCGTGTCCTTGGTGTAGCCCACGGCCTTGAGCGCGGCGCGGTTGAGCAGCGCGCGGTCGTAGAGGTGCAGCAGGAACACCGGGGTATCCGGGGCCGCCTGGTTGATCTCGTCGAGGGTCGGCATGCGCTTTTCGGCGAACTGGAATTCGTTCCAGCCACCCACCACGCGTACCCACTGCGGGCTTGGGGTTCGTTCGGCCTGGTCCTTGAGCATGCGCAGGGCGTCGGCCAGCGACGGCACGCCTTCCCAGCGCAGTTCCAGGTTGTAGTTCAGGCCGCCGCGGATCAAGTGCAGGTGCGAGTCGTTCAGGCCCGGGATCACCGTGCGCTGACACAGGTCGATGATCTGCGTGCCAACGCCCTTGTGGACCATGGCTTCAGCGTCGCTACCCACGGCAATGAACTTGCCGTCCTTGATGGCCACCGCGGTGGCACTGGGGTTTTCACGGTCAACGGTGTGCAGTTTGCCGTTGAACAGGATGAGATCGGCGGTCATGGTGCCTCCTTGGGGGGATGCATGGGCGGAGCCGGCGGTGCCGGCGAAGGGCAGTGCCGACCAGAGCGCGCCCGCGGCGCCAAGCACGGTGCTGGCGGCGATGAACTGGCGACGGCTCTTGTCGTTCGGATCCTGGGACATGGTGTTCTCCATCGGAATGCGGCTGGGCATGGAGGACGGGCTTGGCCGTTGAAGACTAGCAGCGGCGCCAACCCTGCCAGCGGCCGTTCAGCCGCGCAGCCAGGCAGCGCAGCGCCGGGTCACCCAGGGCATGATGTAGAACACCACGGGCAGGATGACGAACAGGTTGCTGATCAGGTTGCCGCTGATCGGACCGCCCAGGCTCGGGTAGCGACTGAACACAGGCGCCAGCAACTGCGGGACGATCAGGGTCATCGGGCAGATCACCAGATAGGTCAACAGCGCCTGCTTCCAGCGCGGTGGTTGCGCCATCGTCGCGCTTGGCGGGGTGAACCAGAACTCCGGGTCGTCGTGCACCCGTGGGTGATCGCCATCCTCCAGCAGCGGCAGCACTTCGCTGACCAGCGCCTGGCGCTCGGCCGAGTCGACCCAGGCCTGCAACTGGGTGGCGTCGGCGAAACGCACCACGGTGGTGAAGTGACGACCCGCGTCGTCCGGACGGATGACGTTGACGTCCAGGTGGCCGGGCTGCTGGCGCGCGGTGGTCACGGCGCGCTTGAGCCAGGCTTCGTACTGCGCCAGTGCCTCGGCGCGGACCTTGTGCTGGATGACCAGGGTGACGACAGTGCGGTTGTCCATCTGCTTGGCTCCGTTGCTGGACGGGAAGAACCGGGCGCCGTCTCCGGCGCCCGATGCCTTACTTGCCGGCGGTCAGGGCGTTGTAGCTGGTGATCAGGTTGCGGTAGTCGGGGATGTGGTTGGAGAACAGCGCCGCCAGCCCCTCGACATCGTTGCGCCAGTCGCGGTGCAGTTCACAGGCCACGCCGAACCAGGTCATCAGTTGCGCCCCGGCCTGGCTCATGCGGTTGTGGGCGGCGTCGCGGGTCATTTCATTGAAGGTGCCGGATGCGTCGGTGACCACGAACACCTCGAACTCTTCTTCAAGGGCCGCCAGCGCCGGGAATGCCACGCACACCTCGGTGACCACACCGGCGATGATCAGTTGCTTCTTGCCGGTGGCCTTCACGGCCTTGACGAAGTCTTCGTTGTCCCAGGCGTTGATCTGGCCAGGCCGGGCGATGTACGGGGCGTCCGGGAACAGGGCCTTCAGCTCGGGCACCAGCGGGCCGTTGGGGCCTTGCTCGAAGCTGGTGGTGAGGATGGTCGGCAGGTTGAAGTACTTGGCCAGGTCGGCCAGGGCCAGCACATTGTTCTTGAAGCGGTCCGGCTCGATGTCACGGACCAGGGACAGCAGGCCGGCCTGGTGGTCGACCAGCAGTACGGCGGCGTCGTCTTTGTTCAGGCGGTTGTATTTGAAGTTGTTCATTACCGGTGCTCCTAGGTTTCGATCTTCAGTGGGTGGGGTGTTTCGTGTTGATGGGGGAAGATTAAAACCGTGACCTTTGCAACGGTAGATAGCGAAATTTGCCTTTAGCGTTCTATTCTAGGAACGATATGAGTACCGCTCTACAACCCCGGGCCGATAGCGCGAGTCCGCGCATTCGACACACCTTCAGAGACCTTCCCGCCAACCTGTCAGACTTTTCCTGCGGACTGATCTGCTACTCGCGCAGGGCATTTCCCAGCCACTACAAGCCCCGAAAATAGCCGCTTCCAAGGTGATAGCGTTCCGCTCCCACACCTCAAGGAACCGAGTCGTGAACCAGCGTCCCAGCATTTTCGGGAATGGCCAAGGCCTCGATGGCGATCTCACCAGCACAGGCGCCACCTGCATCGCCAGCCAGTCCCGCGGCACCTTCAATGGCCGTCGTTGGTTGATCGAAGGCGACCCCACCAGTGCCTGCCCGCTTTGCGACGAAGTCGGCCTCATCCTCGAGGGCGAACAGCGCTGGATCCAGGATGGCCGTCCCACTGCCGTAGACGGCACGCTGGTCAAATGCGGGTGTCCGCTGGGCAGCAATCGCGTGGTGGCACCACTGCACCAGCCACCTGCGCTACGCAACGCGCCTGGAGTGACGGCCATACCTGCAGCATCGCCACCGGACTACTCGAATAACCCGGTGAGCACTGTCTACCCGTCCCGGGTATTCCCGACGTCGCCTGCTCCGCGAGCCATGGAGCCTGGCTTCTACATCGTCCCGCGCTGCATGACGTACCAGGAAGTCCTGCTGGAACTTGGCGCTCCGCAGGCCAATCTGCCGCGCTCGATCCTCGAGCGCTTGAACCCGACCTTTGAACAAGGTTTCAAGGCTGGCGAGATATTCGTCATTGGCGATGGCCTGAGTCGGCCTGTCTGCACCCGTGAAGAACTGCATGCCATAAGCGCGGCGACACAGGCGCGAGAGGCCTTGGCCAGTCTGACGCCGGAAGAAGCGCAGTTCATGCTGCGGCACCAGGCGGAGATTGCCGGGTTGCTCAGTGATGTGAGCCTCTCCGTCGGTGTAAGTGAAACGATGATTGCAAAATCGCTGGATGATCTAGGTCTCATCTTGCGGAAGATCGAAGCACTGCATCAGCAGCAATTTGCCAAGCACGGGCACCTACACAGCGCTGAGTTTTTCGCCGAGCGCATGAAACTGCTCAAACAATTGAATACAAATCTGAAAGCAACCGTTTTGAACAAGCGCCTTAATCTTGGAAACTACGAAAGACTACGCCGGGATCTGGGCATTTCATCAAAAAGCTTAGTTCATCACTGGAGCAAAGCAGGGGCGCCAGGCCAAATCCCCGGATACTCAACACACCTGGATAAACTAGCGAGCATCTCCAAATACTTGAAGGCAGGAGGGCGTATAGGCATTGCCATAGGGGGTATTGGCTCGGCAGTGAAAATTTCTGATGTGTGTCGAGCGGGTGATACCACGGCATGTGAAAAAGTAAAGATAACGGAAGCCAGTAACTTTACCGGTGGTTTGGCCGGAGGGTGGCTTGGAGGCAATGTAGCTACTAAAGCCGCTGCAAAGGTCTGCTGGAGAGTTGGGTCGCCTAAAGGGATCCTGATATGCGGAATAGTCATAACTGGGGCCGGAGCATATGTCGGCAGCACCAAAGGGATGAAGCATGGCGAAGAAATTGGGGAGTTGATTTTCGAGAGTTTTCAAGATGATTGAACAACTCGAATTCAAGGTAAGAATATTCCTATTAGCCTCTCCTTTCTGTCTAGGCCTAGTCGGGCTTGCATTGGATCTTCACATTGCCTGTAGCCGTGACTTCAAAAAAATGACTTCAGCACTTCAAAGGAGCGAGTGCCTTTCATTGGCTACGTACATGTGGGGAGAGCGAAGCATAAAATCTAGAGTACTAGTCGTCTCCATGATATCAAGCGAGCTGATGTTTCCCAATTCCAGAATCCGCAGAGGCTCACTGGATGTTCAAGACCACATGCAATTCCCTAAGCCCTTAAAAAGAAAAATAATAACTGCCGCCTGGCTGAATGTCGCTGGCTTCACTTGGCTAATCACAAACAGTTTCATCACATGAGCCGCCGAAGGTAAAAATGACAGTAATCGAAGACCAAATTCATTCATCGCCTGCAAGCTCAAACATGAATAACACGCAGCTCCACATAGTTTCCATATCGAAGCTGATACTCATGGGTTGCTTGTCCCTAGGTTTTTATTTTGCCTACTGGAACTATCGTCACTGGCTTCTTATTCGAGGGCAACGCGGCTTCAAGATAACGCCTCTGCTGTGCACGATTTTTGGAGGGTTCACCCTGTATTTTCTAATGAGGAAAATTGTCGCCCGCAGCCGCACCAAGCATTTACCAGTCGAAGGATCTGCGCTTGGCGTCACCCTGATGTACTGGATTCCGTCCTTGCTGCTACTGAGCTGGGAGCTTTGGGATCCTGTACCTTCAGTCGACGGCCTGCCCTTCTCGATCATACTCATCACTCCGTTGCTCCTTTCTGTCGCCTACACAGCTTTTTTCTCCGTGGTGTTGATTCAGATCCAGCAAGCCGCCAATGCTTGTGCAGGAGATCCATTGGGATTGCAGAATGCTCAAATCACTTGGACAAACGTTCTATGGATAGTCATCAGCTGGATCCCCTGCGCCGGCCTCATTGGCTATGTGTCAACTTACGAATCATTCCTTCAATAGCCCCATCAGCCTAAACCGGAAGCGCTCAGGCCGTTGTCAAAACAGGGCAGCGGCCTAACGCTCAGCCATTGCCTGCCACGACAACCTGCTCTATTACTACCCACAGCCCTCTCCTCACTCCCGAGACTTCCATGCTGGCGCTCATCCAGTCGTCCCCGTTGTTGCTCGGTACTGCCCTTCTCCTGCTCGACCTCGTGCTCTGGCAACTGCTCCCTGCCCAGCGCCGCGCCTGGCGCATTGGCGCGCGGCTGGTGATCTTCCTGCTGTTCAGCGCGGTGCTGCTGGCCGCCGGCATGAGCCCGCTGCAACCGGCGGCGGAAACCGACGATGTAGCGCGCAACCTGCTGGCCACGGTGCTGACCATCGCCTGGTGGCTGATCGGCGCGCGCACGGTGACGGTGGTGTTCGGCCTGCTGCTGGTGGCCCGCGGCAGTCATGGCGGGCGCCTGCTGCAGGATGTGGTCGGCGCGCTGATCTTCCTCGCTGCGGTGGTCGCGGCGGCGGCCTATGTGCTGCAACTGCCGGTGAAAGGGCTGCTGGCCACCTCGGGGGTGATGGCCATCGTCATCGGCCTGGCCCTGCAAAGCACCTTGAGCGATGTGTTCAGCGGCATCGTGCTCAACACCACGCGCCCCTACCAGATCGGCGACTCGATCTCGATCGACGGCACCGAAGGCAAGGTGGTGGACATCGACTGGCGCGCCACCCGCCTGATCACCGGCAGCGGCAGCCTGGCGGTGATTCCCAATTCGCTGGCGGCCAAGGCGCGTCTGCTCAACCACAGCCGCCCGGCCGACCGCCATGGTGTCGCGATCAGCGTGGTGGTGCCGGCCAAGGTACGCCCCAGACGAGTGTTCGACGCGCTGGAAAAGGCGCTGCAAGGCACCAGCGCCCTGCTCGCTTCGCCCGAGCCGAAGGTCACGGTCAAGGCCGCGACGCTGGAGTCGGTGGAATACGAGGCCAGCGCTTTCGTCGCCGACATGGCGCGCAAGACCGAGGTGCGCAACCAGCTGTTCGACCTGGCCCACCGCCACCTCGAGGCCAACGGCGTGATGTGGAACCTCGACCTGGCGCGGCCTGCGCGCAGCCGTCAACGCGAATTGCTCGACGAAGTGCGAGTGTTCCGCTCGCTGAGCGGCGAGGAGCGCGACGCCCTGAGCCAGCGCATGACGGCAGTGGAGTACCTGGCCGACCAGGTGATTCTCGGCGTCGGTGACAATTCGGACCACCTGCTGGTGATCGGCAGCGGGGTGATCCAGGCCTCGGTGCGCAACGGCGAGCGGCTGGTCGAAGCCGGGCGCATGGGGCCGGGGGAGGTGCTGGGGATCGAGGGGCTGGTGGACCAGGACGACTCGCTGGCCGAGTTCCGCACGCTGACCAGTTGCCTGCTCTACCGCATCGAGAAGGACCAGGTGCGCAGTTGCCTGGAGCAGCGCGGCGAGGTGAAGTCGGCGCTGACCAAGCTGCAAAGGTTCCGGCAGATGAGTCGCGAATCGCTATTGCTGCAGAAACCGCCGGAGGTGAAGAAAGGCGGCTTCCTGAGCTGGTTGCACAAATAACCCATCGCGGGCCAAGCTCGCTCCCACGCAGCACTGGAATGAAGGCGTGGGAGCGGGCTTGCCCCGCGAAGGTGCCTGGAATGACGACTACAGCACCACGCGCAGACACTGCCCGGCGTGGTACAGCGAGAACCCCGACTCATAGAACGCCGTACGCAACGACGGCGCGCTCACCGGTTTCATCGGCGAGAACGGGATCGGCAGGCTGTCGGGGTCGTCCTTGAGCAGGAACTCGGCGAACGCCCGGCCGATCACCGTACCGGTGGTGTTGCCCCGGCCGTTGTAGCCGGTCACCGCCACCAGCCCCGGCGCCGGCTCGAACAGACGCATCAGGTGATCGGGGGTGAAGTCGATGCAACCGGTCCAGTGCATCTCCCACTCGACCTTGCCCAGTTGCGGGTAGTAATGGCTCTGGATCCGGTCGGCCCAACTGCGCACGAACCACGCCGGCTTGTTGTCGACCCGGCCAAGGCTGCCGAGCAACAGGCGGCCCTGGTCGTCGCGGCGGATGCTGCTGAGCACGGTGCGGGTGTCCCATGAGCCCTGGCCATGAGGCAGGACCTTGTCGGCGGCGGCGCCGTGCAGCGGCTTCGAGGCCACCTGGTAGTAATAGCCGCGGAAGAAGTGCTTTTGCAGGCTGTTCCAGTCGCCCTCGGTGTAGGCGCCGGTGGAGATCACCACCTTGTCCGCGCGCACCGCGCCATGCGCGGTCGTTACCCGCCAGGCGTCGCCAGCGCGCTCCAGCCCCTCGACCGAGGACTGCTGGAACAGCTTGCCGCCAAGCCGGCTCACCGCGCCTGCCAGGCCCTGGGTGTAGCCCATGGGGTTGATGGTGCCGGCGCGGCGGTCGAGCAGCGCGGCGGAAATCTTGTCGGTGCCACAGTATTCCTGGCACTTGCCGCCCGTCAGCAACTCGACATCGGCTCCCCGGCGCGACCATTGCTGGTGGCGGGCTTCGAGGTCGGCGATACCGGTGGCGTTGTGGGCCATGTGCAGGGTGCCCTTGTGCTGCGCCTGGCAGTCGATCCCCAGGCGCTCGATCATCGCGAACACTTCGCCCGGCGCCTCGCCGAGCACCTGGTTCAGCCGACTGCCCTGCTTGTGCCCCAGGGTCGCCTCGACGTCATCGGGGCGAATCCAGGTCCCGGCATTGACCAGGCCGACGTTGCGCCCCGAACCGCCGTGGCCGATCTTCCAGGCCTCCAGCAAAATCACCGACTTGCCCTGCTCGAGCAGATGGATGGCCGCGGACAGCCCGGTGATGCCACCGCCGATCACGCAGACATCCGCCTTGTGCTCGCCGGCCAGGGCCTGGGCGGGCACGCTCGGCGGGGTGAGGAATTCCCACAGACATTCTTGACGCAGTTCGGACATGGCCCGGCTCCAGCACTATTGTTCTTGTTGGGGCTGCTACGCAGCCCGTTCGCGACACAAGGCCGCTCCTGCAGAAGATTGCGATATCCATGCAGGAGCGGCCTTGTGACGCGAAACGGGGGCAAGGCCCCCGCCTGTGCTCATCAATCGAACACGATACCCTGGGCCAGCGGCAACTCGCGCGAGTAGTTCACGGTGTTGGTCTGCCGGCGCATGTAGCCTTTCCAGGCATCCGACCCGGACTCACGCCCGCCACCAGTCTCCTTCTCGCCACCAAACGCCCCGCCGATCTCTGCACCGCTGGTGCCGATGTTGACGTTGGCGATGCCGCAGTCGCTGCCCGAAGCGCTCTGGAAACGTTCGGCCTCGCGAATATCGGTGGTGAAGATGCACGACGACAGGCCTTGCGGCACTTCGTTGTTCAGGCGCAGGGCCTCTTCGAAGTCGTCATAGGCCAGCACGTAGAGGATCGGCGCGAAGGTCTCGTGGCGCACCACCTCGCTCTGCGCCGGCATCTCGGCGATGGCCGGGGATACGTAGTAGGCGTTCGGGTATTGCTCGGCCAGTTGACGCTCGCCGCCAAACACCTGGCCGCCCTCGTCGCGGGCCTTGGCCAGCGCGCCCTGCATGGCGTCGAACGACAGCTTGTCGATCAGCGGGCCAACCAGGTTGTCCTTGCGTGGATCGCCGATGCGTACCTTGGCGTAGGCGGCCTTGACCCGGGCCACCACCTCGTCCTTGATCGAGCGGTGCACGATCAGGCGACGCAGGGTGGTGCAGCGCTGGCCAGCGGTGCCGACGGCAGAGAACAGGATGCCGCGCACGGCCAGGTCCAGATCGGCGCTCGGCGCCAGGATCATGGCGTTGTTGCCACCCAGTTCGAGGATGCTGCGACCAAAACGTGCGGCGACACGTGGCCCGACTTCGCGGCCCATGCGGGTACTGCCGGTGGCGCTGACCAGCGGCACGCGCGGGTCGTCGACCAGGGCTTCGCCGGCTTCGCGACCACCGATCACCAGTTGGCTGAGGCCGGCCGGGGCGTCGCCGAAGGCCTTCAGGGCTTTCTCGAACAGTGCCTGGCAAGCCAGGGCGGTGAGCGGGGTCTTCTCCGACGGCTTCCACACCACCGCGTTGCCCGCCACCAGTGCCAGCGCGGTGTTCCACGCCCATACCGCCACCGGGAAGTTGAAGGCGCTGATCACCCCGACCACACCCAGTGGGTGCCAGGTCTCACGCATGTGGTGGCCCGGACGCTCGGAGGCGATGGTCAGGCCGTACAACTGGCGCGACAGGCCGACGGCGAAGTCGCAGATGTCGATCATTTCCTGCACTTCGCCCAGGCCTTCCTGGGTGATCTTGCCGGCTTCGATGGACACCAGTTCACCGAGGTCGGCCTTGTGCTCGCGCAGCACTTCGCCAAACAGGCGCACCAGTTCGCCGCGGCGCGGTGCCGGCACGCTGCGCCAGGCTTCGAAAGCAGCCTGCGCCTGGTCGATGCGGGCGATGGTGTCGGCCTTGCCGAGCAGCTTCACCGAGGCGATGCGGCTGCCGTCGATCGGGGTGTGAACAGGGTTGTCGCCCTGGGTGTAAGCCGCGGCGGCAACGCCAAGGCGCTCGAGCAGTCCAGCAACCATTGTGCTTCTCCTGAATCGGGTGACAGGTTGAAAAATGACGTGGGTCAGTATTAATCCGATTACACAAGTGCAACAAACGACCTTTATTCCGCATATCATTCCGCCAGGTAATGATCCGAGCCGCAGAGACCAAACTATGTCCAAACGCCTGGTGCCCTCCATGACCGCCCTGCAGTGCTTCGAGGCTGCAGCCCGCCACCTGAGCTTCACTCGTGCCGCCGAAGAGCTGCACCTGACGCAGAGCGCGGTGAGCAAGCAGGTCGCGCAGCTCGAGGAAATGCTGCGCCACCACCTGTTCCTGCGCATTCGCCGGCGCCTGCAACTCACCCCCGCAGGTTCGTTGTACCTGGCCGAGGTCAACAAGATCCTCACCCAGGTCGACATGTCGAGCCGCTACGTGCAGACCTACGGCACGCAGACTGAAGTGCTCAAGGTAGCCACTCAACCGAGCTTCGGCGTGCGCTGGCTGATCCCGCACCTCAAGGGTTTCGGCAAGCGCCACCCGAACATCCACCTGGATATCCGCAACGAGATGGAGCCGTTCGCCCTGCTGCAAGGGTCGGCGGACGTGGTGTTCTTCTATGGCCAAGGCACCTGGCCAGGGGCGACCTGCGTGGAACTGTTCGGTGAGGAGGTGGTGCCGGTGTGTGCCCCTGAGCTACTGCAAGCACGCGCGCTGCCCGACGCCGGCGCGCTGGCGGAGCTGGTGCTGCTGCAAAGCGCCTCGCGGCCGGAGGCTTGGCATGAGTGGTTCCTGGAGCAGGGGCTGCACACCGACAACAGCTACCACGGGCCGCGTTTCGATACGTTCTATATGGCCTTGAGCGCCGCGCAGTCGGGGTGTGGGGTGGCGCTGGTACCGCGCTACCTGGTGGCCAGGGAGTTGGCCGAAGGCAGCCTGGTGATGGCCTGGGACCATGCGATGAAGAGCAACGGCGCGCATTACCTGGCGTTTGCCGAGCATGCGGCGGAGGTGCCGAAAGTGCGAGCGCTGGTGGAGTGGGTGCGGGAGCAGTTGCAGGCTTGAGGTGACTGATGGCTAGGGCTGCTGCGCAGCCCTTTCGCGACACAAGGCCCTCAAGATCAATCATTAAAGGAATGAAACACCCACTTTTTTTCGCTTGTACGGCAACTCCATTCCCAGCTTTCATGTAAGCGTCCAAACCACACCAGGAAGCTTGCGATGCCCGCCCACGATTTCGTCAGCCCCGACAGCATCCGCGCGCAGTTCTCTGCCGCCATGTCGCTCATGTACAAGCAGGAAGTGCCGCTGTACGGCACGCTGCTTGAGCTGGTGAGCGAGATCAACCAGCAGGTCATGACCCAGCAACCCGAGGTAGCCGAGGCCCTGCGCTGGACTGGTGAGGTCGAGCGCCTCGGCCAGGAACGCCACGGCGCCATTCGCGTCGGCAGCGCCGAGGAACTGGCGACCATCGCCCGCCTGTTCGCGGTCATGGGCATGCAGCCGGTGGGCTACTACGACCTCAGCAGTGCTGGCGTGCCAGTACACTCCACCGCGTTTCGCGCCGTGCACGAACAGGCGCTGCACATCAGCCCGTTCCGCGTGTTCACCTCGCTGCTGCGCCTGGAGCTGATCGACAACCCGCAACTGCGTGAACTGGCGCAGGGCATCCTGGCCAAGCGCGACATCTTCACCCCGCGCGCCCTCGAACTGATCGCCCAGTCCGAGCGCGAGGGCGGCCTGAACGCGGCCGACGCCGAGCAGTTCGTGCAACAGGCCCTGCACACCTTCCGCTGGCACCAGGACGCCACGGTCACGGCCGAACAGTACCAGCAGTTGCACGACCAGCACCGCCTGATCGCCGATGTGGTGGCGTTCAAGGGCCCGCACATCAACCACCTGACCCCGCGCACCCTGGACATCGACGCGATCCAGGCCGGCATGCCGGCCAAGGGCATTGCGCCCAAGGCGGTGGTCGAGGGCCCGCCCACCCGCCGCCACCCGATCCTGCTGCGCCAGACCAGCTTCAAGGCCTTGCAGGAAAAGGTCGCCTTCAGCGATGCCCTGGGCAGCCATACCGCGCGCTTCGGCGAGATCGAGCAGCGTGGCGCGGCGCTGACGCCCAAGGGCCGTCAATTGTACGACCGCCTGCTCGACGCCACCCGCGCCGCACTTGGCGGTGCGCCGGTGGAAGCCAACGCCGGGCGCTACGGTGCGCTGCTTGCGGAGCACTTCGCCGAGTTCCCGGACGACCTGGCGCAGATGCGCGAGCAAGGGCTGGCCTACTTCCGCTACTTCGCCACCGACAAGGGCCTGGCGGCACGCGAGCGCGACGACCGCCCGACCAGCCTGCAAGAGCTGATCGAGGCCGGGCACGTGCATTTCGAGGCATTGGTGTACGAGGACTTCCTGCCGGTGAGCGCGGCGGGGATCTTCCAGTCCAACCTGGGCGACGACGGGCAGGCCAACTACGGCAGCAATGCCAACCGCGAGGCCTTCGAGGCGGCGCTGGGGCTCAAGGTGCAGGACGAGCTGGCGCTGTATGCGCAGAGTGAGCAGCGTTCGCTGCAGGCATGCGCGCAAGCCTTGAACCTGGGAACGCTATAAAACACAGGACAAGCCCGCTCCACGAGGCCATGACCAGGAAGCGGGCTTGTGGCAGCGGGCTTGCCCCGCGAGGGCTCCAGCGGCCTAGCGGAAACGATCCACTTCCTGGCGCAACTGCCCCGCCAGCCCTTCCAGCTCGCGCGCGGTCATGGCCAGTTCATTGGCCACATCGCGCTGCTCGCTGTTGGCCTGGGCGATGCTTTGCAGGTTGCGGCTGAGCACCGTCGCGGTGCTGCTCTGCTCCTGGGTAGCGGTGCTGATCACCGCGAACTGCTCGCCGGCCGCCCGGCTCTGCTCGTCGATGCGCGCCAGTGCCTCGGCCACCTTGTCGTTGCGCGCCAGCCCTTCCTGCATCAGCTGGTTGCCCTGCTCCAGGGTGCTGATGGCATGGCCGGTCTGTTGCTGGATGCTGGCGATCATCCCGGAGATCTCGTCGGTGGCCTGGCGGGTACGCGCCGCCAGGCCGCGCACTTCGTCGGCGACCACGGCGAACCCACGGCCTTGCTCGCCAGCCCGCGCCGCCTCGATGGCGGCATTGAGCGCCAGCAGGTTGGTCTGCTCGGCGATGGCGGTGATCACGCCGACAATGCCGCCGATTTCCTGCGAACGAGCACCCAGGGTATCCATCACGGCGGCAGTACCGCCCAGCGCTTCGGCGATCTGGCGCAACGAGCTCGAAGCCTCATCCATGGCGCTGCGGCCAATGCGCGTCTGCTGGGCATTGTCGCGAGCCATGCGCTCGGTGCCGGCCATGTTGTCGGCAATGTTCATCGAGGTGGCGCTGAACTCTTCCACCGCGCCGGCCATGCTGGTGATCTCGCCGGATTGCTGCTCCATGCCCTCACAGGCGCCGGATGACAGCCCGGACAGCGAACGGGCACGGCCGCTGACCTGCTCGGAGGCGCCGCGAATATGCTCGACCATGGTCGCCAGGGCCTCGCCCATCTGGTTGAAGCTGCGCGCCAGTTGGCCGATCTCGTCATGACTGGTGACGCTCAGGCGCGCATTCAGGTCGCCGGCACCGAGGGCTTCGGCCTGGCGCACCAGGTCGCCCAGCGGCCGCAGCTTGCGGCGCAGCAGCCAGAGCGTCGCGGCCACCGCCAGCAGCATGGCCAGCAGGCTGCCGATGGCCAGGCGCAGGCCGACGCTCCAGGTCACTTCACGGATCTCTTCGCCGGGCATGCTCGCCACCACGGTCCACGGGCCTTCGGCGAAGGGCTCGGTGACGCTGAACAGTTGCTCGCCGGCGCTGTTCCAGAAACGCCCGGCACCTGGCGCGATGGCCTTGACCGCCAACGCCGCCGCCTCGACATCGCGCACCTGCGCCGGCGGCACCAGCCACTGGCCCCGCTCGTCGAGCAGTGCCAGCGAGCCAGTCTGGCCAATGCGAAAACGCTTGAGGTTGGCGAACTGGGCATTCTGCGCGTCGGTGTAGTCGAAGCCGACGAACAGCACTGCGATCACCCGCCCGCCGCCATCGCGCACCGGCACGTAGCGGGTCATGTAGTTGCGCTCGAACAGCACCGCGCGACCGACGTAGGTCTGCCCGGCCATGAGCCGGGCATAGGCCGGGTGCTGGCGGTCGAGCTGGGTACCGATGGCGCGGCTGCCGTCCTGCTTGGTCAGGCTGGTGCTGATGCGCACGAAGTCATCGCCGCTGCGCACGAACAGGGTGGCGACGCCGGCCGTCATCTGCTGGAACTCGTCGACCTGCTGGAAATCGTTGTTCAGCAGGTGGTCGCCCAGGTACAGGGCCGGCGTCGGCGTGCCCGCCACGTTGACTGTCTCACCGGCATGCAGCGCCAGGCCCGAGGCGAAACGTCGCTCGAACAGGCCGCTGAGGCGCTGGGTGTTGTCCTTAAGCGAACCATGGAAAGTGTCGAGCTGGTCGGCCAGCAGCCGCGCCTCGCTGGCCAGGTGTGCCTGGCGAGTGGTGAGGTTGGCGTCGTCCAGTGAGCGCAGGGCGAACAGGGTACTACCGGAGATCACCAGCGCCAGCACAATGGCGAGGGCGATCCCGAGCTGCGAGGCGATTCGGGCACGCGGTTGAGACATGGGCAAGCTCCTGGCAAGAGGCCGGGATCGTCCTGATCACGCTGACCGCCCGCTTTCTATCAACGGGTAATCGCATCCTCTTCCGGGACGCTGGTGCCACTGAATCGGCGTCGCAGGTGAATACTTGAGTGCAGGACCGGGATATTCGCAAACGTTTTCTCCCTGTCCCGGCATCTTCACGGCGCCGCCGAGAGGATCTCCACGGCCGGCAGATCCATCGCCGCGGCCTCCTCTTGCAGGAACATGCTCAAGCGGCGCAAGCGCTCACCGCCGGGCCGGGTTCGCGGCCATACCAGATAGTAGTCCATGCCGCTGGCCACGGCCGTCGGCCATGGCAGGCTCAACCTGCGCCCGGCCACATCCTCGGCGACCATCAGCAGGTCGCCCATGGAAATACCGTAGCCACGCGCGGCGGCAATCATGCCCAGCTCGAGGGTGTCGAACACCTGCCCGCCCTTGAGCGATACCTTGTCGGTCAAGCCCATGCGCGCCAGCCAGGCACGCCAGTCGCGCTTGTCCGGCGTCGGGTGCAGCAGCTCGATGCCGGCCAGGCGCCGCTCGTCCCACGGCGCATCGTCCAGCAGGTCCGGCGCCCCCACCGGGATCAGCAGCTCGGCGAACAGCCGACGCACCTCCCAGTCCGCCGGGAACACGCCATCGCTGAGCAGCACCGCGCAGTCGAACGGTTCCTGGTTGAAATCGACATGATCGACGTCCATCCAGGCGCTGGTCAGTTGCACCTCGTTGCCCGGTTGCAGATGGCGGAAACGGCTCAGGCGCGCCAGCAACCAGCGCATGGTCAGGGTCGATGGCGCCTTCATCCGCAGGATGTCGTCCTCGCCGCGCAGGGTGTCGCAGGCGCGCTCCAGCGCGGCGAAGCCGTCGCGCACGCCGGGCAGCAGCACCCGCGCCGCTTCGGTCAATTGCAGGCTGCGGCCGTTGCGCACGAACAGGCGACAGGCGAAGTGCTCCTCGAGGGTGCGGATATGCCGGCTGACCGCACTCTGGGTGATCGACAGCTCTTCCCCGGCACGGGTGAACGAGCTCAGCCTGGCGGCGGCCTCGAATGCGCGTAACGCATAGAGCGGGGGAAGCTGGCGGGACATGACGCACCTGTCGTACGGGGATGAAAGCAATGTGCCGGATCATACCTGCATGAGTAAGACTCATGACAGCAATCGCATTTATCCTTTTGTGCAAAGCTGACCGAAGCCTCAGAATCGCTCCTTCGCCCATCAGGACCCGCAAGAAGGACCGCCCCCATGCACGTCGCGCCCACCACAGAACTCAAGGCTTTGCTGCGCCTGGCCGGGCCGCTGATCGCCTCGCAGTTGGCGCACATGCTGATGGTGCTGACCGATACCCTGATGATGGCCCGCATCAGCCCCCAGGCCCTGGCCGGCGGCGGCCTGGGCGCGGCCAGCTATTCGTTCGTGTCGATCTTCTGCCTGGGCGTGATCGCCGCCGTCGGCACCCTGGTCGCCATCCGCAAGGGCGCCAACGACACCGAAGGCGCCACCCGCCTGGCGCAGAGCGGCCTGTGGCTGGCCTGGGGCCTGTCGCTGGTGGCGGCGCTGGTGCTGTGGAACCTCAAGCCGGCCCTGCTGCTGTTCGGCCAGAAGCCAGAGAACGTCGACTCGGCCATGCAGTTCCTGACCCTGCTGCCCCTGGCCCTGCCCGGCTACATGACATTCATGGCCCTGCGTGGCTTCACCAGCGCCCTGGGCCGCTCGACCCCGGTAATGGTCATCAGCCTGGCCGGCACGGTGCTCAACTACCTGCTCAACCATGCATTGATCGAAGGCATGTTCGGCCTGCCCAAGCTCGGCCTGATGGGCATCGGCCTGGTCACCGCGGTGGTCTCGGTGGGCATGGCCGTATCGCTGGCGCTGTACATCCGCTGGCACCAGGCCTATGCCGACTACCCGCTGCGCAAGGGCCTGTCGCGCCCGTCGCTGCCGGCGCTGCGCGAGCTGTGGCGACTCGGCCTGCCAATCGGCGGCACCTACCTGGTCGAGGTCGGCCTGTTCGCCTTCGCCGCGTTGTGCATGGGCGTGCTTGGCAGCACCGAACTGGCGGCGCACCAGATCGCCCTGCAGATCGTGTCGACCGCGTTCATGGTACCGACCGGGCTGTCCTACGCGGTAACCATGCGCGTCGGCCTGCATTACGGCGCCGACAACTTGCTGGCGGCACGCAGCGCCGGGCGGGTGGGGATCGGTTTCGGCGCCTCGCTGATGCTGGGTTTCGCCGTGCTGTTCCTGCTGCTGCCGGACAACCTGGTGGCACTGCTGGTGGATCGCCACGACCCGGCCTTCGCGGCGATCTTCCAGCTGGCAGTGCAGTTGCTGATGGTCGCGGCCTGGTTCGAGCTGTTCGATGGCGTGCAGACCATCGCCATGGGTTCGATCCGCGGACTGAAGGACGCACGCACCACCTTCCTCATCGGCGCGGTGTGCTACTGGCTGGTGGGCGCGCCGAGCGCCTGGCTGTTCGCCTTCACCCTCGGCGGCGGCGCGCCGGGGATCTGGTGGGGGCTGGCGCTGGGGCTGGCATGCGCCTCGGTGGCCCTGACGATCGGCTTCGAGTGGCGGATGAAGCGGATGATCGGCAAGGCGCAGGCGCGGGCCAAGGTCAGCGTGCCCGCCTGATCGCGGCCGGCCCCGAGGGCAGGCCGCGATCGGCGCTCAGAGGACTTCCACCAGCCTGGGCTGGCCGGCTTGCAGCAGATACTCGATCAGCTCTGCCATCGGCAACGGCTGGCTGACCAGGAAACCCTGCACCTGGTCGCAACCAAAATCGCGCAGCAGGGCCATCTGCTCCGCGCTTTCCACCCCCTCGGCCACCACCTCGAGGTTGAGGTTGTGCGCCAGGTTGATCATCGCGTGCACCAGCTTGCTGTTTTCCTCGCGCTGCTCCATGCCGGCGACGAAGCTGCGGTCGACCTTGAGCAAGGTGATCGGCAGGCTGTTCAGGTGCACGAACGAAGAAAAACCCGTGCCGAAATCATCCAACGAGAAACGCACCCCCAGTCGCCCGAGGGCGTCCATGGTCTGGCGTACCAACTCGTTGCGGCGCATCACCGCGGTCTCGGTCAGCTCGAACTCCAGCCAGCGCGCATCGACGCCGTGCTCGACGATCAAGCGGCTCAGGGTGGCCAGCAACTGGCTGTCCTGGAACTGCCGGAAACTCAGGTTGACCGCCATGTGCAACGGCGCCAGGCCACGTTCGCGCAAGGCCTGCATGTCGCTCAACGCACGGGAGATCACCCAGTAGCCCAGCGGCACGATCAACCCGCTCTGCTCGGCCAGCGGCACGAACTCGCTGGGGGGCAGCAGGCCGCGTTCGGCATGGCGCCAGCGCACCAGTGCCTCGAGGCCGACGATGCGGCCATCGGCAAGGTTCAGTCGCGGTTGGTAGTGCAGTTCCAGCTCGTCGCGGCGCAGGGCACGGCGCAGCTCGCTTTCCAGGTCGGCGAGGCTGCGCGCGTTGCGGTTGATGCGCTCGTTGAACACATGGAATGTGCAGCCCTGGCTGCCCTTGGCCTGGCGCATGGCAATGTGCGCGTGCCACATCAGTGGGTCGGCGCCAGCCTGGGCCCGGGCGTGGGCAATACCCAGGCTGCAACCGAGCAGCAGGCTTTCACCGTCGACCCAGTAGGGTTCGGTCAACGCCTCGGTAATGCGCTCGGCCATCCATTCGGCGCGGCCGGGATCGCGACGGGTATCGATCAGCAGGGCGAATTCGTCGCTGCCCAGGCGCGCCAGCTGGTCGCCAGCCTCCAGCTGCTTCTTCAGCCGCGCGACCACCTGCAGGATCAGGCGGTCGCCGCCCTGGTGGCCGAGGGCGTCGTTGACGTGCCGGAAGTTGTCCAGATCAAGGTGGCCGAGGGCCAGGCCGCGGCCATCGTTCTCGGCCAGGCGCGCGGTGAGCAGGGCCTGGAAACCCTGGCGGTTGGCGATGCCGGTCAGTGGGTCCTGCTCGGCCAGGCGCTGCAAGGTGGCTACCAGCACGCCGCGCTCTCGCACATGGCGCAGGGAACGACGCAAGGTGTCGCTGGTCAGTTGCGACAGTACCAGCCAGTCGCTGACACCTACCGGCGTGGTCGCCGGCTCCTGTTCCAGCAGCAGGATGGTCGGCAGCTCGCAGCGTCCGGGCGCGGGCTGCAGCGCCGGGGTGGCCAGCACCACGGCCTGGCGGTCGTGGCTGAACAGGCTGTCCACCGCCGCCCAGGTCGGTGCGGTCAGCAGCACCACGCTGCCATCCAGCGGCTGCAGGCATTCGCGCAAGCGTGCAGCCCATTCCGGCTCATCGGCCAACAGCAGCAAACGCAGGGGGTCGGCAGGCGTGGACAAGCGGGCTCCTTAGGCGTGGCGGTGATGAAGACGGGCGCGGCGTATCCTACCGCAACAAATGAAAATGATTTTCACTTTTACTCGCTCTCCGTCCCTGGCGCCCATCTTGTCGCATTTTGCCGTGCATCCTGCGCGAAACCCACGCGCCCGGCAAACAGGATTTCGGCGATTTGCGCGGAAGTTGGCAGGATCCACTGTCCAGCCCACGGAACACGGGCGCGATCATTTCATTGACTCTCACGTCAGACGGTCGCGCATTAACCGTCCCATGCCTGCTAGAATGCGCGGCTATTTTCTGGTCACCCCCGGTTTCTAGCATGTCCCGACTCAATCCCCGGCAACAGGAAGCCCGTGACTACGTCGGCGGCCCTCTATTGGTGCTCGCCGGTGCAGGCTCGGGCAAGACCAGCGTGATCACGCGCAAGATTGCCCACCTGATCCAGAACTGCGGCATCCGTGCCCAGTACATCGTCGCCATGACCTTCACCAACAAGGCCGCGCGCGAGATGAAGGAGCGGGTCGGCACCCTGCTGCGCCCGGGGGAAGGCCGGGGCCTGACGGTGTGCACCTTCCACAACCTGGGCCTGAACATCATCCGCAAGGAGCACGAGCGCCTGGGCTACAAGCCTGGTTTCTCGATCTTCGACGAGTCCGACATCAAGGCGCTGCTGTCGGACATCATGCAGAAGGAATACTCCGGCGACGACGGCATCGACGAGATCAAGAACATGATCGGTGCCTGGAAGAACGACCTGGTACTGCCGCCCGAGGCCCTGGAAAAGGCCCGCAACCCGCGCGAGCAGACCGCGGCCATCGTCTACACCCACTACCAGCGCACCCTCAAGGCGTTCAACGCGGTCGACTTCGACGACCTGATCCTGCAGCCGGTGAAGCTGTTCGAGGAACACCCGGACGTGCTCCAGCGCTGGCAGAACCGCGTGCGCTACCTGCTGGTGGACGA
Organism: Pantoea sp. Cy-639; assembly: GCF_011752525.1. Lineage (GTDB taxonomy): Bacteria > Pseudomonadota > Gammaproteobacteria > Pseudomonadales > Pseudomonadaceae > Aquipseudomonas. Next base: position 124,710 of record NZ_VWXI01000015.1, on the reverse strand, counting down.
ATACCAGGACACCAACGCCAGCCAGTACCTGCTGGTGAAGATGCTGATCGGCATGCGCAACCAGTTCACCGTGGTAGGCGACGACGACCAGTCGATCTACGCCTGGCGCGGCGCGCGCCCCGAGAACCTGATGCTGCTCAAGGAGGACTACCCCTCCCTGAAGATCGTCATGCTCGAACAGAACTACCGCTCCACCAGCCGCATCCTGCGCTGCGCCAACGTGCTGATCGCCAACAACCCGCACGCCTTCGAAAAGCAGCTGTGGAGCGAGATGGGCGTGGGCGACGAGATCCGCGTGATCCGTTGCAAGAACGAGGAAGCCGAGGCCGAGCGCGTGGCCATGGAAATCCTCACCCTGCACCTGCGTACCAACCGCCCCTACAGCGACTTCGCCATCCTCTACCGCGGCAACTACCAGGCCAAGCTGATCGAACTCAAGCTGCAGCACCACCAGGTGCCGTACCGCCTCTCTGGCGGCAACAGCTTCTTCGGCCGCCAGGAGGTCAAGGACCTGATGGCCTACCTGCGCCTGCTGGTGAACCCGGACGACGACAACGCCTACCTGCGGGTGATCAACGTGCCGCGCCGCGAAATCGGCTCGACCACCCTGGAGAAGCTCGGCAACTATTCCACCGAGCGCGGTATCTCGATGTATGCCGCCAGCGAGGAGCTGGGCCTGGGCGAGCACCTGGACGCGCGCTACACCGAGCGCCTGCAGCGCTTCAAGCACTGGCTCGACGGCGTACGCCACAAGGTCGCCCTGGAAGACCCGATCGCCGCGCTGCACGAAATGATCCGCGACATCGACTACGAGAACTGGATCCGCCAGCAGACTGCCAGCGACAAGGCCGCGGAGTTCCGCATCAGCAACGTCTGGTTCCTCATCGACGCCTTGAAGAACACCCTCGAGAAAGACGAAGAGGGTGACATGACCATCGAGGATGCCATCGGCAAGCTGGTGCTGCGCGACATGCTCGAGCGCCAGCAGGAAGAGGAAGAGAACGCCGAGGGTGTGCAGATGATGACCCTGCACGCCTCCAAGGGCCTGGAATTCCCCTACGTGTTCATCATGGGCATGGAGGAGGAGATCCTCCCCCACCGCTCGAGCATCGAGGCCGACACCATCGAAGAGGAACGCCGCCTGGCCTACGTGGGCATCACCCGCGCACGCCAGACCCTGGCGTTCACCTTCGCCGCCAAGCGCAAGCAATACGGCGAAATCATCGACTGCACGCCCAGCCGGTTCCTCGACGAACTGCCGCCGGACGACCTGGCCTGGGAAGGCCTGGATGACGCGCCGGTGGAAGTCAAAGCCGCGCGGGGCAACAACGCACTGGCCGATATCCGGGCAATGCTCAAACGCTAATCAACCATTACTCTTTAACTTTGCCGCTTCTTGCGGCCACGGTGGCTTGTATGGCCGATTTGAACTCACAAATCGGCCATACAAGCCACTCATTACATCGGAGACACACAGTGGAAGCACTGCAGCAGAAGATTCGCGAAGAAGGCATCGTGCTTTCCGACCAGGTACTCAAAGTCGATGCGTTTCTCAACCACCAGATCGACCCTGCCCTGATGCAGCTGATCGGTGACGAATTCGCCCGCCTGTTCGCCGATTCGGGCGTGACCAAGATCGTCACCATCGAGGCCTCGGGTATCGCCCCGGCCGTGATGACCGGCCTGAAGCTGGGCGTGCCTGTGATCTTCGCCCGCAAGCACCAGTCGCTGACCCTGACCGAGAACCTGCTGACCGCCTCGGTGTACTCCTTCACCAAGCAGACCGAGAACACCGTGGCCATCTCGCCGCGCCACCTCAACAGCAGCGACCGCGTGCTGGTGATCGACGACTTCCTGGCCAACGGCAAGGCATCGCAGGCGCTGATCTCGATCATCAAACAAGCCGGTGCCACCGTGGCCGGCCTGGGTATCGTCATCGAGAAATCGTTCCAGGGCGGCCGCGCCGAGCTGGACAGCCAGGGCTACCGCGTCGAATCGCTGGCCCGGGTCAAGTCGCTGGAAGGCGGCGTGGTCACGTTCATCGAGTGATCTCGCCTGTTCCGGCCTCTAGCCGGCTCCTGCAGGTGATCGCACTCCCTTGCAGGAGCCAGCCTTGCTGGCGATCGGCTGCGCAACAGCCCCGGCAATCAGCGGGTCGCCGCCAACCCTGCCAGCAACAAGCGCTGGTACAGCTCTTCCTTCAGCCCTTGCGGCTGCTCCAGCCCCATGCGCGCCAACTGCGCCGCATAAGCTTCAGGCTCCGGCGCGTCCAGCGCGGCCTTGCCCAGCTCCAGCGCCTCGCTCAACTTGAACTTGCTCTTCAGCCAGTTCAGCGCCCGCAGCAGGTCACGCTCCTCAGCCGTGAAGTCACTGCCCAGCGGATACTCCGGGAACAACCGCGCATGCCGCGCACGGGTCGCCTCCAGGCGCTGCGGCGTGTTGTCGAGGTAGCGCGCATCCAGGACGAACGTCTTCGCCAGCTTGCCGGCCGCCTTGGCCTGCGCCATCAGCTCGCCCTGGAAGCGTGAGTCGCTGATCGCCAGCAGCCGCGCGATCACCTCGCTGTCGGTCTGCCCGCGCAGGTCGGCGATGCCGTACTCGGTCACCACGATGTCACGCAGGTGCCGGGGGATGGTGCAGTGACCATAGGTCCAGTGCAGGTTCGACGTCACCTCGCCGCCGGACTCGCGCCAACTGCGCAGCAGCAGGATCGAACGCCCGCCCTCCAGCGCATGGCCCTGGGCGACGAAGTTGTACTGCCCGCCCACGCCGCTGAGCACCCGGCCATCTTCCAGCTGGTCGGCCACGCCGGCACCGAGCAGGGTCATGCCGAACACCGTGTTGACGAAGCGCGCATCGCGGCGCTGGCGGCGCTTGAGGTCTTCCTGGCCATACAGTTCGTTGATGTAGCTGATGGCGGTCATGGCAAAACGGGCGCGCTGGGCCAGCGGCATTTCCCGCAGACGCTGGTAGAACGCCCGGGGACCGAGGAAGAAGCCGCCATGGATCAACGCCCCTTGCTCATCCGCAGGCCGGCGCACCACGCCGGCCTCAGCCAGGGCCAGCAGACCGTTGACGAACATTTCGCTACAGCCGTAGAGCCCCTGGGCAAAGGCATCCAGTCCCCCTTCCCGCTCGATCAGCGCCTGCCAGGCACCAAGGTCCAGGTCATCGAGCAGCGCTCGGTAACCCGGGTTGTCGCCCTGGCGCGCCAGCAGCGCCGCCGTCAATGCGTCGCCCATGGCGCCGATGCCGATCTGCAAGGTGCCGCCGTCGCGGACCAACGCGCTGGCGTGCAGGCCGATGCAATGGTCCTGGGTACTGACCGGCATGTTCGGCGTGGAGAACAGCCGCCGTTGCTCCACCTCGCCGATCAGCAGGTCGAAGGCGTCCACGGCCAGCTCGGCATCGCCGGGCATGTAGGGCAGCTCTTCATGCACCTGCCCCAGCAACAGGATGGTCTCGCCTGCGGCGCGGCGCCGGGCGATCATCGGCAGCAGGTCGAGGGTGATGTCCGGGTTGCAGGCCAGGCTCAGGTGGCCCGGCCGCTCAGGGGTGGCTGCCACCAGCTGGGCGATCAGGTTCAGGCCCTTGGCGTTGATATCGCGGGCGGCGTGGCTGTAGTTGCTGCTGATGTAGTCCTGCTGCGCGGTGTCGCTGTGCAGCAGGCTGCCAGGTTGCATGAAGAACTGCTCGACCCGGATGTTCGATGGCAACCGGTCATGGCGCAGGTCGTCGAGGTAGGCGAGCTCTTCGTAGTCGGCGAATACGCGCTCGACGAAGGGCGCGAGAAAACGTCGTTGCAGGCCATCGCCCAAGGGGGGGCGGCCGAGGGACAAGGCGGTGTAGATCGTCAGGCGTCGTTCAGGCAGGTCGCGAACACGGACGTAGAGCGCGTTGACGAAGGCGTTGGGCTTGCCCAGGCCAAGTGGCAGGCCCAGGTGGATATGCATTGGCAGCAGGGCCAGGGCCTGGTCGACGGCCTGGTCGATGGAACATTGGTGCATCGGGGCCTCCTGAGTCATCCGTGGGATCAGGGCTTGGACATGAGCCGAAGCGCGTTGGTTGCCTGCGTCAGCCCCGCGATAGCGCCAGAAAACAAAAGCCCGCCATGAACGGCGGGCTTTGCGGGATTCACGGGCGCTTACAGCCCCGACATCTTCTTGATCGCACCTTTCAGATCGTCATCCGAACAATCGGCGCAGGTACCTTTCGGCGGCATGGCGTTGAGCCCGGTGATGGCCTTGGCCAGGATACCGTCGAGGCCGCCCTGGTGATCGGCGCGCTCTTTCCACGCGGCCGTGTCGCCGATCTTCGGCGCGCCCAGCAAGCCGCTGCCATGGCAGGCGTTGCAGTGCTTGGCGATGATGTCATCCGGCGTCTTGGCGCCACCGCCCCCGGCGGACGCGACCACTTCCATGCCCTTGCATTCCTGGCCCTGGACGCACACCTGGCCCACTGGCTCGAGGCGCTTGGCGATGTCGTCGTTGGTTGCAGCGGTTGCGCTCATTGCCCATAGGGCGAATACGGCAGCTGGTACGGCCAGCATCTTCTTGATTTGGTTCACGCGAACACCCTCATGGTGGCTAATCACGCCCGCGGCCACGGAATTGCGAGCGTTGAAAAGTATAGCGGGAACCCTGAAAACGTGGAACGACCACACTCGGGGAAAGGGTATTGGCGAATCAATGCACTGCGCTGGATCAAAAGTTCGACGGCGTCGCCGCGCTGATCAGCCGGGCCGGCTCGTCGAACGGATTGCGGAAACGGTGCGGGCGGGTGCTTTCGAAGTAGTAGCTGTCGCCGGCCTCGAGCAGGAAAGTCTCGGTGCCGACCACCAGCTCCAGACGGCCCTCGAGCAGGATCCCGGTTTCCTCGCCATCATGGGTGAGCATTTCCTCGCCCGTGTCCGCGCCCGGCGGATAGACCTCGTTGAGGAACGCGATGGCGCGATTGGGGTGCGACTTGCCGACCAGTTTCATGGTCACCGCACCGTCGGAGATATCGATCAGCTCGTGGGCCTTGTAGACGATCTGGGTCGGGCTTTCCGGCGCCAGTTCGACCGAGAAGAACTCGACCATGGACATCGGGATGCCGCTGAGCACCTTGCGCAGGGAGCTGATCGACGGGCTCACGCTGTTCTTCTCGATCATCGAGATGGTGCTGTTGGTCACGCCCGCACGCTTGGCGAGTTCGCGCTGGGACAGGCCCTTGAGCTTGCGGATGGCTTGCAGTCGTTCGCCGACGTCCAAAGCGTGGGCCTCCAGAAACGGTCGAGGTGGGGGGATGTGTGAACGATATGATGGCAATGCCGTTCAGTATTTACAACACACCGCCCCTCAGCCTGTCCGCATCGGCGCCTCAATCGCCGATATAGTCCAGCGGCACACGCTTGAGATTGCAGAAGATCTGGTACGGGATGGTCCCGGCCTGGATCGCCACGTCGCTGGCCAGCACCTGCTTGCCCCACAGCTCCACCGGGCTGCCGAGCGTCGCTTCGGGCACTTCGGTGAGATCGACGCAGAGCATGTCCATCGACACCCGGCCAATCAGTTGGGTGCGCTTGCCGGCCACCACCACCGGGGTGCCGGTAGGCGCCTGGCGCGGATAGCCATCGGCGTAGCCCATGGCGACCACGCCGACCCGGGTCGGGCGCGGGCTGACGAACCTGGCGCCATAGCCGACCGGCTCGCCGGCCGGCAGCTCGCGCACGCCGATGATGCGCGATTGCAGGGTCATCACCGGTTGCAGGCGGGCGGCTTCGGCCTGCCCCACTTCGAATGGCGTGGCGCCATAAAGCATGATGCCCGGGCGCACCCAGTCGCTCTTGATGTTCGGCCAGCCGAGTACCGCCGGCGAGTTTCGCAGGCTGCACTCGGCGCTCAAGCCCAGGCGCGCGGCCTCGAACACCGCCACTTGCTGCTCGGTGGCGGCAGCATCGAGCTCGTCGGCGCGGGCGAAGTGGCTCATCAGCACGATGCGCGCAACCTTGCCGCTGGCCAGCAGGCGCTGGTAGGCGTCGTGGTAATCCTTGGGATGCAAGCCGACACGGTGCATGCCGGTGTCCATCTTCAGCCAGGCGGTCAGCGGCTTGCGCAGCGGGGTCTTCTCGATCGCCTCGAGCTGCCACTGCGAATGCACCACGCACCAGAGGTCGTGCTCGACGATCAAGGCCAGCTCGCTGGCCTCGAAGAAACCCTCGAGCAGCAGCACGGGCGCCTTGATCCCGGCCGCACGCAGCTCCAGCGCTTCCTCGATGCAGGCCACGGCAAAGCCGTCGGCCTCTGGCTCCAGGGCCAGGGCGCAGCGTACCGCACCATGGCCGTAGGCATCGGCCTTGACCACGGCCAGGGCCTTGGCGCCGGTCAGCTCGCGGGCCAGGCGGTAGTTGTGACGGAGGGCTTGGAGGTCGATCAGGGCACGGGCGGGACGCATGGCGGCAGCCTTTTGAGTAGTTCTGGGTGAATGGGTAGCGCAGGTCGGCCTTATCGCGGGGCAAGCCCGCTCCCACACCTGCCAGGTGAGCCTGTGCGGGAGCGAACCTGGCCCACGACAGGGCCAGGACCTTCGAATCGCTTACTGGTGCGCGGGCGCTGGCTGACCTTGCTTGGCCAACTCCCGGTTGTTGCCATAGCGGGAGATGTCCAGGCCTTCGGCGCTGATCTGCGGTTTCTTACGCGCGATCAGGTCGGCCAGCAGGCGACCGGAACCGCAGGCCATGGTCCAACCCAGGGTGCCGTGACCGGTGTTGAGGAACAGGTTACGGAACGCAGTGGCGCCGACGATCGGGGTGCCGTCCGGGGTGGCCGGGCGCAGGCCGGTCCAGAAGCTGGCCTGGCTCAGGTCGCCGCCGCGAGGATAAAGGTCGTTGACGATCATCTCCAGCGTTTCGCGTCGACGCGGGTTCAGCGACAGGTCGAAACCGGCGATCTCGGCCATGCCGCCGACGCGGATGCGGTTGTCGAAACGGGTGATGGCGACCTTGTAGGTCTCGTCGAGGATGGTCGAGGTCGGCGCCATGTCGGCATCGGTGATCGGCACGGTCAGCGAGTAGCCCTTGAGCGGGTAGACCGGCGCCTTGATGCCCAGCGGCTTGAGCATCTGCGGCGAGTAGCTGCCCAGCGCCAGCACGTAGCGGTCGGCGGTTTCCAGCTTGCCGTCGATCCATACGCCGTTGATGCGATCACCGGCGAAGTCCAGACGCTGGATGTCCTGGCCGAAGCGGAACTCGACGCCCAGTTTCACGGCCATCTCGGCCAGCTTGGTGGTGAACAGCTGGCAGTCGCCGGTCTGGTCGTTAGGCAGGCGCAGGGCGCCGGCAAGGATGTCCTTCACCCCGGCCAGGGCCGGCTCGACCCGAGCGATGCCGTCGCGATCGAGCAGCTCGTAGGGCACGCCGGACTGCTCGAGCACGGCGATATCCTTGGCCGCGGCATCCATCTGCGCCTGGGTACGGAACAGCTGGGTGGTGCCCAGGCTGCGGTTCTCGTAGGCGATGCCGGTTTCCGCGCGCAGTTCGTCGAGGCAGTCACGGCTGTACTCGGACAGACGCACCATGCGCTCCTTGTTCACCGCGTAGCGGCTGGCGGTGCAGTTGCGCAGCATCTGCGCCATCCACAGGTACTGGTCGACGTCGCCGGTGAGCTTGATGGCGAGCGGCGCGTGACGCTCGAGCAGCCACTTGATGGCCTTGAGCGGCACGCCCGGGGCGGCCCACGGCGAGGCATAGCCGGGCGAGATCTGGCCTGCGTTGGCGAAGCTGGTTTCCATGGCCGCCGCCGGCTGGCGGTCGACGACCGTCACCTCGAAACCTTGCCGGGCCAGATAGTAGGCACTGGCGGTACCGATCACACCGCTACCAAGTACCAGAACTCGCATTGTTCATCCCTCGCACGCGGCTCGCCGCAGTCTTTTGTTGATATGGCTTGGATGCGCGCATTGTAAGAACTCGAGGCCAGTGCAATTCACTATATAAACGCCTATATTTGGCGAGAATTCTCGGCAGAACTGCCTTTGACGGAGCGGCATCCCCTATGAGAACCCAGCACCAGAGCAAACGTGAACTGGACAAGATCGACCGCAACATCCTGCGGATCCTGCAGAATGACGGGCGCATCTCGTTCACCGAACTGGGCGAGAAAGTCGGGCTGTCCACCACCCCTTGCACCGAACGCGTGCGCCGCCTGGAGCGCGAGGGGATCATCATGGGCTACAACGCCCGGCTCAATCCGCAGCACCTCAAGGGCAGCCTGCTGGTGTTCGTCGAGATCAGCCTGGACTACAAGTCCGGCGACACCTTCGAGGAATTCCGCCGCGCGGTGCTCAAGCTGCCCCATGTGCTGGAATGCCACCTGGTGTCGGGGGACTTCGACTACTTGGTCAAGGCACGCATCTCCGAGATGGCCTCGTACCGCAAGCTGCTCGGCGACATCCTGCTCAAGCTGCCGCACGTGCGCGAGTCGAAGAGCTACATCGTGATGGAGGAAGTCAAGGAGAGCCTCTGCCTGCCGATTCCGGACTGAAGCCTCAGACCAGCACCTGGCGGGTGCTGGCGATGTAGGTATGGACCAGCTGCTCGGCCGCCGGATCGATCGGCTGCTCCGGCCCTCGACCCCGCGGGCAGGCCAGGCGCGGCGTGGTGCCGAACAGCCGACAGATCATCGGGCGCTCTTCATATACCGTGCAACCATCCGGCCCCAGGTGCACGCAGTCCAGCCGCTCGAGGGCAGCGTCCTGCTCGGCCTGGGTCTTGCGTGGCAGGCGGGCCATCTCCTCGGCCGACGTGGTGACCGGGCCACAGCAGTCGTGGCAGCCGGGCTCGCAGGCAAAAGACGGAATGAGCTCGCGCAGGAAGTGGATCTTGTGGCGGTTGCAGGACATGGGCAGCGATGGTCTGGACGTGGTGCGCCGGATTATAGGACCAAACCAGGCGATCAAGTGCATGTTCGCGGGCTTGCTCCGCCAGAGGCCGCTTGCCTATCCTGCCACCCTCTCCAAGCCTTCGGAAATCGACACATGGTCCACAGCGCGCAGCACGCCGCCTCCTACTACGCCGCCAGCAGCGCCCCCCACCCCGACCATGCCTTCCTGCAAGGCGAGCACAGCGCCGATGTGTGCATCGTCGGCGGTGGCTATTCGGGCCTGAACACCGCCATCGAACTGGCCGAGCGCGGCCTCTCGGTGATCCTGCTGGAAGCGCGCAAGATCGGCTGGGGCGCCAGCGGACGCAACGGCGGCCAGCTGATCCGTGGCGTAGGCCACGGCCTCGAGCAGTTCCTCCCGGTGCTTGGCGAGGAAGGCGTGCGCAGTCTCAAGCGCATGGGCCTGGAGGCCGTGGACATCGTCCGTGAGCGGGTCGAACGCCACGCCATCGCCTGCGACCTGCGCTGGGGCTACTGCGACCTGGCCAACAAGCCTGCCGAGCTCGAAGGTTTCGCCGAAGAAGCCGAAACCTTGCGCAGCCTGGGCTACCGCCATGAGCTGCGCCTGGTACAGCCCGGCGACATGCATTCGGTGGTCGGCTCGGATCGCTACGTCGGCGGCCTGGTCGACATGGGCTCGGGCCACCTGCATCCGCTCAACCTGGCGCTCGGCGAAGCAGCCGTGGCCAGCCGTCTTGGCGTGCGCCTGCACGAACAATCGGAAGTCACCCGCATCGACTACGGCCCGCAGGTAAAAGTGCACACCGCCCAGGGCCTGGTCCGCGCCAGGACCCTGGTGCTGTGCTGCAACGCCTACCACAACGACCTCAACCGCGAGCTGGGCGGCAAGGTGCTGCCGGCCGGCAGCTACATCATCGCCACCGAACCGTTGGGCGAAGAACGTGCGCGCCAACTGCTGCCGCAGAACATGGCGGTGTGCGACCAGCGCGTGGCGCTGGACTACTATCGCCTGTCCGCCGACCACCGCCTGCTGTTCGGTGGCGCCTGCCACTACTCCAGCCGCGACCCACGGGACATCACCGCCTACATGCGGCCAAAGCTGCTCAAGGTGTTCCCGCAACTGGCCGACGTGCGCATCGACTACCAGTGGGGCGGCATGATCGGCATCGGCGCCAATCGCCTGCCGCAGATCGGCCGCCTGGCCAGCCAGCCCAACGTCTACTACGCCCAGGCCTACGCCGGCCATGGCGTCAATGCCACTCACCTGGCCGGACGCCTGCTGGGCGAGGCGATCAGCGGCCAGCAGTCCGGACGCTTCGACCTGTTCGCCAAAGTGCCGCATCCGACCTTCCCCGGCGGCAAGCTGATGCGTTCGCCGCTACTGGCCCTGGGGATGCTCTGGTACCGGCTCAAGGAGCTGGTCTGACGCTACCCGTCATCGTGTAGCCTGCTGCGCTGCCCATGCACCGAGGCAGGTCACACACCCCGCAGGAGCCGGCAAGGCCGGAGCCCGCCACTGCAGAACAAGCCGTCGTCTAGTCCTTCCAGAACGGCTTGCACCCCTCCTCCCGCGCCTCTTCCCAGCTCAGCCCGATATCCTTCAACTGACGCGCATCCAGTTCCAGCAGGGCCTGGCGGGTGCGCCACCGGTGCAGCATCAGGCCCCAGCGACCGAGACCGGTCAGCGGGTCGTAGACCTGGAGGCGTTGTCCAGCTTCCAGCTCCTTGGCCAACAGTCGCAGACGCACATCGCTCAAGCCACCCATCACCGCGTTCCCCCGATCAGTCGATACCGTGGAGAAAGCATGCATGCCCGGGCGACCTGCAATACAGATCCAAAGCCGGCTTATTATTCCCATACAGAATTGGCGGAAAGCCGGCTGAATGAAGTATTTTCCGACAATCTGTATCGCTCTCCTCCCACAAGAAGTACAGGAGTATGCCGTGACGCTCTACCTCAACCTGGCTGAACTGCTCGGCTCCCGCATCGAACAGGGGTTGTATCGTCCGGGTCAGCGTCTGCCGTCGGTGCGCGCCCTGAGCGTGGAGCACGGCGTCAGCCTGAGCACCGTGCAGCAGGCCTACCGCCTGCTCGAGGACAACGGCCTGGTGTCGCCACGGCCAAAGTCCGGCTACTTCGTCGCCGAGGACCGCCAGCTCCCCGCCCTGCCCGAGATCAGCCGCCCGGCCCAGCGACCAGTGGACATCTCGCAGTGGGAACAGGTGCTCGAGCTGGTACGCGCCACGCCACGACCGGACATCATCCAGCTTGGCCGCGGCATGCCCGATGTCGACAGCCCCACGCTCAAGCCGCTGCTGCGCAGCCTGGCCCAGCTCAGCCGGCGCATGGACATGCCCGGCCTGTACTACGACAACATCCACGGCAACGCCCTGCTGCGTGAACAGATCGCCCGGCTGACCCTCGACTCCGGCTGCCGCCTGAGCCCGGCCGACCTGGTGGTGACCACCGGCTGCCACGAGGCGCTGTCGAGCAGCATCCGCGCGGTGTGCCAGCCCGGCGACATCGTCGCGGTCGACTCGCCAAGCTTCCACGGCGCCATGCAGACCCTCAAGGGCCTGGGCATGAAAGCCCTGGAGATCCCCACCGACCCGCTCACCGGCATCAGCCTGGAGGCTTTGGAACTGGCCCTGGAGCAATGGCCGATCAAGCTCATCCAGATCACCCCCAACTGCAACAACCCGCTGGGCTACATCATGCCCGAGGCGCGCAAGAAGGCCCTGCTGACCCTCGCCCAGCGCTACGACGTGGCGATCCTCGAGGACGATGTGTATGGCGATCTGGCCTACACCTACCCACGTCCTCGTACCATCAAGTCATTCGACGACGATGGCCGCGTGCTGCTCTGCAGCTCGTTCTCCAAGACCCTCGCCCCTGGCCTGCGGGTCGGCTGGGTCGCGCCGGGGCGTTACCTGGAACGGGTGCTGCACATGAAGTACATCAGCACCGGCAGCACCGCCTGCCAGCCGCAACTGGCGATTGCCGACTTCATCGCCGAAGGCCACTACCAGCCGCACTTGCGGCGCATGCGCAGTCAGTACCAGCGCAGCCGCGACCAGATGTGCGACTGGGTGGCCCGCTATTTTCCGGCCGGCACACGCGCCAGCCGGCCCCAGGGCGGTTTCATGCTGTGGGTGGAACTGCCGGACAGTTTCGATACCCTGCGCCTGAACCGCGCTTTACTGGAGCAAGGCGTGCAGATTGCCGTGGGCAGCATTTTCTCGGCGTCGGGCAAGTACCGGAACTGCCTGCGCATGAATTTCGCCGCCCGACCGACGCCGCAGATCGAGGCGGCCGTGCGCAAGGTAGGTGAAACCGCCCTTCGTCTACTGGATGTCGAGCACGCCAGCGGGTAACGTTGCGCCGCCCCCGGCCCACCCCAACGCCTTTGCCGCACAGGACGATCCACCCCTTGAGACGCCAGCGAGCCCTGCCTCTTCTGCTAGCGCTGCTGCTCGGCCTGTCCGGCTGCGCCAGCGTCGGCCCCCCCCGCGATGTCAGCCAGGCTCTGCCGGCGAGCCAGTCGGCGTTCGGCCGTTCGGTGCTGCGCCAGGCCGAGCCGTACCAGGGGCGCTCGGGCTTTCGCCTGCTGCCCAACAGCAACGAGGCGTTCCGGGCCCGCGCCGAGCTGATCCGCCATGCCCAGGCAAGCATCGACCTGCAGTACTACATCGTCCACGACGGCCTCAGCACCCGGGCACTGGTGCATGAATTGCTGCGTGCCGCCGACCGCGGCGTGCGGGTGCGCATCCTGCTCGACGACACCACCAGCGATGGCCTCGACAGCCTGATCGGCACCCTCGCCGCCCACCCGAACATCCAGATTCGCGTGTTCAACCCGCTGCACCTGGGGCGCAGCACCGGTGTGACCCGGGCCATGGGCCGGCTGTTCAACCTGTCGCGCCAGCACCGGCGCATGCACAACAAGCTGTTCCTGGTGGACGACAGCATGGCCATCGTCGGCGGGCGCAACCTCGGCGACGAGTACTTCGACGCCGAGGCCAACCTCAACTTCACCGACATCGACCTGCTCGGGATCGGCCCGGTGGCCGAACAGCTCGGTCATGGTTTCGACCAGTACTGGAACAGTGCACTGAGCCGGCCGATCGGCGACTTCCTCTGGCACCAGCCCGACGCCGACGACCTGCACGCCAGCCGCCAGCGCCTGGAGACCTGGCTGGCCAAGGCGCGCACCGAGCGCAAGGCCCTGTACGACCGGCTGATGGCCTACCAGTACCAGCCACGCCTGGATAGCTGGCGCAACGAGCTGGTCTGGGCCCATAGCCAGGCCCTGTGGGATTCGCCGAGCAAGGTCCTGGCCGACGACGAGCCCGACCCGCAATTGCTGCTGAGCCATCAGCTCGCGCCAGACCTGAACGGCGTGCATCGCGAACTGATCCTGGTCTCGGCCTACTTCGTTCCCGGCGAACCCGGCCTGCTGTACCTGACCAGCCGCGCCGACGCCGGCACCTCGGTCAAACTGCTGACCAACTCGCTGGAAGCCACCGACGTGCCCGCCGTGCACGGCGGTTATGCGCCCTATCGCCGGGCCCTGCTCGAACACGGCGTGCAGCTCTACGAACTGCGCCGCCAGCCCGGCGCGCCCCGTTTCCGCCACGGCCTGGGGCTGCATGGCAGCTCGGACTCGAGCCTGCACAGCAAGGCGATGGTGTTCGACCGGCGCAAGACCTTCATCGGCTCGTTCAACTTCGATCCGCGCTCGGTGTTGTGGAATACCGAGGTCGGCGTATTGGTGGACAGCCCGGAGCTGGCCGAGTACACCCGCGCACTCGCGCTCCAGGGCATGGCGCCGGCATTGAGCTACCAGGTCAAGCTGGTGGACGGGAAGCTGGTCTGGGCGACCGAGGACAAGGGCCAGCGACACGTGCTGGTGACCGAGCCCGGCGGCGTGTGGCGGCGGTTCAATGCCTGGATCAGCAAGGCGGTGGGCCTGGAAAAGATGTTGTAAGCCTCATCGCGGGGCAAGCCCGCGATGACGGTCGTTCAGGCTGAGGCTGGCTCGAAGGCTCCCTTGCGCCGGGTCAGCAGCACCAGCCCCGCGGCCCCGGCCGCCATCAGCAACGGCAACGCATGCCCGCTGATCCACTGGCTCCCGGCTCCGGCCAGCAACGGCCCGACCAGGCAACCGATACCCCACAGCTGCGCCACATGGGCGTTGGCCCGCACCAGTGCATCGTCCCGGTAGCGCTCGCCGATCAACACCAGCGACAAGGTGAACAGCCCACCGGCACTGGCGCCGAACAGCACCCACAACGGCCAGATCGCCGGCGTGTACAACAGCAGCGGAATCGCCAGGCTGGACACCAGCAAGGTCAGCGCACAACCAGTGAACAACGTACTCCGCGACATGCGATCGGCCAGCGCGCCGATCGGCAACTGGAGCACCGCATCCCCGACCACGACGGTACTGACCATGAACAGCGCCACTTCGGTGGTGAATCCCTGTTGCAGGCAGTACACCGGCAGCAGGGTCAGGATCATCGCCTCGAAGGCCGCGAACAGGGCAATGGCCCAGGCAATCACGGGCAAGCGCCGGCAGAAGCCGAGCAGGTCGCCAAGGGTGACACTGCACGCCTCGGTGGTCGGCGCTCCGCTGCGCCCCAGCAGGATAAGCGGCGCCACCAGCAGCAGCCCGGTGGCGGCCCAGAAGCCGAAATCGTCGCCCGAACCGAGCACACCCAGCACCAATGGCCCGGCCAGTTGGCTCAAGGCATAGCTGCTGCCATACAGCGCCACCAGGCGACCACGCCAGTGCTCGACCACCAATTGGTTGATCCAGCTTTCACCGAGGATGAACACCACGGTCAGCGACATGCCGATCAGCAGGCGCAGTGCCAGCCACAACGGGTAGCTGGGCAGCAGCGCCAGCAAGCCGATCGACAGCGCCCCACCCCACAGACACAGGCGCATGGCCATGGGCACGCCGGCCCAGCCGGCCAGGCGACTGGCCAGGCTGGCCCCCACCAGCACACCAAGGGCCGGCATCGCCGCCATCACGCCGATGGCGAACCCGCCGTAGCCCCAGCCCTCCAGGCGCAAGGACACCAGCGGCATGCTCACCCCGAGCGCCAGCCCGACACTGAGCACCGAGGCCAGCACGGCAAAGTAGGTTCCCCAACGCATAGTGGCCTCCGAATGGAAAAACCTGGCAGAAAGCATCGCGGGGCAAGCCTGCTCCCACGGTTCACATGGAAGCGGGCTTGCCCCGCGAAAGAGGCGCTACCCGATCACAGCTTGATCCAGGTCGCCTTCAGCTCGGTGTACTTCTCCAGGGCGTGCAGCGACTTGTCGCGGCCGTTGCCCGACTGCTTGAAGCCACCGAACGGCGCGGTCATGTCGCCACCGTCGTACTGGTTGACCCAGACGCTGCCGGCGCGCACGGCGCGAGCGGTCTTGTGGGCCTTGGAGATGTCTGCGGTCCAGATGCCGGCAGCCAGGCCGTACGGCGTGTCGTTGGCGATAGCCACGGCTTCCTCGGCGGTGTCGAAGGTGATCACCGACAGCACTGGGCCGAAGATCTCTTCCTTGGCGATCTTCATGGCGTTGGTCACGCCGTCGAAGATGGTCGGTTCGACGTAGGTGCCACCGGTCTCCTCGAGGATGCGCTTGCCGCCCGCGAGCAGCTTGGCGCCGTCCTGGTGGCCGGCGTCGATGTACGACAGCACGGTGTTCATCTGCTGGGTATCGACCAAGGCGCCGACGGTGGTCGCCGGATCCAGCGGGTTGCCTGGTTTCCAGGCCTTGAGGGCCTCGACCACCATCGGCAGGAACTGGTCCTTGATCGAACGCTCGACCAGCAGGCGCGAGCCCGCGGTGCAGACTTCGCCCTGGTTGAAGGCGATCGCGCTGGCGGCGGCCTCGGCGGCGGCCTGCAGGTCCGGGGCGTCGGCGAAGACGATGTTCGGGCTCTTGCCGCCGGCTTCCAGCCAGACACGCTTCATGTTCGACTCGCCGGCGTAGACCATCAGCTGCTTGGCGATCTTGGTCGAGCCGGTGAATACCAGGGTATCGACATCCATGTGCAGGGCCAGGGCCTTGCCCACGGTGTGGCCGTAGCCTGGCAGCACGTTCAGCACGCCTTTCGGCAGGCCGGCCTCGATGGCCAGCTGGGCGATGCGGATGGCAGTCAGCGGCGACTTTTCCGACGGCTTGAGCACGATGGAGTTACCGGTAGCCAGGGCCGGGCCCAGTTTCCAGCAGGCCATCAGCAGCGGGAAGTTCCACGGCACGATGGCACCGACCACGCCCACTGGCTCGCGGGTGACCAGGCCAAGCTGGTCGTGCGGGGTCGGGGCGACTTCGTCGTAGACCTTGTCGATGGCTTCGGCAGTCCAGTGGATGGCATTGGCCGCACCGGGAATGTCGATGGAGGAGGAGTCGCCGATCGGCTTGCCCATGTCGAGGGTCTCGAGCAGGGCCAGTTCCTCGACGTTCTTGCGCAGCAGGTCGGCGAAGCGGATCAGGGTCGCCTTGCGCTTGGCCGGGGCCAGGCGCGACCAGACGCCGGATTCGAACACGGCGCGGGCATTGTCGACGGCGCGGTTGGCGTCGGCCAGGTCGCAGCTGGCGACCTTGGCCAGGAAGCGTCCGTCCACCGGGCTCAGGCAGTCGAAGGTTTCACCGGATGCGGCATCGGTGTATTCGCCGTTGATGAAGGCGCGGCCTTCGATCTTCAGTTGCTGGGCACGCTGTTCCCAGTCCGCACGAGTCAGGGTGGTCATAGGAAACTCCTCTCTTGTTAAGGTGCAACGCCGCACTGAGGACTCACGGGCGCTGTCAGAAATTCTGGCCGGGCGACGAACGCACACCGGCACCCGACACCCTAAACCAGGGCAGAGAAACTATCAATATATTTGACACGAATGGCCTAAAAGCCTACTGATGTGCATTTTATTAAACAACAACAGGGTAACCACCATGAGCATCGCCAACATCGTCGATTTTGCCCAGGTACTCACCGAGGCCGAGCGCTATCGCCCGGCGGCGGAGAAAATCCTCAAAGGCGAGCCGGACCAGGCTGTCTACAACCACTACTCCAGCCCCTGCGGCCAGTTCGCCGCGGGCGTCTGGGAAGGCGAGGCAGGCCAGTGGACCGTCAGCTACAGCGAGCACGAATACTGCGAGATCGTCCAGGGCGTGTCGGTGCTGCGCGACCAGGAAGGCAATGCCAAGACCCTGCGCGCCGGTGATCGCTTCGTCATCCCGGCCGGCTTCAAGGGCACCTGGGAGGTGCTGGAGCCATGCCGCAAGATCTATGTGCTGTTCGAGCAGAAGTAACCGTGTGGCAGCAGGCTTGCCCCGCGCTTGCCGATCCGCAGGCATAAAAAAACCCGCGTCCTTTCGGATGCGGGTTTTTTCAGGTTGCCGATCAATTACTTGATCTTGGCTTCCTTGTACACCACGTGCTTGCGAACAACCGGATCGTATTTCTTGATCTCGATTTTGTCCGGAGTGGTGCGCTTGTTCTTGTCGGTGGTGTAGAAGTGGCCGGTGCCGGCACTCGAAACCAGACGGATCAATTCACGCATGACGTTCTCCTTAGAACTTTTCGCCGCGAGCGCGCAGCTCGGCCAGCACTACGTCGATACCACGCTTGTCAATGACGCGCATGCCTTTGGCGGATACGCGCAGACGCACGAAACGCTTCTCGGACTCAACCCAGAAACGGTGGTGCTGCAGGTTCGGCAGGAAACGACGACGGGTTTTGTTGTTTGCGTGGGAAATGTTGTTCCCGGTTACTGGACCCTTACCAGTAACTTGACAGACTCTCGACATGACTCAGCCCTCTAAAACCACATGCCCAACCCGGCATGGGTTGGCCGCTTAATCTCTCAGTCTTTGGCGCCAGGCGCCGTGATTCTGGAGGTCTTATCGACCGGATCCGCTGATGCGACAGGCCGAGCCCCTAGAAAAGAGCGCTGCTTTATACCAGAAAGACTGCGCCGCAACAACAGGATATGAGCATCCGTGTGCTGCAAACAGCGCGCGAGCAGCATAACGACTCGCCCGCCGCGCTGTCGACCACTCGTCGCCAACCCATGGAAAAAGAAGGTGGTCATTTGCGAAAACGCGCACTAGGGTAGGGCCATTTCCAGACTGCACCGGCAGATGGGCCATCTGACCAGCCAAGGAGCCACCATGCGTGCCGCCGCCCTTTCCTTATTGTTCACCGCATTGTGCGCGACCGGCATTGCCCAGGCTGCGCCGCTGGTGGTCTGCACCGAAGCCAGCCCCGAAGGTTTCGACGTGGTGCAATACAACGCCCTGACCACCACCAACGCCTCGGCCGACGTACTGATGAACCGCCTGGTCGAGTACGACGCAGGGCAAGGCAAGGTCGTGCCGAGCCTGGCCGAAAGCTGGACCGTCTCGCCGGACGGCCTGGTCTACGACTTCAAGCTGCGCCCGGACGTGAAATTCCATGCCACGGCCTATTTCAAGCCGAGCCGCGAACTGGACGCCGATGACGTGTTGTTCAGCTTCCAGCGCATGCTCTACCCCGCCCATGCCTGGCACAAGACCGCCCCGGGCGGCTACCCGCATGCCCAATCGCTGCAACTGGGCAGCCTGATCAAGTCAATCGATGCCCCTGAGCCGCACACCGTGCGCTTCACCCTCACCCATGCCGACGCTACCTTCCTGGCCACCCTGAGCATGGGCTTTGCCTCGATCTACTCCGCCGAATACGCCGACAAGCTGCTCAAGGCCGGCACCCCGGAAAAGCTCAACAGCCAGCCGATCGGCACCGGCCCGTTCGTCTTCCAGCGCTTCCAGAAGGATGCCGTGGTGCGCTACCGCGCCAACCCCGACTACTTCGCCGGCAAGCCGTCCATCGACCCGCTGGTCTACAGCATCACCCCCGACGCCAATGTGCGCCTGCAGAAGCTCAAGCGCGGCGAATGCCAGGTAGCCCTGTCGCCCAAGCCGCTGGACATCGCCGAGGCCGGCCGCGACGGCAACCTCAAGGTCGCCACCACCCCGGCGTTCATGACCGCGTTCGTCGCCATCAACAGCCAGCACCCGCCGCTGGACAAGCCCGAGGTGCGCCAGGCGATCAACCTGGCCTTCGACAAGCCGGCGTACCTGAAAGCCGTGTTCGAAGACACCGCCATCGCCGCCAACGGCCCCTACCCGCCCAATACCTGGAGCTACGCCAAGGATTTGCCTGGCTACACCCTGGACCTGAAGAAGGCCAAGGCACTGCTGGCCAAGGCCGGCCAGGCCAACGGCTTTGCGACCACGATCTGGACCCGCCCTTCAGGCAGCCTGCTCAACCCCAACCCCAACCTCGGCGCACAGATGCTCCAGGCCGACCTGGCGAAGATCGGCATCAAGGCAGAGATCCGCAGCATCGAGTGGGGCGAGCTGATCCGCCGCGCCAAGGCGGGCGAGCATGACCTGCTGTTCATGGGTTGGGCGGGCGACAACGGCGACCCGGACAACTTCCTCAGCCCGCAGTTTTCCTGCGCGGCGGTCAAGTCCGGGACCAACTTCGCGCGCTTTTGCGACAACCGCCTGGACCAACTGATCAACGCCGGACGCACCACCAACGACCAGAGCGTGCGCAGCCGGCTGTACCAGCAGGCGCAGACGCTGATCCAGCAACAGGCGCTTTGGCTGCCGCTGGCGCACCCGACGGCGGCGGCGCTGCTGCGCCAAGGCGTGGAGGGGTATCAGGTGAGCCCGTTTGGGCGGCAGGATTTCAGCAAGGTTTCCGTCAGCCGCTGACGAAGCATCGCGGAACAAGCCCGCTCCCACAATGAATGCCGTCGTGGGAGCGGG
The DNA here is from genome assembly GCF_011752525.1 of Pantoea sp. Cy-639. Lineage (GTDB taxonomy): Bacteria > Pseudomonadota > Gammaproteobacteria > Pseudomonadales > Pseudomonadaceae > Aquipseudomonas. The sequence goes on along the minus strand of NZ_VWXI01000015.1, from coordinate 105,006 downwards.
CTTGTCCCGCGATTGCTGTCAGCCCGCCAACCACCCATGCTCGAGCATCGACAACGGCTCGCCATCACCGACGATGACATGATCCATCACCCGCACATCGATCAGAGCCAGCGATCGCTTGAGCATCAGCGTCAGATGCACATCATCCTGGCTCGGCTCGCAATTGCCCGACGGGTGGTTGTGGCAGATGATCAGGGCCGCGGCGTTATGCAGCAATGATCGACGCACCACTTCGCGGGGATAGATGCTCGCGCGGTCTATGGTGCCGCGAAAAAGGATCTCGAATGCCAATGGCCGATGCTTGGTATCGAGGAACAGGCAGCCGAATACCTCACTGGACTCGTGCCGCAACATGGACTTGAGATAGCGCCTCACCGAGGCCGGATTCTCCAAGGCCGGCGCACGCTCGATGTGCTCGTTCAGGTAACGCCTGCCGACTTCCAACAACGCCTGCAACTGGGCGTATTTCACCGGTCCCACGCCGGGTTCGCCGAGGACCTTGGCACGATCCGCCTCGAGGAACGGCCTGAGCCCGCCAAACTTCGCCAGCAACCCGCGTGCAAGGTCGAGCACATTGCGCCCGGCAACGCCCGACCCCAACAGCACGGCCAGCAATTCCGCATCCGAAAGGATCGCCGCCCCGCGATTCAACAACTTCTCCCTCGGCCGCTCTTCAGCCGGCCACTCCCTGATGTTCATCCCCACCTCGCGCGTTACTGCGACCCCTCCGGGCGCTGTGTTAATCTAGATCGCTTCGCAGATGCGACGTTCTGCCGCAGGCAGTCAGCGTCGCCACCCGCTTTCACTGGAATAAGGCAAGGCCTATGCAGCGGTTGTATCGCAAGCGCATCGTTCTCGGCGTCGGTGGCGGCATCGCCGCCTACAAGAGCGCCGAGCTGATTCGCCGACTCCTGGAACACGGCGCACAGGTGCGCGTGGTCATGACCCGGGGTGGCGCCGAATTCATCACCCCGCTCACGCTGCAGGCGCTGTCCGGCCACCCGGTGCACATGGACCTGCTCGACCCCGCCGCCGAAGCGGCCATGGGCCATATCGAACTGGCCAAGTGGGCCGACCTGGTACTGATCGCTCCGGCCACCGCCGACCTGATGGCGCGCCTCGCGCAGGGCATGGCCGACGACCTGCTGACCACCCTGGTGCTGGCCACCGACGCCACCGTCGCCGTGGCCCCGGCCATGAACCAGGCCATGTGGCGCGATCCGGCCACCCAGGACAACCTCGAGCTGCTCAAGCGCCGTGGCATCCAGGTGTTCGGCCCGGCCTCCGGCAGCCAGGCCTGTGGCGATGTCGGCCTGGGCCGTATGCTCGAGGCCACGGACCTGGCCTGGTGCGCCGCCGAGAGCTTCGAACGCCAGGCGCTGACCGGCAAGCACGTGCTGATCACTGCCGGTCCTACCCAGGAAAACATCGACCCGGTGCGCTACATCACCAACCATAGTTCAGGGAAGATGGGCTTCGCCCTGGCCGAGGCGGCCGCCGAGGCCGGGGCCCGGGTGACCCTCGTCACCGGCCCCGTGCACCTGCCGACACCCGACCGGGTCAGCCGGATCGACGTGGTCAGCGCGCGAGACATGCTCGCGGCCTGCGAGGCGGCCATGCCCTGCGACCTGTTCATCGCCTCGGCAGCGGTTGCGGACTACCGCCCTGAGGTCGTCGCACCACAGAAGCTCAAGAAAGATCCCACCACAGGCGACGGCATGCTGCTGCAGATGGTGCGCAATCCCGATATCCTTGCGACCATTGCCAGCCGGCCGGACCGTCCGTTCAGCGTAGGCTTCGCCGCCGAGACCGAGCACCTGCTCGACTACGCCACGCGCAAGCTCAAGGACAAGAACCTCGACCTGATCGTCGCCAATGATGTGGCCAACCCCAGCATCGGCTTCAACAGCGAGGAGAACGCCCTGACCGTGATCGACCGCCAGCAGCACCAGACCCTCTTCGCGCAGACCAGCAAGGGCAAGATCGCCCGCCAGCTGGTCGCCTTCATCGCCGAACGGCTCAACCAGGTTCAATAAGTTACATGCACGCTCTTCAAGCCAAGATCCTCGACCCTCGCCTGGGCTCCGAATTCCCCCTGCCGCAGTACGCCACCCCAGGCTCGGCCGGCCTCGACCTGCGCGCCCTGCTCAAGGAGGACACCGTCCTCGAGCCGGGCCAGACCCTGCTGATCCCTACCGGCCTGTCGGTGTACATCGGCGACCCGGGCCTGGCGGCCATGATCCTGCCGCGCTCGGGCCTGGGCCACAAGCACGGTATCGTGCTGGGCAACCTGGTCGGCCTGATCGATTCGGACTACCAGGGCGAGCTGATGGTCTCCTGCTGGAACCGTGGCAGCACGCCGTTCACCATCACCGTTGGCGAGCGTATCGCCCAGCTGATCCTGGTGCCGGTGGTGCAGGCGCACTTCGATATCGTCGAGCAGTTCGACGAGACCCAACGCGGTGCCGGCGGTTTCGGCCACTCGGGCACCCGCTGACCCACAGCCCGACCACTGAAGCCAAGGATGGCGAACTCTCTGGGCGATCCACCGTCCAACCGTTCAGTTTGTGCCCGCCCAGAAGCCTCTGACCAATGGAGTCCCCAGAGATGAACGACATGGCCCACCTGGTACCTGCACTGCCCGACAGCATCTTCCGCGCCTATGACATCCGCGGCGTGGTCGGCAAGACGCTCACCGGCGAAACCGCCTACTGGATCGGCCGCGCCATCGGCGCCCAGACCCTCGCCCAGGGCGAGCCGCAGGTCTCGGTCGGCCGCGATGGCCGCCTGTCCGGCCCGATGCTGGTCGAGCAACTGATCAAGGGCCTGGTCGATGCTGGTTGCCAGGTCAGCGACGTCGGCCTGGTGCCGACTCCAGCGCTGTACTACGCCGCCAACGTGCTGGCCGGCAAGTCGGGCGTGATGCTCACTGGCAGCCACAATCCTCCGGACTACAACGGCTTCAAGATCGTCATCGCTGGCGACACCCTGGCCAACGAACAGATCCAGGCCCTGCTCGCCCGCCTGAAGAACAATGACCTGACCCGCGGCGAAGGCCGTGTCGAGAAGGTCGAGATTCTCGAGCGCTACTTCCAGCAGATCGTTGGCGACGTGAAACTGGCCAAGCGCCTGAAAGTGGTCGTCGACTGCGGCAATGGCGCCGCCGGGGTAATCGCCCCGCAACTGATCGAAGCCCTGGACTGCGAAGTGATCCCGCTGTTCTGCGAGGTCGACGGCCACTTCCCCAACCATCACCCGGACCCGGGCAAGCCCGAGAACCTGACCGACCTGATCGCCAAGGTGAAAGAGACCGGCGCCGACATCGGCCTGGCCTTCGACGGCGATGGCGACCGCGTCGGCGTGGTGACCAACACCGGCAGCATTGTCTATGCGGACCGCCTGCTGATGCTGTTCGCCCAGGACGTGCTGTCGCGCAACCCGGGCGCCGAGATCATCTTCGACGTCAAGTGCACCCGCCGCCTGACCCCGCTGATCGAGCAGCACGGCGGCCGTGCGCTGATGTGGAAGACCGGCCACTCGCTGATCAAGAAGAAGATGAAGCAGACCGGTTCGCTGCTGGCCGGCGAGATGAGCGGTCACATCTTCATCAAGGAGCGCTGGTACGGTTTCGACGACGGCATCTACAGCGCCGCGCGCCTGCTGGAGATCCTCAGCAAGGCCGGCCAGGACGCCGAAAGTCTGTTCGCTGCGTTCCCGAACGACATTTCCACGCCGGAAATCAACATCGATGTGACCGACGAAGGTAAATTCAGCATCATTGATGCTCTGCAACGCAAGGCCGACTGGGGCGATGCCAACCTGACCACCATCGACGGTGTGCGGGTCGACTACCCCCACGGCTGGGGCCTGGTCCGCGCCTCCAACACCACGCCGGTGCTGGTGCTGCGCTTCGAGGCCGACAGCGCGGCGGAGCTCGACCGTATCAAGGCTGTATTCCGCACACAGTTGCTGCAGGTCGAACCAGGCCTGCAACTGCCGTTCTGACGACTATCCGTTCCTTATCTGGAGCCCTGCATGACCCTCGATCGCGATGCCGCTTCCCATGTAGCCGAGGTTTTGTCCGAAGCACTGCCCTACATCCGCCGCTTCGTCGGCAAGACCCTGGTGATCAAGTACGGCGGCAACGCGATGGAGAGCGAGGAGCTCAAGACCGGCTTCGCCCGTGACATCGTGCTGATGAAGGCCGTGGGCATCAACCCGGTGGTCGTGCACGGCGGCGGCCCGCAGATCGGCGACCTGCTCAAGCGCCTGTCGATCGAGAGCCACTTCATCGACGGCATGCGTGTCACCGACGCGGCGACCATGGATGTGGTGGAGATGGTTCTGGGCGGCCAGGTGAACAAGGACATCGTCAACCTGATCAACCGCCATGGCGGCAGCGCCATCGGCCTGACCGGCAAGGACGCCGAGCTGATCCGTGCGCGCAAGCTCACCGTCAGCCGCCAGACCCCGGAGATGACCCAGCCCGAGATCATCGACATCGGTCACGTCGGCGAGGTCGAGAGCGTCAACACCGACCTGCTGAACATGCTGGTCAAGGGCGACTTCATCCCGGTGATCGCGCCGATCGGCGTGGGTGCCAATGGCGAGTCGTACAACATCAACGCCGACCTGGTGGCCGGCAAGGTGGCCGAAGCGCTGAAGGCCGAGAAGCTGATGCTGCTGACCAACATCGCCGGCCTGATGGACAAGCAGGGCCAGGTGCTGACCGGCCTGACCACCGAGCAGGTCAACGACCTGATCGCCGACGGCACCATCTACGGCGGTATGCTGCCCAAGATCAAGTGCGCCTTGGAAGCGGTCCAGGGTGGCGTCAACAGCTCGCACATCATCGATGGCCGCGTGCCCAACGCCGTGCTGCTGGAGATCTTCACCGACAGCGGCGTCGGTACCCTGATCACCAACCACAAGCCACGCTGATCCAGCTCCCCAGCGCGGGGCAAGCCTGCTTCCACACATGATCGTGGCAGCGGGCTTGCCCCGCGATGCATTCAGGCGAGCACCCAGAAAAAGATGGCTTGTGGCCATCATTTTCATGTTTCACCGTCAAGATTCCAGATAAGCTGCCGAAACAACGTGGCCAAATGAAGGCCAATAGCAATTTGCTTCCACCCATCTGGAGTACACGCGTGAAATACGCATCACAAGGACTCGTGCTGGCAGTCGCCCTGGCTGTCGGGTCCATCGCCGGCTGCGCCACCGAAACATCCACCGCTGTCGCCGTGCAGCAGGTCGAGAGCGTCAACCGTCCCTACAGCGGCGTACGCACGCCGATCGCCGTGGGCAAGTTCGACAACCGCTCCAGCTACATGCGCGGCATCTTCTCCGACGGCGTCGACCGCCTCGGCGGCCAGGCCAAGACCATCCTGATCACCCACCTGCAACAGACCAACCGCTTCAACGTGCTCGATCGCGACAACATGGGCGAGATCCAGCAGGAAGCGGCGATCAAGGGCCAGGCCCAGCGCCTGAAAGGCGCGGACTTCGTGGTCACCGGCGACGTGACCGAGTTCGGCCGCAAGGAAGTCGGCGACCATCAGCTGTTCGGCATCCTCGGCCGCGGCAAGACCCAGATCGCCTATGCCAAGGTGGCGCTGAACATCGTCAACATCAGCACTTCGGAAGTGGTCTATTCCAGCCAGGGCGCGGGTGAGTACGCCCTGTCCAACCGCGAGATCATCGGCTTCGGCGGTACCGCCAGCTATGACTCGACCCTCAATGGCAAGGTCCTCGACCTGGCCATGCGCGAAGCCGTGAACAAGCTGGTCGGCGCCGTCGAGAGCGGCCAGTGGAAACCACAGGCCCAGTAAGCGGACCACACAAGGAAGAACGTTCGATGCGTATCACCACACCAGCCTGGCGCACTGCCGTCGGGCTGCTGCTGGGCAGCGCCCTGCTGGCCGGCTGCAACTCGCCCAAACCGCTGTACCAGTGGGAAAGCTATCAGCCCCAGGTCTACAGCTACCTCAAGGGCGACGCCAAGGAAGAGCAGGTCATCGCCCTGGAGCGCGACCTGGAAAAGATCAAGGCCAAGAACGGCGCGGTGCCACCGGGCTACCACGCGCAACTGGGCCTGCTGTACTCGAGCCTGGGCAAGGACGACCAGATGATCCAGCAATTGCGCACCGAGAAGGCGCTGTTCCCTGAGTCGGCGAAGTACATGGACTTCCTGATGAACAACGCCAGCAAAGGAGCCAAGCCGTGATCAAGCACTTCACCCGCCTGGTCGTCGGCGCCTGCGTGCTGGCGCTGTTCGCCGGCTGCGCCGAGCGCAAGAGCATCGACTATTCGGCCTACAAGCAGAGCCGGCCGAAATCGATCCTGATCCTGCCACCGCTGAACGAGTCGCCGGACGTCAAGGCCACCTACAGCATGCTGTCCCAGGCCACCTATCCGCTGGCCGAAGCCGGCTACTATGTGATGCCGGTCGCCTTGGTGGACGAGACCTTCCGTCAGAACGGCATGACCACCTCGGCTGACATCCATCAGCTGCCGACCGCCAAGCTGCAGGAGATCTTCGGTGCCGACGCGGGCCTGTACGTGACCGTCAGCGACTATGGCACGCGCTACATGATCCTCAGCAGCGCGACCATCGTCACCGCCAGCGCCAAGCTGGTCGACCTGAAGACCGGCGCCACCCTGTGGACCGGCAGCGCCACCGCGTCCAGCGAGGAAGGCCGGCAGAACCAGGGCGGCCTGATCGGCATGCTGATCACGGCAGCCATCAACCAGGTGATCAGCAGCGTGCAGGACGACGCCGGTTATCCGATCGCCGGCATGACCAGCGCTCGCCTGCTGTCGCCCAACCCGAATGGCGGAATCCTCTACGGACCCCGTTCGCCGAAGTACGGTACCGACTGACCGGGGATCATCGTGGGGCAAGCCCGCGCCAGAATCGGCACAGGCTTGCTCTGCGATGATTGGCGGAACTATCCCACAGATGCGCAGGATGGGTACTACAACATCTGCTTTCATCGCCTGATTAGCATGGACACTTCTCACATATAGGAGATCCAGCGATGAAAAAAGACGAGGTGCCCTACGGCAGCGATGTCTCCGCAGGCAGCTACGCATGTGCGGACTGCGGCTACAAGTACTCCAACCAGAGCAAGAAGTCGTTGCCACCCTGCCCCGCCTTCGATGCCAACTCCCACCCTAAGCGCGCATGGAAGATTCTCAGCGGTCGCGGCGACGCGGCACAGGATCCCTACCCCAACGGACGCTGACAGACACGCATGAAAAAGGCGACCCTCAGGTCGCCTTTTGCTTGTCGCGGCTACGTCAAATGCCGTACTGGGCGCGGTAGGCCTCGACGGCCGGCAGGTGCTGCTTGAGCTGCGGATCGTCGGCCAGGTACTCCAGCACCTGGGTCAGCGAGACGATGCTCACTACCGGGATACCGAAGTCACGCTCGACCTCCTGGATCGCCGAAAGCTCGCCATTGCCACGCTCCTCGCGGTTCAGCGCGATCAGCACGCCAGCGGCCTTGGCCTGCTGGGCGTTGATGATCTGCATGACCTCGCGGATGGCAGTGCCCGCGGTGATCACGTCGTCGATGATCAGCACGTCGCCGGCCAGCGGTGCGCCGACCAGGCTGCCACCCTCGCCATGGTCCTTGGCTTCCTTGCGATTGAAGCACCAGGGCATGTCGAGCTGATGTTGCTCGGCCAGGGCCACCGCGGTGGCCGCAGCCAGCGGAATGCCCTTGTAGGCCGGGCCGAACAGCACGTCGAACGGAATCTTGCTGTCGACGATGGCGGCGGCGTAGCAACGCCCCAGCTGGGCAAGGGCGGAACCTGTGTTGAACAGGCCGGCATTGAAGAAGTACGGGCTGGTACGCCCCGATTTCAGAGTGAACTCACCGAAACGCAGAACGCCGCGTTCGATGGCAAAACGGATGAAGTCGCGCTGATACGGCTGCATGAAGAGTCCCGGACACCACGGATTTAGCTAAATGTGTTGAGCTCGGGTATCATACACGCACGAGATTTTTGGGGCCATTTATGCGGATCATCAGTGTGAACGTGAATGGCATTCAGGCTGCGGCCGAGCGTGGATTGCTCAGCTGGCTGCAAGCCCAGAATGCCGACGTCATCTGCCTTCAGGATACCCGCGCCTCGGCCTTTGAACTCGATGACCCAGCTTTCCAGCTCGATGGCTATTTCCTTTACGCCTGCGATGCGGAGGTGCCCACCCAAGGTGGCGTGGCACTTTACTCGCGCATGCAGCCCAAGGCAGTCATCACCGGCCTGGGCTTCGAGACGGCCGACCGTTACGGGCGCTACCTGCAAGCGGATTTCGACAAGGTAAGTATTGCCAGCCTGCTGCTGCCTTCGGGCATGAACGGCGACGAAGACCTGAACCAGAAGTTCAAGTTGATGGACGACTTCGCCAAGTACCTGGACAAGCAGCGCCGCAAGCGCCGCGAATACATCTATTGCGGCTCGTTCTACGTGGCGCAGCAGAAGCTCGACATCAAGAACTGGCGCGACAGCCAGCAGTCGGTCGGTTTCCTGCCACCGGAACGCGCCTGGATGGACGCGATCACCGGCGACATGGGCTATGTCGATGCCCTGCGCGAAGTCAGCCGCGAAGGTGACCAGTACAGTTGGTGGCCGGATAACGAACAGGCCGAGATGCTCAACCTGGGTTATCGCTTCGACTACCAGATCCTCACCCCAGGCCTGCGCCGCTTCGTGCGCAATGCCCGTCTGCCGCGCCAACCGCGCTTCTCGCGCCATGCGCCGCTGATCGTCGACTACGACTGGACGTTGACCATCTGAACATGAAAACGGGGCCGCTTCAGGCCCCGTTTTCTATTTGATCGGCCGCCAGATCCATGGATAGCGGTACGCCTTGCCCTCATTGGCCTTCACCGCCGCCAGGATGATCAGGATCAGCACCGCCACCATCAGCATGGCGAACAGCACGATGCCGATGAATACGAACATCAGCATGAAGCAGACGAAGCTGGCGAGGGTGACGCTGATCTGGAAGTTCAGCGCCTCCTTGCCCTGCGCATCGATGAAGGGGTCCTGCTCGCGCTTGAGGTGCCACAGCACCAGTGGCCCGAGCAGATGCCCCAGCGGCATCACCAACCCGAGCAGCGCCGAGAGGTGACAGAACATCGCCCACTGCCGTACATCGGCGTTGGGCGGGGTGACGGGCAGATCCACGTCGTTCATTCGCACCTCCCTGTCACGGCCTTCAGTCAGCCAGCGCGGCCGTCTGCAGCTCGAAGATCTCCGCCATGCCCTTCTGCGCCAGCGCCAGCATGGCGTTGAAGTCTTCAGGCTGGAACGGTGCGCCCTCGGCGGTGCCTTGCACCTCGATGAAACCACCGGCGCTGGTCATGACCACGTTCAGGTCGGTCTCGGCTGCCGAGTCCTCGAGGTAGTCGAGGTCGAGCACGGCCTCGCCCTGGTACATGCCCACCGACACCGCGGCGATCATGTGCTTGAGCGGGTTGCCGCCCTTCAGGCCGCCACGTTTCTTGATCACCGCCAGGGCGTCGCACAGGGCGACCATGGCACCGGTGATCGACGCGGTGCGGGTGCCGCCATCGGCCTGGATCACGTCGCAGTCGACATAGAGAGTGATATCGCCGAGCTTGCTCATGTCCAGCGCAGCGCGCAGGGAGCGGCCGATCAGACGCTGGATCTCGAGGGTGCGGCCACCTTGCTTGCCACGGCTGGCCTCGCGCTGGTTACGCTCGCCAGTGGAGCGCGGCAGCATGCCGTATTCGGCAGTCAGCCAGCCTTGGCCCTGGCCTTTGAGGAAGCGGGGAACACCATTTTCGACGCTGACCGTGCAGATGACCTTGGTGTCACCGAACTCGACCAGTACCGACCCCTCGGCGTGCTTGGTGTAGTTGCGGGTAATGCGGATCGAGCGGAGCTGATCGGCGGCGCGACCACTTGGACGTTTCATCTGGGATACCTGTACCGGGACTTTGAATCTGCCGAGCATTATAGAGCCCGACGTCCGGTGAGGACATGCCTATCGTCGTACCCGGCACAGCCTGTCGCCTTTTCCCAACACCCGCGGGCAGCGCTGTAGCATGGCTGGATTGGGCGCCCGGCTCGCACTGCGCTACAATCCTGCGCCTTGCGGCCCGAAGGCTGCCCCCGTTCCCCCGACTACGCGAGGTATTCCCCATGGTGCACAGCATGACCGCTTTTGCCCGCGTCGAGCGCGCCGGCAGCCAGGGCACCCTGACCTGGGAGCTGCGCTCGGTCAACCATCGCTACCTCGAACCTCACCTGCGCTTGCCCGAAGCCCTGCGCGACCTCGAAGGCGCGGTGCGTGAAGGCCTGCGGCAAGGCCTGTCGCGCGGCAAGGTCGAATGCACCCTGCGCCTGGCCGACGACCACGCCGGCAAACCCCTGCAGGTCGATCGCGAACGCGCCGCGCAGCTGGTCGCCGCCGCCGAGACCGTGGCCAGCCTGATCAAGCAACCGGCCCCGCTGAATCCATTGGAAGTCCTGGCCTGGCCAGGCGTGCTGGTGGGCGACGCGGCGGACCCGCAGGCCCTCAACGCCGAAGCCGTCGCCCTGTTCGACGAGGCACTGGCCGAACTCAAGGCCGGTCGCCAGCGCGAAGGTGTCGAACTGGCCCGGCTGATCAACGAGCGCCTGGACAGCATGGCCAGCGAAGTCGCCACCCTGCGCGCCCTGGTACCACAGATGCTGGCCGTGCAACGCCAGAAGATCCTCGACCGCTTCCACGACATGCAGGCCGAACTCGACCCACAGCGCCTGGAGCAGGAAATGGTGCTGCTGGCACAGAAGAGCGACGTCGCCGAAGAGCTGGATCGTCTCAGCACCCACGTCACCGAAGTGCGGCGTGTGCTCAAGTCCGGCGGCGCCGCCGGCCGGCGCCTGGACTTCCTGATGCAGGAACTCAACCGCGAGGCCAACACCCTTGGCTCCAAGGCCTTCGACCCACGCAGCACCCAGGCGGCGGTAAACCTGAAGGTGCTGATCGAACAAATGCGTGAACAAGTACAGAACATCGAGTAAGGCCACCCCTACCATGAACCACAGCAGCGGCACCCTCTACATCGTCTCGGCACCCTCCGGCGCCGGCAAGACCAGCCTGGTCACGGCCCTGATCAAGGACGACCCGCGCGTACGCGTCTCGGTCTCCCACACCACCCGCGCCATGCGCCCGGGCGAAGCGCACGGGGTGAACTACCACTTCGTGGTCCACGAAGAGTTCCGGGCCCTGATCGCCAAGGGTGACTTCCTCGAGCACGCCGAAGTGTTCGGCAACTTCTACGGCACCTCGCGCAGCGCGTTGCAGGAAACCCTCGACCAGGGCTACGACCTGATCCTGGAGATCGACTGGCAGGGCGCGCAGCAAGTACGCAAGCTGATGCCTGAGGCACGTTCGATCTTCATCCTGCCGCCCAGCCAGGAAGCCCTGCGCCAGCGCCTGGATGGCCGCGGCCAGGACAGTGAAGAGATCATTGCCGGACGCATGAAGGAAGCGGTCAGCGAGATGGTGCACTACGACGAATACGAGTACGTCATCATCAACGACGATTTCGCCGTGGCCCTGGACGAGATGAAGGCGGTATTCGCCTCGAACCGGTTGCTGCTGGACAAGCAGCAGGCGCGTCATGGCGCCTTGCTGAAGCAGCTGATCGGCTGAACAGAGCATCGCGAAACCAGCCCGCCCCCACGTGGGAGCGGGCTGATCCCGCAATGGCCTTCCTTATTCCTGCAACTGAATGGTCGCCTGCTGACGCAATGTAGCGCCGAGGAAATACGCCGGTGCCCGCAGCCGCGACAACATCATCAGCACGATCCCCAGCGCCGAGATGATCGCCGCGATCACGAACACCAGCCCCAATCCGGCCACATGCGAGCCGCTGCCGAACTCCGGCGAGGCGCTGTCGATGGCCGTGCGCACGAAGATCACCGACAGGATCACCCCACCCACCAGCGGGCAGACGCCGCGCATGAAGAAGTGGCGCACGCTGTCGAACAGGCTGTGGCGGAAGTACCACACGCAGGCGAACGCGGTCAGCGAGTAGTAGAAGCAGATCATCATGCCCAGGGCCGTGATGGTGTCGGCCAGCACGTTTTCGCTCAGGGTCCGCATGGTCACGTAGAACAGCCCTGCGGCGATGCCGGCGCAGATGGTCGCGTAACGCGGAGTCTGCGAGCGCGGACAAACCTTGGCGAAACGCTGTGGCACCGCGCCGTAGTAGCCCATGGCAAGCAGGGTGCGAGCCGGCGAGACGAAGGTCGACTGCAGCGAGGCCGCGGTGCTGGCCAGCACCGCGATGGACATCAGGATCGCCAATGGCCCCATGACCGGACCGGCCAGGTGGGCGAAGACGTTCTCCTGGATACGCGGGTTACCCAGGCCCAGGCCATGTTCGCTGATCCCGGCGAACTGCAGGGTGGCGATGGCGGTGAGCAGATACAGACCGAGAATCAGCAGTACGGTCCAGGTGGCGGCCTTGCCTGGCACCTCGTCGCTGCCGACCGACTCTTCGCTGACGGTCAGGCACACGTCCCAGCCCCAGAAGATGAAAATCGACAGCGACAGCCCAGCGGCGAACGCCGAGAACGATTCGACGCCGAACGGGTTGAACCAGGCGAAGTCGAATTCCAGCGGCGGCGGCGCGGTGGTCTCACCGAAAGCGGCGAAGGCAAAGCCGATCAGCACCATCAGTTGCAGGGCCACCAGGCCATACTGCACCGTCATGGTAGTGGCCATGCCGCGACAACAGATCCACACCGCCAGGGCAATGAACACACAACAGGTGGTGATGTTCACCAATAGATTGTCCGCCAGCGCCGCCAACTCCTGGTTGCCGGTGATCTGGGCGAGGAACAGATAGAAGAAATCGACCGCCACGCCCGCCAGGTTGGACAGCACGATGGTCGTGGCGACCACCAGCCCCCAGCCGCCGATCCAGCCGATCATCGGACCGAAGGCACGGGCCGACCAGGTAAAGGAGGTGCCGCTGTCGGGCTCCGCCGAGTTCAGTTCGCGGTAGCCCAGGGCCACCAGCAGCATCGGCAGGAAGCCGACGATGAACACCGCCGGCAGGTGCGCGCCGACTTCGCGCACGGTCGGGCCGAGCGCGCCGGTGAGGGTGTAGACCGGGGCGATGGTGGAAATGCCCAGCACGACGCTGGCCAGCAGACCGAGGCGGCCCTTGGCCAGGCCCTTGCTGCGCTGGGTGTTGCCCGAGTCGGACGCCGCATCGGGTGGGCGTCCGGCTTCTGTGTATTCATTCATGAGTCTGTGCCGTAACTATTGGAATTGTTCTCACAGGCCCGCCGTAGAGGGCCCGCTTTCACTCATTGAAAGCTCGCGGTGGGGGCACGGTCATCCAAGACCTTCGGCTAACGTCAGGGTGTCTCCTGGCGCATACCCTCCCGTGAAGCATGGGCAATGCAAGCCTCGCGGAACGCCTCGAACAGGCGCAGCGAGACCGGGTTTTCGGCGAAACGCCATTCAGGGTGCCACTGCACACCGAGTACAAAGCCCGGCGCGTCAGGCATCGACACCGCTTCAATCAGGCCATCCGGGGCCCGTGCCTCGACGCGCAGGCCAGGGGCCAGGCGATCGATGCCCTGGCTGTGCAGCGAGTTGACCTCGAACCGCGCAGCCAGGCCCAAGCGCTCGAACAACCCGCCCGGTTCGATACCGACGGGATGCCGAGGGCCATATTGCACCTCCAGGGGTGCATCCTCAGGTTCACGGTGGTCCAGGTAGCCGGGCAATTCCTGCACGCGCTGGTGCAAGCTGCCGCCAAGGGCCACGTTCAACTCCTGGAAACCACGACAGACGCAGAACACCGGCACGCCGGCGGCGATCGCCGCCTGCAGCAACGGCAGCGTCAGTCGGTCGCGCGCCAGATCGTGGCGAGTACCTTCCGCACTGGGCGCGCCATTGTAATGATGCGGCTCGACATTTGAAGGTGAACCGGTAAAAAGAATGCCATCGAGCCGCGCCAGCAGCGCCTGCGTGTCGCTGCCACCGTCACGGGCCGGCAGGATCAGCGGCAACCCGGCAAAGCCGGCGGCCTCGACATACTTGTCGCCCACCGTGTGCGACGAGTTCTTCCCCACCTGCTGGCGGCAGGCGCTGACACCGATCAAAGGGACCGCAAATGCGCTCATGGGCTTACACCGTGTGCAGGTACCAGTTGTACTCGAGGTCGGAGATCGACACTTCGAACTCGGCCAGTTCGCTCTCTTTGCAGGCCACGAAGATATCGATGTAGTCCGGGCTGATGTATTGGTTGAGGACTTCACTGTCGTCCAGCGCGCGCAAGGCGTCACGCAGGTTGTTCGGCAGGCTCTGCTCCAGTTGCTCGTACGAGTTGCCCTCGATCGGCTCACCCGGCTCGACCTTCTGGGTCAGACCGTGATGGATGCCGGCGAGGATCGCCGCGAGCATCAGGTACGGGTTGGCGTCGGCGCCCGCCACGCGGTGCTCGATGCGCACGTTGTCGCTGCTGTCGGTGGGCACGCGCAGGGCCACGGTACGGTTGTCCAGGCCCCAGCTCGGCGCGTTGGGCACATAGAACTGCGCGCCGAAGCGGCGGTAGGAGTTGACGTTCGGGCAGAGGAAGGCCATCGACGCCGGCATGGTCTCCAGCACGCCACCGATGGCGTGGCGCAGGGTCTCGCTCTGCAGCGGATCGTCGCTGGCGAAGATGTTCTTGCCGGTCTGCTTGTCGAGCAGCGAGATATGCACGTGCAGGCCGTTGCCCGCCTGGCCCGGGTAGGGCTTGGCCATGAAGGTGGTGTCCATCTCATGGTCGTAGGCGATGTTCTTGACCAGGCGCTTGAGCAGGATCGCGTAGTCGCAGGCCTTGAGCGGGTCGGCGACGTGGTGCAGGTTGACCTCGAACTGCGCCGGCGCGCTTTCCTTGACGATGGCATCGGCCGGCAGGCCTTGCTCCTTGGCCGCTTCCAGCATGTCCTGCAGGCAATCGGCATATTCGTCGAGGTCGTCGATCAGGTACACCTGGGTCGACTGCGGGCGCTTGCCCGAGATCGGCGAGCGCGGTGGCTGCGGACGACCGTTGAGGTTGTCCTGGTCGATCAGGTAGAACTCCAGCTCGAACGCGGCGCAGATATCCAGGCCCAGGTCGTCGAACTTGCTCACCACCTGGCGCAGCACTTCCCGCGGATCGGCGAAGAATGGCGCGCCGTCGAGCTCGTGCATGGTCATCAGCAACTGCGCCGTGGGGCGCTTCTGCCACGGCTCGTCGGACAGCGTGCCGGGAATTGGGTAGCAGATGCGGTCGGCATCGCCGATATCCAGGCCCAGGCCAGTGCTTTCGACGGTCGAGCCGTTGATATCCAGGGCGAACAGGGAGGCAGGCAGGTTGATGCCCTTCTCGTACACCTTGTGCAGGCTGGCACGCTCGATACGCTTGCCGCGCACCACGCCGTTCATGTCGGAAATCAGCAGGTCGACGAACTGCGTGTCCGGGTGGGCGTCCAGGAATTCATTCATCTCGCGGGAAGAACTGGCGCACGGAGAGACCGACGTCATGGCTGTACATCCTTCGATTTGGAGCGGCGATGTGGGGAACTGCGGATGACGCCTCGAAGGGCGACGATGGTGCTGCTGTTGTTCTTTTCACTGGCCCATCGTTGGGGGCTGGGTTGCCGACCGGCTGCATTGATTCCCGGGGGCCGTTTCACTATAAAATGGCCCCCACGCAACAGACATTGGCAATTCGGCAAGCAGAGCGTGCATCAATGCAATATCAGATCAACCATGCGGACCTCGCCCTGGTCCTCGCCCTGGAACGCGGCCGCTCCCTGGCCAAGGCCGCCGAACTGCTCAAGGTCGACGTCTCCACGGTGTTCCGCTCGATCCGGCGACTGGAGTCGGCACTGGGCACCGCGCTGTTCGTCAAGAGCCGCAAGGGCTACCTGCCGACCGATACCGCCCAGGCCCTGGCCGAGCAGGCCGAACGTGCCGAACAAGCCCTGGATGCGGCGCGCATTGCCCTGACCAGTGGCGAGCAGGTGGTCAGCGGCACGGTGCGCCTGACCTGCACCGAAGCGGTGCTGCACAGCCTGCTGCTGCCGGCGCTGGCCGAGTTCATGCCCAACTACCCGGCGCTGTCGCTGGAGATGGGAACCTCCAACACCTTCGCCAACCTGAGCCGCCGCGACGCCGATATCGCCCTGCGCCTGACCAACACCCCGCCAGAGCACCTGGTAGGCCGCTGCCTGGGCTCGACCAGCTATGTGGTGTGTGGCCAGCCGACGCTGCGCGAACGACTCCAGGAATCGCCCGCCAGCGTGCCATGGATAGCCCCCGACGATGCCATGCAGGACCACGCCACCGTGGTCTGGCGCAACCAGCATCACCCCGGGCTGGTGCCGCGCTACCAGTGCAGCGGCATGTCGACCATCGCCCAGCTGGTAACCACCGGCCTGGGCGTGGCGGCCCTGCCCGACTACATGGTCCACGACCTGCCCGGGGTCGAGGCCCTGAGCGGTCCGCTGCCCGGCTGCGATACCCAGCTGTGGCTGCTGACCCGCCCGGATTGCCGCGCCTTGCGCTCGGTGCAGACACTGTTCGAGGAGCTGACCCCGCGCCTGCGCGACGCGATGTTGCGTTAACGCGTCAAGGGCAGTTGTGTCGGCAATGTGCGTCAGGCTATTGTCGGGCATCGGCGACGGGGTCCAGTGGCCCCGGACAGAGGCGCCACAGGCAGACCCGACAAAACAGCCCTTCCCTATTGGCTGGTGATTTTTTAAACTATCGAGTCCGCCTGCCCATATTGGGCTGCACGCCTACCGCATTTGCTACTGAGGAAGACCATGGCCCGCGTAACTGTTGAAGACTGCCTGGAACACGTGGATAACCGCTTCGAGCTGGTCATGCTCTCGACCAAGCGCGCCCGTCAGCTGGCGACCGGCGGCAAAGAGCCGCGCGTCGCATGGGAAAACGACAAGCCGACCGTCGTTGCCCTGCGTGAAATCGCCGAAGGTATCGTCACCCCTGAATTCATCGCCGCCGAAGAGATCGTCACCGAGGATCCGGTGTTCGCCGCATTCGAGGACGAGAACAACGAGGCGGTCTGATTGATGCCCGGTCGACGTCGTGCGGCGCAAGGCCCTCTTCTTCAGCAAGAGGTGAACCCATGGCGGGTATAGAAGCTCTTGCCGAACGGCTGTCGACCTACCTGGGCCCCGAACAGGTCAACCTGGTTCGCCGGGCCTACTTCTACGCCGAACAGGCACACGATGGGCAACGCCGCCGCAGTGGCGAACCCTACGTGACCCATCCGCTGGCCGTGGCCAGCATCCTCGCCGACATGCACATGGACCATCAGAGCCTGATGGCAGCCATGCTGCACGACGTGATCGAAGACACCGGCATCGCCAAGGAAGCCTTGAGCCAGCAATTCGGCGAAACCGTCGCCGAGCTGGTCGATGGGGTCAGCAAGCTGACCCAGATGAACTTCGAGACCAAGGCCGAGGCACAGGCCGAGAACTTCCAGAAAATGGCCATGGCCATGGCCCGCGACATTCGCGTGATCCTGGTCAAGCTGGCCGACCGCCTGCACAACATGCGTACCCTGGAAGTGCTGTCCGGCGAGAAGCGCCGGCGCATCGCCAAGGAAACCCTCGAGATCTACGCCCCCATCGCCAACCGCCTGGGGATGCACACCGTGCGCGTCGAGTTCGAGGATCTTGGCTTCAAGGCCATGCACCCGATGCGCTCGTCGCTGATCCACCGCGCGGTGAAGAGTGCCCGTGGCAACCGCAAGGAAATCGTCGCCAAGATCGAGACCTCGCTGGCCAACTGCCTGGCGGCCGATGGCATCGAAGGCGAGGTCAGCGGCCGCCAGAAACACCTCTATGGCATCTACAAGAAGATGCGCGGCAAGCGACGCGCCTTCACCGAGATCATGGACGTGTATGCCTTCCGCATCATCGTCGACAAGGTCGATACCTGCTACCGCGTGCTGGGCGCCGTGCACAACCTGTACAAGCCGCTGCCGGGGCGCTTCAAAGACTACATCGCGATCCCCAAGGCCAACGGCTACCAGTCGCTGCACACCACGCTGTTTGGCATGCACGGCGTGCCCATCGAGATCCAGATCCGCACCCGCGAGATGGAAGAGATGGCCAACAACGGCATCGCCGCGCACTGGCTGTACAAGTCCAACGAGCAGGAACAGCCCAAGGGCAGCCACGCCCGCGCCCGCCAGTGGGTCAAGGGCATCCTCGAATTGCAGCAGCGTGCCGGCAACTCGCTGGAATTCATCGAGAGCGTGAAGATCGACCTGTTCCCGGACGAGGTCTACGTGTTCACGCCCAAGGGACGGATCATGGAGTTGCCCAAGGGCTCCACCGCCGTCGACTTCGCCTACGCGGTGCATACCGATGTCGGCAACAGCTGTATCGCCTGCCGCATCAACCGCCGCCTGGCGCCACTGTCCGAGCCCCTGCAGAGCGGCTCGACGGTCGAAATCGTCAGTGCGCCGGGCGCTCGTCCGAATCCGGCCTGGCTCAACTTCGTGGTCACCGGCAAGGCACGCACGCACATCCGCCACGCCCTCAAGCAGCAGCGCCGCTCCGAGTCCATCAGCCTGGGCGAACGCCTGCTGAACAAGGTGCTGACCGGCTTCGACAGCAGCCTGGAGAAGATTCCCCAGGAGCGTATCCAGTCGATCCTCACCGAGTACCGCCAGGAACAGGTCGAAGACCTGCTCGAGGATATCGGCCTGGGCAACCGCATGGCCTACGTGGTCGCCCGTCGCCTGCTGTCCGCCGAGGGCGAACCGCTGCCGGCACCGGAAGGCCCGCTGGCGATCCGCGGCACCGAAGGCCTGGTACTCAGCTACGCCAAGTGCTGCACGCCGATCCCGGGCGACCCGATCGTCGGTCACCTGTCGGCGGGCAAGGGCATGGTCGTGCACCTGGAAGACTGCCGCAATATCAGTGAAATCCGCCACAACCCGGAGAAGTGCCTGCAGCTCTCCTGGGCCAAGGACGTCACTGGCGAGTTCAACGTCGAGCTGCGGGTCGAGCTGGAACACCAGCGCGGCCTGATCGCCCTGCTGGCCAGCAGCGTCAACGCCGCCGACGGCAACATCGAGAAGATCAGCATGGACGAACGCGACGGCCGTATCAGCGTGGTCCAACTGGTGGTCAGCGTGCGCGACCGCGTGCACCTGGCCCGTGTGATCAAGAAGCTGCGCACCTTGACCGGCGTGGTCCGCATCACCCGGATGCGTGCGTAGTCCGCCCACCGCAAGGAGTCATTCATGAGCAAGACCGTCATCAACAGCGACAAGGCCCCAGCCGCCATCGGCACTTACTCGCAGGCGATCAAGGCCGGCAACACCGTCTACATGTCGGGCCAGATCCCGCTGGATCCGAAGACCATGGAACTGGTCGAAGGCTTCGAGGCCCAGACCGTGCAGGTGTTCGAGAACCTGAAGTCGGTTGCCGAAGCCGCCGGCGGTTCGTTCAAGGACATCGTCAAACTGAACATCTTCCTCACCGACCTGAGCCACTTCGCCAAGGTCAACGAGATCATGGGTCGTTACTTCGAACAGCCCTACCCGGCCCGCGCCGCCATTGGCGTAGCCGCGCTGCCGAAAGGCGCCCAGGTCGAAATGGACGCCATCCTGGTCATCGACTGATGCCCCCGGTGACGGGCGCCCGCCCGTCACCCTCCTCCCCCAAGGTCCACACCATGCGCCACGCACTCCCCCTCGCGCTGGCAGCCCTGCTACTGGGCGGCTGCGCCAGCCACAAACCTGAAGACTTCAACGGCACCTGGGTGAACCAGACCGCCATCGACGCCGCCGCCAAGGGCACCAGCCTGCGCCAGGCCCTCAGCGAGCACGGGCCGGTGTTCGAATGGAAGATCGACGTCCAGAACCAACGTGCCAGCTTCAGCAACGGCTTCGAGGCTGCCGACGGCCGCCTGAGCGCTGACGAGAACAACTGGCAGGCCAGTTTCGAAGGGGGCCAGACCGAGCAGCTCAAGCTCAGCGGTGACAAGCTCCAGGCCAGCGATCCCTCCGGGCACGAGCAGACCTTCGTGCGTAGCAAGTCAGTGGACAACGCCCCCTTGGGCGGCAGTTTCGAGCGGGCACTGTACAAGGCCTACCTGGGCGGCGAGTGGAAGATCGTCGAAGGCCCGGGCAAAGGCGCGACAGTGCGCTTCAGCGACACCGGCAGCGTCACCGGCCTGCCTGGCCCGGACCGCTTCGCCCTATGCCTGGCAGGTGATTGCGCGACCATGGGCAATGGCAACGATAGTCTCTGGCTGGAGCGCAACCAGCGCGGCGCCCCGTGGATCTTCAAGCGCGATGGCGACACCCTGGAGATCTTCCAGGCGGTGAACCAGGCGCAGCCGGATGAAATGCCACAACTGGCCGCAGGTGCGCGGCAGTGGGTACTGGAAAAGGACTAGGCCTCATCGCCGGGCACCCGCTCCCACGATGCATGGGACCAAGCCCTTGCGGGAGCGGGCTTGCCTCGCGATAACGTCAACCACACCCTTGCAATATGGCTGCATAGCCCTCTTTGTAGCTCGGATACGCCGGCACCCAGCCCAACGCCCGCGCCCGGGCGTTGCTGCAGCGCTTGCTGCCGGTACGCCGCACCCGCTGCTCGTCCGACCACTCGGTGACGCCCAGGTAGCCACGCAACCAGCCCACCACCTCGGCCAGCGGCGCCGGGTCGTCATCGACACCGATGTAGAAATCATCCAGCGCGATACCCCGGGCATCGGCCTGCAGCAGGTGCGCCAGCAGGCTTGCGGCGTCCTCGGCATGGATCCGGTTGCCGTACAGCGGCGGCTCCTCGGCCACTCGATAACCCTGGCGCACCTGGCCCAGCAGCCATTCGCGCCCCGGGCCATAGATACCGGTCAGGCGCACCACGCTGGCGGGAATACCGCTGCCCAGGGCCAGCTGTTCGGCCTCGAGCATGACCTTGCCTGAGTACCCCTCAGGCTCGGTGCCCGCGGTCTCATCGATCCATTCACCCTCTTTCTGCGCATACACGCTGCTACTGGAGACGAACAGCAACCGCCGCGGACGCTGACCGTTGGCCTGAAGCCACCCCAGGACATGGCGCAAACCCTCGACGTAGGCGGCCTGGTAACCCGCTTCGTCGTGCTGGCTGGCAGCCACGCAATACACCAGGTAGTCGGGGTCGCGCGACGGCCAGGCAGCCGGCTGACGGCGGTCGGACAAATCGGCGGGCACCGCCCGGACGCCCTCGGGCAGTTCTGCGACCGAACGGCGCAGGCCACTGACCTGCCAGCCCAGAGCCAGCAGTTGACGGGCCAGGCGGCCGCCTACATCGCCACAGCCGACGATCATCGCAGAGAGGTCAGACATCACAAGCACTCCAGAAACCAAAGGCCCAAGCTAACCGGATTAAGCGATCAGCGGCTAGACGATGGTTGAAAAAAGCAACTTTATTACTTTTGCTAACAAGAATTACTTGCAATAATGGCGCCCTGTCTGTTCTCGGCCCGCCTCGAGGCCTTGGAGAACTCAACCTCTTTTCTTCATCAGGTCCGGCCAGCATGACACGTACTCAATCCTCCGCTTCGCCTACCCCGTCGCGCGCCTGGGGCGCCGTTGCCGCGCTGCTGTTCAGCCTGGTGCTGGCCCCGCTGGCCATGGCCGATGAACCGGCCGCCAATGCCGCAGCCCCGACCGCCGCCAGCGCTCCTGCAACCGAGGCCCAGGCCCCAGCGCCCGAGCTGACGCC
The DNA here is from genome assembly GCF_011752525.1 of Pantoea sp. Cy-639. GTDB lineage: Bacteria > Pseudomonadota > Gammaproteobacteria > Pseudomonadales > Pseudomonadaceae > Aquipseudomonas. The sequence goes on along the minus strand of NZ_VWXI01000015.1, from coordinate 83,236 downwards.
AGAAGCCAAGGCCCTGGTCGACAGCCTGCAGCAGTCCACAGAGGCCGTGGTAGCCGAAGACACCTCGCTGGGCATGGCCCACGACCTGTCGCCCTGGGGCATGTACAAGAACGCCGATGTGGTGGTGAAAGCCGTAATGATCGGCCTGGCCATCGCCTCGATCATCACCTGGACCATCTGGATCGCCAAAGGCTTCGAGCTGATGGGCGCCAAGCGCCGCCTGCGGGGCGAGATCGCCGCGCTGAAGAAGTCGGTAACCCTGAAGGAAGCCAGCGATGTCTCCAACAAGGAAGGCACCCTGGCCCACACCCTGGTGCACGACGCCCTCGAAGAGATGCGCCTGTCGGCCAACGCCCGCGAGAAGGAAGGCATCAAGGAGCGTGTCAGCTTCCGCCTCGAGCGCCTGGTAGCCGCCAGTGGCCGCACCATGAGCAGCGGCACCGGCGTGCTGGCCACCATCGGTTCCACCGCGCCGTTCGTCGGCCTGTTCGGCACCGTGTGGGGCATCATGAACAGCTTCATCGGCATCGCCAAGACCCAGACCACCAACCTCGCCGTGGTCGCGCCAGGCATCGCCGAAGCCCTGCTGGCCACCGCCCTGGGCCTGGTCGCGGCCATTCCGGCCGTGGTCATCTACAACGTCTTCGCCCGCTCGATCGCCGGCTACAAGGCACAGGTCTCCGACGCCTCGGCCCAGGTCCTGCTGCTGGTCAGCCGCGACCTCGACCACCAGGGCAGCGAGCGCGCCGCCCCACACATGGTGAAAGTGGGGTAAGCCATGGGCCTGCATCTCAACGAAGGTGGCGACGACCTCGCCGAGAACCACGAAATCAACGTCACGCCGTTCATCGACGTGATGCTGGTGCTGCTGATCATCTTCATGGTCGCCGCGCCCCTGGCCACGGTCGACATCAAGGTCGACCTGCCGGCCTCGACCGCCAAGCCGGCACCGCGGCCGGAGAAACCGGTGTTCGTCAGCGTCAAGGCCGACAAGAAGCTCTACGTCGGCGACGACGAGGTGGCGCAGCGCGACCAGCTCGGCACCCTGCTCGACGCCCGGACCAAGGGCGACAAGGAAACCACCATCTTCTTCCAGGCTGACAAGGGCGTCGACTACGGCGACCTGATGGAAGTGATGAACACCATGCGTGCGGCCGGCTACCTCAAGGTCGGCCTGGTCGGACTCGAGACGGCAGCCAAGAAATGACGACAACGCGCTCTAACATGGCGCGCTACGGTGGCAGCCTGGCAATCGTGCTGGGCGTGCATGTGGTGGCCGTGCTGCTGACGCTCAACTGGTCGGTGCCCCAGGCCATCGAGTTGCCGCCGGCAGCGATGATGGTCGAACTGGCGCCGTTGCCCGAGCCTGCGCCACCACCACCGCCCAAGGCCGCGCCCAAGCCACCGGCACCGGTCGAGGAGCCGCCACTGCCGAAACTGGCCGAGGCGCCCAAGCCGAAGATCGCCATTCCCAAGCCGCCCAAGCCCAAGGCCAAGCCCCAGCCGCCGAAGCCCGAGAAGCAGCCGGAGCCGCCGAAGGACCAGCCGCCAGCGAAGGAAGACGTGGCCGACACGCCGCCGAGCAATTCGCCGCCACAGAAATCCGCGGCACCGGCACCAAGCATCGCGTCCAACAGCAACGCCCTGCCAAGCTGGCAGAGCGACCTGCTGCGTCACCTGGCCAAGTACAAGAAGTACCCCGAGGACGCGCGTCGCCGTGGCCTGCAGGGCATCAACCGCCTGCGTTTCGTGGTCGACGCCGAAGGCAAGGTGGTCTCGTACTCGCTGGCCGGCGGTTCGGGTAGCGCCGCGCTGGACCGCGCCACCCTGGAGATGATCCGCCGCGCCGGCAGCGTGCCGAAGCCACCGAAAGAGCTGTTGAACAATGGCACGATCGAAGTCGTCGCACCGTTCGTCTACTCCCTGGACCGACGCTGACGCTTTTGTTTCTGTCACAAAACGGCAAGTCTGATAACGTGCGTCTATCGATTGCAGCCGCTATGCTGGGGCCGCAACTTCATGGACGCACGTTATGACCCTCACCGAACTTCGCTACATCGTCACCCTTGCCCAGGAGCAGCACTTCGGCCATGCGGCCGAGCGTTGCCACGTCAGCCAACCCACCCTCTCGGTCGGCGTGAAAAAGCTTGAGGACGAACTCGGCGTGCTCATCTTCGAGCGCAGCAAGAGCGCGGTACGCCTGACCCCGGTCGGCGAGAGCATCGTCGCCCAGGCGCAGAAGGTCCTCGAGCAGGCCCAGGGTATCCGCGAACTGGCCCAGGCCGGCAAGAACCAGCTGACCGCGCCACTCAAGGTCGGCGCCATCTACACCGTCGGCCCGTACTTGTTCCCGCACCTGATTCCGCAGTTGCACCGGGTCGCGCCGCAGATGCCGCTGTACATCGAAGAGAACTTCACCCACGTGCTGCGCGAGAAGCTGCGCAACGGCGAACTGGACGCCGTAATCATCGCCTTGCCGTTCAACGAGGCCGACGTGCTCACCCTGCCACTGTACGACGAGCCGTTCTGCGCGCTGATGCCCGCCGACCACCCCTGGACCGCGAAACAGACCATCGACACCGCCATGCTCAACGACAAGAGCCTGCTGCTGCTCGGTGAGGGCCACTGCTTCCGTGACCAGGTGCTCGAGGCCTGCCCGACGCTGAACAAGGGTGGCGAGGGCTCCAAGCACACCACGGTCGAATCCAGCTCGCTGGAAACCATCCGCCACATGGTCGCCTCTGGCCTGGGCGTGTCGATCCTGCCGCTGTCGGCGGTGCACAGCCACCACTACGCGCCAGGCGTGATCGAAGTCCGCCCGCTGACCGCGCCCGCGCCGTTCCGCACCGTCGCCATCGCCTGGCGCGCCAGCTTCCCACGGCCGAAGGCGATCGAGATCCTCGCCGACTCGATCCGTCTCTGCTCGGTGGCCAAGCCGTCTGTGGAACAACCGGCCTGATCTCATGACCGAGCTGTCGAACGTCCCGGTCACCACGCTCAAGGGCGTTGGTGACGCCATGGCGGAGAAACTCGCCAAGGTTGGCCTGGAGAACCTGCAGGACCTGCTGTTCCACCTGCCGCTGCGCTACCAGGACCGAACCCGGGTGGTCCCCATCGGTCAACTGCGCCCAGGCCAGGACGCGGTCATCGAAGGCGTGGTCAGTGGCGCCGACGTGACCATGGGCAAGCGCCGTAGCCTCGTCGTGCGTCTGGGCGACGGCAGCGGTACCCTGAGCTTGCGCTTCTACCACTTCAGCAACGCGCAGAAAGAGGGCCTCAAGCGTGGCACCCATCTGCGCTGCTACGGCGAGGCGCGCCCCGGTGCTTCGGGCCTGGAGATCTACCACCCCGAGTACCGCGCGCTCAACGGCGACGAAGCGCCGCCGCCGGTGGAACAGACGCTCACGCCGATCTACCCGACCACCGAAGGCCTGACCCAGCAACGCCTGCGCCTGCTGTGCCAGCAGAGCCTGGGCCTGCTCGGCCCGCGCAGCCTGCCAGACTGGCTGCCCGACGAGCTAGCCCGCGACTATCAGTTGGCACCGTTGAGCGACGCCATCCGCTACCTGCACAACCCGCCGGCCGACGCTGACCTCGACGAACTCGCCGAGGGCCACCACTGGGCCCAGCACCGCCTGGCCTTCGAGGAACTGCTGACCCATCAGTTGTCGCAGCAGCGCCTGCGCGAGAGCCTGCGCAGCCTGCGCGCGCCCGTGCTGCCCAAGGCCAGCCGCCTGCCTGCGCAGTACCTGGCCAACCTCGGCTTCAAGCCCACCGGCGCCCAGCAACGGGTGGCCAACGAGATCGCCTACGACCTCAGCCAGCATGAGCCGATGATGCGCCTGGTGCAGGGCGATGTCGGCGCCGGCAAGACCGTGGTTGCCGCCCTTGCCGCCCTGCAGGCGCTGGAAGCCGGTTACCAGGTGGCACTGATGGCACCTACCGAGATTCTCGCCGAACAGCACTACATCACCTTCAAGCGCTGGCTCGAGCCACTGGGCCTGGAAGTCGCCTGGCTGGCCGGCAAGCTCAAGGGCAAGGCCCGCGCCAGCGCCCTGGAGCAGATCGCCGGCGGCGCGCCCATGGTGGTCGGCACCCATGCCCTGTTCCAGGACGAAGTGCAGTTCAAGCACCTGGCCCTGGCGATCATCGACGAACAACACCGCTTCGGCGTGCAACAGCGCCTGGCCCTGCGCAAGAAGGGCGTGATGGGCCAGTTGTGCCCGCACCAGCTGATCATGACTGCCACGCCGATCCCACGCACCCTGGCGATGAGCGCCTACGCCGACCTCGATACCTCGGTGCTCGACGAGTTGCCACCCGGGCGGACCCCGGTGAACACCGTGCTGGTCGCCGACAGCCGGCGCTTCGAGGTGGTCGAACGGGTGCGTGCCGCCTGTGCCGAAGGGCGCCAGGCCTATTGGGTATGCACGCTGATCGAAGAGTCCGAGGAGCTCACCTGCCAGGCCGCCGAAAGCACCTTCGAGGAGCTCGGCAGCGCCCTCGGCGAGTTGCGCGTGGGCCTGATCCACGGACGCATGAAGCCGGCCGAGAAGGCAGCGGTGATGGCCGAGTTCAAGGCCGGTGACTTGCAGTTGCTGGTCGCCACCACGGTGATCGAGGTGGGGGTCGACGTGCCCAACGCCAGCCTGATGATCATCGAGAACCCCGAGCGCCTGGGCCTGGCCCAATTGCACCAGCTGCGCGGCCGAGTCGGCCGGGGCAGTGCGGTGAGCCACTGCGTGCTGCTCTACCACCCACCGCTGTCGCAGATCGGCCGCGAGCGCCTGGGCATCATGCGTGAGACCAACGACGGTTTCATCATCGCCGAGAAGGACCTCGAGCTACGTGGCCCCGGCGAGATGCTCGGTACCCGCCAGACCGGCCTGCTGCAGTTCAAGGTCGCCGACCTGATGCGCGACGCCGACCTGCTGCCGGCCGTGCGCGATGCCGCCCAGGCCTTGCTGGCGCGCTGGCCGAGCCACGTCAGCCCGCTGCTCGACCGCTGGCTGCGCCACGGCCAGCAATATGGCCAGGTGTGACGCCCGTCCCATAATGGATCCAGCTTGCCAGTCAGGCTGGTTATACTTCGCGTTTAAAAGAATCAATGGATACAGACCATGACTGAAGTTGCCCTGGATACCGCAACCCTACACGCACCGTCTGTCATCCGGCTGTTGCTCGAAAAGCTCGGCGTAGCCTACCGCGAGACGCCCGACCACCCACGGCTGCCGGCGGCAGCGAAGGTGCAGGCGGTGCTGCTCGACGACGAGATCGGCGCCATGATGGTGCTGTTCCCGCAAAGCCAGCTGCTGGACCTCAAGCGCCTCGAAGAACTGACCGGCCGTACGCTGACCGCCGTACCGCTGGCACGCCTGAAGCAGATGCTCGACAGACATCACCTCAAGACCCTGCCCGCCATCCCGGCGCTGACCAGCTACCCCTGCCAGTACGAAAAAAGCCTGCTCGACCACGGCACTCTGTTCATCCAGTCGGGCGAAACCGGACTACTGCTGGAAATCGACTCGGCGGCCTTGCGCAAGCTGCTCGCCAAGGCCAGTGCCAGCAGTTTCGGCCAAGAGGTGAAGGACATCCACCCGAACCTCGACCGCCCCGACGACGATCCGCACGAGATCACCAAGGCAGTGCAGGCCTTCACCGCCCGGCGCATCCAGAAGCGCCTCGAAGAAACCATCGAGATCCCGCCTCTGGCGGACACCGCGCAGAAGATCATCAAGCTGCGCGTCGACCCCAACGCCAGCATCGACGACATCACCGGCGTGGTGGAGACCGACCCGGCCCTGGCGGCCCAGGTAGTCAGCTGGGCAGCGTCCCCCTACTACGCCTCGCCCGGCAAGATCCGCTCGGTGGAAGACGCCATCGTCCGCGTGCTCGGCTTCGACCTGGTGATCAACCTGGCGCTGGGGCTGGCCCTGGGCAAGACCCTGAGCCTGCCCAAGGACCACCCACAGCAGGCCACGCCGTACTGGCAGCAGTCGATCTACACCGCCGCGGTGATCGAAGGGCTGACCCGCGCCATGCCGCGTGCCGAGCGCCCCGAGGCTGGCCTGACCTACCTGGCCGGCCTGCTGCACAACTTCGGCTACCTGCTGTTGGCGCACGTGTTCCCACCGCACTTCTCGCTGATCTGCCGCCACCTGGAGGTCAACCCGCACCTGTGTCACAGCTACGTGGAACAACATCTGCTGGGGATCAGCCGCGAACAGATCGGCGCCTGGCTGATGAAACTGTGGGACATGCCGGACGAACTGTCGACGGCGCTGCGCTTCCAGCACGATCCGTCCTACGAGGGCGAGTATTCGCAGTTCCCCAACCTGGTGTGCCTGGCGATTCGCCTGCTGCGCTCGCGCGGTATCGGTTCGGGGCCACAGGGCGAGATCCCGGACACCCTGCTCGATCGCCTGGGTCTGACCCGGGACAAGGCCGAAGAGGTGGTGAACAAGGTGCTGGAAGCCGAGGCGCTGCTGCGCGAGCTGGCCTCGCAGTTCCACACGTTACAATGAAAGCGTACCGACCTCGCCGCGCCTACAACTCGGTGATTCACACGCCTTTGCAGGAGCGGCCTTGTGCCGCCCCTACAAGGGCAACGCCATACCTTGGAAGTGTGCCAATCAACCTTTCTTCTTCGGCTTCAGGTACTTCATCAGGCCCTGGAACCAGATCACCAGCGCCGGGTTGCCCTTGATCTGGATGTTCTTGTCCTGGATCCCCTGCATGAACGCCAGCTGCTTGTTGCTCGCCTGCAGCGTGGCAAAACCGTAGGCGGCATCCTTGAACGCGATGGCGAAGGCCGGCTGTGGATGCAGGCCGCCCTGGCTGGTGATGCGCAAGTCCTTGACGATGAAGTGCCGGGCAACCTTGCCGTCGAGCGTCTGCATCTGGAAGACCAGGTCCTTGTCCTGCAACTGCTGCTGGAACGCCGGGTTGTTGCGGCTGGCCTTGGCCATCAGCAAGCCCATGGCCCAGAGAAGAAAGCGAAACTTCATCAACGCGCCTCGAATGAAAAATGACTGAGTCGCGCAGTTTATCCGTTTCTTGGCCTGTTTTTGCAAGTTCGCTGCATTTACCCACCAGAAATGCAACGGGCGCCACCTGGGCGCCCGTTCGAAGCATCGTTGGTGTACGCGACTACTTCTTCTTGGCTGGCTTGGCGGGGGTGTTGACGCTGTCGCGCAGGTTCTTGCCCGGTTTGAAGGCGACGGTGTTGCTGGCCTTGATCTTCACTGGCTGGCCAGTCTGCGGGTTCTTGCCAGTACGGGCGCCACGGTGACGCTTCTCGAAGGTACCGAAACCCACCAGGGTCACGGTGTCCTTGTCGAGCGCACCGGTGATGCTGTCGAGAATGGCGTTCAGTACCTGATTGGCCTTTTCCTTGGTCAGGTCGGCCTTTTCAGCGATGACGGCGGCGAGTTCTGGTTTGCGCATATAGTGAAGCCTCTTTGACGGGATTTCTTGTTGTTATGCCGTGCTGCCGAACGTGGCAGCGTTCAAGGCACCGCAAGCTCTAGGCTGCGGCAGACGCAAATGAGAATGGCACGCTCACCGGGGCCGCGCCAGTGTCTGGGCGGCCATTGTCGCGGCAAGGACAGGATATTTCCGACAGAACGCCTGCTATTTACGCCATCAGCGGGGGCAACAGCCTGTTCAGCGCCAGTTTTTCCATCACCGCGCCGCCGGTCAGGGCATAGCCCAGCAACTGCCCATCCGCCGCATGGCAGAGCACCTTGAGGTCGGCTCCGGCACCTTCGACCGACCAGGTACCTTCACGGCCTTGCGGGGGTGGCGATACCACCAGGGGACAGGCCGGGGTCTTCACGGTTACCGGCATCGGTCCGTAGCTCACCGTGGTCGGATTGCCCGCCAGCGTCTGGGCCAGGGCACGGGCGCAGGTCATCAGCGGCATGACGTACAGCAGGTTGATGCCTTCGACCTCCGCGCAGTCGCCCAGGGCAAAGATATTGGCGTGGGAGGTGCGCAACTGGCGGTCGACCGCCACGCCACGATTGACCTGCAGGCCCGCCGCCGCGGCGAGGTCGGTACGTGGCCGCAGGCCGATGGCCGAGACCACCAGGTCGCAGGCGATCACCTGGCCATCCGACAAGTGGGCGCGCAGCGCCTCGCCGGCACGCTCCAGGCGGTTCAGCACCGGCCCGAGGTGAAAGCGTACGCCCAGCCCTTCCAGGCCGGCTTGCACGGCGGCGGCGGCGGCCGGGTGCAGCAAGGTCGGCATCACCTGTTCACAAGGCGCGACGACCTCGCACTGGTAGCCGCCGAGGGTCATGTCGTTGGCGAACTCGCAACCGATCAGGCCGGCGCCAAGGATCAGTACCCGCTGCTTGCCGGCTGCCGCCAGGCGAAAGCGCGCGTAGTCCTCGAGGTCGTTGATCGGGAACACCAAGTCCGCGGCGTCGCCCTCGACCGGTACCTGCACGGTCTGCGCGCCCCAGGCCAGGACCAGGTCCCGGTACTCGACCGCCTCCTCGCCGATCCACAGGCGCTTGTGGCCCGGGTCGATACCACTGATGCGGGTATGGGTACGGATCTCGGCCTTGAGCTGCTCGGCCATGGCACCGGGCTCGGCCATGCTCAGGCCATCGGCGTCCTTGTGCTTGGCGAAGCCGGTGGAGAGCATGGGCTTGGAATACGAACGACCATCGTCGGCGGTGATCAGCAGCAACGGCGTGTCGCTGTCGAGCTTGCGGAACTCCCGGGCCAGGTTGTAGCCGGCCAGGCCGGTCCCGATGATCACCACAGGTGACGTCATGTCGTGCTTCCTCTTTGTCGTGTCAGGGGTGCGATCAGCCGATGGCGATCATTTCGAAGTCGCTCTTGCCTACGCCGCAATCAGGGCACAGCCAATCTTCCGGCACGTCTTCCCAGCGGGTGCCGGGGGCGATGCCGTCGTCCGGCCAGCCTTCGGCTTCGTCGTAGATCAGGCCGCAGACAATACATTGCCACTTCTTCATTCGATGCTGTTCCTTGGTCAGGCTCGGTAGATGCGTTGCGACGGGCGGCCCTGTGCTTGTGCTCAAGTGCCGCCGCGCAATCTTTGGTGGGCTTTTGTACTGGCCCTGCTGGCAGTATGCAAGCCGCAAGGGCAAACATGCTAAGCTCGGCGCCTCTCTGGCCTGTATCAAGCATACCGACGTGCCGTACGAAACCCCGCAAGCAGCCGCTGTCGCGTGGCTGGCGTATCCACAGCTGGCGACCACCCTCGACCAGCCGACTCTCGACTGGCTGTTCGACGAGGGCTCCCTGACCCGTCGTCTGACCCGTCTCTCCCACGATCACTTCAGCGTCACGCCCCTGTTCGAAGGCTGGCAAACGCTGCGCGACGACGAATGCGCCGCCCTGGACCTCGCGCCCGGCGCGCAGGGCTGGGTGCGCGAGGTCTACCTGCGTGGCCATGGCCAGCCGTGGGTGTTCGCCCGCAGCGTCGCCGGGCGCAGTGTCCTCGAGCGCGGCGGCCTGGACCTGGAAACCCTCGGCAGCCGTTCGCTGGGCGAGCTGCTGTTCTGCGACCAGGCCTTCATCCGTCACCCGCTGCAAGTGTGCCGTTATCCACAGGGCTGGCTGCCCCTCGCGGCCGCCCAGCCCAACCTGTGGGGCCGGCGCTCGCGCTTCGCGCGCAACGGCCTGGAGCTGCTGGTGGCCGAAGTGTTCCTGCCAGCCTTGTGGCAAGCGGCCAAGGAGGAGACCCGCTGATGTACCTGAACCTGCTCAAGTCGCTCAATCGCCTGCACCCGCGGGCCTGGGACTTCATCCAGCTCAGCCGCATGGACCGGCCGATCGGCATCTACCTGCTGCTCTGGCCGACCCTGGTGGCCGTGTGGATTGCCGGTGACGGCTCGCCGAGCCTGAAGAACGTGCTGATCTTCGGCCTTGGCGTGGTGCTGATGCGCGCCGCCGGCTGCTGCATCAACGACTTCGCCGACCGCAAGGTGGATGGCCACGTCAAGCGCACCGCCGACCGGCCACTGGCCAGCGGCCGGGTCAAGCCGCGCGAAGCGCTGGCGCTGTGCGCGCTGCTGGTCGGGGTCAGCTTCCTGCTGGTGCTGTGCACCAACGCCACCACCGTGTGGCTGTCGTTCGGCGCCGTGGCCCTGGCGTTCTGCTACCCGTTCATGAAGCGCTACACCTATTACCCGCAGGTGGTACTGGGGGCGGCCTACTCATGGGGCATCCCCATGGCCTTCACCGCCGCCGGCGGCGAACTGCCGGCCAGCGCCTGGCTGCTGTACATCGCCAACGTGCTGTGGACGGTGGGCTACGACACCTACTATGCGATGGTGGACCGCGACGACGACCTGAAGATCGGCGTCAAGTCCACCGCCATCCTGTTCGGCGAGGCCGATCGGGTGATCATCCTGACCCTGCAGTTGCTATCGCTGGGCTGTCTGTTGCTGGCAGGCAGCCGCTTCGATCTAGGCGGCTGGTTCCACCTGGGGCTGCTGGCAGCGGCCGTGTGCTTCGCCTGGGAGTTCTGGACGACGCGCAAGCTGGACCGCGAGTCATGCTTCAAGGCGTTTCTGCACAACCATTGGGCGGGGTTGCTGATCTTCGCTGGCGTGGTGCTGGATTACGCGCTGCACTGACGGCAAAGGGGCCGCCTGGGCAGCCAGTCGCCGGCTATCGCCAGCTCCCACAAGGGCCCATGGTGCTTGATCTTGTACCGGTGGTATCGCCAGCTCCCACAGGGGCCCATGGTGCTTGATCTTGTACCGGTGGTGTCGCCGGCTATCGCCAGCTCCCACAAGGGTCCATGGTGCTTGATCTTGTACCGGTGGTATCGCCAGCTCCCACAGGGGCCCATGGCGCTTGATCTTGTGGGAGCGATGGCGCTGGCTTCCACAGAGGTTCATGGCAGCTGATCTTGTGGGAGCTGGCGACAGCCGGCGATAGCGGTATCAGGGCTTGGCCACGTGCCAGACGTCCTTCATGCCGTCCCCGGTGGTCTCCCCGGCCTTCTTGTCCTTGACGAAGGTGTACAGCGGCTTGCCGTCGTAGGCCCACTGCTTCTTGCCGTCGGCCCTCTCGATCACCGTCCACTTGCCTTCGGCCGCCTTGTCATCGGCCTTGACCAACAGCGGCGGCCAGTTCTGCTCGCACGCGTCCGTGCACATCGACTTGCCATCGGCGTCCTTGTCGAAGGTGTACAAGGTCATGCCGGCGTGATCGACCCACTTGCCGTCCTTTTCCATGGCCGGCTGGGCCGAAGCCATCGCCGGCAGGGCCAGCGCAACGGAAAGGGCCATCCAGCTCAGCGTCTGTCGTGTCATTGGATTCACCATTGTCTTCGGGGTTTGCTGGGGTTCGCGTACCGCGCGAGCGGCTCCCTGAAGCCTAGTCCAGTCATGTAATGTCGCCCGAACCGCCCAAGTCTTGTCACACAGCTGCAATAATTCCGTTATCTAATGCGGGCCAAGACATCGTTCCTGGGAGAGGTAATTGAGCATGGTTGGCAGAAACATTCTGATCGTCGACGACGAAGCGCCTATCCGCGAGATGATCGCCGTTGCATTGGAAATGGCCGGCTATGACTGCCTGGAGGCGGAGAACTCCCAGCAAGCCCATGCCATCATCGTCGATCGCAAACCGGACCTGATCCTGCTCGACTGGATGCTGCCGGGCACCTCGGGCATCGAGCTGGCCCGTCGCCTCAAGCGCGACGAGCTGACCGGCGACATTCCGATCATCATGCTCACCGCCAAAGGTGAGGAAGACAACAAGATCCAGGGCCTGGAAGTCGGTGCCGACGACTACATCACCAAGCCGTTCTCGCCACGCGAACTGGTCGCCCGACTGAAGGCCGTGCTGCGTCGCACCGGCCCGAGCGACAGCGAAGCGCCGATCGAAGTCGGTGGCCTGCTGCTCGACCCGATCAGCCACCGTGTGACCATCGACGGCAAGCCGGCCGAGATGGGCCCCACCGAATACCGCCTGCTGCAATTCTTCATGACCCACCAGGAACGCGCCTACACCCGCGGCCAGTTGCTCGACCAGGTCTGGGGCGGCAACGTCTATGTCGAGGAGCGCACCGTCGACGTGCACATCCGCCGCCTGCGCAAGGCGCTGGGTGAAGCCTATGAAAATCTGGTACAAACCGTCCGGGGCACCGGCTACCGCTTCTCGACCAAGAGCTGACGGACCCACACGCAACACCGCACGCCGCTGTACAAGGACCGTCAATTGAACCAGAACTGGCACGCGACCCTGATTCGCCACATGCTCCTGCTGATCACTGTCTGCCTGATCGGCGGACTGGTCAGCGGCTACTATGGTTGGTGCCTGGCCATCGGCCTGGCCCTCTACCTGGGCTGGACCCTGAAACAACTGCTGCGCCTGCACGACTGGCTGCGCAACCACCAGCCCGACGAGGCACCGCCCGATGGCTACGGCCTGTGGGGCGAGGTGTTCGACAGCATCTATCACCTGCAACGCCGCGACCAGCGCGTGCGCGGCCGCCTGCAGGCGGTGATCGACCGGGTGCAGGAGTCCACCGCCGCCCTGCGTGACGCGGTGATCATGCTCGACAGCGAAGGCAACCTGGAATGGTGGAACCGCGCCGCCGAGACCCTGCTGGGCTTCAAGACCCCGCAGGACGGCGGCCAGCCGGTGACCAACCTGGTCCGTCATCCACGCTTCAAGGAATACTTCGAGGCCGAGAACTACGTCGAGCCGCTGGAAATTCCCTCGCCGATCAACGACCGCATGCGGGTGCAGCTGCATATCACCCGCTACGGCAACAACGAGCACCTGATGCTGGTGCGCGACGTCACCCGTATCCACCAGCTCGAGCAGATGCGCAAGGACTTCGTCGCCAACGTCTCCCACGAGTTGCGTACTCCGCTGACGGTGATCACCGGCTACCTCGAGACCCTGCTGGACAACGTCGAGGACGTCAATCCACGCTGGACCCGAGCCTTGCAGCAGATGAGCCAGCAAGGCTCACGCATGCAGACCCTGCTCAACGACCTGCTGTTGCTGGCCAAGCTCGAGGCCACCGACTACCCGTCGGACAACCAGCCGGTGGCAATCGATACCCTGCTTGCCGCGATCAAGAACGATGCCCAGGCCCTGTCCGGCCCGCGCAACCAGCGCATCAGCCTGGAGGCCGCACCCGGCGTACGCCTCAAGGGCAGCGAGTCGGAACTGCGCAGCGCCTTCTCCAACCTGGTGTTCAACGCAGTCAAATACACCCAGGACGAAGGCAACATCCGTATCCGCTGGTGGTCCGACGAACAGGGCGCACATCTGAGCGTGCAGGACTCGGGGGTGGGCATCGACGCCAAGCACCTGCCGCGGCTGACCGAACGCTTCTACCGGGTCGACTCCAGCCGCGCGTCCAACACCGGCGGCACCGGGCTCGGGCTGGCGATCGTCAAGCATGTGCTGATGCGCCACCGCGGTCGTCTCGAAATCAGCAGCGTGCCGGGACATGGCAGTACGTTCACCTGTCACTTTGCCCCGGCACAATTGGTCACGAAGCAAGGATGAAACATCGCGGGGCAAGCCCGCGCCCACGCCATCGACTGATCGCGTGAGGGCGACGATACGGTCCCTGCTCTTTGCTTTTACAGCTCCAGCCGCTACATTGGATCCCCTGTGCCAGCCGAAGCTGGCACTTTTTTTCTCCCCATTTCAAAGACGGACCCCGTAAAAACTCCATCATGGACCCTTCCCCTGGTATCAGCCTCACCTCGTTGTTCGCCGATTTCGGCATGATTCTCTTCGCCCTGTTCCTGGTGCTGCTCAACGGCTTCTTCGTTGCCGCCGAGTTCGCCATGGTCAAGCTGCGCGCCACCCGCGTCGAGTCCATCGCCGAGCTGCATGGCTGGCGCGGCAGCATCCTGCGCAAGGTGCACAACCAACTCGACGCCTACCTCTCGGCCTGCCAACTGGGCATCACCCTGGCCTCGCTGGGCCTGGGCTGGGTCGGCGAGCCGGCCTTCGCCCACCTGCTCGAGCCGCTGCTGGCTGCCGTCGGCGTGGACTCGCCCGAGCTGATCAAGGCGATCTCGTTCTTCGTCGCCTTCTTCGTGATCTCCTACCTGCACATCGTGGTCGGTGAGCTGGCGCCCAAGTCCTGGGCGATCCGCAAGCCCGAGCTGCTGTCGCTGTGGACCGCCGTGCCGCTGTACCTGTTCTACTGGGCCATGTACCCGGCCATCTACCTGCTCAACGCCAGCGCCAACACCATCCTGCGCATCGCCGGACAAGGCGAGCCGGGCCCCCACCACGAGCACCACTACAGCCGCGAGGAGCTCAAGCTGATCCTGCACTCCAGCCGCGGCCAGGATCCGAGCGACCAGGGCATGCGCGTGCTGGCCTCGGCCGTGGAAATGGGTGAACTGGAGGTGGTCGACTGGGCCAACTCGCGCGAGGACATGGTCAGCATCGACGCTCACGCGCCGCTCAGGCAGATCCTCGCCCTGTTCCGCCGCCACAAGTTCAGCCGCTACCCGGTGTACGACGCCGAGCGCGAGGAATTCACCGGCCTGCTGCACATCAAGGACCTGCTGCTGGAGCTGGCCGAGCTCGACCACCTGCCCGAGACCATCGACCTGGATGACCTCGCCCGTCCGCTGGAGCGGGTGTCGCGGCACATGCCGCTGTCCCAGTTGCTGGAGCAGTTCCGCAAGGGCGGCGCGCACTTCGTGCTGGTCGAGGAGGCCGACGGCAAGGTGATCGGCTACCTGACCATGGAAGACGTGCTGGAAGTACTGGTCGGCGATATCCAGGACGAGCACCGCAAGACCGAGCGCGGCATCCTTGCCTACCAGCCAGGCAAACTGCTGGTGCGTGGCGACACGCCGCTGTTCAAGGTCGAACGGCTGCTGGGCGTCGACCTCGACCATATCGAGGCCGAGACCCTCGCCGGTCTGGTCTACGAGACGCTCAAGCGCGTGCCCGAGGAAGAGGAAGTACTGGAAGTCGAAGGCCTGCGCATCATCATCAAGAAGATGAAAGGGCCGAAGATCGTGCTGGCCAAGGTGCTCAAGCTCGATTGAGCCGCCGTCCAGCGCCTCCTTCCCAAGTTCAGGGGTTGCCCGCGGTGAAGTCCGGCAACCCACCGATCGGCTTGTTGAAGCGGTACGGTATCGACTCCAGCGCCAGCCCGACGTTGCGCTGCACCACGAAGTGCAGGTGCGGGCCGGTGCTGTTGCCGGTATTCCCCGACTTGGCCAGCGACTGCCCGACCACCACCCGCTGCCCTTCCTTCACCACCACCGACCCGCGCATCAGGTGCAGGTACACGCCCATGGTGCCGTCCGGGTGCAGGATGCGCACGAAGTTGCCCGCCGGGTTGTTGCCCCGCCCGACCTGAGCGTTCTCGACCTTGACCACCATCCCGCCGCGCGCGGCGATGATCGGCGTGCCCTCCGGCATGGCGATGTCCATGGCATAGCGACTCCTGGGCCCGAAGTGGCTGAAGCGGCCGTTCGGCCCCTGGCTCAAGCGGAACGGCCCGCCCTTCCACGGAAACGGGTAGAGGTACTCCTGGGTACGCTGCTGCGGGTCGCCCATGGCGTAGTCGAACTTGCTGGTGTACTTCAGCGGACCGCCCGGCGCCGCCAGCACCACGCTGATCACCTTGCTCGAACGCGGCCCCACCACCCGTCGTACCAGGCGTGGGGCGTTGCCGCCAAACGCGTTGGCCAGGTTGTCCACCCGCAACTCGACCTCCAGCGGTACGTACAGCTCGTTACGAGCGACGAAGCGCACGCCACCGGCGAACTTTTCGGCCTGCAGGTGCACCTTGCCCTCGACATGTTCGATGATCGGCTCGCGAAAGACGTAGGGCTTGGCCCCTGGGCCGGGTTGGTCGGAGTAGGAGACGACACCGTAGTTGTCGGTGGTCTTGTAGATGGTCATGCCCAGGCTCGACGCCGAGGCCGTGAGCAATGCACAGAACAGCAGCAGACGGGCAGGCATGGTGGTGGCTTTTTGACAGTGATGGTTTGTCGAAGCCTAGCAGCCCGAATAAAGACAAGTTGTGACAGCTGGTCGGAAGTTCATAGGGGATCGCACAGCAAACATCGATTGCTGTGGAAGCAATTGTCAGAGCCGCTTCGCGGCCCGTCGCAGGCTGTCGCCAGCTCCCACAGACTCAAGGTAAGGCTGTGGAAATTGGCGACAGCCTGCGATAGAGCGCGAGGCGCTCCACAGGGCTCACCCGCCCCGCTTGTCAGGCGCCAGGCGTGAAGTGCTTCTGGGTGGTCCCACGGGCGATCAGGCGCGACAGGTAGTCGAGCTTCTGCGCGTCCTGGTCGACGAACTTGAACGTCAATTGCAGCCAGTCGCTCTCTGGTTTCGGTTCCAGTGCGGCAATGGCGTGCAGATAGCCGTTCAGGCGTGCCACTTCGGCGTTCTCGCCCTGCTCCAGGTCCAGTACCGCGCCTTCGAGCACCTGAGGCAGGTTGGCGCTGCGGCGCACCACCAGCAGCGCCTCCTTCAGGCTCAGGGCCTTGATCACGCACGGCTGCATGCCGCTGGACAGACGCAGCTGGCCCTGGCCACGGCCAGCCTGCGCGGCGGCGGCGGCAGTCTTCGGCGTCGGTGCGTTGATCAGCGGCTTGGCAGCGGCAACCGGTGCAGCAGCAGCGGGCGCAGCGACCTTGGCGGCCTCCGGGCGACCACCGGTCAAGGCGCTCAGCGAATCGTTGGCGAACGCCGAGTTGACCCGCGCTGGGGCGCTGGCCATGAGGTTGTCGAGCTTGCCGATCTTGGTCAGGGACTTCTTCACCTTGGTCAGTAGCTGTTCGTTGGTGAACGGCTTGCCGACGAAGTCGGAGACGCCGGCCTGGATGGCCTGGATCACGTTCTCCTTGTCACCACGGCTGGTCACCATGATGAACTGCATGGCCTTCATCTCTTCCTGCTGGCGGCACCAGCTCAGCAGTTCGAGGCCGGACATCTCCGGCATCTCCCAGTCGCACAGGACCAGGTCGAAGCGCTCCTTGGCGAGCATGGCCATGGCCTTGCGGCCGTTGACCGCGTCTTCGATCACCATGCCCGGGAAGGCATTGCGCAGGCACTTCCTCACCAGGTCGCGGATGAACGGGGCATCGTCCACGACCAGTACATTGACTTTACTCATCGATATTCCTCTTGAATCCCGGCTAGCATACCGCCGACTGATGGCCATTTGCCAAACCACGGGCCACGCCGGGACTTCTCACACGGTTCGCGGGTGCCTGCTGGTGCTCGACCGCAAACGAAAACGCCCGGCAATTGCCGGGCGTTCATGCTCGGGAGCAATTCTATTTATCGTCCGGTTCAGCCGGAACATTAGCGATTTCACCCTCGTCGTAGGCCTCGCCCTGGACCTCGGCCTTCATGCGCTTGAGGCCCATGTGGCGGACGTCGGTACCGCGCACCAGGTAGATCACCAGCTCCGAGATATTGCGCGCGTGGTCACCGATACGCTCCAGCGAACGCAGGGCCCAGATCACGCTCAGCACCCGGGAGATCGAACGCGGGTCTTCCATCATGTAGGTAACCAGTTCACGCAGCGCGGTCTTGTATTCACGGTCGATGGTCTTGTCGTACTGGGCCACCGACAGGGCCAGGTCGGCGTCGAAACGGGCAAAGGCGTCCAGCGCGTCGCGAACCATGTTGCGCACCTGGTCGCCGATGTGGCGCACCTCGACGTAGCCGCGCGGCGACTCGCCTTCCTCGCACAGCTGGATGGCGCGGCGGGCGATCTTGGTCGACTCGTCGCCGATGCGCTCGAGGTCGATCACCGACTTGGAGATGCTGATGATCAGGCGCAGGTCGGAGGCAGCCGGCTGGCGGCGGGCGAGGATGCGCACGCATTCCTCGTCGATGTTGCGCTCCATCTGGTTGATCTGTTCGTCGACCTCGCGCACCTGCTGGGCCAGGCCGGAGTCGGCCTCGATCAGCGCGGTGACCGCGTCGTTGACCTGTTTCTCGACCAGGCCGCCCATCGCCAAGAGGTGGCTGCGCACCTCTTCGAGCTCGGCGTTGAACTGCTGGGAGATATGGTGGGTAAGGCTTTCTTTGTTGATCATCGTTTCGCTCCGCGAAGCAGCTGCAGGCTTCAAGTCGTTCGTGTCGTCCTGGCAATGAAAATCTGGCGTGGGGGCCGCGGCGCGGCGCTACGACTCGCCCTGCGACTGGCGCTGTCGGCACCGGCGCAATCGCGGGGCAAGCCCACGCCCTCGAAGCCCCAACTAGCCATAGCGACCAGTGATGTAGTCTTCGGTCTGCTTCTTCGCCGGGTTGGTGAACAGGGTGTCGGTGTCACCGAACTCGACCAGTTTGCCCATGTACATGAATGCGGTGTAGTCCGAGACGCGGGCTGCCTGCTGCATGTTGTGGGTAACGATGACGATGGTGTACTTGGATTTCAGTTCGTAGATCAGTTCCTCGACCTTCAGCGTCGAGATCGGGTCCAGCGCCGAGCACGGTTCGTCGAGCAGCAGTACTTCCGGCTCCACGGCAATGGTCCGGGCAATCACCAGACGCTGCTGCTGACCACCGGACAGGCCCAGGGCCGAGTCATGCAGACGATCCTTCACTTCGTCCCACAGCGCGGCGCCCTTGAGCGCCCACTCCACGGCTTCGTCGAGCACGCGCTTCTTGTTGATGCCCTGGATACGCAGGCCATAGACCACGTTCTCGTAGATGGTCTTGGGGAACGGGTTGGGCTTCTGGAACACCATGCCGACCCGGCGGCGCAGCTCGGCCACGTCCTCGCCCTTGCGGTAGATGTTGTTGCCGTACAGGTTGATGGCACCCTCGACGCGGCAGCCGTCGACCAGGTCGTTCATGCGGTTGAAGGTACGCAGCAACGTCGACTTGCCGCAACCGGACGGGCCGATGAAGGCCGTCACGCGCTGCTTGGGAATGTTCATGCTGACGTCGAACAGCGCTTGCTTGTCGCCGTAGAACAGGGACAGACCAGGCACTTCGATGGCCACGGTCTCTTCGGCCAGGCGCAGGCTCTGCTTGTCGCGGCCCAGGGCCGACATGTCGATGCCGTGGGTATGAGCTTCATGTTGCATGTTCTTACTCCATTTGAAGCTGCAAGCTTCAAGCTGCTAGCTGCAAGTTTGGACAAAGCGGCAATCTGCTGGGAGCTTGCCGCTTGTGGCTTAACGCTGAGGTCAGCTGTCGAGGGCCTTGTACTTCTCGCGCAGGTGGTTACGGATCCACACCGCCGAGAGGTTGAGGGTGGCGATCACCAGCACCAGCAGCAGCGCAGTGGCGTAGACCAGCGGTCGCGCGGCCTCGACGTTAGGGCTCTGGAAGCCGACATCGTAGATATGGAAGCCCAGGTGCATGATCTTCTGGTCCAGGTGCAGGTACGGGTAGTTACCGTCCAGCGGCAACGACGGCGCCAGCTTCACCACGCCCACCAGCATCAGCGGGGCCACTTCGCCAGCGGCGCGGGCCACGGCGAGGATCATGCCGGTCATCATGGCCGGGCTGGCCATCGGCAGGACGATCTTCCACAGGGTCTCGGCCTTGGTCGCGCCCAGGGCCAGCGAGCCTTCGCGCACGGTGCGCGGAATCCGCGCCAGGCCTTCCTCGGTGGCGACGATCACCACGGGTACCGCCAGCAGCGCCAGGGTCAGCGAAGCCCACAGCAGGCCCGGAGTGCCCAGGGTCGGCGCCGGCAGCGACTCAGGGAAGAACAGCCGGTCGATCGAACCGCCCAGCACATAGACGAAGAAGCCCAGGCCGAACACGCCATAGACGATCGCCGGCACACCCGCCAGGTTGTTCACGGCGATGCGGATCAGCCGCGTCACCGGGCCCTGCCTGGCGTATTCGCGCAGGTATACCGCCGCCAGCACGCCGAACGGGGTGACGATCACGGCCATGATCAGGGTCATCATCACGGTGCCGAAGATGGCCGGGAAGATACCACCCTCGGTGTTGGCCTCGCGTGGGTCATCGCTGAGGAATTCCCACACCTTGGCGAAGTAGGTACCCATCTTGGTCATGCCGGACATCGCGTTCGGCTGAATCGCGTGGACCACCTTGCTCAGGTTGATCTCGACTTCGCGACCATTGCCGTCGCGCGCCACCAGACTGTCGCGGGCGAAGGCCTGGTGCAGACCGGTCAGGCGCTCCTCGATGGCCTGGTAGCGGGCATTCAGCTCGGCGCGCTCGGCGTCCATGTCGGCCTGGGCGGCGGCATCCAGCTTGCCGTTGAGCTCGAGCTTGCGACCGTGCAGGCGCAGGCGCTCCAGGCCATGGTTGATGGCACCGATGTCCTTCTTCTCCAGCTGCACCAACTGGTCGTTGAGCTGGCTGGCGCGCTTGAGGCGGGCCTGCAGTTCGTTCCAGGCCTCGGGGCCCTGGGCCACCACCCGGCCCTCTTCCTTGACGCTGACCAGGTAACCGTAGAAGTTGCCCCACTCACGGCGTTCCAGGGCGATCAGCTCGGCCGGCTTGCGCTGGTCCACCAGCCAGTCGCCGACCAGCCAGGTGAAATCACTGCCGTTGAGGTCGCGGTTGCCTACCTTGACCAGCTCGCGGGTCATGAATTCCGGGCCCTGGTCGGGCACCGGCAGGCCGGCGCCCTTGAGGCGTTCGCGCGGTACTTCTTCCTTCTGCACCACTTCGCCGATGATCACATGGTCGGCCTGGCCAGGCACCTTGTAGGTGGCCTGGATCAGGTCGGCCGGCCAGAAGTGGCCCAGGCCACGGACGGCGATCACGGCCAGCAGGCCGACGGTCATGATGACCGCCATGGCCACCGCGCCACCGCTGATCCAGACGCCAGGGGCGCCGCTCTTGAACCAGCCTTTGAGGGAATCCTTTTTCACGGATCTCTACCTTTCTATCAAAGCGACGAGTATTTCTTGCGCAGGCGCTGGCGAATCAGCTCGGCCAAGGTGTTCATGATGAACGTGAACAGCAGCAGCACGAGTGCGGCGAGGAACAGCACACGATAGTGGCTGCCACCGACTTCCGATTCGGGCATTTCCACGGCCACGTTGGCGGCCAGGGTGCGCATGCCCTCGAACAGGTTCAGCTCCATCACCGGGGTGTTGCCGGTGGCCATGAGCACGATCATGGTCTCGCCCACCGCGCGGCCCATGCCGATCATCAGCGCCGAGAAGATCCCCGGGCTGGCGGTGAGGATGACCACGCGGGTCAGGGTCTGCCAGGGCGTCGCGCCCAGGGCCAGCGAGCCCAGGGTCAGGCTGCGCGGCACGCTGAACACGGCGTCCTCGGCAATGGAGTAGATGTTCGGGATGACCGCGAAGCCCATGGCGATACCGACCACCAAGGCGTTGCGCTGGTCGTAGGTGATACCCAGGTCGTGGGTGATCCACAGGCGCATGTCGCCGCCGAAGAACCAGCTCTCGAGGAACGGGCTCATGTACAGGGCGAACGCGCCAACCGCCAGGATCACCGGGATCAGGATCGCCGCTTCCCAGCCATCCGGGATGCGCAGGCGGATCGACTCCGGCAGGCGGCTCCAGGCGAAGCCCGCGGCCAGGATCCCGACCGGCAGGATCAGCAGCAGGCTGAACACGCCCGGCAGGTGGCCCTCCAGGTATGGCGCCAGGAACAGGCCGGCGAAGAAGCCGAGGATCACCGTCGGCATCGCTTCCATCAGCTCGATCACCGGCTTGACCTTGCGGCGCATGCCCGGGGCCATGAAGTAGGCGGTGTAGATAGCCGCGGCGATGGCCAGCGGCGCCGCCAGGATCATCGCGTAGAACGCAGCCTTGAGGGTACCGAAGGTCAGTGGCGACAGGCTCAGCTTGGGCTCGAAGTCAGTGTTCGAAGCGGTCGACTGCCAGACGTACTTGGGCTCGTCGTAGTTCTCGTACCAGACCTTGCCCCACAGCGCGCTGAAGGAGATTTCCGGGTGCGGGTTGTGCAGGCTCAGCGGCAGCAGCTTGCCACCTTCCTCGATGACGATGCGGTTGGCCCGCGGCGACAGTGCCAGCACGCCGGCGCCGTCGGCGACCGACTCGACCAGCAGGGTGCGGTGCGCGGTGCTGTGGAACACACCGAGCTTGCCTTCGCTGTCCAGGGCGATGAAGCCCTTGCGGCGCTCCTCGGCGTCGATCTGTACCACCGGGGCCTTGCCCAGCTGGAAGCTGCGGATCAGCTTCAGGCGCGATTCACCGTCCGGATCGCGGGCCATGAACCACTGGCTCAGACCGCCCTTGGAGTCACCGAAGATCAGCGAGATACCCCCGACCAGCTGGGCGCTGGCGGTGATTTCGGCGTTACCGTCCTCGAGCAGCTTGTAGCGGCCGTTGAGGCTCTTCTCGCGCAGGCTGAAGACGTCGGCGGTGGCGCGGCCGTTGACCACGTACAACCACTGCTGGCGCGGGTCGATGAAGATGTTCTTCACCGTCTCGGTCATTTGCGGCAGCTCGATGCGGTTCTGCTCGGTGGTCACGTCGCCGGTCATCATGTTCTCGGTACGCGACAGCTCGATCACTTGCAGGTGCGAACCGGTGGAGCCGGCCAGCAGCAAGGTATCGCCATTGACGTTGACGCTCACGTGCTCCAGTGCGCGCCCTTCGTCGTCGAGGGTGAAGGCGGCCTGACCGTATGGGAAGTCGATGCCGGCCTCGATGGTCTTCTTGTTGTCCGGGTAGGTGATCTTGTAGGTGTGGTGGAACACGATCGCCTGGCCATTGGACAAGCCCAGCACCACCAGCGGGCTGCCCGGCTGGTCGGTGCCGATCGAGCTGACCTGGGTGCCGGCTGGCAGTGGCAGGTCGACCCGCTTGAGCTCATTGCCGGTCTTGGTGTCGAAGAACAGCGCCTGGCCCTTGTCGGAAACGCGCATGCCCACGAGGTTCTGCTCCTCGAGGGCGATCATCAGGGGCTTGCCGGCATCCTGTTGCAGCCAGGTCGGCTCCAGGGCCTTCTTGCTGGTCAGCTCGGCCCCCTGGAACAGCGGCAGCACCACATAGGCCAGGTAGAAGAAGATCAGCGTGATCGCCGCCAGCACAGCGAGCCCGCCCACCAGGACGTACCAGCGGGTCAGGCGATCCTTGAGCGCGCGCAGGCGGCGCTTGCGTTGCAACTCGGGCGTATTGAAGTCAATCCGCACGGGAGGGGAATTTTGGGTCATTGTGGAGTTGGCCAGATCATTCATGCGCACACCCTAGCGGTCCCGTATGACAAAAACATGACAGAGCAGTGACGCAAAAAAGCCCGCCGCGCAGGAGCCCTGGCTTCGGACCAAGAATTCGTGGAAAGAGGCCGGCGCTTCACGTGCCGGCCCCTTCCGATTCACCGCTTACTTATTGCTTGGCAACGTTGCCGTTGTGGGACAGGCCCAGGTCAGCCAAGGTCTTGTCGACCACCTTGGCCGGCAGCGGGATGTAGCCGTCCTTCACCACGACCTGCTGGCCAGCCTGCGACAGCACCAGCTTGACGAACTCGGCTTCCAGCGGCGCCAGAGGCTTGTTCGGGGCCTTGTTGACATAGACGTAGAGGAAGCGCGACAGCGGGTAGGTGCCGTTCAGGGCGTTGGCTTCGTTGTCCTCGATGAACTCGCCACCTTCCTTCTTGGCCAGGGCTACGGTCTTGACGCTGGCGGTCTTGTAGCCGATGCCCGAGTAGCCGATGCCGTTCAGCGAGGAGCTGATCGACTGCACGACCGAAGCCGAGCCAGGCTGTTCGTTGACGTTAGGCTTGAAGTCGCCTTTGCACAGGGCTTCTTCCTTGAAGTAGCCGTAGGTGCCCGATACCGAGTTGCGGCCGAACAGCTGGATCGGCTTGTTGGCCAGGTCGCCCTTCACGCCGACGTCGCCCCAGGTCTTCACGTCAGCCTTGCCACCGCACAGGCGGGTGGAGGAGAAGATCGCATCGACCTGCGCCATGGTCAGGCCCTTGATCGGGTTGTCCTTGTGCACGAAGACAGCCAGGGCGTCGACGGCAACCGGGATGGCGGTCGGCTTGTAGCCGTACTTCTGCTCGAAGGCCTGCAGCTCGACGTCCTTCATCTTGCGGCTCATCGGGCCCAGGTTGGCGGTGCCTTCGGTCAGCGCGGGTGGCGCGGTCGAGGAGCCGGCGGCCTGGATCTGGATGTTTACGTTCGGATATTCCTTCTTGTAGGCCTCGGCCCACAGGGTCATCAGGTTCGCGAGGGTGTCGGAACCGACGCTGGAGAGGTTGCCCGAAACACCGGTGGTCTTGGTGTAGGTCGGGATTGCAGGATCGACAGCGGCGACCGCATTGGCGGCAGCGACGCCAGCGGCGGCAAAGGTCAGGGCCGCCATCAAACGCTTCAGTTTCATGCCTTGCTCCTAGCAGGAATATCGTGGGGTTTGTGATGGAACGGGCCCAAGTATCTGCAGGCCGCATGAACACTCTATGACTCGATTGTGACAATTGGATGAAAGGCCATCACGGTTGCCCGGGATGGCCTTTGCAGGATGTTTCAGGAGGGGCGCAGCGTCTCAGGGACGCTCTCACGCAAGCTCAATGCAAGCAGATGACCTCTAGCGCTTCTTGGCCAGCAGATAGATCCCCACCAGCAACCCGACCGCGCACAGGCACGCCACATAGTAAGCCGGCGCCATGGGGCTGAACTTGAGCAGCGCGGTGACCACCATCGGCGTCAGGCCGCCGAAGATCGCATAGGCCAGGTTGTAGGAGAACGACAGGCCACTGAAGCGCACCACCGGCGGGAAGGCCTTGACCATCACATAGGGCACGGCACCGACAATGCCCACGCACAGGCCGGTCAGGGCGTACAGCGGGAACAGCAAGTCAGGACGACTCGGCAGGCTGTGGTAGAACGCCCAGGACGAGGCCAGCAGCGCCAGACTGCCGACGATGAACACCCGTCCTGCGCCGAAGCGGTCGGCCAGGCTGCCGGCACCGATACAGCCGACGCTGAGCAGCACGATGGCCAGACTGTTGGCCTTGAGCGAGTCGGTGGGGCTGACGTGGTAGAGGCTCTGCAGCAATGCCGGGGTCATCAGGATCACCACCACGATACCCGCCGACAACAGCCAGGTGAGCAGCATCGACAGGATGATCGCGCCACGATGGTCACGCAGCACCGCGCGCAACGGCAGTTCCTCGGCCAGGGCCTTGCGCTCCTGCATTTCGGCGAACACCGGGGTCTCGTGCAGCCAGCGGCGCAGGTACACCGAGAACAGGCCGAACACCCCGCCCAGCAGGAACGGGATCCGCCAGGCATAGTCCGCCACTTCGTCAGGGCTGTAGAGGCTGTTGATCAAGGTCGCCACCAGCGAACCGAGCAGGATGCCCGAGGTCAGGCCGGCGGTCAGGGTGCCGCAGGCGTAGCCAGTGCTGCGCGCCGGCACGTGCTCGGAAACGAACACCCAGGCGCCCGGGACCTCGCCGCCGATGGCCGCGCCCTGGATCACCCGCATCAGCAGCAGCAGGATCGGCGCCCACAGGCCGATCTGCGCATAGGTGGGCAGCAGGCCCATGACCAGGGTCGGCAGGGCCATCATGAAGATGCTCAGGGTGAACATCTTCTTGCGCCCGAGCAGGTCGCCGAAGTGGGCCATGACGATCCCCCCCAGCGGGCGGGCCAGGTAACCGGCAGCGAAGATGCCGAACGTCTGCATCAGGCGCAGCCATTCGGGCATGTCGGCGGGGAAGAACAGCTTGCCGACCACCGTGGCGAAGAACACGAAGATGATGAAGTCGTAGAACTCCAGGGCACCGCCCAGGGCGGACAGCGAGAGGGTCTTGTAGTCACTACGGGACAGCGGCCGGGACGGCTGCTCGATACTGCTCTGCACGGAGGTCATCGCTGTTCTTTCTCTTGTAGGTATGCAGGCCGCCTGGCATGCGGCTTCTGGAACGGGTAGCAAGCGAAGATAGCAAATTGCCGAGCGGCGCTCATAGCGGTACAAAATCCGTACAGATATTCATCAATGCGCGGTCGTCGCTGGCTGTGTGGGTATATATACTGCCCGCTCGTAGGAAAAGGTTGCCCTCTTTGTGGGATGTTGTGCGAAAACGTCGGTCAGAATCGTCGGACTGTTTCGCAGAGTCTCCCTTTGGCCGCCACCTGAAGCGAAATCAGCGTAGTATGCGACCTGCTGAATCGTTTTTACGGCGTCCGTTACTGCGCCACCAACGAAGCGTCACGGGTCAGAGGCCCCACGGCATGATTGAACTCGAACAAGAAGATCCTATCCCGCAAGGCGACCTGGCCTTGCAGATCACCGCGCTGCCGCGGGAAACCAACGGTTTCGGCGATATCTTCGGCGGCTGGCTGGTCGCCCAGATGGACCTGGCCGGCACCGCCATGGCGAGCCGCGTCGCCGGTGGCCGGGTGGCCACCGTGGCCATCGACCGCATGGCCTTCCTCGTGCCGGTAGCGGTTGGCGCACAACTCTCCTTCTATACCCAGACGCTCGAAATCGGTCGCAGCTCGATCCAGATGATGGTCGAGGTGTGGAGCGACGATCCGTTGTCCAGCGAATGGCGCAAGGTCACCGAAGCCGCCTTCGTGTTCGTTGCCATCGATGGCAGCGGCCGTACCCGCTCGGTGCCTCGTCGCTGACGCCAACGGGCGGTAAACTCATTGCACCTCACCGGGTCCAAGGCCCGACAGGCCACCAATGAGACGAGTGCAATGGCGAACTTCCAGGTCAACACCGAGCAACACGGCGAACTCAACTGCTGGCGCATCACCAGCGACCACGCCGAGCTACTGATCGCCCAGCAGGGCGCACAGGTCCTGAGCTATCAGCGCCTGGGCGAGCCGCCGGTGCTGTGGCTGAGCGACCAGGCCATCTTCCGCCAGGGCAAGTCAGTGCGCGCGGGCGCTCCGATATGCTGGCCCTGGTTCGGCATCTTCGAACGCAATCCTGACGCGGTCAAAACCATGTTCCATGGCGAACAGGCGCCGGCTCATGGTCTGGTGCGCGGGCGCGACTGGCAGTTGCTGGGGGTCGAGGAAGCCGGCGAAACCCTGCGTATCGAGTTCAGCCTGCCCGAAACCCAGGGCGACCTGCCAGGCTGGCCCCATGAAGTGGAGCTGAAGTTGCTGGTGGAACTGGCCGACACGCTCAAGTTGACCCTCACCAGCTACAACCTGGGCAACAGCGACGTCACCCTGAGCCAGGCCCTGCACAGTTACTTCGCGGTGAGCGATGTACGCCAGGTACAGGTGGAAGGTGTGGATGGCTTGGCCTATATCGAAACCCTGGCCAACTGGGAACAACGCAAGCAGCAGGGCAGCCTGGGCTTCGCCGGCGAGACCGACCGCATCTACCTGGATGCCCCCGAACAACTGGCGATCGTCGACCCACGGTGGAGTCGGCGCATCACCCTCAAGGCCGGTGGTTCGCGCACGGCGGTGATCTGGAATCCCTGGACCGACCGCGCCCGCGAGCTACCGGACATGGCCGACGACGGTTGGCAGCGCATGCTGTGCATCGAAACGGCGAATGTGCTGGATGACGTGGTGGTGCTCAAGCCGGGGGCAAGCCATGCAATGAGCGTCAGCATCGCCAGCCAGGCGCTCTGAGAACGTCATCGCCGGGCAAGCCCGCTCCCACGGCTTGCCCGGCGATACGATGCACAAGGCTCAGAGATCGGCATCCTCCACCACCCTCACCTTCCCCGCCTCCAGCGCATACGCGGCATCGGCCAGGTCGTTGCTGACCTTTTCCACCTTCAAGGTGCCGGTCACCCACAACGGCGTGTAGATATCGTCGATCTTCAGCCCTTTCGGGTAACGCACCAGCACCAGTTGGTTCGGCGGCGGCGGCGGCACATGGATGCATGCCCCTGGGTACGGCACCAGGAAGAACAGCGTGCTGTTGCCCTTGGCATCGCTCTCCAGCGGCACCGGATACCCGCCCAGGCGGATCTGCCTGCCGTTCATGGCGGCAACGGTCTTGGTCGAGTACATCACCGCCGGCAAGCCCTTGCTCTGCTTGAGGCCGCCTTTGGCAGTGAAGGTGCCCTGGGCCTCGGGGGAGTTGTGGTCGATCTCAGGCATCTGCTCGAGGGCCTTCTGGTCCGACTTCGGCATCAGTTCCAGCCAGTCGGTCTCAGGCAGTTCGGCGTGGGCCAGGGTGCTGGCCAGCAGCAGGGGAATCAGGAAAAACGCACGCATGGCAATGCTCGGCAACTCGGGATGGAATTGCCGGGCATTCTAGCCTGTGTTCAGTTCTTCTTGATGAAGCCGTAGATCACCAGAAGGATGATCGCGCCTACCAGGGCCCCGAAGAAGCCCGCCGCCTGTCCGGCGTGGTAGATACCCAGGGCCTGTCCGCCATAGGTGGCGACCAGTGAGCCGGCGATGCCGAGGAGAATGGTCATGATCCAGCCCATGCTGTCGTCACCCGGTTTCAGGAAACGCGCCAGCAGACCGACGATCAGGCCGATGAAGATGGTTCCAATGATGCCCATGGCAAACCCTCTGAATGAAGATGGAACAAGCCAAAGCCTAGACAGCGCTTTGGCTTGTTGCCATTTCAGACGGCCGCTTGCCGACAGAAGTTCGCTCAGCCGGCGATCAACGCCTCTACTTCGGCGATCCTGGCCTTGAGCGTGGCCATGTCGGCACAGCGCAGGGTGGCGTGACCAACCTTGCGCCCGGCCTTGAAGGCCTTGCCGTAGTGGTGCAGGTGGCAGTCGTCGATGGCCACGACCTTGTCCACCGCCGGTACTTCGCCGATGAAGTTGAGCATGGCGCTCTCGCCGACCTTGGCGGTCGAGCCCAACGGCAGGCCGGCAACGGCCCGCAGGTGGTTCTCGAACTGGCTGCACTCGGCGCCTTCGATGGTCCAGTGCCCGGAGTTGTGCACCCGCGGAGCGATCTCGTTGGCCTTCAGGCCACCGTCGACCTCGAAGAACTCGAATGCCATGACCCCGACATAGTCCAGATTCTGCAGGACACGACCGACATAGTCCTCGGCCAGGGCCTGCAGCGGGTGGGCCTCGCTGGCGACCGACAGACGCAGGATGCCGCTGTCGTGGGTGTTGTGCACCAGCGGGTAGAAGCGGGTCTCACCGTCACGGGCACGCACGGCCACCAGCGAGACTTCGCCAGTGAACGGCACAAAACCTTCGAGCAGGCATGGCACGCTGCCCAGCTCGGCGAAGGTATCGACCACGTCCTCGGGCTTGCGCAGGACCTTCTGGCCCTTGCCGTCGTAACCCAGGGTGCGGGTCTTGAGCACGGCCGGCAGGCCGATGCTGGCGACCGCGGCATCGAGGTCGGCCTGGGACAGGATGTCGGCGAAGGCCGGGGTGGGAATCCCCAAGTCGCGGAACAGGCTCTTCTCGAACAGGCGGTCGCGGGCGATGCGCAGGGCTTCGGCACTCGGGTAGACCGGAACGAACTGCGAGAGGAAGGCGACGGTCTCGGCCGGCACGCTCTCGAACTCGAAGGTCACCAGGTCGACTTCGTCGGCCAGCTGGCGCAGGTGGTCCTGGTCGCCATAGTCGGCACGCAGGTGCTCGCCCAACGGGGCGGCGCAAGCGTCCGGCGCCGGGTCGAGGAAGGCGAAGTTCATGCCCAGCGGGGTGCCCGCCAGGGCCAGCATGCGGCCCAGCTGGCCACCACCGATTACACCGATCTTCATATCTTCAGCCTCAAGCCTGGCGCGGATCTGGATTGTCCAGCACGGTATCGGTCTGCTCCGTGCGGAACTGCTTGAGCACCGTGTGGAACTGCGGGTGCTTGGCACCGAGAATGCTCGCCGACAGCAGCGCGGCGTTGATCGCACCAGCCTTGCCGATGGCCAGGGTGGCAACCGGTACGCCGGCCGGCATCTGCACGATCGACAGCAGCGAATCGACGCCCGACAGCATCGACGACTGTACCGGCACGCCCAGCACCGGCAGGTGGGTCTTGGCGGCGCACATGCCTGGCAGGTGGGCTGCACCGCCGGCACCGGCGATGATCACCTCGATGCCACGGCCTTCGGCCTCCTCGGCGTACTGGAACAGCAGGTCCGGCGTGCGGTGGGCGGAAACCACCTTCACTTCGTAGGGAATGCCGAGTTTTTCCAGCATATCGGCGGTGTGGCTAAGGGTGGACCAATCGGACTTGGAGCCCATGATCACGCCAACCAGTGCACTCATCGTCGAGCCTCTTCGCTTGTGCGCCCTCGGGCGCGTCAAAAAACAACAAGCCACGCGGGATGACCGGCGTGGCTTGTTTGCTGATCAGGACCGGGCACATCCGGTCGAAAGGCCGCGCAGTATAGCGTAACGATGGGCGATCACGGCACCCCTGGCGACCAACTGTCGCCCTTATTTTTCGGGGGTTTGGCTGACTTTCGGGTCAACTGAACCGCCCTCCAGCTTGCGCCACAGCAAACGCACATTGGCCTTGCGGACCAAGGCGCAGCGGTACAGGCGAATCTCCAGCGGCACGTGCCACTGGCTGGCGCCACAGATTGCCAGCTCGCCACGCTCCAGTTCGCCCCGCATCGACAGCTTCGGCACCCAGGCGATGCCCATGCCCTCCAGGGCCATGCTCTTGAGACTGTCGGCCATGGCGGTCTCATAGACCGTGGTATAGCGCAGGTTGCGCTGACGCAGCAGCAGGTTGACCGAACGGCCGAGGAAGGCCCCGGCGCTGTAGGCCAGCAGCGGTACGCTGCCCTCGCCTTCCAGGTCGAACAACGGCTTGCCATCGGCACCCACTGCGCACACGGGCAGCATTTCAGTGTTGCCCATATGTAAGGAGGGGAAGATCTCGGCGTCCATCTGCAACGCAGCGTCCGGGTCGTAGAACGCCAGCATCAGGTCGCAGCCACCCTCGCGCAGCGCATGCACCGCATCCCCGACGTTAGTCGCAACCAGCCGGGTGGCGATGTTCAACCCATCGTTGCGCAGCTGCGCCACCCAGCGGGGGAAAAAGCCCGACGCCAGCGAGTGCGCCGCGGCGATCTGAATCACCTCGCCCTGGCCACCTTCGAGGTGGTGCAGGTGGCGCAGAACTTCGCTCAACTGGTCGACAACCGTGCGTGCGGTGACGAGAAACAGCTGGCCAGCCTCGGTCAGCTCGATGGGAGTGCGGGAACGATTCACCAAGGTCAGGCCCAGCGCTGCCTCCAGGCTGCGGATGCGACGGCTGAAGGCCGGCTGGGTGACGAAGCGGCGCTCGGCCGCCTGCGAGAAACTGCGGGTGGAGGCCAAGGCACTGAAGTCCTCCAGCCATTTGCTTTCGAGGTTCATCGACTACTCCGCAACGCGTGCACCAAAATGGAACACGCTCGATTGTCAATCGGCGTCACATCAAACCGTATGCCGTTTGCGCATAGGTTAGCGTGCAACAGCATTGGCCGCAAAATCCGGGCAGCCCTAGGATTGGCGCCATTCCGGCAGGTGCCGGGTCAAAATCGAGATGATATCTATCATGTCTTCCGCTGCATCGTTTCGCGTCGAAAAAGATCTGCTTGGTACCCTTGAAGTCCCTGCCGATGCCTACTACGGCATCCAGACCCTGCGCGCTGCCAACAACTTCCATCTCTCCGGTGTTCCGCTGTCGCACTACCCGAAGCTGGTCGTGGCCCTGGCCATGGTCAAGCAGGCCGCTGCCGACGCCAACCGTGAGCTGGGGCACCTGAGCGATGCCAAGCACGCCGCCATCAGCGCGGCCTGCGCCCGCCTGATCAAGGGTGACTTCCACGACCAGTTCGTGGTGGACATGATCCAGGGCGGTGCCGGCACCTCCACCAACATGAACGCC
Source organism: Pantoea sp. Cy-639 (assembly GCF_011752525.1). GTDB lineage: Bacteria > Pseudomonadota > Gammaproteobacteria > Pseudomonadales > Pseudomonadaceae > Aquipseudomonas. Next base: position 51,549 of record NZ_VWXI01000015.1, on the reverse strand, counting down.
AACGAAGTCATCGCCAACGTCGCGCTGGAGCACATGGGCCACCAGAAAGGTGAGTACCAGTACCTGCACCCGAACAACGACGTGAACATGGCGCAGTCGACCAACGACGCCTACCCGACCGCGATCCGTCTGGGTCTGCTGCTGGGCCACGACGCCCTGCTGGCCAGCCTCGACAGCCTGATCCAGGCCTTCGCTGCCAAGGGTAAGGAGTTCGACCACGTCCTGAAGATGGGCCGCACCCAGCTGCAGGACGCCGTACCGATGACCCTGGGCCAGGAATTCCGCGCCTTCGCCACCACCATGGGCGAAGACCTGCAGCGCCTGCGCTCGCTGGCACCGGAACTGCTGACCGAAATCAACCTGGGTGGCACCGCCATCGGTACCGGCATCAACGCCGACCCGGGCTACCAGGCCCTGGCCGTGCAGCGCCTGGCGACCATCAGCGGCCAGCCGCTGGTACCGGCCGCCGACCTGATCGAAGCCACCTCCGACATGGGCGCCTTCGTGCTGTTCTCCGGCATGCTCAAGCGCACCGCGGTCAAGCTGTCGAAGATCTGCAACGACCTGCGCCTGCTGTCCAGCGGCCCGCGTACCGGCATCAACGAGATCAACCTGCCGGCGCGCCAGCCAGGCAGCTCGATCATGCCCGGCAAGGTCAACCCGGTCATCCCCGAGGCCGTCAACCAGGTGGCCTTCGCCATCATGGGCAACGACCTGGCCCTGACCGTCGCTGCCGAAGGTGGCCAACTGCAGCTGAACGTGATGGAGCCGCTGATCGCCTACAAGATCTTCGACTCGATTCGCCTGCTGCAACGCGCCATGGACATGCTGCGCGAGCACTGCATCGTCGGCATCACCGCCAACGAACAGCGCTGCCGTGAACTGGTCGAGCACTCGATCGGCCTGGTCACCGCCCTGAACCCGTACATCGGCTACGAAAACGCCACCCGTATCGCCCGCGTCGCCCTGGAAACCGGTCGCGGCGTGCTGGAACTGGTGCGCGAGGAACAGTTGCTGGACGAAGCGATGCTCAACGACATCCTGCGTCCGGAAAACATGATCGCTCCCCGTCTGGTTCCGCTGAAGGCGTAACCAGGCCGCTGCAAACAGTCTCACCAGGTCGAGGGACTAGACACCTCTCAACCTTTCAAGGGCCCGAGCGCACGCTCCGGGCCCTTTTTTTATTCCCCTGAAACGCGGGATTCGCGAGGGCAGGCCTGCCCCGCCGCCTGCACGGGGCAAACCAGCGCCAACGCCACTCTCGCGCCTTGCCTTGCGCGCCAACCGGCACACAACTTGCTCCATAATGCCCCTCAGCCCAACGGGACACCGAGCATGCTGCACAGCCACCTCACCACCCTCAACGCGGTTTCGCTGATCCTTCAGGTGTTCCAGGAGGACGGTGTCGACCCGCGACAGCTGCTCGCCGGCAGCGGCATCGGCCCGGCCGACCTGGGCCACGCCGATGCACGCATCACCACCCAGCAGGAGCTTCAGGTATGCGCCAACGCCCTGGCCCGGCGCGAAGACATCGGCCTGGAACTGGGCCGGCGCATGCATGTGTCGTGCTATGGCATGCTCGGTTACGCCCTGCTCTCCAGTGCCACTTTGGGTGACGCCCTGCGCCTGGCGCTGAACTATCCGGCACTGCTGGGAACAGTCTTCCAACTGCGCCTGGTCGATGATGGCCAACGGGCCTGGCTCAGTGCCAGCGAGCATTACGATGCACCGGGGCTGGCCGCCTTCAATGCCGAGTTCTGCCTGGTATCGCTCAAGGTGATCTGCGACGACCTGCTGGGCCGCCCGCTGCCGCTGCTGACGGCGCGCTTCGAACATCCGCGCCCTGGCTACCACACGCTCTACGACAGTGCATTCCAGTGCCCGCTAGGTTTCGACGCCAGCGATAACGCCTTCGCCTTCGAACGCCGCTGGCTGGACATGCCGCTGCCGCTGGCCGACCCGGTCACCCACAAGGCCATGGGCGAACGCTGCCGGCGCCTGAACCTGGAGTTCACCGGTCGCCAGGCCTGGCTCGGACGCATCCGCCAGTTGCTGGTCCAGCAACTGGATGCCGCCCCTGGCCTGGAAGGGCTGGCACGACAGATGAACTGCTCGTCGCGCACCTTGCGCCGGCACCTGCAGGCGCTGGGCAGCAGTTATCAACAACTGCTCGACGAGTTGCGCTTCGAGCGGGCCAAGCAACTGCTGGCCGAAGACGAGATGCCGATCTACCGGATCGCCGAGACCCTGGGCTTCAGCGAGACCGCCAGTTTTCGCCATGCCTTCCAGCGCTGGAGCGGGATGGCGCCCAGCCATTTTCGCAACTGACAGGTGTCCCCCCTATCGCGGGGCAAGCCTGCGATAGGGGGGACACAGGATGGCTTGGCCACATCGATCCCCTTTTGGCCGTTTACGTCGTTCTCCGCCACCGGGCCACCCGTGAAAATGCCCCCACGCCAGTGAATCCGGAGAACAACAAATGCTGACGATCTATTCCGACGACCACCGCCTGCACCATGGCCGCTGCGAGCTGATAGACGGCAAGCTGATGCCCTGTTTCGAAATGCCTTCGCGCGCCGATCATGTCCTGGAGCGGGTCAAGCAACGCAACCTCGGCCCCATAAAAGGACCCGCCGACTTTGGCCGCGCACCGCTGCAACGCATTCACAGCGCCGATTACCTGAACTTCTTCGAAGGCGCCTGGGCGCGCTGGGCCAAGCTCGGCCACGACGGCGACCTGCTGCCCTTCACCTGGCCGGCGCGCACCCTGCGCCAGGTCAAACCCACAGGTCTGCACGGCGAGCTCGGCTACTACAGCTTCGACGCCGGCGCACCGATCACCGCCGGCACCTGGCAGGCCGCCTACAGCGCCGCCCAGGTGGCACTGACCGCCCAGGCCGCGATCCAGCAAGGCGCCCATTCGGCCTTCGCCCTGTGCCGCCCGCCAGGGCATCACGCCGCCGCCGAGGTCATGGGCGGCTACTGCTACCTGAACAACGCCGCCATCGCCGCCCAGGCCTTCCTCGACCAGGGCAGGCGCAAGGTCGCCATCCTCGACGTCGACTATCACCACGGCAATGGCACCCAGGACATCTTCTACACCCGCGACGACGTGTTCTTCGCCTCGATCCATGGCGACCCGCAGGACGAGTTCCCGTTCTTCCTCGGCTACGCCGACGAGACCGGCCAGGGCGCGGGCGAAGGCTGCAACATCAACTACCCGCTGCCCGCCGGCAGCGGCTGGGCGACCTGGAGCGCCGCGCTGGAGGACGCCTGCCAGCGCATCGCCGACTACGACGCCGACGTGCTGGTGATCTCCCTGGGCGTGGACACGTTCAAGGACGACCCGATCTCCCAGTTCAAGCTCGAAAGCCCCGACTACCTGGAGATGGGCAAGCGCATCGCCCAGCTCGGCAAGCCGACGCTGTTCGTGATGGAAGGCGGCTACGCCGTGGAAGAAATCGGCATCAACGCGGTCAATGTGCTGGAAGGCTTCCAGCGCGCCCAGCCAGGAGCCTGATCATGGTCCGTCTCAAGCGTCTGCTCGCCCCGCTGATCGCCACCACCCTGCTGGCCGGCGCCCTGCCCGCCCATGCCGAGCAGCGCACCTTGCATGTGTACAACTGGTTCGACTACATCACCCCGCAGACCTTGACCGCTTTCCAGAAAGACAGCGGCGTCAAGCTGGTGTACGACATCTTCGACACCAACGAGGCGCTGGAGGCCAAGCTGCTCACCGGCAACTCCGGCTATGACGTGGTGGTGCCATCCAACGTGTTCCTCGCCAAGCAGATCGAGGCGGGCGTGTTCCAGCCGCTGGATCGCGACAAGCTGCCGAACTGGCGGCATCTGGACCCAGCGCTGATGAAGCTGATCGAAGCCAACGACCCCGGTAACCGCTTCGCCGTGCCGTACATGTACGGCACCGTGCTGATCGGCTTCAACCCGGACAAGGTCAAGGCGGTGCTTGGCGAGGACGCCCCGGTGGACAGCTGGGATCTGATCTTCAAGGAAGAGAACATCGCCAAGCTCAAGCAGTGTGGCGTGGCGCTGCTCGACTCGCCATCGGAGATCCTCCCGCTGGCGCTGGCCTACCTCGGCCTGGATCCCAACAGCGGCAAGCCGGCGGACTACCAGAAGGCCCAGGACCTGTTGCTGAAGATCCGCCCGTCCGTCACCTACTTCCACTCGTCCAAGTACATGGCCGATATCGCCAACGGCGACATCTGCGTGGCGGTGGGCTACTCCGGCAGCTTCTCCCAGGCCGCCAACCGCGCGCACGAAGCGCACAACGGCGTGGTGGTCGACATGCGCCTGCCCAGGGAAGGGGCGCCGATCTGGTTCGACATGCTGGCGATCCCGAAGAACGCAGCCAACCCGGAGGATGCCCATGCCTTCATCAACTATCTGCTGCGGCCTGAGGTGATCGCACCGATCAGTGATTTCGTCGGCTACCCGAACCCGAACAAGGACGCGACCGATCAGGTCAGTCCGGCGATCCGCAACAACCCGAACCTGTACCCCACGGCAGAGGCGATGGCCAAGCTGTATACCCTCAAGCCACTGCCACGGGATGCCGAGCGGGCGCGCACCCGGGCCTGGACCCGGATCAAGTCCGGAACCTGAGGCCATCGCGGGGCAAGCCCGCTCCCACGCGCCAGGCCAGGTGCCTTGTGGGAGCGGGCTTGCCCTGCGAGGGCTAGCGCCAGGCCTTGCGCAAGCGCATCAAGGCCTCGGCAATCTGCCCCTCCGGCACCGCCGCAAACCCCAGCACCAGCCCTGCACGGTTATCCACAGGCACTGCGCTGTCCTCCAGCCAATAGCTACTCAAGGGGTTCACTTCTACCCCCATCGCTTCCGCCCGCGCCACCAGCGCCTGCTCCCGCGCAAGGTTATCCACATCCACCTTCACATGCAGCCCGGCCGCCACCTCCGGCATCGCTCCCAGCCCCGGTACATCTGTCGGCCACCCCGCCTGCAGCACATTGCGCCGCGCCAGCGCCGCCCGGCGCATGCGCCGGATATGTCGCTGGAAGTACCCCTGGGCCATGAACTGCGCCATCACGCACTGGGTACCGACTTCCGAATGCCGTACCGCCAGCGCCCGGGCCTGGCTGAACGCCTGCACCAATCGCCGCGGCAGCACCAGGTAACCCAGGCGCAGCGCAGGGAAAGCAATCTTGCCGAACGTGCCGACATACAACACCCGCCCTTGCCGGTCCAGGGCGGCCAGCGGTGCCAGGGGCGCGCCGCTGTAGCGGTATTCACCGTCATAGTCATCCTCGATGATCCAGCCGTCCTGACGCTCGGCCCAGGCCAGCAGCGCCAGGCGCCGGGCCAGACTCAGGGTGACGCCAGTTGGATACTGGTGAGCCGGGGTGACATAGGCCAGCCGGCACTCGGGGTATTCGGCCAGCCGGGCACAATCCATCCCCTCATCATCCACCGGTATCCCCCGCAGCGTTGCACCGGCCATGGCAAAGGCATGCCCGGCAGCGCGATACCCCGGGTTTTCCACAGCCACGCCATCGCCCGGCTGCAACAGCAGCTGTGCACAAAGGCTGATGGCTTCCTGCGCGCCACTGGTGATCACAATTTGTCCAGCATCGCAGGAGAGCCCCCGCGATCGACGCAGATAGGTCGCGATCAGCTCGCGCAATGGCCGTTCGCCTGCCGGGTCGCCGTACCCCAGCGCTTCAGGCGCGGGATTACGCCAGAAACCCGCTTGCAGCTTGGCCCAGACCTCGAAAGGGAACAGGTCGAATGCTGGCACCCCCACCCGAAAAGCGCGTGAAGGTCCGCTCCGTGGCGTCGGCAGGTGATGATTTTCCAGGCGTTGGAGCGACCCGCTGGCAACGGGCTGGCTGGATAAATCCTCAGTATCAGAAGCGCAAAATGTGGATAAGTCTGTTGATAAACCCCGGGATAACCCTGTGGGTAACTGTGTGGATAGTTTCCCCAGCTGGCTCACATAGGTGCCGTCCCCTACCCGGCTTTCAATGAAGCCTTCGGCATACAACTGGTCATAGGCCCGTACCACGCTGTTGCGCGACAACGCCAATACCGCCGCCAGGTCTCGAGTGGCCGGCAGCCGGGTGCCGCTACCCAGTCGGCCGTCCAGCACCCGCGCACGCAAAGCCTGGTAAAGCTGCTGACTGAGCCCGCGACGACGGTCGAGCACGATACCGGCCGGATCGAAGGGCAATGCGTGGGATCGCTCGCTCATGGAATTGGACCTATGAAAACAACAACGAATGGCTCTTACACAGCACCAATAGCCTGCCTAGCATGGAGCCATTCGACAAGGACCCCGCCCCATGTACAACAGCAAACCGCACCAGGAACACGACCTTTGCCGCCTGCACCAGCACATGTTGCAAACGCGCCTGGCCATGCTGGTCAGCCATGGCGAACAGGGATTGCTGGCGACTCACCTACCGGTCCTGGTCGCACCTGACGAAGGCGAATTCGGCACCGTGTATGGGCACCTGGCCAGGGCCAACCGCCAGTGGCAGGACCTGGAGCAGGGGGGCGAGGCCCTGTTGGTGTTCCCCGGCGACGATGCCTATGTCAGCCCGGGCTACTACCCGAGCAAGCACGACAACCCCAGGGTAGTACCGACCTGGAACTACACAGCCGTGCACGCTTATGGCCCGGTCGAGGTGATCCATCAGGCCGCCCCGCTGCTGGACATCGTCAGTCGCCTGACCGACCGCCACGAACAGGGCCGCCGAACGCCGTGGAGCGTGGCCGACGCTCCTGCCGACTACCTCGAAGGCATGCTCCGCGCCATCGTCGGCATCCGCTTGCCCATCTCCCGCCTGCAGGGCGCGCGCAAGCTCAGCCAGAACCGTTCGGCCGAGGATATCGCCGGGGTGCGCGCGGGCTTGGGCGCCAGCACCGACTACCTGGACAACCGACTCGCCGCGCACATGCGCGATCTCTGAAGGAAACCTCCATGACCCACGTAACCCTGCGCCCGGTTGGCGCCGACGACCATGCTGCCTGGCTGCCGCTGTGGCAGGCCTACCTGCGCTTCTACCAGACCGGACTGGCCGACACCGTCAGCGCCAGCACCTGGCAGCGGCTGCTCGACCCGAACGAGCCGACCCATTCAGTGCTGGCCTGGGTCGATGGCAAGGCCGTGGGCATGGTCAACTTCATCTACCATCGTTCCAACTGGAGCATCGAGAACTCCTGCTACCTGCAGGATCTCTACGTGGACAGCGCCCAGCGTGGCCTGGGCATTGGTCGTCAGCTGATAGAGCAGGTCTATGCGACAGCCAGGGCCGCCGGTTGCATCAAGGTGCACTGGCTGACCCATGAGACCAACGCCACCGCCATCAGCCTGTACGAGCAGGTTGCCGAGCGTCCGGGCTTCATCCAATTTCGCAAGGCACTGTAGGTCGGATATGAGCGAAATCGCCTGCTGGAAACCTGCCGCAACCCCCGACTCCACTCCGCTCGAGGGACGCTTCGTGCGCCTGGAGCGGCTAGATCCGACACGCCACGGCAATGACCTCTGGGACGTGCTGCAAGGCCCAGGCTCGGACCCGCTGCTGTGGAACTACCTGGCCTATGGCCCGTTCAGCGAACGCGCAGCTTTCGACCTCTGGCTGCAAGGCAATGCCGCCAGCCGCGACCCGTTGTTCTATAGCGTGATCGATCGCGCCAGCGGCCAGGTACAGGGCATTCTCAGCTACATGTCGATCGTCCCCGACCAGGGCCGCTTCGAGATCGGCCACATCGCCTTTGGCGCCGCCATGCAGCGCACCCCAAAAGGCACCGAAGCGGTATACCTGCTGGGCAGGCTGGGCTTCGCGCTGGGCAACCGTCGACTGGAATGGAAGTGCAATGACGCCAACGCCCGATCCAAGCGTGCGGCCGAGCGGTTCGGCTTTGTGTTCGAGGGGGTGTTCCGCAATCACATGGTGGTGAAGGGACACAACCGTGATACCGCCTGGTATTCGATCACCGACACCGAGTGGCCGGCGGTGGCGGCAGGTTTCGAGCGCTGGTTGAGCGTGGAGAACCAACAGCCTGGAGGGCAGCTACGAACGCTGGAGGCATGCCGCCTGGGCTGACGTCATCACGGGGCAAGCCCGCTCCCACGACGCCAGGCCAGCGTAGCCGATAGCATTCATCACGGCGCCTGTAGCTCGCGCAATGACACGATATCTTCAGGCAAAAAAAGGGGAGCCTTCGCTCCCCAGAGGTTAACCGCTTGCAGACGAGGGCTTTGGATCAGCCCTCGATCTCGATCAGGATCTCGCCCGGGGTCACCCGGTCGCCCTTGGCCACGTGGATGGCCACGACCTTGCCGGCGATGGCCGCCTGGACTTCGGTCTCCATCTTCATGGCTTCGGTGATCAGCACCGGCTGCCCGGCCTTGACCACATCGCCTTCCTTGACCAGCACATCGACGATATTGCCCGGCATGGTGGTGCTGACATGGCCCGGCGCGCTGGCCTGCTTGCGCTTGCTGCCACCACCGCCGACGAACTCGTTGAGCGGCTCGAACACCACCTCTTCCGGCATGCCGTCGATCGACAGGTAGAAGTGACGCTTGCCCTCGGCCTTGACGCCCACACCGGTGATGTCGACGCGATAGGTCTCGCCGTGCACGTCGATGACGAACTCGGTCGGCACGCCCTCACCGCCAACCGACGCCACAGCGCCAGCCTCTGGAATCGGCAGCAGGGCTTCGGGGGTCAGGGTGCCGGCTTCGCGCTCCTCGAGGAACTTGCGCCCGATGTCCGGGAACATGGCGAAGGTCAGCACGTCTTCCTCGCTGCGGGCCAGGGCGCCGATGTCGGTGCGCAGCTTGGCCATTTCCGGCTTCAGCAGGTCGGCCGGGCGCACGTCGATCACTTCTTCGCTGCCGATCGCCTGGCGCCGCAGTTGCTCGTTGACCACGCCAGGTGCCTTGCCGTAGCCGCCTTGCAGGTACAGCTTCACCTCGTTGGTGATGGTCTTGTAGCGCTCGCCGGCGAGCACGTTGAAGAACGCCTGGGTACCGACGATCTGCGAGGTCGGGGTGACCAGCGGCGGGAAGCCGAGGTCTTCGCGAACCCGCGGAATCTCCGCCAGCACTTCGTTCATGCGGCTGAGGGCGCCCTGCTCCTTGAGCTGGTTGGCCAGGTTGGAAATCATCCCGCCCGGCACCTGGTTGACCTGCACGCGAGTGTCCACGGCAGTGAACTCGCTTTCGAACTGGTGGTACTTCTTGCGCACGGCATAGAAGTACAGGCCAATTTCCTGCAACAGCTCCAGGTCCAGGCCGGTGTCGAACTCGCTGCCCTTGAGCGCGGCGACCATCGACTCGGTGCCCGGGTGGCTGGTGCCCCAGGCGAAGCTGGAAATCGCGGTGTCGATATGGTCGGCGCCGTTTTCCACCGCCTTGAGCTGGCACATCGCGGCCAGGCCCGCGGTGTCGTGGGAGTGGATGAACACCGGCAGCGACTGCTCGGCCTTCAGCGCCTTGACCAGTTCGCCGGTGGCGAACGGCGTCAGCAGGCCGGCCATGTCCTTGATCGCCACCGAGTCGCAGCCCATGGCTTCCATCTGCTTGGCCTGCTTCACGAAGGCATCGATGGTGTGCACCGGGCTGGTGGTGTAGGCGATGGTGCCCTGGGCGTGCTTGCCGGCGGCCTTCACCGCCTCGATGGCCACACGCAGGTTACGCACGTCGTTCATGGCGTCGAAGATGCGGAACACATCGATGCCGTTGACCGCCGCCTTGGCGACGAAGGCCTTGACCACATCGTCGCTGTAGTGACGGTAGCCCAGCAGGTTCTGGCCGCGCAGGAGCATCTGCAGACGGGTGTTGGGCAGCGCGGCGCGCAGCTTGCGCAGGCGCTCCCACGGATCTTCCTTGAGGAAGCGCACGCAGGCGTCGAAGGTGGCACCGCCCCAGACTTCCAGCGACCAGTAGCCGACCTTGTCGAGCTTGTCGCAGATCGGCAGCATGTCTTCGGTGCGCATGCGGGTGGCCAGCAGGGACTGGTGGGCGTCGCGCAGGATCGTGTCGGTGACAAAGATTTTCTTGGACATTATTCGGTTCCTCACAGGCCTGCGTGGGCGGCGATGGCGGCGGCGATGGCCAGGGCCAGCTCTTCGGGTTTGCGCTTGATCGAGTAGTTGGTCAGTTCGGGATGGCTTTCGACGAAGCTGGTGTTGAACTGACCGCTACGGAATTCCGGATTGCGCAGAATTTCCTGGTAGTACGCGGCGGTGGTCTTCACCCCCTGCACGCGCATGTCGTCCAGGGCCCGCAAGCCGCGGTCCATGGCTTCTTCCCAGGTCAATGCCCAGACCACGAGCTTCAGGCACATGGAGTCGTAGAACGGCGGAATGGTGTAGCCGGTGTAGATCGCCGTGTCGGTGCGCACGCCCGGACCACCGGGGGCGTAGTAACGGGTGATCTTGCCGAAGCTGGGCAGGAAGTTGTTCTTCGGGTCTTCGGCGTTGATGCGAAACTGCAACGCGTAGCCGCGGTGCTGGATGTCTTCCTGCTTGACCGACAGTGGCAGCCCGGAGGCGATGCGGATCTGCTCGCGGACGATGTCGATTCCGGTGATTTCCTCGGTGATGGTGTGCTCCACCTGCACCCGGGTGTTCATTTCCATGAAATACACCTCGCCATCGGCGAGCAGGAACTCCACGGTACCGGCATTCTCGTAGTTGACCGCCTTGGCCGCGCGCACCGCCAGGTCGCCGATGTAGGCGCGCTGCTCCGGGGTCAGCTGCGGGCTCGGGGCGATCTCGATGAGTTTCTGGTTGCGGCGCTGGATCGAGCAGTCGCGCTCGAACAGGTGCACCACATTGCCGAAGCTGTCACCGAGGATCTGCGCCTCGATGTGCTTGGGATTGACGATGCACTTTTCCAGGAACACTTCCGCCGAACCGAAGGCCTTGGTGGCCTCGGAGATCACCCGCGGGAAGTTCTGCTCCAGCTCTTCGCGACTGTTGCAGCGACGAATGCCACGACCACCGCCACCCGAGGTGGCCTTGAGCATCACCGGATAACCGATCCGGTCACCTTCGCTCAGGGCTTCGTGGATGTCGGCAACGTTGCCTTCGGTACCTGGGGTCACCGGCACACCGGCGCCGATCATGGTGCGGCGGGCTTCGGTCTTGTCGCCCATGCGGCGGATGACTTCGGCGGACGGGCCGATGAACTTGATCCCGCGCTCGGCGCAGATTTCCGCCAGTTCGGCGTTTTCCGACAGGAAACCATATCCTGGATGCAGGGCGTCGCAACCGGTTTCCACCGCCAGGTTCACCAGCTTGCGAGGATTGAGGTAACCGGCCAACGGCTCGGCGCCGATGCTGTAGGCTTCGTCGGCGCGCTTGACGTGCAGGGCGTGACGGTCGGCATCGGCATAGATCGCCACGGAGCGAATGCCCATCTCGGCGCAGGCACGCACGATCCGAACTGCGATTTCACCCCGGTTGGCGATCAGGATTTTTTTTATCACTGGATTCTTCCCAAAGCCGTAGGAACAGACGATCCGGTTCTACCGGTCGGCGCGTGACCAGACGTCGCTGGCCAGTCGCATATTCACCCTAGCGCTGAAGGTCGATAAACAAAAATCAATATTTGTTAGAGGCAGTATTAGCAAAAGCTTATAGTTAGGTAACAAGATTTTGCCGGAGTGCCGGAGAAAATGCGTAAGTCCTTGATGCGTATGACTTTACGTCAGTTGCAGGTCTTCAATGAGGTATGTGATCTGCGCTCCTACAGCCGGGCGGCCGAGGAGATGGCACTGACGCAACCCGCCGTTAGTCTACAGATCCGCCAACTGGAGGAACTGGTCGGCCAGCCCTTGTTCGAGTACGTCGGCAAGAAGCTCTACCTGACCGAAGCGGCCGAAGCCCTGCAACGGGCCAGCCGGGACATCTTCGGGCGCCTGGAGAACCTCGACATGCAGCTGTCTGACATGCAGGGCTCACTGCAAGGGCAACTGAAGCTGGCGATCGAGTCCAGCGCCAAGTACTTCGTGCCACACCTGTTCGCCGCCTTCAAGCAACGCCACCCGGAGGTCAACCTGACCCTCACGGTGGTCAACCGGGCCCAGGCGATCCGGCGCCTGTCGGACAACCGTGACGACCTGATCATCATGTCCATGGTGCCCCAGGACATGGGCCTGGAGTTCCTGCCCTTCCTCAACAACCCGATCATCGCCGTGGCGCCGCCGGATCACCCGCTGTGCAAGCTGGAGCAACTGCGCCTGCAGGACCTGGAGCCTCATACCCTGCTGGTCCGTGAACAGGGGTCGGGCACCCGCAGGGCTTGCGAGGAGTTCTTCAAGGACAAGCGGGTGCACTTCACCCAGACCCTCGAAGTGGCCTCCACCGATGCCCAGCGCGAATGCGTGGTGGCCGGCCTGGGCATTGCCCTGCTGACCCGCCATGCGGTGAACATGGAACTGGCTACCGGGATACTGCGCGAACTGCCGGTGGAGGAACTGCCGCTGTATCGCAGCTGGTGCCTGGTGCAGTCCAAGGCCAAGCGGCAGTCGCCGGTGGCGTTGGCGTTCCAGGCGTTCATCCGCGGCGAGCGTGCGCAGATCAGCGGGCTTGTGGAACGGTTTTCGGGGAAGCTGCCGCCGATACCTGCCACACCGTGATGTCTTGCAGGTCGGGGTAGTCAGTGATATCGCGCAACAGCTGGCGCTGGTCGCAGTAGCTCTCGATGGCGCGGCGGAACTCCATGCGGCGCTGGTCCTTTTCCTGCTGCTTGCGAGCCTTGGCGTTGGGTTGGTACACACCTTCGTGATCATGTGCCATTGCCTGTCTCCCAGATAGGATGCGGGGAGTTTCAGACTGGCCCAGGAGGTTTACGGTTTGGCGGAAAAATGGTGACGAAATCGTGAAACCTGCAGGCGCCGCAGAACGCAGCACCGGCTACGCAGGCTCCTGCGGCGGTAGTGCTGTTCTTGCCTGCAAGCAATGGATCAGTCGTCGGCAGCCTTGATCGACTTGGGCGACAACCGCAGACTGCGCAGACTACGCTTGACGCTCTTGAGGTGGTTCACCAGGCTCGGTCCGCGGGCCATGGCCACGCCCATGGCCAGCACGTCGATCACCACCAGGTGGGCGATGCGCGAGGTCAGCGGGGTGTAGATCTCGGTGTCCTCGTGCACATCGATGGCCAGGTTGACCGTCGACAGCTCGGCCAGCGGCGTCTGGCTGGGACACAGGGTGATCAGGTTGGCACCGCTCTCACGCACCAGGTTGGCGGTGATCAGCAGGTCTTTCGAGCGGCCCGACTGGGAGATGCACACCGCCACGTCGCCCGGCTTCAGGGTCACCGCCGACATCGCCTGCATGTGCGGGTCGGAATAGGCGGCGGCGCTGAGCAACAGGCGGAAGAACTTGTGCTGGGCATCGGCGGCCACCGCGCCGGAGGCACCGAAACCGTAGAACTCCACGCGCTGGGCCTGGGCCATGGCGGTCACCGCCTGCTGCAAGGCTTGCGGATCGAGGTGCTCGCGCACTTCCATCAGCGTGTGCAGGGTGGTGTCGAAGATCTTCAGGCTGTAGTCGGCGACCGAGTCATCCTCGTGGATGGCGAACTGGCCGAAACTGGCGCCAGCGGCCAGGCTCTGGGCCAGCTTGAGCTTGAGGTCCTGGAAACCCGAGCAACCGATCGCCCGGCAGAAACGCACGATGGTCGGTTCGCTGATGCCCACGCTGTGCGCCAGGTCGGCCATCGAGCTGTGCATGACGGCAGCCGGATCGAGCAGCACATGGTCGGCTACCTTGAGTTCCGATTTGCGCAGCAGGTGGCGCGATTGGGCGATATGTTGCAACAGATTCACGGGCGGGACTCGGTTATGATCGGCTGGCCGGGATGTAGCTTTCTTGTAGTTATACTACATGCTTGCCAACCCGCCCAGCTAAACGAACGTGGAGAGTGGTGGTTTGACTATTCCTTGCGACATCCTGGTTTTCGGCGGTACCGGCGACCTTGCCCTGCACAAGCTGCTGCCGGCGCTCTATCACCTGTATCGCGAGGAACGTCTGCACAACGCCGTGCGGATCATTTCCCTGGCCCGGCGCAACTTGCCGCGTATCGACTACGTCAAGCTCGCCGAGCGTCATTGCCGGGCGCAGATCGCCCGCCAGGACTTCGACGAAGATGTCTGGCAGCGCTTCTCGGCACGCCTGGACTACTTCCCCATGGACGCTGCGCAGAGCGCCGACTTCGTGCGCCTGGCCCGCTATCTCGGCGAGCCTGGCGGGCTGACCCGTATCTACTACCTGGCCACCGCGCCCACGCTGTTCGTGCCCATCGCCAATCACCTGCGTATCGCCGGCCTGGCCGACAGAGAAGCCCGCATCGTGCTGGAAAAGCCTATTGGCCATTCGCTGGCCTCGGCGACCGCGATCAACGAGGCGATCGGTGAAGTGTTCGACGAGTCGCAGGTGTTCCGCATCGACCATTACCTGGGCAAGGAGACCGTGCAGAACCTCATGGCCCTGCGCTTTGCCAACGCCCTGTTGGAGCCGGTGTGGCGCAACAGCCAGGTCGATCATGTGCAGATCAGCGTCTGCGAAACGCTTGGCGTGGAGAACCGCGGCGCCTACTACGAACGTGCCGGGGCGATCCGCGACATGCTGCAGAACCACCTGCTGCAGTTGCTGTGCCTGGTGGCCATGGAGCCCCCGGCACAGTTCGAGGCCGAGGCAGTGCGTGACGAGAAGGTGAAGATCCTTCGCGCGCTCAAGCCGATCACCGGCCAGGACGTGCAGGACAAGACCGTACGCGGCCAGTACGGCGCCGGCAAGATCGGTGGCCAGGAAGTGCCGGCCTACTACTTCGAGAAAGACGTGGACAACGACAGCGACACCGAGACCTTCGTTGCGGTCGAGGCGCATGTCGAGAACTGGCGCTGGGCCGGCGTACCGTTCTACCTGCGTACCGGCAAGCGCATGGCACGTCGCTCGTCGCAGATCGTCATCCAGTTCAAGCCCGTGCCCCACGAGCTGTTCAGTGGCGGCCAGGTCAACCAGTTGCTGATCCAGTTGCAGCCGGACGAGCACATCAGCCTGCGCATGATGACCAAGAGCCCGGGCAAGGGCATGCGCCTGGCGCCGGTGGAGCTGGACCTCAACCTCGCCCAGGCCTTCGCCCAGACCCGTCGCTGGGACGCCTACGAGCGCCTGTTGCTGGACGTGCTGGAGGGTGATTCGACGCTATTCATGCGCCGCGACGAGGTCGAAGCCGCGTGGGCCTGGGTCGACCCGATCCTGCAAGGCTGGGAAGAACACTTCCAGGCGCCGCGTCCCTACTCCGCCGGCAGCAATGGCCCGGAGCAGGCCAATAGCTTATTGGCACGCCGGGGCAGCCACTGGCATAGCTGAAATGGCTCCTTCTGCCAGGGATCCACGATGGCAAGCTGATCACCAGCATCACCGAACCCCACTGATCCACGTGCTGCAACCGCCTCTCAGGCTTCCCATCGGGTGCGTGGTTGCTGCAACAAGACCTCGAACGCTGCGGCGTCCACCGGCCTGCTGATCAGATAACCCTGGACTTCATCGCACCCATGCTCGCGCAGGAATGCCAGTTGCTCCAGGGTTTCCACGCCTTCGGCCACCACCTTCAATTGCAGGCTCTTGGCCATGGCGATGATCGCCCGCGTGATCGCCGCGTCCTGGCTGCCTTCGAGCAGGCCGCGAATGAACGCCTGGTCGATCTTCACGTAGTCCACCGGGAAGCGCTTGAGATAGCTCAGCGACGAATAACCGGTACCGAAGTCATCGATGGCCAGCTTCACCCCCAGGCCATGCAACTGCTCGAAGGTGACGATGATGTGCTCGACGCTGTCGATCAACTGGCTTTCGGTCAGTTCCAGCTCAAGCAGATGCGGCACCAGCCCAGACTCCTGCAGGACTTGCCGAACCAGGCTGACCAGCTTGCCCTGACGCAGCTGGTACACCGACAGGTTGACCGAGACCCGTACCTCCATACCTTGACGCAACCATTCGCACGCCTGCCAGCAGGCCTGGCGCAGGACGAACTCGCCCATCGGCGCGATCAGCCCGGTTTCCTCGGCCAGGCCGATGAACTCGCTGGGCGGGACCATCCCCCACTCCGGGTGTTGCCAGCGCACCAACGCCTCGGCCGCATGCAACTGCCCGGTACGCAGGCACAACTTGGGCTGGTAGTAGACCAGCAACTGCCCCTCGTCGATCGCCTTGCGCAACTGGTTTTCCAGTTGCAGACGCTCCAGGGTGCTGGCGCGCAGGCTCTCGGTGTAGAACTGGAAGTTGTCACCACCCAGGTGCTTGGCGTGCTGCTTGGCCATGTCGGCCTGGCTGACCAGCATGTTGAGATCAAAGTTGGCGTCCGACAGCAGGCTGATTCCCACCGAGGCGCTGATCACCACCTCATGTCCACCCACCCGCTGGGGTACGCGCAACTTGTCCAGCAGGCGGGTGGTGACTCGCACCAGGCTGGACAGGTTGGTGTAACCATCGAACAACACGGCGAACTCGTCGCCTGACAAGCGCGCCACGGTGTCCGCCTCAGGTACCGCATTGGCCAGGCGCTGGGCCATTTTCTTCAACAACTGGTCGGCCAACTCATGCCCCAGGCTTTCATTGAGCAGCTTGAAGCGGTCCAGGTCCACATGCAGCAACGCCAGACTGCGACCGTTCAGGCGTATGCGCTGTGCCGCCTCGTGCAGGCGCAGGCGGAACAGCGCACGGTTGGCCAAGCCGGTCAATTCATCGTAGTGCGCCAGGTAGCGCAAGCGCTCCTCCGACTCGCGACGTGCCGACAAGTCAGTGAAGAAGCCGACAATATTGACGATCTTGCCTCGGGCGTCGCGCACGCTGTTGAGCTGCAGCCATTGTGGATACAACTCGCCGTTCTTGCGTGCCTCTACCAGTTCGCCTTGCCAGCGCCCTTGCTGTTCCAGTGCCTGGTCGATGACCTGGCTGTGGCGTCGCGCATCGCGGCTGCAAGGCAGCTCCAGCGCATTGCGGGCGATCAGTTCGGCGCGACCATGGCCGGTGACATCACAGAAGGCCTGATTGACCGCCAACAGCTGGAACTCGGCATCGAGAATGGCGATGCCCTCGCTGGCTGCCTCGAACACCGTGGCAGCCAGCCGTTGCTGTTCCTCCTGCTCCTTCTGCGCGGTGATATCGCGACGCGTGCCGAGCATGCGCAGCACCTTGCCTGCGCCATCGCGCTCGACCGCCCGGCCACGGTCCTCGATCCAGCACCAGTGGCCCTGGGCATGGCGCACCCGGTACTCGACCCGGTAGTCCTCGCTACGCCCCTTGAGGTGTTCGACGAGCGTGCGCCGCAGCAATGCCAGGTCGTCAGGGTGCATGCGTGGCTTGAGGTCGGCGCGCACCGTGCGGACCCGGTCGGCGTCGAGGCCGAACAGCGCCTGCAGTTGGGTATGGTGAACCTCGTCGGTTTCCAGGTTCCAGTCCCATAGCCCCAGCTCGCTGGCCTCCAGGGCCAAGGCCAGGCGCTGCTCACTCTTGCTCAGCGCCTGGTTGGCCAGGTCCAGCTCATGGCTGCGTTGCGCCACGCGTTGCTCAAGACCGGCATGGGCCTGACGCAGCTCATCTTCGGCCTGACGGCGTTGGCGAATCTCCCCGCTGAGCTGATGGTTGAGGTCTTCGCCCAGGCGCTGGGCGCTTTGCAGGTGCTCGATCAACGCCTGGTTCTGGAAGCGCCGCAGCAAACCGCGCTCGATCAGTCGGTTGACCTGCCAGGCCACCACCATCAGCGCGCCCAGCGCGATCAACCCCAACCAGCCCCAGCCCCGCTGCTGGCCGGCGTCATGAATGAACAGGAAGACGATCGGCGGCAACAGGCAAGGCAAGGCGAAACTGAGAAACGCCGGCAGGCTGACTGCATAGGCGACGCTGGCCGACAGCGCCGCCGCACCGAGCAGGCCGAATGCCCAGGCCTGCTGCACGAAGTTCTCCACAGGAGCCAGGGCGATCGCCGCGCTGGCCAGGGTGAGCCCACTGAACGCCGAGCCGAAGAGGAACATGCGCCGCCAGGTCGATTTGGCCTGGCGCACCGCAGTGGCAGCCTCGAAGGCCGCCACCTGGATGACCCGCAACGCCACCAGCGCCAGCAACCAGGCCAGCCACACGCCGACCAGCAGATAGCGTCCGGGACTCCACAGCAGCCAGGCGCAGAGCAAGCCGTTGAGCAGCATGAACAGCGTGGGCAACAGGGAGCCCTGGTACAGCAGGCGAGTCCGCTCGATGGACAACTGGGTGGCGAATTGCCTGCGAACGCTCCGTGTCGTCTCCGGCGATGCTCCGATCGCCCTGCAATCCTGGGTCATATGGCTGGCTTCTTGTAGAGTTCTTGTTATGGCTGAGCGCAAACGAGCAGGGAGAATACACAAGCGTCACGCCGTACCAAACTGCTCTGCGTCATGAATTCCAAAATGTCCCGCCCGTCCGCTTTCGACCGCTCAACCACGCGGGCCAGCCAGGGTGGTCGATGAACGGATACCGCCTGGCGCAGCGATTTGCGCCGCAGGCGTTTGCCCCTGCCCCCGCACAGCCATAGAATGCCCGGATGCACAATGACGACCTCTCCCTCCTGCTGAACTCCCTCAACGACGCCCAACGCCAGGCCGTAGCCGCCTCGCTGGGGCGCCAACTGGTGCTGGCCGGTGCCGGCTCGGGCAAGACCCGCGTGCTGGTACACCGCATCGCCTGGCTGATCCAGGTCGAACAGGCCTCGCCGCACTCGATCCTGTCGGTGACCTTCACCAACAAGGCCGCGGCGGAAATGCGCCAGCGTATCGAGCAACTGCTGGGCATCAACCCGGCCGGCATGTGGGTGGGCACTTTCCACGGCCTGGCCCACCGCCTGCTGCGGGCCCACTGGCAGGAAGCGGGGCTGGCGCAGAACTTCCAGATCCTCGACAGCGACGACCAGCAGCGCCTGATCAAGCGAGTGATCCGCGAGCTGGGCTTCGACGAGCAAAAGTGGCCGGCACGCCAGGTCCAGTGGTTCATCAACGGCCAGAAGGACGAGGGGCTGCGCCCACGGCACATCCAGCCCGGCGGCGACCTGTACCTGACCACCATGCGCGACATCTACGTGGCCTACGAGCAGGCTTGCGAACGCGCCGGGGTCATCGACTTCTCCGAGCTGCTGCTGCGCGCCCTCGACCTGTGGCGCGACCAGCCCGACCTGCTGCGCCACTACCAGCGCCGCTTCCGCCACATTCTGGTGGACGAATTCCAGGACACCAACGCCGTGCAGTACGCCTGGCTGCGCCTGCTCGCCTCGGGTGGCGACAGCCTGATGGCAGTGGGCGACGATGACCAGTCGATCTACGGCTGGCGCGGCGCGAAGATCGAGAACATCCACCAGTACACCGCCGACTTCCCCGACGCCGAGCTGATCCGCCTGGAACAGAACTACCGTTCCACCGGCGGCATCCTCAAGGCTGCCAACGCCCTGATCGCCAACAATAGCGGGCGCCTGGGCAAAGAGCTGTGGACCGACATGGGCGAAGGCGAGCCGATCACCTTGTACGCCGCCTACAACGAGCACGATGAAGCACGCTACGTGGTCGAGACCATCGAGAGCATCATCAAGCAGGGCACCGCGCGTAACGAGATCGCCATTCTGTACCGCTCCAACGCCCAGTCGCGGGTATTGGAAGAGGCCTTGCTGCGCGAGCGCATCCCCTATCGCATCTATGGCGGCCAGCGCTTCTTCGAGCGCGCCGAGATCAAGAACGCCATGGCCTACCTGCGCCTGCTCGAAGGCCGTGGCAACGACGCCGCGCTGGAGCGGGTCATCAACGTGCCACCACGTGGCATCGGCGAAAAGACCGTCGAGGCCATCCGCGACCACGCCCGCCACAGCCAGCTGTCGATGTGGGAAGCGATGTGCCAGTTGCTCGCCGCCAAGGCGCTCAAGGGCCGTGCCGCCAGCGCCCTGGGCGCCTTCATCGAGCTGCTCGAGAACCTTGCCGCCAAGGTGCTGGACATGCCGCTGCACCTGATGACCCAGACGGTCATCGAGCAGTCCGGCCTGATCATCTACCACCAGGAAGAGAAGGGCGAAAAAGGCCAGGCACGGGTGGAAAACCTTGAGGAACTGGTCAGCGCCGCGCGCAACTTCGAGACCAGCGACGAAGACGGCGACCTGTCGCCGCTGTCGGCCTTCCTCGGCCACGCCTCGCTGGAGGCCGGCGACGCCCAGGCCGACGAGCACGAGGACAGCATCCAGCTGATGACCCTGCACAGCGCCAAGGGCCTGGAGTTCCCTCACGTGTTCCTGGTGGGCATGGAGGAAGGGCTGTTCCCGCACAAGATGAGCCTGGAAGAACCCGGTCGTCTGGAAGAGGAACGGCGCCTGGCCTACGTCGGCATCACCCGGGCCATGCGCCAGCTGATCATGACCTATGCCGAGACCCGTCGCCTGTATGGCAGCGAGACCTACAACAAAGTGTCGCGCTTCGTACGGGAAATTCCGGCAGGGCTGGTGCAGGAAGTACGCCTGTCGAACACCGTCAGCCGGCCGTTCGGCGGCGCCAAGACACCCGCCAGCAGCCTGTTCGCCAATGCCAGCATTCCGCAGACCGCCTTCAGCCTCGGCCAGCGTGTGCAGCATGCCGTGTTCGGCGAAGGCGTGATCCTCAACTTCGAGGGTTCGGGCGCCCAGGCCCGGGTGCAGGTGAACTTCTCGGAAGGCAGCAAGTGGCTGATGCTCGGCTACGCCAAGCTCGAAGCCATCTGACACCATGCGCGATCTCTGTAGGTGCGGCCTTGCCGGGGCGTTCCTACAGGGAAACGGGCTTACCTGTGATGGTCTTTTCAGATGACGTCCGTCTGAAAAATCTGCCTGTCAGGCAAAAGCTCGAAACATCTTGTCGCTAGCTATGTCAGCTTCTTCATGTGCACCATGACGCGCGTGCAATCCACACAAACGGGAATCCCCATATATGCAACGTTTTCTTAGCATCGTACTGGCGCTGTGCGTCGGCCTGACGCTGAGCCTCGACGCAAACGCCAAGCGCTTCGGTGGTGGCAAGAGCTCGGGCTCCGCGCCAATCCACCAGACCCGCCAGGCAACCCCGACCACCCCCGCCGCCGCCCCGACCGCACCAGGTCGCGCCCCGGCTGCCGCCAGCGGTGCTTCGCGCTGGTTGGGCCCACTGGCCGGTATCGCCGCCGGTGGTCTGCTGGCCTCCATGTTCATGGGCGATGGCTTCCAGGGCATGCAGATCTTCGACTTCCTGATCATGGGCCTGATCGCCTTCCTGGTCTTCCGCTTCATCGCCGCCCGTCGTCGTGCCCAGCAGCCGCAGCACGCCGCCGCCGGCCATGCGCCGTACCAGCGCGAAGCCCAGCCGCAGCCTGCTGCCCCGCAGTCGATCTTCGGTGGTGCAGCCGCACCGGCCGCCGCTCCGGTGATCAACGCCCCGGCCTGGTTCAACGAAGCCAGCTTCCTGGCCGCAGCCCGTTCGCACTTCCAGTCGCTGCAGCAGCACTGGGACGCCAACGAGATGGACAAGATCGCCGAGTTCGTCACCCCGCAGATGCTCGACTTCCTCAAGCGCGAGCGCGCCGAGCAGGGCGAGGGCTTCCAGTCCACCTACATCGATGATCTCGATGTGCAGTTGGAAGGTGTCGACGACCGCGCCGACAAGACCATCGCCACCCTCACCTTCCGTGGCGTGTCGAAGACCTCGCGCTTCGATCAGGGTGAAGCGTTCAACGAGAGCTGGCACATGGAACGCGCCCAGGGTGAAAACCAGCCCTGGATGCTGGCCGGTATCCGTCAAAACGGCTGACCGTCGCACGTTGCACAAAAAACCCCGGGCCTGTCCCGGGGTTTTTGCTTTTGCCATAGTCGACTACTAGGGTATAACGCGCAGCGTTGTCATAAGGTCAGAGGATGTGAACCGTGGAAGAAGTGATCGAACAACTGCGCGAAGCCAACGAGCCGGTGCCGGTGCCGCTGGAGCTGCCAGACGAGGATCAGCTGGTCGAGATCGAGGAACAGCTGTTCATCAACATCCCGTTCGTGTTCAAGGAGTACCTGCTGACCGTCAGCGACGTGGTCTATGGCAGCCTTGAGCCGGTGACCGTGACCGATCCGCAATCCCACACCTACCTGCCGGACGTCGCCGCCAATGCCTGGGATGCCGGTGTCCCGCGCGACCTCATCCCGATCTGCCAGGATGGCGACGATTATTACTGTGTCGAGGAAGACGGCACCGTGGTGCTGTGGTCCGGCGAGGAAGAAATCGTCACCGAAGACAGCTGGGAGTCGGTCTGGCACTGGGCGCGGGACGTGTGGCTGGAGAGCTGATCCGCCCCGGCGCCGTGCAATGGAATGCCACCAGTGGGATAAACACAGGAAAAATAATGGCTTAGCGCCATTAAAGTGCCTAAAATCGCCAGGCTTTCTGCGCCTGGCGACATCGCTACCGCTCCATCCCCTCGGACGACGGTGAAATCTTGCGCAGAGAGCGGCCCTCCTGCTCAGTGCGTGTGATCACGGCTGTTCTCCAGCGTCTCCAGCAAAGCCACCTGCATGCGTGTATGCACACGCACGAACCAGCGCCACAGCACTGCGACCACCACCGCCGCTACCACCGCGATGATCAGCAGCAGCTCGTTGGTCGGCAGAATGCTGGCCGACAACGCCGACAGCAGCAGGAAGATCACCAGCAGCGACAGCAGCGGAATCACCTCGGCGATCACACGTCGTACCCGTTGCGTGTGCCGTCCGGCCATTTCCGGCTTGACCCCCATTTCTGCCAGCAGCATCGACAGTGCCTTGAGCTTGCGATAGGCCGCGATCAGGAAAGGCAGCGACAATAGCAGCGCAGCTCCCCAGATCAATGCCTTCTGCTGACCGGCATCGCCGATCCACTCACTGAGCCAGGCCCCGATACGTCCGGCGAAATACCCACCGCTGAAGAAAATCGCGATCACCAGGGCCAGGTTGACCCCTACCTGCAGCAAGATGCGCCGGATCATCGCCGCCAGCATGGCGCCCTCACCCTGCGGCTGGATGCTGCGTAGCCACTCACCGTACAGCGACAGTACCCGTGCCAGACGACGCGGTACCACCTTGCCGAGTTTCAGCGACAACGGGTCGGCGGCACGGATCAGATAAGGCGTGAGCAAGGTAGTGATGGCCGACACCGCCACGGCCACCGGATAAAGGAAGTCACTGGTGACCTGAAGGGTCATCCCCAGCGCCGCGATGATGAATGAAAACTCGCCGATCTGTGACAGGCCCATCCCTACTCGCAGCGAGGTACGCCCATCGTTGCCCGCGATGAACGCCCCCATGCCACAGGAAAGCATCTTGCCCATCACCACCGCCAAGGTGATCACCAGAATCGGCCAGGCGTATTCGACGAGGATGCGCGGGTCGATCATCAGGCCGATGGCAACGAAGAAAATGGCGCTGAACAGGTCACGAACCGGCTCGATCAGGCGTTCGATCTTCAGTAACTGGCGCGACTCGGCCATGATCGCGCCGATCAGGAAGGCGCCCAGCACCATGCTGTATTCGAGCTTGACCACCAGCAGGCAGAAGCCGAAGCACAAGCCCAGCACGGTGATCAGCAGCATCTCGTTGCTGTCGAACTTCGCCACGTAGGCCAGCAGCCGCGGTACCAGCAAGATACCGACAACCAGCGCGACCACCATGAACAGCGAAAGCTTGCCCACCGTGGAGAACACTTCGCCGGAACTGACCGTGCCGCTGACCGCGATGCCCGACAACAGGGCAATGATGCCGATGCCGAGGATGTCCTCGACGATCAGCACGCCGAAGATCAGCTGGGCGAAGCGCTCGTTCTTCATCTTCAGGTCGTTGAGCGCCTTGACGATGATGGTGGTCGAGGAAATCGCCAGGATCGCACCGAGAAACAGCGAGTCCATGGTGTTCCAACCGAACCAGCGGCCGATCTCGAAGCCGATCCAGATCATCAGCACGATTTCCAGGAACGCGGCGATGAACGCCGTGGCCCCCACCTTGAACAGCTTGCGCAGGCTGAACTCCAGCCCCAGGCAGAACATCAGGAAGATCACCCCCAGTTCGGCGAGGATCTTGATGGTGTCTTCATCGTGGATCAGGCCAAAGGGCGGCGTATGCGGGCCGATGATGAAGCCGGCGACGATGTAGCCGAGCACTACAGGCTGCTTGAGACGGTGAAAGACAATGGTCACCACCCCGGCGACCAGCATGATCACAGCCAGATCCTGGATGAAGCTGATGGCATGCATGGCGTTACGACTCCTGTTCTCGATGCACGGGGCGGACCGCTCCTCTGCCGGAAACTACCGACGGCGAAAGCAGGCACATACTCTTGTGATTGGTGGAAAAGCCCACGTTGCATGGGCGCTGTCAGGTTAACATCGCGCCTTGTCGCAAATTGCCGATGCAATATGCAGAAACAGATCGGCAGATTTGGCACCGGTGATGGCAATATCAGCGTGACGATGGAGCGTCAGCCGACGTCCCGTACCAGGATGGGAAACCTCAAAGAGGGGAACAGAAGTGTCTGCAGATACCCGCCCCGATTCAGCAAAAATTCACCGTGAGCTCTCTATGGAACCTGGAAACGCCCAGCTGACCATGACCGTCCTGATGACACCGGACATGGCCAACTTCTCTGGCAACGTACATGGCGGCACGCTGCTCAAGTACCTCGACGAGGTCGCCTATGCCTGCGCCAGCCGCTATGCCGGCACCTACGTGGTGACCTTGTCGGTGGACCAGGTGATCTTCCGTGAGCCCGTGCACGTGGGTGAACTGGTGACCTTCATGGCTTCGGTCAACTACACCGGCAATACCTCGATGGAGGTGGGCATCAAGGTGGTCACCGAGAACATCCGCGAGCGCTCCGTGCGTCACTCCAACAGCTGCTTCTTCACCATGGTCGCGGTGGATGACGATCGCCGCCCGGTCAAGGTTCCACCGCGCCAGCCGCAAGACAGCGAGGAGAAGCGTCGCTTCCTGCAAGGCCAGCAGCGCCGGCAGATTCGCCAGGAACTGGAGCAGCGCTACCAGAACCTGAAGACCGACGCGATCTAGTCGGCCAGGCGCTGCGCCTCGAAGCGCACGCGCGGATGGGCAATGCGGTCCTGGGCCCGAACCAGTTGCAACTCGTAGCTGGCGCAGGCCTGGGTCTCCAGCAGCACCTCGTGGACTGCTGCCGCGGTGAACTCGAAAGCCTGGACCCAGCTGTCGCCGAGCAGCACCCGGGCGAGGAACAGCCCCGAGGTCAGGTCGCCCACCCCCACCGGCTGGCGCGGGAAGGCCAGCAATGGCCGGCGCAGGTGCCAGCTCGCCTCACGGGTCACCAGCAGCATCTCGAAAGCATCATCGGCCCGCCCGGGATAGTTCAAGTGCTTGACCAGCACCACCTGCGGCCCGCGTGCCAGCAAGCTGCGGGCCATGCCCACGCAGTCCTCCAGCGACTGCGCCCGGCGGCCGCAGAAACTGTCCAGCTCGAGCTGGTTGGGGCAGAGGATATCGGCCTTGGCGGCGGCCTCTTCAAGCAGGAACTGACTGACTTCGGCCGGGACGATGCAGCCCTTCTCGGCATGCCCCATGACCGGGTCGCACAGGTACAGGGCCTTGGGATTGACCGCCTTGATCCGTGCCACCCCGGCGAGGATCGCACGGCCCTGCTCGGCGCTGCCTAGGTAGCCCGAGAGCACTGCGTCGCAGTGGCCCAGTTCGCCGATATTGGCAATGCCTTCCACCAACGCAGGAATTTGCGCCGGAGCGAGCACTTCACCGGCCCACTGTCCATACTGAGTGTGGTTGGAGAATTGCACCGTGTTCAGTGGCCAGACATTGACGCCCACCCGCTGCATGGGAAACACCGCGGCGCTGTTGCCAGCATGTCCGAAGACGACGTGGGACTGGATGGCGAGCAAGTGCGGAGTACGTTTCATGCAGGGCGATTCCGAAACTGTGTGAATAAGTGTACGGCCCGCAGTATGAACCCGATTGCCATCTGTACGACAGGCCAGAGACGCAGTTAAGCTGGATCGACCTGTCTGGAGCTTACCCAAATGCTGACCCTGGAAAACCTCTTCGTCCTGATGCTGGTGGCGACCGCGGGCGCCTGGCTGTGGCACAACCATGGGTTGCGCGAAAAGGCCCTGGCGCGGGTCAAGCAGCATTGCGCAAAGCTCGATCTCGAGCTGCTCGACGATGCAGTAGCGCTCAAGCGCATCGCCTTCGTTCGTGACGCCAATGGCAAGAAGCGCCTGGCGCGCATCTACAACTTCGAGTTCACCGTCACCGGCGAGCAACGCCACCCCGGCACCGTCACCCAGTTCGGCGCCCATACCATGCAGATCGAACTGGCGCCCTACCCGTTCGAGATCAAGACCCCGCCCCGCACCGACAACGTCATCGAAATGCAGCAATGGCGCCAGGAGCACAACCGCTGGCGCAACTGATCAGCCATCGAGGCGACATGCCGCGAGACCGTCCTGCAATGCGGCCAACGGCGCCGGTTCGGCGAAAATCAGTTCCAGGCGCGTATCCTTGCGCCACTCACTTGCCTGCCAGCCGGGGAACTGGCCTTCCAGTCCATTGAACGATTGCCACCCCTGCTCGCTGTGGATAACCCCTTTCGCCCGACGCCATTGCCATGCTTCCAGAAACGCTTGCAAGCGCCCGGAGTCGAAGCGCTGGCTTGGATGCCAACGCCAGCCGACACTCCAGCCGCCTTCCCCCTGCTGTGCCTGACAAATTGGCTCGCCAGGATTTGCCCACAGGGCAGACAACGACAGGGGGACCTTATCCACAACTGCCGTTGGTTTAGCCTCGACTTCAGATCTGGCTGTGGAAAATCCTGGCAACTGGCGCAAAGAGACCGCGCCCTGGTTCGTCCAGACCCCTGGAACATCTGGAAGGTGCGAGGTTATCAACAGGCGTTCGGCGTCATCCACAGATGACGATTTGTTGAGTACCAGTAATCCCGCTTCCACCGCTGCCGACCATTGCGCCTGCGCCAGCACTTCACCCGACGCCAGCGCCTGGGCGTCGAGCACCATGAGCAGCGGCTGGACCGCCAGTACCCCAGCCCAGGGCGCCTGACCCAATTGTCGTAGCAGTTGCAGCGGATGGCCGAGTCCGGAAGGTTCGATGATCAACCGGTCGGGACGCGCCGCACGCAGCAGGCGGCCAAGGCCAACCTGGAACGGCATGCCGTTGACACAGCACAGACAGCCACCCGCTACCTCGCCGATGGCGATACCTGCCTCATCTCGGGCCAGCAAGGCCGCATCCAGGCCGATCTGGCCGAACTCGTTGACCAGTACGGCCCAACGCTCATCCGCCGGGCGCTGGGCAAGCAGGTGGCGAATCAGGCTGGTTTTCCCGGCGCCCAAAGGGCCGGCGATCACATGGGTGGGGATATTCTGCAGCATGGGTCGGCGTCGAATCGGGGAAGTCGTGCCAGTCTAGCGCGGGCGCAGGGCGAATGTTGTTCACACTCCCGCTCAAGACAGCCAATCCAGGCTCACCAGCAGCCGCCGCTCACCCACAGGCGTCAACGGTGATCTGTGGATAAGACCAGCCCCCTCGTTCCCAAGCCATTTCTCGCCTTTGAGCAACGCCACCTCGCCAGCTGCCAGTCGACGGACCTTATCCACAGCCGGCTGCTCATGTTGCAGCCGTGAACGATCGACCACGCCCTCCTCCAGCCACTCGCTCCCTACGCCGCCGTAGGTACACAGCAGCCGCAACGGCACATGATCCACATGAAAGCGTGGGCACATCGCCCCATCGAGCACCCGCAGGCGTACCCCGATGCGCCGTGCCCCGAGCAGGCAGGTATAAGCCGCCACCAACCAGGCCACATCGGCAACAAAGCTCTCATAGCCCTGCAGATCCACCGCCTCGCGCAGCAATGCTGGCAGCGATGGCGGCTGGCGCTCGTCCACCTCGACGACCCGCTCGTCCGCCAGTGGCTGGCCAAGGCTGAGCAACAGCGCCACGAAGTCTTCCACTTGTGCTGGCAGACGGCGTTGCCACACGGCCAGGTTGACGCCGTCCTGGAGAATGTCGGTCAGCACCTGCGGCGAGCAGCCAAAGGTCTGACGGATATCCACAGCCCGCATCACGCCGCCGCCTCTTCATCCCAGGGGCCGAACGGATCGGCCAGGCGCAGCCAGGCCATGGGGCCAAGGGCCATTTCCTCTTCGGTGAGCAGGCAGGCATCGAGCGCTGTGGATAACTGCGCGAAGTCGATGTTCTGCCCGATGAATACCAGCTCTTGCCGGCAGTCGCCGGTTTCCACCGTCCACTGCTTGAGAATCGCCGCCATGTTCTCTTCATCCTGCGGCCACTGCTCCCGCGGCACGAAGCGCCACCAGCGCCCGGCCAGGCCATGACGCATCATGCCGCCGGCCTGGGACCAACTGCCGGCCTCCTGGAACTTGCTGGCCAACCAGAAGAATCCCTTGGAGCGCAGCAGGCGTCCGTTACTCCACGGCGTGTGGATAAAGTCGAAGAAACGCTGCGGGTGGAGCGGTCGACGCGCCTGCCAGGTGCTAGCGGCAATGCCGTATTCCTCGGTTTCCGGCACATGTTCGCCGCGCAGCTCCTGCAACCAGCCGGGCGCTTGGGCCGCCTGGTCGAAATCGAACAGGCCGGTGTCGAGGATACGCGACAGCGCCACCTGCCCCATCACCATCGGCACGATCTGCGCCCGGGCGTTCAGGCTGCGCAGGATGGCCGTCAGTTCCTCGCGTTCGTGCTGGCTGATCAGGTCGATCTTGCTCAGCAACAACATATCGGCGAACTCCACCTGCTCGATCAACAGGTCGCTGATCGATCGCTCATCCGCCTCGCCCAGGGTCTCGCCACGGCTGGCAAGGCTGTCGGCGGCCTGGTAGTCACGCAGGAAGTTCAAGCCATCGACCACCGTCACCATAGTGTCCAGCCGCGCCATGTCGGAAAGGCTGCGCCCCTGTTCATCGCGGAAGGTGAAGGTCTCGGCGACCGGCAGCGGTTCGGAGATGCCGGTCGACTCGATCAACAGGTAATCGAAACGTCCCTCCCGCGCCAGCCGCGCCACCTCCTCGAGCAGGTCCTCACGCAGCGTGCAGCAGATGCAGCCGTTGCTCATCTCCACCAGTTTCTCTTGCCCACGGTTGAGGCTGACGTTGCGCTGGACCTCACTGGCGTCGATGTTGATTTCGCTCATGTCGTTGACGATCACGGCGACCCGCAGGTCGTCGCGGTTACGCAGGACATGGTTGAGCAGCGTGCTCTTGCCGGCGCCGAGAAAGCCGGACAGCACGGTAACGGGAAGGCGGTTGGGCATGACGGACCTCATCGGGCAGACGCATTCGAATCGATGCATTGCACAACGTTATATTATAACAATACAATTTCGCCAAGCCGCATTGACCGAACGGTCGTCTGGAGAGCGTCATGAAAATACCTGGCATCGTCGTCTTGTTGCTGGCCAGCCTGCCAGCGCCGTTACTCGCCATGCCGCACACCGAACTTGCCCTGTGTACCCGCAGCGCGACCCTACTGGCCTGCCAGGATGGCAAGGGCAACTACTACAGCGTGCGGACCGAAGGCAGCACCTTCTACCTGCGTGGTTACGAAGTGGCAGGCAAGCGGCTCTGGGCACAGACCAACAGCCGCCATGGCGCCCTGACATTCTTCACAGGCCTGGCCAGCGACGGCGAAGCCTGGGTGGGTTACAGCCGGCGCATCGGCTGGACGTCGGTGAATCGGCTGTCCAGTTCCAGTGGTCAACGCTTCAACCTGCATTGCAGCCTGGTCGGCGGCTGCCAGTGAGTACCCTTTCATTCAGGATAATTTCATGACCAGCTTCAGCCTTCCCGATATCGCCGCCCAAAGCAGCCAGCACAGGTTGCCACTGGACTGGGTCGGCATGTCCGGCATCGCCTTGCCGGTCCAGCATGGGGGCCAGACCTTGAGCGCCCATGCCGACGCCGGCGTCAGCCTCGATGATGGTGTATCCCGCGGCATTCATATGTCACGGCTGTACCTGGCATTGGAGGCGCTGGAGCACGAGGCACTGAGCCCGGCGTTGCTGCGACGCACACTGGAGCAGTTCCTGCTCAGCCATGCAGGTCTTTCCGATACCGCCTACCTGCGCCTGAGCTTCGACCACATGCTCAAGCGCCCTGCGTTGATCAGCCCGCTCTCAGGCTGGAAGCGCTATCCCGTCACCCTCGATGCGCAGTTGAACGGTGAAATGTTCCACGTGGAACTATCCGTGCACATCCCTTACTCCTCCACCTGCCCGTGTTCGGCGGCATTGGCCAGGCAGTTGATCCAGGAGCAGTTCGCCAGGGACTTTGCCGAGCCATTGCTGGACCGACAAGCCATCCAGCAATGGCTCGGCAGCACTGCTGGCATTGTCGCAACACCCCACAGTCAACGCAGTCAGGCCCGTCTACGTGTGCGCCTGGCAGGTGATGAACTCGACTTGATCGGCCTGATCGACCATGCGGAAGCAGCGCTTGGTACAGCGGTGCAGACGGCCGTCAAGCGTGCCGACGAGCAGGCCTTCGCCTTGGCCAATGGCCAGAACCTGATGTTTTGCGAGGATGCCGCCCGACGTCTGCACCTGGCGTTGCGCCAACTGGAGTGGGTGTCCGGGTTCGAGGTGCGCGTGGAACATGCAGAGAGCCTGCATGCCCACGACGCAGTGGCGGTCAGTCGTGATCGCTGGTGAGCTCAACTGCGGGGTTTGACCGTGCCACAATCATTGCCCAGCCACACGGCACGGGTGTTCATGCTGCCCTGCTGCTGAACCCCGGAAGCATTGAAAGTGCCATCTACCTTGGTCAGGAATTCGCGGTCGCTGAGGAAGGTGGCCTCGCCATTACCCTGTGCCCGGGGGCAACTGAACTGGAACTTCCAGACATTGCCATTGCGCTCGGTGATCTTCTGGGTGCAGCCCGATTGTGGGTCCTGCAACGGAATGTCATTGGTCCGAACCTGTTCCGGAGTCAGGCA
Organism: Pantoea sp. Cy-639; assembly: GCF_011752525.1. Classification (GTDB taxonomy): domain Bacteria; phylum Pseudomonadota; class Gammaproteobacteria; order Pseudomonadales; family Pseudomonadaceae; genus Aquipseudomonas. The sequence goes on along the minus strand of NZ_VWXI01000015.1, from coordinate 20,531 downwards.
TGAACGTACGCCATTGCCGCCTACACTGATGCCCTGCTTGGCCAATGCACCCTCCATCATTGCCCGTTGCTCAGGCGGCAGGTTCTTCAATTGGCCGAGCATGAACCCTAAGTCTGGCAGTGGCTTGCCATCGACCTGCATGTTGCTGGTGGTCAGTTCCCACAAACCGGGTTGTAACATCTGCGCGTGTACCAACGGGCTGCCCAGCCCCAGGACCAAGGCAAGCAATGGCAGGCGAATCTTCATGGATCAAGGCTCCTCGATTTACCGGCTCTGGCCGGACTGTGCCGTTAGACGTCAATTTCCCTTCCGGGTTGCAGGCACCCCCACGAACGTGGTCTGTTAGCAGCAGTACTCTCGGCAAGCAGGATGCGTATGGATTACCACAGCCCCTACTTCTTCGGTTACGTGCTCGGCCTGATTCACCTGCTCGGCATCACCGCCGCGCTGCATGCGGTGTTCACCGTACGCACCGCCCAGGGTGCGATCGCCTGGGCCATGTCGCTGCTGTTCATTCCCTATTTCACCCTGATCCCCTACCTGATCTTCGGCGCTCGCTCGTTCTATGCCTATATCCAGGCGCGTCGCCAGGCCAACCAGGAAATGCATGTGGCCATGGCCAATCTCAACTGGCGGCCTTGGGTCGAGGAGGCGCTCACCGCCCGAGAGTCGGAAAGCTATACCGCCCTGCGGGCAATGCCCAAGCTTGGGCGCATGCCCTGCCTGGCCAACAACGAAGTGAAGCTGCTGATCGATGGCAAGGCCACCTTCGAGGCCATCTTCGCCGCCATCGAGAGTGCCCGGCAGGCCGTGCTAGTGCAGTTTTTCATCATTCACGACGACACCCTGGGCAGGCAGCTGCAACAACTGCTGCTGCGCAAAGCAGCCGAAGGCGTGAAGGTGTTCGTGCTCTATGACCGGGTCGGCAGCCATGCACTGCCCGCCAGCTACAGCCAAGTGCTGCGCGCGGGCGGCGTGCAGATCGAAGCCTTTGCCACCCGCCGTGGCCTGTTCAACCGCTTCCAGGTCAACTTCCGCAACCACCGCAAGATCGTGGTGGTCGATGGCCTGCTGGGTTTTCTCGGCGGGCACAACGTGGGCGATGAGTACCTGGGTGGCAACCCACAGCTGTCGCCCTGGCGCGACACCCATGTGCAGGTTGCCGGCCCCGTACTGGCCTGCCTGCAAGAGTCGTTTGCCGAGGACTGGTACTGGGCCACTCGCCAGCTGCCGCCGCTGATCCTGCCGGATACCTATCCGGACGATGGCGTTCTCTGCCAGGCCCTTGCCAGTGGCCCGGCGGATCCGCAGGAAACCTGCGCACTGTTCTTTCTCGAGGCTATCCATTCGGCGACCCGTCGGGTCTGGATCACCAGTCCGTACTTCATCCCCGACGAAGCGATCTTCGCCGCCTTGCGCCTGGCGGTGCTGCGCGGTGTCGATGTGCGCATCCTGATCCCCGCCCGCCCCGATCATCGCATCGTCTATGCCGCCTCCAGCCTGTTCGCCTTCGAGGCGGTGCGCGCGGGGGTTCGCATGTTCCGTTACCAGCCGGGGTTCCTGCACCAGAAGGTGGTGCTGGTGGACGATGAGGTCAGTGCCATTGGTAGCGCCAACCTGGACAACCGTTCCTTCCGCCTCAACTTCGAGATCACCCTGCTGACCGTCGACCGCGCCTTCGCCGACCAGGTCGAGCAGATGCTGGTCAACGACTTCGAGCAGGCCAGGGAGATCACCGCAGAGGACAGCCGCGACACCCACCGTCTGCAACAGTTGGGGATGCGTATCGCCAGGCTGATTTCACCAATTCTGTGAACCGTGGCCCCTGCAAAGCGGTCGCAGGGGCCTGGCTCGGGGTCAGCGATAGAGATCCTCACGGGTCCAGGGCAAGTCGTGATGCCCATCGGCATGAGGTTTCACGGCAAGGATCTGGTGCAAGTTGATCCAGCCCTTGGAGAAGGCGTACGCGCAGCCGGCCAGGTACAGGCGCCAGATCCGCAGGGTCTTCTCCGGCACCAGGCTGGCGGCGCGATGCAACTGGTTCTCCAGGTTCTCGCTCCAGTGGTTGAGGGTCTTGGCGTAGTGCAGGCGCAGGCTCTCGACATCGACCACTTCCAGGCCAGCCTCGCAGATCCGCGCGGTGATCATCGAGATATGCGGCAGCTCGCCATGGGGGAAGACATAACGGTCGATGAAGTCGCCAGCGCCGCGGCCGACCGGGCGGCCATCGACATGCTTGGCGGTGATGCCATGGTTCATCACCAGGCCGCCTTCGCGTACCGCGCCGAACAGCTTCTGGCAGTACAGCTCAAGGTTGGCGTGGCCGACGTGTTCGAACATGCCGACGCTGACCACCTTGTCGAAGCGACCGTCCTGGGGCAGGTCGCGGTAGTCGAGGATCTGCAGGTCGATCTTGTCGGCAAGGCCTTCCTCCTTGACTCGCTGGCGACCGAGCTTGAGCTGCTCCTTGCTCAGGGTGATACCGAAGACCTTGGCGCCGTACTCGCGAGCGGCAAATCGCGCCAGCCCGCCCCAGCCACAACCGACATCGAGCAAATAGTCACCGGCCTGCAGGCGCAGCTTGCGGCACAGGTGGTCGAACTTGTCCTGCTGGGCCTGGGCCAGGGTGTTGTCCGGCTCCTTGAAATAGGCGCAGGAGTAGGCCATGTCCGGGTCGAGCCACAGCTGGTAGAACTCGTTGGACAGGTCGTAATGATAGGAGATGGCTTCGGCGTCGGTGGCCTTGTCATGGGCGGTGCGCGATGGCAGGTCTTCGTCTTCGTCGCTGAGCAAGGCTTCGCTCAACTCGTCGCAGACCCGAATGACCTCGCCGATATCGCCTTCCAGCTCGAGCTTGCCCTCGACGAAGGCTGAACCCAGTTCATCCAGATTAGGATGGGTCAGCTGGGTGATCAGCTGGGGCTCCTTGACCAGGATGGTGACCTGCGGACTAGGCCCGAGATCGAACTGGTTGCCGTCCCACAGCTTGACGCGCAAAGGTAAGTGCAGGCTCTGCAACGCGGGTGGAAGTTGCGCAAGCATTCATGACCCTCCCTTTTCATAGGTACCGGACGCCACGCCTCAGTTTTCGGACGCCACCGGATCAGGGTAGTTCATTCGTAGGAAGTTTCCGGGAATCGCGACCATAGTCGGCACTCTCTGGTGCGGCCTGCGCAACAGATTGTATACAATCACGCTCGCCCGCACTAACCTTGTGCCCCTCTTCGCTTCCTCACACCTTGGAGTAACACACCCATGAAATCCTATGACGTGGTGATCATCGGCGGCGGCCCCGGCGGCTACAACGCAGCGATCCGAGCCGGCCAGCTGGGCCTGAGCGTGGCCTGCGTAGAAGGTCGCGGCACGCTCGGCGGCACCTGCCTGAACGTCGGTTGCATGCCCTCCAAGGCTTTGTTGCATGCCTCTGAACTGTACGAGGCAGCCAGCGGCGAAGAGTTCGCGCACCTGGGCATCGAGGTCAAGCCGAGCCTCAACCTCGGACAGATGATGAAACAGAAGGATGAGAGCGTGACCGGCCTGACCAAGGGCATCGAGTACCTGTTCCGCAAGAACAAGGTCGACTGGGTCAAGGGTTGGGGCCGCCTCGACGGCGTTGGCAAGGTGATCGTCAAGGCCGAGGACGGCAGCGAGACCACCCTGCAGGCCAAGGACATCGTCATCGCCACTGGCTCCGAGCCCACTCCCCTGCCCGGCGTGACCATCGACAACCAACGCATCATCGACTCCACCGGCGCCTTGTCGCTGCCGCAGGTGCCCAAGCACCTGGTGGTGATTGGCGCCGGCGTCATTGGCCTGGAACTGGGATCGGTGTGGCGTCGCCTGGGTGCCGAAGTCACGGTGATCGAGTTCCTCGACCGCATCTGCCCCGGCACCGATGAAGAAACCGCCAAGACCCTGCAGAAAGCCCTGGCCAAGCAAGGCATGACCTTCAAGCTGGGCAGCAAGGTCACCCAGGCCACGACCGGCGCCGACAGCGTCAGCCTGACCCTGGAGCCGGCTGCCGGTGGCGCTGCCGAAACCCTGCAAGCCGACTACGTGCTGGTGGCCATCGGCCGCCGCCCCTACACCCAAGGGCTCAACCTGGAAAGCGTCGGCCTGGCGACCGACAAGCGAGGCATGCTCGCCAACGACCACCACCGCAGCACGGTCCCGGGCATCTGGGTGATCGGCGACGTCACCTCCGGCCCGATGCTCGCGCACAAGGCCGAGGACGAGGCGGTATCGTGCATCGAGCGCATTGCCGGCAAACCCCACGAGGTCAACTACAACCTGATTCCGGGCGTCATCTATACCCGCCCGGAACTGGCCAGCGTCGGCAAGACCGAAGAGCAGCTCAAGGCCGAAGGCCGTGCCTACAAGGTCGGCAAGTTCCCGTTCACCGCCAACAGCCGGGCCAAGATCAACCATGAGACCGAAGGCTTCGCCAAGGTCATCGCCGATGCCAACACCGACGAAGTGCTGGGTGTGCACCTGGTCGGCCCGAGCGTCAGCGAGATGATCGGCGAGTTCTGCGTGGCCATGGAGTTCTGCGCCTCGGCCGAGGACATCGCCCTCACCTGCCACCCGCATCCGACCCGTTCCGAGGCCCTGCGCCAGGCGGCGATGAACGTGGATGGCAAGGCGATGCAGATCTGACCCAAACGCCACAAAAAACGCCGTCGCCAAACACCGGCACAGCCGGTGTCATCCACGACGGCGTTTGCTTCGCCGGCAAGACTGCCCCCTTGCAAGAATGTGCATGGGTCAGCCTCGCCGGCGCCCCTTTCAGCCATGGGCTTGTTTTTTATCCACACCCTCGCGGAACCGCGATGCCAGGAATGGCGTGATATCCAGCGGCAACGTTTCATTGTGGACAACCTTGTCCAGCAATACTCCGGTTATCGCCGAGGTGAGGATCCCGGTACGGAAGTGTCCACAGGCATTGAAATAGCCCTCGACATTATCCACAGGCCCGAGAATGGGTAGCTCGTCCGGTGAACCCGGGCGCAACCCGGCCCAGGTGCGCTTGAGGTTCACCTGCGCCAACTGCGGCACGCAACGTATCGCCCCCTGCACCAGGCCATTGATCTCCGGGAAGGTATTGCTGACATCGAAGCCTTTCTCTTCCGTGGTACTGCCAATCAGGATTTCGCCGTTGTCCTTCTGCGCCATGTAGCAATCGCTGGTGGTGATGCAGCCATCCAGCAGCTTGGGCAGACGTTCGGTGAGCACGATCTGGCCCTTCACTGGCTTGACCGGAATCGTCTCTCCCGTCGCCCACTCGCTCAGCTCGGCGGCCCAGGCGCCTGCCGCATTGATCAGCGTCTGGCAATGGAACTCGCCGGCCTCGGCCGTGCGTACACCCTTTATCCGTGACCCTTCGTGCAGCACCCCGGTGATGTTGACGTTGGGGTACAGGTCGACACCGTTCTGCCGCGCCGCCTCCATGAACGAGTCACCCAGGCGGAACGGGCTGACCTGGTGATCGCAGAGAAACTCCAGCGCACCATTGGCCTTCAGCGTGACCGCCGGCTCCGAGGCGCGCAGCGCGTCGCGATCGAGCCAGCGCACCTGGTCGGCCAGGTGCGGGATCTGCTTGACGATGTGTTCGGCGTACAGCTGGTCCTCTTCGTCCTGGATGATGTACTTCAGGCCCGTACGTTCGAACTTGAAGTCCATGCCATGACGCTCGATCAACTCCTGGTGCAGCTGTGGATAAAGTGCGTTGGACTGCAGGGCGAAGTCGAAGAAGCACTCCGGCAGGATATGCGGCGTGCTCGAATCGACCACCACCGCCGCACCATTGGCTTCACGCTTGCTGCGCGAGGACATCATGCGGAAGAAGATCACCCCGCATCCGAGCCCCACCGACTCGCCGATCGCCCACAAGCCACCGGCCGAGGCGCGGGTGGCATTGCCTGGACGCTTGCAGTCGATCAGGGCGATCTTCAGGTTCTTGCGCTTGGACAGCTGGTAGGCGCAGGAAGCGCCGATCACCCCGCCACCGGCGATGATGATGTCGTAGTGTTTTTTCATGGTCAGGCCTCCGTGGCCAGTTGCTCGAACGCGGAAAACGGAATCGGGTCGACCGGGAAGCGCGGCCGCAGCCAGCCCACATCCTTGCGCCCGGTGGCACTGCGCAGACGGTCGCTGCAGTAACCGACGCACATGCGGCCCTGGCAGTCGCCCATGCTCACCCGGGTACGCATCTTCAGGCTGGCCATGTCCTCGACGCCCTGCTCCAGGGCCAGGTCGATCTGCTCGCGGGTGACATGCTCGCAACGGCAGATCACCGTGTCGGCCTGCGGCAGGTCGACCTGCGCGGCGCCACGGGCGGTGTAACGCTCGACACCAGAGCGGAAGCGCTTGATGGCCGCCAGCTTGCCCAGGTAGCGCTCACGGCGCTCGATGGCCCGCTCGGCATCGAGCTTGCCCATCTGCTGGAGCATCGACACCGCCGCGATGCGCCCGGTCAGCATCGCCGCCTCGCCACCGCGAATACCAGCCATGTCGCCGGCCAGGTGGACATTCGGACGACTGCTTTGCTGCCATACGTTGCATTCGGCGCGCAGGTAGCCATCTTCGCTGAAACCATGGGCCAGCCCCAGTTGCTGGCTGAGTTGGGTGCGCGGGATGAAGCCATAGCCCACTGCCAGGGTCTGTACCGATTCACGCTGGATGCGGGTCATGTCCGGCTTCCAGTCCTGGGTATAGGGCGCGACGCTGACCTCGCTCAGCTCGCCGTCGCCGCTGGCCGCCACCACCCCCCAGCCGTAGTGCATGGGGATGCCGTTGAGCTTCATGTAGGCGAGCATGCTCAGGCCATCGAGGAACAGCTGCGGCTTGTTCATCAAGGCCAGGCTTTCCTTGGCGATACGGTTGAACGCACACGCCTCGTAGACACCTGCCACCTTGGCGCCAGCGGCGTGCAGCTGACAGGCCACCAATGGCAGCAACGGCCCGGTGCCGGCGATCAACGTGCTGCCCAGCGGCTTGACCACGCCGCTCTTGATCTGCAGTTGCAGGCCACCAAGCAAGATCACCCCGGGCAGTGTCCAACCTGGGAATGGCACGTTGCGCTCGTGACAGCCAGCGGCCAGCAACAGGTGCGAGTAGTCGATCTCATGCAGTTTTTCGTCGTCGTCGAGCACCATCAGGCGCTGATCGTCACCACCGACCACACGGTGGTTCAGGCGCAGGTCGACATGCCCGGCACTGGCCGCGAAATCCTCGTGCAGCTTGTTCAACGCCTTGATATAGCGTGGCCCGAGATAGCCCAGGTCGACACCGGCGCGCAACGGTCCGCGATAGACCACGCCCCCCGCACGAGAGGCCTCGTCGAACAGCAGGCAATCGACGCCATGCTCGGCCAGCTCGATGGCCGCGCCCATGCCGGCCGAGCCGCCACCAACGATTACTGGACGAAGGCTCATGAGCGGGCCTCCTCTTGAACGCGGTTCACCTCGGTCTCGATGCGCATGCCAGGCCGCACCACGGTCTGGCAGGCCCGCCGCTTGGGCCGGCCATCGATCTGGACCAGGCAGCAATGACAGACGCCCATGCCACAGTAGGCACCGCTGAGTTGCCCATGGTCATTGCGTGCCACCTGGCGCAGGCCAACCGCGTTGAGCACGCTGAGGACGGTTTCACCTGCGCTGGCCACTGCCGGCAAGCCATTGACCAGGAGGGTCATTTCAGCGTCTTCCAAAGGCTGGATATCGTGCTTTCGTTGCAGCGTCTGCATTGCGTGTCGTCCTTGATGACTGATGGGTCGGGGGACGTTAGGGCAAACACCGGGGGAAAACATTGATCCATGCCGGATCCTGACTACAGAAATTTCCTATAACGATGAACGTGCAATGGCGTTCACAAAACGTGGCAGGTCAGCTTCTCGGGATGCTGTTCGAGGTAAACAACGTGTTCCTATCATCGGCCAGCGTTCCCACGGCAGGCTGAATCCTGAAAACAAAAAGCCCCTGGATGACCAGGGGCTGTGCATGCAGTGATCTTGAAGATTAAAAATCTGTCTCAGAGGGCTCCCGTGTTCAGAGGCTTCCAGCTCGTTTTTGAGAAAGCGCAAAACTGTCGCAATCGCCCCAAATGCTGCTTCAGAGACATGCCCCAAAGATGAAAAACTGTCTCAACCAGAAACGGCGGGGCTTTGAGGGCTGACGAGGATGACGCCGGGAAGGTCGAGCAAGGGACAAGTGGCTGCAGCAAACGAGTTCATAGCTCACGAGCCGTCCCATACAGCGACAATACTGTCGGAGCACATCATTTCAGGCTGATTTTCTAGCCATGACCATGTCTGTGTGTTTGATCACGAACACCGAAATTACTCCAGCCAGATGATCCACTGTCTGCGCGAGGTCCGCCGTGAGTAAGGAGTTTACCTACAACGTCTTGCACCCTTGCTTGGCCGGTACGCGGCTGATGATCAGATACAAACTGGCGTTTTGAGCCGACAAATCAGCAATGCCTATCAAAAGTAGAAATCGCTAGCCCTGGCCTCTCTGATTCGTTGATCTCGCGTCGCCTCTACTTGCTCGAGCGACTGCAATGAGCATGTCTGCTCCCTGTAGCGATAAACTCCCTCTGCGGGTTCAGCGACCACCACCCCTCCCTTAGCCAACAGCGCCAGTCGTGTGCCAACAGGTAACCCGGTCATAGCACAGTCCTCAGGCCCGAGGTGGAAGGACGCATACACCAATGACTCGTGCGAAACCCACCGTAACTTGCTGTTGACCACTTCTGAAAACGACAGAAGAATCACGGCGGTATAGATCACCCCCATCACGCACGATCCATGCAGCCACCGGCGCCTTCGCCAGGCTGAGCTGGGTACGAATAAATCCCAACAAATAGCGGTGGCGCGATTACGCCTCATCTGCTGCCTGAAAGTCGGCGCCGTCATGCCGAACACCAACGCACCGATCAACATCACCATCGGCATCAGCAAGCTCGTTGCCCAGTACCAGATGTAAACCAAATAGATGAATGTCAGGGTTTTCTGTGCACCGGGAAACTGCCCTGGCTCGATACGCGTCTGCCCGAGGATAAAAGCGTCAGCTTGTGCGCTGGCTACGAGCCCCGCCGCTACTGTCAGCAATGCGGCCAGTACCGTCAACCAACCCTTGTGCCGTGCATAGCGCTCTACCAGCCGTAGCAAGCGCACAGCCAGCACTGTTGACCCCAGGCTAAGCAACGCAAACAGCCATTTCGCCAACGATTTATTGACCGTGCTGCCCAGCCACTGAAACATCATCATGACTAGCAAGACAACCAAACACGTCGTGACCAGCGCGCCCAGATACTCGTCAACGCCCCAGCCTTTGACGCTGAAATTCATCTTCCAGCGAAAGTGCCGGTTCTTAGTTCGGACAAATAGCGGCCGATGGATACTACGATCCAACCAATAAACGCCCGCTGCGAACAGCACATAGAGCGCAACATATCCCCACATCAGCCTCGGTTCCCTCTCCTGCAAGCACATCGTGCCCTAGCACATGAATGGGTCATCTTAAATCAACGCTGACTCGACGTCTGGACGCGGTGATAAAGGTAGCGAGAGCAAAATGTTCTGTGCGAAAGAAGGCCAGACCGCCAGGGTCGAGGTGAGCGCGGTTACCGTGCCGACGATGACCGAGGTCGCCAGGTCGGAGACGGGTGAGCGGACCTGGCAACTTAGCTATGCCTATGACTTTGCCGTTCTGGGCGTACCCGGCCTGACCTTCTCGACACGGCACAACCATGCTGATCACGCCAATCCGGTTACCTTCGCTGGCGAGGGGCGTGAATGGGAGCGGGACACCGATCTGGAATACACCATTCAGTCAGGCCCCCTGAAAAACGTCAACGTGCTGTGGCGTAACGCCGCGCTGCGCTCGAACTACCAGCGCGACATCGATGAGAACAGGCTGATCATAAGCTACACCCTGCCCCTGTTCTGATCCCCAAGTCATGTATGAGGAGTGGCCTCCGATGATTGGCGGTGTGGCTGGCAACGCAGGTTGCCGGCCGTTTTTTTAAGCGGCTGATAGCCCGACATCGACCAGTCACGGAGAGAACATATCGGGCACGCCGAGTACATTGAGCGCAGCACCGTACTCTTATTGGATCATATGTTGAGGAGAGGCCTATACCTTAATGATGTCAGTATGATATTGATTCTGTGGCCTGCTGCGTTGTTTGTGATCAAAAAACGGCTTGCATGATTATAGGTCCCGGACTAAATTCGAACGATCAATGTACGATTTTCTTACGGTGAAGGTATGGATAACAAGGACGAAATCGAGAGCGCTCTCGGCAAGTTTTGGGACAAACGGGCACTCGAAATCGTAGAGGATCCGCTGTCTGTTGACCAATTGGGCGCGCCAATGGAATCAATTATGGCGGTCGACGCGCTGGTAGACATTGGAAAAATGCTGAAGGTTAAGATCCCTGTTGAGGTCGTGATTCGAAATGGCGGATACGAGAGCAAGGAACAGTTCATCCGTTTGGTTGGGGCTGGGATCCTGCAGCATTTAAAGGCTCAGGGGCATGACTAGTTCGCCACTGGAAGACCAGGACAGGCTGCGTCTAGCTGAACGGCTTCGTGATGCGCGTGAATATGTTGGGCTTTCCCAAGACGAGGTTGCGCAGGCTCTCGGCCTCTCTCGACCAGCGGTGACCAATATTGAGTCTGGCAATCGAAAGGTTGAAGCCGTCGAGTTGGGCAAGCTGGCCAAGCTCTATCGTAAGTCGATGGAATACTTGGCGACCGGTCGGGACCCGATGCCTTCCGGCCCGGCCCAGCTCGCATTTTTGGCGAGAGCCGTGCATGGGCTTTCGCAGCAGGATATTGATGAGGTAGCTCGCTTCGCCGAGTTCCTCAAGCACAAGGGATAGTGAATGGGTTACCGCGATATAGTTTTGCGAGCTGTGCAGCGTGCAGCCGAAGTCATCGATGACACCGGTGCGATGGAGCGTATCGAGCAAGACGGGTATACGCGGATCGACCCTTTCCAAATCGCAGCTGATTCTGGGGTGATGGTCATGCTGCGCCCCATGCAGAAGCTGCTAGGGGCATTTCTGGGTGACGAAGCACCTGGAATCCTCGTGAACATGGACCGGCCGGCCGGACTGGTTCATATGACCTGTGCTCACGAGCTGGGCCATTTTTTCATGGGCCACGGCAGCGCCGCGGATGAGCACATTTACTACGGCTCCAAGGGCGGTCTGGTCGAGCAAGAAGCCGACCAGTTTGCTTTCAACCTGCTTGCTCCCCGCAAGTTGATCGTCAAAATAATGCAGCGCAAGCAGTGGACGAAGGCGCAGCTGTTTCATCCAGAAATCCTGTATCAGCTTGCCCTGCGAATGGGAATCAGTTACGAAGCTGCGGCTTGGTCGCTCAGTCGCCATAATGTCATGAGCCCTGATCAAGTTCATCAGATGCTGCGGACTACACCGGCGATGATCAAAAGGTCGTTGCTCGGTGACCGTTTGACTGATGCTCGAAAGGACGTTTGGCTGCTGGACAGCGATGATCGAACCTCGATCCTTGAGCCACGCTCGGATGATCAGCTCGTTATACGGCTGCCTAGCCGGGCATCGTCTGGGTTCCTCTGGGAAGCGGATTCGTTGGATGCGTTGGCGACGGAGGGCTTCAACCTTGAGCCCCTCACGGTGCCGTCGTCACCTGCAGCCGATGGGGTTTTGACGTTCGGTGGACCAGGCACGATGGACTATGTGCTCACAGGTGGGCGTGCGACCAGCGAGAGGCCTGTAAGTGTGCAGCTTTCCGAGCGCGCATCGTGGGATGCATCAAGTCCTCCAAGCGACTCTTACAAGACCAGTGCTCAGTTTGAGTCGCTGGATCTAGGGCTGACCCCTCAATCGCGTAAGCAGCTACTCGAGGGCGGTCAGTCGTGATAGTCCGAAAAGTTTTACTGGACGGCTACAGCTCGCCAGCAAGGCCGCAGGGGCGTCGCCCCACCTGTCTCGCCTTTGCATTGTCCGATCTCAATCGGCCAGAAGCTCCAGCCGACCTTAGTCCAGAGTTTCTCTATCGAGCCGCTGCCATTTTGAGCCCCGCATGGGTGCCCGGTGGTGGTGTCACTTTTGATGCGATGCAAGAGGCTTCACGCGCCGGGCAACCCGAGGAAGTCGCTTTCCCATACTGCATCGAGGAACCTTCGCATCCGATCTCGCCTCTGCCCTCGGGTCTAAAGCATTACGGGCAGGTCCTGCAGCGAGTCTCAGCTGACCCTACCGATATCGCTTGCCTGATTACCGCTGGTCAGCCAATCGGGTTGGGGGTGCGAGTGACTCGCGAGTTCTTCAAGCCAGAAGGTGGTGTGATCCCTTTCAGCGACCAGGTTATGGCTGGGCTTCTGCACGCTGTGGTGGCCATTGGGGTGGGACACGAGGAAGGAAGTAGTGCGCCATGGTTCTACGTGCGCAATAGCTGGGGCCCTCAGTGGGGCGTCGATGGACACGCCTGGGTATCAGGCGCCTATGTAAGCGCGCATGCCGAATGTGCCTTTGGAGTTGAGAATGGCAAAGCTGATCGTTAGTGAGCGTTTAGGGCAGGCTTGGCTGATGGCGGCGCGCCATCTTGCCGGCTGCAAGAAGCGGATTGATCGGAACCTGATTCTGGAAATCAGCACTCCACAGAAACTCGCCAAGGACGATCTGACGATCATTCAAGCGGTGGATGTAGCGCTGCGCAATGAGCGGTCGGATCTGAGCGTCGAGACGGTCGCGAGCACCATTTTCCCGAACGGCTTGGCGAGGCGTTTTGAGCGCCCCGAGCTCTACACGAATTATCTGGCTTTGTTAGCCAAGGGAAAGAAGCGCAGTTCCTGGGGGACTTATGCTCAGCGCATGATGAGTCGTTCGCGCACGAATAGCGCAGGGACCATTAACCCACTAGATGATCTGATTGAGCGTCTGCTACAAACTCATACCGGTACCAAGTATCAGGCCGCGTTTGAAGTGAGTGTCAGCGATCCTGAAGCTGATTTGGCTCCACCGCTGGAAGGGCATGGTCACGAGCTGCCGATATTTGATCCGACCCGAGACGCCAAGGCTCTCAATGTGCCGTGCTTGAGTCATCTGAGTTTCAAGATTACAGGCGGCAAGCTGGATTTAACGGCAATCTACCGATCCCAGTGGTACTGCCAGCGTGCTCTGGGTAACCTGGTGGGCTTGAGTCAGCTTCATTCCTTTGTGGGCCGAGAGTCCAAATATGAGTGCGGAACGCTTACCTGCATTGCTACGCACGCATACCTGGATACAGAGACCTTTGGGAAGGTTGCGGTCACCAAGGACCTCCTGGCGTCGCTGCCGGCCTGAACGGTTTTCTTACAGGAGTGACGCTTGCCGACTGGCTTGGGGCGGTTGGATGTGGAGGTTATAGAGCCTCGACATTCCTGCGCGGAAATCGCGCACGCCGCCGTAGCTAGGATGTCGAATGGTTTCCACTGGCAGGCCGAAGCGCGCCGCGTAGTGGCCGGCGTCCTGACCGATAGCAATGATCTTTCGGATCCTCAGCCAGCTGAAGAGCTCGTTGTTCAGCTCATCCACCAACGCGAGCTCTCTGGCGGTGAACTTGCGGTTGGTGAATGGATTGCCTGGCTCATGGGGATGGAAGGGGAATACGTTCCACAGAAGCGGCGGTACATCCACAGCTTTTAGAATGCCCCAGATCTCTGCGGCGGTTCGTTCGGCAATTGCAGGGCCGCGGGTAGCCTGCTGCGACTCGCAACCTGGATACACACGGGTCATCTCGGATAAGTGGTATTCGTCGGTCAGGGCCAAGCCTGTGCGGCGGCCACCGCGATAGCCCAGATCACGTCCCATCCAAATGGTATCAGCCCCGAGGTCCGAGACGGCCTGCAGGTAGCTCCGCAGGTTTTTGCGGCGCGATGCGGCCGCGCCGGCGCGATCGTGTACAGAGCAAGTGTCTGCGTACGGATTGAATACATTATCCAGGCTGAATTCAGCCAAGGCCTTCACAAAGGTGGTAGGGGTCATTTCGCTTCGGCCTCATTAACGGGCTTTTGAAAGGTCAGTGACCCTTCAGTGATGTTCACCATGACGGAGCCTCCACGATGTGCGCGCAGTTCGCGGAACATCTTGAATCCGTCGAGAATGGCAAGCTCCCACTGCCACAGCTTGCATTGCTCAACCTCGTAGCCCTTGACCATGCCCTCAATCTGTTTGAGTAGACCGTAGTCGAGGCGCCCGGGCTCAGTTCCTTCGTAGTAGCCGTACTTCTTGGCGTGGTCGAAAATCCAGGTGGCAATGCCTTCCTCGATGATGGCTGCGCGTGCGCCGTCATCGTTCTCGTCCTTGGCGGGGTTGGATTTCCGTTTGCGTTTGAGCAGCGATCGCAGCACCGGCGACCATCCAAGATGGGCAACGTAGGCCAGGTGGAATACGTCATGGAAGCGATAGTCATCTGACTCGTTGCTGTTGTCGGTGAGCCGGTCGCCGATGTAGACCCCGTTCAAACGCTGCACCACGTGCCTGTTCTGCCCCTCGCCGCGTTCGATGAATTCGATCGTGAACTCCCGCTCGAACTGCTCGTGTTCCGGGAAACCATCATCGAACAGCGGGAAGTCACGCGTTTTGGTGCTTGGCCATCGACTCGCTGTCTTCTCAAGATTTCCCTGCGCGATGTCCTCGAGACTCAGGTTGAAGCTCGCACAGGTCTTGGCGAGTTCAGACAGAAGCTTCCCGAAATAGGCTTCTCGAGACGGGGCGGCCATTGCGTCCAGGCTGGCGTGTGACATCTCGGCCAACACGCCGGCACTCAGCGCGAGCTTACCCAACTGCGTTGGGCGAGGGATTGTATCCTCATCTCGCTGTGATTCGATAAGACCGTCTATCTGACGGAAAGTGATTGGCGGCGCCGGGGCTTTAACGTTTTCACCGAAGTCCTGACGCAAAACCAGGATGCACTGGGCTCCCAGGGCGTCTGCGGTGATTTTCAGAAGGTGCGCGGCGATAGTCAGATACCACAGCGCATCGCCGAGCTCTTCGGCTGCCTGTTGGCTATCCGCGGCCTTCAGGCTGTCACGCCCAGCTTTCTTTACCGCAGAAAGCAGTCCGCCGATCTCACCAAAGTATCCAAAACGAATGTACTGTAGGCTGTCGGCGTCATCACTGAAACGCATGCTCTCCCGAGCTTTGAGCATGTACTTGCCTACGGTGAGCGCGTCGGGCCGCGGCTGGGGTGCTGGTGCCATAAATCCTCCCTGATTATGGTTCTGAACTTTTACGCGAAGGCTAGCGGCTGCTGAAGCTGCTCCTGTTGACGCAGCTCCGTTTTGAGCTTTTTGCAGCGATCTACGATGGTCTCGCGATCGGCATCAATGGCCCCCAGCTGCAGAGCGCGCTGACGTACCGAAACGGTTACATCGTAGTGAGGATAACCGTGCGACTGGAACCAGCTTCTGCGCAAGCCTAGTTTGGACGCGAATGTATGGAGTTCGTCCAGGGTATCTGCTGCCAAGTGGCACCAGAGCTTTCCTCGCCAAAGGATTTCTTCCGAATCCACGTAAACCGCCACGGTTCTCGCCTTTAGTGCCAAAATGTGCAAACATATTGCACATTATGCGTAAAAAATTCAACTCTCCGCTGGACGCCACAGCTCTTGGCAGTCAACTCCGCCAGGCACGCATGGACAAGGACCTTTCATTGGTGGAAGTAGGTCGCGCAGTGGGCGTTGATCATTCACAGGTCTCTCGATATGAAAGAGGACAGATGGGCAGTGTCGGCAAAAATCTGCATAAAATATGCACATTTTTGCAAGTTGACCCCGACCCTGTACGCTACTCGGTTCCCCGTACGACACTAGGCCGGAAAATTGATGAGCTCTTGGAGCTTGCTCCTGCATATGAACCTGCAGTGGCCAAGCTTGTAGAAGCATTGGAGGGGTTGCTGGCCGTCGCGGATACGAGTGTCAAATCTCCAGACCGGTAATGATTTGGATCAAACCGAGAATGCAGCGGAGCCGTAGGATAGAACGGCCAGCACGGATAGCAGGGGGACCGTTAACTGCCTCCCTTGCAATGTTTAACCGAGGGCTTTCGCCCCATAGCCACGATTAACCTTTGGCAAGGTGGACATAGCTAGCGATCAGTTTTTCCAAGGGGTGACGCTAGCGGGCTAAGCTTTTAGGATCCTTCTTAGAACAGGGTTAAGCTCGCGAGCTGCTTGAGCTAAGCCCTTGAGACGCCACCAGAGGGGTCGAGGGGCCTAGCTTGTTGGCAGACTCCTTTACTACGCGGCATGAGCTTTCCAGCTTCTGGAAATAGCGAGGCTGCCCGACTCAATAAAACTAACGGCGGAGACCTTATGTCCAAATCGACCGAGATCCTATCGCCCAATTACCCTGCCTACACAGAGGCGGTTGAGGCAATGCGCCGCTATCACGAAGCTTAGAATAGCGGAGCACCTACCATCAAAGTGGAACGGTTCCGTCTGATTGCTGAGTCTCTGTTTCAGTCTGTAACGGATTCTCAAATGAGAGCTTCGGTGTTGGCGGCGGAAGTACTTACTGACCACTAGTTGCTCGTTAGCTTGTAGATACTTCTAAATGACCACCTTTGACTCACAGCGGCTGGCCGAAATTTCATTGCAAGGCGTGGTCTATCCCCAAATCAGCGCAAGGTGAGGCCCGTGTAAGCGGTGGATTTTCAATGAACAAAGGGTATCCTCTCTGATCACGACGACACATGTTTGCAGGAAGCCTAATAATGACCAAGAGAGACGACTTCAGCCCAGGCACCAAAAAAACTCTTGCCCTCCGGGCTGCTTACTTTTGCTCCAATCCAAATTGTCTAAAGCTCACCGTAGGTCCGTCTTCTGTCTCAACTAAAGCATTGACTACGGGTCATGCTGCGCACATTCATGCGGCATCCAAGCTGGGGCCTCGCTACAAGCCATCGCAGTCCGCTGAAGAGCGTAAGTCGATAGAAAACGCTATCTGGTTATGCAGGGAGTGTGGCGTCATCATCGACAGCGATGAGTGTGGATATTCCGACGTACAGCTAAGAAAATGGAAGGCCGACCATGAGGAGATGGTCTCGGAGATTCGAACAGAAGGATATTCGCGCAGCCTTGAATTGTTGCGTTCTGGTCGTATGGAACCGCAAATTGCAAAGCAAATCATTGCTTCAATGGAAGATCGCCGGGCGCTTTGGGTCACCTTTGATGCTGAATTCCCTGACCGTGTCCGGCAATCGTTGGACGAACTTCGCTATCGATTCACCAGCATTCGCGGTGAACTTCAAGATGGAACACCGCTGGATGGGATATTGCTATCGATGACCAAGACAATTTTGTCGTTCTTCAAGACAGTTGAGTCATCCGACCTTAGGACATTGCGGTGCGATTCAGGCAACCTAGAGTGGCGGCAATTTAGTGATGCACTGGCAACGCTCAGAAAGTCTATAGGGGTGCAGATTGCTAATCTCGCAAGCGCTTACGATATTGCGATGAGCGATGATTTAAAATACATCACGCCGCACAACGTTGAAGAATGGCATGAATAACAGCGGTCTCTTGCGAGTGAGTTCTTTCGAGAGGCAGCTACGGTTAATATTCTGCAGCGTAGTTCCTGTTGCACGGCTCGATGGATCGACCCTGTTAGCTCGATTCTTTGTCAAAACCAGGTGAATGTTCTGGTGAGCCGATTTCCAACTTCAACTAGGGCTAAGGTCGAAACTGATGGGTCGCAAGCGGCTGCTTGCCCATATCTGCTGCTCGCAGAGGTACTACGACTGAACACGGCGAGGCTATGATTTCTTAGCAATCCGACCAGATTTTTGACATCAAAGCACGAGCTGACAGAGCACCTTCAGCTGGCTGCCTCGGTGGCACCATCATGCCTTGATCTCCATCAGCCGAGTCGTGAGTTTCAACTCACTTGGGATCATGGGCGTCCCAAGGGAAGAAAATCTGGGCTATCTTCGTATAGGCTTACCCATTCGAGGCGCCACTGATCGATCTTCATCAAGTCAGCCAAAGATAGATTTGTGTCCGCAAGCGCTATGCACGACTCAACACATATATCTAATGCATCCTCTGGAGGACCATATACCTTACGAAGGAGAGTGAAAATTTCTTCCGCCAGAACCTCAGCCTCTTTGCGCGCCTCGACCGCACCATTTTCCTGATCGTAGACCACATAGACGCTCAGGTTATAAGGAGTACCCTCATCAAGCTCTAGCTCTCTCTCGTCCGCGAGGTTAAAGAACAGAGCTTTGATGTGCTCAGAGCGCTTTGAAACGGCCTCAGCTATACCCTTTTCAACGCTGACCCTCTTCCGGCACTCACGTTGCAACCTGTTTTCAAACGCATTCGGATAGGCCGGGCGGCCATAACGCACGCTTAGCCACTGCTTCAAAGTCCGCTTGTCAGCTTCTGTGATGCGAGCAGAGTCGCATGGACCTGAAAGCTTGGCGAAGTCGCTGCGCGGGATGATTTGGCGATTCTGGAAGGAAAGATCGACGTAAAACTCATCGTCGTTTTGTGCAAAAAAACGGGCATGAAGACGCCGCACGTTCTTCGCGCTACAAAAGTTTTTATCTTTCTTGACCTTTTGACCGACGATCACCTCCAGATAGGACTCTTTATCCTGTGGGATGTCGCAATCGTGGGAGATGACAACAGCGCACGTGTCATCACCCCCCTCGAGACCCAACATGGCGAACTCGTCACGCTTGAGCAGGCTTCCTTGTCGCCATGTTGTATTGCGGTCGATCAATCTGAAAATCTCACTCAGGCTTCATTGGAAAACGGAATCGAAATCGAAGATTTCCAACCGTCAGTTTTTGCGGTTTTCAACTGAGATAGCCCAGATCTTGCGTACGATTCATCCGCGATCCTAGACTCCTTGACCAAAACTGTAGCCAAGTGCATGAATGGCTCGCCACCCTTGAACAGGTCGAGTACAGACTTCCCTTGAAACGCCTTCATCTTGACCATGTCCAACGGCCGCGAAACCTGGGCCTCCTTGAACAGGTCTGCCAGCTGGCTCAGCTCTGCGATTTTAGCAAGGTTTTCATCATCAGGGGTGGCCTGATTTCCAGTCCATTTATAGATTGACTGTCTAGTTACGCCAAACAGCGAGGCCATCTCGGAAACAGGCAGATTGAGCACTGACTTGATATTGTCCAAATGCTCGTTTGGACCTCGGAAATCTAGGTTTACTACCTTCAGTTGTCCTTTCTCAGCGACGGTAAATTTTGTCTCCTGCTTCGGCTTGAAATATGAGTTAAGCCGCTCAACACCTGGAGCCGCTTGGACACTGCCAGTTCCTAGGAAAAAAGCAATGACAATTGCTGCGGTACGTGCTGCTCGCGCAACACCTCCAGTCCCACTGCTTCTATAAGTGGTAAAGCCTGTAATCCCGTACATAACCTCCTCCTATTCCCATCGAGCAAATGCATGAGGCGTTGCAATGGCGTGGAAGCACTTAGCCAAATCCCCATGAAAACTCAGTAGCCTTTCATAAATCGTAGCGGTGTCAAGAGGCATGGTTTCTTCGACGAAGAGATCCATATCAAGGACAGCATGCGCAAACGATTCTTCTCTATTGAATCTCGGCATCAGCTGAACAGAGCGTGGGACGAGATCCTGCGGGAAGCCCAAAGGTGCATTCGGCGCCTGATAGACTTTAGCGATTAGTAGACCGCCGCTTTCGGTTCTGTAGCCAGCTTCCCAGAGGCCTCCAAGTATCGGAAGGCCAAAATTCACGCCCTGAATGCTCGGGTTGAGATATTGATCAACTTTCTCACCTTCATCAGGTATTACAGCGTTCAAATAGCGAATCCCTAATCGAAAAATTCGCTCCAACTGTACTACCTCATGCACGATCTTCAGCCCGTCACACAAAGCCCGAAAGAACTGCTCTCTATCGAGGTATTTTGTGGATTGAAAGGTCAGAAAATCTTGTCCGAGCACATAACCACAGCTACGATCCGAGGTTGTGAAAAACCAGTTTGTTGTGGTCGAAACAACAGGTTTAACGCTCTCGCCGTCATGCGTATTTCCGTAGTCAACACTCTGTGTATCTTCGACTTCGAAAACAGTATATCCGACGCGACGCATCACCTCCTGAATATCGGTTGAGAATTTTGCCATAGCCGCAACGGGATTGAATTTCGCCTGGGCTAAGGCGTAATAGACCGGTGCATTCTTTAGCAATACGCTCATTTTTCTCCTCGTGAAGCTTGTGAAGCTGTGGTTTGGTCTGACGCTCAGTTTACACTCTGGTTGTCACCCTCACAACACATTGTCACCTATAAATGATTATCTATCTCAATTGTGACGTGATTTATCATCGCCAAAAAATCGCTAAACCCTTTCAAAAATGAGGCCTATGAAGCTAACCTTTTGATTTTCTGAGCGTCTGTGTAGTGGTCTACTAACCCCGGACACCTTTTTAGGCGAAGATGATCGCCACACAGAGGTGTTCAATGAGCAGACAACGACGTACTTTCACCCCAGCCTTCAAGCGTGAGGCTGCCAGCCTGGTG
>NZ_VWXI01000014.1 GCF_011752525.1 Pantoea sp. Cy-639 | reverse complement strand
CAGTTCATCGACGTGCTCGCCGGCAATGGCCGCCGGCGGCAGGTGCAGGGTCGCGCCGACGCACAGGGCCGGCCAGGCTTCCCAGGCCATGGCGTCGAAGCCGAAGCCGGCGACGCTGGAGGTGTGCGCCCCTGCGCCCAGTTCGAAGGCGGCGCCGTGCCAGTGCACCAGGTTGGCCAACGTGTGATGCTCGACCATCACGCCTTTCGGCTGGCCGGTGGAACCGGAGGTGTAGATCACATAGGCCAGTTGCTGGTCGTCCAGCCCCTCGACGACCGGGTTGGTGTCCGGCTCGCCGCGCCATGCATCGCCATCCAGCGCGACACTGGCGACCTCGCCCACCAGGCCGGCGGTGGCCGCCTCCACCAGCACCAGCGCCGGGGCGCTGTCGCTGAGCAGGTAGGCAATCCGCTGCGCCGGATAAGCCGGGTCGACCGGCACATAGGCTGCGCCGGCTTTCAGCACGGCGAGCATGCCGACCAGTCGTTGCGGGCCGCGCTCCAGGCACAGCGCCACGCGGTCGCCACAAGCCACGCCACGACGGATCAGGTAATGGGCCAGGCGGTTGGCGCGCTGGTTCAGCTCGCCATAGCTCAGGCGCTGCTCGCCCTGCACCACGGCCAGCGCCTCAGGCGCCTGGGCCTCGACCATCGCCTGCACGGTCTGCCCTTTGGGGTAGTGAACGGCCGTGGCATTGAAGTCCACCAATACCTGCCGAGCCGATACCTCATCCAGCAGCGGCGCGTGGTCGAACGCTTGTTCCGGAGCCTGTTCCAGGCTGTGCAGCAACTGCGCCAAGGCCGCGACCATCCACTGCGCCACTTGCCCGGCCTGAATGCCTTCGACCGCCAGCACGCTGAGGCTGAAACCCTCGCCAAGGTCATCGACGCTCAGGGTCAACGGGTAGTTGCTGCGCTCCTCGCCACCCAGCAGGCGCACGCCTTGCCAGATACCCTCGCCGTCACGAGCGGCCGGGCCGGCACTGTGGCGGTAGTTGAGCAAGGCGCTGAACAGCGGCGCCGTGCTGGCCACGCCGCTGCAGCGCTGGGCCAGGGCCAGCGGTGCATGCTCATGGCCGAGCAGCGCCGACAGCCGCTGGTGGGTGAGTTGCAGCGCCTGCGCCACCGGCAACGCCACGTCCACCCGCAGCGGCAAGGTGTTGATGAACATGCCCAGGGCCCGGTCGGCGCCCTCGCCGCCTTGCAGGCGGCCCATCAGCACGGTGCCGAACACCACGTCGTGGCGACCGGCCAGTACCCCGACCACCCGGGCCCAGGCCAGGTGCATCAGGCTCGCGGCGCTGACCCCGCGCTGCCGGGCCTGCTCACGCACGGCCCGCGCCAGTTCGCCCGGCAGGTGCTGCTCGGCCTGGTCAAGACGGCCGCCATCGCCCTGCACATCGGCCAGGCCGTAAGGCAGGGTCGGCGCCTCGACATCGCCGAGCTGCTGGCGGAAGAACGCTTCATGGGCTGCCTGCGCATCGCCCAGGCATACCTGGGCCACATAGTTGCGGTATGGCACGGCGGCCGGCAGTTGGGCTGCGTGGCCGTCCAGCAGTGCCTGCATCTCCTCGCCGATCACGGCCATGGCGGCGTGGTCGAGGGTCAGGTGGTGGAACTGCAGCAGCGCCACATACTCGCCCTGGCGCGGATCCCGGGCGTAGACCAGGCGCAGCAACGGCGCCTGAGTCAGGTCCAGGCGCTGGTGACGGGCATCGAAACGCGCTTGCAGGCGTTCGAGCACCGCGTCCTCACCCAGGTCTGCGACTTCGCTCAGGCTCAGACGCGCCTGGCGCCAGACCACCTGTACCGGCTCGGCCAGCCCTTCCCACAGCACCGCGGTGCGCAGGATGTCATGGCGGTCGATCACCTGTTGCAAGGCGCCGGCCCAGGCTTGCAGGCGCTCGAGGCTGTCGAAGGCCAGGCGCGATTGCAGCAGGTAGGGGTCACCTTCGTCGGCGCTCAGGTGATGGTAGAGAATGCCTTGCTGCAACGGTGCCAGCGGGTAGATTTCCTGCACGTTGGCGGCGCCGCCCGGCACCGTGGCGACGATACGATCGATGCTGGCCTGGTCGAGGGCGATCAGGCTGAGCATGTCGGGCGTGATGTGCGTGGCATTGCCGGGCACACGGTTGGCCGGGACTTCGATCTCGCGGCCACTGCCCACCGCCGCGGCCAAGGCAGCCAGCGTCGGCTGGGCGAACAGCACGCGCACGTCGGCGTTCAGGCCGGCCTTGCGCATGCGCTCGATCAGGCTTACCGCCAGCAGCGAGTGGCCGCCCAGTTCGAAGAAGTGGTCGTGACGACCGACCTGCTCGACCTTGAGCACCTCGGCCCAGAGCGCGGCCAAGGCCACTTCGATTGCGCCCTGCGGTGCCTCGAAGGTGCGGCTGACCACGGCATCGCTGCCCGGCTGCGGCAGCGCGCGACGATCAAGCTTGCCGTTGGCGGTCAGCGGCAGTGCCTCCAACTGCACGTAGGCCGCGGGCAGCATGTAGTCCGGCAGTTGACCTTGCAGGCGCTCATGCAACTCGGCGATAGCAGGCGCCACGCCGTTGGTGGTGAAGTACGCCACCAGGCGCTTGTCGCCCGGCGCGTCCTCACGCACCACCACCGCGGTGTCGCGCACGCCGGCGCACTCGCCCAGCCGCGCCTCGATCTCACCCAGTTCGATGCGGAAGCCCCGCAGCTTGATCTGCTGGTCGGCACGGCCCAGGTAGCGCAAGGTGCCGTCGGCCTGCCAGCAGACCAGGTCGCCACTGCGGTACATGGTGCCGCCATTGAACGGATCGGCCAGGAAGCGCTCGGCGGTCAGCTCCGGCTGGCCCAGGTAGCCCAGGGCCACACCGTCACCGGCGATATACAGCTCGCCCACGGCCCCCACCGGCAGCAACTGCTGACGGGCGTCGAGCACGTAGCAGCGGCCATTGCCGATCGGTCTACCGATCGGAATGCTGCCCTCGCCCACCTGGGTGATTTCATGGGTGGTGCTGAAGGTGGTGGCCTCGGTCGGCCCGTAACCGTTGAGCAGATGCTGCGGCGCACCGTTGCGCAGTACCCGGGCGATCACCGCCGGGTCCAGCACATCGCCGCCCACCATCAGGTAGCGCAGCCTGCGGAACGCCGGCAACAGGTCGTCGGCGAACTGATGGAACAGCCCCGCCGTCAGCCACAGCACCGTCACGCCCTGCGCCAGCAGCACCTCGCGCAGGGCCTGGCGCGACAGCACCTGGTCCTGGTCGATCACCACCACCGCGCCGCCGTTGAGCAGCGGCGCCCAGACTTCCAGGGTGCTGGCGTCGAACGCCGGGTTGGAGGCGAAGGCCACCCGGTCCTGGCTGTTGAAATCGGCGAAACCGTTGTTGATCGCCAGGCGCACGATGGCCCGGTGTGGCACCTGCACGCCCTTCGGCGTGCCGGTGGAGCCGGAGGTGTACATGATGTAGGCCGCACAGCCCGCGTCCACCGCCAGGCCCAGGTCCTCGGCCGCATGGCCGCCGAGGTCCAGCAGGTCGAGCTCGACACGCCGGGCACCGTCCAGATGCGGCTGGTCGCTATGGGTCAGCAGTACCTTGGCCTGGCTGTCCCCGACCATGAACGCCTGGCGCTCGGCCGGGGCATTGGCGTCCAGCGGCACGAACACCGCCGCGCACTTGCTCACCGCCAGTTGCGCACTCAGCAGGTCGAACGAGCGCGGCAGCAGCAACGCCACCCGGTCAGCCGGTTGCACACCGAGGCCGATGAGGTGGTGGGCCAGGCGATTGGCCTGGGCTTCAAGCTCGGCATAGCTCCAGCGCCGTTGGCCATGTACCACGGCCAGGGCCTCGGGGGCCCGCTGGGCATGGGCTTCGAACAGCGCATGCAGCGGCAGTTCGCGCGGATAGTCGCGGGCCGTGGCATTGAACTGCTGCAGCACCCGCTCGCGCTCGGCGGCAGGCAAGCCCGACAGGCTGTGCAAGGCCTTGGCCGGCGCCTGTTCCAGCGCAGCGACCAGGTGTTCCAGGGCCGTCGCCAGCAACTGGCAGACCTGCCCGCCTTCCACCGCCACGGTCGCCTGCACGGTCAGCCTGAAGTCGCTGCCATAGTCGTCGACGCTGACCACCAACGGGTAGTTGCTGCGCTCCTCGGCGGCGAGCAGCTCGATGCCGTTCCAGGCTGGGCCGTGGGCATCGCTTGATGTGCTGTGACGGTAGTTGAGCAGGCTGGTGAACAGGGCCTGGGACGCCGGCACGCCGCTGCATCGCTGGGCCAGGGCCAGGGATGCCTGCTCATGGGCCAGCAGCCGCGCCAGGCGCTGATGGGTCAGGCGCACGCCGTCGGCAACGCCGGCAGCGCCGACGCTGACCCGCAGCGGCAAGGTATTGATGAACATGCCCAGTGCCCGGTCGGCGCCTTCGCCACCCTGCAGGCGGCCCAGCAATACGGTGCCGAACACCACCTCTTCGCGCCCGGAGAGTTGCGCCAGCACCTGCCCCCAGGCCTGGTGCACCAGGCTGGCGACGCTGATCCCCAGCACCCGCGCCTGCTCGCGCAGGCGCGCGGCCAGGGCCGAGTCCAGCGGCAGACGGCTGTCGCGCACCGCAGCGGCCTCGACCTTCGCCTCGCGCAGGCCGAACACTTCGGTCGGTTCGTCGATATCGCCCAGCAGCTCTCGGAACAGCGCCTCGTCAGCCTCGACATCAGCGCCCAGGCGGGCCTGGGCCACATAGTTGCGGTACGGCACGCTCGGCGGCAGCTCGCGTTCGCCACGTAGCAACGCGCCGACCTCGGCCACCAGTTGCTCGACCGCCGTGTGGTCGAGCAGGATGTGGTGCAGCAGCAGGGTGGCCTGCAAACGGCCGTCTTCGCGATGACTGCTCAGGCGCATCAGCGGAGCCTGGCCCAAGTCCAGCCGGGCGACTTCCAGCGCCGGGCTCAGTTGCAGCGGCGCCTCGCGCCAGACCACCTGTACCGCCTCCTCGAGGCCCTGCCAGTGCAGGCTGGTGCGCAGAATGTCGTGGCGTGCGATCACCTGGTTCAGCGCCGCGACAAAGGCCTCGAGCTCGGCGTCCCCGGCGAAGGCGAAACGTGCCTGCACCACATAGGGGTCGGCCCCCTCGCTGGCCAGGTGATGGTAGAGAATGCCCTGCTGCAACGGTGCCAGTGCATACAGGTCCTGGACGTTGGCCGCGCCGCCGGGGATCTGCGCCAGCACGCTATCGAGCGCGGCCTGGTCGAGGCTGGCCAGCGGCAGCAAGTCCGGGGTGATGTGCGTGCAACCGGCCGTGATCCGGTTGGCCGGCACGCTCACGCCACCTGCTCCGCCGACCGTGGCCGCCAGCGCGGCCAGGGTCGGCTGGCCGAACAGCACCCGCACGTCGGCCGCCAGGCCCTGCTGGCGCATGCGCTCCACCAAGCGCACCGCCAGCAGCGAATGGCCGCCGAGTTCGAAGAAGTTGTCATGCCGGCCAACCTGGGCCACGCCCAGCAGGTCGGACCAGATCGTCGCCAGCGCCTGCTCGGTCGCGCCCTGTGGCGCCTCGTGGCGACGCTGGGGCAATTCAGGGGATGGCAGCGCCTTGCGGTCGAGCTTGCCGTTCGGCGTCAGCGGCATCACCTCGAGGTGCACGAACAAGGCCGGCACCATGTACTCCGGCAACTGCGCCAGCAGCCTTTCACGCAGCTGTTCCGGCGCCTGCGCGACGCCGCTGTACCAAGCCACCAGGCGTGGCCCGCTCTGGGCATGCTCATGCACCAGCACCACGGTTTCACGTACCCCCGGCACCCGATCGAGGGCCGCCTCGATCTCGCCCGGTTCGATGCGCAGGCCACGCAGCTTGATCTGGTGGTCGTTGCGACCAAGGAACTCGAGGCTGCCGTCGGCGCGCTGGCGCACCAGGTCGCCACTGCGATACAAGCGCTCGCCCTTGACGAACGGGCTGTCGATGAAGCGCTCGGCCTGCTGCTGCGCCAAACCGAGGTAGCCGCGGGCAACGCCGGCGCCACCGATATGCAGGTGCCCGGCCACGCCCCAGGGCAGTGGCTGGTCGGCGCTGTCGAGCACGTACAGGCGGGTGTTGTCGATCGGCCGGCCGATCGGCAGCGCGCCCTGGGGCAGCGGATCCTGCGGGTCCAGGGTGAACACGCTGCAATCCACCGTGGTTTCGGTAGGGCCGTAGACGTTGTGCAGGCGCGCCTGCGGCAGGCGCTCGCGCACCTGCCGGGCCAAGGCTTCGGTCAGTTCGCCGCCACCGCAGACGATGTCGGTCAGGCTGCTGCAGCGGGCGCTGTCGGGTTGCTCCAGGAACTGCTGCAGCAGGGCCGGGACGAATTGCACCACGCTGACGCGCTCGTGCTGGATGAGCTCGGCCAGGTACTGCGGATCGCGCTGCCCGTCAGGGCGCGCCAGGACCAGGCGCAGGCCGCTGCACAGCGGCCAGAACAACTCCCATACCGAGGCATCGAAGCTGATCGGGGTCTTGTGCAGCAGCGCACCCTCGGCGCTGGCCGGCCACAGGCGGGCACTCCAGCGCACCAGGTTGACCACGTTGCGGTGCTCGACCATCACCCCCTTGGGCAGGCCGGTGGAACCAGAGGTGTAGATCACATAGGCCAGGTGACGCGGGGTCAGCCCGGCGACTGGCGGCGCGTCGGCCGGCTGCGTCGTCCAGCTCGGCTGGTCAAGGTCGATCAGCGGCGCCGCGCCATCTTGCACCACGTGCCGGGTCGCAGCGTGTACCAGCACCGCCAGTGGCGCGCTGTCGGCAAGCATGTGGCGGATCCGCTCGACCGGGTAGCTCGGGTCGACCGGGACGTAGGCGCCACCGGCCTTGAGGATGGCCAGCAGGCCGACCAGCATCGCCGGGCCGCGTTCGACGCAGACGGCCACTCGCAGGTCCGGACCGACGCCCAGGCCCACCAGGTGGTGCGCCAGGCGGTTGGCTTGCTGGTCGAGCTGGCGGTAGCTCAGCTCGCCGCCGTCGAAGCTCAACGCGATCGCGTCGCCCTGCTCGCGCACCTGCTGCTCGAACAGCGCATGCAGCGGCGTGTCCAGGTCGTGGGCCACGGCACTGGCATTGCACGCCTCGAGCAGATGCTGGCGCTCTTCGCCGGTCAGTACCGCCAGTTGCAGCAATGGCCGCTCCGGCTGCTGCTCGAGGGCCTCGACCAACTCGCCGAACACCTGGCCCAACTGCGCGCACAGGCGCTCGGCGCCCCAGCTGGCCAGGGCCTGGACCGTCAGGCGCAGGTCCTCGCCCAGGTCGTCCACCGCCAGGCTCAGCGGGTAGTTGGTACGTTCCTCGGCACCGATCACGTCGATGCCCGGCGCCACCGGGATCACCTCGGCGGCATCGCCGGCGGCGCTGTGGCGGTAGTTGAGCATGCTGTTGAACAGCGGCGTCGGCGCGGTCACGCCGCTGCAGCGCTGGGCCAGGGCCAGTGGCGCCTGCTCGTGGCCGAGCAGCGCGGTGAGCTGGCGGTGGGTGGCCAGCAGGCCGTCGCGCACGCCCTGCCCGGCCAGGTCGACTCGCAGCGGCAGGGTGTTGATGAACATGCCCAGCGCCTGCTCGCCGCCCTCGCCCGCGGCCATGCGCCCGAGCAGCACGCTGCCGAACACCACCGCGTCGCGCCCGGACAAGGCGCCGAGCAGGCGCGCCAGGCCCAGGTGCATGATGCTCGCCGGGCTGACCCCGAGGGTCCGCGCCTGGGCGCGCAGGCGCCGGCTCAGGGCCGGGTCGAGGGTCAGCCGGGCTTCTTCGACGGGTGCGTCGGCCACCTCCTGCACACCGAAGGCCAGGGTCGGCTCGTCGATATCCGCCAGCATGTCGGCGAAGAACGCCTCGTGGGCCTGTTCGTCCAGGGCCATGCGCGATTCGGCCAGCAGGTCGCGGAACGGTACCGGAGCCGGCAGCCACTCGCCCTCGCCGGTCAGGTGCGCCTGGATCTCGCGGCGCACGATGTCCAGGCCGGTGTGGTCCATCACCGTGTGGTGGAACAGCAGCAAGGCCACCACCTGCTCGCCTTCGCCACGGGCATGGACCAGTCGCAGCAGCGGGGCCTGGCCCAGGTCCATACGGTAGTGACGGCTGTCGAAACGGGCGCGCAGGCAGGCCAGGGCGTCCTCGCCCGGTGCCGGCTGCAGGCATTCGCGGGCCAGCGGGGCGTGGCGCCAGACCACCTGCACGGGGGCATCCAGGCGCTCCCAGCGCATCGCCGTGCGCAGGATGTCATGGCGCTGGATGACCCAGTCCAGGGCCTCGGCGAAGGCTTCGAGGCGCGCCGGGTCGGCAAAGCGCAGCTGCGCCTGCAGCACGTAGGGATCGCCAGTAGCGGCGCTGAGGTGGTGGTAGAGCATGCCCTCCTGCATCGGTGCCAGGGGGTAGATGTCCTGCACGTTGGCCACGCCGCCAGGGACGCTGGCGACAATGCGGTCGATGGCGGCCTGGTCGAGGCTGACCAGCGGCAGCATGTCCGGGGTGATGCGCAGCGCCGGGCTCAGCCACTCGCCGCCCTGCTCCGCGAGCATCTCCAGCAAGGCCGGCTTGTGCGCGGCCAGGGCGTCCCACAGGGCGTCGTCGAGCGCATCGTCGGCGCCATCGACGATCAGGTCGGCCGCCTCGCGCTGGAGTCGGATCGCACGGGTGGAGAGCGCTGCCATGAGTTCGCTGAAGAGCATCGGTAAGCATCCTGCTTTGCCAGTCGGAAATGCTCGGAACGCTAATGGATCGGGGGGGACGGACATGACAGGGGAAGGGGGGACAAGGGCCAAGACCGCGGCGCGCGGCGCCTGGCCGGTGTCTGCACAGTTATCGCGAGCGGCCTCCAGGGGCAGGCAAACCGCTCAGGCTTGCCGGTAATGCCCCGGCGTCGTCGCCAGATGCCGCTTGAACGCCCGTTGCAAGTGGGCCTGGTCGGCGAACCCGGCCTCCAGCGCCACCTCGGCGATCGGGCAGCCGGCCCGCAACCGCGCCCGCGCGTGCTGCACCCGCTGGTCGAGCAGGTAGGCATGGGGCGACAAGCCGAAACGCTTGCCGAACGCGCGGATCAGGTAGGCCCGCGACAACCCCGCCGCGGCACAGATGTCCTCCACGGTCAGTGGGTCGAGACGGTGGGCGCGGATAAACGCGGCGGCCATCTCCAGCCGCGGATGGCGCGCAGCGCGCACCGCCACGCCGCCCTCGAGAAAGCCCGGCAGCGCGGCGAAGAACGCCGCCAGCCGGGCTTGCTTGTCCATGGCCTCGGGGTCGAACAAGACGGCGAACAGCTCGAGCAGCCGTCCATACAAGGTGCCCGAGGTGCTCAGGATCGCCTCGGGCAAGACGAATCCCTGCGCCTGCAGCCAGGGCATGTCGACGAACAGCATCAGGTAGGACCAGGGCTGGCCTTCGAGCGGGTTGCAGGTGTGCACCACGCCAGGGTTCATCAGCACCGTGCTGCCCGCCGCCACCTGGTGCACCTGGCCGCCACTCAGGTAGCTGCTGCGCCCGCCGGTGATGACCCCGATGGAGAAACTCTCATGGGAGTGCGCGGCGTAGCACACCTGGCGCCCATCTCCGACGCGCCGGGCCTCGACGAAGGGCAATGCCGGGTCGCGCCAGAACCGCGAAGCCTCGATCATCGCCCTGCCCTCAACCTTCGCCGCCCTGCACCACCACCAGCAACTGCGCCTGGCGTTCGCCGACCGAACGCAGGCGGTGCGGGGTCTGGGCATTGAAATGCAGGGCGTCGCCGGCCTCCAGCAAGACGCGCTCGCTCATGAAGTCCACCTCCACCTGCCCCTCGTGGACGAACAGGAACTCCTCGCCCTCGTGTTCCTTGAAGGTCGGGTCGCTGAACGTGGTCGGTGGCTGGATCAGGAACGGCAGCAGGCTGCGCTGGCCGACCTGCGAGGTGAGCACCGCATACCCCGGCCCCTCGCCGCCGCCCACCAGCGCCTGGCGCTCGCCCCGGCGCACCAGGCTGTAGCGGGCCTGGCCGTCGTGCTCGCCGTCGAACAGCTCCTCGACATTGACGTTCAACGCTCGCGCCAGCTTCAGCGCGGCGGCGATCGACGGCGTGTTGAGGCCGCGCTCGACCTTGGACAGGTAGCTCTTGGTCAGGCCGGACTTGTCGGCCAGCAGCTCCAGGGTGATGCCCAGTTTCTTTCTCAGCAGTTTCAGTCGGATAGACATGTGACGCGGATTTCCCGAACGAACGCACTTGCTTATGACACTTTGTGTCATATAGGATTATTTGTGTCATCTGATGGCCCGCCCCCTCACCGTCCAAAGCTCGGGGGCGAGCCAGCCCTGACATCCGTCATCACGCCACAGAGGAAAGCGCCCCATGGCCAATACCCTTACCCACAGCAAAGACCAACTGGTGCAAAAGGCACTGACACAGATGCAAGGCTCGCTCGCGGATAATACGTGGACTGTGCGCGAAAAGCTGGCCCTGACCTGCCGAATTCTCTTCGACCACGGCCACGACTCGGGCCTGGCCGGGCAGATCAGCGCCCGCGGCCCGCAGCCTGGCACCTTCTATACCCAGCAACTGGGCCTGGGCTTCGACGAGATCACCGCCAGCAACCTGCTGCTGGTCAACGAAGACCTCGAGGTGCTGGAAGGCACAGGCATGCCCAACCCGGCCAATCGCTTCCACAGCTGGGTTTACCGCGCGCGCCCGGACGTCAGTTGCATCATCCACACCCACCCCACCCATGTCGCCGCCCTGTCGATGCTCGAAGTGCCGCTGCAGGTCTCGCACATGGACCTGTGCCCGCTCTACGAGGACTGCGCATTCCTCCAAGCCTGGCCGGGCGTGCCGGTGGGCAACGAGGAAGGCGAGATCATCAGCGCCGCCCTGGGCGACAAGCGCGCCATCCTGCTCTCGCACCACGGCCAGCTGTCCACCGGCAGCAGCATCGAGCAGGCCTGCGTCTATGCCCAACTGATCGAGCGCGCCGCGCGTCTGCAACTGCTGGCGATGGCCGCCGGCAGCATCAAGCCGATCGCCCCGGAGCTGGGTCGCGACGCCCACGACTGGATCGACCGGCCCAAGCGCCACGGCGCCGCCTTCAACTATTACGCCCGCCAGGCCCTGCGTGCCCATACCGACTGCCTGAACTGATCCCTTTACGCCTTGCTTGCGGAGCCTTGCACAATGACTAACCCATTCCACGGCATCATCGGCTACACCATCACCCCGTTCAGCGCCGACGGCGAACAGCTCGACCTGCCCGCGCTGGGCCAGTCCATCGACCGCCTGATCGCAGACGGCGCCCACGCCATCGCCCCGCTGGGCAGCACCGGCGAAGGCGCTTATCTGAGCGACAGCGAATGGCGGCAGGTCGCCCAGTACAGCCTGGAGCGCATCGCCAAGCGCGTGCCGAGCATCGTCAGCGTCTCCGACCTGACCACTGCCGGCGCCGTGCGCCGCGCCCGCTTCGCCCAGCAGCACGGCGCCGACGCGGTGATGGTGCTGCCGGCGGCGTACTGGAAGCTCAGCGAAGCCGAGATCCTCCAGCACTACCGCGCCATAGGCGCGGCCATCGACATCCCGATCATGCTCTACAACAACCCCGCCACCAGCGGCACCGACATGCCGGTGGAGCTGATCCTGCGCATTGTGCGCGAGGTCGATAACGTGACCATGGTCAAGGAGAGCACCGGCGACATCCAGCGCATGCACAAGCTGCAGTTGCTTGGCGAGGGGCAGGTGCCGTTCTACAACGGCTGCAACCCGCTGGCGCTGGAGGCGTTCGTGGCAGGTGCCACGGGCTGGTGCACGGCGGCGGCCAACCTGATTCCCGAGCTGAACCTGCGTCTGTACCAGGCGGTGCAAAGCGGTGAGCTGGAACAGGCCAAGGCGCTGTTCTACCGGCAGTTGCCGTTGCTCGACTTCATTCTCAAGGGAGGCTTGCCGGCGACCATCAAGGCCGGGCTGGGCATGACCGGCCTGCCGGTGGGCGAACCACGGCGGCCGGTGTTCGGGCTGGATGAGTCGGGGCGCAGCACGCTGAAGGCATTGCTGGACACCCTGCGCAACCTCGACTGATCATTTTCCAGCAGCGGGCAAGTCCACGGCACATCGCGACCGCTCGGACGGTCGCGGTGGGCTTGCCGAAACGATTCGGGCAGGCGCCTGCCCGAATCTCAACATTCGATGCCGATCAACCACTGGGTCTTCGCAGCATTGCTCCGGTCGAGGTCGGCGCGTCGTACGACCGGCGCGGTGCAGCCACGCGGCTCGATATAGGGCTGAGCGACGGCCGCCGCCTCGTTCACCGACAAGGGCTTGCCGTCATCACGCTGGACACTGATATAGAACGGGTTCTGGAACGGAATGATGTAGCTGTCCAGGGTATAGCGCGCGCCTTGGCTTTCGAGGTTGGCATGGTACTCGTCGAAACGGGTCAGGCGGCTGGTGTCCAGCGCGTCCTGGGTGGCGCAGCCTGCCAACAGCGAGCCCATGAGCATGGTGCTCAGGCAGGTCGAAATCGTCTTCATTGCAACTCCTGATGGATGAACGTCTAGTCAAACAAGGCGCGATATTAAATTGACATCACCCGACATGCAATCAGCCATGCCGCGGGCTTGAGCTGATCAGGACGACAAAGGGGTCTGGCTGGCAGAGCAAGTGCCACCGGCGCATCAGTCACCAGCAGGAGCGGTCTTGTGTCGTGGGAGGACCGCAAAGCAGCACCGGCGATCCTTGCCGGCGCGCCATGCAGCCCGCGCCCCCGCCTTACGGCATCACCGGCGGCACATACTGCAAGGTCGTTCCCAGTGCCCACAGCAACACCAGCACCAACGGCACATGCACCAGCAGCTGCACGAACGAGAAGCCGATCAGGTCACGCGCCTTGAGCCCCAGCACACCCAGCAGCGGCAGCATGTAGAACGGGTTGATCAGGTTCGGCAGCGCCTCGGCGGCGTTGTAGATCTGCACCGCCCAGCCCAGGTGATACTGCAGGTCGTTGGCCACCAGCATCACGTACGGCGCCTCGATGATCCACTTGCCACCCCCGGACGGGATGAAGAAGCCCAACACCGCCGAGTACACGCCCATCAACAGCGCATAGGTGTCGTGGGTAGCGATCTGGGTGAAGAACAGCGAGATGTGGTGGGCCAGGGTCTGGGCATCGGCGCCCTTGACCTGGGTGAGGATGGCGGCGATCGAGCCGTACAGCGGGAACTGGATCAGCACCCCGGTAGTGGTCGGCACGGCGCGGGCCACGGCATCGAGGAAGCTGCGCGGACGCCAGTGGAGCAAGGCGCCGAGCATGATGAACAGCAGGTTGTAGGTGTTCAGCCCGGAAATCGCGGTGATCGCGGGCTTGGTGGCGAACTCCTGGTACAGCCAGCCGGCGGCCAGGGCCACCAGCAGCAGGATCAGGATCGGGCTGTGCTCCAGCCATTCGCCCGGCCGGGTGCGCTGCGCCGGCGGCGGCGCGCTGAAGCTCGGGTCGACGCCGCAGTCCGCGGCGCTGCGCGCGCTGTTCGGGCCCGGCGCGGTGGCATAGGCGATGACCAGCGACACGATCACCAGCACCGCCAGCATCACCCCGGACTGCCAGAGGAAGATGGTCTCGGTGAACGGGATCACCCCGGTGATCGACAGGATCGACGGCGGCAGGCTGGCCGGGTTGGCCTGCAACTGCGCGGCCGAGGACGACAGGCCCAGCGCCCACACGGCGCCCAGGCCCAGGTAGGCGGCGGCGCCGGCGGCG
Organism: Pantoea sp. Cy-639; assembly: GCF_011752525.1. Classification (GTDB taxonomy): domain Bacteria; phylum Pseudomonadota; class Gammaproteobacteria; order Pseudomonadales; family Pseudomonadaceae; genus Aquipseudomonas. Next base: position 155,764 of record NZ_VWXI01000014.1, on the reverse strand, counting down.
CGGTAGTCCATCTTCAGGTCGCTGCGCCGGGCCAGGGCACGTACCAGCAGGCCGCCGAACACCAGCGACAGCCCCCAGTTGAGCAAGGAGGCAAGCATCGAGATCAAGGCCACCCAGCACACGGCCGAACGGCCGTTGCGCGGAATCCGCGCCAGGCGGTCGATCAGGCGCGCGGCGGGCGGCGAGCTGGCCACCACATAGCCGCCGATGACCACGAAAGCCATCTGCATGGTGAACGGGATCAGGCTCCAGAAGCCGTCGCCGAAGGCCTTGGCGGTATCGGTGGGCTTGGCGCCCATGGCCAGGGCGCCAAGGCACACCAGCACCACGGCCAGGGCGGCGAACACCCAGGAGTCGGGGAACCAGCGTTCGGCCCAGTTCGAGCAGCGCAGGGCAAAGCGGGCGGAGCGGCTGTCTTGGATATCAGCGGCCACGATATTTTCCTTTTTCTGATTGTTATAGGACTGAAACGGCGTCGCCCCATCGCGGGGCAAGCCCGCTCCCACGAGGGATGCGTGGTCCTTCGTGGGAGCGGGCTTGCCCCGCGATGGGGCGCTTGCAACGGGGCTGCTTAGAAGGTCATTTCCCGCACATCGTCCGGCACGATCAGCTTGCCGGCAGTCTTCGCGACGATTTCCTCGACACTCACCCCCGGCGCGGTCTCGCGCAGGATGAAGGCGCCGTTCTCGATCTCCAGGTAGGCCAGGTCGGTCAGTACCTTGCGGATGCAGCCGGCACCGGTCAGCGGCAGGCTGCACTTGGTCAGCAGCTTGGATTCGCCATCCTTCGAAGCGTGGGTCATGGTGACGATGATGTTCTCGGCGCCGGCCACCAGGTCCATGGCGCCACCCATGCCCTTGACCAGCTTGCCGGGGATCATCCACGAGGCGATGTTGCCCTCCACGTCCACCTCGAAGGCACCGAGCACGGTGAGGTCGACGTGACCGCCACGGATCATGGCGAAGGATTGCGCCGAATCGAAGATCGACGCGCCACGGCGGGCGGTGACGGTCTGCTTGCCGGCGTTGATCATGTCGGCATCGATGGTGGCTTCGGTGGGAAACTCGCCCATGCCCAGCAGGCCGTTCTCGGACTGCAGCATCACGTCCATGTCGGCGGGCACGTAGTTGGCCACCAGGGTGGGGATGCCGATGCCCAGGTTGACGTAGTAGCCGTCCTTCAGTTCACGGGCGACGCGTTGCGCCATCTGTTCGCGGGTCAGTGCCATGGTCAGGATCTCTTTGTTGTTCTCGAGGACGGCGCTCAGGCCTTGACGGTGCGCTTTTCGATGCGCTTTTCGAAGGTGCCGAGGATGACCCGGTCGACATAGATGCCCGGGGTGTGGATCTCGCTGGGCAGCAGCACACCAGGCTCGACGATCTCCTCGACTTCGACCACGGTGATCTTGCCGGCGGTGGCGGCCAGCGGGTTGAAGTTCTGCGCGGTGTGGCGGTAGACCACGTTGCCGTAGTGGTCGGCCTTCCAGCCCTTGACGATGGCGAAGTCGCCGGTGATGGATTCTTCGAGGATGTACTTGCGCCCGTTGAACTCGCGCACCTCCTTGCCTTCGGCGACCGGGGTGCCGTAGCCGGTGGCGGTGAAGAACGCCGGGATGCCGGCGCCGCCGGCGCGCATCTTCTCGGCCAGGGTGCCTTGCGGGGTGAGTTCGACTTCCAGTTCGCCGCTGAGCAGCTGGCGTTCGAATTCGGCGTTTTCGCCGACGTAGGAGGCGATCATCTTGCGGATCTGCCGCTCTTCGAGCAGCACGCCCAGGCCAAAGCCATCGACGCCGCAGTTGTTGGAGACCACGGTCAGGCCCTTGACGCCACGGCGCTTGATCTCGGCGATGAGGTTTTCGGGGATGCCGCACAGGCCGAAGCCGCCAGCCAGCACCGTCATGTTGTCGGTCAGGCCTGCCAGGGCCTCTTCATAGGTTGCTACGCGCTTGTCCAGTCCGGCCATGCTCAGTCGCCTTTTGTAGTTGTTGGAACCGTACGGTCATCTTCACTGTAGTCGACTGATTTGTTAATTTTGTTTTCGTCATCGATTGATAACTTTTACAAAACAAAGGCTCACCCCCGTCATGAACGTCAAGCAGCTGCGGGCCTTCGTCACCGTGGCCAAGTACCAGAGCTTCGCCCAGGCCGGCGAGCACCTGCACGTGTCGCAACCGGCCCTGAGCCTGACCATCAAGGCGCTGGAGGACAACCTCGGCGGCGCCCTGCTCACCCGCACCACCCGCAGCGTCAGCCTCACCCCCGAGGGCGAGGTGCTGCTGCCCCTGGCCAGGCGCCTGCTGGCCGACTGGGACGACACCGAGGAACTGCTGCGCCAGCGCTTCACCCTGCAACTGGGCCGGGTCTCGGTGGCGGCCATGCCCGCCTTCGCCGGCAACCTGCTGCCGCAGTCGCTGAAGGTGTTCCGCCAGCGCTACCCGAAGGTCAACGTCACCGTGCACGACGTGATCAACGAGCAGGTGCTGGAGCTGGTGCGCCATCGCCGCGTCGAGCTGGGCATCGGCTTCGAGCCCGACAGCAGCGAGGCGCTGCGCTTCCACCCGCTGTACCTGGATCGCTTCGTCGCCGTGGTGCCCGCCGACTCGCCCCTGGCCCGCCTGCCACAGGTGCGCTGGCAGCAACTGCTGGCCGAGGACTTCATCGCCTTGCAGCGCCCCTCGGCGGTACGTCTGTTGCTCGAGCAGCACCTGGCGGCCGGCCATGGCAAGCTGGCGGTGGCCTTCGAAAGCCATCAGTTGGCGACCATCGGCCGCATGGTCGCCAGCGGCCTGGGCGTCAGTGCCGTGCCGGCCTTGTGCATCGAGCAGATGCAACAGCTCGGCGCACGCTGCGTGCAACTGGTGGAGCCCACGGTCGAGCGCCGCATCGGCGTCATCGCGCTGAGCGACCATAAACTGTCCAAGGCCGCCGAGGCGTTGCTCGACGTCCTGCTTGCCCATACCCATCCACAGGAGGTGACATGCGTTATGTGAATCTGGCGGGATCCCGTGTACCGGCCATCGGCCAGGGCACCTGGTACATGGGCGAAGACCCAGGCCGCAAGGCCGCCGAGGTGGCCGCTCTGCAACAAGGCATCGACCTGGGACTGAGCCTGATCGACAGCGCCGAGATGTATGCCGAAGGCGGTGCCGAGCAGGTGGTCGGCCAAGCCATCGCCGGACGCCGCGAGCAGGTGTTCCTGGTCAGCAAGGTCTATCCGCACAATGCCAGCCGGCGCGGCGTGCCGGCAGCCTGCGAACGCAGCCTGAAACGCCTGGGCACCGACTGCATCGACCTGTACCTGCTGCACTGGCGTGGCCAGTATCCGCTGGAGGAGACCGTCGAAGCCTTCGAGCGCCTGGTCGAGCAAGGCAAGATCCGCCGCTGGGGCGTGTCCAACTTCGACCTCGACGACCTGCAGGAACTGGACAATGCCGCCTGCGCCACCAACCAGGTGCTGTACAACCCGGCCGAACGCGGCATCGAGTTCGACCTGCTGCCCTGGAGTCGCGAACAGCGCTTGCCGACCATGGCCTACTGCCCCCTGGCCCAGGCCGGACGCCTGTTGCGCCATCCGGTCATGGCCCAGGTCGCCGAGCGCCATGGCGCCACGCCAGCGCAGGTGAGCCTGGCCTGGGTGACCCGTGGCGAGGGGGTGATCGCCATTCCCAAGGCGGTGGCAGCGGAACATGTGCGGCTGAACGCTGCGGCAGCTGAACTGGTACTGGACGCAGAGGATTGCCGGATGATCGACCAGGCGTTCCCGGCCCCGACGCGCAAGCAGCGCCTGGCGATGGTCTGAGGCAGTGACTGGCGGGCACCGCGCCTCACCCGGTCACGGCCTGGTACGTGACGCGGTGCGCCTCGGTCGGCAGCGGCACCTCCCACTTGAACAGCATGCGCCGGATATCATCGTTGCGCAGCGAGGTGTCGCGCCGCTGGTTGCGCCGCATGATCTCGCCCTCCGGGCGCTCCAGGTAGACGATCTGCACCTGCGCGCCATAGCCGTACAGCAAGTCCAGGGTACGGCTGCGCATCTGCGCCGACAGGTGCGTCGAGTTCCACACGAACGGCCGACGCTCGCGCAGCAGGGCCTTGGCCCGGTCGATGGCATAGTGCGCCGCGGCACCTTCGTTCTGCCCATGGCGCAGGCCCAGGGCCTGGCGCGCATCGTCGAACGACACCACCGGCAGGTGCGGATGGTGACGCGCGGTCCAGGTGTCCTTGCCGCTGGCCGGCAGGCCTGAAAGCATCACCACCGACGAGCCCTCCGGGGCATGCAGCGGATAATCGGGATGCACCCTGGCGCCACGCAGGTACTGGATGCGCGTGTAGTCGTCGGCGAACGCCCGCGGCCCGTGCAGGCAGCCCTCCTCGGCCGCCAGTTCGCGCCACAGCTCGATGGCGGTCAGCACCTCGGCCTTGCCGGCATAGTCGCGGCCCTGCATGTCGGCCTCGGCCACCGCGCAGAGCATCCACACGGGCAGTTCCCACGACAGCTTGTGCAGCAGGAACTCGGCACTGCGGCCGCTGCGGTCGCCCTGCAAGGCGAAGAACGGCAACTGGTGCACGGCGATGATCCGGCAGACCTGCTCGCGCAGCTCGAACGGCACACCGGCGCGCCACAGCAACAGGCGTGCGTCCACCGCGCCACGGCGCGAATGGCCGGGCTGGCCGATGCGCCCGGTCTCGGCGTCGATCACCGTGGTGTCGGGTTTGGCGATGTCATGCAGCAAGGCCGCGAAAAACAGCACGAAGCGCTGCTCGGCGCTGGCCTGCTGATAGGCCGGCTGCGCCAGCAAGGCCTCGACCACCAGGCGGGTGTGAATCCACACGTCGCCCTCGGCGTGGTAGGTCGGGTCTTGCGGGGTATCGGCCAGCCGTGACAGGGCCGGAATGACCGCCAGGCAGGCAGCGGCATCGAAGTCGCGCCCAGGCTCGGGCACGAGTTGTTGCAGTTGTCGAATATCCATTTCGGGATGCTCCTTCAGTAGCCGCGTCGCGGGCCCAGCCAGTCGATGGACAGGCTGGGCGCGTACAGGTCGACGCCGTCGGCCAGTTGATTGGGGATGAACGGTTGGTTGGCATGGTGCTGGTCGGCGTCGAGGATGGCCTGGACGAAGTCCTGGCGAACCCACTTGAACCGCTCGAGGGTCTGGCGCTCGTCCTCGCGCTTCAGGTACAGCCCCTCCATGCGGCTGGAGCGGTCGCACTGGCGCCAGGCACGGGCCAGGTCGAGGCCTTCGCGGCGCAGCACCTGCTCGAACACCTCGCGCCAGCGCGCAGTCTTGGCCAGCGAGTCGCCGACCAGCGCCATCAGCTCGGCCTGACGCCGGGGCGCCGGGCCCTCGTACAGCACCGGCACCGACAGCACCGGCCCGTCCGCCAGCAGGCGTCGGCGCGCGGCGGTCGAGAGGAACAGCCCGGTAGCGCGGTCCCAGATATCGAACTCGCAGAAGTAGTGCGGCAAGTGGTCGTAGAACACCGAATGCTTCTTGTGCAGCCACTCGCCATACAGCACGAAGCGGTCCTCCAGGCGCGCCAGCAACCAGGCCTCATGGGCTACGGCCCATTGCTTGAACAGGTTGAACTGACGCTCGCGACCGCCGCCAGTCAGGTAGTGGCCGCGCGACTGCAGGCGCAGCTCACCGCCTTCGGTGAAGCTGATGCCGGCGTTGGCGCCGTCGAGTTTTTCTTCCACCACCAGCCACTGGCCGACCAGCGAGGCATAGCGGACCTGGCCGGCGTCGCTGTCGCCATCCTGCAGGCGCGAGCCTTCCAGGTGCGGTGTGCGAGGGTACTTGAGCAGTTCGAGGGTGTGCGCGTCGGCACGAAAGTCCATGTTCATGGGTTTCTCCTTGGAAATAGGGAAAAACCGACGACAGGATCAGGCAGGCACAGCGATGAAGCGCCGCCGCGCACGGGCGCGGGCAGCCATCAGGCACGATGGACCGTCGTCGGTATCAGGCGTGTTGGCTGGCGTAGGGCACAGGTTTCACCACTCGGGGAAAGGGTTGCTGGGGCTTGAGGGCGCGCATTCAACAGCATCCGCCACCCTTCGGTCAACCCTGCTGTTCGCCATCGAGTGCCGACGATCCTGCATGTGGCATGACTTTTCCCACGGCGCCTGGCTATGATGGCTGCCTGCTGAATTGATTCTTCAACCACAGGATGCCCGATGCTCACCGCCTTGCTGTTCGACCTCGACGGGACCCTCACCGACACCGACACCCTGCACCTGCAAGCCTTCCGCCAGCTGTTGCACGACTACGACGGCCGAGGGCTGAGCCAGGAGCAGTTCGATGCCCAGGTCAGCGGCCGTTCCAACGGCCTGCTGTTCGCCGAACTGTTCCCCCAGGCCGACGCGGCCCAGCGCCAGGCCCTGGCCGAACGCAAGGAGGCGCTGTTCCGCGAGCTGTCGCCGAACCTGGCGCCCATGCCTGGGCTGCTGCGCCTGTTGAGCCACGCCGAACGGCACGCCATCGGCATGTGCGTGGTGACCAACGCGCCGCGCCTGAACGCCGAACACATGCTCGCGGCCATGAACCTGGGCGAGCGTTTCGAGCATGTGCTGGTGGCCGATGAACTGGCCCGGCCCAAGCCCGACCCGCTGCCCTACCTCACCGGTTTGCAGCGCCTGCAGGCGCAAGCCGGGCAGGCCCTGGCCTTCGAGGACTCGCTGCCGGGCGTCCAGGCCGCGGTGGCTGCCGGGATCTTCACCGTGGGGCTGACCACCACCCAGTCCGAGGCGCGCTTGCTCGAAGCCGGTGCGCGGCTGGTGATCGACGATTATGACGACCCACGGCTGTGGGCGTTGATCGAGCGCATGCAAGCGGCAGGCTGAGTCCGCTCGGCAATCGGCGCCGACGCATGGGGCGCAGGCGCCAGCGTGCACACCACTCGTCGGCCACCCTCGCCGGCCCGTCGAAACCGCCCAGCGCCATTCGACCAGGGAAGAATCCCTGTGCCAGGAGTGGCCCTCATGAACAAGCCCGCAAGCAAGCACCCCGTGGTCTCGCGCAGCCAGTGGCTCGCCGCCCGGGAACAATTGTGGCTGCACGAAAAAGCCTTCACCCACCAGCGCGACGAATTGGCCGCCGCCCGCCGCGCCCTGCCCTGGGTACGGGTCGAGCAGGACTATCGCTTCCACGGGCCCCACGGTGAACTGGGCCTGGCCGAACTGTTCGCCGGGCGCAGCCAGCTGCTGGTCTACCACTTCATGTTTGCCGAAGGCTGGAATGAAGGTTGCCCGGGCTGTTCGTTCCTCGCCGACCATTTCGATGGCGCCAACCTGCACCTGGCGCACCATGACGTCAGCCTGGTAGCCGTGTCACGGGCCCCCTACGCTGAGTTCCAGGCCTTCCGCCAGCGCATGGGCTGGCATTTCCCCTGGTTTTCCTCCCACGCCAGCCGCTTCAACGAGGACTTTGGCGTCAGCGTCGCCACCGACGGCAGCGCCCGCTACAACTACGCGCCTTACTCCGGCAACGAGGCCGAACTGCCCGGCCTGAGCGCCTTCTACCGGGACAGCGACGGCGCGATTTACCACACCTATTCGACCTACGCCCGCGGCCTGGACATCCTGATCAACGCCTACAACTTCCTCGACCTCGCCCCCCTGGGGCGCAACGAGGCCGGCACCATGGACTGGGTGCGCCATCACGACCGCTACGAGGGGGCCAACGCCAAGCCGCACTGCTGCGGTGAGTGACGCCTAGCGCAGTTGGTCGTGGATCTGCTCGCGCAGGGCATCCAGGTCGAAGGGCTTGGCCAGGATCGGCGCCCGCCGGGCGATCGGGCTGCCGGATTCGAGGATTTCCGCCGGGTAACCGCTGATGAAGATCACCTTCAGGTCCGGGCGCAGCTTCACCGCAGGCTCGGCGATCTCCACCCCGGAGATGCCGCCGGGCAGACGGAAGTCAGTGATCATCAGGTCCAGGTGCGGCTTGCTGGCCAGGATCGCGAACGCCTGTTCGCCGTCCTCGGCCACCAGCACGTGGTAGCCCTCGCCGGCCAGGTAGTCGCGCAGGATCATGCGGATCGCCGGCTCGTCCTCGACCACCAGCACTACATCTTGTGCATCTTCGCTCATGACAACGCCTTCGAATTCAACAGGTTGGCCATAGGACCCCAGCCCTACGCAGAGGTTGCCTGCGGCTGGTCGCTTTGTTGCGCCACGATCGGCAGCGGCAGGTAGACACTGAAGGTCGCGCCCTGCCCCTGTTCGCTGTCGACCCGGATCCGCCCACCGTGGGCCAGCACGATCTGCTCGGAAATGTACAGGCCCAGCCCCAGGCCACCACTGGCCTGCTGGGCGGCGATACGTTCGAATTGCTGGAAGATCCGCTGCTGGTCCTGCGCACTGATGCCGATGCCCTGGTCGCGTACCTGCACGCAAGCCTGGCCATCGTCGGCGAACACCCGCACCTGCACCGGCTTGCGCTCGCCGTAGCGCAACGCGTTGGACAGCAGGTTGGCCAGCACCTGCTCGATACGGAACTCGTCCCACTCGCCCTGCAGCGCCTGGCAGCCCAGCAGCTCGATATGCGTGTCCAGGGCACTGGCCTGGGCGCTGAAGTTCTCTACCAGGGCGCGTACCAGTTGGCCGAGATCGAAGACCTTGGGCCGGATCGACAGCTTGCCGGTGCGGATCCGCGACACGTCGAGCATGTCCTCGACCAGGCGGATCAGGCTGTTGATCTGCCGCTCGTCACGCTCGACCATCGCCTTGAGCTTGTCCTCGCTGAACGCCGCCAGGTTGCCGCGGCCCAGGTGCATGCGGCGCAGCTGGGTCTCGAGGATCAAGCCATTGAGTGGCGTGCGCACTTCATGGGAGACGATCGACATGAAGTCGTCGCGCATGCGCACTGCCCGTTCCAGGTCGCCGCGGGCCACCTGCAACTGCGCCAGCAGCAGCGCCTGCTCCTCGCGGCTGCGCTCCAGGGCCTGGAGCTGGCGGTCGAGGGCCTTGCGCTGGCGGAACAGGTCGACGAACACCGAGACCTTGCTCTTCACCGCCAGGGTGTCCAGCGGCTTGTGCAGAAAGTCCACCGCGCCGCTTTCGTAGCCCTTGAACGCGTAGTTCATCTCGCGCCCGGCGGCGCTGACGAAGACGATGGGGATGCTGCGGGTCTTCTCCATGCCGCGCATCAGCTCGGCCAGTTCGAAGCCATTCATTCCCGGCATCTGCACGTCGAGAATGGCCAGGGCGAACTCGTGCTCGAGCAACAGCGACAACGCCTGCTCCGCCGACTGGGCCTGGTGCACCTCGCGGTCTTCGCCCTGGATCAGGGCATCGAGGGCCAGCAGGTTCTCCGGCAGGTCGTCGACGATCAGCAGTTTCGCGGTGATGTGGCTTAGCATGCGCTGGGTTCCAGGGTCGCGAGCAAGTGCCCGATACCGCTCAGGGAGAGGATATGGTCGGGGCGATGCAGGGCCAGGGCGGCCTCCGGCATCAGCGCGACCTGTGCTTCGCGGGGGTCCTGGACCACGGTCCGGCCGCCACTGTTCTTGATCTGCAAAAGGCCCTCGGCACCGTCTTCGTTGGCCCCGGTGAGCAGCACGCCCAACAGGCCCGGGCCATAGGCGTCGGCTGCCGAGGCAAAGAGAAAGTCGATCGCCGGGCGCGAAAAATGCACCGGTTCCTCCTGGCTCAGCGACAGGGTCAGGTCACGTTCCACCGACAGGTGATAGCCCGGCCCGGCCACGTAGATCAGCCCGGGCTCGATGGCCGCCTTGTCGCTGGCCTCGCGCACGGGTCGGCGCAGGCGCCGTTGCAGCACCTCGGCGAGCTGGCTGTGGCGATCGTCCGGCAGGTGCAGCACGCACAGCACCGGGATCGCGAAATCCGCCGGCAACGCGCCGAGCACGCCGAACAGCGCAGTGACGCCGCCCGCCGAGGCGCCGATGACCACCGCGCGCACGCCCTTCATGACTTGCGGTAGATCCGTTCGGGCCGGACCAGCGGCTCGAAGCCCTCGGCGTAGGCGGAAAAGTCCACCGACTCCTTGCTGCCCAGCACCAGGAAACCGCGATGGCACAACGACTCGTGGAACAACCCCAGGGCGCGGTCCTGCAGGCCCTTGTTGAAGTAGATCAGCACGTTGCGGCACGACACCAGTTGGGTCTCGGAAAACACGCTGTCGGTGGCCAGGCTGTGGTCGGCGAAGGTCACGTTGTCGCGCAGGCTGCTGTCCATGATCGCGTTGCCGTAGGCGGCCGTGTAGTACTCGGCGAAGTCGCGCCGGCCACCGGCCCTGCGGTAGTTTTCCTCGTACTCGCGCAGGCTCTTGAGCGAGTAGATGCCTTGCTTGGCGCGCTCCAGCGAATGCGGGTTGATGTCGGTGGCATAGAGGATGGTGCGCTCCAGCAGGCCCTCCTCGCGCAGCAGGATGGCCATCGAGTAGACCTCCTCGCCGGTGCTGCAACCGGCGATCCAGATCTTCAGCGACGGCCAGGTGCGCAGCAGCGGCACCACTTCGTTGCGCAGCGCGAGGAAATGCCCCGGGTCGCGGAACATCTCGCTGACCGGGATCGTCAGGTACTGCAGCAGCTCCATGAACATGCCCGGATCGTGCAGCACCCGCTCCTGCAGCGCCGACACCGTGCGGCAGTCGAACTGGCGCAGGGCATGGAGGATCCGGCGCTTGATGGAAGCGCCGGAGTAATCGCGAAAATCGTAGCTGTACTTGAGGTAGATCGCCTCGATCAGCAAGCGGATCTCGATATCGGTGTTGCGGTCGCTGGTCAAGATGTCAGATTCGCTCCAGTTGCGGCAGCCAGACCCGGATCAACGAGAACAGGCGGTCCAGGTCGATCGGTTTGGCCAGGTAGTCGTTGGCGCCGGCCTGCAGGCAACGCTGCTGGTCGTCCTTCATCGCCTTGGCGGTCACCGCGATGATCGGCAGCTTGCGCCAGCGCGGCTGCTGGCGGATCAGCCGGGTCGCCTCGTAGCCGTCCATCTCCGGCATCATCACGTCCATCAGCACCAGGTCGATGTCGTCGTTGGCCTCCAGGCATTGCAAAGCCTCACGACCGTTCCGGCCGATCTCGACGATGGCACCCTTGTGCTCCAGGGCGCTGGTGAGGGCGAAGATGTTGCGCACGTCGTCGTCCACCAGCAGAATCTTGCGCCCCTCGAACACCTTGTCGCGGCTGCGCGCGGTCTTGAGCATGCGCTGGCGCTCGCTGGACAGCTGCGCCTCGACCTTGTGCAGGAACAGCGTGACCTCGTCGAGCAGGCGCTCGGGCGAGCGCGCGCCCTTGATGATGATCGAGCGCGAGTACTTGAGCAGGTCGGCCTCTTCCTCGCGCGAGAGGTTGCGCCCGGTGTAGACGATCACTGGCGGGAAGCTGCGGATGTCTTCGGCGGTCATGCGCTTGAGCAACTCGTTGCCGAGCATGTCGGGCAGCTTGAGGTCGATGATCATGCAGTCGTAGATGTTCTCGCGCAGCAACGCCAGGGCGTCCTGGGCCAGGGCCACGGCGGTGATCTCGATATCGTCGTCGCCGATTAGGCGGGCGATGCTGTCGCGCTGCAGGTCGTCATCCTCGACCAGCAGGATGTGCTTGAGCTTCTGCGTGAGCTTCTCCTCGAGGCGCCCGAACACCGCCTTGAGCTCCTCGCGACTGGTGGGCTTGACCGCATAGCCGACGGCGCCCATGTGCATGGCCGCCTCGACGCGGTCCTCCACCGAGATGACATGCACCGGGATATGCCGGGTGCCGGCCTGCTCCTTGAGGCGTTGCAGCACGGTGAGCCCGGAATGATCAGGCAGGCGCATGTCCAGCAGGATCGCGTCGGGCAGGTATTGCGCGGCCAGCTCGAAGCCCTCGTCGGCAACGTGGGCCACCAGGCAGCTGTAGCCCAGCTCATGGGCCAGGTCATAGAGGATGCGGGCGAAGTTCGGCTCGTCCTCGATCACCAGGATGCAACGGTTGTCGAACGGCGCCCGCTCACGATCGTCGGCGAAGGCTGGGGCCGGACGCTCGCTCTTGACCGGCGCTGGCACTGGCGGCGCCGGAGGCAGTGCATCGACCGCCGGGCGCAGGCTGTGGACCTTGTCCGGCCCCACCGCAGGCTTGAAGTGTTCGGGCAGGATCAGGCTGAACACGCTGCCCTGCCCCGGGCTGCTGTCGACACTGATCTGGCCGCCAAGCAGGTGCGCCAGGTCGCGGGAGATCGACAAGCCCAGGCCGGTCCCGCCGTACTTGCGGTTGCTGGTGCCGTCGACCTGGTGGAAGGCGCCGAACACCGCCTGCTGCTGGTCGGCGGCGATGCCGATGCCGGTGTCGCGCACGGCGAAGACGATGCCATGGCCGGCCTGCTGGCTGATGCGCAGGCTGACCTGGCCACGCTCGGTGAACTTGATGGCGTTGGACAACAGGTTCTTGAGGATCTGCTCCAGGCGCTGGCGATCGGTGAACAGGTTCGCCGGCAGCGGCTGCTCGAGCGCCACCTCGAAGTCCAGGCCCTTGTCCCGGGCCAATGGCCGGAACATGCTCTGCAAGCCCTCGACCAGACGCTCCAGCGGGGTGTTCTCGGCGCGCACCTCGAGCTTGCCGGCCTCGACCTTGGCGATGTCGAGGATGTCGTTGATCAGGTTGAGCAGGTCGTTGCCGGCCGAATAGATCGACTCGGCGAACTTGACCTGCTCCTCGCTGAGGTTGCCCTCGCCGTTCTCGGCCAGCAGCTTGGCCAGGATCAGCGAACTATTGAGCGGCGTACGCAGCTCGTGGGACATGTTGGCGAGGAACTCGGACTTGTACTTGCTCGAGCGCTGCAAGTCGTCGGCGCGCGCCTGCAGCTCCAGCTGGGCACTGTTCAACTCGCTGTTCTTGCGGTCCAGGGCCTCGGTGCGCTCGGCCAGTTGCTCGTTGGTCTGCTCCAGCTCGGCCTGCTGGGTCTCGAGGTGGGCCTGGGACTCCTTGAGCACCCGCGACTGCTCCTCCAGTTCCTCGTTGGCGGTCTTGAGTTCCTCCTGTTGCACCTGCAGCTCTTCGTTGAGCTGCTGGGTCTCGGCCAGGATTTCCTGCAGGCGCTGGCGATAACGGGCACTCTCGATGGAGATGCCCAGCGCGCCACCGACGCGCTCGAGCAGTTCCAGGTCGCGCTCCTCGAGCGCGCGCAGGAAGCCCAGTTCAAGCACGCCGTTGATCTGCCCATCGTCGCTGGACGGCATCAGTACGCCGCTGCGCGGCAGGCCATGACCCAGGCCGGAGCTCAACTGGTAGTAGTTCTCGGGCAAGGCGTCCAGGCGCAGCAGACGGCCCTGCTGCAGGGCCTGGGCCAGCAGGTCGCCATGCTCGCCCAGCACCTGTTCGCGGGCCTGCTGCTCGGCCTGCAGCCCATAGCAGGCCACCCGCACCAGGCGGCCATGCTCGTCACGCACATAAAGCGCGCCGACCACGCTGCCCAGGTAACTGGCGAAGAAGCGCAGGATGTTGTCGCCGAGCATCGGCAGGGTCAGTTGGCCCAGCACCTGCCCGGCCAGCTGGGTCTGTCCGGCGCGCAGCCAGGCCTGGTGCTCCAGACGCTCGGCCGAGCGCTGCTGGGCCTGCAGGTTGTCGACGTAGCTGGCCGACAACGCCAGCAGGTCGCGCCGGCCAAGGTAGGCCAGCAACGCGCTGAGGGCGACGATGAACAGCACGAAGGCCGAGATCGAGACCACGGTGACCGTGCTGACCTTGTCGTTGCGGGCCATGCGCAGTTGCTGCTCGGTGGCGACGAAGGCATCGAACTCCTTGCGTACCTCGTCGGTGATGCGCTTGCCGCGGCCATTGCCGATCGACTGCTGATAGTCGCCCTTGCCACGCCGCTGGCTGATCATCTCCCCGGCGAAGTCATTCCAGGCGCGCTGCAGCGCCACCAGGCGGTCGATGCGCTCGACCTGCGGCGGGTTGTCCAGGACCATGCCGCGCAGCTTGTCGAGGCTGCTGAAGATACGTGGCTTGGCGACTTCATAGGGGTCGAGGAAGCGCTCGTCGCCAGTGATCAGGAACCCGCGCATGCCGGTCTCCATGTCGATCGACAGCTTGAGCGTCTCGGTGGCGTTGCCGATCACCCGGTCGGTGTGCTCCACCCACTGCATGGCGTTGAGCAGGTAGTTGATCACCACGACGAAGGCCACGGCCCCCAGGAGCCCCACTCCCAGGGGCAGGCCGACATTGCGGCTGAGCAACTTGCGAAAGCTGCGTTGATCCATCGAGGCTGCTTGAATCATCAGAAAAGGCCCGAGCGAAAAAGTCCATTGAGACAGTGTGGCGACTACTTCATGTATGGCTGCCCTGCGCGACACCGACCGGGGAATACTGCGAGTCTAACCAGCTTTCAAGGATCTGGCAGGGCGTTTGGCCAGCATTTGAAGACCGTGTGCGCCAATCGTTCCATCCATTTACCCACGCCGGTAAGCTGGGGAACTTCTGCCTGGACCGCGCGCACAGAGTAGAGACCTTCCACCGAAACAGGATCCGCATCATGCACCTTCTGGTAGTCGAAGACGACGACATCGTTCGCATGCTGATCGTCGAAGTGCTCGACGAACTGGGCTTCACCGCCATCGAGGCGCAGGATGCCGCCGCGGCGCTGCAGATTCTCGAAGACCCCGGCCAACCCCTGGACCTGCTGATGACCGATGTCGGCCTGCCGGACATGCGTGGCGATGAACTGGCCGGCAAGGCCCGTGAAGTCCGGCCATTGCTGCCGGTGCTGTTCGCCAGTGGCTATGCCGAGAACGTGACGGTGCCCGAGGGCATGCACCTGATCGGCAAGCCATTTGGCATCGACCAGTTGCGTGACAAGGTCAAGGCGATTCTGCGCACGCCCTGATCCATCCACCTGACAGCTACCGTGGCGGCGTTCGGCGCGCCTGCATGCTTTAATGGCGCCTTTTGACCCAAGGTTTCCCCATGCCCCAGCTCCTGGTCATCGCCCACGCCTGGCCCGAACCTGAACAGCACAGTGCCGGCCGCTACATGATGCAGATCCTGGACAACTTCCTTGGCCATGGCTGGCAGGTCACCTTCGCCAGCGCCGCCACAGCCGGCGAGTACAAGGCGGACCTGGCCGCGCGGGGTATCCGTGAACACACGCTCGGCGCACAGGCTTCGCTGCAGGGCCTGCCCACCCCCGATGTGGTGCTGTTCGACCACTTCCTGGTCGAGGAGCGCTTCTGCGGCCTGCTCGCCCCCGCCACCCTGCGCCTGCTCGCCCTCCCTGGCCTGCACAGCCTGCGCGAGGCACGCCAGCAACTGCTGCGCCGACGCCTGGTCGAAGGCCTGGATCCCAACGATTTTCACGCCCTGTTCGGCACCAGCGGCCCCGACCTGTTCCGCCTGATGGCCCCCGCCAGCCTCACCCAGCGCGAGCTGGCGGCGATCTGGCGCTGCGACCTGACCCTGGTTGCCTCGGCAATGGAGCTGGACTTGCTGCTCAACGGCTTCGCCGTGGCCGACTACCTGCTGCACCACTGCCCTGCCAACATCACGGTTTCCGGGCAGGCGCACCGGCCGTTCGACGAGCGCCGCCACTTCGTCAGCCTCGGCCCGTTCAACGACGCCACCCAGGCCGATGCCGTGCTGTGGATGAAGCACAACCTCTGGCCGATGCTGCGCCGACGCCTGCCCGAGGCCCAGTTGCACCTGTACGGCGTCGGTGCATCCGAGCGGACCCTGGCCCTGCATGCCCCCGAGGACGGCTTCCATGTGCGCGGAGTAACCGAGGATCCGCAGGCCGTGCTGGCCAGCGCCCGGGTCTGCCTGGCGCCACTGCGTGGCGGCGCAGGGTTCAGCGCCAGCCTGGCGCAGGCCCTGGGCAGCGGCACGCCGAGCGTGGTCACGCCCTTTGCCGCCCAGGCCCTGCAAGGTCACCAGCCCTGGCCCGGCACCATCGCGGCCAGCGCCGAAGGGCTGGCCCAGGCCGCCGCGCAGCTGTACGCCGACCCAGGCGCATGGCAACAGGCGCAGGACGCCTGCAATGCCCTGGGCCAAAGCCTGCAGCGACAAGCTGCGACGCTGTTCGACCGGCTCGAGCACAGCCTCGCTCACCTGGACGAACTGCGCCTGTTCAACTTCACCGGCGCGATGTTGCGCCGCCAGGCGAACGCCTGAGGGTATACCTGGGGCTGCTGCTCTACCGCCGTATGGACGGAGCATTTGTAACGTGCGGCGCGTGGGGGCAATGGCCGTATGCGCTTGACGTATACGTCAACCTGGCTTTAGGTTAGCGCCATTCCCTTTCCCGAGCCCCAGCATGAGCAGCCAGACCTACAGTATTTCCGACCTGTCCCGCGAACTGGACATCACCACCCGCGCCATCCGCTTCTACGAGGAGCAGGGCCTGCTCAGCCCCGAGCGGCGCGGCCTGGAACGCATCTATTCGGCCCGCGACAAGGTCACCCTCAAGCTGATCCTGCGCGGCAAGCGCATCGGCTTCTCGCTGGCCGAATGCCGCGAGCTGATCGAGCTGTACGACCCTTCCGGCGGCAACCTCAAGCAGCTAACCAGCATGCTGGCCAAGATCGCCGAGCGCCGTGCCCAGCTCGAACAGCAGATGCTCGACATCCAGCAGATGCACCTGGAACTGGACACCGCCCAGGAACGTTGCGAGCAGGCCCTGGCCGCCACGCTCAACCAGCACGACCACCGTTGATCCGCCACAGGAAGCCCGTCATGTCATTGCCCAAGAACGTCCGCCTGGTCGAAGTCGGTCCGCGCGACGGCCTGCAGAACGAAGCCCAGCCCATCAGCGTCGCCGACAAGGTGCAACTGGTCGACGACCTCACCGAGGCCGGGCTTTCCTATATCGAAGTCGGCAGTTTCGTATCGCCCAAGTGGGTGCCACAGATGGCCGGCTCCGCCGAGGTGTTCGCCGCCATCCGCCAGCGCGAAGGCGTCACCTATGCGGCCCTGGCCCCGAACCTGCGCGGTTTCGAGGACGCCCTGGCGGCCGGGGTGAAGGAAGTGGCGGTGTTCGCCGCCGCCTCCGAGGCGTTTTCCCAGCGCAACATCAACTGCTCGATCAGCGAGAGCCTCACCCGCTTCGAGCCGATCATGGAAGCTGCGCGCCAGCACGGTGTGCGCGTGCGCGGTTACGTATCCTGCGTGCTGGGCTGCCCCTATGAGGGTTTCGTGCGCGCCGAGCAGGTCGCTCCGGTTGCCCGCGCGCTGCACCAGATGGGCTGCTACGAGGTATCGCTGGGCGACACCATCGGCACCGGCACCGCCGGTGACACCCGCCGCCTGTTCGAGCTGGTGTCGGCCCAGGTGCCACGTGAACAGCTGGCCGGGCATTTCCACGACACCTACGGCCAGGCGCTGGCCAACGTCTACGCCAGCCTGCTCGAGGGCATCGCGGTGTTCGACAGCTCGGTCGCCGGGCTCGGCGGCTGCCCTTATGCCAAGGGTGCCACCGGCAATATCGCCAGCGAGGACGTGGTGTACCTGTTGCAGGGGCTGGGCATCGACACCGGTATCGACCTCGACCGACTGATCGCCGCCGGCATGCGCATCAGCGAGGTCCTCGGCCGTGCCACAGGGTCCCGGGTAGCCCGGGCGCGCAGTGCGCGCTGATTCACACGGCTGTCACACAATTGTGGGTGGAGTGTTACCGCCTACACGCCTGCGGACCAGGAATCGGGTAACAGGGAAACAAATCGACAAGATTTCAGGTCCTACATTTTCCTCAAAAATCCACAAACCATTGATTTTATTGAATTTTAAAAAGTTGGCACGACACCTGCTATATCTCTGGCATAACAAGAACAAAAAACGCGACATCTAATAAAAACAACAGGTAACGGCTCTGACATAACAAGAACAACACGGCAGAGGCGTAGCAAGCAGATTTTTTTGGAGTCGACGTGCTTTCCAGGGGTGTTTCAACGAATCGCCCCGCAGCCTGACACAGAACAACAAAACTACCTGCAAGGTAGCGACGGTCACGGTTGGATCACGTTGGATGAACGCAGGTCAGCGCTCAAAAAAATACGTTTGCTCTTGGCCCCGGATAGGGGCCCCCGCAGCACCGAGACGCATGGCTGACAAAAACAACAACAGGCCGGTCTCCAATAATAAGAAAAGAGCAGGCAACAACGCTTTGAGGGGAGCTTCGGCTCCCCTCAGTGCTTCCTGCCCTCCTGCTTTGACAGCCACGCCCCCCACAATCCTGCCGCCGTCCGTCCAGCGGATCGATGCAGCACGCGCGCCCTCCACGCGGTCACACCCTGTAACCCCACCGGAGGACACCACCATGCCCATAGAAGTCGACCCAACCACACGCCGCTGCACCCTGATCGGCGATGAGCTGCGCCTGGAGGGCGCGGGTCCCGACATCGAGATCGTCACCGACGAACAACTGCGCATGTCGGTGGCGATCCTCGCCGGCCAGCGCCTGCCGATCACCGAGGCAGAGGCCGACGCGCTGACCGTGGCAGGTGCGGTGGATAGCCGCAGGCATTTGAAGAGCAGCGCGCCAGGCTCCGTGATTTAAGGGCTTGGCCATTGCAGGAGGCAATCTGATACGGTTTTTATCGCCATAGCTGAGTCTGTGCTGCAAACAGATCGGCCGCCATAGTGCCCAGGCCTGATCGAGGCCTGACGAGCGATGAACCATGAGCGATAGAATCCCCTTCCGAGTCATCGAGATTGCCCCTGCCGCCAGCCACAAGAGCAAAGGCCAGCTGGACAGCGGCATCCACACCCGCAGCTTCACCGGTTTCTACCGCAACCTGCGGATCGTCTTCGCCGGCCTGTTGTTCGCGCTGTTCTTCGGCACCGCCTGGCTGCAATGGAACGGCCGCCAGGCCGTGCTCTGGGACCTGGCCGAAAGCAAGTTCCACATCTTCGGCGCGACCTTCTGGCCCCAGGACTTCATCCTGCTGTCGGCCCTGCTGATCATCTGTGCCTTCGGCCTGTTCGCCATCACCGTGTTCGCCGGCCGGGTCTGGTGCGGCTACAGCTGCCCGCAGAGCACCTGGACCTGGCTGTTCATGTGGTGCGAGAAGATCGCCGAGGGCGACCGCAACCAGCGCATCAAGCTGGCCGCCGCGCCCTGGGGCGTCGAGAAGCTGGCCCGCCGCGCGCTCAAGCACACGCTGTGGCTGGCCATCGGCCTGCTCACCGGGCTGACCTTCGTCGGCTACTTCACCCCGATCCGCCCCTTGGCGGCCGAACTGTTCAGTTTCGAACTGGGCGGCGTGCCCCTGTTCTGGATCCTGTTCTTCACCGGCGCCACCTACATCAATGCCGGCTGGCTGCGCGAAGCGGTGTGCATGCACATGTGTCCCTACGCCCGCTTCCAGAGCGTGATGTTCGACAAGGACACCCTGGCGGTGGCCTACGACCCCAGCCGTGGCGAATCGCGCGGGCCACGCAAGAAGGGCAGCGATCCGCAAGCCCAGGGCCTGGGCGACTGCATCGACTGCACCCTGTGCGTGCAGGTCTGCCCCACCGGCATCGATATCCGCGACGGCCTGCAGATGGCTTGCATCGGCTGCGCGGCCTGCATCGACGCCTGCGAC
The DNA here is from genome assembly GCF_011752525.1 of Pantoea sp. Cy-639. Taxonomy (GTDB): domain Bacteria; phylum Pseudomonadota; class Gammaproteobacteria; order Pseudomonadales; family Pseudomonadaceae; genus Aquipseudomonas. Next base: position 136,251 of record NZ_VWXI01000014.1, on the reverse strand, counting down.
GGAGTGATGGACAAAATGAACTACGCCCGTGGCCTGATCGGCTACAAGTCCGAGCACAACCTGCAAGGCGGCAGCACCCACTGGCTGCGCCCCCGCCTGCTGGGCTACGCCACCGCGCTGGTGGTAATGATCGGTGCCCTGGTCATCGCGTTGCAGATGCGCCCGATGGTGTCGATGGACGTGATCAAGGACCGTGGCCTGTTCCGCGAGAACGCCCTGGGCCAGATCGAGAACATCTACCTGCTCAAGATCATCAACAAGACCCAGGAACCGCAGCACTATCGTCTGCGCCTGGTCGACGCCGACGGTTTCGAACTGCACGGGCGCACCGAGTTCAGCCTGGCCGCCGGCGAGATGAGCGAGTTGCCGGTGTCGGTGGCGATGCTCGCCGATCGCCCGACCAGCAGTTCCCAGGCGCTGACCTTCGAGATCCAGGACAGCGACCAGCCGGGTGTGCGCAGCACGGCCAACAGCCGCTTCGTCGCGCCGATGAACCGCTGATCCCTTACACTGCCTTCCACCTTGCCTGCAGGCTTTGACAAAACAGCACAATGAAACGCTACGAACGATTCGCCGACGACATTGCCGAACTGATCCGCTCCGGGGTGCTTGGCCCCGGCCAGCGCGTGCCTTCGGTGCGCTACGCCAGCCAGACCCACGGGGTCAGCCCATCCACGGTGTTCCAGGCCTACTACCTGCTGGAGCGCCGTGGCCTGATCCGCGCCCGGCCACGCTCGGGCTACTTCGTCAACGCCCACGCCCCGCGCCCGTTCAGCGAGCCCCTGGCCCAGGCGCCGGCCAGCGAGTCGACCGAAGTCGATGTCAGCGGCCTGGTGTTCTCCATCCTCGACTCGATCAAGGACCCGCACACCGTGCCGTTCGGATCGGCCTTCCCCAGCCCCATGCTGTTCCCCCTGCAACGCCTGGCGCGCTCCTTGGCCAGCGCCAGCCGGGCCATGGACCCACGCATGGTGGTGACCGACCTGTCGCCGGGCAACCCGCAACTGCGTCGACAGATCGCCCTGCGCTACATGGTCGGCGGACTGATGCTGCCGATGGAGGAACTGCTGATCACCAACGGCGCACTGGAGGCCCTGAACCTGTGCCTGCAGGCGGTGACCCAGCCAGGCGACCTGGTGGCCATCGAGGCGCCGGCGTTCTACGCCTGCCTGCAGGTGCTCGAGCGCCTCAAGCTCAAGGCGGTGGAAATCCCGGTGCACCCCCGTGAAGGCATGGATCTCGGGGTTCTGGCGCAGACCCTCGACAAGCACCCGGTCAAGGCCGTGTGGTGCATGACCAACTTCCAGAACCCGGTGGGCGCCAGCATGCCCGAGGCCAAGAAGCAGGCGCTGGTCGAACTGCTGCGCAAGCACCAGGTGCCTCTGATCGAGGACGATGTCTACGCCGAGCTGTACTACGCGCAACAGGCGCCCAAGCCGGCCAAGGCGTTCGACACCGAAGGCCTGGTGATGCACTGCGGCTCGTTCGCCAAGAGCCTGGCGCCGGGCTACCGCGTCGGCTGGGTCGCCGCCGGGCGCTTCGCGCAGAAGATCGAACGGCTCAAGCTGATGACCTCGCTGTGCGCCTCGATGCCGGCCCAGGCGGCCATCGCCGACTACCTGCAGCACGGTGGCTACGACCGCCACCTGCGCAAGCTGCGCTACGCCCTGGAAGGCCAACAGGCCAGCATGCTCGCCGCCATCGCCCGGCACTTCCCAGCGCAGACCCGGGTCAGCCAGCCCTCGGGCGGCTATTTCCTGTGGCTGGAATTGCCCGAGCAGATGGACGCGCTGAAGCTGTTCCACATGGCCCTGGCCCAGGGCATCAGCATCGCGCCGGGGCCGATCTTCTCGCCGACCCGACGCTTCGGCAACTGCATCCGCCTGAATTACGGCAGCCCCTGGAACGACGGCGCCGAGCAGGCGATGGAAACCCTCGGCAGGATCGTGCGTTCGTTCTAGCCGACCAACGGGCAGGCAGGCTACAGTGGTCGCACCCACCCTTGCGGATACCTGCATGCCCGATCGTGAAATCCGTGCGTTGCGCGAGCGCAACGCCGAGCTCGAATCCCGTCTGGCCCAGCTCCAGAACGTTGACAACAGCTTGTACCGCTTCCTGTTCGACACCATGGACGAAGGTTTCTGCGTCATCGAGTTCTTCGATGGCCCGCATGGCCCGCTGAGCGACTATATCCACGTGGTCGCCAACGCGGCCTACGCCCGCCATGCCGGAATCCCCAACGTGACCGGACAAAAACTGCGCGAAATGGTGCCAGACGAGGCCGACGACTGGGTGGCACGTTATGGGGCGGTGCTGCGTACGGGCGAACCCATGCAGTTCGAGCAGGAACTGGTCGCGACCGGCCACGTGCTGTCTGTCACCACCTTCCGCGTCGAACCAGCAGAACGCAACCAGGTAGCTGTCTTGTTCCAGGACGTCACAGAACGACGCCGCGCCGAAACCGCCCTCAAGCAGCTCAACGACCAGCTCGAACAGCGGGTCGCCGAGGCGCTGGCCGAGCGCAGCCTGTTCGCCGAGCTGGTCGAGCGCAGCGTGGCGCGGGTCCAGGTGGTCGACACTGCGCTGAACTTCCTGGCGGTGAACGAACGTGCAGTGAAAGACTTCGAGTTCCTGTTCGGGCACGGCATCAAGGCCGGCGACAACCTGCGCGAGGCGCTGCGCGAATTCCCCGAGGAATTGGCCCGTTCCGAGCAGTTGTGGCAACGGGCACTGGCCGGCGAAAGCTACATCGAAAACATCGTGTATGGACGCAGCGGCTCCCTGCGCCATTTCGAATTGCGCTTCAATCCGTTGCGCAACAGCCTTGGCCTGGTCGTAGGGGCTCATGTGTTCATCTATGACATCAGTGCAAGGGTCGATGAACAGCAGCGCCTGCTCCATGCCGAGGAAGCGCTGCGCCAGGCGCAGAAAATGGAAGCCGTGGGTCAGCTCACCGGCGGCATTGCCCATGACTTCAACAACCTGCTCGGCGGTATCCTCGGTGCCCAGGAACTGGTGCGCCAACGCCTGGAACAGGGCCGCCATGAAGAGATCGGGGAACTGCTCGACACCGCCGGCAACTCGGCCCGGCGCGCCGCCGCCCTGATCCACCGCCTGCTGGCGTTCTCCCGGCGCCAGACCTTGCTGCCCCAGGCCACCGCCGTGTGCGCACTGATCATGGGGATGGAGGAATTGATCCAGCGCAGCGTCGGCCCGGCCACCCATGTCGAAGTGCACTGCGCCGAGGACCTGTGGCCAGCCTTCATCGACCCGCCGCAACTGGAAAGCGCCCTGCTCAACCTGTGCATCAACGCCCGTGACGCCCTGCCCGGCGGCGGGCGTATCGGCATCCACTGCGACAACCAGGTACTCGACGCCCGCCGCGCCGCGCCCCTGGACCTCAAGCCCGGCGATTACCTGTGCCTGAGTGTCGAGGACAATGGCCGCGGCATGACCAGGGAAGTGCTCGAACGAGCCGTCGACCCGTTCTTCACCACCAAGCCACTGGGCCAGGGCACCGGACTGGGGTTGTCGATGGCCTATGGTTTCGTTCGCCAGTCCGGCGGGCAACTGCACATACGCTCGACCTTTGGCAAAGGCTCGCGGATCGAGTTGTACCTGCCGCGCCACAGCGAAGCGCCACAAGAAGAACAGCCCTCTGTCGCCAGCCCCAGGGCACGACTGGACAGCGCGAAGATCCTGCTGGTGGAGGACCAGGCCGCGTTGCGCCTGGTGATTGGCGAAGTGCTGGAGGAGCTGGGCCACCAGGTCGAGGGCGTGGAACAAGGCCCCGCCGCCCTCAAGGCCCTGGATGGGGGATTCGTACCGGACCTGCTGATCAGCGATATCGGCCTGCCTGGCGGCCTCAATGGCCGCCAGGTGGCAGAAGCCTGTCGTGCCCGCCACCCGCACCTGCCGGTGCTGTTCATCACCGGCTATGACGAGCGCGCGGCGCTGAGCGATGGGCAATTGCCACCTCGCACTTCGGTGCTGCTCAAGCCGTTCGAGCTGGACACCATGGCCGAGGCGGTCGCAAAACTGCTCGGCGAGCGCTGAGCCGCGTCAGCGGCCACCGCCCAGGTCGATGAAGCTGCCGGTGGAATAGGACGCCTTGTCCGAGAGCAGCCAGAGGATCGCCTCGGCCACTTCCTCGGGCCTGCCGCCCCGCCCCATCGGCAGGCCCGGCTCGAGCTTGCTGACCCGGTCCGGATCACCGCTCAGGGCATGGAAGCCGGTATGGATATAACCGGGACGCACGCCATTGACCCGGATGCCATCGCCCGCCACTTCCTTGGCCAGACCGATGGTGAAGGTGTCCAGCGCACCCTTGGAGGCGGCATAGTCGACGTATTCGTTGGGCGAACCCAGGCGCGCGGCGACCGACGACACATTGACGATCGCCCCGCCCTTCCCGCCATGCCGACGCGCCATGCGCAGCAAGGCATGTTTGGCGCAGAGCATGGGCCCGACCACATTGGTTTTCATCACCTTGAGCAGGCGGAACTCGGACATGTCCTCGACCCGGCTCTGCTGGCCGATGGTCCCGGCATTGTTGACCAGCGCAGTCACCGGACCGAGTTCCTGGTCGACCCGCTGGAACAATTGCACCACCTCGTCCTCGACGCTGGCATCGGCACGCACGGCAATGGCCATCGCGCCCAGCTCGCGGACCTGGGCCAGCACCGCCTCGGCGGCCTGGTCGTCGGCATGATAGTTGATGCAGATGCGATATCCCTGGCGCGCCGCCTGCAAGGCGGTGGCGGCGCCGATACCCCGGCTGGCGCCGGTGATGACGATGACCTTGTCCATGACTCTGCCAAGTTGCCGGAAAAGACCTACAAGATTAGGGGAAAAGCCGTCATTTGAAAATGCCATCGTCGGGCGCCACGACGACTACTCCAGCGTCGTTGATATCGACTTGGCAGCCAGGGCGTCGACGCCGGCAATCGAACGCCGCCAGCGCCTGCCCCATGAGCACGGCAGCTTCACGCGGCCTCAGTGCCCGCTGCGCAACATTTCCTTCGGCACGTACTTGCCGATCTCGTACTTGCCGACAGCCGCCCGATGCACTTCGTCCGGGCCGTCGGCCAGGCGCAGCGTGCGCTGCATGGCATACATGTAGGCCAGCGGGAAATCGCCACTCACCCCGGCCCCGCCATGGATCTGGATGGCCCGGTCGATCACCTTCAGCGCCACGTTCGGCGCCACCACCTTGATCTGCGCGATTTCGCTGCGTGCCACCTTGTTGCCGACGGTGTCCATCATGTGCGCGGCCTTGAGCGTCAGCAGCCGGGCCATGTCGATCTCCATGCGCGAATCGGCGATCTTGTCGATGTTGCCGCCCAGTCGTGCCAGCGGCCGGCCAAAGGCGGTGCGCTCGACCGAACGCTTGCACATCAGCTCCAAGGCACGCTCGGCCATGCCGATCGAGCGCATGCAGTGGTGGATACGTCCAGGCCCCAGGCGCCCCTGGGCGATCTCGAAACCGCGGCCCTCGCCGAGGATCACGTTGTCGTAGGGCACCCGCACGTTCTCGAACAGCACCTCGGCGTGACCGTGGGGCGCATCGTCGTAGCCGAACACCGGCAGCGGGCGGACGATCTTCACCCCCGGCGTGTCGGTAGGCACCAGGATCATCGAGTGCTGCTGGTGACGCGGGCCCTCGGGGTTGGACAGGCCCATGAAGATCATTATCTTGCACCGCGGGTCACAGGCCCCGGAGGTCCACCACTTGCGGCCATTGATCAGCCACTGGTCGCCGTCGCGCACGGCGGTGGCGGCCATGTTGGTGGCGTCCGAAGAGGCCACGTCCGGCTCGGTCATGGCGAACGCCGAGCGGATCTCGCCACGCAGCAGCGGCTCCAGCCATTGGCGCTTCTGCGCCTCGCTGCCATAGCGCACCAGCACCTCCATGTTGCCGGTGTCCGGCGCCGAACAGTTGAACGGCTCCGGTCCCAGCAGCGAACGGCCCATGATTTCGGCCAACGGCGCGTATTCCAGGTTGGTCAGCCCGGCGCCGTACGCCGACTCGGGCAGGAACAGGTTCCACAGCCCCTCGGCACGGGCCTTGGCCTTGAGCTCCTCGACGATGGCGGTGGGCTGCCAGCGGTCGCCCTCGGCGACCTGGCGCTCGAACACCGGCTCGGCCGGGTAGACGTATGCATCCATGAATGCGCTGACACGCTCGCGCAGTGCCTGGACCTTGGGCGAATAGGCGAAATCCATCGGGGCTACCTTCCGTCAATGAAGAACATGCCGCAGAGCCTAGAACAGCCACCCTTCATCCACCTAGTCTATTTTCTACGTGTATAAACATTCATAACCGATATATGATCAGCCGATAACTCCAACAAAGAGCGGCGCCATGAACCTCAGCAAGGTCGACCTCAACCTGTTCATCGTCTTCGACGCCATCTACACCGAAGCCAACCTGACCCGCGCCGGGCAGATCGTCGGCATCACCCAGCCGGCGGTGTCCAATGCCCTGTCGCGGCTGCGCGAGACCTTCAACGACCCACTGTTCGTGCGCACTGCCCAGGGCATGGTGCCCACCCCGATGGCGCAGAACATCATCGGCCCGGTGCGCAACGCTCTGTCACTGCTGCGCACCTCGGTGCAGGAAAGCCGCATCTTCAACCCGCAGCAAGCCAGCAAGACCTTTCGCATCAGCATGACCGACCTCACCGAGGCGGTGGTCCTGCCGCCGCTGTTCCAGCGCCTGCGTCGGCTGGCGCCGTCACTGGTGATCGAAAGCTTCCTGTGCAAGCGTCGCGAGACCACCAAGGAACTGGCCGCCGGTCGCCTGGACTTCGCCGTCGACGCGCCACTGAACACCGATCCGCAAGTACGCCACGTCAAGCTGATGCAGGACCACTACGTCTGCGCCATGCGCCCTGGCCACCCGCTGGCCGACAGCAAGCTGACCCTGGACAGCTACCTGGGCATGACCCACATCCACATTTCCAGCCGCCGCAACGGCCTGGGCTATGTCGACCTGGCCCTGGGCAAGATGGGCGTGCAACGCCGCGTGGCGCTGCGCTCGCAGCACTACCTGATGGCCTCGCAGGTACTGCAGCAGACCGACATGGTGATGACCGTGCCAGAGCGTTTCGCCCGGCGTCACCAACTGCGCCACCAGCCGCTGCCCGTCGAGGTGCCGGCGCTGGAGACCCACCTGTACTGGCACGAAAGCACCGACCAGGACCCAGCCAACCGCTGGATGCGCGAGCAGATCATCGAACTCTGCGAGCGGGTGGTGGCCCAGGACGAACAGGCCCTGGAAAGCGCCTGATGAATAGCTCGAGGCAGTGCGCCTACAAGCGCGCCCAACTGGCGAATAATCTTTCATCCCTGCGGGAGCCATGAAACATGGGTTCTTGCAGCTGCTTACACAGTGCCCGCAGGGAAAACCGCCTCGATTAGAAAAGTATTTTTTCTACGAAAAAGCGATTCACTAGAAATAAACAGTCAAATCAATACGACCAAGGGCAACCAAGAGAAAAGGCTCATCGCGCTGGCCGGATAGCATTTGCTGCATATGGATATCGACTGGCGGTATCCCTGCACGGACCTGCGCCGACCATGCCCAACGCCCCGCTCTACTTCGACTACGCCGCCACCACCCCGGTCGACGACCGCGTCATCGAGACCATGCTTGGTTGTCTTGGTCGCGAAGCCAACTTCGGTAACCCGGCCTCCAGCGGCCACCTTCATGGCCAGTCCGCCCGCGCCGCGGTCGAGCAAGCCCGTCGCCAGGTGGCCGAACGGGTCGGCGCCGAACCTGAGGCGCTGGTCTGGACCTCCGGCGCCACCGAATCCAACAACCTCGCCCTCAAAGGCATCACCCAAGGGTTCGCCGAGCCAGGCCACCTGATCACCAGCCTGATCGAACACAAGGCCGTGCTCGACACCGTCGCCGAACTCGAACGCCAAGGCTGGTCGGTAACCCGCCTGGCTCCCGACGCCGCCGGCCTGATCCAGCCTTCGGCGGTGCAGGCCGCGCTGCGCCAAGACACCCGCCTGGTATCGCTGATGGCGGTGAACAACGAACTGGGCACCGTCACCGACTTCGCCGCCATCGGCACACAGGTTCGCGCACACGGCGCACTGCTGCATGTGGACGCCGCCCAGGCGGTGGGCAAGGTGGTCATCGACCTGGCGCGCCAGGCGGTGGACCTGATGTCGTTCTCCGCGCACAAGGTCTATGGCCCCAAGGGCATTGGCGCACTGTTCGTCGGCGAGCGGGCGCTGCCGCTGCTCAAGGCGCAGATGCACGGTGGCGGCCACGAGCGCGGCCTGCGCTCGGGCACCTTGGCCACGCATCAGATCGCCGGGATGGGCAGTGCCTTCGCCCTCGCCGGGCAGCCGGGCGATGCCGAGCACCAGCGCCTGCAGCAACTGAGCATGCGCCTGCGCGACGGACTGCTGGCCTTGCCGGGCGTGCGCCTCAATGGCTGCGCCAGCCAGCGCATCCCCCACACCCTGAACCTGTGCATCGAGGCCAAGGGTTTCAACAGCGCCGCGCTGGCCGGCGAACTGGCGTTGTCGTCGACCTCGGCCTGCAACTCGGCCGCCAACAGTGCTTCCCATGTGCTGCTGGCGCTGGGGCTGGCAGAGGCGCAGGCACGCCAGTGCGTGCGCCTGAGTATCGGCCGCTTCACCAGCGCCCAGGACGTGGACAAGGCCATCGATGTGTTCAGCCGGCAGATCGCCGCGGGCACGGCATCCTTGTGGTGACCCAGGCCCCGGTCGCTGCCGGGGCCTGGGCCTCGTTCAGAGCCGCAGGACCGGCCCCTTGATATCGTTCGGCGGCGGGATGTCAGGCCCCCCTGGCAGGTGAGGAGGCGGAACATCCGGCAGCAACCGGGCCGGCGGGAACACCGGCATGATGGTCGCATCGTGGCCGCCGCTGACCAGCTCCAGTTCGTCGCTGCCAAGCATGCGGAGCGTGCGCGAAGTTTCAACAGACATGGGTGTCACTCCTGTGTGGGTCAGTATTCGCCTTTCCAGCCGAACAGATCTTCCGGCCATTCGGGGTACTGTGGTGGCGGGTCGCCGGGACGCTGGCCGCCGACCGCGTCGGTTTCCGCATCGCTCAGTTCGCGAATAGGCTCGTTGGACGGGTTCATCGATCACGCTCCTTGTTGGGGAAAACCGCGTTGATTATCGACCGCGCGGAGCACCTTGACCCTAGGGCTGGTGTACTAGTGTCCTGTCTCGGAAATACGTGCTCTTTTGGCGAGTGGCAACGCTGGCCGGGCGCCGGGCTAGCCCTTGCCCAGGTTGAGCGCGACAGCCGCGCGAACCAGTGCGATGAAGGCCGTCTCGTCGAGCCGGTCGTGCTCGAACAGGTCGATGGCCCGGCGGGTACCGCCATCGAGGCTGGCGTTGAACAGGCCCGTCGGATCCTCCAGACGGGCGCCCTTGGCGAAGGTCAGCTTGAGCTTGTCCTTGTAGCTTTCGCCGGTACAGAGGATGCCGGCATGGGACCAGACTGGCACGCCGCGCCACTTCACCTCTTCCTGCACCTGCGGCTCGGCCTGGTGAATCAGCTCGCGCAGGCGCGAAAGGCGCGGGGCGCGCCAGTCGCCCAGGCTGGCGATACGGGCATCGATCTGTTCGCTGGCGGACGGCACGGACATGACGGGGCTCTCCTCAGGCTCGAGTGCCTGAGTATCGACCATCGCCAGGGACCGTGCCTGATCAGAGGAAGGTGAACACGTCACTGGCCGGCAGACGCGACTTGCCCAGCCCGGCGTTGAAGTCCGCCTCGCTGCGATAACCCAGGCACAGCATCACCACGCTGGTGAAGCCCTGCTCACGCAGGCCCAGTTCGGCATCCAGCGCCTTCGGATCGAAGCCCTCGATCGGGGTGGCGTCCAGGCCATAGGCCGCAGCGCCCAGCAAGGCGGTACCGAGGGCCAGGTAGGTCTGCTTTTCCATCCAGTGCTGCAGGTCCTTCTGGTCGTGACGGTGCAGGTTGACGTAGAAACGCCGGCTCTGGTCCTGGCCTGCCCGGGCCTGATCGTCGCGGAAACGCCCATCCAGGCCTTCCTGGGCCAGTACCTTCTGCAGGTGCGCCTCGGTCATGTCGGTACGCGCGGCGAAAACGATCACGTGGGACGCATTGAGCAGCTTCGGTGTGTTGTAGGCGAAGCCGACCTCGGTGCTCCTGGCCAGGCGAGCCTTGCCTTCGTCACTGTCGGCGACGACGAAGTGCCAGGGCTGCGAGTTGACCGACGACGGGCTGTGGCGCAACTGCTCGAGCAGCGCGTCGATGGTCGCCTGGGGGATGCGGCGGCTGGCATCGTAGGCTTTGGTGGTGTAGCGGCGCTTGGCCAGGGCAACGGTATCCATGATGCGGGAACTCCTCGCAGGTTCGTGATTGAGGCGCATCTTAGCGTTCCGGTTTAAAAGAAAAACCCGCACAATGCAGCAACACTTTCATCCCTGGAGTGAAAATGCTGCGCATCGCCGATCTGGAACTGTTCGTCCGCGCCAGCGCCCTGGGCAGCTTCACCGCCGCCGCCCATGAGGCCAACCTGCTGCCCGGCCAGGTAGCGGCGGCGATCAAGCGCCTGGAACGTGAACTCGATGTACGCCTGTTCGCCCGCACGACCCGCAGCCTGCGTCTGACCGCCGAGGGCGAGCTGTACCTGCCGACCGCCCGGCGTGTGCTCGAGGCGTTGCGCCAGGGGCACGAGGACCTGCATGGCGGTCACAGCAGCCTGCGCGGCGTGCTGCAGATCGCCGCGCCCTCGGACATGGGCCGCAACCTGCTGCGTCCCTGGCTCAGCGAGTTCCGCCGCGCGCATCCGGGCCTGAGCCTGCGTTTTTTTCTCTCCGACCAGTTGGCCGACCTGCACCGCGACCCGGTGGATGTGGCCATCCGCTATGGGCGCAACGAGGACGCCAACTACATCGCCCTGCCCCTGGCCCCCTGGAACCGCCGGGTGCTGGTCGCCGCCCCCGACTACCTCGAGCGGCACGGCCGGCCACGCACGCCGGACGACCTGCAGCAGCACGCCTGCCTGCTGTACCTGCAGCACAACCGGGTGTACGACAAATGGCGCCTGGGCAACCGCACCGTGCAGGTTGGCGGACCGCTGGTCAGCGATGACGCCGATGTGGTGCGGCGCTGGGCGCTCGAGGGCGAAGGCATCGTCTACAAGTCGTGGCTGGACGTCAGCGCCAACGTCGCCGCGGGCGAGCTGGAGATCCTGTTGCCCGAGCACCCGGGCGAGGCGACCCCGGTGACGCTGGTCTGCCCGCACCGCAAGCAGGTGACGCCCGCGGTGACCCAGTTGCACCTGTGGCTGCGTGAACGCTTCGCCGGCCTGCGCCCGGAGGGTGTGTTGCCGCCGGTGGCACCCGGCGTATAGTCACCGACCGCCGCCACACCCCGATCCTGAGCACCCCCGCCCCTCAACACAGGTGCTGCACGAACCACCCCCGCGCCGCCTCGGCCGCCTGCTGGAAATGCCGTGCGTAAGGGTCGAAATGCCCATCCGGCAACAGCACCAGCCGCTTTGGCTCCCCGGCCTGGTTGTAGGCCGCCAGGGCCAGGTCGGCCGGCGTCACGGTATCGCGCTCGGCCACCAGCATCAGCAGCGGCGTCGGGCTGATGCGGGCAATGGTCAAGCCTGGCTCGTACTCGCTGGCCAACTCGCTGGAGCGCAGGGTGACCCGGTTGTCCCAGCCACCGTCCAGGGCCCGGGCCTGGGTGTAGAAGGCCTCGGCATCGTCACCGGCATAAATGCCTGGCTCACCTGCCTCGGCGATCACCCGGCGATAACCAGGGGCACCACCGTCCTGCCGAGCACACCGGTCCCTGGCGAACGCGGCACGCACCTCGTGCACCCGGTCGCCGGCGCGCCGCAGGAAACTCTGGTAGCCACTGATGGTCGGCACCTGCGCCACCACGCAACGCACCCGGCGATCCCAGGCCGCCAGCTGCAGGGCATGCCCGCCGCTGTAGCTGGAGCCCCAAACACCGATGCGCCGAGCGTCCAGTCGTGGTTGCAGGCTCGCCCAGGTAAGCACCTCACGCAGATCATCGAGTTGCTGGCGTGGGTCGATCTCGCCACGCAAGGCGCCGCCACTGCGGCCAAAGTTGCGCTGGTCATACACCAGCACCGCCAGGCCGGCGCCGGCGAAGTGGGCGGCGAAGCGGTCCAGGGCCTGCCCTTTGAGGGCCGCGAAGCCCGGGCTCATGAGCACCACGGGCAGCAGGCCGGATACATCGGGGAGGTAGTACCAGGCATCGAGCTCGATGCCATTGACCGGTATGGACAGGGTCTGGCGGGTGAATGGTGTGGGCATTGCGGGCCTCCGACGGCAGATCGGGCGACCTGCAGCTCAGGTTTGTACGAAAAGCATGGTCATCCATCATTGTGGGAGCGGGCCCGCTCCCACAGGACTTTCGTGCAGAGCTTAGGGCCAGGCAACACATTGCGCTGGCGCGCAATGGTCAAGCTTGAGCGCCAACCGGTCAGATTGCGCCGAACGCGCTCGGCGCACAGCCCATCAACCGGCGAAACGCCTTGGCGAACGCCGCCGGCGACGCATAACCCAACTCCGCGGCAACGTGCCCGACCGGTTCGCCCTGCTCAAGGCGCGGCAGGGCTGCGAGCATCCGCGCCTGCTGGCGCCAATGCTGGAAGGTGCAACCCAGTTCGCTGCGGAACAACCGCGCCAGCGTGCGCACCGAGGCCCCCACTGCCTGCCCCCAGGCTTCCAGGCTGCGCTCGTCGCCTGGCCTGGCCAGCACCGCCGCGCACAGTTTCTGCAAGCGTGGCTCAGCCGGCATGGCCAGGCGCAATGGCAGGTCACGGGCGCGGCGCACTTCGGCGAGCAGCAAGGTCATCAGCAACGCATCGTGGCTATCCGCAGGCGTGTCCTCGTCGATGGGCCGGGCACGCAGCAGCAGTTCGCGCAGCAATGGTGTGACCATCAGGCTCTGCGTCACCTCGGGCAGGCCCTGGACATCCTGATGCACGTAGAGCGTGCGCAAGCTTACCGCGCCACGGGCCCGCAGGCTGTGCGGCACGCCAGCCGGCACCCACAGCCCCTGTTGTGGCGACAGCACCCAGAAGCCCTGGGCACCCTGCAGCTCCATGATGCCGCGCACCGCGAACACCAACTGGCCGGCCTCGTGCCAGTGCGCCTCGAGGCGCTGGCCGTCGGCGTACTCGCGGCACACCGGGCGACAACGCTGGCCGGGGTGCTCGAATACCGGCAGGTGACGACTCACGCCGCCCCGCCGAGGGCCTGGCGGAAGCGCCGGGTGCTGGCCAGTGCCACGACCAGGCCGGCCAGCGCCACGCCGCCACCGACCAGGCCGATGTCGGCCACGCCCAGCTGGCTGCTGACAATGCTGCCGAGCAAGGCGCCGCCACCGATACCGATGTTGTAGATGCCGGAGAACAACGCCATCGCCACGTCGGTGGCGTCCGACGCGAGCTTGAGGGTCTTGGATTGCAGCGCCAGGCTGAAACTCAGGATCGCCACGCCCCAGACCATGCTCAGCCCGGCGAACAGGTAGAAGTTGCCCGACAGCGGCAGCAGCAACAGCAGGCAGGCCGCCAGCGCACCGATGGCACCGACCAGGAAGCCATGAGGAAAGCGCTCGCTGTAGCGACTGAACAGCAGCGAACCGAACACCCCGGCGCCACCGAACAGCAACAGCAGCAAGGTGGTGCGCTCGCCACCGATCTGCGCGACGTGCAGGGCGAACGGCTCGATGTAGCTGTAGGCGGTGAATTGCGCGGTGATCACCAGGGTCACCAGCAGATAGGTGATCACCAGTGCCGGGCGCTTGAACAGGATCGGCAGGCTGCGCAGCGAACCGGAGTTCTGGCTCGGCAGCAGCGGCAGCGATTTCATCAGGCACAGCATGGTTGCCAGCGCGACCCCGGCGATGCACAGGAAGGTGACGCGCCAGCCCAATGCCTCGCCGACCACCCGCCCCAGGGGTATGCCCATGACCATGGCCAGGGTGGTGCCGGTGGCCAGCAGTCCCAGCGCCTTGGCCTGTTGCCCCGGCGGCGCCACGCGCACCGCCAGGGAGGCGGTGATGGCCCAGAACACGGCATGGGCCAGGGCGATGCCGATGCGGCTGACCAGCAGCATGGCGAAGCTTTGCGACAGCCACGACAGCAAGTGGCTGAGGATGAACACCAGGAACACGAACAGCAGCAGGCGTCGGCGCTCGATGTTGCGGGTCATCAGCATCATCGGCAGCGAGGCCAGGGCCACCACCCAGGCATAGATGGTCAGCATCAGGCCGACCTGGGCGGTGGTCATGTCGAAGCTGCGCCCGATATCGCTGAGCAGCGCCACCGGGACGAACTCGGTGGTATTGAAGATGAACGCCGCCAATGCCAGGGCGATGACGCTCAGCCAGCTGCCGTTGCCGGCATTGGGCGGCGTTGCGGTGGGTACGGGACCATTCATGTGAAGACGTTTTACTCCGCGGACAAGGCGATATGACGCACCTCACGGGCCAGGGTTCAAGGCCGGTGACGCACGGTTTGTTATTGGAAGGATGCCGGCATGGTACGCATCGCGCCCAGACCTCACAACCACGGGCGCCGACGGGGTAACATGCGCGCTTGCGTGCACCTTTTTGATGCATGACCACAAGCATCGCGGAACAAGGAGTCCGATCCGCCATGGACAAGCAGCACCCCCAGCAGCAATGGCGCCAGGCCATCGTCGGCTACGCCGAGGCCATCAACCGTTATGTGGCGCAGGGTCGCGCACACGGCTGGGACGATCTCGAAGAGCCCGAAGCGCCCGCCATCGGACACCTGCTGGACGCCTGGCAGGCGGCCCTGCTGGCAATCAACCGCCCCGATACCGCCGAGCAGCAACGCCAGCTGTTCCGTGAGGCCTGGCCACCGGCGCACTTGCCTTTGGTGCCATTGCTCGACGAACAGGCCCAGGGGATCGGCCACCTGTTGCTGCTCGACGACGGCAGCGTGCTGGCGCGCGTCGGCATGCCCCACGAGCGCGGCCAGGTGCTGCGCATCGACAGCCAGGGCACCACCCCGGTGATCGGTGTCGAACATTTCGGCCGCTGCCCGCAGCGGCGCTACTTTGCCCTGGGCAACGCCGAGGGCGTGCGGATCACCGAGGGCTGGGGCGGCCCCATGGTGGCGCGACTGGCCTGGCCAAACGGCCTGGAAGGCCTGCCGGCAGGCTACCCGTTCGAGCCACTGGACCTGCCCCCCACACCCACCACGCTGACCCCCTTCCCCGATGGCAAGCGGGCCTTGCTGGTCAGCGCCGACGGTATCTTCATCCTCGCCAGCGAAGGCGCCACCCGCCTGCTGCCGCGCCAAGGCGACATCCTCGACGACCTGCGCCAGGGCGTCGACCCGGACGATGTCGCCCTGGGCTTGTCCATGGAGCATGCCGCGCTGTCGCCGGATGGGCGCCTGATCGCCCTCGGCGAGCAGTGCGGCCGCCACCTGGTGCTCGATGAACGACTCCTGCCCCTGGCCGAGATCGGCCCGGCCAGCGAGTACCCGCACTTCGCCCTGTTCAACCAGCGCGGCGACCAGTTGATTCTCAACGCCTGCCACTTCTACCAGGGTGGCACCGTCGGCGTGCGGGTCGATGACCTGGCCGGGCTCGACACCGCGCACTACAGCGACGACCCACGCACCCCGCTGCTGCAGGACGGCGCGCGGCTGTACGCAGGCGTGGCCCGCGACGGCGAGTACATCGTCGGCGACGCCCACGGCTACCTGCGCGCATTTGGCGAGGATGGCCGCGAGCACTGGCAGCACTACCTGGGCTCGACCATCAGCGCCATGGACATCAGCGCCGACGGCCGCTCCCTGGTGGCGGCCAGCCATGCCGGGTTCATCTCGCTGATCGCCCTGGACAGCGCCAGGCCTGACTGGCAGATCGGCACCGGGGAGCACGCAGAGGTACGCCGCTGGATCTGCTGGCGCGGGTTCGACAGGCCGCTGGCCTGGTAGCCCGTGCCGGCCTCAGGCCTGGAGGGTCGCCATGTCGATCACGAAGCGGTACTTCACGTCACCGGCGATCATTCGCTCGTAGGCCTGGTTGATGTTGCGGATATCGAGCATCTCGATGTCGCAACTGATCCCGTGCTCGGCGCAGAACTCCAGCACCTCCTGGGTCTCGGCGATCCCACCGATCAGCGACCCGGCCAACACCCGGCGCTGCATGACCAGATTCGCCGCATGCAGCGGCGGCTCGACCGGCTCGATCAGCCCGACCAGGATGTGCACGCCGCCGAACTTCAGGGTCTCCAGGTAGGGGTTGAGGTCGTGCTGCACCGGAATGGTGTCGAGCAGGAAGTCGAAACGCCCGGCAGCCGCGCGCATCTGCTCGGCATCGGTGGAGACGACCACATGGTCGGCACCCTGGCGACGGGCCTCCTCGGCCTTGGCCGCAGAGCGGGTGAACAGGGTCACCTCGGCACCCAGTGCCTTGGCGAACTTGATGCCCATGTGCCCCAGCCCGCCCATGCCGAGCACGCCGACCTTGTGCCCGGGGCCGACGCCATGGTGCTTGAGCGGCGAATAGGTGGTGATGCCGGCGCACAGGATCGGCGCCGCGCTGGCCGGTTCCAGCCCTTGGGGGATACGCAGCACGAAGTGCTCGCTGACCACGATGCTGCTGGAGTAGCCGCCCAGGGTGTTGCTGCCATCGACCCGATCCGGGGTGGCGTAGGTCATGGTCGGACCTTCCAGGCAGTACTGCTCGACGTTCTGCCGGCAGGCTTCGCAGTGGCGGCAGGAGTCGACCATGCAACCGACCCCGACCAGATCGCCGACCTGGTGGCGGGTGACCTGCCCGCCCACTGCGCTGACCCGACCGACGATCTCATGGCCCGGCATCAGCGGGTAGACGGCGATGCCCCATTCGTTGCGCGCCTGGTGGATGTCGGAATGGCAGACACCACAGTAGAGGATCTCGATGAACACATCGTCCGGCCGCAGGCTGCGGCGCTGGAAGCTCATGGGAGCCAGGGGGCTGGTGGAAGACTGGGCGGCATAACCGATGGCGGTGTACATGGACAACCTCTTGCAAGTGAAACGGTTCAGGCGGCGCATTTTGCGCATCCGTATCGCCCTCGCCCATCGCCGATTCTCCGGCATGCATGCCTGATTCTCCGGAATGGGCCACCGTAGCCTGGCGTTGGCCAGCTATTCTGCGAAGATGCGATTGTCCGATTCTCTGCCCGGGTAGACCATGCACCTGACTTGCCACGTGGACGCCAACGCCACCCTCTGTTCACTGATCCGCGCCCTTGCCACACGCCCGGGGTTCGTCCCCACGGCCCTGCCCCAGGTCCAGGTACTCACCTGGGAGCACTATGTGGCCAGCAGCCCGCAGCTCTACGAGCCGAGCCTGATCATCCTCGCCCAGGGCAGCAAGCTCGCACGCCTGGGCCCGCGCACCCTGGAATACGGCGCTGGGCACTACCTGGTGCAGGCGTTGTCGGTGCCGTTCATGTGCGAGACCTTCGCCACCGCCGAAGCACCGCTATTGGGCGTGGCGGTGAACATCGACCGGGCGCTGCTCGGGGAACTGGTGCAAAGCATGAACCTGCCGCCGGATGTGCCGGTTCAGGCGCAGACCCCGCAGTCGATGACCTCCGCCGCCCTCGACGCGCCGATGCGCGCCAGTGTCGAGCGCCTGCTGCAATCCCTGCAGGACCCGCTGGACGCCCGGGTGCTGGGGCCGTCGCGGGTACGCGAAGTGCTTTATACCGCGCTGCGCGGGCCACAGGCCGGGGTGTTGCGGGCACTGGTCGAGCAACAAGGGCATTTCGCCCGCATCGCCGCAGCCCTGAGCTACCTGCGCGAACATTACGCCGAACCGCTGGGCGTGGACGAGTTGGCCGGCCGGGCGAACATGAGCGTGTCGACCTTCCACGAGCACTTCAAGCGCTGCACCGACCTGGCACCGATGCAGTACCTCAAGCGCCTGCGCCTGCTCAAGGCGCAGCAGATGCTGATTGGTGAAGGCCTGGGGGTGGCGCAGGTGGCGCATCGGGTGGGTTACCAGAGCACCTCGCAGTTCAGCCGCGAGTACAAGCGCCAGTTCCAGCGCAGCCCAGGGGAGGAACAGCCGTACCAGAGCCTGCCGGTGTGAGGCGCACTGGCACCTGACCGCCCCTACTGGCGCGACACCATCGCCACGATGGTCGCCTGCAACTCTCGCTTGGCCGTCTCGGTATCCAGCTCCCCGTTGGCGGCGGCCTGGGACAAGGCATCCGCCGCCCCCACCAGCACCCGCAACCCGGCCATGCCAATGTCGCCAGCCGGGGCAAAAGCGGCCAGCGCCTGCCGGCACTTGTCGAGGAACGGCCCTTCATAGGCCCGCTTGAGCGCCTCCATCTCCGGGGAACCGGCCAACGCCGCACTGACCCCGGGAATCTCCCGTCCCTGGCTGGCCACGCAATCGACATAGGCCTCGGCGATCACCCAGGCACGTGCCGGCAGCTCGGCCGCGCACCCGGTCAGGGCCTGGTCGAGCATGGCGGTCTGGCGCGCATCGTACTCCTGGTACAACGCCACCAGCAGGCCGGTGCGGGTCTCGAAATGGTCGTACACCACAGGCTTGGTCACCCCGGCCTGTTCCGCCAGACGGCCCAGGCTCAACCCCTCGGTGCCCTCGTCGCGCACCAGTTGCCAGGCCACATCGAGTAGCTGGCGGCGGCGCTCCTCACGAGAAAGACGCCTGCGCGGGGTGTTCTTGTCATCGCTTGACATCGCTTACCTACCAAAAGTAACTTACCAAAAGTAACTTACTGCGAGTATATAACCCTCGCCCCTCCTGCGCACCTGCCTGTGGAGACACCACCATGCATGCACTGATCGTCATCGGCCACCATGATCCCGACTCCCTCACTCATGCCATTGCCGCCCAGATTGCCACTGGCCTGCAGGCCAGCGGCCACACCAGCGAACTCGCCGACCTGGCCCGGGAAGGCTTCGACCCACGTTTCGGCCTGGCCGACCACGCCGTGCATCGCCGCCTGGCCGCGCCACCGGCGGACGTGCGGGCCGAACAGGCTCGCATCGAACGCGCCGATACCCTGGTACTGGTCTATCCCATCTACTGGTGGTCCTTGCCGGCCCTGCTCAAAGGCTGGGTCGAGCGAGTATTCAGCAATGGCTGGGCCTTCGACTATGCCGCTGACGGCAGCACCACCAAGCGGCTGCAGGGCATGACCGCACACCTGGTCGGCGTGGCCGGCGCCGATGTCGGCACCTTCCAGCGCCACGGCTACGACGAGGCGATGCGCGTGCAGATCGAACATGGCATCTTCGATTACTGCGGCGCCCGGGTCCTGAGCTCGATCTTGCTGGACGACAGCGAGGGGCGTGACCCGGCCCGGCATCTAGCGACAGCGCACGCCTTGGGCGCAGGTCTGTTCAGCAACACGCGACGCCATGAACCTGCGACCGCGGGTTGAGTTCAACGTGCCGCCGACCTGCGCCTATTGGCGCTGAGCGGACACCGGGGCCTCCATCGCCCATTGCGCCAGTGGCCAGTACCGCCCCTTGCGCGACTCGAACAGTACAAAATGGCGAGCGTTCAGGAAGAACTCGGGGGCCTCGCCGGCTTCGGGTACCTGGTCCCGATAATCTCGCGACAGCGTGAGGTGCGGTCGATAGTCCCGCGACTGCGCCGCGAGGCCCAACGGCAACAGCGCCTGTTCCAGCGCATACACCAGTTGCCGCAGGGCTGCCGGCGCCTGCGCCGGCTCCAGTACCAACGCACTGGCACGCGGCCAGGCCTGCAGGCGATCCAGCAGCAGCCGCAACGGCGCCCGTGGGCGGCTCAACTGGTCGACCGCCGCACAGATCGCCGGCACCTGCGCGGCATCGACATCGCCAAGAAACAGCAAGGTAACGTGGAAGTTCGCTGCCGGCACCGGCTTGCCGCTGCGCAGACCCAACCCACGCCGCCACTGCGCCATGGCCCGGCACTGGGCGTCGCTGACCGGCAAGGCGAAGAACAGACGCTTGAACGGGGCACCGCTGGGGCGCGGATCCTGGACCATGTGGCACTCCCTGGCGGTGGGCGAAGGCTTCGAGTGTACCCTGCTGCGCGTAGGAAAATGACCGAACAGCCAGTTGAATCGTTTGCGCAAACCGTAGGGCATCCCACTTAAGTCGGGCGGATTTGTCGTAACAATAAGTACAAACACGCGCCACGATTGTTTATGCTGGCGGGCTTACGCCATGGCGCATGGCCATTTTTCGACAAGTAAACGTCCATGAAAATCGCACTCGTACTGATCTTCGTCCTCTCGATCGCCTATGTTCACCTGCGCGGCCGGGTTCGTCACAAGCTGACCCGCCAGCTCGGTGACCACTCCAGTTTCCTGGCCCCGGTCAACGCCTTCCTCTACCTGTTCTCCAAGCACCCGGCCAAACCTTACCTGCCCGTCGAGGCCTTTCCCGAGCTGCAGGTACTGCAGGACCACTGGCAGGAAATCCGCGCCGAGGGGCAGCAGTTGCTGCAGGCGGGCGAGATCAAGAAATCCGACAACTATGACGACGTCGGCTTCAACTCGTTCTTCAAGACCGGCTGGAAACGCTTCTACCTGAAGTGGTACGGCGAGAGCCACCCGTCGGCGATGACCCTGTGCCCGCGCACCACCGAGTTGCTGCAAGGCATCGGCACGGTCAAGGCGGCGATGTTCGCCACCCTGCCGCCGGGCGCCAAGCTGGTGCGTCACCGCGACCCGTACGCAGGCTCCTACCGCTACCACCTGGGCCTGGACACACCGAACGACGACGGCTGCTACATCGACGTCGACGGCGAGAAGTACTCCTGGCGCGACGGTGAGGGCGTGGTGTTCGACGAGACCTACATCCACTACGCCGCCAACACCACCGAACACAACCGCATCATCCTGTTCTGCGACGTCGAGCGCCCGCTCAAGTACCGTTGGGCCAGCGCGTTCAACCGCTGGTTCAGTCGCAACGTGATGGCCGCGGCCGCCGCACCCAACGATGCCAACGACAAGACCGGCGGCATCAACCGCCTGTTCACCCGCATCTACAAGATCCGCGAACGCGGCAAGGCGATGAAGAAACGCAACCGTACCCGCTACTACCTGGAGAAGTGGGCCGTGGTCGCGGCGCTGGTACTGGTGTTCATCTACATCTGAAACAGCTGTCGCCAACGCGGGGCAAGCCTGATCCCACCATCCGTGGGAGCGGACTTGCCCCGCGTTCGTTTGCGCCTGGAGAAACCCTTGCCTTCGACTAGCCTGAAAGCTCCTGTTGCCAACCTGACAAGGTGAACACGATGAGCATGATGGACTGGGACGCCTACCGTAAGCAGTTGATGGCCGGCATCGGCGATCTCAAGCAACTCTCCCCCGACACCGTGGCCGGCTACATGACCGCCAGTGGCGCCGGTGCCAAGACCAATCACCTGGATGCCAAGACCCGCGAGCTGATCTCCCTGGCCGTGGCGGTCACCACCCGCTGCGATGGCTGCATCGCCGTGCATTCGCAGCAGGCGGTCAAGCACGGCGCCACTCGCGAAGAAATCGCCGAAGCCCTGGGCGTGGCCGTGGCGATGAACGCCGGTGCCGCGCTGGTGTACTCGGCCCGGGCCATGGATGCGGTGGGCAAGGCCAACGGCTGACCCGCCGCGGCGTCGTCGCCCTTGCGCGACGGCGCCGCGCCACCCAGACTTGGCGGCCTAGCCACAGCAGGAACCGCCATGATCCATATCCGCCCCATGACGCCCGACGACTTCGAGCGCTTCTGGCCCACCTTCCAGGCCATCGTCCAGGCCCGCCAGACCTACGCCTTCGACCCCGCCCTCACCTACGATCAGGCCCGCGCACTCTGGTTCGAGGCCCCACTGCGCACGTTGGTCGCCGAAGACGCCGGTGAGTTGCTCGGTTCGTACTACCTCAAGGCCAACGCCGGCGGCCCTGGCAGTCACGTGGGCAACTGCGGCTACATGGTCTGCGAAAATGCCCGGGGTCGCGGCGTGGCCAGGCTGATGTGCGAACACTCGCAGAAACTGGCCCGCCAGGAGGGCTTCCTGGCACTGCAGTTCAACTCGGTGGTGGCGACCAACGAAGTGGCCGTGGCGTTGTGGCACAAGCTCGGTTTCGAGACGGTCGGACGACTGCCCAGGGCCTATCGCCATGCCGAGCTGGGCCTGGTGGACAGCCTGGTGATGTACAAGTGGCTGGCCGACGAGCCGGTGCTGGAGAAACCGCCCCTGCTGATCGGACGCAAGAACATCGAGGCACGGGTGTCGCGCCGGCGTGGGCGCTAGCTTGTTGCGCGACTTCGGCACTGCCTGTGAGGCCAGCATTGCTTGAGAACGTCATGCCGCGATGGTCTCGCTGGCGTGTTCTGTTCGGGGCTGGCGACGGTGCGCAGCCCGCCATCAGCCTTGAATGATTGAATCGATATCGAGGGGACGCGATGCTCCGCCAGGGTGGCCAAGGATTGCTGCGAATGCCTCTTCATCGTTGATGGCTGGAAGCGGCGCCTTGGCCAACTGCTCGACCGCTTTGTTTTCCGGATGCGCGTCCCAGCGTTTCAGGCTCTGTGCCAGCACTTCGGCCTGTCGTGACAGCGAGCCATAGACATCCGCCCCCTGGACCCTCGCCCAGCGCAAGGTCTGCATTCGCTCGAGGGTCGCGCCGATCTTGTAGACCT
The DNA here is from genome assembly GCF_011752525.1 of Pantoea sp. Cy-639. Taxonomy (GTDB): domain Bacteria; phylum Pseudomonadota; class Gammaproteobacteria; order Pseudomonadales; family Pseudomonadaceae; genus Aquipseudomonas. The sequence continues at coordinate 113,557 of NZ_VWXI01000014.1, read as the reverse complement.
CGCGCTGGAACGCATCCAGCGCCTGCTCATGGGCCTCGACATACTTGGACGGACGCCCTCGCTGGCTGCGGATCCTGTATTGCAACTGGTCCTTGACGTTTTTCAGTTGACCATCCAGCGCGCTGAACTCAGCATCGGTGATCTTCGGCCGCTCGAGCGCCAGTGCCTCCTGCCAGCGACGAAGCGTGGCCCAGCTGGCGGGGATGTAGCTGCCCACCATGGAGTGGTTGTCGAAATGAAATGCCTGGGCGATCAGCCCAGGCCGGTCAGGCAGGCCATTGACTTGCTGGACGGCCAAGGCACAGGCCGCATGCTGGGTGATAGTGTCGCAGCCAGGCTGCCAGAGAACCGAAGAAGGTGCTTGGCCGCCGAAGTCCACAGGCAGGAAATGGTGGAGCGTGCCGTGGTGCTCGTAGGGCTCTCCGGTCAGGTTGGTGATGCCTGCCGCGAATAACGAAAGGCCTGCCGGGACGTTCACGAAGGAAACCACCGCGCCGAAACCGTAGACCTTGGATTTGCTATTCAGCCAGGTGCCCGGCACGCTGGGGATGGGGTCGTTGTGGTTGACCATGCGGTAATGCGTCAGGTCGGCGGCTTCCTTGACGAATGTTGCATCAGCGGCTCTTGGCGAGCCGTATGTGTAAAGAACAATGTCCAGCTTATATATTTTCTGGCGGCGTAACATCTCAGAAGCAAGCAAAGCAATAGCCCCACCTAGACTATGCCCACACATGATCAGCTTCTGGCCAATATAAAATTTCTGGAGGTACTGGAGCGCAAATCCATAGACGCGTTGAGCCGCTTCATAGAATCCCCGATGCACCTTTCCAGCGCCCTCCTGAAACGGAACTTGATATGCATCTGCATCCCGCAGGAAGTCCGGCCCCTCACTGGTACCACGTACAGCAATGACAATCACTTCGTCGTTGTGCGTGACAAACGCTTGGGTGTCGGTACTGTAATCTTGGTCACGGTCATCTAGAAAATGGATGCTGCCAGGAGTTTCTTGATCACTTCCTAGCTCCGGGTTATTTGCTGGATACAGAACGGGGTCAAAAGGTACGACCTCCAGGCGCTTGGAATACGGCACATCTTCATACAACGGGTAGAATGCCTTGATTTGCCCGGCGTCAGCCTTCCAGATTTCATCGAACTTCGCCAGGGCGTCACCAAACCAGTTACCCACGCTCGGAGCCTGTTCAAAAGTAACAACATTTTCTTGAACTGGAATCTCGTCCGGCTCCTGGCCGAATGGGTTATAGCTCAAGGTGGCCATGATCGCGAGTTGATACAGATTCAGCGCACAGAACTGCGAATCGGTGGACAACACTGGACACAACGCTCGTAGCGGGCGGACTTCCAGAACATTATGTCTGTTGGGAAGCAGACAGACGCCTTGCTCACCACTCTTGCGCATCAAGCGTCTTAAACCTTCAAGAGGTGGATATTTTGCGTCGACCTTAGGCGGCAGATGTGCGACATGATTGACAAAATCACGAACCTCTACCTGATAAAAAGCATCCGCGCAGGCTTGCGCGGGGTTGTCTTGGGTGCGCGAACCGTCCTTGTGCAGATGACGAGTTTGTTCGGCTCTAACTTGAAGTTCAGTTATTGGCAAAGGGTAGCTCGTTCTTTGCATCCTACGTAAATAAGTGAGCTCCTGCCCTTTGTACTCATCCAGAATAATCACCACCACTGGGCCGGCAAAGTGCCCATTCACCTTACCAACCCCCATGGAGTCGAGCCGCCCCTGATAAGTATGACCCTCCGCGTCGACAACCTCATAAGACAGTCCAGCATATGGTTGCCCTTCGCCAAACTCATCTACCAATTGAAAGCTGGTCCACTGCCCTTGAAAAGGGCAGGCATAGACACGATCACTTAAAGGATGTGCCAGCTGTTTTTCCAGCATTGTCACTAGACGACCTCCTTATTCCGTACAACCCGGATAAATAGTGCATACGCGACCATCCGGCATTTTGAAACTACTAAAGTCCTTATAGTTACCAAGGCAATACGAATCACGATCTTCGAAGCCTTTCCCCATACAACGCTTCCAGCCACCAGGAACCTTAACCCACGTATCCCCCCAGCCAGGCCTTTCCTCATCAGCCATTTTTATTTTCAGCTTCACTGTTTTACCGGGCAACTGATCGAGGGTGTATGCGCCAATGGGTCGACCTTTCACCACGCGCCCCTGTGCATCCATGGCCTTGCAATCGAGCAACTTTATTATGTACCGCTCGGGGCCGACCGTACGGAATAGCCACTGGCACTGGCCGTTAAACTCACTCACGCCAGAAGAGTCAAACTTACCTTTTATTGCCTCATCAAAACTGACACGCGTCGCAACAGCGGCTGAGTGAGCGCTAAAGTCAGAACGACCTTCCCCATAGACTGCATAAATCCCCAGCTCGACACGATAGATAACAAGCGGACAACCCTTGACCGTCCGATAGATGGGCACCTCTATGCTAGGTTTGTATTTCTCCCTATGAGGCATCCGCCATCGCTGGTTGTAGCCAACGTGGGGTTTCTTGACTGTACACCGCTCTCTATTGACTGGCACATACTGCGCAAGCGCCTCGTAAGTAAAACCGGAAGGCATATCAGTTGTGAAAATGAAGCTTTCCGATTTGGCAATAGCACAGCCGGCCGCCAGGACCATGAAGCCCCCGACAGACAGTCCTTTAAATATCCGTATCATTGAAACTTTCCCCCTGTAAAAATCGCACTTCCTGATAAACCCGCTGAAAATGATCTTCCGGCGTTTCCCCAAATCTCGCCTGCCAACGTGCCATTTGTTTACCGTCCACATCCTTCAACGCCTGAATCAGCAAGAACTCCAAGCGCTCCGGCCATAGCCACCCCCACTCGTCAGCCCGCTCCAGCAGCCCCTTGAGCCACAATTGCGGATCCTGCCGCTGCGCCACCCGGGCGTAGGCCTCCACATGCTCCGCAAGCAAGTAGCGATGGGCATTGAGTTCACGCATATAACCCGCTTGCTGCCGATCAGTCGGCACATGCCACCAGGCAGGCTCTTGGGGAACCGGATAGCTACCTGGCGCCGGATTCCCCTGAACGCGCCACTGCTCCCCCTCCCAGTAGCAAATGCTGATGGCCGGCCCGAGATACTCAGGTAGTTGCCCCTCGGCCAAATGCCTCAGCGCCCGGCTCAACACACGGTTGTCGTGAAACCGGTACAGCGCCTGATGCGGCCGCTCGCCGACAATCAACCGCTCGCGCCAATGCTCGACCAGCCCTTTCAACCCCACCTGCGGCGCAACGCTGGCCAGCCACCCCCAGTTCCGTTCGGGCGCCTTGAACAACGTGTCCAGCAGCCCATCGTGGGGGGTGTCGATCAGGAACATGAAGGGCCCCGCATCCACCAGTTCGGCGACCGGCGTATCGCCGTAGACGCCGTGAAACGACTCAAGCACGCAGTGGTTCAGCAACGCCTGGCCCGCTTCGGTCTCACCCTCGGAGTCGAGGATCAGGCACAGCGCATGCCCCAGGCGATGCTGCTCGGTCATCCATTGATTCGGCGCAACGCTACTCATGGCGTGGCTCCTGCGCTCAGGCCACCCTTGCAGGCCTCGCAGATGGGGCAGAAATCAGGCCCTTGCACTTTGCACAGCAGCATCGATGCACGTTGGGACGGGGCGATCGCCGGAGGCAGCGAAGCTACTGCCAGCGCCGCCTGGCTACCTGGCATTACCGGGTTGGCCGCCGTGCCCGTGGCCGGCACGCCGCCGACCACGATCTCGGTGCTGCTGAAGATGCCGCCCGGGCCGATCACGAGGTGCTGGTCGCCACCTTTGAGGGTGATGCTGACGCCTGCATCGAGAACCAGGCTGGCCCCCGCCTTCAGGTGCACCTGCTGTCCAGCTTCGACGACCAGGGCCTGGCCTACTCGGGTATGACTGCTGTTGGCGACCTGCAAGTAGTCGTTGGCCTTGAGCTCGACCTTGCGGTCGGCAGCGACGGTGCGCTGCTCTTCGGCTTCCAGCAGCGAGATGCTGTTGCCCTTTATGGTTTCATGGCGCTGGTTGCCGACCTCGAGCAGGCTGTCGTGGCCAACCCGCTGCTCCAGGTCGCGCTGGGCACGCAGGCAGATCTTCTCCTGCCCGGCACGGTCCTCGATCGACAGTTCGTTATAGCCGCCGCTGTGCGGGTAGCTGCTGCTGCGCAGCACGGTCCTGGTCTTGTGCGCAGGCAACAGGTAGGGCGGCGGCGTGCGCTGGTTGACCACGCAGCCGGTGATCAGCGGCTGGTCGGGATCGCCTTCGAGGAAGGTCACCACCACCTCCATGCCGACCCGCGGAATGGTCACGGCACCGAAGTTCTCGCCAGCCCAACTGGACGACACGCGCAACCAGCGGCTGCTTTGCTCGTTGCCCGGCCCGGCACGATCCCAGTGGAACTCGACCTTGACCCGTCCGTACTCATCGCAAAAGATTTCTTCACCCGCAGGTCCGGTGACACGGGCCGTCTGGCTCACCAGGGCCACCTGGCGGGTGACCAGCGGCGGCCGGTAGAACACATCCCAGGGAATGGCGCTGAAATGGTTGCGATAGCCCTGGAGGAAACCATCCGCTGTATCGCTGCCGCTGGCCACCGACTCTTCGAGCACCTGTGGCTGCCTGCCCTGGTGATGGACCTCCAGCAGCAGCCACAAGTCGTTGAGTTTCTGTCGCGGGTGACCGCTCAGGGTGAAGAAATGCCCGCTGCGCAGCGTCGGCTGATCGCTGTGCCCATGGGCCAGACGATAGTCGACGCGGTGACGCTCCAGCGCCTGCTTGGCCAACTGCTTGCCGCGTGCCAGGCTGTCCATCGCCTGCGGGTAGCGATAGTCCTCCAGCGCCGGGGTGAACTCGGCCAGGTACTGGTTTTCCAGCACCAGGCTGGGTCGCTGCCAGTCGTAGTCGCGGCGGCTGGCCTTGTTGGTGCGGGTACTCAAGCGCATGGAAAACGCACTGATCACCGGCTGATCCGCCACCAGGCCACTGCCCTGCCGATAGTGCGTGGTGTCGAGTGTGGGGAAGAAGGCCTGGTCGTCGGTGAACACCAACTTGTGGCCATCCTCGCTGTGCTGGTGATGCCAGGCGATGCCTTCCTCGCTGCACAGGCGCTGGATGAAGGCGAAGTCGCTCTCCCCGTACTGCGTGCAGTACTCGCGCTTGGGGCTGGCCCCGACATGGAAGATATAGCTGTCGGCGAGGATGCCGTGGGCCTGAAGTACCTGGGCGATGATCTTCGGCACCGTCTGCTGCTGGAAGATCCGCTGGTTGTGGCTCAATTGCAGGTAGTGCAGCGAGGGCACGAGCGTAAGGTGGTAGCGGGTCAGACGTTTGCCTGCCTGTCCGACGAGCATGTCCTCGATTCGCCCGTGCAGCCCTTCACCGCCCAGACCAAAGCGCAGGAACGCCGGCTGGCCCAGCAGGCTTTCCAGGTCGACCTCGGGGTTTTCGCTGACCAGTTCGATGTGGATCGCGTAGAGGCTACTGAGGGCTTCGGTTCCGGCAAAGGCGAGTACCTGGAAATCGTGACGAACCGTCGGGATGAGCAGGTCGAAATACGCCGTGCTGGCGGAGTCGAACATAGGCTTGTCCTTAAGAAGGGCATGACAACAACAGGCCTTGGCCTGGTCTCCCCACTCCCTTGGGGATATGCATTGCACGTTTGGAAAACGCAGGCATGGGTGCTTGAAACGGCACCGACAGCCCTGCGAGCCGATGAGCACGGCAAGCGCCTGAAGCGCGCTGATCGCGACAAATTTCCGGGCTCAACCTACAGATCGACGTAGATAAAAACTTGCTGAAAACACCACCCCTCAAGAGAAAGCGAAACGTCCTACGCAATTCACCTACCTGCGGTTGCCGAATGTGTAAACATTTGACGCCCTGTCGATTCGATGGTCAGATGCGCGCCAGTTTCAGGTGCCCTGCGCCGCCGCGCGCAGGGTGAAACGGGAAGCCGGTGCGTCGTTGTCACGACAAGTCCGGCGCTGCCCCCGCAACGGTAAGCGAGCGAACCCTTCGACAGACCACTGTGCGACTGCATGGGAAGGTGAAGGCTTCATGCCCCTCGCAAGCCCGGAGACCGGCCTGGAACCTCACTTGGCAACCCGCGGTGGGCGGGCGCAGGCCGGTATCCGCGTGCGCGCCTGCGTCACAGGGTTCGCCCATGCGTGTTTTTCCACCGGGATGCATCTCTTCCTGCAGCAGTGGAACGACATGTCCCGATTCAACCAGCTTCACACCCTCGCGGCCTGCCTGGCCGTGTCCCTGCCGACCCTGGCCGACGAGCGCAACGCCCCGCTCACCCTGCCCACCACGGCTATCACCGACAGCCGCGATGCGCAAGCCATCGACCTGGCCACGCCAACCCAGGCCGGCTCGCGCCTGAACCTCAACGCCCTGGAAACCCCGGCCAGCACCAGCAGCCTCAGCGAAGCGCAGATCATCGGGCGCAACAACCAGACCGTGCAGGATGCCGTGACCCGCTCGCCGGGCATCACCTTCATCGGCACTCCGGGCGACGGCGGTACCGGCCTGTCGGCGCGCGGCTTCACCGGCCAGAGCTCGGTGATGACCCTGCTCGACGGCTCGCGGATGCATGTCGGTGCCGGCACCCTCACCTACCCGGTCGACCCGTGGATGGTCGAACGCATCGACGTGATCCGCGGCCCGGCCTCGGTGCTGTATGGCGAGGGTGCCACCGGCGCGGTGGTCAATGTGATTCCGAAGAAACCCTTCACCGGCGAGATCCGCAACCACCTGCGCCTGGGCTATGGCTCCTGGGACCGCCAGCAGCTCGGCCTGGACAGCGGCGGCAGCCTGGACGAGCGCCTGAGCTATCGCCTCACCCTGAACCAGCAGGCCGGCAATGGCTGGGTCGACCGCACCGACTCGCGCAGCCTGACGCTGTCGGCCGCCCTGCGCTTCGATGCCACGGACGACCTGAGCTTCACCCTCTCCCACGAGCGTGGCGACGCGCAACCGGCCAACTACTACGGCACCCCGCTGATCGACAGCCATCTGCGCGACAGCCTGCGCAACAAGAACTACAACGTCAGCAACGACCAGCAACGCTACCATGACGAATGGACGCGCCTGAGCAGCGACTGGCAGATCAGCGACAGCCTCAGCGCCAGCAACCAGCTGTACTACATCAAGAGCCGCAGGCATTGGCGCAATGCCGAGTCGTATACCTGGGATGCACAGGCGGCGCTCGTCCAGCGCGGCCGTTTCATGGAGATCCGCCACGGCCAGGAACAGGTCGGCGATCGCCAGAGCTTCACCTTCGATCACAGCCTGTTCGGCCTGGCCAGCAAGACCGTCGTCGGCGCCGAGTACAACAGGATCCGTTTCACCGTCGACAGCAATGCGCCCTACGACGATGGCGGGCGCGATCCGCTCGCCCCGTGGCAACCGGCGCCGGGTAGTTTCCACAGCGCCAGTGCGACCCGCCCGCAAACCTTTTCCAAGGTCAGCACGTTCTCCCTGTTCGGCGAAAACCGCACCCAACTGAGCGATCGCCTGTCGCTGGTCACTGGCCTGCGCCGCGACCAGAATCGTCTCGACTTCCACGACCTGAGCAGCAGCACCCGTTCCGACCGGAGCCTGCAAGGCGGCAACTGGCGTGCCGGCCTGGTGTTCGCGGTGACCGACGCGTTGTCGCTGTATGGCCAGTACTCCACCAGCGAGGACGGCGTCGGCGACCTGCTCACCCAGCGTCCTGGCGACCGCCTGGACCTGACCGAAGCCCGGCAGACCGAAGTGGGCCTCAAGCAACGGTTCTGGGAGGACCGCGGCGAATGGACCCTTGCGGCCTATCACATCGTCAAGAAGAAACTGCCGGTCTACAACCAGGTGACCCACGACAGCCAGCAGGCCGGCCAGCAGACCTCCGACGGCCTGGAGGCCAGTGTCGAGCTGGCGCTGGGCAACCAGTGGCACGTTTCGGCCAATGCGGCGCTGCTGCGCGCCAGATACGATGACTTCATCGAGCTGGACGGTAACGACATGCCCCAGGACCGCGCCGGCAAACACCCGCAGGACGTCCCGCGGCGCACCGCCAACCTCTGGCTGAGCAAAGGCTTCGGCCAGGACCTCGACGCCGGCCTCGGCCTGCGCTATGTGGACGTTCGCTACAGCAGCGCAGCCAACGACCAGCGCGTACCCGGCTACACCGTGGTCGACGCCAACATCGGCTGGCAGGTGCTGCCCGACGTGCGCCTGGGCCTGCAGGTGAACAACCTGTTCGACAGGGTGTACGCCCAGTCCAGCTACAGTGGCGAGCAATGGCTGCTGGGCGCGCCACGCTCGTATTTCGCCACGCTCGACTACAGCTTCTGAATCGGCGATGCATCGGGCGCAGGCGCTCGATGCATTTGCCCCGGGCAGCGAACCCATGGCATAGATGCGGGTCCATCCCTTCATGTGACCCGCACGTCATCACCGGAGAGCCACCCATGAGCAAGCCCGCCTACGTACCGCCCAAGGTCTGGACCCACCAGGCGCCTTCCGGCGGCCAGTTCGCCAGCATCAATCGCCCCGTGGCCGGCCCGACCCACGACAAGCCGCTGCCGGTGGGCAAGCAACCGTTGCAGCTCTATTCGCTGGCCACGCCCAACGGCGTCAAGGTCACCATCCTCCTGGAAGAACTGCTCGCCCTCGGCCACGCCGGTGCCGAGTACGATGCCTGGCTGATCCGCATCGGCGAAGGCGATCAGTTCGGCAGCGGTTTCGTCGGGGTCAACCCGAACTCGAAGATCCCCGCCCTGCTCGACCGCAGCGTCGAACCGCCGGTGCGGGTGTTCGAGTCCGGCTCGATCCTGCTGTACCTGGCCGAGAAATTCGGGGCATTGCTGCCCAAGGATCCTGCCGCTCGTACCGAAAGCCTGAACTGGCTGTTCTGGCAGATGGGCGCGGCACCCTACCTGGGCGGCGGGTTCGGCCACTTCTATGTCTATGCCCCGGAAAAGTTCGAGTACGCCATCGACCGCTTCAGCATGGAAGCCAAGCGCCAACTGGATGTGCTCGACCGGCGCCTGGCCGAGAGCGCCTACCTGGGTGGCGAGGCCTACAGCATCGCCGACATCGCCGTGTGGCCCTGGTACGGCCAGTTGGTGCGCGGCAACCTGTATGGCGCGGCGGAGTTTCTCGCGGTGCACGAGTACCCGCACGTGCAGCGCTGGGCCGAGGCCATCGCCCAGCGCCCGGCGGTGCAGCGCGGCACCCGGGTCAACCGCACCTGGGGCGACGAGGCCAGCCAGGTGCGCGAGCGCCACTCGGCCGCGGACCTGGACTGAACCGCCACCTCTGTCCGGGGCTGCTTCGCGGCCCCGGCAAGTCCAAGCCGGACGCCCTCATCGGCACGATGACAGCGCTGGCCGCTGCATGCCGTGCTGCATAAAGGCTTTTCCCCCGCGCAAGCCTGCGTCCACCGCAGCCTTCTTGTACACTCGCCGCACTAGCCCCCACCTGTACATTTTGGTGACAGCATGATCGAGGTAACCGAGGTTTCCATTGCCGAACTGCGCGACGCGCTCGAGTCCGGCCGCACGACCGCCGTCGAACTGGTCAAGGCCTACCAGGCGCGTATCGATGCCTATGACGGCAAGGACACCGCCACCGCCCTGAACGCCGTGGTCGTTCGCAACCCCGAGGCACTCAAGGAAGCCGAAGCCTCCGACGCCCGCCGCGCCCAAGGCCAGACCCTCGGCCCGCTGGACGGCATTCCCTACACCGCCAAGGACAGCTACCTGGTCAAGGGCCTGACCGCCGCCTCCGGCAGCCCGGCGTTCAAGGACCTGGTCGCCCAGCGTGACGCCTTCACCGTCGAGCGCCTGCGCGCCGGCGGCGCCATCTGCCTGGGCAAGACCAACATGCCGCCCATGGCCAACGGCGGCATGCAGCGTGGCGTCTATGGCCGCGCCGAAAGCCCGTACAACGCCGCCTACCTGACCGCGCCGTTCGCCTCGGGCTCGTCCAACGGCGCCGGTACCGCCACCGCCGCCAGCTACAGTGCCTTCGGCCTGGCCGAGGAGACCTGGTCCAGCGGCCGCGGTCCTGCATCGAACAACGGCCTGTGCGCCTACACCCCATCGCGCGGGGTCATTTCGGTACGCGGCAACTGGCCGCTGACCCCGACCATGGACGTGGTGGTGCCCTACGCCCGGACCATGGCCGACCTGCTGGAAATCCTCGACGTGGTGGTCGCCGATGACGCCGACACCCGTGGCGACCTGTGGCGCCTGCAGCCATGGGTGCCGATCCCAGCCGCCTCCAGCGTGCGCCCGGCGTCCTACCTCGACCTGGCAGCAGATGCCACGTCGCTCAAAGGCAAACGCTTCGCCGTGCCACGCATGTACATCAATGCCGACCCTGACGCCGGCACCTCGGAAAAACCCGGCATCGGTGGCCCGACCGGCCAGCGCATCCACACCCGCGCCAGCGTCATCGCGCTGTGGCAACAGGCGCGCCAAGCCCTGGAAGCCGCCGGCGCCGAAGTGGTCGAGAGCGATTTCCCACTGGTCTCCAACTGCGAAGGTGATCGCCCGGGCGCACCGACCGTGTTCAACCGTGGCATCGTCAGCAAGGAATTCCTCCACGACGAGCTGTGGGAACTGTCCGGTTGGGCCTTCGACGATTTCCTGCGCGCCAACGACGACCCCAAGCTCAACCGCCTGGCCGATGTCGACGGCCCGCAGATCTTCCCCCACGACCCGGGCACCCTGCCCAACCGTGAGGACGACCTGGCCGCGGGCATGGACGAGTACGTCAACATGGCCAAGCGCGGCCTGAAGACCTGGGACCAGATCGCCACCGTGCCCGATGGCCTGCGCGGCCTCGAACAGACCCGCAAGCTCGACCTGGAAGACTGGATGGACGCCCAGGGCCTGGACGCGGTGCTGTTCCCCACCGTGGCCGACGTCGGCCCGGCGGACGCCGACGTCAACCCGCAGTCGGCGGACATCGCCTGGAGCAACGGCATCTGGGTCGCCAACGGCAACCTGGCGATCCGTCACCTGGGCGTACCGACCGTCACCGTGCCGATGGGCGTGATGGCCGATATCGGCATGCCGGTGGGCCTGACCTTCGCCGGCCGTGCCTACAGCGACAACAATCTGTTGAAATTCGCTGCCGCGTTCGAAGCGACCGGCTCGCGCCGGATGATCCCGCCGCGCACGCCTAAGCTGGGCTGACCCTGCCTGCCCGCTTCTACTGCATCTGTAGAAGCGGGCTTGCCTGGCGTTGAAAGCATTGCTCGCCAAATCGCTCGCCAAATCGCTCGCCAAATTCAACCATCTGTGTAAAATTCAACACAGAATTGAATCAGGCGCCCCTCCATGTCCACTCTCGCGCTCCAGCACGAACGCCAACTCACCCTGACCGTCCTCAAGGCCGCCATCCAGGCCCTGGGCAGCGTGATCCCCGGCAACCTCGAAATCCTTCTGCACGACCTCGACCACCCGGAACACTCCGTGGTGGCGATCGTCAACGGTCATCTTTCCGGGCGCCGCGTCGGCAGCCCGATCCTCGCCGCCCCCGAACAGGACCAAGGCTTCAAGGCCCTGATGCAGGCCGCCACCGACCAGCAAGGCTGCCAACCGCTGGTGCTGCCCGACTACCCCACCACCCTCAAGGGCCGCACCCTGCGCAGTGCCACGGCGATCTTCCGTGACAGCGCCGGGCAAGCGTTTGCCAGCCTGTGCGTGAACAGCGACGTCACCGGCCTGGACGCCGCCATGACCTTCCTGCGCCACTTCCAGCCGCTGGGCGCGACACCTGCTCCGACCAGCAGCGCCGAGCCTGCCGAGATGACCGTGCTGATGAGCGAGATCATCCAGGACGCACTGCAGCGCAAGGGCCAGGGCCGCATGAACAAACAGGCCAAGGTCGAGGCCGTGCGAGTGATGCAGGAGCGCGGCCTGTTCATCGTCAAGGGTGGCGTGGAGAAAGCCGCCGAGGCCCTCGGCGTCACCCGCTATACCGTCTACAACTATCTGGAGCAGCTGCGTGGCGAACAGGCCACGGCTGTCCGCGACTGAGCCCGGAGCGCACCATGCCCTTGCATATCCATACCCCTCTGATCGAATCCCGTCCCCTCTCGCTGAGCACCGGCCGCACGGTCTGGCTCAAGCTCGAGGCCCTGCAGCCCAGCGGTTCGTTCAAGCTGCGCGGAGTCGGCCATGCCTGCGAAGTCCACCATGCACGCGGTGCTCGGCATTTCGTTTCATCCTCGGGCGGCAACGCCGGGCTCGCGGTCGCCTATGCGGGGCGCAAGCTCGGCGTGCCGGTGACCGTGGTGGTGCCCGAGACCACCCCTGAGCGGGCCCGTGAGCTGTTGCGCCTGGAGGACGCCACGGTGGTGGTGCAGGGCAGTTCGTGGCAGGAAGCCAACCAGCACGCGCAGACACTGCTCGGCGCCGACGATGCGTTCATCCACCCGTTCGACGACCCGCTGCTGTGGACCGGCCATGCCAGCATGATCGACGAAGTGGCCGAGGCAGGTTTCAAGCCCGACGCGGTGCTGCTGTCGGTCGGTGGCGGTGGGCTGCTGTGTGGCGTGATCGAAGGCCTGCAGCGCAATGGCTGGCACGATGTACCGGTGCTGGCGGTGGAGACCGATGGCGCGGCGTCGCTGCACGGAGCCATTGCCGCCGGCCATACGGTCGAGCTGTCGCGCATCGCCACGGTGGCCACTTCGCTGGGCGCCAAGCGGGTCGCCGAACAAGCGCTGAAATACAGCCAGTCACACCCGGTGCACAGCCACCTGGTCAGCGACCGCGAAGCGCTCATGGCCTGCGAGCGGCTGCTGCGCGACCACCGCCTGCTGGTAGAGCCGGCGTGCGGTGCGGCCCTGGCCCTGCTCGAGCACCCCGAGGCGATGGCGGCCTGGAACCATGTGCTGGTGATCGTCTGCGGGGGGGCCACGGCCACCCTGGAACAGATCCATGCCTGGCTGGAGCAGGCGCGATAGCCTGGCGATACCAAGACAGCCACCACGCAGCCTGCTTCGCCAGCAAGGCTGCTGGCTCCTGCCACCCAAGGCAGGACGGAAACGGCGATGGCTGTCGGTGAATCACTCATCGCTATATACTTTTGAATACATCGATTCAGAAGTAGCTCCACGCCATGCCCACCATCCGTGACCGCAACCTGCAACTGATCCTCGACGCCGCCAGCGAGGCGTTCGCCCAGCATGGCTTCGCCGCCGCCCGGGTCGACGATATCGCCCTGCGTGCGGGCCTGCCCCGGGCCAATGTCTTCTACTACTTTCGCAACAAGCGCCTGCTCTATGCCGCCGTACTCGACCTGGTCATGGAGCCGCTGCTGCACGCCTCACGCAGCCTGGTACCGGAAGCTGCGCCCGAACAGGCACTGCCACGCTACTTCAAGGCCAAGGCCGAGGTCGCGCGCCAGCACCCGCATGCGGTGCGGGTCTGGCTCAAGGAAATGCTGCATGGCGCACGACAGCTGCCAGACGCACGCGCGCAGGACATGCAGCGCAGCGCGCAGCAATGCCTGGCCTGCCTGACCCAATGGATGGAGCGTGGCCTGATCGCGCGGACCGCGCCGGAGCATCTGCTACTGTTCCTGTGGTCCACCCCGCTGGCCAGCTTCCGCTTTGGCGATGCCCCCGGCAACTCGGCGCGGGTCAGGCCTACGCGGGCCGCGACCCAGGCCTTGGCCGACATGCTCCTGCGCGGGCTGCGCCCACACCCGTTACCCGCGGGGCAGAAAGCCCTATCGCTATAGCAATACAAATACAACGAAAACGAGGATCACCTGCATGAGCACGGCCAACGCCGCCAAGGAAGCCGTAGGCGCTGCCTATCAGCTGGAACTGATGAAGCATGCCCAGCGCATGACCTGGGACGCCGTGACCCGCATCGCCCAGGGCGTACACCCCGGCATGCGCGAATCCCAGGCCCGTCAGCTGGCCGAGCAGGTGCTGACCGAGCTCGGCATGCAGCGCATCTGGCACCCCACCCACATCCGTTTCGGCGCCAACACCCTCAAGACCTTCAAGCAACGCTCCGATGGCGACCCGCAGTTGGGCGAGCACGACATTTTCTTCATCGACATGGGCGTGGTGTGGCAAGGCCACGAAGGTGACGCCGGCGCTACCTTCACCACCGGCGCCGACCCGCAGATGATCGCCTGTGCCGCCGCGGCCAGGACGCTGTTCGGCGAGGTGCAGGCGCACTGGCGCAACCAGGGGGTGACCGGTGTCGAGCTCTATGACTTCGCCGCCGCGCGTGCGCAGGCCATGGGCTGGACACTGAACCTCGACATCAAGGGTCATCGGGTCAGCGATTTCCCCCATGCCATCTACCGTGCCGGCGACCTGGGCGACTTCGCCGGGCAACCCAACGCCGGCCTGTGGATCCTGGAGATCCAGATCGCTCACCCTGAGCTGCCTTACGGCGCCTTCCACGAAGACCTGCTGGCCTGAACGCACATGGCACCGGCTGAGCCGGTGCTCGTGCCAGCGCACACCCTCCATCGGATTCTCCCTTCCCCTGGCCAAGCGCCCATCCGAATAGTCACATTGCGCTGTTCTACTGCGCCTGTCTCAAGCACAGAGACACCTTCACCCGCACTGGCCGGCACCGGGATGGCCCGCACCGCTGGCAACTCGGACGAAATGCGCCTCGCGCCCTTTCGTACCGCGGCAAGTGAAGGCACAATGCGTGTCCTTTTTTTGGCCGGCCTGGCCGGGGGCCTTTAAATGATCAAGACGCCGTACTACCTCATCGACAAACAGAAACTGCTGGGCAACATGGAAAAGATCGCCTATGTCCGCCAGCAGTCCGGGGCCAAGGCCCTGCTCGCCCTCAAGTGCTTCGCCACCTGGTCAGTGTTCGACCTGATGCAGCAGTACATGGACGGCACCACCTCCTCCTCGCTCTACGAGCTCAAGCTCGGCCGCCAGAAATTCGCTGGCGAGACCCACGCCTACAGCGTGGCCTGGGCCGACGACGAAGTCGAAGAAATGCTGGAGAACTGCGACAAGATCATCTTCAACTCCATCGGCCAGCTCGAACGCTTCGCCGAACAGTCCGCAGGCAAGGTCCGCGGCCTGCGCGTCAATCCGCAGGTGAGCAGCTCCGACTACCTGCTGGCCGACCCGGCGCGTCCGTTCAGCCGCCTCGGTGAATGGGACCCGGAAAAGATCGAGAAGGTGATCGAGAAGATCTCCGGCTTCATGTTCCACAACAACTGCGAGAACGGCGACTTCAGCCTGTTCGACAAGATGCTCACGCACATCGAGGAGCGCTTCGGCCACCTGCTGCACAAGGTCCAGTGGGTCAGCCTTGGCGGCGGCATCCACTTCACCGGCGAAGACTATGCGGTGGACGCGTTCTGCGCGCGCCTGAAGGCCTTCTCGGAACAGTACGGCGTGCAGGTCTACCTGGAACCGGGCGAAGCGGCCATCACCAACAGCGCCTCGCTGGAAGTGACCGTGCTCGACACGCTGTACAACGGCAAGCACCTTGCCGTGGTCGACAGCTCGATCGAAGCGCACCTGCTCGACCTGCTGATCTACCGCCTCAACGCCAAGATGGCCCCCAACGATGGCGAGCACACCTACATGGTCTGCGGCAAGTCGTGCCTGGCCGGCGATATCTTCGGCGAGTATCAGTTCACCCAGCCGCTGCAGATCGGTGACCGCCTGTCGTTCGTCGACACCGCCGGCTACACCATGGTCAAGAAAAACTGGTTCAACGGTCTGAAGATGCCTTCGATCGCGGTCAAGCAGCTCGACGGCAGCGTCGAACTGGTGCGCGAATTCGGCTTCGACGACTACGTTTCCAGCCTGTCCTGACGGACAGGCCCTTTGAAGTAAGGAGCAACAGGTAAATTGAAGAAGAACGTTCTTATCATTGGTGCAGGAGGTGTCGCCAAGGTGGTGGCCCACAAGTGCGCGCAGCATAACGACGAACTCGGTCGTATTGCCATCGCGTCACGGAACATCTCCAAATGCCAGGCCATCATCGACAGCGTCAAGGCCAAGGGTAGCCTCAAGGTACCCGCCGACATCCAGGCCTTCTCGCTCAATGCCCTCGATGTCGAGGCGACCAAGGCACTGATCCGCGAGACCGAATCGCAGATCGTGATCAACGTTGGTTCCGCCTTCCTCAACATGTCGGTGCTGCGCGCCTGCATCGATACCGGTGTCGCCTACCTGGACACCGCGATCCACGAAGAACCGGGCAAGATCTGCGAAACCCCGCCCTGGTATGGCAACTACGAGTGGAAACACCTCGAGGAGTGCCAGCAGAAGAACATTACCGCCATTCTCGGTGTCGGCTTCGACCCGGGTGTGGTGAACAGCTACGCGAAACTCGCGCAGCAGCAGTATTTCGACCGCATCGACTCGATCGACATCCTCGACGTCAATGCCGGTTCCCACGGCAAGTACTTCGCCACCAACTTCGACCCGGAAATCAACTTCCGCGAGTTCACCGGGCAAGTGTGGAGCTGGCAGAACAGCCAGTGGACCAGCAACACCATGTTCGAGGTCAAGCGCACCGACGACCTGCCGGTGGTGGGTTCGCAGAACCTGTACCTCACCGGCCACGACGAAGTGCACTCGATCTCGAAGAACCTCGACGTGCCGAACGTGCGGTTCTGGATGAGCTTCGGCGAGCACTACATCAATGTGTTCACCGTGCTGAAGAACCTCGGCCTGCTGTCCGAGCAGCCGGTGAAGACCGCCGAAGGCCTGGAAGTGGTGCCACTGAAAGTGGTCAAGGCCGTGCTCCCCGACCCGGCCTCGCTGGCCCCGGGCTACACCGGCAAGACCTGCATCGGTGACCTGGTCAAGGGCACCAAGGATGGCCAGCCGCGCGAGGTGTTCATCTACAACGTGGCCGACCACGAAGAGGCCTACGCCGAGACCGACAGCCAGGGCATCTCCTACACCGCCGGCGTGCCGCCGGTGGCGGCTGCCCTGCTGGTCGCCCGCGGCCAGTGGGACGCCGGGCGCATGGTCAACGTCGAGGAACTGCCGGCCGAGCCGTTCCTCAAGGCGCTGGACCTGATGGGCCTGCCGACCCGCGTGAAAGATGAGAAAGGCGATCGTCCGTGGGACGCTGAAGCCTAAGCTGCACGAAGAAGGGGCGCCAACAGGCGCCCCTTCTCTTTTTCCGTCACCGCGCCAGGTCCTGCCGGGCTGCCGAAGCCCTCGATTGCGCACCCGAACTTTATGTCCGGCCATGCCTGCGCTATCTTCGCCACGCTGCCGCGACAGCCGCCAATACCGGACGGAACCCTCCGCGCAGCGAAGGAAAATGCCAGCATGCTCTCCAGTCGTACCCTCACCCTGATCCTGGGTGTCGCCTTCATCATCCTCGACCAGTGGGTGAAACTGATCGCCCTGGTGGCCCTGAAGGACCACAGCTACGTCCTTGGCAGCCAGCCACTGTGGCTCGACATCAGCCTGAGCCTCAACCCCGGCGCATTCCTGAGCCTGGGCGCCGGGCTGGCGCCTGTGCTCAAGCTGCTGGTGTTCGTGCTGGCCGTCGGCCTGGTGTGCTGCTGGGCCAGCATCTGGGCCTTCAAGCAGTGGCAGCACGCCCCGGTAAAGGCTTGCGCTGCCTGGTTCATCGCCGTCGGCGGCCTGTCCAACCTGATCGACCGAGTGAGTCGCGACGGCCATGTGGTCGACTACCTGGTGCTCAACCTCGGGCCGTTGCACACCGGCGTGTTCAACCTGGCGGATATCGCCATCATGGCCGGTGCGGCCGTGCTGCTGGTGGACGCCTTGACCCGCCCCGGCAAGGGCTGAGGAGCGTCCCGCAAACAGCTCCAGCAGCGCCTTGTCGAAGACCAGGCGCTGCCACTGGCCCGCTCGCGCCCTCCCCGCATGCAACCTGAAAGCGCTATTGCGCCGGCGCCAGTTGCAGCACCTCGTTGGTGTAGCGCCACTCCTCCTGCACCTTGTCCGGATGCTCGTTCAGGCGAATGCCATAGGACGGCACGATCTCCCTGATCTTCGCCTGCCACTGCGGTGTCGCCAGCTTGTCCTTGAACACCCGGTTCAGCAGGTCGAGCATGATCGGCGGCGCGGTCGAGGCCCCTGGCGAAGCGCCCAGCAGGCCGGCGATGCTGCCGTCCTTCGAGGTGACGATCTCGGTGCCGAGCTTGAGTACCCCACCCTGGTTCTCGTCCTTCTTGATGATCTGCACCCGTTGCCCGGCCTGCCACAGGCGCCAGTCTTCCTTCTTCGCCTCGGGGAAATAGGTCTGCAGGGCCGCGAAGCGGTCATCGTCGGATTGCAGCACCTGGCCAATCAGGTATTGCACCAGGTCGAACTCGCGTACTCCGACCCGCACCATCGGCCAGGTGTTGTGCAGCGACATGCTGGCGAACAGGTCCAGCAGCGAGCCCTCCTTGAGGAACTTGGTGGAAAAGGTGGCGAACGGTCCGAACAGGATCATGCGCTTGCCATCGAGCACCCGGGTGTCCAGGTGCGGCACCGACATCGGCGGCGCGCCGGTGGCGGCGATACCGTAGGCCTTGGCCATGTGACGCTGGGCGATGGCCGGATTGTCGGTGACCAGGAACGAGCCCCCGACCGGGAAGCCGGCGTAGTCCTTGGCCTCGTCGATGCCGGACTTCTGCAGCAGCGGCAAGGCGGCGCCGCCGGCGCCGATGAACAGGAACTTGGCATCGGTGGCCGCCGTGCTGCCGTCCTTGAGGTTCTTGTACTCGACATGCCAGCTACCATCGGCGTTGCGGGTGATGTTCTCGACCTCGCTGGACAGTTTCAGGTCGAAATTCGGACGGGTCTGCAGGTAGCCCACATACTGGCGGGTGATTTCACCGAAGTTGACGTCGGTGCCGATCGGCGTCCAGGTTGCCGCCAGCTTCTGGTTGGGGTCGCGCCCCTCCATCATCAACGGCACCCATTTGGCGATCTGCGCGTTGTCCTCGGAATACTGCATCGGCTTGAACAACGGGCTGGCCTGCAAGGCGTCATAGCGCTTCTTCAGGAACTTGATGTTGTCATCGCCCCAGACGAAGCTCATGTGCGGGGTGGTGTTGATGAACGAACGCGGGTTCTTCAGCACGCCCTGACGCACCTGCCAGGCGAGGAACTGCCGGGTGACCTGGAACGACTCGTTGATCTCCACCGCCTTGCTGATGTCGATCTTGCCGTCCTTCTCCGGCGTGTAGTTGAGTTCGGCCAGCGCCGAGTGGCCGGTCCCGGCGTTGTTCCAGCCGTTGGAGCTCTCCTCGGCGACCTTGTCCAGGCGCTCGACCATCTCCATCGACCAGCCCGGCTCCAGTTCGCTGAGCCAGATCGCCAGGGTGGAGCTCATGATGCCGCCGCCTACCAGCAGCACGTCGACCTTCTTGTCCTCGGCGGCCTGGGCGGTCCCCAGGCCCATGGCAAGGCACAGGCCCCCGAGCAGCCATTTCGTCTTGTGGTTGATCTTCATGCGCACTCCCGCTTTCAGCTGTCCATGATCTGGAGATGAATCTGCAGTGAAGCGTAGCTGAGCGAAACACTGGGGTATTGCCGAAACGCAATGAAGCCCTGCACTTGCCATGAGCCACGGGGCGGAATACTGTATACACATACAGTACAACAGATCATTCCCATGCAACTGATCGCCAAGCTCGGCATCCTCGCCGACGCCGCCAAATACGATGCCTCCTGCGCCAGCAGCGGCGCGCCCAGGCGCAGTTCTCGTGGCCACGACAGCCTCGGCGCCACCGATGGCATGGGCATCTGCCACAGCTACACGCCCGATGGCCGCTGCGTTTCGCTGCTCAAGATACTGCTGACCAACTTCTGCCTCTACGATTGCCAGTACTGCGTCAACCGCCGCTCCAGCAACGTGCCACGCGCCCGCTTCAGCCCTGAGGAAGTGGTGCGCCTGACCCTCGACTTCTATCGGCGCAATTGCATCAGCGGCCTGTTTCTCAGCTCTGGCATCATCCGCTCGGCCGACTACACCATGGAGCAGTTGATCCGCGTCGCCCGCCTGCTGCGCGAAACCCATGGATTCCGCGGCTATATCCACCTCAAGACGATTGCAGATGCCGATCCGCTGCTGATCGAGGAAGCCGGGCTGCTCGCCGACCGCCTGAGCGTCAACATCGAGCTGCCCACCGACACCAGCCTCAGGCGCCTGGCACCCGAGAAAAAGACCAGCACCATCCACCAGGCCATGGCCGTGATCCACCAGGGCCAGCAGGCCGTCGCCGGCGAGCCGCGCGCGCCCCGCTTCACCCCAGCCGGACAGAGCACCCAGGTGATCGTCGGCGCCGACGCCACCGACGACAGCACCCTGCTGCGCAACGCCGAATCGCTGTACCACGGCTATGGCCTCAAGCGCGTCTACTATTCAGCCTTCAGCCCGATCCCCGACAGCCCCGCCAGCGTGCCGCTGGCCGTAGCGCCGCTGCTGCGCGAGCACCGCCTGTACCAGGCCGACTTTCTCCTGCGCGGCTACGGCTACAAGGCCGGCGAACTGCTTGCCGACGGCAACCTGGAGCTGGACATCGACCCCAAGCTGGCCTGGGCCCTGGCCAACCGCGAGGTGTTCCCCCTCGACCTGAACCGTGCCGAACCGGCGCTGCTGGCGCGCATCCCTGGCATCGGCCTGCGCAGCGTGCAACGCCTGGTGGCCTTGCGCCGCGAACGCAAGGTCCGTTACGACGACCTGATCCAGCTGCGTTGCGTACTGGAAAAGGCCCGCCCGTTCATCGTCACCAGCGACTACCGCCCGGCCCAGGGCGATGTACGCAGCGGCCTGCTGCGTGAACGCTTGCGCGAGCCCCAGGCGCCCGTGCAGATGGGGTTGTGGGGATGATCGCGCTGGACTGCGACGACTGCTTCGCCACTTGGCGTAACCAGGCACGCCGCTTGCTCGGGCATGGCGTCGACCCGGCCGAAGTGACCTGGAACCAGGGCCCGATGGGCGATCTTCTGGCCGCGGTCGCGCCACTGCCCGACGGCCCTGGCCCGTTTCGCGCGCGGATACCGGCATCGTTGCTGGCGCAACTGGAACAGGCTGGCCGCTACCGTGGCGAGCAACGTTGGAACCTGCTCTACGAAGTACTCTGGCGCGTCGCCCATGGCGACCGTACCGCCATGCTCGCGGGCGACCGCCTGGGGAGCGAGCTGCAACGGCGGATCCGCCAGGTCGGCCGCGAAGCCCATCACCTGCACGCCTTCGTGCGCTTCGTGCCGTTACCCGCCAGACTGGCCGAGCACTTGCAACTGGACCTGGTCGCCTACCACGAACCGGCCCATGACGTGCTCGACAGCGCCGCCGGCCATTTCGTCGACCGTCTGGGACGCCAGCGCTGGCTGATCGCGACCCCGCGCGAAGGCATCCGTTTCGATGGCCAGACCCTGGACTACCACCGCCAGTGCCCGGAAGACTGGCGGCAATGGGCGCGAAACGCCGAGGATCCGGAGGCCGAGCTGTGGCTCACCTACTACCGGCACACCTTCAACCCCGCACGGCTCAACCCCGACGCGCTGCGCCAGCACCTGCCCGAACGCTTCTGGCGCCACCTGCCAGAGGGCCCGCTGATTCCCGAACTGGTCGGCCAGGCGCGCCATGGCAAGCAGCGGGACGGCCAGGCGTGGGAAGTAGCCCAGCAGGCAGGCAAGCGGATCAGAAAAGCTGAAGGTTAAGTTGTCCGCCCACACGTCAGTCGATGAACAGCCCTGTACGTCGGCGCCGCTCGTCCGCTTCACGGCAGTCTTGCAACAATGCCTCGAGATGCTCTTCGAGCGCTTCCCAGCCAAGCACACGAAGCGCCTCGGCCGCCGCTTCCCGCAGCGCAACCCAATCCGGCTCCCGGAAAATCGGCCAGTCGCCACAACGCAAGGCCTCCTCGCTCAAGCCCTGGGCATGTCGCCAAACAGCCGCCAATGCCTCGCGCACTCGCGCTGGCAACTCCCCACCCCACGCCTCGAGCGCATCATGCACAGGCACGATGCGCCCGTACCAGGCCTCGCAGGCCGGGCACATCGGCGTGCTGTTGACTTGTGTATCCGCGTCCAGGGCCAGGTAGTCCAACGCTGGATACAGCGCTCCAAGCCCGAGGATGAGCCGATAGCGTTCCTCACCGAACCACTGCCAGACCTGACTGGCAAAATCGCCTTCTTCCGGTTGCACCAAGATGCTCTCCCTGTACCGCATCGACGTGCGATGAAGTCGCCATTCTAGAGCCAGTGCCTGCAGAATCCGAATATCCGCGGACCACTCTGACACAAGATTTGTCGCCAAGGTGTCCAGACTTATAGACTGGCGGGCCTTCCTTCGAGGTTCGCCCATGGCGCACATCACCGGGCGCAACGCGACCCTCTGCGGCCTGGCCGCCATCCTGCTGTGGAGCACGGCCTCGGGGCTGATCCGTGGTGTCAGCCAGCACTTCGGCGCCATTGGTGCGCCGCACTGATCTATACCCTTGGCGCCTTGTTGCTGGTGGCCCTGCTGGGCAAACCGCGCCTGCGCAAGGCCACGCCGCTCTACCTGGTCAGCGGCTCGGTCCTGTTCGTGACCTACGAGATCTGCCTGTCGCTGGCGCTGGGCTACGCCCTGGACAGCACCCAGGCCATCCAGTTGATGGTGGTCAACTACCTGTGGCCGAGCCTGACCGTGCTACTGGCCATCGTCATGAACCGGCAGGCCGCGCGCTGGTACATCGTGCCAGGTACCGTCCTGGCGTTGCTCGGCATCCTCTGGGTAGTCGGCAGCGACGGCCTGGCGCTGGACAGCGTGCTCGCCAACATCCGCTCCAACCCGCTCGGCTACGGCCTGGCTGCCAGTTGCGCGATCACCTTCGCGTTGTACTGCAACATCACCCGACGCTACGCCAACGGCCAGAACCATGTGGTGCTGTTCTTCCTGCTCACCGCCGTGGTGCTGTGGGGTAAATACGCCTTGAGCCAGGAAATCTTGCCAGCCTTCAGACTCGGTGCCAGCCTCGAGCTGGCCGGTGCCGGGCTGGCCATCGCCGGTGGTTACGCGCTATGGAACATCGGCATCCTGCGCGGCAACCTGACATTACTGGCCACCGCCTCGTACTTTGCCCCGGTGCTGTCCTCGGCGTTCGCCGCGCTGTGGCTCGGCGCCTGGTTGAGCGGCCAGTTCTGGCAAGGCGCGGCACTGGTCACCCTGGGTTCGCTGCTGTGCTGGCAGGCTACCCGTCCGCGCGACTGAGCGCAGCCTCGATGGCAGCGATGTCGATCCGGTCCATGGTCATCATCGCCTCGAACGCCCGCTTGGCAGCCGCAGGGTCAGGGTTGGCGATGGCCTGGGAAAGGACCCTCGGGGTGATCTGCCACGAGATGCCCCACTTGTCCTTGCACCAGCCACAGGCATTGGCCTGGCCACCGTTGCCGATGATGGCATTCCAGTAGCGATCGGTCTCGGCCTGGTCATCGGTGGCCACCTGGAACGAAAACGCCTCGCTGTGCTTGAAGGCGGAACCACCATTGAGTCCAAGGCAGGGGATGCCCATCACCGTGAATTCCACGGTGATCACATCCCCGGTCTTGCCCGCAGGATAGTCCCCGGGGGCCTTGTGCACGGCGCTCACCCGACTGTCGGGAAAGGTGCTGGCGTAGAAGTTCGCCGCGTCCAGGGCGTCGCCATCGAACCACAGGCAGATGATGTTCTTGGGGGTCATGTTCGCGTCTCCCGCGTGCCGAAGAAGTCACCCGAGTCTACCTCCCCAGCCCGCCCGGGCCGGCTTCGGCGATCAACGGCCGCGGATGTGCTTGCGCCCAGGCAGGCAAAGACCTGGGCCAGATCGCGGGTTTGACGCGCGCGCCAAGAGCGTTCAAGGTCGTGGCTTCGTGCTGGATTCCAGCCCCTCGACACGGAGCCCCCATGCATTTCGACCTGATCCAGACCCTGAGCCTGGCCGGCAAGCCCGACGTTCCCAACGATGACCGGATCGGCTGCGCCACGCGCCATGCCTGGGTCATCGACGGTGCCACCAACCTCGGCCCGCCCGGCCTGCTGGGCGAGCTCGGTGGCGCCGCCTGGCTGGCCAGCGCCGCGCAACGCGCTTTTGCCAGTGCCGACGAAGGGCCGTTGCAGGGGATCTGCGAACGCGTGTTCGATGCCCTCGCCCGTGACTACGCGCGTGATCGCCAGCGCGAACCTCTGGCGGCCTGGGAGCTGCCTCGCGCAGCCTTTGCCGCAGTGGCACTGGAGGGCGATAGCCTGGTCTGCGCGCACCTGGCCGACTGCGTGGTGCTGCACCGCGGCCAGGACGGCATCGCCTTCCTCACCCCGGAGCCCGACCGCGAGGCCGAGCGCGCCGAAGCCGCCGCCCTGGGCCCAGGTACTGGCGCCCATGGCGTGCGCACCCCTGCGGTACTTGCCGATCGCCGCACGGCCCGCGAGCGGCCACGGGCGGTACTGGGCGTCGATCCGCAAGCCTCCCGGGATGGCACCTTGTACACCCGTACGCCAGTGGCACGCGGCGACGACCTGCTGCTGCTGAGCGATGGTTTCGCCGCGCTGTTCGACACCTACCAGGTCCACACCCCGGCCAGTTTCTTCGAGCACCTGTGCCACCACGGCCTCGACGGACTGGCGCGGACACTGCGTGCCATCGAGCAGGAGGACGCAGCCTGCCTGCGCTATCCGCGCTTCAAGATGAGCGACGATGCTTCCGCCCTGTGGTTGCGCATCGGCTGATGCGGCATGTCCCTGTCCGACGTCGTGCGTTGATCCGTTGAAACTCCCGCGACACTACGTCGGTCACACCCTTGAGCCTGCAACATGGGCCGCAAGCCAAAGGAGAATGGACATGCCCTACCCTCCCACCTCACTCACTGGCGTCGCCTGGCCTTGGCTGGCGTGCTGGTCGCCTGCGTGCCCCTGGCCAGCGCCAACGCTGTACTGCTGGTCGGCGCGGTGGTCTCGCCGGACAGCAAGCGCGCTGGAAAACCGGTCCGGAACCTGATGCCCTGGCCATCGTGATACAGCCCGGGAAAAACAGCTGAGTCTTGTATCGCATTGGTAAAAAAAGGCGCCTCTGCGAGGCGCCAAAGTATCCACCCGTAACCAAAGGAGCGCGTCGGCTGCTCTGGGTGAATGCGCCAACTCAGAGAATCGACAGCGGGTACTCGACGATCACCCGCACCTCGTCCAGGTCCGACTCGAAGGCCGTGGCTCGAGTCGTGGCCTGGCGCACGCGCAACGACAGGTCCTTGGCCGGACCGGTCTGCACCACGTACTTGACCTCGATGTCGCGCTCCCAGCGTTTCTGCCCGGTGAGCGGATCGCCGTTGCCGTCGCGGCGCATGTAGTAGGCGTTGGCGTGGCTGTAGTCGGCGTCGCTGCCGCGTCCGTAGCGCGTCATGAATGACAGTCCGGGAATGCCGTAGGCGGCCAGGTTCAAGTCATAGCGCAGCATCCACGAGCGCTCCTTCGGCGAGTTGAAGTCGCTGTACTGGATGGAGTTGTCGAGAAAGATCGAGTCGGACTGGCGCAGGTAGTCGAAGTCGTTGTCGCCGTTGTTGCGCTGATGGGTCAGGGCCACCGTGTGGGCGCCGTAGCGCACGCCAAGCTTGGCGCTCCAGATATCGGTGTCGAAACGCCCCAGGCGTTGGCGCCCCTCGTCCCTGGCATTGTAGAAATTGAAAGCACCGATCAGCGCCAACTGCTCCGACAGCGGCCAGATCATGCTGGTACCCGCGTAGTACTGGTTCCAGACATCCTTCAGACGACTGCCGAACAGGCTGACACTGACGTTGTCGTTGATCGCGTAGTCGCCACCACCGTAGGCGATCCAGGGCGAGTCCACCGGCCCGCCATAGAAGGTCACGAAGGTGTCGCGCAGGTCGCTGGACACCGGCTGGCTCATCCCATGCAACCGCCCGGCCTGCAGCGTCAGCCCCGCCAGGCTGGTGTTCTCCAGGGTCACGCCGCGAAAGCTTTCCGGCAGCAGGCGCGAGTCGCCAGCCGCGACCACCGGGTTGGCCGGGAACACATCGCCAACTCGCAGCACGGTGTCGAGCAGGCGTACCTTGGCCGCACCGCCGACCTTGGTGTATTCGTCGCGCGCCTGGCCATCGCGGTCCACCGGCAGCACGTCGAACGAGCTGCGCCCGCCGTTACGCCCGCCGCCGGTGTCGAGCTTGAGCCCGAGCATGGCGAAGGCATCCACGCCAACACCCACGGTGCCTGGGGTGAAGCCGGACTCGAAGCGGGCGATGATGGCGTGGGCCCAGGCCTCGGAGTAGCCATTGTCGCTGGCCTTGCCACGGTGGTAGGTCGGCGCCGGGCCATCACGGTGGTCGCGGTTGAAGTAGTAGTTGCGGTTGAGCACGCTGAGGCGGCTGCCTTCGATGAACCCCTCCGGCGACGGCTCGGCGGCCCAGGCGCCAGGGCCGCTCAGCGCCAGCAGCGCGGCCAGGGGAAGTGTTGGACGGTTGGTCATCCGATGCTCCTTCGATTGGCTGTTCTTGTTGTCGGGCCTTGGCGCTGGAGCGTCCCTGGTCTGGCCAGATGCGCGCGCACCCAGCCCCTTCGGCCGAGGCAGATGCTCGCCGCTGGCGGATAACGGGAAGGTGAGCGCAGGATTACAATCGCGTCATGGGGGACGGGAACTAGGGGGTGGGCATCACGCCAGGCGACCTTTCACATCTGTAACCCTGCCGTCATGCCCCTGTGGGTTGGCCGTCGCTAGCGTGGACTGCGAAATCCATCTCCCGGAGGTTCGCACCATGACCCTGCTACGACCGACCTTGATCGCCGCCCTGCTGGCACTGTCCCTGTCCGCTCAGGCCACTGGCTTTTCCCAGCAGCGCAACGAACAACTGCTCCAGGACCACCAGCAGGCGGTGGCCGCCTATGCCGCGAAACGCGACAAGCCCATGCCGGACATCGTCGACTACCGCTACGGCATGAAACTGGACGTCGCCCGCTTCGTGCGCCAGTCCGGCGATCCGCGTACCTGCAACGTGGTGCCACGGCTGATGACCTTCGAGGACAGCCAGGGTACCTTGCGCACCGTGCGCTACGTGGTGCAGTCGCAGTGCATCAACAACAAGTAGCCGCGAGCGCCAGAGAGAACACGAACCACTGAAGGATCGCCCCATGCGAAGGGCTATCGGTATCCGAGGTAGTTGGCACGGGACGGGGTGATATCCGAATGACAGACCACTGATGGGCAGCTACCCATCCAGCCACCTCACGGGCCGGAGAGGAAGCTCACCAGTTGTCGACCATGGGAACTCAACACGTCCCAGCCACGGAAGCAGATCCTCAATTCCAGGGTCGCCCAGCGCTCCGCCAGGGCCACCCGGCGCACCGCGAACTCCTGCTCGGCGCGCAGTGCCGCGGTCTCGGGCAGCATGGCGATGCCTGCATGCTGTGCCACCAGTTGGGCAATGGCCTCGAAACTGGGCGCGCGGACCCGCACCTTCAGCGGCATCGCCAGGTTCATCGCCAGTTCCTCGATGAAGCGCTGCATCGCCCGCTCGGCCGGCAGGCAGACGAAGGCAAAGCCCAGGGCATCGGCCAGGTGCAGGTCGACGCGCCCGGCCAGGGCATGATCGGTCGGCACCAGCAGGACCAGGCGCTCGGTACGGAACGGCAACGACACCACGCCATCGTTGACCAGGTTGCCGTCGTACACACCGATCTCGCACTCCCCGGCCAGCACCATCCGCAGCACATCGACACTCTTGTGCTCGACCAGTTGCAGATCGACCTCCGGGTAATCGGCAAGGAAAGGCCCGAGCACCGCGGGCAGCAAAGTACTGTTGCTCACCGTGGAGGCCGCCAGGTGCAGGTTGATGCGCCGCTGACCGGCCAATTCCTTGAGGGTGTCGCGCAGTTTCTGCGCCTCGCCCAGCACGCCACGGGCCGACTCCAGCACCAGCCGACCGGCCGGTGTCAGCTGCATGCCGTCGGCCTTGCGCACGAACAGCGTCAGGCCACAGCGTGCTTCGAACTGGCGCAGACGCGTACTCGCGGCCGACACCGCCACCGGAAAGGTCGCCGCCGCCTTGCTCAGGCTGCCGGTGGCAGCGATGGCGGCGAGCAGCCGCAGGTCGGGCAGATCGAAGTGCATGCTGACTTCTCCAGAATAGAACGCCATGTTCGAGAAAAAGCGATTCTAGCGCACCGGCATTCGCTCCAGAATAAGCCGCAACGCCACCGGTTACGGACTGCCCATGCCAAACCTGCCCGCCCCGCTCCACCGTGCCCTTGCCAACGGCAGCCTGTACGCCGTACTGGCGGCCCTGGGCTTCAGCTTCAAGGCCATCTTCGTCAAGCTCGCCTATGCCGCAGGTCCGGTGGACGCCATTGCCCTGCTGGCCTTGCGCATGGCCCTGGCGCTGCCACTGTTCGCCTGGCTGGTGTGGTCCAGCCGTGGTCGAGGCGATACGCCACTGACCTTGAGTGACGGGATGCGCGTGGCGCTGCTCGGACTGTTCGGCTACTACCTGGCGAGCCTGTTCGACTTCTATGGCCTGCAGTTCATCAGCGCCGGCCTGGAGCGCCTGATCCTGTTCACCTATCCGACCCTGGTGCTGCTGATCCAGGCCGTGATCCAGCGTGAGCGGCCCTCCCTGCGCACCCTGGCCGCCATGGGCCTGTGCTACCTAGGGTTGGGTATCGCCTTCGTCCACGATATCGGCACGGCCGGTGGCGGCAACCTGGTGGTGGTAGGCTCGCTGTGGGTGTT
Source organism: Pantoea sp. Cy-639 (assembly GCF_011752525.1). GTDB lineage: Bacteria > Pseudomonadota > Gammaproteobacteria > Pseudomonadales > Pseudomonadaceae > Aquipseudomonas. Next base: position 84,851 of record NZ_VWXI01000014.1, on the reverse strand, counting down.
CGCCAGCGCGGTGACCTATGCCCTGTACTATTCCGGCACCGGCATGATGCTCAAGCGCATGAGTTCGATGCGTCTGGCCGGGTTGTGTGGCACGGCCTCGTCACTGATGGTGCTGGCCCACTACCTGCTGGTGGCGGATGTCGCGCCATTGCTGCAACTGCCGGGGGCAGTGTGGGGCAACGCGGCACTGATGGCGCTATTCTCGACAGTGCTGCCGATCTACTGGGTGGCCCTGGCGATCCAGCGCATGGGGCCGACCCACACTGCTGCGGTGGGCAACCTCGGGCCAGTACTGACCGTGCTGGCCTCCTGGGCGATTCTCGGCGAGCAGGTCTCGCTGTACCAGATCGTCGGCCTGGCCCTGGTGCTGTTCGGTGTATCGCGGTTGAAGCCGGCGAAGAAGGCCGAAGCGCAGCCAGGCTCGCTCCGGCAAGACCGCGAAGACAGTGGGCTCAACGGGTCCCGACAATGATGCCTTGCTCGCGCAACTGCTCCAGCAGCATCAGCCCCTGGCGCTGCACCTGGTCATTGCCCAGCGCCCGCAAGCGCTCGCGGCCGGTACCTGGCAACCCCACGAGCACCTGCCAGGCCAGCGGTGCGATACGGGCAAAACGCACCTGCAGGTCGCCATCGCGGTAGACCAGCAACAAGGTCGGCGCTTGCCCGGGTTCGGTCGGCTGGTAGTCCGGGCCGATGCGTTCCACTGGCCAGCGATAGGCCAGAACCCGTGCCACGCAGGACAGCAGCGGTTCACCATCGAGCAGGTCGCCCTGCGGATCATGGGCTGGGTCCTTGGCGTCACTCAAGTACAGCTGGGCCTCGACCCATTCGTAGTGCGCCAGCTCCAGTTGCCAGGGCGCATCGAGCTCGATGCCCTGCAGGTAATCGATGAAGGCTTCGGCAATCTCGGTGAACAGCGGCGTCTGGCTACGGTAGCGGGCGTAGAAATCGGCGACCCGCGCCTGCCAGCGCGCCTCGCCCAAGGTACTGCGCAGCACTGGGAAACTGCCCGCCAGCAGGCCCTCGATCGCGCCGAGAAACAGCTCGCGATAGACCTTCAGGCGACGCGCCTCGATACCGGGTGGCGGTGGATTGGCAACAGGATCGCGCAAATGCCGGGCCAGGGTGAATTGCTGCGCACGCAGTGTCGTGGACATGTCAGCACGCTCCATGGGCCAGTTGCAGTGCGCGGATGCGCGCCGTTTCTGCCAGCAGCTCGGCCAGCGGTGGGTAGTTGAAGTCACGTTCGAGCACCGTCGGCTGCGTGCCGAAACGCTGGCAGGCGCTGGCGAACAGGTCCCAGACATCTTCCTTGACCGGCGCGCCGTGGGTGTCGACCTTGAGGTCCGCGGCTTCGTCGTAATGTCCGGCCACATGCATGCCCACCACCCTCTGCACCGGCAGGCCGGCCAGGAATGTCTGGGCGTCGTATCGGTGGTTGCAGGCGTTGACGAACACGTTGTTGACGTCCAGCAGCAAGTCGCAGTCGGCCTCGTCGAGCACCGCTCGGATGAAGTCGAGCTCGTCCATGGCCTGATAGGGGGCGGCGTAATAGCTGATGTTTTCCACCGCGATGCGCCGGCCCAGCACATCCTGGGCCTGGCGAATACGTGCAGCGACATGCTCTACGGCTTCTTCGGTGAACGGGATCGGCATCAGGTCATACAGATGACCGTCATCACTGCAGTAACTCAAGTGCTCGCTGTACAAACGCACCTGATGACGGTCCATGAACTGCCGGGTTCGCGTCAGCAATGTCATGTCCAGCGGCTCGGTGCCACCGAGCGACAACGACAAACCGTGACAGGCGATGGCGAAGCGTTCGGCCAGGCGCTCTAGGCCCTGGCCGAACGCACCGCCGACGCCGATCCAGTTTTCCGGGGCGCACTCGAGGAAGTCCACCGCGCCGCTGTCCAGCTTGAGCAGTTCGGACAGCAGGCCACGGCGCAACCCAAGGCCTGTATTCAATGAGGTGGGGGTCATGCGCGGACAGCTCCTTGAAAAGGATCGAGGTGCAAGGCAGGCCCAGTCGGACCTGCCCTGCAATCAGCCGTATGAGCTGGGCTCAGTGCTGCTCGGCCAGATGGCTGAACAGCCCTTCGGGCATGGCCTTGCCATTGGCCTTGAAGATCGCTGCCAAGTGATCATGGGCCTCCTGCTCGGAGATGAAGCCATCGTGGTTGCTGTCGATCTTGTCGAAGTCGCCAGCACGGTCCTTGGCAACCGCGAGGAACTCCTCGCGGGAAACCTTGCCATCGTGGTTGGTGTCGGTGCGTGCGAACGATGCGTCGCCACATTTGCCTTCACCGCACTTGCCCTCGGCACCGGCCTTGGCACTGGCACCACACTTGCCCTCGCCACACTTACCCTCGGCCTTGGTGGCCTTGCCGCTGGCGCCGCACTTGCCTTCAGCCTGTGTGGCCTTGCCGCCGCCACCGCACTTGCCCTCACCGCATTTACCTTCGCCCGGGGTCTTGGCCGAGGCCAGCTGGTAGCCCTGGGACAGGGGTTCTACGGCAAAGGCTGTGTTGCCCATGAACATGCCGCCGATCAGGGTGGCACCGAGCAGGCCGAGCGTGTTTCGAGTCGATTTCATGATGAAGCTCCACGTGTGGTTGAAAAGTGGAGCCATTTGGCCGCAGCGGTGTGTCGTCGGTGTATCGCGACAGACGGTGTTTTGTATGGCAGCACGTCAGATCGACACACAGATACAGAGTGATACATCGACTCAGGCTCCGCCGAAGCACGACACATTCACAGGAGAAGCTCCGTGCCGCCGGCGGGGGTGTCCATCGCTGCGAACGTCAAATCGATCATCAAGCGTCTCCTGGCATTGCCTTGTGCCCTTTGGATATCGCCCACAGTGTCCTTCCTCCCCGCCGCTCCAGCGGCTTGAGACTCCTCGAGCACTGCCTCCAACTGTCGATGGAAACTTTCATCCAGTTGCACGAACCGGGCCTGATAAGCCTTGTCCATGAATTCGCTCCAGAACGGCTGGTCGACCAGCCAGCTCGCCAGTTCGCTTTGCGATTCATGCGCCAGCACTTCATCGCGGATCCGTCCGATACGCAACACATCGAGGCGCGCATCCTGTGGGTAGGCCATCTCGTCGGCCTCGATAGGCAATTCCAGGTGTTCGCGCAGTGCCAGCTGATACCCCATGACCACTTCCAGCGGGTCGATGTTCTGGCGGGTAGGCCAACGAGGAATGCGCTGACTCACCAGTTCCTCGACCTTGTACAGCCGCCATAGACGTCGACCAAAACGAACCAATGCGGCCTGGGCCTCATCGGGGCGAGCTGCCTCGGCGACACTCCAGGCTTTCATGCGCACCTCCAGCATGCTGAAGCGCCAGAGGTGACCATCCTGGCACGTCAAGCCATCATCGACGTGGGCAAACAGCTCGTCACGCAAGCGCGCGTTAGACTGCATGCCCTGCAACATCCGGTACACCCGGTTCGCCAGAAGACGTGGCTGCTGGCGGAATCGTGCAGTCTTTTGCAACAGGCCCAACAATGACATGACGCCCGCAGAGTGGGCGCTCGCCTGCAGTTGTGTCCAATATCCGACCAGGTTCTGGCGCACCTCGGCAGGTGCCGCTGTCGCCCAGCGCTCGGCCACCACACTGCCAGACTCCTCGTCCTGTGGTGCGCTACGCAAGCGCTCCAGTTGCGAGCTGTCCAGGGGATTGCCATCCAGGTGTATGGTCCGCCCAGTCCAGGAAGGCAGGCCCATGAGCTCCTGCGGCAAGCGGGTGATCCGGTTGTCCCGCAGGTCTGCCAACTCCAGCAGCGGACAGTCCTCCAGGCCATTGGGCGGTGAATCGATCTGGGTATTGCGCAGACGCAACTTGCGCAGGCGCAGCATGCCGCTGACCGAGAAGGACCTGCCCAACGGATTATCGGCAAGGTTGATGTACTCAAGGTTTTCACAGCTGGCCAGGACCGTAGCCTGGGCGGTGTCCAGGACGATCTGGTTGTTGTACAGCTCCAGTACTGTCAACTTGTCGAGCGCGAGCTGGTTGGGCAGGCGCGTCAACCGGTTGCCTTTCAGACGCAGCACGCGCAGATTGGGAAAGGCTTCAAGGAAGGCAGCTGGCACACCAGGCAAGCCCATTCCCTGGAAACCGAGTTCAGTCACCTGGGAGAAGCGGATACCCGCTGGCAGTACAGGTAGCTGGCCAGGGTGCCCACCAGTGAACAGCACACTATCCACCCCCTCCCCCGGTGCAGGAATACGCCGCCAGGCATCGATCAAGCGTTCCTTGATCATGCCCCGTACCGCTTGGCTACCGGCATCCTGATGGCTTGCGACATGCCACTTGTGCAGGGTCTCCTCCAACTGGAGCAGTTGCTGGCGCAGCCTAGGCAGCGCTTCCCACACCTGTTGCCCTTCACGCTCCAGGTCCGCCAGCCATTGCACTATCTGCTCGACATCGAAACAGGGATAGATACGCCGCACCTCGGGGTACAAGGCGCTGGGGCCCAACGCCCGTATCGCACCTCGACCACTCAAGGGGAAACCGATCCGCTGTGCATCCAGCCGCTGCAATGCCGCCAGGGCCCCCCGATGGGTCGGGCTCAGCAATCGCTCCACTTCACCCCGGCGCTGGGCAGCCTCCTGTCCCAGGCGGCTCTGCAGCCTCGCAGGGAAAGGTTCCCCCAATGCCAGGGTTGCTCTTTGCTCCTCGTTCAATGCTCCCGCCATCACGGTGAACAGCTCACCCGCAGCGCTGTTGGACAGCCCGCCAGCGAACAGGCGGAATTGTCCATGGTCATGTACCAGGTCCAGGCTTGCCATGTTGCCAGAGGTATCGAACAGCAAAGGACCATTCACCTCACCCTCGAACAGGCGCCAGCGTATTTGGGGTGCACCCGCCACATGCTTGAGCATGCCCAACGCGACACGGGCCAGGTCGCTGGTCTGCGGGGTTTCCAGCGCGAAAGCCTCATGCACGCGAATGGCGCGGACACGTAGCGCCATGCTGCGCGCGGCCTCCGCGAGGCGCAGAGGAACACGTCCTGTGGTGGTGAAGCGCTGGCTATCCTCGACACTGGCCTGGCGCAGGAGCGCCTGGGCAGCGCAGCGGTGCAGCCCTGAAAACTGGCGCAGCAAGCCTTCGCCACGTTGCCCCAGCCCTTCGCTCCAACGCCGATAAAGCTCTCCCAGCAATTGCCGGCGCTGACGCTGGACCAGCGAGGCCAACGCCGGACCGAATACGTCGGCGGCACCCGGCAATCCTTGGGCGGCTTGCAACGCTTCGAAGTCCCACACGGGCACACCCAGTCTCAGCTTGTTTTCCACTTCGATCACCCGTTCGGCCATGCGCACACGCATCGCGGTGTCGAGCAGCTCAGCCGGCACCGCGTCTGTGCGCACGTGCAGGGCGCGCAACTGGTCGGCATCCAGGCCATGGATCGCCATGACCTGATCGATCTGTTCGTCATGCAGGGGGCGAAACGCCTCGCCCAACCGGCGAAACATCTGGTGAACATCCGACCAGCCTGCCGGGTCATCGCACTGCAGGCGCCAGCCGCCTGCCCCCATGCGACTCAACAACGGCCCATGGCCGTTGCGCGGACGCACTTGCAGTTGCCGGTCCGCAGTACGCTGCACCGCATAATAGTGCCCGTCCATCTCGACCCAACGCTGGTCGTTCAAGCGATGGATCCCTTGCTCATCCACTTGCGCTTCCTCAGGTGGATGGGCGCTACGAAACGGCACGAGATCCATTGTCCAGAGCTTCTCTTGGCCATTCTCCAGGCGAGTCGCCACCAGGCCGTCGACTGCGCCAGCACCCGGCAGCGAACGCGCCAACAGCTTGCCGCCAACCACCATGGCAGCGATTGCAGCCAGGCGTTTGCCGACATCGAAAAAATGCTCCACCGCTTCGTGCATGTCGCCGTCGAACCAGGCCTCGATACCTTCGAAGACCGCACCGAGCACCTCCCAAGCGAGCAGCGCCAGGAATGCCAGGGCAATCTCGGGCACGAAAAAGCTGGCCAGACTCAACAGCAACCAACCGTCCGAGGCCAATCGCTGATGGTGGTCACGCTGTAGGCGTTGATCCAGTTGCGCCACAGGGGACAGGACCACTGCGGCATCGGTCATCACCTTGAGACTGTGTGCAGTCGCCAAATGCGAGAAGAGTGGACGTGGGTAGTCCTGCAACTGCTCGTTCAGGTCGCGGGTGGCCCACTGTGCCAGATCACCCAGCGAATCTCTGACCTGGGCGAAGAACGCGGCACGTTCGGCCAGCGGCACGAAACGCTTGAAAAAGCCTTGATACGCAGACTCGCGCAAGCGTTTGCCCGGCACCTGCCGGGCAAACGCCTCCAGGCTGTCGAAGGCACTCCAGGGCCCATGCGGATCGCCTGGAATGTATGCCAGCACACGCTTGCGGTTCTTGCCGAAGAGCAGCCCGTCCTCTTTGACATCCAACACCACGATCTGCTCGAGCCGGCAGCCGAACAAGCTCAGTTGCCTGGCCATGACCTCGTCCCCTTCGAGGCGTCCCGGTACGCCACTGCGACAAAGCCCGAGAATCAGTTGCAGTTCCTGATCGTCCAGCGTGCCGTGGTGGTAACGGGCCTTGTAGGCCTCCATCAGCATGTCCGCCTTGAGCGTCTGCTCCAGCAACGAGGGCACATCCACCTGCTCGTCATGGTCGCTCCATGGGGTATGCAGTACGCCATCCAGATGCGCCTGGTAGCGAGCCCCTAGATCGAGCTCGCGGCACAAGCGGGCGAACTCGATGGCAGATGGATGCTGCACTTCCTTGCCCTGCGCATCCTCCAGACAGTTGCCCTCTCGCTGCCCGCCCTCCTTCGCCTCGCCCGCGGTGAAGTTCCACAGCACCGCCTCCATCAACGGGATGGTGCGGTACTCGACTTCGTGGATCGGGGCCCGGTTCGGCCCCCAACTGGTGACCGGCCTGAACACGCCCTGGTCGAAGCGCATTGCTGCCGGGTCGAAGCTCGGATCAAAGCCTTGCAGCGCCTCCCGCACCACCGGCACGGTGAAATGATCGATGCGCTGGACTTGCCTGAGCCGCGTCGCTATCAAGCGCCGGCCACGCAAGCTGGTTTTCATGGCCTGGCTCAACTCATCGAGTTGCTCGCCAGTCAGGTTTTTCAGCCAGGGCGGTTGCCGGTTGGCAATCAGGTTGTCCTGGTAGGCTTGCGCCAGTATGTGCGGGTCAGGTCGTGGAGTGTCGTCTACGTCGGTCATGCCCGTGCCTCTTTCATGTTTGAAGGCACGAGACTAGGCGTGGAGGCTGGCCGGGGGCGTCTAGTTACTTACCACACAGGTCCGCAAGCAGCTCGGAAGGGACAAGGCAAACGGTCCCTCGCTAATGCGAGGGACCGTACGGGGTCAATCATCCAGTGGCTTGGGGGGAGCGGCGGGCTTGGCCGGTTTGGCCGGCTTGCCCTTGCCATCCTTGGTCTTCGGCTCGGCCGGCACGACAGCCACTGGTTCCGGCGCAGTGATCGCCTTTTCGCTGGCGGGCAAGTCGTCGACCGCCTTGAAGATCACCTGGGGGTCGAGCTTCTCGCCACTGTCATCGTCCTTGAGCACATGAAGCTCACCGTCCTTGCCCACCAGGATCACCTTGGTACCCTTGCTGGCGCCAAGCTTGAGCTCTCGGATCAGGGCCATGGTGGTCTGCTGCTCGAGGTTCTTGTCCTCGCGCTTGCCCATCATGTTGGCGACGCTGAACAGTACCAGGTTGCGTTCGGTGAACCCGGCCTTGGTCGCCGGATCCTCCAGCGCCTGGTTGAGCCCACGCAGGGTCGGGTCCGCCGAGCTGGGGGCGATGACCACCAGCGGCCTGGCCTTGCCCAGCTCCTTGGCCAACGGCGCGTCACTGTCGGCAGCGAGCAACGGCCCGGCAACCGCGAGCAGGGTGGCGAGGGTCAGTGACCGAACGAGCATGCATATCTCCTTGTTCTCTCGATAAAACCAAAGACTACGGATCAGCGAGAAAGATCCGGCGAGGCAGCCTAAACCAGCTGACAGAACAGAGGGTCCCAGAAAGGTAACCAGCCATTACCAGGACCCCGGCGCTGACCTGAGCATAGCCCAATGCGCCAGGGACACCGTCTTCAACGCAGCGGGTCTTGCAGCCGCGCCAAGGTGAGTTCGAACAATAGCGCCTGTCGGGCCGCCTGCCGTTCATCACGGATCTGGTTCATACGCGCCAGGCGCTCGTTGTCGGGGACCGTCTCGAGTCCCATCAGCCGGGCAAGGCGTTCGTGGTAAGGCGCATCGAGACGATCCAGACGCTCACTTTCCACCGTGCTCAGATGCGTTTCCCAGAATGCCCGCCCAGCCAGCGAGCGGGCCAGCGTCTCGGGCGACTCGGCATCGAGTATCCGTTGTCGCGCCTGCTCGACCTGCCGACGGTCCAGCCTTGCGGTTTCGGCAAACAGCATGTCCTGTGGCTGGGCCGGCAGCGCCAGCGTGTCACGCAAGGCCAGGCGATAGGCCAGCATCACCTCGAGCTCATCTGGATTGCCTCCCGAAGCCCGCCGCCCAAGCACATCCTCACGGGCGATGGCATCAACCTGCTCCAGCCGCCATAACTGCTGCCCCAAGTGCAGCAACGCGTGCTGCCGACCGCCCTCGCCGGCCTCGCGTTGCGCCCGCCAGACCTGCATCTGCAGCTCAAGCTCACTGAAGCTCAGCGCCACGCTGTCCTGGCAGGTCAAGTTGTCGGTGACCTGCGCAAACAACTGCTCGCGCAACTCGACATGCTCGCGCATGGCTTGCAGCATGGCGAACACACGCCCAGCAAGGGCGCGGGCATTGCGCCGGAAGTCCGCGGTTTCCGGCAGACGTGCGAGCAGTGCGAAGAAGTCCGCCGAACGCGACTCGGTCTGCACATCCTCCCAGCTGGCGGATTGCTCGGTGCGGTGCAGGCTATCCGCAGCATCCAGCCAGCGCTGCCGAGGCGAGAGGCTGGACGGCCCTTGTGCTCCTTCGACACCGGCTGCGCCCGGTAACAGGTTGCTCAAGCGTTGACGCTCGGCCGCCGTCAGTGGGTTGCCGCTCAACAGGATGACTCGACGGATCCACAAAGGTGATCGATGGAAGCGCTCGGGCATGGAAGTGAGCTGATTGTCGCGCAGGTCCGCCAGCAGCAGTTCCGGGCAGTCCGGCAGACCGGGCGGCATCCGGTTGATCCCGGTGGCCCGCAGGTGCAGACGACGCAGGTGGGCCATCCCGCTCACATCGAAATCGCGGCCCAGCGGGTTGTGTGACAAGTTGAGGTATTCCAGGCCGTCACAACCCGCCAGCATCGCCGCCTGCTCGGCGTCGAGCACGATCTGGTTGTTGAACAGGTCCAGTTCCCGCAGTTGATCGAGTTGCGTCAGCCGCCCCGGCAGGCGGCTCAGGCGGTTACCCGCCAGCTCCAGTACGCGCAGGTTGGGAAACGCACGGATGAACGCGTCGGGCACACGCTCCAGATCCATGCCCAACAACGCCAGTTCCTGGATATGCGCGAAACTGACCTCACGCGCAAACTCCGGCAGACTGCCAGGCGTCACGGCATAACTGATGAAGCGCAAGCTCACCCCAGCCAGGTCGATACCCTGCCCTGCCGCCGGCCGGCGTTGCCAGCAGTTGGCCAGGGACTCCATGAGGTAGCGGCGCTCATCGCCCTGACGTGGGTCGGCGGCCTGTCGCGTCCAGCGCTGCAGGTGCCCCTCCAGCGTTGTCAGTTCCCGCGCCAGGCGGGCAAGTTCGTCATCGATGCTCCCCCCTGTCCGCTGCAGGTCGTTCAACCAGGCCAGTACCTGGGCATCGTTGAAGCTCGGATACACTGCACGCACCCTGGCGAACAAGGCCTGCGGCCGGCCCCGACGTGAATCGCTACCTGGGCTGCGCCCGCTCAACGGGTAGCCCAGGCGACCGTCGTCAAGGCGCAAGGGGGCCCGGAACCAGCCACCCCGTGCGCCTGCTCCCAGCCACTCGGCCAGTTGCTGGCGGTGCTGCGCTGCCTGACGGGCGAGCAGCACCCGCAGATTATGGGCAACGGGCTCGCTCACGCCCATCGCTGCCCACTGCCGGTCCTGGTAGGCCCGCGTCATGACCTCGAACAATTCTCCGGGGCCTGCGATCAGCTGGCCCTGTGCCGTGTTCGCCAGGAACTGTCCACGAACATGCACCAGGTCGACATCGCGGATCCCTTCCTGCGCCTGCAGCAACACGGGGCCACGCAAGCTCCCTTCGAACAACCTCCAGCGCACCCCCTGCGCGACACCTGGCAGATAGCGCAGCAGGCCAATGACCGCACGCGCCAGATCGGCATTCTGCGGAGTGTCCAGGTACAACCCTTCGAGCACTCGCGCCACCCGTATGCGCAGTACGCTGGCCCTGGCTGCTTCGGCCAGTCGCAATGGCACCCGGCCGGTATCGGCCAACCGTTGCAGATCGGCGGCGCCCGCCGAACGCAGCAATGCGCCTGCGGCACGCCGATGCAAGGTCGGGAAGACCCTGCGCAAGGCCACGACGCCGGCATCGTCGCTGGCCTGCAGGCGCTCGTAGATGCGCTGCAACAGCAGGCGGCGCTGCACCCAGACCTGTTCGGCCAGCTCAGGGTCGGGCAGGTCGTCTGCACCTGGAAGGCCTCGTGCCTCGGCGAGCAGTGAGGTGTCAGTGACCCGCTTCCCTGCACGCAGGTCGCTCACCAGGCGGCGCACATGCTGATCAAGCCTGGCGCGAACCACGGTATCGACCAGCTCTGGCTCAGGCACCCGGCCATGCACATGCAGTGCCCGCACATGATCGGCGGTCATGCCATGGATGGTCAGCACATCGTCGATCCGCTCATCGTCCAGGCCCTGGAAGCGTCGCCCCAACCGCCGAAACATCACGCGGGAATCGGCCCATTGTGCCGGTTGCTCGTATTCGAGCCGCCAAGCGCCCGCGCCATTGCCGTCGAGCACCGGAGCGTGTCCGTCCACCGGGTTCAGTTGCCAGCGCCCATCCACCGCACGCTGGCGTACCGGATAGCCCGTGCCGTCCATGTCGATCCAGGCTGCCTCGCCGACATGCAGGATGTCCTGCGCATCGCGTGTACCTGCCAGCACAGGAGGCGTCCCCTGGAACGGCCGCAGGTTCTGCTGCCATAGCTTCATCGTGCCATTCTCAAGCTGCGCCGCGACCATGCTGTCGACCAGTCCCGAGCGCTGCCAGGCCCGACTGGCCACGACCACGCCGGCAGTGGTGACCCCGATCAAGGCAAGATCGGTCGCCACGTTGAGCAGATGATCGAGCGCCTCGCTGTCATCCCCCTCGCGCCAGGCATCGACCCCCTGGAACACTTCGCCCAGCAACTGCCAGGCTGTCATCGCCAGCAAGCCGACACCGATCAGAGGCACGAAGAGACCGGCCAGGTTGAGCAGGGTCCAGCCCTGGGCTGCAAGGCGCCGGTCGTGCTCGCGCCGGACCTCCAGGTCGATGGCCGTCGTGGGGACCGCGATCATCGCCGCATCGTCCTTGATCTGCAGGATCTGCGCCCGCGCCAAGTGGTCGAACAACGGCGAAGGGTACGGGTGCATGTGCTCGTCGAGATCGATATTCGCCCACTGCGCCAGGTCGGCGTAGCCACTGATGACCGGGCCGAAGAAACGCTGGCTGTCGCGGCGCCGCACGAAGCGGCTGAAGAACTGCTGGTACGCCGGCAGGCGCAGGCGCTGCCCCAGCACGCGTCTGGCGAACTGCCGCAGGCTGGCTTGAGCGCTCCAGGCCCCATGGGGATCGCCTGGTATGTAGACGAGTACCCGCTTGCTGGTGTTGCGCAGCCATCCTTCGTCGATGATATCCAGCACGACGATCTGCTCCAGTGGGCAACCCAGCAACTGCAAGCGCTTGGCCACCACCGGCGCGCCGTCCACACTCAACAGCAGATCGTGCAGGCACAGGCTGGTGATCAACTGCAGCTCGGTGTCGTTCAACACCCCCTCAAGCCTGGCCTTATGGGCGTCGACCAACATGCTCCAGCGCGTGACACTGGCAAACACCGCCGGGACGGAATCGGCAGACGTCGCCGAGGTCCCCTCGAAGACCTCGGCGAGATGATGCTGATAGCGTTCTCCCAGATCGATCTCACGACAAAGCTGCGCGAACTCGACCGCAGAGGGCGGCCTCAGGCTGCCTTGCGTCGCACTGGTGAGTCGATTGCCTTTTGGCTGCCCCCCGGACAGGGCCTGTTGCGCGGTGAAATTGCGTAGCGCGGCCTCGAGCATGGGGATATCGCCGTACACCACCTCGGTGAGGTGATAACCCACCGGCTGGGCGTCGATCACCGGCTCGCGGTGCCCCTGGATGAAGCGCCATTGCGGCAGGCTGAACGTACTGCCGAGGCGCGCCTGCAGTTCACCTTCAAGCGTCGTGCGGGCGAATCCGGCCAAGGGTTGCACCTGGGCCAGGATTCCCTGCAGGCGCCGTCGCGCCTGCAAGACCTGGCGCAAGGCGCTGCCCAACTGCGCCAATTGCGCAGTTCCGGCCTGACGCAACCAGGCAGGCAATCGCCGGGTGATCAGATGGTCCTGGTAACGCTGCTCGCTCGCCAGCAGCGGCATCAGCTCCGAGGCGGGATGCTGTGATGCGGTCATGACGGTGTCCTTCACGGTTGAAAGACACGAGCCTATGGCTTGTCATCGGACGAACGACGGCAGATATCTACCACGGTTGCAGCAAGCTACCACTTGACCTGGACCTTCCAGCGCCAAGTGCCGTACTTCAGGCTCTCGAGCGTAAGGCTCAGCCGCTCCCCCAGCAGCCAGGCATCCACCTGTTCCTGAATATTCCGACTAGCCTGCTCATAGCCTGGCCCCGGGCTGAGGGCCTCGACTTGAGAGCGGAAGCGTTTGGGCACCTTGAGTCGAGAAGGGTGCATTTCCTGGAGATGTTTGACCCAGAAGTCGCGTTCGAGCAGGGACAACGCCAGTACCGAGGCCTGCTGAGCATCTCGAACGTGAGTTCTGGCAGCCGCGATGTCGCTGGCTGTGACATCGGCGATGGATTCATAGAGCATCATGCTTGGGTTCAACGGCAAGTCGAGGTCATGTACCAAAGCCTGGCGATAGGCCAGGACCACCTCCACCTCTTCCGCCCCCCGATTCGGCAGGCCGACCGCGTGCTGACGGGCGAAGGCATCGAGCGCCTCGAGCCGCCAGAGTTGCCCGCCGAGCCTCAACAGCGCGGACTCCGTGTCATAGGCAAGTTCACGTTGCTGTGCTTCCCAGACCCGTACACGGACCTCCAGATTACCGAAACAGAGCGTGGCATTGTCCGAGCAACGTTCGTAATCGGATGCTGCGAACAACTCCTTACGCAAGGCCTCGTTTCCTTCCTCGTCCATGACCTCCAGCATGGCGAGCAGTCGCTGCGCCAGAAAGCGGGCAGTAGTGTCGTAACCAAAATCGGCAGAGCTCATCAGCCGACGCAGCAACCTGAAAAAACGTTCCGACCCAGGCCTGGTCTCGACATCCCGCCAGTACGTTGCCAGGGCCTTGCGCTTTTCCGGGGGCATGTAGTCCTGCCAGCGCAGGCGATCAGGTATCTCGCTGTTTTCTGGCTCATACCAGCTCCTGATCGGCTCCACCGGTAGCGTCACATTGCAATTGACCAGACGAACTCGCTGCTCGCGCCACAGCCGGGAGCCAAGCAGATTATCCGGCAGGCGCGACAAGCGATTCTCGCTCATGTCCAGATGGTTAAGCTGAAGGCTGTCCAGCGCCCCGATCGGCAAGTTCGTCAATCGCGTTTCGGCCAACAGCAGGGTATTGAGCTGCGGCAGCGTCCTCACTGAAAAAGACCTGCCCAGCGGGTTGCGGGAGAGGTTCAGGTACCTGAGCTCGGTACATTCACCGATGATCGCCCCCTGCGCCTGGTGGAACACCAGTTGGTTATCGGACAAATCGAGAAAACGAATCTGCCCGCGAAGTCTGGCGGGCAACGGCAACTGATCGAGCCGGCAATGGGTGATTTCCAAGGTATGCAGGTTGGGGAAGGCCTGCATGAACTCGTCGGGAATCTTTCTTGTCTTCAGCCCTCGCAAGACCAGGGCTTTGATATGCGGGAACCGTACCGTTGGCGGAAAGTGCGGCAACGTGCGGATCCCCAGGTCGACCTGGGAAAACATTATGTCTTCCGACAGTGCTTCCAGCGGCGGCAAGGTGAATCGCCAGCAATCGACCAGTGCCCGCTTCATTTCCCCGCGTGCGTGCCACTCCAACGTGGCGATTCCGTTGCGACGCCAGAGCCTCAATACCTGGCGCATGCTCTCGAACTGCGCCTCCAGCTCGTTCAGGGCCTTGTCCGTGTCCTGCGCCACGGCAGGGATTGCCAGCCACTGGCGAAGCCGTGCCGAGCTCAAATCAGGATACAAATGACGCAGCCGGGCAATGGCAGAGGTAGGCGAATTGTAGGCAAAGTGCTGCTGGCCACCGGCCATAGGGTAGCCCACCCGACCATCCGCAAGTCGCACGGGTAGACGCAGGCCGGGGGTAACCGTCGATTGCACCGGCGCACTTCGTCGCGAGGCCTGCAAGCGCAGCAGCACCCGACGCGCCTGTATCGCGAAAGGTTCGCCAATCCCCATGACGACCCGCTGCGACGGCTCGAAGGCCTCCGCCAGCACCTCGAACAGCTCCCCTGGCGCAGCGGGCTCCATGCCTTGCTGATCGTACAGCGTGAACACCCCCTCCTGATGGACCAACAGCCGCTCCTCCCCCTCCGTGGCAGACCGGTAGATCGGCATCAGGCCATCATCGTCGCGCAACACCCAACGTCGGCCAAACGCGCTACCGGGCAGGGTATCGAGCAGCTTCAGCACCTCTCGGGCGAAGACGAAGGTCTGCGGGGTATCGATGAACAAGCCCTCCGCCAGGCGTGCAGCCTGTATGCGCAAGACCCGCGCCCTTGCCCGCCGGGCCAGCGACAGCGGCACCCGCCCAGTGTCGAGCAGGGCCTGGTTCTCGGCCTCGCTCGACTCGCTCAGCAGCTGCTGTGCAGAAAGGCGGTGCAGGCTGGTGAAGTCGCGGCACAGGACCGCCACCTCGCCCTCGACGACGTTCTGCTCATCGTACAGTGCCTGCAGCAAGTCGCGGCGCCGGCGCCAGACCACCTCCGCCAAGTCCTCGGATGCGCCCATCGTCCCTGCCAACAAGTCCCGCACCTTCTCCAGCAAGGCGGGTTCGCGGATCTGGCTGCCGGCTTGCAACTGATTCGCCAGGTCACCCAAGCGATTGGCGAGCCGCACGCGCAGCACTGTGTCGATCAGTTCGGCCTCGGGTGGACGGCCATACACATGCAGCCCTCGCAGGTGATCGTCCTCCAGGCCGTGGGCCGTCATCACATCCGCGATCTGCGCATCATCGAGCTCTGCGAACACGGTACCCAGACGCCGGAACATACGCGCAGTGCCACGCCACTCAGCCGGCCGCTCGCTCCACAGGCGCCAGGCTCCCGCACCGTTGTGCTCCAGCAGGGGAGCGTGATTGTCGTAAGCCTCCAGATACCAGGCGTCCTCCTGCTCCTGATACACGCGCAAGTAGCAGCCATCCATCTCGATCCAGCGTTGCTCGCCCAGCTGATGGATACCTTGCGCATCGAGGGTGGCCTCGAGGGGAGGCGGCACGACGCTGTAAGGTGCCAGATCCTGGTTCCATAACTTGCTGCTGCCATCACCCAGTACCGCGGGAACCATTCGGTCGACCATCGCGCAACGTTGCCAGACGCTCTGCGCAACCTTGATACCTGCTGCGGTTGCCCCAATCACGGCCACATCCTTGGCCACGTTGAGCAGGTGGTCCAGCGCCGCGCCGGTGTCTCCTTCGCGCCAGTCCTGCACGGACTGGAACACCTCGTCCAGCAGCTCCCAGGCCATCACCGCCAGCATCATGGCGCCGATGGCCGGTACGAAGAAGGCCGCCAGTCCTGCCAGCGTCCAGCCCAGGCCCTGCAAGTGTTTCTCATGGGCTCGCCGCACCTCCTGGTCGATCTCGGCAGTCGGGGTCGCGATCAATGCGGCGTCATCCATGATCTGCGCCACGCGCTGGGCGGCCAGGTGCTCGAACAACGGCAATGGATAGGCCTTCATGTGCTGGTCCAGGTCCCGCGTGGCCCAATCCGCGACATCGTCCAGACGATCGCTCACCGCGGAGAAGAACGCGGCGCTGTCACGCTGGCGGACGAAACGGCTGAAGAAGCGTCGGTATTCGCTGCTACGCAAACGCTTGCCCAGGCCGCGACGGGCGAAAGCCTCGAGGTCGTCCGCCACATTCCAGGCGCCCTGCGGATCCCCCGGGATATACACCAGAACACGCCGGCTGGTAGTACGAATGATCCCCTCATCGAGCACATCGAGGACCAGGATCTGCTGCAGGTCGCAACCGAACGCCTGCAATTGCTTGGCCACGACAGGTATACCGGCGAGGCGCCCGACGGTGCCGGTACGGTACAGGTCGATCACCAATGCCAGCTCGGCATTGTCCAACTGCCCCTGCGCACGCGCTTTGAAGGCATCGACCAGCAGGGTCGAGGCGTACAACTCGCTTAAGCGTTGCCGAAACGTCTTTGCGTCGGCCGTTGGCCCTTGCGGGCCATCTAGCACAGCGGTCAAATGCTGCTGATATTGGCCCCCCAGGTCCAACTCGCGACAAAAGCTGGCGAATGCATGAGCCGTTGGCTGCTGCAATGGCTGCTCGGCGGCATCTACGAGCCTGTTTCTTCGAGACTGTCCCTCAGACTGGGTCTGTTCAGCGGTGAAATTGATCAACGCGGCAGACAGCAACGTCGTGTCGTAGTAATCGGAATCCTGTGTCGGGACTCGACTGGTGATGTAGCTGCTGCTGGGTGAGGTGAAGTAATACCACTGCCGGAAGTAGAGCCGTTCCACATCGACCTTGATCGCGTAACGCGCCTCCACCGCCTGCTGCAGGCGTGCCCTGGCGAAACGGTCGACAGGCTCCACCCGCGCCCAGATGCCCGCCAGCCGCTGCCGACAGAGAAGCCCCGATTGCAAGGCTTGCGCCAGCAAGCCGAAATTGCTGGGGTCGACCTTGCTCATCCAGGCCGGCAAGCGCCTGGCGATCAGGCTATCCTGATAACGCTGGGCAACCGCCAATGCATCTGGTCGTTCATCCGTGCTTGCGTCCATGTCTTCACCTGCGTTCGAATTGAATGCGGCAGGCTAGGCAATCGGATTGGCGGAAAGGCGCTAGATAGCTACCACACGCCCGGCTGCTCAGAACAGCAGGAGCTGGCGCTCGGTCAGGGTGCCGAAATCATCGCCGACGAAGGGCAGGATGGCGTCGGCCACCGGCTGCAACTGACGGCTCAGGTAATGCTCGTAATCGACCGGGGCCTGCAGGTTCTCCAGTGGCTCCGGCCCGGCGGTGGTGATGACATAGCTGATCCAGCCGCCACGCTGGTACTGCCGGGGTCTGCCAAGACGGCTGTTGTAGTCGTCCGCCAGCCGCGCGGCACGGACATGGGGCGGCACGTTGCGCTGGTAGTCGGCCAACGGCCGGCGCAGGCGCTTGCGGTAGATCAGCAGTTCGTCCTGCTCGCCAGCCAGCGTGCGCTGCACGTATTCGCGCACATAGTCGCGATAAGGCTGGCCACGGAAGATCCGCCCGTACAGCTCCTGCTGGAACTGCCTGGCCAGCGGCGACCAGTCGGTGCGCACCGACTCCAGCCCCTTGTAGACCATCTGCTCGCTGCCGTCATCGCGGCGTACCAGGCCGGCATAGCGTTTCTTGCTGCCCTCGTCGGCCCCCCGGATGGTCGGCATCAGGAAGCGCCGGTAATGGGTTTCGAACTGCAGTTCCAGGGCACTGTCCAGGCCCAGGGTCTGCTGCAGGTGCTCGCGCCACCATTGGTTGACCTCGGCCACCAGCGCGCGACCGATACCTGCCGCGGCCTCCTCGTCGTGGGCGCCCTTGAGCCAGACGAAGGTGGAGTCGGTATCGCCGTAGATCACGTCATAGCCACGGGCCTCGATCAATGCCCGGGTCTGGCGCATGATCTGGTGGCCGCGCATCGTGATCGAGGACGCCAGGCGCGGATCGAAGAAGCGACAACCGCTGGAGCCCAATACGCCGTAGAAGGCGTTCATGATGATCTTCAGCGCCTGCGACAGCGGCGCGTTGCCAGCACGCTTGGCCGCCTCGCGCCCCCGCCAGACCCGCTCGACGATGGCCGGCAGGCAATGCTGGGTACGCGAGAAGCGGCCACCGCGAAAACCTTCCACCGAGTGCGCATCGTCCGGCTGGCGCAGGCCTTCGACCAAGCCGACCGGATCGATGAGGAAAGTGCGGATGATCGACGGGTACAGGCTCTTGTAGTCGAGCACCAGCACCGAGTCGTACAACCCGGGGCGCGAGTCCATGACGAAGCCGCCGGGGCTGGCTTCGTCCGGGCGACTGCCCAGGCTGGGCGCGACGTAGCCGAGGCGATGCATGTGCGGGATGTACAGGTGGCAGAACGCGGCCACCGAACCGCCGCTACGGTCCACGGCCAGGCCGGTGACCGAAGCGCGCTCCAGCAGGAAGTCCAGCAGACGCGTGTGCGCGAAGATCCGCGTGACCAGCTCGCAGTCCTTGAGGTTGTAACGGGCCAGGGCTGGCTTGTCTTCGGCGAACCGGCGGTTGATTTCGTCCATCCGCTGGTAGGGCGTGTCGATGGCCTTGCCTTCGCCGAGCAGTTGCTGGGCGACGCTTTCCAGGCTGAACGAGGGGAAGCTCCAGGTCGCCGAACGCAAGGCCTCGATGCCGTCGATCAGCAACCGCCCGGGGGCTTCGGCGAAGAAGTGGCTGCGGCTGCCGTGCTCACGCAGGTGCAAGGGCTCGCCGTCGCGTCCCAGGCACAGCGGCACGTTCAACTGCCGGGCATGCTCATGCAGCAGGCGCAGATCGAACTGCACCAGGTTCCAGCCGATGATCGCGTCCGGGTCATGGCGGGCCAGCCACTGGTTGAGACTGACGATCAGGCCGGCGCGGTCTGCGCAGTAGTGCAGTTCGAAATCCACCGCCGCCGCGTCGCCGTTGGCCGGGCCGAGCATATAGACCGTGCGCTGGCCGCAACCTTCCAGGGCGATGCTGTACAGCTCGCCGCGCTCGCTGGTTTCGATGTCCAGCGACACCAGGCGCAAGGGCGGGCGGTAGTCCGGATCGGGCTTGAGCTGGGCTTCACAGAGCGTCCCCTGGGCATCGGCACGGCCATCGAAACGCACCGGCGCGGTGATGAAACGCTCCATCAGGTAACGCTCAGGGGGGCGGATATCGGCTTCGAGCACCTCGACACCAGCGGCGCGCAGGCGTTTTTCCAGGGCGATCAACTGACGGTGCTGACGGCAATACAGGCCCAGTACCGGGCGCTGGTCGAAATCGCGCAGTTGCAGGGGCCTGAGCTCCACGCCCGACTCGCCGGCCAGCAGCACCCGGGCATGCTCGGCCTGCGCCGCGGGCACGAACGCCACCGACGGCTGCGGGGCCAGGCGCAAGCGCCTGGGGCCATGATCGGTGGCCAGCCAGAACTCCACGCAAGTGCCTTCGGGCGTGTCATGCCAGTGACGGGTAAGGACAAAGCCCTGTTGCAACTGCACCGCGTGAACCTCGGGAAAGCAGAATCGGAAAGCACCGATTCTACCGCGCCCCGGGTGCTGGCGCCTCATCGCTGGCCGGTGCTGTCAGCGCCCTACTGGCGCGCGCCCACGACAAACCCCGCGCGACGTCCGCCCAAGGCCAGCAGCCAGGCGAGCGCGACCAACCCCAGCACCACCGCGCCAAACGACGCTACCCCCATGCCCGTCAGCAACAACCCGCCAATGATGCCCCCCAGTGCGATCGCGCTGTTCCACACCGTCACCAGCATCGACTGGGCCACATCCCCGCCCTCGCCTGCCGCATCGGCACAGGCGGTCTGCAGCAGGGTCGGCGCACCGCCGTAGGTCAGCCCCCACAAGGCGACACTGGCATGCACCAGCCAGGCCTCACCCTGCAGGTGACCGAGCGCCAGGGTCGCCAGGGCGAAGCCCGCCAGGCACAGCAGCACCAGCCGGCGCAGCTGGCGATCGACGCCCAGGCCGACCAGTACGATGCCGGCCAGACAAGCCAGGCCGAAGGTCATCAGTACCTGGCCGACCGCACCGTCCATGCCTACTGCCGCCAGCAACGGCACGATATAGGTGTAGAGAATGTTGTGGCCAAGGATCCACGCCAGGATCACCAGCAGCACCCGCGTCACCCCGGGCGTGCGCAGCACGCTCAGCACCGCCGGACGACGGCCGGCAGCCTGGCCGGGAAAGTCCGGTACCGCCCGCAGCACCCAGGCGACCAGCAGCAGCGCGGCCAGGGTCACCACCACGAACGTGGCCCGCCAGCCCAGCCAGGCGCCGAGCCAGGTGCCGATGGGCAACCCCAGCGACAAGGCGATGGGCTGGCCGAGCATGGCCACCGCCATCGCCTTGCCCTGCTGCGCCGGCGCCACCATGCGCCGTGCATGCCCGGCGATCAGCCCCCAGGCCAGGCCGGCGGCGGCACCGGTCATGAAGCGCAGCAGCAGGGTCAGCACGTTGTTGTCCGACAGCGCGGTCAGGCCATTGAACAGAACGAAGCCGCCAATCGCCAGCAGCAGCGCGCGACGGCGGTACCAGCCCTGGGTCAGGGTCACCAGCGGGATGGCGGTGAGCAGCGAGCCCAGTGCATAGGCGGTGACCCATTGCCCAGCCATGGCCTGGCTGATGGTCATGCCCTCGGCGATCTGGTCCAGCAGCCCGGCCGGCAAGGTCTCGCTGAGGATGGCGATGAAACCGGTCAGGGCCAAGGCCAGCAAACCGCTCAAGGGCAGGCGCGCGCTGGTGGTTGGAGCGGCGACGCACGCCGCCGGGGAAGGTGAAGTCATGGATGCCTCCGGCTATCGATCAAGGCCGTCATGGTGCGCTGCCGATGCATTGAGGAAAAAGACGGGTAGAATTCCGCTCACTCAGGACACTGGTGTCCGTAATCGGAGCGCAGCATGGACAGCCTCAGCGGTTTCGTGGTCTTCAACCGGGTGGCCGAAACTCGCAGTTTCGTCGCTGCCGGCCAGTCGCTGGGCATCAGCGCCTCGGCGGTGGGCAAGCGCGTCGCCCGCCTGGAAGGCCGGCTGGGCGTGCGCCTGTTTCACCGTAGTACCCGCAGCATCACGTTGACGGCCGAAGGCGCGTTGTTCCTCGAGCGCAGCAAGCGCATCCTGGCCGAGATCGAAGCCACCGAGCAGGCACTGTCCCAGGCCAGCGGCACGCCGCGAGGACGGTTACGGGTCAGCCTGCCGCAGGTGACCGGGCTGGTGATGCCGGCGCTGGCCGAGTTCATGGCCCGCTATCCGGACATCGAACTCGACCTGGACTTCAGCGACCGCATGGTGGACATCATCGGCGAGGGTTTCGATGTGGTGATGCGTGGTGGCCAACCGCTGGACTCGCGCCTGAACGCCAAGTTCCTCGGGCACTTCCAGCACCGCCTGGTGGCCTCCCCCGCCTACCTGGCGGAGCATGGCACGCCGCAACACCCGCGTGACCTGGCAGGCCACCGCTGCCTGCACTACCGCTTCCCCAGCACTGGCAAGCTGGAAGTCTGGCCGCTGCGGCGGGAGCACCCCGAGCAGGACTACGACATCCCCATCGCCATGGTCTGCAACCATGTCGAGACGCGCATCTGCTTCGCCCTCAACGACCGCGGCATCACCTGCCTGCCGGATTTCAGCGTGCGCAGGGAGCTGGCGACCGGCAGCCTGGTGAGTGTGCTGGACAGCTTCATGGAAAGGCGCGGCAGCTTCTACCTGCTATGGCCTTCTGGCCGTCAGGTGCCACCCAAGCTGCGCGTGTTCATCGACTTCATGCTCGAACACGTGCTGCCAGCCCGGGAGCGGCCAACCGGATGAACCGTCACCGGCACTCGCCGCCATCATCCGGTCGTTCAGCAAACGACTTCAACCGTACAGGTAGCTGATGTCCTTGTGCGCCAACGCCGGCACCTGCGCCACCAGATAATCACGCAGCTTGTGCATCTGGTGGGCCTTGGGGCTGGCCTTGAGCCAGGTCATGTAGTAGCCATCCCCCGTGGCCACGGCCTGGGGGAACGGTGTGACCAGGTTGCCCGCCGCCAGGTCGGCGCTGGCCAGCACCAGGTCGACCACCGAGATTCCCAACCCCTGCTGGGCTGCCGAAATACCCTGGTCGAGGGTATCGAACACCTGGCCCTGGTCGATGCTGATGTCCAGCGCATCCAGGCGCGCCAGCCAGCGGCGCCAGTCGCGGCGGTCCGGTGAAGGGTGCAGGAACTCGCAGTCCTGGAGCACCGACAGCGGCGGTGCGGGGTCGGCGAGGTAGGTGGGATGGCAGACCGGGATCAGCCACTCGTCGAACAGCTTCAGGCTCTCGACCTCGGCCGGGAAACGGCCGTTGCCCAGCAGGATGGCGCAGTCATAGGGCTCGGAGTAGAAGTCCACCGCATCGATGTCCATCCATACGCTGGACAGTTGCACCGCGCAGCTGTTGTCGGCCTTCTTGAACCCGTCCAGCGCCCGCAACAGCCAACGCACGGTCAGTGTCGACGGCGCTTTCAGGCGGATTCCGTAGCGGTCCTGGCGCAACAGCGCGCAGGCGTTCTCGATGATCTTGAAGCCGACCTTGAGCTCCTGGGCCAGCAGCCGGCCATGTTCGGTCAACCGCAGCTTGGGGCCGCGACGCTCGAACAGGTCGCAGCCGAACAGGGCTTCGAGGGTCTTGATGTGATGACTGACTGCGCCCTGGGTCAGGGCCAGTTCCTGGGCGGCGCGGGTGAAAGAGCCGTAGCGCGAGGCCACTTCGAAGGCGCGCAAGGCATGCAGGGCTTGAATCCGTTCCGACATCGGTGCTGTCCAAAGCATGAATGGGGCTAATAGTAGGTCATAGTTCCAGGCGTTTTACAACGTATGACCCTTCTCGGAAAATGCCGGTAAATAACAAATATTTATCGATAAACCGCATGGATATGCCGCCAACGTACATAAAGTCATTCCGACATATCACTTGATTCAGCAACACCTGGGGAAATCATGTTTACGGGTTATGGAAACTGCTATCGCCTGGATGCGCTAGAGCTGGCCGATGAACATGTCCAGAACAGGCAGCACTGGACGTACAAGACCATTCAACACTTCAAGGAAACCCTCGCCGATCCCGACTTCCCGTGCCTGTTCGGGCGCAAGGCGGTGACCGCGCGCACCTGCCACATCATCTTCGCCCGTGCCGGGCAACTGGCCGAGGACATCGCCCACGGACTCACCGACTACATCCGCACCATCGAGCCTATCCCGCTCAAGCAACGTATCGGCAACCCCTTGCTGGTGTTTCTCGAAACGGCGACAGACTCCACGCTGCGCCAGCAACAGGCACTTGCCTGGCGCGTGCTGGGCGAGCTCCACGCTCGCGATCCGCAGCCCTGGCCCCAGGAGGTGCCACAGGATCCGCACGACAGCCAGTGGTCATTCTGCTTTGCCGGAATGCCGCTGTTCATCAACATGAGCTTCCCCGGCCACCAGGCCATGAGAAGCCGCAACCTGGGCCGGCACATCGCCTTCGTCATCAACCCGCGCGAAAGCTTCGACGAAGTGGCCAGCGCCAGCACCGAAAGCGGCCAGCGCATCCGTGCCCGGATCCGCGAGCGGGTCCGCGTCTACAACGACGGCGTGGTCCCCGATGCCCTGGGCTTCTTCGGCCAGGACGGCAACTTCGAATGGCAGCAGTACCAACTGCAGGAACCCGGCTCGCTGAACCCGGCGCGCTGCCCATTCCAGGCCCGCGCCACCCCTGACACACTGATCGAGAACTGAACGTGAATACCGCACTGACCGCCACCTACGCCCTCACCGTCCTGCTGCTGATCGCCACCCCAGGCCCGGTGGTGGCCCTGATCGTCAACACCGCCGCCGCCTCTGGCTCGCGCAAGGCGCTGTTCACCGCCGTCGGCACCAACTGGGCCTCGCTGGTGCTGATCGGCGCCGCGGCCTGGATCATCATGACCAGCGCCGCCATCGACAAGGCCTGGCTCAGCGGCATGAGCCTGCTGGGCTGCCTGTTCATCGGCTACATCGCCCTGGGCACCCTGCGCGAAGCGCTCCAGACCCCGGCGCAAAGCGCGCCCGCCGAGCCCCCGCCGGCTGCCCGTGGCGGTCTGCTGCAGGGGT
Source organism: Pantoea sp. Cy-639 (assembly GCF_011752525.1). GTDB lineage: Bacteria > Pseudomonadota > Gammaproteobacteria > Pseudomonadales > Pseudomonadaceae > Aquipseudomonas. The sequence continues at coordinate 60,626 of NZ_VWXI01000014.1, read as the reverse complement.
TCATGGTCGGGATCTCCAACCCCAAGGACATCATCTTCTTCATCGCCTTCTTCCCGCAGTTCATCCAGATCACCGAGTCGTTCGGCAAAAGCATGGCAGTGCTGTCGGCACTGTGGATCGCCATCGATTTCGCCGTGCTCAGCCTGTACATCTTCGCCATCGGCAAGATCGCCTCGCCACGCAGCAGCCGCCTGATCAGCCTGGCCTCGGGGGTCGCATTGCTGCTGATCGCCGCCGTCGGCCTGGCCTACAACCTCAAAGAACTGGCGGCCTGATCCAGCCGCCTTGCGACCACGACGAAGGAGCGCCCATGACCACGATCGACACCACCACGGCCGACCTCATGGGCACTTCGCTCCACCAGCAGCAGGACTACCAGCGCTTCCTGCAACTGGGCAGCCGTCGCGCACCGCAGACCCTGTACGTGCATGAACGCGGCTACCGCTCCGGGGCCATCAACACCGACGCCCTCGGCATGCGCTACAGCCATTGCGCCGGCCGGCGCCACTCGGTCGCCGAACGCGGTGGCGCGGCACGGGTCAACCTGCTGGTGGGCGGCTCCGCGGCGATGGGCATCGGCGCCAGCTCCGACGAGCACACCGTGGCGTCGTACCTGTCGGAACTGACGGGCGAAGTCTGGCTGAGCCTGGCAGGCTGCGGGCTCAATGCCACCCAGGAGCTGATGATGTTCCTCACCCATCAGCACCGTTTCGGCCAGATCGGCCACGTGGTGGTGCTCAGCGGCTTGAACACGCTGGCCCAGGAAGCCCTGGTGGAAATCCTCGCCGGTGCCCAGGACCCGCACCATGCTCAGCACTACCAGGCATTTCTCAACCGCTTCAACGAAGGCGTGCAGGCCGACGTCCCAGCGCGCCGGGAGTCCTTCTGGCAGCGCCTTAGCCAGGCCATGGCGCCACACCGCCCTGACCCTTGGCCAACCCTGGACAACCTTCCCGGCCCCGACAAACGCCTGATCCGGGCCGCCGACAGCATTGGCCGGACGCTACGCCAGTGGGACCGGTTGCTGGCCGACGGCCACACCACCCTCACCTTCATCCTCCAACCCCTGCTGCCCTGGTGCAGGGAGACGCTGCCGGCCCCCGAGCAGGCCATGCTCGAACAGCTCGACCGGCAGCCGTCGAACTTCGATCGCCTGATCGGCAACGCCCACGACAGCCAGTTGCACATGGCCTTCTTCCGGCGGATCAAGAACCAGGCCGAGCCGGTGCCCTGCTACGACATGAACTGCATGCTCAGCAGCTCCCCGGTGTTCGACGAACACCTGTTCGCCGACCGCCTGCACTTCAATGACCTGGGCAACAATGCCCTGGCCAAGGTGATCACCGCCAAGCTGGGCCTGGCCCAGGAAAAATACACATTACGTAAAATGACGCCGGTCAAGCACACCTGATCGAAGGGTTCCCGGGCTTTCAGCGAATGGCCATGGGTGGCTAGAATAGCCCGTCGTCGTATCCGATCCGCCTGAGGCACACGCATACCTGTCATGACCATCGAAGCCGCCCAGCTGTCACCGCCCTCGCGCCCGAACCGCAAGCGCCGCATCCGCACCGCGGGTGCCGTGTTCCTGCCGCTGCTGATGGCGACCTTGACCGTCCAGGCGCTGGAGGTGAACATCGACCCCCATGCCGACCTGCTCTATCGCCAGGCACTGCCCCTGCTGGAGCAAGCCGATATCCAGGACGACAGTGCCAGCCCATTGCGCACCGCTCACGGCGACCCCGAACTCAGTCGCCAGGGCCAGGCCATGGCGCGAACCTTGCCCACCGCAGTGGCGCTGCTGAAGAAGTCCGTCGCCCTTGGCCATCCGGTCGCGCAATATCGCCTGGCGCTGTACTACACCACCTACCTGCCCGCCGGGCAGATCGCCGACGCCGCCTGCCCGCTGCTCGAGGCCAGCCTCAGCCAGGGCTTCGCGCCACCGGCACTGGCCATTGCCCATTGGTGTTCACCCTATAACGCCAGCCCTGCCTACCGCGAGGCACTGGCGGCGATCCCCAGCATGGCCACCCTGTACGCCGCCTACTACCCGCAACCGGCCAGCCACCTGGCTTGCAGCCGCAGTCGCCCGCAAGGCCTGGAAATGCAATGGGGACGTCAACGCGACTACCAGGCCGAAGTCTACCGCCTGCTCGGCGAGCTCGATCCGTCACAGCGCCAAGTCCTGTGGCGCAAGGCCGTGGACATCAACGGCTGCGTGGCAGCCCGCCAGCGACTGACCAGCCACCGCTGAGCGCCGGGCAAACAAGCAAGATCGTTCAAGCCAGCCACTGCGCCCTCTGGCATGCTGGTCTGCCCTGTCGATTCGTTGCCCTGTCCATGTCCAGCCCACCCGTCGCTCGCCAAGCTTTTCTCCATGGCGCCATTGCCATCCTGCCGCTGTCCCTGGCCGTCGCGCCCTGGGGCCTGCTGGCCGGGTCGATGGCCATCGAAGCCAACCTCAGCGCCTGGCAAGGCCAAGGCCTGTCCGCCATCGTCTTCGCCGGTGCCGCGCAACTGGTGGCGATCGGCATGCTCAAGGGTGGCGCCAACCTGTTCTCGATCCTGCTCACCACCCTGCTGCTGACCTCGCAGCACCTGCTCTACGGGCTGTCCATGCGCCCTGTGCTCTCGGGCCTGCCGACCCGCTGGCGGCTGGGGCTGGGCTTTTTGCTCACCGACGAGTTCTTCGCCCTCACCAGCCACCACGACCAGCAACAGTTCAACCGCTGGTATGCCCTTGGCGTGGGCCTGACCTTCTACGTGGCCTGGAACCTGTTCACCCTGGCCGGAATCATCCTTGGCCAGAACATCCCGCACCTGGACCAGCTGGGACTGGACTTCTCCATCGTTGCCACCTTCGTCGCGCTGATCGCGCCCCTGGTACGCAACCTGCCGACCGTGGTGTGCGTGGCGGTATCGCTGTTCTGCTCGGTACTGTTCAGCTACTGGCACTGGGAAACCGCACTGGTCGCGGCCGGCCTGCTGGGCATGGCCGCCGGCTTCGTCTGCCAGAAATTCGCAGGAGCTCGCGCATGATCTGGCTGCTGATCTTCGCCATGGGCGCGGTGGTGTTCCTCAACCGCTATGCCTTCCTCGAACCGCGCCTGCCGCTGCGTCTGAGCTCCAACGCCCGGCAGTTCCTCGGTTTCGCCGTGCCGGGCATGCTCACCGCGATCTGCGGGCCGATCATCTTCCTGCCCGGCCACCAGCTCGACCTCAGCCCGCTCAACCCCTACCTGCTCGGCTCGCTGGTGGCCATCACCCTGGTACTGTTGACCCGCAGCGTATTGCTGAGCATGCTGGCGAGCATGCTGATCTTCTTCCTCCTGCGCAGCTGGCTGGCATGAGCACACCCCAGCGCGAACAGACCCACTTGTGGCAGGCACCGGCTCTGGGCGATGTCGAGATGCTGCACGCCCGCTATTTCCAGCAGCGCTTCGCCCCGCACGTGCACGAAGGCTACGTGTTCACCGTGATCGAGTCCGGCGCCCAACGCTTCTGGCACCGAGGCAGCGAACACCTGGCACCGGTGGGCAGCATGGTGCTGATCAACCCCGATGAGCTGCACACCGGTGCCACCGCCCATGAGGCCGGCTGGCGTTACCGCGGTTTCTATCCCGAGCATGGACGAGTCACCGGGGTGCTCGACGAACTCGAGCTGGGCCGCCACGGCATGCCGCATTTTCGTGAGAGCGTGATTCACGACCCAACGCTGGCGACCGCCTTCAGCCAGGTACACCAGTTGTCCGAATCTGGGGCCAGCGCACTCGAGCAGCAGACCGCCTGGCGCCAGGCGGTACTGGCGCTGGTCCAGCGCCATGGCCATTGCGCCGAACCCCGTGCACCAGGCCACGAGCCGCTGGCCGTGGCCCGCGCCCGGGAACTGCTGGAAAGCCAGTTGGCCGATCCGCCTTCGCTGGAAGCCCTGGCAATGGCGGTGAATCTCTCGCCCTTCCACTTTGCCCGGGTGTTCCGCCAGGCCACCGGCCTGCCACCCCATGCCTGGCTGAAGCAGCGTCGCCTGGCCCGCGCCCGGGAGTTGCTCAAGCGCGGCCTGCCGGCACTGGAGGTTGCCCTGCACCTGGGCTTCGCCGATCAGAGCCACCTCAATCGACAGTTCAAGCAAGCCTACGGCGTCACCCCGGGCGCCTATCGCCAGGCCTGCCTGAACCTGGCGTAGCACTGCGCCCCCAAGCCCCGGGCGTCACCCCGGTCATGCCACGAAAGAACGCGATGAAGGCGCTGTCCGTGGCAAAGCCCAGGGTCTCGGCGATTTCCCCCTGCGGGCGCTGCAAAGCCAGTTGCTCCACGGCACGCAGCAGGCGCCATTGTTGCCGCCATTGCTGGTAGGACATGCCCGTGTCCCGCCGCAGCACACGGCTGATGGTCCGTTCGCTGGCCCCGACATGCCGCGCCAGCTCGCCCAGGGCAGGCGGCAGGCGCTCCAGGCTTTGCACCAGGCCCTGCAGGCGCCGGTCCTCAGGCAACGGCAGGAACAACGGCTGACGTGGCGCCTGGCCCAACTCACTCAGGCACAAGGCCAGCAGATGGGCGCTCGCGCCTTCCTGCCAATGGCAATCGAAGGGCGCCTCGGCCATCCGCTCGAGCAACGCGCGCAGCAATGGATTGACGCCGAGGATGGTGATCTCGACAGGCAATGCAGCGCTCAGCGCCGGGCTGAAATACAGCGAACGGTAGTCGACGGTTTCGCGCATCCGCGCCCGATGCATCAGGCCTGCCGGAATCCAGGCCGCCTGGGTCGGCGGCAACAGGCACAGACGACCGGGCGCCTCGATGCGCACGCAGCCCTGACGAGTGAACAGCAACTGGCCACGCGCATGCCGGTGCGAGCCGGAGTCATGATCGCCCAATGCCGAGCAGATGCCGACCACCGGCGCACTGAAACTGTCCGGATCAAAACGCGCGTCAGGTTCGAGCCATGCCATGCTTGTCCTATTTCGACGATAAATGAACACAATCGCGATAATACGCACTTCCAGCGACTGTCTACCATGGCGCCCTTTCGCTTACCTGGGCTCCATCACCATGCTTTCACGCTCCTGGCTGGCGCTGGCCACCGCCCTGCTGATATTTCCTCAAGTGGCCGAAACCCTCTACAGCCCTGCCCTGGTATCGATCGCCGAGGCTTTTTCGATCAGCGCGGCCGATGCCTCGCTGACCCTCTCCCTGTACTTCGTCGCCTTCGCTGTCGGTGTGTTGGCCTGGGGGCGCCTGAGCGATCTCCGGGGGCGGCGTGCGGCGATGCTGGCTGGCTTGCTGCTGTACAGCATCGCAGCGCTGGCCGCCCTGCTGGTGACGGACTTCGTCCAGTTGCTGACCGCGCGGGTGGTCGCGGCGTTCGCGGCGGCCGTCGGCTCGGTGGTGACGCAGACCGCCCTGCGTGATCGCCACCATGGCGCGCAGCTTGCCCAGGTGTTCTCGTTGATCGGCGCCTGCCTTGCACTGAGCCCGGCACTGGGGTTGGCCAGTGGCGCCTGGCTGGATCAGGCATTCGGCTATCGGGGGGTGCTGGCCGGGCAATTGGCGATGGCATTGCTCCTGCTTGCCTGGGCCTGGTTCGGCCTGGCGGAAAGCCGTCCTGCCTTTCAGGCCGCGCGCCCCCTCAGCCACATCCTGGGGCGCCTGCTGCGCGACCGACGCGTGCACCTGGCCAGCGCCCTGGTCGCAGTGTTCAACATCAGCGTCTTCAGTTGGTACAGCCTGGCGCCGTTCATCTTCGAGCGCCTGGGTCTGGGCACATGGATGGGCTACTCGGGGCTGGCGCTGGCCGCAGGCTCACTCCTGGGTGCGCGTCTGAACGCCTGCCTGCTGCGCCACGGCTCAGCGCCCGGCCGACTGCTGGCACTGGCCTGCGCGATCGACCTGCTGGCCACGCTGGGCATGCTGGTGATGGATGAAGGCATCTGGCTGGTGGTGGGCATGACACTGGTCATGCTGGCATTCGCCATGGCCATCCCGGTGCTGCTGAGCAGCGCATTGGTGGAATATGCCGAATGTCGCGGCACCGCCGGGGCGCTGTTCGGCCTTTACTACTACCTGCTGATCGGCCTGGGGTTGCTGCTGGTGGGGGCCGGCCAGGCCCTGAGACCAACCTTGGCTGGCTGCGCCGTGATCGCTTGTGGATTGGCGCTGGGCTACCGGAGGGGGCTCAAGCCCTGACGGCAGGGTGCGGCTTTCGGTCCCGGGCAGCCGACCGGGGCACTGCTACACTCAAGTGGCTGAACGGAGGATACCGCCATGTCCGAACGAGAGCTCACCACCCTCCTGTCGCTGATGAGCCAGCGCCAAGCCTGCCTGAGCAGTGCCTGCAAGGAGATCGCCGACTGGATCGACCGCCAGGGCGACGTGCCTGCGGCCGGCAAGATCCGCGCCAGCCTCAAGGCGTTGGAAGCCGACGAGGCCCAAGTCCGCAAGACCCTGACGTCGCTGAACATCGAGCGGCCGCTACCCAGGTTTCGTAGCTGACCACTAGCAGGCCAGCCCGCCCCGCCACTTCAATCCACGCCAACCGCGGCGCCTGGGCAGGACGGCTGCCTGCACAAGCCCCGCGACGGCCTCGGATCAATGGTTCATGTGCATGTGATCATGCCCACCGCCGGCCTCGGCGTTGAGCGCACGCACCGGTGCCTGGACCTGCAGGGTTTCCTGGGTGCCCTTGGCATCCTCGATGGTCAGGGTCAGCGGCACTTGCTCGCCTTCCTTCACCTGTTGCTTCAGGCCCATCAGCATCACGTGGAAGCCGTTCGGATCCAGGGTCACCGCCTTGCCGGCCGGCAGTTCGACAGCCTTGACTTCACGCATGCCCATCACGTCGCCGTTCATGGTCATCTCGTGTACCTGCACGGTCTTGGCCACCGGCGAGGCGACGCTGACCAGCTTGCTGTCGCTGCTGGCGGTCAGGGTCATGAAGGCACCGGTAGCTTGCTGGTGCGGTACGCTGGCGCGAACCCAGGCGTCGCTCACGGTGGTCTGGGCGAAGGCCGGCAGGGCCATGCCCAGCAGCGCCAGGGCGGCCAGGCCGCGTTTGATCGGTTGCATCGACATTCAGCAGATCTCCATCAGGGTGACCAGGTCTTCGGCGCATTCCTTGGCGTTCAGGGAATGGCCCAGGCTCAGGCGCAGGGTGCCACGTGTATCGTAGACGTAGCTGGTGGACGAGTGAGAGATAGTGTAGGTGTCGCCGGCCGGGACCTTCTCGTAGAACACCTTGAACTCCCGGGCCACCTCGGCGATTTCCTCGGGCGTGCCGGTCAGGGCGACGATCGACGGGTCGAAGGCCTTGACGTAGGCGTCGAGCACCTCGGGGGTGTCGCGCTCCGGGTCGAGGGTGATGAACACCGGCTGGAACAGGTCACGGTCACGGCCACGGAGGATCTTGCGGATCTGCGCCACCCGCGCCATGGCGGTCGGGCAAACGGCCGGGCACTGGGTGAAACCGAAGAAGATCATCGGCATCGAGCCGTAGAAGCTCGACAGGGTGCGTTCGTTGCCCCGGGTGTCCTTGAGCTTGAACTTGCGCCCGAGGATCTCGTTACTCATGTTCTTGCCGTACTTGAAGTCCAGGCCTCGTGCCGGGCTGCAGCCCGCCAGCAGGCCAAGCCCCAGTACGCCCATCCCGGCGACGACCGCGCGCCGGGTCAACAGATCATTCATGGAACCATCCTTTACAGGGAAGGTGCCGACCCCTGGGATGGGCCGACGAGAAAACCGGGGCATTCTGTCACGCCCCCCCCTGCACCATCCACCCGACAGATGGCCAATCGGTCTGCAGCCCTTTGAATACGGGGCGCGACCGGTTGTCGCAGGGGTTGAATCCGTAACATTTTATTGCTAGGGATCAATACGCGAAGCCTGAAAAGCATCGCGGGGCAAGCCCGCTCCCACGCCTTGGCACGAATGCAGTACAGGCGTGGGAGCGGGCTTGCCCCGCGATGGAGAAACGCGCCTTAGTAGTAGGCGTTTTCCTTGTTGCTGTGGTCAGTCACGTCACGCACGCCCTTGAGCTCGGGAATGCGCTCGAGCAGGGTACGCTCGATGCCTTCCTTCAGGGTCACGTCGGCCTGGCCGCAGCCCTGGCAGCCGCCGCCGAACTGCAGCACGGCGATGCCGTCGTCGACCACATCCACCAGACTCACGGCGCCGCCGTGGCTGGCCAGACCCGGGTTGATCTCGGTCTGCAGGTAGTAGTTGATCCGCTCGTTGATCGGGCTGTCTTCGTTGACCATCGGCACCTTGGCGTTCGGCGCCTTAATAGTCAGCTGGCCGCCCATGCGGTCGGTGGCGTAGTCCACCAGCGCGTCTTCGAGGAACGGCACGCTGACGGCATCCAGGTAGGCGGTGAAGCTCTTCAGGCCCACCGGCTCGTCGTCGGGTTTCTCTTCGCCCGGCTTGCAGTAGGCGATGCAGGTCTCGGCGTACTGGGTACCCGGCTGGGTGATGAAAATACGGATGCCGATGCCAGGCGTGTTCTGCTTGGAGAGCAGATCGGCCAGGTAATCATGGGCGGCGTCGGTAATGGTTATAGCGCTCATGGAAGTTCCTCACAGACTTGCCGGCAGTGTACGCCAACCCGGCCTTCGAACAAAGTCCTAGCATTTGACTCGGGATAGCGCCAGCGGCGATGCCTGAGCCTCGCGCGCCGCGAACACAGCCTTGAACCAGGCATACAGGCCGCGCTCGAGCCATCGGTAGCTGAGCCACGACATTAGTCCGATTGACGGCACGCAGATAGCGAACACCAGGTACGGGCTCAAGCGCAGGCGCTGGCTGACGAACAGGCCGGCGTACAGCACCAGCACATGCACCAGGTACACCGAATAGGAACAGTCGCCGAGCGCCTTGAGCACCCGGTTGCCCTCGAAATACGGCTCCAGGGCGATGAACGCCAGCACCACCAGTGCACTGGGCAGCCCCCAATGCAACAGACGTTGCGAGGCGTCCAGGTGATAAAGCGCCAGGCCCGCCAGGGCCAGCAAGCCCAGCGGCAGCCACAGCCCCTGGCGAATCAGGCCGCGCCGGTACAGCACGCCCAGCCCGATGCCGAGCAGGAACTCGTAGACGATGTCGTTGTTGTAGAAACGACTGAGCACGCCCAGGCGCCCCAACAACTCGCTGACCAGCAGCAACACCGCGGTGACCAGCAACAGGTGGTGGCGCTGGCGTACCAGGAACGCCAGGCCGAACAGCAGGTAGAAGAACATCTCGAAGTTCAGCGTCCAGCCGACGTTGAGGGTCGGGTACAGCCCGTAGCCACCAGGATTCTCCGCCGGGATGAACAGCAGCGACAGCAGCAGGTGCCGCGCGTCGAACACCTGATGCGGCATCCAGCGACTGGCGACCAGCATCAGCGCCGCCATCAGCAGGCTGTAGAACCAGTAGGCAGGGACAATGCGCAAGGCGCGATTGAGCAGGAACTGCCCGGGAGCGATGTCCTTGTCGCGGGTCGACAGGTAGATCACCAGCCCGCTGATCACGAAGAAGATATCCACCCCCACGGCCCCGCGGTCGCTGAGCAGCTGGCCGATGGGGCCAGTGGCGTGGAAGTCGAAGAAGATCTGCATGAAGTGGTGGCAGACCACCACCCAGGCGGCGAACGCCCGGAGAGCCTGAAGCGAATACAGCATGGAATACCCTGCGCTTGCCGGTGCGTTGAGGCATCGGCGATCAGGCCCGGCGATGCACGCCGGACCCTCTCGACCGAAACCGCTCACCGGTTCCGACCGCAGGATGCCGGGAAAGGTCAGGCGCCCTTCCCGGCCGGCCGATCAGAGGTTCTCGTAGCGGTTCATGTCGAGCACGCCCGCTTCGACCGGATCGGTTTCCTGGATGTAGCGGTCAAGGTCATGGAAGTAGCGCCAGAACTCGGGGTGGCTGCGCCGCACGCCCCAACGCTCGACGATGACCTCGAACTTCGCGGTGTCATCGCGCGCAGCCTCCATGTCCTCGACGAACTCCGGCACTTCGGCCGCCGGGATGTTGAAGATGAAGTTGGGGTAGCTGCTGAGCACGCCCGGGTACAGCGTCAGGCTGTCCAGCCCCGGCTGGTAGCGGTAGGCCTCGCCGAGCAGGAAGGCCACGTTGCTGTGGGCATGGTTGCGCAGCAGGCTGTAGACCTGGCGCTTGCCGTCCCGGCCCTCGATGCGCAGCATGGTCGCCTCGGGCAACTGGCCGATCACCTTGAGCCCTGCGGCCGGACGCGACACCAGACGGCTCAGCGACTGCTCGGCATCACGGAACTCCACCGGCATCTGCGCGCGGGAACAATGCGCGCCCTTGCAGCGGTTGATCGGATCGGGCGCGGCGTTGAGGCTGCCGGTGCGCTGCAAAAGCTTCAGGCCGAAGTCGCGGGTAGGATCGCGCCGGTCCAGCTTCAGGCCGCTGGCGGTACTGGTGTCGATGTCCTCATAGTCCATCCACATCTTCACCTTGCCGCTGTTCTGGTACCAGTTGCCGAGGATCTCGCCGCGCTGGGCGGCAGGCATCAGGCGCAGGAAGTTGATTTCGGCGCCGTTGCGGATCAGGTCGAAGTAAAGGCGGGTCTGCAACTGGTGCGAGACATTGCCGAACACATCGAAGTTGACCGCCAGCTGGTAGTAGGTGCGCTCGAACAGCGGGTAGTCGAACAGCCACATGGTCAACGGCACATCGCCAATCAGGCCCTTGGTCACCGAGGCGCTGTCGAAGTGGCGGAAGATGCTCAACAGGGCGTTGTCGTTGCCCGCCCACAGCGTCGACCAGCTCGGTGCCGGCTGCGCGGCATAGGCTTCGCGGCGCAGCACCTCGTAGTCGTTGCGCTTGTCACGGTAGGCATGCCACAGGCTCAGCACGCTGCCGACATCGTCGATCTGCCCCGGCATCGCCAGCAGCGGCGTGGCCTCGCCACGGTACTGGGCGTCGGTGACGTAGAGATCGTGGGCCGGCTCCTGGAACAACGCCCAGAAGTGGTCGCGGATCACATCGGTGGCGATCTGTCCGCGGCACACCGGGCCACGGATGAAGGTACGCACGAAGTACTCGGCGTTATCCAGCATGAACTGATAGCGGGCCACCGCCGGGATCGCCTCGAAGGTCTCGAACGGGTTGGCCCGGTGGCGCGGGCCATAGCCCGGCAAGGCGGTGGCGTGCCAGTCGCCGCTGTAGAACAGCTGCTTGACCCGCTTGAGCTTCTGCGGCCCCATCGGGTAGGTGATGTGGGTCTTGTGGACGATCACGCCCTGGACCGGGATCAACCGGTAGTAGAAGTCGGTGCCCGGCGGATCGTTCGGCCGGCGGGTAGCGATCAGGTCGACCGGCTGGCCGCTTGGCGTGCGCGAACGCACCCACTGGAAGAAGTGGCCCTGCTCGCCACCGACGAAGTAGATGTGGGCGAGGAACAGGTGCTCGTACAACCAGCGGCCAACCAGCGCCTCGGTCGAACCCGGACGGTTGAGCAGTTCTTCCCATTCGGCAATCTGCGAAGCCTCCACCGCACTGGGCTGGATCGCGGCCTTCTCCACCGGCGCGCCAGCGTCCAGCCAGCGCCGCAGGGTCTGGTACTCCTGGTCGGTCAGGCCGGTCACCGCCAGCGGCATGCCCTCTTTCGGGTGGGCACCGGCATAGGCGTCGAACTCGTGGGGCAACGGGCACATGTTGTTGCGGTTCAGGCCCAGGACGATCTCCTCGGGCAGCTTGGCGTTGGGGGTCAGCGGGGTCTTGTGGCCCAGTTCGAGCATACGCGCCATCAGCGCGGCCTGGCTGCCCTGCTTGTCCAGCACCGAGTAGAAACCCTGCTTGCGCCAGCCAGCCTCGTCACGGGCGTCGTAGAACAGCCGCGTGGTGGGCACCGCCTGGCTGCGTTCGCCCTGGTAGACCGGCACCTTGGAGGCGCCGCGCTCGGCGCCCTCGGCGCTGCCCAGGTTGAGCTGGCAGGCAGCGTCGTTGCAGGCGTGGCACGCCACGCACTTCTCGGTGAAGATCGGTTGGATGTCCCGGGTATATGAAATCGTCGGGCTCGATTGGGGGGCCTGCGCGAACGCCACGCCGCTGATCAGCAGAGCGAAGGCGCTGGCAAGTATGCGATACAGCATGTGCCGAATGTCCTGGTTACTTGAAGCCATCACGATGTTGCCTGGCGGGTTCGAGGTGTGGGATAGCGATAAACCGCGGCGCGGCGCCAACATGAGCCAAATTCATGAAAAGCGGCGACACCCCTAAAATCCATACAGCTTTGTTATTATTCGGCACCTTCTGATATTTGCCCGACCAGGTAGTTCCTATGTCCGACCGCAGCGCTCGTTTCCAAGCACTCCAGCACGCACTCAAAGAGCGCATTCTGATCCTCGACGGCGGCATGGGTACTATGATCCAGAGTTACCGCCTCGAGGAACACGACTATCGTGGCACGCGTTTCGCCGATTGGCCAAGCGATGTGAAAGGCAACAACGACCTGCTGCTGCTCAGCCGCCCGGATGTGATCGCCGCCATCGAGAAAGCCTACCTCGATGCCGGGGCCGATATTCTCGAGACCAACACCTTCAACGCCACGCAGATTTCCCAGGCCGACTACGGCATGGAATCGCTGGTGTACGAGCTCAACGTCCAGGGCGCCCGCGTGGCGCGCCAGGTGGCCGACGCCAAGACCCTGGAGACCCCGGACAAGCCGCGTTTCGTCGCCGGCGTGCTCGGCCCCACCAGCCGCACCTGCTCGATTTCCCCCGACGTCAACGACCCGGGCTACCGCAACGTCACTTTCGACGAGCTGGTAGAGAACTACACCGAGGCCACCCGTGGCCTGATCGAAGGCGGTGCCGACCTGCTGCTGATCGAGACCATCTTCGACACCCTCAACGCCAAGGCGGCGATCTTCGCCGTGCAGCAGGTATTCGAGGAAGACGACGTCGAGTTGCCGATCATGATCTCCGGCACCATCACCGACGCCTCCGGGCGTACCTTGTCCGGGCAGACCACCGAGGCGTTCTGGAACTCGGTGCGCCACGCCAAGCCGATCTCCGTTGGCCTGAACTGCGCCCTCGGCGCCAAGGACCTGCGTCCGTACCTGGAAGAGCTGGCGACCAAGGCCGACACCCACGTGTCCGCCCACCCCAACGCCGGCCTGCCCAACGCTTTCGGCGAGTATGACGAGACCCCCGCCGAAATGGCCGCGGTGGTCGAGGAGTTCGCCGCCAGCGGTTTTCTCAACATCATCGGTGGCTGCTGCGGTACCACCCCGGGCCATATCCAGGCCATCGCCGAGGCCGTGGCCAAGTACCCGCCACGGGCGATCCCGGACATTCCCAAGGCTTGCCGCCTGTCGGGCCTGGAACCGTTCACCATCGATCGCCAGTCACTGTTCGTCAACGTCGGCGAGCGCACCAACATCACCGGCTCCGCCAAGTTCGCCCGGCTGATCCGCGAGGAAAACTACACCGAAGCGCTGGAAGTCGCCCTGCAGCAGGTCGAGGCCGGCGCCCAGGTGATCGACATCAACATGGACGAAGGGATGCTCGACTCCCAGGCCGCCATGGTCCGCTTCCTCAACCTGATCGCCGGCGAGCCGGACATCTCCCGCGTGCCGATCATGATCGACTCCTCCAAGTGGGAAGTGATCGAGGCGGGCCTCAAGTGCATCCAGGGCAAGGGCATCGTCAACTCGATCTCGATGAAGGAAGGCGTCGAGCAGTTCAAGCACCATGCCCGCCTGTGCAAGCGCTACGGCGCCGCCGTGGTGGTGATGGCCTTCGACGAGGTCGGCCAGGCCGACACCGCCGCGCGCAAGAAAGAGATCTGCCAGCGCAGCTACGAGATCCTGGTCAATGAAGTCGGCTTCCCGCCGGAAGACATCATCTTCGACCCGAACATCTTCGCCGTCGCCACCGGCATCGAGGAACACAACAACTACGCCGTGGACTTCATCGAAGCCTGCGCCTACATCCGCGACCACCTGCCCCACGCCCTGTCGAGCGGCGGCGTGTCCAACGTGTCGTTCTCGTTCCGCGGCAACAACCCGGTGCGCGAGGCGATCCACTCGGTGTTCCTCTACCACGCCATCCGCAACGGCCTGACCATGGGCATCGTCAACGCCGGGCAGTTGGAGATCTACGACGAGATCCCCGCCGCCTTGCGCGACAAGGTCGAGGACGTGGTGCTCAACCGCACCCCGCACGGCACCGACGCGCTGCTGGCCATCGCCGACGACTACAAGGGCGGCGGCGCGACCAAGGAAGTGGAAAACGAAGAGTGGCGCTCGCTGCCGGTGGAAAAACGCCTGGAGCACGCCCTGGTCAAAGGCATCACCGCATTCATCGTCGAGGACACCGAAGCCTGCCGCCAGCAGTGCGCGCGACCGATCGAAGTCATCGAAGGCCCGCTGATGAATGGCATGAACGTGGTCGGCGACCTGTTCGGCGCCGGCAAGATGTTCCTGCCCCAGGTGGTCAAGTCCGCTCGGGTGATGAAGCAGGCGGTGGCCCACCTGATTCCGTTCATCGAGGCCGAGAAAGGCGACAAGCCCGAGGCCAAGGGCAAGATCCTCATGGCCACGGTCAAGGGCGACGTGCACGACATCGGCAAGAACATCGTCGGCGTGGTGCTCGGCTGCAACGGCTACGACATCGTCGACCTCGGCGTGATGGTGCCGGCCGAGAAGATCCTGCAGACCGCCCGCGAGCAGAAGTGCGACATCATCGGCCTGTCCGGGTTGATCACCCCGTCGCTCGACGAGATGGTCCATGTCGCCCGCGAGATGCAGCGCCAGGACTTCCAGCTGCCGTTGATGATCGGTGGCGCCACCACCTCCAAGGCGCACACCGCGGTGAAGATCGAGCCGAAGTACAGCAATGACGCCGTGGTCTATGTCACCGACGCCTCGCGCGCGGTAGGCGTGGCCACCCAGTTGCTGTCCAGGGAACTCAAGCCCGGCTTCGTCGAGAAGACCCGCGCCGAGTACGTCGAGGTGCGCGAACGCACCGCCAACCGCAGCGCCCGCACCGAACGCCTGAGCTATGCCCAGGCCATCGCCGCCAAGCCGCAGTACGACTGGGCCGGCTACCAGGCCGCAGTGCCCTCCTTCACCGGCGTGAAGGTGCTGGACGATATCGACCTGCGCGAACTGGCCGAGTACATCGACTGGACGCCGTTCTTCATCTCCTGGGACCTGGCCGGCAAGTTCCCGCGCATCCTCACCGACGAGGTGGTCGGCGAAGCGGCCACGGCGCTGTACAAGGATGCCCGCGAGATGCTCGACAAGCTGATCGACGAGCAGCTGATCAGCGCCCGCGCGGTGTTCGGTTTCTGGCCGGCCAATCAGGTCGCCGATGACGACATCGAGATCTATGGCGACGACGGCCAGCCCCTGGCCACCCTGCACCACCTGCGCCAGCAGACCATCAAGCCGGACGGCAAGCCGAACTGGTCGCTGGCCGACTTCGTCGCGCCAAAGGACAGCGGCGTGACCGACTACGTCGGCGGGTTCATCACCACCGCCGGCATCGGCGCCGAGGAAGTGGCCAAGGCTTACCAGGACAAGGGCGACGACTACAGCTCGATCATGGTCAAGGCCCTGGCCGACCGCCTGGCCGAGGCCTGCGCCGAATGGCTGCACGAGCGGGTGCGCAAGGACTACTGGGGCTACGCCAAGGACGAGCAACTCGACAACGAGGCACTGATCAAGGAGCAGTACCGTGGTATCCGCCCGGCCCCGGGCTACCCGGCCTGCCCGGATCATACCGAGAAGGCCACGCTGTTCCGCCTGCTCGACGGCAGCGCCATCGGCGAGACCGGCCCGAGTGGGGTGTTCCTCACCGAGCATTTCGCCATGTTCCCGGCTGCAGCGGTCAGCGGCTGGTACTTCGCCCATCCACAGGCCCAGTATTTCGCCGTGGGCAAGGTCGACAAGGATCAGGTCGAGCAGTACAGCGCACGCAAGGGCCAGGCACTGAGCGTGAGCGAACGCTGGCTGGCGCCGAACCTCGGCTACGAGGGCTGAGCCCCTCATCGCGGGGCAAGCCCGCTCCCGCAGGATTTCGCCCAGCGCGGCGATTTCCTGCAGGAGCCGGCCTTGCCTGCGAACATCGGCGCAGGACGGATAAAGGCTCGCTCGATCCTTGCGCAAAGGCTTTACCCCGCCCTTGGCAAAGCTGTTAGCCTTGCCGGACCAGGTCAACACGGACAGCCCATGGCCAACCACAAGATCGAGATCCGCCGGCGCAACATCGAAAAGATCCTCCAGGCCGCCGAGCAGGTGTTCGCCGAGAAAGGCTACGGCGGCACCTCCATGGGCGACATCGCCGAACAGGCGCGACTGCCACGCTCCAACCTGCATTACTACTTCAATACCAAGGACGAACTGTACCGCGCGGTACTGCAGGACCTGCTCGACGTCTGGAAGCAGGATGCCCAGTGTTTCGAGCGTTTCGACGACCCGCGAGTGGTGCTGACCAGCTACATCCGCGCCAAGATGGGCCACTCGCGCTCCCGCCCGCTGGGCTCGAAGATCTGGGCCGAGGAAATCCTCCACGGCGCACCGCTGCTGGGCGCGAACCTGGACGACACGCTGGTGCCCTGGGCCCAGCTCAAGCAAGCGAAGATTCGTGGCTGGGTGCAAGACAAGCGCATCCTGCCTGTAGAGCCGTCGGCACTGTTGTACATGATCTGGGCGGCGACCCAGCACTATGCCGACTTCGGCTACCAGGTGACTTTGCTCAACGACGGCCAGCCCTTGTCCGACCTGGCTTTCGAAAACGCCGTACAGACGGTGACCAGCGTCATCCTGCGCGGTATCGGGCTCGAGCCTTGATCAGGCGGACAGTCTCAGCTCGCCTGCCTGGTTGTCCAGGCACTCGCAAAGAAAGTCGATGAACACCCGGGTCTTGTACGGCATATGGCTTGCGTTGGGGTACACCACGCTGACGGGCTGTGCCGGCAGGCTGTAGCCGGGCAGCAGCCGGCGCAACGCGCCACAGGCCAGGTCGGCCTCGATCAGCCAGGCCGGCAACACGGCGACCCCCAGACCGGCAAGGGCCATCGCCCGGATGGCATGGGCGGCATTGGCGTGAAAGGCAGCGCTGCCGCTGATGCTCACGGCCTTCGCCTGCGCGTCGTGGAGGGTCCAGTCGGTGGGGCTGCGCAGGTTGCTGTTGGCGATCCACGGCAACCTGGCCAGGTCCGCTGGCTGTTCGACCGGCTGGCGCGCCAGCAGCGCCGGCGCGGCCACCAGCACGATGTCATAGTCGGCCAGCTTGCGGCTGCGCAGGTTCGAGTCCACCAGGGTCCCCAGGCGCACGACCAGGTCGAGTCGCTCGGCTATCAGGTCACTGAGCGAGGAGTCGACCTGATAGTTGATCGACAACGCAGGATAGCGCGCGGTAAAAGCCGGGAGCAGCGGCAGGATGAAGCGTTCGCCGTATTCGGCCGTGGTGCTCAGGCGCAAGGTACCGGCCACCCCGTTGTGACGGCGCATGACACTGTCGAACGCCCCTTCGACGTCACCGACGATCCCTTTGAAGTCCGTATAGAACGCCTGCCCGATTTCGCTAACGGCAATGGCGCGGGTGGTGCGCACCAGCAGCGTGACGCCCAGCGCCTGCTCCAGCGCCCTGACGTGCTGGCTGGCCATGGCCTTGCTGATGCCGAGAAACGCGGCGGCCTTGGTGAACGAGCCGAAATCGACCACCGCCAGAAAGGTCTGCACCCGGTTGAGCTGGGCGTGGAGGGCCGTGCGCGGCATTGTTCACTTCCATCAAACAGAGTTTCAAGGGTAGCGGCATCGACAGGGACAGTCCATGCCACCTAGGCTGCGCGCTGCAAAGGAGGAGCGATGACGTTTCGATACCGTGTGGCCGCCGTGTTCCTGACCGGCTTTTTCATCGACTGCGTGAACATTTTCATGCCTGCCGTGGCCCTGCCGCGCATCAGCGCCGAACTGGCGGTCAGCGCCGCCAGCAGCGCCTGGGTGAGCAACGCCTACATCCTCGGGCTGACCCTGGTGATGCCGCTGAGCACCTGGCTGGCTGGGCGCTGGGGCGCGCGCGCCCTGCTGACTCTCTCGATGCTGGTGTTCGCCCTGGCCGCCTGGGGTTGCGGCCAGGCCGGCAGCTTCGCCGCGCTGGTCGCCTGGCGCTTCGTCCAGGGTCTTGCGGGTGGCCTGTTGATTCCGGTCGGCCAGGCCCTGACCTTCAACCTGTTCCAGGGGGCCGAACGGACCCGCGTCTCGACCCTGGTAATGGCCGTAGCCTTGCTGGCCCCTGCCCTCTCGCCCAGCCTGGGCGGGATGATCGTCGATCACGGCCGCTGGCCGTGGGTGTTCCAGGCCAGCGTGCCGCTGGCCCTGCTGGCAGCCGCGATGGCCTGCTGCTGGCTGGGCGCGACACCACGCCTGGCGCGGCCGCGCCCGGACCTCAAGGGCCTGGTGCTGGTAGCCGGCGCCCTCGCCTGCCTGCTGCTGGGCCTGTCGGCCTACGGCGCGGGATACAGCGCCGGCGTTGCCCTGACCTGGCTGGCGGCCGGCTTGATCTGTGGCCTCGGCTACCGCGCCCACTACAAGCGCACCGGCCATGGCGTGCTCGAGCTGAGTCTGCTCGCCAGCGCCCGCTTGCGTGTCGCGATGCTGGTCTACCAGGCAGTGCCCGGGGTGTTCACCGGCGTCAACCTGCTCAACCTCTTCTACCTGCAGGAAGAGCTGCACCTGAGCGCCGGGGCCAGCGGCCTGTGCATGCTGGTCTATGCCGGCGGCGCCTTCGCCGCCATGCTGCTGGGTGGACGCGCCTTCAACCGCGTCGGCGCCCGTCGCCTGCTGCTGCTTGCGCTACTGCTGCACAGCCTGGGTATCGCCTTGCTGGTACAGGTCGACAGCGCACTGGACAGCCTGCTGCTGATCGCCGCCTACGGCCTGATGGGCTGCGGTGGCGGCCTGGCGGCCAATACCGCGCAGACCACCGCGCTGCTCGACTTCGAAGGCGAGCGCACACAGCAGGCCAGCGTGCTGTGGAACATCAACCGGCAGATGGCCTTCAGCGTGGGCGCCGCGCTGTTCCTGATGCTGTTCAACCTGCTGCACCAACACCTGGACACTGCCCGCGCCTACCACCTGACCTTCGCCCTGGCGGCGCTGTGTGGCCTGCTGCCAGTACTGCGCCTGACCACCCTGCCCAAGGAACATACCTGCCATGCCTGACACCCCGATTACCCGTGCCATCCACAGCGTGCACCACGTCCATGCGCTGATCAATGCCGTGTTCACCCGCCCGGCAGACACCTGTACAGCCGAACTGGAGGAACTGCTGGCAGCATTCGCCGATGACTTCAGCATGGTCGGCGTGGCAGGGGCGCTGATCGATCGCCAGCAGGTGGAACAGTTGTTCCGCCGTGCCGCAGGTGCCCGACCCGGACTGCAGATCGAGGTCGACGCGTTCGATGTGGTCTGGCAGGTCGGGGCGCATGTGGCGCTGCGCTACCGCGAAGTCCATCGCCAGGCGGGGGTGGTCACGACACGCTGGTCGCTGGCGCTGCTCGAGTGCGATACCGAGGCTGTGGTGTGGCGGTGCCTGCAGGAAACCGCGACACCACACTGAACCGCGTCCCCCCTCCCTGCCGCTGGCCTCGCCAGCGCCCGCGAGGACACTGGCGAGCGCTTGCATCAACTGGCTTCGCGGTAGGGATTGCGAGGGTCTTGAGTCCAGTTCAGGTAGGGCTTGCCAGTGTCCTGCGCGACCATCTCGATGCAGTTCTCCACCGGGCAGGTGATCTGGCACAGGTTGCAACCCACGCACTCATCCTCGATCACGCTGTAGGCGTGGGTGCCGTCGGCCTGCAGCGTACTGGCGATGGCCTGGTGCGAGGTGTCCTCGCAGGCGATGTGGCAGCGGCCGCAGCCAATACAGGCGGCCTGGTCGATCTGCGCCACCGATTTGTAGTTGATGTCCAGGTACTTCCAGTCGGTGGTATGGCCCACCGCCTGGCCACGGAATGCCTCCAGGCTGCGATGCCCGTGCTGGTCCATCCAGCGCGCCAGGCCATCCTGCATGTCCTCGACGATACGGAACCCATGCAGCATCGCCGCCGTGCATACCTGCACCGCGCCACTGCCCAGGGCGATGAACTCGGCCGCGTCGCGCCAGTTGCCGATGCCCCCGATGCCGCAGATCGGCAGGCCACGGGTCTCGGGGTCGCGGGCAATCTCGGCGACCATGTTCAGGGCAATCGGCTTGACTGCCGAGCCGCAGTAGCCACCGTGGGTGCTCTGCTCGCCGACGATCGGGTGGGCGACCATGCGTTCGAGGTCGACGCTGGTGATCGAGTTGATGGTGTTGATCAGCGACACCGCGTCCGCCCCGCCACGATGGGCTGCCCGCGCCGACTGGCGGATATCGGTGATGTTAGGGGTGAGCTTGACGATCACCGGCAGCGAGCAGTGCTGCTTGCACCAGCGGGTGACCATCTCCACGTACTCGGGCACCTGGCCGACCGCCGCGCCCATGCCGCGCTCGGGCATACCGTGGGGGCAGCCGAAGTTGAGCTCGATGCCATCGGCGCCGGTGGCCTCCACCAGCGGCAGGATGAACTGCCAGGACGCCTCGACGCACGGCACCATCAGCGACACGATCAGCGCGCGGTCGGGCCAGTCCCTCTTCACCTGGGTGATTTCGCGCAGGTTGATCTCCAGCGAGCGGTCGGTGATCAGCTCGATATTGTTGATCCCCTGCACCAGGCGGTTGGCGCCGTAGTGCGCCGAGTAGCGCGACGACACGTTGACCGCCGCCGGGTCCTCGCCCAGGGTCTTCCACACCACCCCACCCCAGCCGGCCTCGAAGGCACGGACCACGTTGTAGGCCTTGTCGGTGGGGGGCGCCGAGGCCAGCCAGAACGGATTGGGCGCCTTGATACCGGCGAACACGATGGACAGATCGGCCATTTACGCAGCCTCCACATTGAGCGTGAGTTGGGCATGGATGGCTTCGGCGGCCAGCTTGCCGTGCTGTACGGCCTGGACCGTGAGGTCCTGGCCCAGGGCAGTGCAGTCGCCACCGGCGTAGATGCCCGGCAGTGACGTGCGCATTTGCCCGTCGACGCGAATGCGCTCGCCGTCACGGGCCAGTTGCGCAGCCAGTGGATCGGCCAGGCTGGCCTCGTCGAAGCGTTGGCCGATGGCCTTGAAGATCGCATCGGCGGCCAGCTCGAAGCACTCGCCGGTATCCTCCAGGCGCCCGGCCAGTCGTTGCGTGCGCATGAAGCGCATGCCGCGCACACGCCCCTGCTCATCCAGCAGCACCGCATCGGGCCGCGCCCAGGTGTGCAGGTGTACCTGGTTGTGCAGGGCGATTTCCTGTTCATGGCCGGTGGCGCCCATGTCGGCCTGGCCGCGCCGGTAGATCAGATGGACCTCGCGGGCACCCAGGCGGCTCATCTGCACGGCCATGTCGATCGCGGTGTTGCCGGCGCCGAGCACCAGGCAACGGTCGGCCAGTGGCAGTTGGCCAAGGTCGTCGGCCTGGCGCAGTTCGCGGATGTACTCGGTGGCGGCCAGCAGGCCCGGCGCGTCTTCGTCCGGTAAGCCCAGGTGGCGCACGGCGTCCAGCCCGAGTCCCAGGAACACCGCGTCGTATTGGCTGTGCAGCTCGCCCAGGCCGAGGTTGTCGCCCAGGCGCTGGCCATGACGGATCTCGATACCGCCAATGCCAAGCAGGAACTGCACTTCGCGCTGGGCGTAGTCGTCCACCAGCTTGTAGCGGGCGATGCCGTATTCGTTGAGGCCGCCGGCCTTGTCCCGCGCCTCGAAGATCACCACGTCATGGCCATGCATGGCCAGGCGATGTGCGCAGGACAGCCCGGCCGGCCCGGCGCCGACCACGGCGATGCGCTTGCCGGTGGCCGGCGAGCGCTGGAACGGATGCCCGGTGAAACCGGCATGGTCCACGGCATAGCGCTGCAACTGGCCGATCAGCACGGGAGCGCACTCCTGGGCGTTGTTGCGCACGCAGGCCTGCTGGCAGAGGATTTCGGTCGGGCACACCCGGGCACAACTGCCGCCGAGGATATTGGCCGAAAGGATGCGCTCGGCGGCGCCCTGCAGGTTGTCGTCGGCGATACGGCGGATGAACGACGGGATGTCGATCTCGCTGGGGCAGGCGTTGACGCACGGGGCGTCGTAGCAGTACAGGCAGCGCGCGCTCTCGACGATGGCCTGGCGGGCGGTGAGTGGTGGCGCGAGGTCGCTGAAGGCCTCGGCCAGTTGGTCGGCACCGGCGCGGGGGCGCGGCAAGTGGTTCAGGGCATCGATCACGGTAGGAGCCTCTCTTTTTTATAGACCCAGGCAACGGAAGTCGCGCAGGGTGCGGGAGGTTGCGACACGAGCCCACGCCAGCCAGGAGTCGCCGACGCCTGCAGGAGCGGCCTTGTGTCGCGACGGGCTGCGCGGCAGCCCTAATGAACTCAGCGCTTGACCGGTGCCGGCCGCTGCCGCTCGGCGCGGCGCTCCAGCACTTCGTACACCGAGGGATACGCCGGGCGCTCCACATAGCGCCCGACGCCCGGCTCGGCACGCAGGTCGCCATCGGCCCAGCGCACCTCGCCCTGGCTGATGGTGTGACTGGGCACGCCACGCACGGTGCGGCCTTCGAAGATGTTGAAGTCGACCTGCTGGTGGTGGGTACGGGCGCTGATGGTGCGCGTGCCCTGCGGATCCCACAGCACCAGGTCGGCATCGGCGCCGACGCGGATCGCGCCCTTGCGTGGGAACAAGTTGAAGATCTTCGCCGTGTTGGTCGAGGTAAGGGCGACGAACTCGTGCATCGACAGGCGCCCAGTGTTCACCCCGGCATCCCACAGCACCGCCATGCGGTCCTCGATACCGGCGGTGCCGTTGGGGATGCGGCTGAAGTCATCGCGCCCCATGGCCTTCTGCTCGGCGCAGAAACAGCAGTGGTCGGTGGCGGTGGTATGCAGGTTGCCCGACTGCAGCCCGCGCCACAGTGCCTCCTGGTGCTCGCGCGGACGGAACGGCGGGCTCATCACGTAGCCGGCGGCGGTGGCCCAGTCCGGGTCGCGGTAGACACTGTCGTCGAGCAGCAGGTGGCCCGGCAGCACCTCGCCGTACACCGGCTGGCCCTTGGCCCGGGCGTAGGTAATCTCGTCCAGCGCCTCGCGGCTGGAAATGTGCACCAGGTACAGCGGCGTGCCCAGGGTCTCGGCAATGCGGATGGCGCGGCTGGCGGCCTCGCCCTCGACCTGCGCCGGGCGTGACAGCGGATGCGCCTCGGGACCGGTCAGCCCTTGGGCCAGCAGCTTTTTCTGCAGGTGATAGACCAGCTCGCCGTTCTCGGCATGCACCGTCGGCACCGCGCCCAGTTGCAGGCAGCGCTCGAAGCTGGCGACCAGGGTGTCGTCGGCGGCCATGATCGCGTTCTTGTAGGCCATGAAATGCTTGAAGCTGTTCACCCCGTGACGGCTGACCAGCTCGCCCATTTCCTCGGCGACCTGCTCGCTCCACCAGGTGATGGCGACGTGGAAGCCGTAGTCCGCCGCGCTCTTCTGCGCCCAGCCGCGCCAGGTGTGGAAGGCCTCGAGCAGCGACTGCTGCGGGTTGGGAATGACGAAGTCGATGATCGAGGTGGTGCCGCCGGCCAGCCCCGCGGCGGTACCGCTGAAGAAGTCCTCGCTGGCCACGGTGCCCATGAACGGCAGTTGCATGTGGGTGTGCGGGTCGATGCCGCCGGGCATCAGGTACTGGCCGCTGCCGTCCAGTACCTGGCAGCCGGTGGGGGGTTCGAGATGCTCGCCGATGGCGCGGATCAGGCCATCGGCACACAGGACATCGGCGGGGTAACGTTCTTCGTGGGTGACCACGGTGGCGCCACGGATCAACAGGGACATGCCGTTTTCCTCGCAGGCTGACCGGTCTGCTCTGGCCGGTTCTTGGAATTGTGCTGGGCCGGGTCGAGGGAGGTTTTTCAATCCTGTCAGACCTGACAAGAATCGAGGCTAGTAGCTGAACATGGATTGAGCAAGAAAAAATAAATGCAAATATCTTATTTTCTATCTATCTGTTTTATAAGGATTTTTATACAAAACATCAGCGGTTTCGACCTTCCATGGCATTTTGACTACCTTGACAGGAAGAAAAAATGATCAAGATTTTCTACGCAACTTCAACTGCCTGGAATCCATCAAAAAAGCACCGGTCACCTGCGCCAGGCCGGAACGCAGGCGCAGTACTGGAAAAGCGTGTGTACTCCGGCCATCGCATCAGCCCGATGAGCAGACAACAACAAGAAAAACCTGGAGAGCCCCATGCAGCAGAGCAGATCGCAAGTGATCGAGCGGCACGGCCTGTACGAGCTCGACGCCGGCAGCGACGTCCTCGACAGCCCGCGCTACAACCACGACATCGCCCCGACCAAGGTCCACCAGCGCACCTGGAACAAGTGGCACATCACCGCGCTGTGGGTGGGGATGTCCATCTGCGTACCCACCTACACCCTTGGCGGGGTGCTCACCGCCTACTTCGGCCTGAGTGTCGGCGAAGCGCTGCTGGCGATCCTGCTGGCCAACCTGATCGTGCTTGTCCCGCTGACCCTGAACGCCTTCCCCGGCACCCAGTACGGCATTCCCTTCCCGGTGCTGTTGCGCTCGTCGTTCGGCATCCTCGGCTCCAACGTGCCGTGCCTGATCCGTGCCGTGGTGGCCTGCGGCTGGTTCGGCATCCAGACGTTGTTCGGCGGGCTGGCCATCCACTTGCTGCTGGGCTCGCTGTTCGAGGGCTGGAAATCCCTCGGCGGCACCGGCGAGGTGATCGGGTTCATGCTGTTCTGGTCGCTGAACCTGTGGGTGGTGCTGCGCGGCGCCGAGTCGATCAAGCTGCTCGAAACCCTCGCCGCGCCGTTGCTGGTGGCAGTGGGCCTGGGTCTGCTGTTCTGGGCGCTGCCGCACATGTCGATGAGCGAGCTGCTGGCGCAACCGCCCAAGCGTCCGGAGGGCGCCAGCGTGGTCGGCTACTTCTGCGCCGGCCTCACCGCCATGGTCGGTTTCTGGGCCACCCTGTCGCTGAACATCCCCGACTTCAGCCGCTACGCGAAGAGCCAGAAAGACCAGGTGCTCGGACAGATCTACGGCCTGCCGCTGACCATGTTCCTGTTCGCCGCCCTCGGGGTGATCATGACCGCGGCCTCGGCGTCGCTGGTGGGCGAGACGGTGTCCGACCCGGTCAGCCTGATCGGCAGGATCCAGAGCCCCGGCTGGGTTGCCGTGGCGATGACCTTGATCGTGCTCGCCACCCTGGCCACCAACACTGCGGCAAACATCGTCTCGCCCACCAACGACTTCCAGAACATCGCCCCGCGCCTGATCGGACGTAACCGTGCAGTCTGGCTGACCGGGCTGATCGGCCTGGCGCTGATGGCCCACGAACTGTTCAAGAAGCTTGGCTGGATCGTCTCGGACCTGAGCCTGGAGGCGGTCTACTCCAACTGGCTGCTGGGCTACTCGAGCCTGCTCGGGCCGATCGCCGGGATCATGGTGGTGGACTACTTCCTGGTCCGCCGCCAGCGCCTGGACCTGGCCGGGCTGTACCGCGACGACGTGTACCCGGCATGGAACCTGGCCGGCTTCGCCGCCTTCGGCGTGCCGGTGGTGCTGACCGTGATGGCCATCGGCAACAGCAGCTTCAGCTGGTTCTACGACTACGGCTGGTTCACCGGCTCGCTGCTGGGCGGTGGCCTGTACTACGCCCTCGGTGGCGTGGCGGTACGCGGCCCGGCGCGGCTGGCCAAGCCGTTGCCCTGAACTGTGGGCGCGGGCGTGTCCCGCGCTGGGAACGACAGCCTGATAAAAACGACTGCCTGAGGAGACAACCATGACCACGCCCACCCAGAACGTCCTGCAATCGACCGACCAGCACATCGACAGCGCCCGCCTGTGGCAGTCGCTGATGGACCTCGCCCGCCTCGGCGCCACGCCCAAGGGTGGAGTCTGCCGCCTGGCGCTGACCGACCTCGACCGCCAGGCCCGCGACTTGTTCGTGCAGTGGTGCGAGGACGCCGGCTGCGACGTCAGCATCGACGCTGTCGGCAACCTCTTCGCCCGCCGTCCCGGGCGCAATCCCAAGCTGCCGCCGGTGATGACCGGCAGCCATATCGATACCCAGCCGACCGGCGGCAAGTTCGACGGCTGCTTCGGCGTGATGGCCGGGCTCGAGGTGATCCGCACCCTCAACGACCTCGGCGTGGAGACCGAGGCACCGCTGGAAGTGGTGGTCTGGACCAACGAAGAAGGCTCGCGTTTCGCCCCGTGCATGATGGGTTCGGGGGTATTCGCCGGCAAGTTCACCCTGGAGCAGACCCTGGCCAAGCGCGACGCCGACGGCATCAGCGTCGGCGAAGCGCTCGACGCCATCGGCTATGCCGGCCCCCGCGCCGTGCTCGGCCATGCGGTAGGCGCGTATTTCGAGGCGCACATCGAACAGGGCCCGATACTCGAAGACCAGGGCAAGACCATCGGCGTGGTGCTCGGCGCCCTCGGCCAGAAATGGTTCGACCTGACCCTGCGCGGCGTCGAGGCCCATGCCGGACCGACGCCGATGCACCTGCGCAAGGATGCCCTGGTCGGTGCCGCCGCCGTGGTCGAGGCGGTCAACCGCACGGCCCTCGCCCACCAGCCCCATGCCTGCGGCACGGTCGGCTGCCTGCAGGCCTACCCTGGCTCGCGCAACGTGATTCCCGGCGAAGTGCGCATGACTCTGGACTTGCGTCACCTCGAAGGCGACCGACTGGACGCGATGATCGCCGAGGTACGCGCGGTGATCGAAGCCACCGTGGCGAAACACGGCCTGAGCTACGAGCTGGTGCCCACTGCCGACTTCCCCGCGCTGTACTTCGACCGGGGCTGTGTCGAGGCGGTGCGCGAGTCGGCGCAGGCCCTGGGCCTGGGGCACATGGACATCGTCAGCGGCGCCGGGCATGACGCGATCTTCCTCGCCGAGCTAGGCCCGGCAGGGATGATCTTCGTGCCCTGCGAGGGTGGGATCAGCCACAACGAGATCGAGAACGCCGCGCCCCAGGATCTGGCCGCGGGTTGCGCCGTGCTGCTGCGGGCGATGCTGGCGGCGTCGGCAGCGATCGCCAGCGGGCGCTTGGCGGCCTAGGCGCCTGGCGCGAGCGCGCGGCTTTTGCAGGGGCTGCTGCGCAGCCCATCGCTGGCTGCGCCAGCTCCCACAGGTACACAGGCCTGGCTGCCACAGGGCTGTAGAAACTGACGGATCTGTGGACCTGTGGAATCTGTGGATCTGTGGATCTGTGGGATCTGTGGGAGCTGTGGGAGCTGTGGGATCTGTGGGAGCTGTGGGAGCTGTGGAATCTGTGGGAGCTGTGGGAGCTGTGGGAGCTGTGGGAGCTGTGGGAGCTGTGGGAGCTGTGGGAGCTGTGGGAGCTGTGGGAGCTGTGGAATCTGTGGGAGCTGTGGGAGCTGTGGGAGCTGGCGCAGCCAGCGATAGGCCGCAAGGCGGCCTCCGGCATCAACAGGCTCCCCCCGGCGCCACCGCCGCCCCCGCCAGCTGATCCAGAAACGCCGTGACCTGGCGCCGTCCCTTCAGGTGCACCACCGGCACCTGTGGCCCCAGCGCCAGGCGCATCGCCTCGATCCCACGCCGGTAGGCATGGTCGAAGGTCCAGACAAACTTCAGGAACTCCAGAAACTCCCGGTTCAGCCGCTCGCTGCAACCATCGGGCAGGTCGGGCCGTGGCCGCTTGCCCAGGGAGCGCAGGATCACCCGTTTCATGCACACCGCCCGCGGCGTGTCCAGCCACACCACCAGGTCGGCTCGCGGCAGACGCAGGTCGAAGGTGCGCCGCGAGTAGTTGCCCTCCGACACCCAGGCATCGCCCGCCAACGCGTACCGTACGCGCTCGCGAAATACCTCGGCGTCCGGTTCCTCCCAGCCGGGCTCCCAGAACAGGCGGTCCAGGTGCACTACCGCCAGCCCAAGACGCTCGCCAATGGCCCGGGCCAGGGTCGACTTGCCGCTACCTGCATTACCCAATATGACGATGCGCTGCATATGCAATCCCTTGCCGCAAAAAAGCCAGCGAGCGTATAGCCACCCCGCGTCCCTGTACAGCGCCAGCGGCGTTATACTCGCGCCCTTCCCATCCGGCCCGGAACCCTGTCATGCGGCAAGTCCTGCTCATCGTCGACGTGCAATCCACATTCAGCCCCTCGGAAAAACTGGTGGACGGCATCCGTGCCCTGTCGGCGTACATCCCCACTGTCGCCTCGGTGGAGCTGCACGACGAGTCGATCACCCCGTTCCAGCGCCAGCTTGGCTGGCATCCGGCCCGCGACGACATGGCGCTGGTGGAGGCCG
This sequence comes from Pantoea sp. Cy-639, assembly GCF_011752525.1. Classification (GTDB taxonomy): domain Bacteria; phylum Pseudomonadota; class Gammaproteobacteria; order Pseudomonadales; family Pseudomonadaceae; genus Aquipseudomonas. The sequence continues at coordinate 32,281 of NZ_VWXI01000014.1, read as the reverse complement.
ACAAGGTGTTCGTCAAGCACGGCTACGGGCAAACCACCGAAACCCTCGACTACCTCAAGGGCCTGGGGGTAGAGCGGGTGCTGGTGTGCGGTCTGCAGACCGAAACCTGCGTGCTGGCCGCCGGCTTCGCCCTGTTCGACGCCGGACTCAACCCGACCCTGGTCACCGACCTGACCCTGGGCTCGTCGCTGGACCGCTCCGGGCAGTTGGGCATCGACCTGTGGCGTCACCATTTCGGCCAGCTCACCACCGCCGCCGAAGTGATCGCCGGGCTCGCTCGCTGACGCAGAGCGCCTTCGGGCGCCTGGCACGCCCCAAAGCATAGCCTTCCGGCATCAGCCAGCCGTCCTTGGCCATGACCTCTCGTCGCCTCTCATTAAACTTAAATTGCATTTAACATTTGCAGGAATCAAGCTCCGTCCACGTCCTGTCGCCAGGCTCTGTACGTGGAATTTCGTGGGCGCGGGCTTGCCCCGCGATGAAGTGCGAAGCGCTCCTGCAGCCGATATCACATAGCGGCAAAGACGCCGTGAACGCCGGCTTTGCTGCCCCGTGCGGCAGATCGCGGGGCAAGTCGCATCGGTGCACCGCCACTCCCACGACAATGGACGACCATACTTTTCGTACAAAACCTGATGGTGCCCCTGGCATGTCCATCACCTCCGTCATCGACCCGCCACGACACCGACCCCGCTACCCTTACCGCCCAGGCCTGCCCCATGCAAACACCGACTCTTCCCGCCGAACGCGATGCGCATCCGCCCATCCCGCTGTTGCTCGGCGCCTTGCTGCTGGTGATGTTCCTCGCCGCGCTGGACCAGACCATCGTCTCCACCGCGTTGCCGACCATCGTCAGCGACCTTGGCGGCCTGCGCTGGCTGTCCTGGGTGGTCACCGCCTACCTGCTGGCCTCCACCGTGGTGGTGCCGCTGTACGGCAAGTTCGGCGACCTCTATGGCCGCAAGCGCGTGCTGCAGATCGCCATCGTCCTGTTCCTGCTCGGGTCGGTGTTGTGCGGCATGGCCCAGAACATGACCGAGCTGGTGCTGCTGCGCGCCCTCCAGGGCCTGGGCGGTGGCGGCCTGATGGTGGTGGCGATGGCCGCCATCGGCGACGTCATCCCACCGGCCGAGCGTGGCCGCTACCAGGGCTTGTTCGGCGGCGTATTCGGCCTGGCCACGGTGGTCGGACCGTTGATCGGCGGTTTTCTGGTCGAACACCTGTCGTGGCGCTGGATCTTCTACATCAACCTGCCTCTGGGCCTGCTCGCGCTGCTGGTGATCGGCAGCGTGTTCCGTCCCCACGTGGCCTCGGTGAAGCACGTGATCGACTACCTCGGCGCGGGCTTTCTCACCCTGACCCTGGCCTGCGTGGTGCTGATCACCAGCCTGGGCGGCAACCTGCTGCCCTGGGATTCGCTGGACATCCTCTGCCTGTCGCTGTTCGCCCTGATCGGCCTGGTCGGCTTCATCCATGAGCAACGCCGGGCCGCCGAGCCGATCATGCCACTGCACCTGTTCGGCCACCGCACCTTCGTGCTGGCCGGGCTGATCGGCTTCATCGTCGGAGTCTCGCTGTTCGGCGCGGTGACGTTCCTGCCGATGTACCTGCAGGTGGTGAAGAATGCCACGCCGACCAGTGCCGGAATGCAAATGCTGCCATTGATGGGTGGACTGTTGGTGGTCTCGGCCATCACCGGCCGGCTGATCAGCCGCTGGGGGCGCTACCGGGTGTTCCCGATCCTCGGCACCCTGCTCCAGGCCATTGCCCTGGCCCTGCTCAGCCGCCTCGAGCTGGACACCCCGCTGGCGTTGATGAACCTGTACATGGGCCTGCTCGGCGCCGGCCTGGGCATGGTGATGCAGGTCCTGATCCTGGCCGTGCAGAACAGTGTCGAACCGCGCCACATGGGCGTGGCCACCTCGGGGGCGACGCTGTTCCGTTCGATCGGGGGCGCCATCGGCGTGTCGGTGTTCGGCGCGCTGTTCTCCCATGATCTGCTGCAACGCCTGGCCGCGACGTACCCGGCCGACAGCAACCCGCCGACCACCTTGTCGCCCAGCGAGGTGCACGCCCTCGCCGCGCCGCTGAAACAGGCCTACCTGGAGGCCTTCGCCGGCGCCATGCACGGGGTGTTCCTGACCGCCTGCGTGGTCACCAGCGTGGCCTTCGCCCTGAGCTGGCTGCTGCGCGAAGTGCCGCTGCGCAAGGCGGGCAGCCGCGCCTGAAGACCACCCGCGGGGTGCGCAGACCCTAGCACTTCCCCTATCGCGCCCGGGGCTTTATCCTGCCGCCCTTCGCCGGGGTGTCCGGTTGCCCAGGAGTCTCCATGTACATTGACGTACCCCGCGCCCTGGTGTTCTTCGACCAGCGCGACAACGCCCCCTGCCTGCTCCAGTACCAGCCACGCAGCGGTGTCCTGCAGGCCCCCAGCGGCGCTCGTGCGGACGATACGGTCTGCCATGTGTCCGCCGAGGGTCGCCTGGCACTGCGCTCGCTCGAGCCGATCACCGTGCGCGGCGCCCGGCGTTCACGCCTGGGCTTCACCTGCGGCGCCACCTTGCTGCACGAAACGACCCAGTACCTGTCGTTCTGGTCGCGCTTCGCCCCCAGCGGGCGCCATGTCCTGGTCAGTGCCGTCAATGGCAAGAAACGCCCCGTGGTCATCGACCTCGACAGCGGCGCCCATGGCGCACCGATCGCGCGCGACCTCGATGCCCGCTTCGGCGACATCGACCCGCTGCAAGGCCATCTCTGGGCACCGGACGAACGCACGCGCAACCGCTTGCTGAAAGTGGACTGTGCCAGCGGCGAAGTCACCTCGGTCAGCCTGGCGATGGGTGACAAGATCCAGAACCTGCGCTTCGCCCGCGATGGCCAGCACCTGTTCGCCGTTGGCTGCAACAGCCGTCTGCTGTGCTGCGACCGCGACGGTGCGACCGTATGGTCCGTGGACCTGAGCGAGTACGGGCACCTCGGTGCCGGACAGCTCTTCTACAACGAATCGGCCAGCCACCTGTGCCTCCCAGTGTCTTCGACACCACGCAGCAACTGGGGCGAGGACCTGATCATCGCCACCGCCAACGGCCATCTGGAAAACACGGTAGTCCGGCACAAGGGCCCGCCTTCGCGCCTGGCCGCGGACTGGTTCGGCGACCGTCTGCTGACTCATGGGGCCGAGGTGGTGGACTTCTTCACGGGCGAGGTACTGGATCAGCTTCGCCTGACGCCTGCACCGGCCTGACCATCCTCAGGCCACTGGCTCCACCGCATCCGCTTCGCGTTTTTTCCTGCCCCGTCCCCAGCGCGCCAGCACCAGGCGCAACGCCCTGTTCCAGCAGTAACCCACCAGCACGCCGCCGGTGATGGCAAGTGCCACCGCCACCAGCGGCTGGCCCGAGACGCGCCGGGCCACGGACTGGAACTGGAAATGCGTCAGGTAGATGAACAGGGTCGACGAGGCGATCACCGCCCCCACCTTGGCCAGCAACGCCGGCACCGGCACCGCGCGGATCCAGATCAGCGCCAGTACCGCCGGCAGGGCGAGGTCGACATGCCGCCTGCTCGCCAGTGCCTGCCAGTCCATCTCCAGCAGGCCCATGATGTCGATCTCGGCGATCACCAGCACCGCCAGCCCGCTGACCAGCCACTTGCGTCTCGGCGAATCGGCGAAGTGCACCGCCATGCCCAGCACCATGATGGCCAGGAAGTGCTGTGGCACCCGGTTGAACAACGGTCTGGCGTCGTATATCCACAGGGTGATGACGATGTCCGCCAGCAACAACGCACCGGCAGCCAAGGCCAGGTTGCGAAACGGATTGCCCAGCAGGCGCCGGCACAACGGCGGCACCGACAGCACCAGGCCGATGATCAGGATCATCTGCACCAGCACTTCGATGTACCAGTAGTTGAAATAGCCCACCTGCTCGGTAGGGAACCAGTTGGAAACCAGCAGCAGCGACTGCCAGTGGAAGTGGTCGAACAGCACCTGGATCAGCAGGGTGTAGAGCACGGTCGGCAGCGCGATACCAGCCACCGAACGCAGCAGCATGCGCGCATCGCCGCGCGCCTCGATGGCCTTGAGCTGGAACCTGGCCAGGCTGATGCCGGAGATCAGGAACAACGTGCTGGTCTCTCCGGTGACCACCCAGCGGGAGAACAGCCCGAAATGCCCGACCACGATCAGGATGATCGCCAGCATGCGCAGCAGCACCGGCATCTCCAGGGCCGGCCGCGGCCGCTGCGCCACGGTGCCCTGCTCGACCAGCTCGCGCACCGGGACCAGCTCCCAGCGCTGTGGCAGGTGGCCGATCAGTTGCTGCAACACCATCGACGCCTGGACGAAGGACATCGAGTCCCCCCCGTGCTCGACGAAACTCAAGTCAGGATCGATCGCCGGCACCTGGAGTATCCGCGCCCAGGCCTCGCCCAGCCGCACACCGAGTGGCGACAGGTCCTGCCCGGCAACGGCATTGAAGGCCGGTGCCGGCAGCGCGCGCTTGTCGATCTTGCCGTTGGGCGTCAGCGGGATGGCCGGCAGGAATACATACACCGCCGGCACCATGTAGTCCGGCAACTGTTCGCCGAGCGCCTGGCGCAGCATGGCGGTCGACGGCGGTTGAGCGGCGACGCAGTAAGCGACCAGCTTCACATTCGTACTGTCGCGGTTGGCCAATACCACGCACTGCTTGATCCCGGGCTGACGGACGATGGCCTGCTCGATCTCGCCCAGTTCCACACGGTGGCCACGGACCTTGACCTGGCCGTCGGCGCGCCCGAGAAAGTCGACACTGCCATCGGCCAGGTAGGTGCCCAGGTCGCCGGTGCGATAGCAGCGGTCGGCCACTTCTGCGCTGAACGGGTTGGCCACGAACTTCTGCGCGCTCAATGCCGGGTCGCGCCAGTACCCCAACGACAGGTACGGACTGCGGATCAGGATCTCCCCCTCCTCGCCCTCGGCCACCAGACGCCCGGCGCTGTTCACCACCAGCAGTTGCGCGTCATCGATCCCCTTGCCCAGCGCGAACCGTTGTCGCCCGTGCACCTCCTCGAGCAGTTGGAAAGCCATGGCCTGGGGGGTTTCGGTGGTGCCATAGAAGTTCACGCCCCGGGCATTGGGCGCAATCACCTGCATTTGCCGGTACAAGGCCAGGCTCAGTGCATCTCCCCCCCAGAACAGATAGCGCAGACGCTCGAGCACTTGCCCGCTCATGCTGGCGCCGGTTTCGATCAACTTGCCCAGCGGCGGCGTGAGGTGCATGACCGTCACGCCTTGGCGCCCAATCCAGCTGGCGAGGGCAGCCGGATCGGTCAGGGTCGCCCGGCTGGGGCAGACAACCCGTGCGCCGATCGACAGCGGCGTGAAGAGATCGCGATACACCGGATCGTGGCCCAGGCCCGACACCAGGGAGAAACGCTCAGCGCAGGTAAACCCGTGGCGCCTGACATGCCATTCGACGAAATGCACCAATGGCGCATGGTGGGTCACGACGCCCTTGGGTTCTCCCGTGCTGCCGGAGGTGAAAGTGATATACGCAGGTTGTTGCGGATCGACCACGGGCAACGGCAACGGCTCGCCGGCGAACTGTCCCAGAGCCTCGGCTGGCGCGTCCGCAACCCGCAGGACAGGAATCTTCCGGCTTTCGAGCGTGACCTGCGCCGCGCCGCACACCAGGATGCAGGCTGGCGCCAGCACCTCGACGATCTGCTCGATGCGGGCCGGCGGGTAGGCAACGTCGGCCACGCTGAACACCAGACCCGCGCGGGAGGCGCCGAGCACTGCGTGGATCAGCCCGACGCTACGGTCGCTGACGATCACCACCCGGTCCCCGGCACGCGCGCCCAGCTCCAGCAGGTGCCTGGCAAGCGATCGGCTGACCTGCTCGAGTTGCTGATAACTGCAGGTCAGCGAATCAGCGACGACCGCGATGGCCTCGGGTGTACGCGCAGCCTGCCGGACGAAAGCCTCGAAGATCGGCTGCTCGGCACGATACGACAGGCCCTGGCTCGGGTTCGGACGCAGATCCGGCATGATCTCCGTTGGCTCCGCGTGGTGGGTAGGTCACTGGCAGCCCGAACAGGCAGAGGCTCAAGACCCAGGCTGCATGGCTAAACGCTAGTGCACGCCGGCAAACGCCGCCAGCGCCAGGCACTACCGCTCGGCGCCAGGCGCGCACGGGCCAGACGTACGCCAAGTCCGGCAGGCAGACAGCAAAAAGGGCCGCCAAGCGGCCCTTCCAGCACAGAGCATGCGTCCCCGTATCAAGGGCACTCGCAGGTCGATGGCCCGAATACCGGACCTGCGCATGGGTCCTTGGACGGCCCGAACACCGGGCACGAAGCCTGGGCGGTCACGGAGAAGCCCCACATCAGCAATACCGCGAACATCATCTTTTTCAAAGTAACCTCCTGTTGATCTATCGATCCCTGTCAATTGGGTGTTTCAGCGCTCACATACGCAAGTGGTAGGCCCCAGCACCGCGCCAGCGCACGGGTCTTCCCAAGGCCCCAGCACCGCGCAATCGGCCTGCGCCGCCAACGAATACAGCCACAGCAGCAGTGAAACCGCCAACCCTCTGGTTTTCATCATGACCTCCTTGGTCGTGCAGCGATAACGGTCCGTGTCCTGACGAAGGCGCGGCTCCCTCCCCGGCGTGACCCGCAAGTCAGCCATGGGCCCGCACATCAAAGACCAACGCCAGCATTTGCGCCAGTGTGACCTGGCGTCGCGCTCATGCGGATAGCATCATCTCCACTGCTCATCCAAATGCGCAATTCCAGCAAAAACGAAAGGGCCGCAAAGCGGCCCTTTCGTCACGACAACGTCACAGCGGCGCTCAGATCGAGATCCCAGCCGCCCGTGCCCGTGCCGCATGCAGCTTCTTGTAGCTCTCGACCAGGCGCAGATGGCGGTCCAGCCCTTCGAGTTTCAGGCTGGTCGGCGTCAGCCCATGGAAGCGCACGCTGCCCTCGACCGAGCCAAGTACCGCGTCCATCCGTTCGTTGCCGAACATGCGACGGAAGTTGAACTCGTAGTCGGCCATCTCCAGATCGTCGTCCAGCACCACTTCCAGCACCACGTTCAGCGCCTGGTAGAACAGCCCGCGCTCGACCGTGTTGTCGTTGAACTGCAAGAACGCCTCGACCAGTTCCTTGGCCTCGTCGAAGCGCTGCAACGCCAGGTTGATCAGCAGCTTCAACTCAAGAATGGTCAGTTGCCCCCATACGGTGTTGTCGTCGAACTCGACGCCGATCAACGTGGTGATGGTGGTGTAATCGTCCACCTCGCAGTTGTCCAGACGCTTGAGCAGCATCTTCAGTGCACGCGGCTCGAGGCTATGCAGGTTGAGGATATCGGCGCGGAAGGTCAGCGCGCGGTTGGTGTTGTCCCAGATCAGGTCCTCCACCGGGTAGATCTCCGAGTAGCCCGGCACCAGGATGCGGCAGGCGGTGGCGCCGAGATCGTCGTACACCGCCATGTACACTTCCTTGTCCAGCGCCTCGAGGATGCCGAACAGGGTCTGCGCCTCCTGTACGTTGGAGTCCTGGCCATGACCCGAGAAGTCCCACTCGACGAACTCGAAGTCGGCCTTGGCGCTGAAGAAACGCCACGACACCACGCCGCTGGAGTCGATGAAGTGCTCGACGAAGTTGTTCGGTTCGGTCAGCGCGTGGCTTTCGAAGGTCGGCTGCGGCAGGTCGTTCAGACCCTCGAAGCTACGGCCCTGGAGCAGTTCGGTCAGGCTGCGCTCCAGCGCCACCTCGAAGCTTGGGTGGGCGCCGAACGAGGCGAACACGCCGCCGGTACGCGGGTTCATCAGGGTCACGCACATCACCGGGAACTCGCCGCCCAGCGACGCGTCCTTGACCAGTACCGGGAAGCCTTGCTCCTCCAGGCCCTGGATACCGGCGACGATGCCCGGGTACTTGGCCAGCACCTCCTGGGGCACGTCCGGCAGGCACAGCTCGCCTTCTAGAATCTCGCGCTTGACCGCCCGCTCGAAGATCTCCGACAGGCACTGCACCTGCGCCTCGGCCAGGGTGTTGCCGGCGCTCATGCCGTTGCTCAGGAACAGGTTCTCGATCAGGTTGGACGGGAAGTACACCGTCTCACCGTCCGACTGGCGCACGAACGGCAGCGAACAGATGCCCCGCGCGGTGTTGCCCGAGTTGGTGTCGTACAGGTGCGAACCGCGCAGTTCGCCATCCGGGTTGTAGATCTCCAGGCAGTACGGATCGAGGATCTCGTCCGGCAGCGCATCCTTGGCGCCCGGCTTGAACCACTGCTCGTCCGGGTAATGCACGAACGGCGCGTTGGCCAGCTCCTCGCCCCAGAACTGGTCGTTGTAGAAGAAGTTGCAGTTCAGGCGCTCGATGAACTCGCCCAGCGCCGAGGCCAGCGCGGCCTCCTTGGTCGCGCCCTTGCCGTTGGTGAAGCACATCGGCGACTGCGCGTCGCGCACATGCAGCGACCAGACATTGGGCACGATGTTGCGCCACGAGGCGATCTCGATCTTCATCCCCAGCCCGGCGAGAATCGCCGACATGTTGGCGATGGTCTGCTCCAGCGGCAGGTCCTTGCCGGGGATGCAGGTGCTGCTGTCCGACACCGGCATCAGCAGCGCCTGGGCGTCGGCATCGAGGTTGTCGACCTGCTCGATGACGAACTCGGGGCCGGTCTGCACCACCTTTTTCACCGTGCAGCGGTCGATGGAGCGCAGGATGCCCTGGCGGTCCTTCTCGCTGATGTCTTCCGGCAGCTCGACCTGGATCTTGAAGATCTGGTTGTAGCGATTCTCCGGGTCGACGATGTTGTTCTGCGACAGGCGGATGTTCTCGGTGGGGATGTCGCGGGTCTGGCAGTACAGCTTGACGAAGTACGCCGCGCACAATGCCGAGGACGCCAGGAAGTAGTCGAACGGCCCCGGGGCCGAGCCGTCGCCCTTGTAGCGGATCGGCTGGTCGGCGATCACCGTGAAGTCGTCGAACTTGGCCTCGAGACGGAGGTTGTCGAGAAAATTGACCTTGATTTCCATGCGCAGGGGTACCAGAAACGGGCGGGAACGAAGAAATGGCCGGCATTATCCGGGATTTTTACCGGGAAGTGTTGGCTGGCCTGCCGTCGGGGCCGGCGGCATGCCGAAATGGCATTGAAATAATATGAACGCAATCGGCCTGTAGGCTTCCAATGATTGACAACCCTCCACCCCGCACGCCTGGAGCCTTCCCATGCGCATGTCATGCCGCGCGCCCTGCGCCTGCCTGGAGCTGGACTTCGTCCGTGACACCCTGTTCGGCCCCGTGGCCCAGCGTGCCGAATGCCTGGTCCAGCTCGCCGCGCTCAGCCTGCAGGGCCGCCCGGCCCTGCGTCTGCATATCGAGCCACCCTTGCCCGGCAAGGTGGACCGCGCCCACAGCGTTGCCTTCACCTGGGAGGGACGCAGCTATCAGGGGGTCGTGCGCGACCACGTCAAATGCGGCGACGGCGGCATCAACCTGCTGCTCGAACTGCAGTGAATCGCTCGGCGCCGCCCTGGCCTGGCGACAACCTTCAGGCGATCGCCTTGAGCACGCTGGGCAGGGCGTGACGCTGCTCCTTGAGCTGCGCCACCAGCCCCACGAGGTCGCGGCAACTGTTGAGGCTGGCGAGCGGGACGCCGGTCACGGTCAGGCATTCATCCAACGTCTGGCCCTGGCCGAGGCGGATGGTGAGGCTTTCGCCATCCGCACAACTGACCTCGCAACGATCCGGCAGGCAGGCCTGCTCTATCATCTGCCGCATCTCCAGCAGCGAAACACCTATCAACGACATGGTATGACCCTCTCTTTCCTGGATGGCCTGTCATGGGTGATTACGCCCTTGCAGGGCACGGTGCCAATTGATATTGCCCATGCCTGGGCGCCAGTCCATTCGCCTGGGCAATCACGGGGAATACCCATGGCACCTTAGCTGAAGACCCGTTCGCGGCGAGGGCTGTTCGACTGGCGACACCACTGCGCCGACCAATGGTCTAAACCAGGCCGCAGATCCCCTGTCGCGCATTTTTTTCAAACTTTTCCCGCCCCGCACCACTCCCATCCACATGTCATGTTCAAGGATGCGAGGACTGCATGATCGACGCCAAACTCTACGTGATCGACTACGCGCTGCATGGCCAGCCCAAGTCGTTCATCATTCGTGCCGAGCGCATGGACAACGCCGAAGCCTGGCACTGGGCCAGCTGCGATGCCGGTGTCGGCCGTATCGGCCGCTACGGACGCGAGCACGTGCGCAAGATGAGCAAGCCGATGGCCGAGCGTTATGGCATCAGCGAGGTGAGCTGGCGCCAGTCGGGCTGAGATCGGCCAGCGAGGCCCACAGGTGCTGCGCGGCATAGGCACGCCATGGCCGCCAGGCCAGTGAACGTTCGGCCAGTTGCACCTCTGGCCCCTCCAGCAGGCGCAGGGCCTTGACCAGCGCCACATCGCCCAGCGGCAGCGCGTCACCGGCACCGAGCTGGCGCAAGGCCAGGTATTGCGCGCTCCAGGGACCGATGCCCTTGAGCCCGCATAGCCGTGTCAGGGCCTGGGCCAAGGGTTGGCCTGGGCGCAGCAGGTCCGGTTGCTCGAGCAATGCCCGGGCCAGGGTCGACAAGGTCGCCGCCCGGGCGCGGGGCATGCCCAGCCCCTGCAACTCGGCCTCGGCCAGCACTGCAGCCTGGGGAAACACATGCATCAGGGGCGCGGCGTCCAGGCCCAGCGCCTGGCCATGGCGCGCCACCAGGCGGCCTGCCAGGGTCATCGCCCCAGCCACGCTGATCTGTTGGCCGAGCACCGTGCGCATGGCCTGCTCGCAGGCCTCCCAACCCTGTGGCACGCGCAAGCCCGGACGGGCCTGGAGCAAACGTGCCATCAGCGGATCGCGTGCCAGCGCCGCAGCGATCAAGGCCGGCTGGGCATCCAGGTCGAAGACCCGGCGCAACCGTGCGATCAGGCCAGGCAGAGCATGGGCAGGCAGGCCGCGCACACGCACCTGTAGCCAGCTTTCCCGGACTGGCCGGGCCGACAATACGCCGTGATGCCCAGCGAACACCACGCTGCGCCGGTAAGTGCCGTCCACACAGGTTTCGAGACCGGGGATACACCGTGCGGCGAGAAAGGCCAGGGTCGAGGGCCAATGGCAAGGCGTCTGGCAGCGCAGCCACAACAGCTGTTCGCCGTCAGCGCGCAGGCCGCGGCGCAAGGCGCTCAGGGAAGATAAGCGGGTCATGGCCGGCATCATGCCGGGACAGCGGCGGCAGGTCTACAGGCGCGCCAGTTCCTCCCGGCAGAACTCCACGAACAGCTGCGCCGGCTTGGTCAACTGCACCCGCCGCAGGTGCGCTGCCGCCAGCCCCGACAGTGCCACCGGCTCGGCGATGTCGAGCATCGCCAGGCGCTGGCCATCGTAGGTGTATGGGGAATGAGGCCGGGTGACCAGCAGCGAGAAGCCGAAGCCCTGGCCAACCATGCCACGCACCATCTCGATCGACGGCGAGCTGAAGACGATGTTCGGGGTCAGCCCCAGTTCGTTGAACAGGCTGACGAAATAGGTACGGCTCGGCGCCACGTCGAGCAGGATCATTGGCTCCGGGCACAGGTCGCGCAGCGACACCTGGGCCTGACCGGCGAAGCGGTGTTTCTCCGGCAGCAACACGTAGGGTTTCTGCGCCGGCATCAGCGGCTCGGTCTCGATGGTGCCATCCAGGTCATGGTCATACAGGAACGCCAGGTCGAAGGTGCCGGCGGTCAGGCCCTGGATCAGTTCCTGCTGCTCGCCGTCACGCAAGCGGATGTCGACCCCGGGGTAACGCTCGCGAAAGCCGGCGATCAGGCGTGGCAGGTACAGCGGGGCGACAGTCTCGAAGCAACCGATATCGATCTGCCCAGCCACGGTGTCGTTGTCGGCCAGGGCGTTCTGCTCGAACTCGTGGCTCATCTGCAGCAGCGCCTTGGTCTTGGCGTAGAACCGCTTGCCACTAGGGGTCAGCGACACACCCTGGGCATGATGGCGAATGAACAGTTGCACGCCGAAGCTCTCCTCCAGGCTCTTGATCGCCGTGGAGATCGAGGGCTGGGCGATGTACAGCTGGCGCGAAGCCTCGGCGACGCTACCGGCTTCGACGGTGGTGACGAAGTACTTGAGTTGACGCAGGGTGTAGGAAGCCACGGACACCTCGTTGGCGCTGCTTGCGGCGCCTTGCAGTTTTTCCGTCACTTTACCTTGACATGGGAGTACGCGGCGGCTGCTTGAATGAGGATTTGCCTATGGCCTGGGTATATTTTTCCTGTTGTACGCCCCTTATGCAGCATGCCCTTCAGCCATAGGCTGAGGGCATGTATGTCGCCGTTGAAGCGAACGACTAGGCGATCATTAATATTCCCATTCTGGCTGACACTGTTCGAACATATCCAGAATAGTGCCCTCAGGGCAAGTGACGCGAGGAACTTCACAGATCCACCAGCACAACGGAGCGGCCTGAGCCGCGCCTGTAGCGGCCAATAGAGCAATCAGAACAAACTTCTTCATTTATCTTTCCTCGAGTGTATTTCTGTATTTACTGCGACAGGAGATTTGTCCTCCCCCTGCTCGCAGCTCGAAGAACTCTACAAATATATTCAAATGAGTTAACCAGCCAAAAGCCGACCACCCAGAAGGATGTATTCATCAGATGCGTACGAAACCGCCTCCAATGCACGCCCGCGTACCACTGTTCTTACAAGTCGGCCATGAGGCGCCGCATCAGCATGTGCCTAGGCATAGGACTCCTCTTGCCTGACGCCTCCTGCATAACCCGTTCTCGACTCGGGAATAGCTTGATCCCCCCTATCCCCGCGCTCACACCAGCGCTGGAACCCTGCACACAGATACCGCAGCAGAAGCTGCCTGCGAGGCCAAACGAAGATCAGTCAAAATCAAAGTACGGCTGACAATGCCCGACTGGTGTTCGAAACGTATCATCCGGACAGTCCACCGGAGCCACCCCGCCCCAGTGCCCTACTCCCGCGATCTGCCGGGCATCAACCGGTGAGGGCCCGGGCCGGACGAACGGTGAAGTGCGACCGGCTACGATGCCGCCTGCCTCGGCCAATTCATTACCCTCGGTTATCTGGAATGAACTTGCCACCACCAACAACGTGCCCAATGCAATCCTTTTCATACGTGCGTCCTTCATGAGTTGTCTGGATCAGGTAGGTAGCCGAGATCGTCGAAAACGAAGCCCCCCAGCAGAGGAACCGGCCACGCCGATTCCTGTAGGAGCGCCCTGCCTTCTGCCCGTTCAGCCTCTGACTCGAAACGGCCAGTCACCCAACTCACTGTATGCCGCAACTCAATCACGGGCCTGGGCAGAGGTCCGTACGGCACTCGAAAATACGCGTCTGCTGCTGAATGAAAGCGGATGCCCCTGCATTTAGCGGCGCTCCACACCCAGCATCCCACGCTCGACGATGAAGTCGATCACCGCCTGCAACCCCTCGCCCTTTTTCAAATTGCTGAACGTCCACGGTCGCTCCGGCCGCATGCGCCGGGTGTCGCGTTCCATCACCTCGAGCGAGGCGCCGACATAGGGCGCCAGATCGGTCTTGTTGATCACCAGGAAGTCCGACTTGGTGATGCCCGGGCCGCCTTTGCGCGGGATCTTCTCGCCCTCGGCGACATCGATCACATAGATGGTCAGGTCGGCCAGTTCCGGGCTGAAGGTGGCGCTGAGGTTGTCGCCACCGCTCTCGACGAAGATCACCTCCAGGTTGCCGAACTTGCGCGCCAGGGCCTCGACCGCGGCCAGGTTCATCGAGGCGTCCTCGCGGATCGCCGTGTGCGGGCAGCCGCCCGTCTCCACGCCGACAATGCGTTCCGGCTCCAGGGCCCCGGCCTCGGTGAGGATGCGCTGGTCCTCCTTGGTGTAGATGTCGTTGGTCACCACGGCGATCTGGTAGTGATCGCGCATGGCCTTGCACAGCGCCTCGAGCAGGGCGGTCTTGCCGGAGCCAACCGGGCCGCCGACGCCGACACGCAGGGGTTGTTGATAGCTTTGCATCAGGGCAATCCTCAGGAACGGAACAAACGGGTGTATTGGGTTTCGTGACGCATCGAGGCGATCGCCAGCAGCGGCAGGCCACCGCCGATCTGTTCGTCGTCCAGCGCCAGGGCATGATCGAGCACCGCCGGCAGTGCCTCGCCGAGGTCGCGGAGCAGGGTCTGCGCAGCCTGCTGGCCGAACGGCACCAGCTTGACCCCAGCCATCACCGCCCCTTCCAGCCAGGCAAAGCCATGGCCCAGGGCCAGCTGGCGCAGCGGGATCGACCAGTGCGCACCGAGCCAGGCCATGCCACCCAACTGGCTGAGCTCCAGGCTTGCGCGCCAGGCCGGGTGCTGACCCAGTTGCCAGCCATCGAGCAGGCGCGCCAGGGCGCTGCCGCGCTGTTGCTCCTCGAGGCGCAGTTCGGCGGTTTCGCGGTTGGCCAGCAGCCACTGGTTCCAGCGCCCGAAGGCTTCGGCGTCATCGGCCTGGCAGGCGTGGTACAACCGCGCCAGCAGGGGCCAGTCGAGATGGCCGAGGGTGTCGAGCAATTGCTCGCGCTGCCAGGCGGCGAAGCTCTCTGCGTTCGTCACCCAGCCGGCCTCGACTGCCCACTCCAGCCCCTGCGAGTAGGTAAAGCCCCCCACCGGCAAGCCAGGGCTGGCCAGTTGCAACAGGCGCAGCAGCGCCAGGTCGCTGTCCATCAACCGGCCAGGACCAGCGCGGCGCCCGCCAGCAGGCCGCCACCGAAGGCTTTCTGCAGGCCGGTATGCCGACGCAGCAGGCAACCGACGCCGAAGCCCACCGCCAGCAACAGGCCGCTGACCGTGACGAAGCCGGCGCTGAACAGCCAGAACGCGCTGGGCGTGGCCTCCACGCCATGGGCCCAGCCATGGAACAGGGCGAACACCGGCATGATCAGCGACAGCAACAACTGGCGGCTGGGCAGCAGCATGGCGGCGGCGGCCACCAGCAGCGAACCGACGATCATCTGCTCCATGCCCAGTACATCGCCGAACAGATGGCCGCACACCGCGCCACCGAACATTGCCGCCAGGGTCGCCAGCGGTAGGGTCAGGTTGCGCCGGGTCAGCGCCGCCAGCACACCGGTGCCGATCAGCATCAGCAGGTGGTCGAGGCCGGTCAGCGGATGCAGCAGGCCATCCTGCAACGGATTGCCGTCGTGACCGGGGTGGGCGAAAGCCGGCAGGGCCACCAGCAGCAGGACAAGGGCGAAAGTCTTTTTCATGGAACGCTCCAGGGGTCAGGAATGGTTAGGCAAGCGCACGAAAGGATGGCCGTGGCCATGGCTGTGGGGCGCGCTCTGATAGGCGCCGGACTCGGGCTCGAACGGTGCCTGCTCGGCGTCCACGGTCAGGCCCAGGCCACGCAGCATGTCGTCGAGCACATGGTCATGCTGGTAACGCAGCAGGCCAGGTTCGATCTGCAGCGGCACATGGCGGTTGCCCAGGTGATAGGCGGCGCGGGCCAGCAGGTGCGGATCGGCGCAGCGCACCGTGGACACTGCCTCGGGGGCGGCCAGTACCCGGATCACCTGGCCGCCGTCGGCATCGGCGAGCAGTTCACCGCCACGCAGCAAGTGGCCGCGCTCGAGCATCAGCCCGGCTTCGCGACCATCGTCGAGGGTAACGCGCAGGCGGCTCTTGATCCGGCTGTCGACACTCAGGGTGACGCTGCCGGTCACCGTGGCGGCGCCACTGAGCCTTCGGGTAAGTACGATCATGTTCACTCCTTCAAACGAACCAGAACGCGCTGCCTGGATCGGCAGCGCTGGGGCAGGCGATACCTCGCACCTGCACCTTCAGAACAGGAAGTAACGCTGGGCCAGCGGCAGTTCGCTGGCCGGCTCGCATACCAGCAACTCACCGTCGGCGCGCACCTGGTAGGTTTGCGCATCGACTTCGATCAGCGGCTGCAGGCCGTTGTGCAGCATGTCGGCCTTGCGCACCCGGCGACAGCCGTGGGCCACGCCGATCAGGCTGCGCAGCCCCAATTCCTCGGCCAGCCCTCGGTCCATGGCGGCCTGGGGCAGGAACGTCATGCGCGTGGCATGCCGCGCCGCGCCCAGGGCAGCGAACATCGGCCGGTAGTGCACGGGTTGCGGCGTGGGGATCGAGCCGTTGATGTCGCCCATGGGCGCGGTGACGATCATCCCGCCCTTGAGCACCAGCGCCGGCTTGACCGCGAAGAACGCCGGCGACCACAGCACCAGGTCGGCGAGCTTGCCCACCTCCACCGAGCCGACCTCGTGGGCGATGCCATGGGTCAGCGCCGGGTTGATCGTGTACTTGGCGATGTAGCGCTTGACCCGGAAGTTGTCGCTGTAGTCGCTGTCCGGCGCCAATGGCCCGCGGCGCAGCTTCATCTGGTGCGCCACCTGCCAGGTGCGCAGCACCACCTCGCCGACCCGGCCCATGGCCTGGGAGTCGGACGAGGTCATGGCGAAGGCGCCAAGATCATGGAGGATGTCCTCGGCGGCGATGGTCTCGCGGCGGATGCGCGACTCGGCGAAGGCCACGTCCTCGGCGATGCTCGGGTCCAGGTGGTGGCAGACCATGAGCATGTCCAGGTGCTCGTCGACGGTGTTGACCGTGTACGGCAGGGTCGGGTTGGTCGACGACGGCAGCACGTTGGCCTGGCCGGCCGCACGGATGATGTCCGGCGCATGGCCACCACCGGCGCCCTCGGTGTGAAAGGTGTGGATGGTGCGCTCGCCGATGGCGGCCAGGGTGTCCTCGATGCAGCCCGATTCGTTGAGGGTGTCGGTATGGATCGCCACCTGGATGTCCATCTCTTCGGCCACGCCCAGGCAGCAGTCGATGGCTGCCGGGGTCGAGCCCCAGTCCTCGTGCAGCTTCAGGCCCACGGCACCGGCGGCGATCTGCTCGCGCAGCGCCTCGGGCCGCGAGGCGTTGCCCTTGCCGAGCAGGCCGATGTTGATCGGCAGGCAGTCGGCGGCCTGGAGCATGCGCGCCAGGTACCAGGGACCTGGGGTGCAGGTGGTGGCATTGGTACCGGTGGCAGGCCCGGTGCCGCCGCCGATGAAGGTGGTGACACCGCTGGTCAGCGCCTCGTCCACCTGCTGCGGGCAGATGAAGTGGATATGCGAGTCGATGCCGCCGGCGGTGACGATCTTGCCCTCGGCGGCGATCACCTCGGTGCCCGGCCCCACCGGGATCGTCACCCCGGGCTGCACATCAGGGTTGCCGGCCTTGCCGATCGCCACGATGCGTCCGTGACGCACACCGATATCGGCCTTGACGATGCCCCAGTGGTCGATGATCAACGCGTTGGTCAGCACCAGGTCCATGGCCTGGTCGGCGAGCATCTGGCCCTGGCCCATGCCGTCGCGGATCACCTTGCCGCCGCCGAACTTGACTTCCTCGCCATAGATCGTGAAGTCCTTCTCGACCTCCACCCACAGCGCGGTATCGGCCAGGCGCACGCGATCGCCGACGGTGGGGCCGAACATGTCGGCATAGGCCTGGCGGGAAATACGACTCATGCCTGATCCTCCAGCGCGCCCATCACCTTGCCCTGGAAGCCGTACACCTCGCGCTTGCCGGCATAGGCCACCAACTGCACCGTGCGTGCCTGGCCCGGCTCGAAACGCACCGCGGTGCCGGCCGGGATGTCCAGGCGAAAGCCCCGGGTCGGCGCACGCTCGAACACCAGGGCATCGTTGACTTCGTAGAAGTGGTAGTGCGAGCCGACCTGCACCGGGCGATCGCCATGGTTGGCCACGCTGACGCTGCACGTCTGGCGGCCGACGTTGAGTTCGATGTCGCCGGCGGCGACCTGGACTTCTCCGGGAATCATGGGCAGCACCTCAGACGATGGGATCATGCACGGTCACCAGCTTGGTGCCGTCGGGAAACGTGGCTTCGACCTGAACGTCGTGGAGCATCTCAGGCACACCGTCCATGACCTGCTCGCGCCCCAGCACTTCACGCCCCAGGCTCATCAGCTCGGCGACCGTGCGGCCATCGCGGGCGCCTTCGAGCACCGCAGCGCTGATCAGCGCCACCGCCTCCGGGTAGTTGAGCTTCAGGCCACGGGCCAGGCGCCGCTCGGCCAGCAGCGCGGCGGTGAACAGCAGCAGTTTGTCTTTCTCTCTCGGGGTCAGCTCCATGGCGCTCTCTCAGGTGGCCCAGATGCGCGGCGGGCACGGCGCCAGGCCGAGCACGGCCGGACGCAGCAGGTGCCAGAGGCGCTGCAGGGTGTGTTGCAGGTGTTGGTTGTCGTGGTCGAGCAGGCGGATCACCAGCAGTGGACCGAGCAGGGTCGCACCGGCAGGCGTGGCCAGCGGCGCGAGCAGTTGGCGGACCTGCTCCAGCAGTGTCTGGTCGGCCGGCGTGGCGCAGAAGGTCGCCAGCAGCGGGTGGCCGCCGAGCTTGGCCAGTTGCCCGCCCTCGACTCGCAGACGCTCGTGCAGGCCGGGATCGCCAGGCAAGGTCACGCGCAGGCGGCTGTCCAGCGCGCCCTGCGTGAAACGCTCGTTCATCACCGGTCGGCCCAGGCACACGGTTTCCCAGGCCAGCAGGCGGGCACCGGGCTCGAGCTGGAAGCGGCTGTCGAGGCTGGCGCGGGCACCGCTGAAGAAGATGCTGTCCTGGGGCAACCATTCCAGGGTGCTGCCAGTGGCCAAGTGAAAGCGTTGCTCCAGCCGCGCGGTCGGGCCGATGCTGCGATAGAACTTGCTGGCGCCGGGCATGGTCAGCAAGGCATGGCTGCCGGCCTCGAGGTGGACGTCCAGCGCCAGACGGTCGCCGGCGACGATGCCACCTGGAGGATGCAGCACGTACACATGGCACGGCGCACCTTCCGGGTGAAAGGGCCGTTGCACCAAAAGAGGACCGACATGACGCCGCGCACCAAGGCGGGTCACGCCGTCGCGCTGAATGAAGCGCAACTGCAGGTGGGCGCTCCAGCCCGGGTCTGCCTGCGGTGGTTCGATCTGTTGCGCCAACGACATCCTGGAGCCCCTGCAATCCATGGCCTGACGGCCGTCTGGAGGGTCATGCGCCAGCCGCGCTCAGGCGGGCCAGGCTGACCACTCGATCAAATTTCGCTGGCTGGATATAGCAGGTAGCGGGCCAACTGCGCAGGTGAACGAAGATGAAACTTTCGGCCCGGCGGTCATCGTGCATAGGCCCGTGCCAGAGCGGCTGCGGCCTGCAGGTGGATTGACGGTGCCCGCCACCGGGCGCAACTGCGATACAGTGGCACCCTGCCCTTTTGCCAGCCATGGACGCCCCCGATGCAGCTATCCCCCGCCATCCCGATCCTGCGGATCTTCTCGGTCGACAAGGCCCGCGAGTTCTACCTCGACTTCCTCGGTTTCCAGGTCGACTGGGAGCACCGTTTCGCCCCGGACCTGCCGCTGTACCTGCAAATCCACCGCGACGACCTGGTACTGCACCTGTCCGAGCATCACGGCGATGCCACGCCGGGTGCCGCGTTGTTCATCCGCGTCGACGACCTCAAGACCCTGGAGGCCGAGCTGCTGGCCAAGTGTTACGGCTATGCCCGCCCCCAGGCAGAGACAGTGGATTGGGGACTGGAACTGCAGGTGACCGATCCGTTCGGCAACCGCCTGCGCTTCTGCCAGCAGATCGACGGTGACGCCTGATGGCCAGCGACAAGCGTGCGCTGGCGCGCCTGGAGCGAGAAATGGTCGCCTGCCTGACCGAGGCCTGCGCCACGGCCCAGGCCGAGATCGTCGGTTTTGCCTGGCTCACCCACCGCATCGACTTCGACAACTTCCCGGCCAGTCTGCGCATCATCTGGGTGTTCAGCGACGATACCGACAAGGCCCGCGCCCTGGCTGGCGCGGACAAGGCGCGGATGATCGCGCTCAGCGCCCAGGCCCTGGCCGCTGCCGGCATCCGCCTGGACCATGTCGCCTGGCATGTGCGCTTCGACAGCGAAGAAGCCTGCTGGCGTGACCAGGGTGGCGACTGGAACCGGCGCTTGCGCTGAAGCACATGGGCCCCGCGGCCCCATGCGAACGCCGGACAGACGCACCGACCCGAGGTGGTTGTCACGCCAGCCACGCTGCTCTAATCTTGGCCACCTTCCCTTCTCGAGGTATTCGTCCAATGCGCCATTGATGCCGCCGTCACCTCGACGGCCAGTCTTCACCCTTCGGCTTCGCGCCGGGGATGTCGCGGCATGTATGGAGCTTCCCATGACGAATACGTCGATCCTGACGCTGGACAGCGTCACCTTCGCCTTGCCCGATGGCAGGCAGTTGTTTTCCGACCTGAGCCTGGACCTCGACCTGCGCCGCACCGGCCTGGTCGGTCGCAATGGCGTGGGCAAGAGCGTGCTGGCACGGATCCTCGCCGGACACCTGATGCCCAGCGCCGGTCGCTGCCTGCGCCATGGCCGGGTGCATTACCTCGAGCAGCAGACGATCACCGCCAGCGCGACCCTCGCCGAACTGGCCCGGGTCGACCAGGTGATCGCCGCGCTGGCGCGTATCGAAGCCGGCAGTTGCGACCCAGCCGACTTCGACACCGTGGGCGAGCGCTGGGACGTGCGAGAACGCCTGCAAGCCTGGCTCGAACGCCACGGCCTGCCCGCCGTCGATCTCGAACGCCCGGCCGCCAGCCTCAGTGGCGGCCAGGCCATGGCCGTGGCGCTGGCCGGCGCCTGGGCCAGCGACGCCGACTACCTGATCCTCGACGAGCCAAGCAACCACCTCGATAGCACGGCCCGCCGGCAGCTGCTGGACATGCTCGAGCAGTGGCCGCGCGGCGTGCTGGTGATCAGCCACGACCGCGCCTTGCTCGAGCATATGCAACGCATCGTCGAGCTGACACCTCGCGCCCTGCACAGCCACGGCGGCAACTACAGCCTGTACGCCCGACACACGGCCAAGGCGCGCGAAGCTGCCGAGGCGCAACTGGCCCGTCTCAAGCAGCAACGCCGCCAACAGGCCCAGGCGCAGCAACAGCAGCGCGAGAACCTCGAGCGCCACCAGGCCCGGGCCACCCGCCAGGCCCGCAGCGCCAACCAGGCGCCGATCCTGCTCGACCGCCAGCAGCAACGCAGCCAGGCCACCGCCGGCAAGCAACGCCGCGAACAGCAGGTAGCGCAGCGAGCGCTGGATAGCCAGGTACGCGAGGCGGCCCTGCGCCTGGAAACGGACGACCCGGTCATGCTCCATGCCCCCGTTACCCGACGCCCCGCCGGCCACGAAGTACTCTGCCTGGAAGGCCTGCGCTTGCCACATGGCACCCGCCGCCCCCTCGACCTGCGCCTGCGCCAGGGCGAGCGCCTGGGACTGGTGGGAGGCAACGGCAGCGGCAAGTCGACCTTGCTGCAGGTGCTGACCGGGCAACAGCAAGCCAGCTCCGGCACCGTGCGCACGCACGGCGAACTGGCCTTGCTCGACCAGCATTGCAGCCTGCTGCCCGCCGACCTGAGCGTGCTGGCGTTGCTGCGCCAGAGCAACCCGGCCCAGGCCACTGGCGCCCTGCGCACACGCCTGGCACAACTGGGGTTGGACGCGGCGCGGGTCGAGCTGCCTTGCGCCCTGCTCAGCGGCGGCGAACGCCTGAAAGCGGCCCTGGCCGCCCTGCTGTACCGCGAACGAGCAGTGGACCTGTTGCTGCTGGATGAACCGAACAACCACCTCGACCTGCCGTCACTGGCCGCGCTGGAGCAGATGCTCCGGCAATTTCCCGGCGCGTTGCTGGTGGCCTCGCATGACCCGGTGTTCCTCGACCAGTTGCAACTGGAGGGCCATCTGCGCCTGGATTGAAGGCCGCGAACAGCGGCCGGCCAGGCGATGAGCAGGCCCGAGACGGCATTTCGTGACTGGACGTTTCCGATCCGCGGCGGATGGTTTATGGTGGCGGGGTGCGCATATAAAAGCTGCCCGCCGTGTTCGGGCATAAAAGCAATGAGGGTGTCATGAGTAACGAAAGCATTAACTGGGACAAGCTGGGTTTCGACTACATCAAGACCGACAAGCGTTACCTGTCCGTATGGCGTAACGGCGAGTGGGACAAGGGCACCCTGACCGAAGACAACGTGCTGCACATCAGTGAAGGCTCCACTGCCCTGCACTATGGCCAGCAGTGCTTCGAGGGCCTGAAGGCCTATCGCTGCAAGGACGGCTCGATCAACCTGTTCCGTCCCGACCAGAATGCCGCGCGCATGCAGCGCAGCTGCGATCGCCTGCTGATGCCGCGCGTCTCGACCGAACAGTTCATCGAAGCCTGCAAGCAGGTGGTCAAGGCCAACGAAAAGTTCGTCCCGCCACACGGCAAGGGTGCCCTGTACCTGCGTCCGTTCGTGATCGGCACCGGTGACAACATCGGCGTGCGCACCGCTCCTGAGTTCATCTTCTCGGTCTTCGCCATCCCGGTCGGCTCGTACTTCAAGGGCGGCATGACCCCGCACAAGTTCCTGATCTCCGACTTCGACCGTGCCGCGCCGCAAGGCACTGGCGCAGCCAAGGTCGGCGGCAACTATGCTGCCAGCCTGCAGCCAGGCTACGAGGCCAAGAAAGCCGGCTTCGCCGACTGCATCTACCTCGACCCGCTGACCCACAAGAAGATCGAGGAAGTCGGCTCGGCCAACTTCTTCGGCATCACCGCCAACAACGAGTTCGTCACCCCGAAATCGATCTCGGTCCTGCCAGGCATCACGCGCCTGTCGTTGATGGAACTGGCCGCATCGCGCCTGGGCCTGAAGGTCATCGAAGGCGACGTGGAAATCGACAAGCTCGACCGCTTCATCGAAGCCGGTGCCTGCGGTACCGCCGCGGTGATCACCCCGATCGGCGGCATCCAGTACAACGGCAAGCTGCATGTGTTCCACAGCGAAACCGAAGTCGGCCCGGTCACCCAGAAGCTCTATGCCGAACTGACCGGCATCCAGAGCGGTGACGTCGAGGCGCCGGCCGGCTGGATCGTCAAGGTCGCCTGAGGTCCCCACCTGTAGCACTCCCGCAGTGTGCCAGCGATGGCATGCTGCGGGCTTGTCCCGCGCTGGCGCCAGGCGCTGTCGACAAATGTCCGCAAGGACGCTATCGCGGGGCAAGCCCGCGCCCGCGAAGCATGCGCCCACGAAACCGCGCCACGCCGCCGTCAAGAACGTCAGCGCCCTCTCCTATCAAGCCCACGCCCAGGCAATAACCGGTTCGCTTGATCCAGATGAATTTTTCTTAAATCGCCGTTTGTCTATTCTTTGGCACAATCAGGTCTCCATTCGCCGCCCAGGAACCAGCATGCCTCGCGTACTGACCATCGAAGACGACGCCGTCACCGCCCAGGAAATCGTCGCCGAACTGTCCAGCCACGGTCTGGAAGTCGATTGGGCCGACAATGGCCGCGAAGGCCTGGCCAAGGCCATCGCCGGCGGCTATGACCTGATCACCATGGACCGCATGCTGCCCGAGGTCGATGGCCTGACCATCGTCACCACCCTGCGCAGCCTGAAGATCGCCACGCCGATCCTGATGATCAGTGCCCTGTCCGATGTCGACGAACGCGTGCGCGGCCTGCGGGCCGGTGGCGACGACTACCTGACCAAGCCGTTCGCCTCCGACGAGATGGCCGCCCGGGTCGAAGTCCTGCTGCGGCGCAACAGCACGCCGATGACCCAGACCCGCCTGCAGGTCGCCGACCTCGAGCTGGACCTGATCAGCCACGAGGCACGCCGCGGCGAGCAGTCGCTGAACCTGCTGCCCACCGAATACAAGCTGCTGGAATACCTGATGCGCCATTCCGGCCAGGTGATCACCCGCATGATGATCTTCGAGGAAGTCTGGGGCTATCACTTCGACCCCGGCACCAACCTGATCGACGTGCACATCGGTCGCCTGCGCAAGAAGATCGACTCGCCCGGCCAGATGCCGCTGATCCGTACCGTACGGGGCTCCGGCTATGCCATTGCCGAACCCGTCTAAGGGCTGGAGCTCCTCCACCAGCCGCCTGCTGGCACTGTACAGTTTCCTGTTCGTGGCCTGGAGCAGCATCCTCATGGGGGTGCTGTACTTCGAGGTCACCAGCTACCTGAACAAGCTCACCCGCCACTCGATGCTGCAGCGCCAACACCTGTTCGCCCACATGAGCGGCAAACAGCTGGACGACGCCCTGGTAGCCAGCCAGACCTTCGAAGAACGCAGCTTCGACGCCTACGGCCTGTTCGATACCCAACTCAATCCCATCGGCGGACGTGTCCGCGCCATCCCGCCCGAACTGGGGCTGGACGGCAAGGTCCACGAGCTCAAGCGCTGCCTGGACGCCGACGACCCGCACCTGCCACGCGACAGCTGCGACGCGGTGGCGATCAAGGTCCAGGACGGTCGCTGGCTGGTGCTGGTACGTGACAACGGCTCGTTGTTCGTGGTCACCCGGATCATCCTCCATGCCCTGCTCTGGGGCATCTCGCTGACCCTGATTCCAGGTTTTGCCGGCTGGTACCTGCTGCGTCGGCGGCCACTCAAGCGCATCCGCGCGATCCAGGCCCAGGCCGACCTGATCGTCGCCGGCGACCTGACCCACCGCCTGCCGTTGTCGAGCCGGCGCGACGAGCTGGACATGCTGGCAGCCATCGTCAACGCCATGCTCGACCGCATCGAGCGCCTGATGCACGAGGTCAAGGGCGTCTGCGACAACATCGCCCACGACCTGCGTACCCCGCTGACCCGCCTGCGCGCCCAGCTCTACCGCATCCGCCAGCAGAGCGCGGCCGGTTCGGCCGAAGGCGAGGCGCTGGACCAGGCGATCGGCGAGACCGACACGCTGATGGCACGCTTTCGCGGCCTGCTGCGCATCAGTGAGCTGGAAGACCGCCGCCGCCGCGCCGGCTTCGTCCAGCTCGACCCTCATGCCCTGTTGCTGGAGCTGCATGACTTCTACCTGCCGCTGGCCGAAGATGGCGGCATTCGCCTGCACTTGCAGCAACCGGTACAACTGCCGGCGCTGCACGGCGACCGCGAGCTGCTGTTCGAGGCCCTGGCCAACCTGGTGGGCAATGCCATCAAGTTCACCCCCGAGGGCGGCCAGGTGCGGATGCACGCCCAGGTCGACCAGAACGGTGTGCACATCGCAGTGGAGGACAGTGGCCCCGGCATTCCCGAGGACGAGCGCGAGGCCGTGCTCAAGCGCTTCTACCGCAGCGAGGAAGGCCATCGTCACCCCGGTTTCGGTCTGGGATTGTCGATCGTCGCGGCGATCGTCGACCTGCATGGCTATGACCTGGAAGTCGGCGCCAGCGACCTGGGTGGAGCGAAGCTGGTGCTGCACTGCGCGGTGGCCAACGGTAATGCCTAGGTTGTGACAAGCCTTGTCTTAAAACTGTCATGTCGCGGTCATAGAATTGACCACGCTCCGACATTTTTCCTCAAGGATGACCAGCCATGCGTCGTGTCGTGTTCAACCAGAAAGGCGGTGTCGGCAAATCCAGCATCGCCTGCAACCTTGCCGCCGCCAGCGCTGCCGAAGGCTACCGGACCTTGCTGGTGGATCTCGACCCGCAGGCCAACGCCACCTACTACCTCACCGGCCTGACCGACGCCGCGATCCCCGCCGGGATCGCCGACTTCTTCCGCCAGACCCTGGCCCCCGCCCCGGCCACCGGCAAGAAGCACCGCGTCGCCATCACCGAGACGCGCTACGCCAACCTGCACCTGGTCACCGCCAGCCCGGACCTGGCCGAGCTGCAGGGCAAGCTGGAGAGCAAGTTCAAGATCAACAAGCTGCGCAAGCTGCTGGTCGAACTGTCGGCGGACTACGAACGGATCTACATCGACACCCCGCCGGCGCTCAACTTCTACACCTTCAGCGCGCTGGTGGCGGCCGAGCGCCTGCTGATCCCCTACGACTGCGACAGCTTCTCGCGCCAGGCCCTGCACAAGGTGATGGCCGAGGTCGAGGAACTGCGCCAGGACCACAACGCCGCCTTGCAGGTCGAAGGCATCGTGGTCAACCAGTTCGCCAGCCGCACTGCGCTGCACCAGACCCTGGTCGAGCAGTTGCGCGAAGAAGGGCTGCCGGTACTGCCGGTGTACCTGAGCAGCTCGATCAGGATGCGCGAATCCCACGAGGCCGCGGTGCCACTGGTGCACCTGGCGCCACGACACCGCCTGGCACAGGAGTTCGTCGAACTGCTCGACGTGCTCGAACTCGCGGCTTGAGCGCGGGCTTGCCGCCCCGCGAGCCGCTCCCTGCGACAATCCACCACACCATCGCGCACCCCGGCCCATCCATCCGGATGGTAGATTCGCGCCCATGAAAACCACCCGTCGGACACGCACGTTGACCGCCTGGGCGCTGTATGCCAGCGTCCTGTTCAGCCTGTTGCTGTGCGGCCTGCACCACGGCCAGATGAGCGGCCTGCGCCTGTCCGGCCTGGAGGGCGGTTTCTGCGCCAGCGACAGCGGCCACGGCGCTGCCATCGACCTCGACGGCAGTGCTGGCGACCAGCACATGGCCCAGCTCGACTGCCCGGTGTGTTCCTCGTTCGCCATGGCCGTACCGCTGTCCAGCAGTGTCTGGTCATTTGCCCGCGCCCAAGGCCAGGCGCCCGCACCAATCGTCGTGCGCAGCTGGGCCCAGCCACCGCCGCGCTACCTGCGCCACGCCATCAACCCCCGCGCCTCTCCGCCCGCCTTCCCCGCAGCAACGCCCCTCGCCTGACCTGGCGGATGCCCGCGTGCGTCCAGGGTCAGCCTTGGCCATGACCTTTGCGTGGAAACCTACAACATGATCCGCAACACCTCCCTGGTGCTCGTGATGAGCGCCACCTGCAGCTGTGCCTGGGCGCAGAACGCCCCGCTGGAACTGTCCGCCACCACCGTCGATGCCGACCGCGAAGCGCCCTCCGGCGTGCAACTGGACGAGCCGATCCGCACCGGCTCGCGCCTGGGCCTCACGGCCCGCGAGACACCCGCCTCGGTGAGCGTCTCCGACCGTCGGGTGATCGAGGCGCGCGACGCCAAGGACACCCAGGACGTGATCAACGCCATGACCGGCGTCAACGCCTCGGCCAACCCTGGCTATGGCGGCTTCGTCACCTACCGCGGCTTCACCCAGAACCAGGTCACCCAGCTCTACAACGGCATCAACCTCGGCTACAGCAGCGCCACCCGGCCGGTCGACGCCTGGGTCATCGACCGCGTCGAACTGCTGGGCGGACCGTCGTCGTTCCTGCACGGCGCCGGAGCCGTCGGCGGCTCGATCAACTACATCAGCAAGCTGGCCAACCGCGACGCGCAGACTCTCGACGGGCGCATCCGCTACGGCAGCTACGACGATGCCGAGTACGCCTTCGGCATCAACCAGGCACTGGCCGCCAATCCCGCCGATGCCCGCCACTTCGCCCGCCTGGACTTCAGTCACAGCCAGGGCAATGGCTACATCGACCGCAACCAGCGACGCACCGACAGCCTGGCGTTCTCCCTGCTCAGCGACCTGACCCCGGACCTGACCCACACCCTCGCCGTGGAATACCAGGAAGACAAGGAAGACAGCCCCTACTGGGGTTCGCCGATCCTGCCCGGGCGCAGCACCATGAAGATCGACAAAAGCCGGCGCTTCGAGAACTACAACGTCGCCGATGGCCGCTACGAGCAACGGGTACGCTGGTTGCGCTCGATGCTCGACTACCAGGCCAGCGACAGCACCAGCCTGCATAACACCCTCTACCACTACGCCGCCGAGCGGGACTACCGCAACGTCGAGAACTACCGCTACAACAGCGCCGGCAACGTGCTGCGCAGCAGCCCCTATCTGCAGCGCCACGAGCAGCGGGTGATCGGCGATCGCCTGGAACTGCGCCACGACAACCACTTGTTCGGCCTGGCCAGCCAGTGGGCGCTGGGCGCCGACTGGTCGCGCATGCGCCAGACCCTCTATCCCACCGCCAACGGCAGCTGGAGCAGTACCGTCGACCCCGATCACTTCGATCCCGGCAGCTTCGACGACATCCCGGTGGTCAACGCCGGCCTGACCAAGCAGCGCCATCACGAAATCACCAACCGCGCGCTGTTTGCCGAGAACCGCCTGGAACTCACCGATCGCCTGGCCCTGCTCACGGCCCTGCGCTACGACTACCTGGACATGGAGGTGACCAACTATGGCGCCGTGAGCCCGACCTCACCGGCCTTCTTCGAGCGGCGCTGGGAGCCGCTGTCCGGCCGCGTCGGCCTGACCTACGCGCTGACCCCGTCGGCCAGCCTGTACCTGCAGTACAGCACTGCCGCCGACCTGCCCGCCGGCTCGCTGGCCTCGGCGACCTACTCCAACGTCGGCCTGTTCGACCTGTCCAAGGGCGAGCAATGGGAGGCCGGCAGCAAGTTCGACTTCCTCGACGGTCGCGGCGCGGCGACGGTCGCGGTGTACCAAATCGTGCGCAAGG
Source organism: Pantoea sp. Cy-639 (assembly GCF_011752525.1). Taxonomy (GTDB): domain Bacteria; phylum Pseudomonadota; class Gammaproteobacteria; order Pseudomonadales; family Pseudomonadaceae; genus Aquipseudomonas. Next base: position 3,842 of record NZ_VWXI01000014.1, on the reverse strand, counting down.
ACTTTGCCGTGCGCGACTCCAGCAACCCCAACCTGACCGTCCAGGCCGGCCAGCAGACCTCCCGCGGCATCGAGCTGTCCGCACGCCTGCAAGTCACGCCGAAGTTGCTGGCCGAGGCCAACTACGCCTATGTCGACGCGCAGTACGACCGCTTCAACGAAGCGGTCAACGGCGTATCGGTGTCGCGCAAGGGCAACGCGCCGGTCAACGTGCCGGCCAACGTCGGCAACCTGTGGCTGACCTACAGTTTCACTCCCGACTGGTCGGCCGGTGTCGATGCGCGCTACGTCGACTCGGTGTACGCCGACAACGCCAACACTCTCAAGGCCCCCGCCTACACCCTGTTCGGCGCCTTCGCCCGCTACCGCCTGGATGAGCACACCACCCTCACCGGGCGGGTGCGCAACCTCACTGACGAGGTGTACGCCAAGCAGGCCTACGGCACCCAGTACTACATGGGCGCGCCGCGCACCTTCGAACTGGCCATGGACCTGCGTTTCTGAGCAGCGGCGGGCCGGGATTCAAGCCCGGTCCCGCAGCAGCCGCCCGAGGGCCTGGGCCAGTTCTTCCTGGCGGAACGGCTTGCGCAGCACCTCGAAGCCGTGCAGCTCGCGCGGCGTCAGGTTGGCATAGCCGGTGATGACCAGCACCGGCAGGCCGGCCAGGCGCTCGCGCACGCGCTGGGCCAGGCGCACACCGGTCATGCCAGCCATGACGTGGTCGGTCAGCAGCGCATCGGGGGCAAGGCCCTGGTCGAGCAGCGCCAGGGCCTGCCCAGGGCCATCGGCCTCGAACACGTCATAGCCCAGCTCGCGCAATTGCAGCACAGTCGCCTGACGCACCAGTGCTTCGTCGTCCACCAGCAGCACCCGGGTCGCCCGTTGCGCCCTGGGCACCTCGCGCGGGGTATCGGCCAGCGTCGCCCCTGCGTCGCCCTCAGGCAGCCACAGGGTCGCCTCGGTCCCGACGCCAAGCCGTGAGCCGATGACGAAGCCACCCCCCGATTGCAGCGCCAGCCCCTGCACCATCGACAACCCCAGCCCGGCTCCGGTGCCCACGCCCTTGGTCGAATAGAACGGTTCGACACAGTGCTCCAGCACCTCGTCGCTCATGCCGCAGCCACTGTCGGCCACCCGCAGCCACAGCAGCGCTCCCGGCGCCAGGCCCACGGGCCGCTGCGGGCCCTCGCCGTCACGGCCGGCGCTGATGCTCAGACGGCCGTTCTCGGGCATGGCGTCGCGGGCATTGACCACCAGGTTGAGCAAGGCCAACTGCAACTGGTTGGGGTCCACCATCACCCTCGGCAACGCCGGGTCGATATGGACTTCGAGGGCAATGGTCGGGCTCAGCGAGCGGGCGATCAGCTCGTGCATCTCGTCCACCAGCAGCGCCAGCGAAACCAGCCGCGGCTTGAGCGTCTGGCGCCGGGCGAAACTGAGCAGGCGGCCGACCAGGTCGCGGGTGCGTTCGGCGGCCTGCAGGCCGCCGTCGATCAGGCGCTCGGCGCGGGCCGGCTCGGGATGGCGGCGCAGCAGCTCCAGCGCGGCGATGATGGGCGTGAGCATGTTGTTGATGTCATGGGCGATGCCACCGGTGAGCTGGCCGACCAGTTCCATCTTGTGCGCCTCGTGCAGTTGCAGCAGGCTCGCCTCGCGCTGGGCGAGCATGCCGGCCACACGCTCCTCGAGGCTTTCATTGAGCATGTGCAAGGCATGTTCGGCGCGGGCATGGGCGATGGCCGCCCAGACCTGGCTGGCGGTCTCCTCCACCAGCAGGCATTCGTCCTCGAGAAACAGATGCGGGGCGTGGTAGTGCACGGCCAGTGTCGCCTCCAGGCGCTCGGCACGCAGCACCGGCACATGCAGCGTGGCGCACAGTTCCGGTGCCTGGGCCACATAGCTGCGTTGCACCCGCTGGCCGTCCAGCAACGCCGGATGCAGGGCCGGATCGTAGTGGGCGTACTGGTGCACACCCAGCATCGAGGGCACGCCATCGGCCCACTCGTGGGCAACGCTGAAGCCCTGGCTGTCGCCCAGGTCTTCGGCGAAGCACACCCGCGCCGCGCCCAGCTCCTCGCCCAGCCGGCGCGTGGCGTGCCGCTCTATTCCTTCGGCACCCTCCAGGCCGGGCAAGGCCTGACGCAGCTCCAGCAGGAACGCCTGGCGCCGCTGGTAGCGCACCCGATCGGTGGTATCGGTGACGATGCACAGCACCCCGCCCACGGCGCCATCGGCTTCGCGCACGGCGGAGTAGGACACGTCGAAAAAAGCGGTTTCGCCCAGGCCCTGGCGCTCGATGTAGAACGGCCGGTCACGGGCCGAGAAGGTCTGCCCGGTCTCGCGCACGCCACGCAACAAGGGCTCGAGGTCGGCCCACAGCTCGCTCCAGTTCTCCTGCCCGGGGCGCCCCAGCGCGCGGGGGTGCTTGTTGCCGATGCTCGGGCAGTAGGCATCGTTGTACAGGGCGACGTACTGCGGTCCCCAGAACAGCACGATCTGGGCCTGGGCCGGCAGCAAGGTGGTCATGGCCGTCTTCAGGCCAGCCGACCAGCCGTCCGGCTGGCCCAGTGGCGAGCTGTCCCAGTCCATGGCCTGCAACAGGCGGCTGACCGCGCCGCCATTGAGCAGGAAGGCCGGTGTCGATACGCGGTTGTGCTTGTCAGTGCCCCGGACTGATTTCATGGTGTGTGGTCCGTCTGTTTTGCCAGGCCGATTGCGCTCCATCACAGGATATGAAATCGGCCAGCGCCAGACGTTCCACTGGATTCGAACTGCGTTTCAGCGCCGCCCTTCGGCCAGCATGCGCAGGGCCAGGCCGGCCAGCACGGTGCCCATCAGCCAGCGCTGAGCCTGCTGCCACAAGGGGCGCCCGGCGAGGAAAACGGCGATGGATCCCGCCATCAGGGCAATCAACGCATTGACCGTGACGCTGATGGCGATCTGCGTGCTGCCCAGCGCCAGGGACTGGGCCAGCACGCTGTGGCCGGGCACGATGAACTGCGGCATCAGCGACAGGTACATGACGGCGATCTTGGGGTTGAGCAGGTTGGTCAGCAGGCCCATCATGAACAGCCGGCGCGGGCTGTCGGGCGGCAGCTCACGGACCTGGAACGGCGAGCGGCCACCGGGGCGCAGGGCCTGCCAGGCGAGGTACAGCAGGTACAAGGCCCCGCCGATACGCAGGGCATCGTAGGCGTAAGGCACGGCCATCACCAGCGCGGTGATGCCCAGTGCGGCGCAGAGCATGTAGAAGACGAAGCCCAGGGCCACCCCGCCCAGGGAAATCAGCCCGGCCACCCGGCCCTGGCAGATCGAGCGGGAAACCAGATAGATCATGTTCGGGCCAGGGGTCAGGACCATGCCCAGGGAGATCAGGGCGAAGGCCAGGAGGTTCGAGGGTTCGGGCATGACTCAGGTCTCAGCACAAGAAGAATCAGAGTCTAGCCGGACCCTGGCACTGGTGTGCAACCCATCGCTGGCTTCGCCAGCTCCCACAGACGCTTGTAGCCTCCCACAGGTGCTTGTGGGAGCTGGCGAAGCCAGCGATCGAGCGCAAAGCGCTCGCATGCTCGAGGTGGGTTCGACAAAAAGGCTCACACATTCGCCCTCTCCTGCGCACGCCAACCTTCTACCCTCTGCATTCACATTTCCGAGGAAGACGACGTGGACTTCCCCTCCTCTCATCGCTTGCGCCGGGGCCGTTTCTCCATATCGGAGCTTGTAGCCTCCCACAGGTGCTTGTGGGAGCTGGCGAAGCCAGCGATCGAGCGCAAAGCGCTCGCATGCTCGAGGTGGGTTCGACAAAAAGGCTCACACATTCGCCCTCTCCTGCGCACGCCAACC
>NZ_VWXI01000013.1 GCF_011752525.1 Pantoea sp. Cy-639 | reverse complement strand
TCGAGAGCCTGAACCTGGACATCACCCAGATCAACGCGCTGAACCAGCAAGGCGTGGAGAACCTCAACGAGACCCTGCGCCACTGCGACGCCCTGAGCCAGCAGGCCGGGCGGTTGAAGCAACTGGTAGGCAGCTTCCGTATCTAAGGCAGTACCCTTCGCCGGCAAGCTTGCGCCTACAGAATCCGTAGGTGCTGGCTTGCCGGCGAACCCGCCTCACACCACCGCCACGTCCCTGCCCTTGCCCCGCCTCACCCACCCCATCAGCACCGCCGCCATCAGCACGAAGCCCAGGTAACCGAACAGCGGATACACCTGCCCCACCAGACTGATGAACCCCACCAGGCTGCACACCAGCCCGACCGCGCCCGTCAGCACCGAGCCCCAGCGGAACTGCCGCGTGCCTGCCGGCAGCAAGCGCGACAGGAACGAGAACAACGTGCCCACCGCGGTATTGACGATCATGCCGAAGATGATCAGGCACATCACCACGCCCAGCAGCGGCGACACCTCGCTGGCAATCGACAGCATCGGCATCGGCAGTGCCGCCACGCTATCCAGCCGTGCCAGCAGCCCCGCGCTCATTACCAGCATCAGGCCGCCTAGCGCCGCTCCACCGAGCAGCCCGCCGATCACCGCCACCCGGCCATTGCGCGCCGAGCCCCCGAGGATCGCCAGGATCGGCGCCCCGGCGACGATGTTATAGGACACATAGAGGAATGCCCCGAGCAGCCAGTGCCGGGTACCAGCCTCCTGTTCGCTGGCCAGCTGGTCGAGGGCGGCGAAGCTCTGGCTGCGGGTGCAGACCGCGTACAGGGCGATGGCCGAGGCCACCAGGATCAACAGCGGCGTGATCGCGCCGATGGCGACCATCACTTTCTGCACGTCGAGGCAGACGATGGCCACCACCAGCACCGTGACCAGCACGCTGCCGGCCAGCGCCGGAATGCCGAACTGCTGCTCCAGCAACGCGCCGCCACCGGCGAGCATGACCACCATCACGCCGAACATGAAGAAGGTGATCAACCAGTCGACGAAGCGGCCCAGGTGGCGTCCGCAGATGGCCTCGATGACCTGCTTGTGCGAGGTGGCCCGCAGGCGATTGCCGAGCCCGGCCAGGGCCATGCCAAGGAAGGTGAACAGCCCCGCGCTGATCAGCGCGCCGACCAGGCCCCAGACCCCGAAATCGACGAAGAACAGCAGCAGCTCCCGCCCGGACGCAAAGCCCGCCCCCACGATCACGCCAACGAACGCGCCAGCGATCTTCAACTGTTCTTGCATGTGCACCTCTAGTTCTTATTGTGGTGTCGTTTCTTGCACGGCAACGGGCTTGCTCTGCGATAGCTCCAGCGCAGCCCGTTCCCACAGCGCCTTGGTCAGTTGTCCTGGCCGAGGTAGGCCTGCACCTCGATCTCTACATCCACGCCCAGCGCCAGCGCCGAGGCCACGGTCGAGCGCACCGGCAGCGCGGCGCCGAAGAACTCCTTGTACACCTCGTTGAAACCGGCGAAGTGGCTCATGTCCGACAGCCACACGGTAGCCTTCACCACCTGGTCGAAGCGGGCGCCACAGGCCGCCAGGCTCTCGCCGATGCGCTCGCAGGCGGCGCGGGTCTGGGCCTGGATGTCACCGCGCAGCACCTCGCCGGTGGCGTTCATCGGAATCTGTCCGGACAGGAACAGGAAACCGCCGGCCTTCACCGCACGGGAAAACGGGAACGGCAGGCTGCTGGGGAAACGCTGGATGGCATTGCTCATGGGACTCTCCTTTCACGGTTGACTGAAACGTGCCGGGGACAGGCGCGCAGGCTCGACCCCCTGGGCGACAAGACTGGCACACAGCGGCTGGCCAAGCAGCAGGTCGGCGGCCAGGCGCGACGCCCCGGCGGCCGACTGGATGCCATAGCCGCCCTGGGCCGCCAGCCAGAAGAACGCGGGTGCCTGGGGATCGAAGCCGATGACCAGGTCACCGTCGTCGACGAACGAGCGCAGGCCGGCCCAGCTGTGGCTGGGCCGGCGGATCTGCAGGGTGGTCATGGCCTCGATGTTGTAGATGCCCAGCGCCAGGTCCAGCTCCTCAGGCGCGGCGTCCTGCGGCTCGACCGGGTCGGCGTTGGCTGGCGAACCGAGCAATTGGCCAGCGTCGGGCTTGAAGTAGAAACTTTCATCGACCCCGATCACCGCCGGCCAGTGGGCAAACGCATGCTCCACCGGCCCTGGGAAGATGAAGGCACTGCGCCGGCAGGGCTGCAGGCCGATACGGCCGACGCCGCATTGCTCGGCCACACGGTCGGCCCAGGCACCGGCGGCGTTGACCAGCTGGCGCGCCTGCAGGCGCTCGCCGCTGGCCAGCTCGACATGCCAGAGGTCGTCCAGGTACCAGGCCTGGACCACCTCGGCATTGCAGCGCAACTCGCCTGCAGCCTGGCGAAAACCTCGCAGGAAGCCCTGGTGCAAGGCATGCACGTCCAGGTCCATGGCCCCGGTCTCGTGCACCGCGCCGGCCAACAGCTCGCCACGCAGACTCGGCACCAGCGCCAGCGCGGCCTCGGCATCGAGCAGGCTGACCGCGGTACCGTTGGCCAAATTCTGCGCGTAGGTGGCGTCGAGCAGGTCGCGCTGCTCCAGGCTGGCGACATACAGGCAGCCACGCGGTTCCAGCAGCGGATGCTCGCAGAACCCCTGCGGCGGCTGTTCGTAGAACGCCCGGCTGGCACGGGTCAGCGCCTGGATCTGCGGCGTGCCGTAGGCTTCCATGAACATCGCGGCCGAGCGCCCGGTCGAGTGATAGCCCGGCTGCGCCTCACGCTCGAGCATCAGCACCTGGCGCTGACCGGCCAGGCGGTAGCCGAGGGAGGCACCGGCAATGCCGGCGCCAATGATCAGGGTGTCGTGGATCTGTGCCATGCTCGCTCCTGCGGCGCTAATTATCATTTATGAGAATTCTAATATATGAGAATTTCGAAATACGCAAGCGCCCACGGTAAGATGCCCGACCCGAACACCGCCCGAGAGCCCCGATGCCCGACGACCGCACCGCCGCTGTTGCCCCTCCCCTGCTCGATCGCACCGCAGTCGGCGCGCGCCTGCGCCAGATGCGCAAGGCTCGCCAGATGACCCTCAAGCAGTTGTCGGAAACCAGCGGCGTGCCGCTTTCCACCTTGTCGAAGATGGAACTGGCGCAAGTGGCGGTCAGCTACGAGAAACTGGCCGCCGCCGCCCGCGGACTGAACCTGGACATCGCCCAACTGTTCCGCTCCAGCCCCACGGCCAGTGCCCCGGCCCCAGCCACGGTGGTGGTCGATTCCCTGGCCCAGGTGGCAGGTTATTCCACCGGCACCTACGACTACTATCCGATCGCCGGCGCCTTCCCCGAGCGGCGCATGACCCCGGCTTATGCCCGCATCTTCGCTCGCGAACGCGGCCAGTTCGACGACTTTATCCGCCACCCCGGCCAGGAGTTCGCCATGGTGATCAGCGGACGGGTACGGATCGAGTTCGAGACCGGCGAGGCTGTGAGCATCGGGCCGCAGCAGACGGCGTACTTCGACAGCCAGGTGGGCCACATCTACCTGTCGGAAAGCGAGGATGGCGGCGATGCCCAGGTGATGGTGGTGATGACCGATCGCTGATGCTCGGCCGGCACCTGCGGGGGGCATCTCAAGGCGCGCAGGCGCGGTTATAACCTAATAACGAACAAGTCTATTTGGCTATAAAAAAATCTATATGCTGGGCTGCATCCGATCACGGGCAAAGCTGGGCAGTCGAGTAGCGTATGGATGTAGGTTCTTTCGGTTTCACCATTGCCGGACTGGTCGTGGGCTTCATCGTTGGCATGACCGGCGTTGGCGGCGGCTCGCTGATGACCCCGATCCTGCTCTGGTTCGGCATCAACCCGGCCACCGCCGTGGGCACCGACCTGCTCTACGCCGCCATCACCAAGGCCAGTGGCGTCTGGGTGCACGGGCGCAACAAGAACATCGACTGGAAGATCACCGGCCTGCTGAGCCTGGGCAGCGTACCGGCCGCAGCGCTGACCCTGTGGTTCCTCAGCACCCTGCACACCGATACCTCGGCGCTCAACGCCATCATCAAGCAAGGCCTGGCGGTGGTGCTGATCCTCACGGCCCTGGCGATCCTGTTCAAGTCGCGCCTGCAGGCCTTCGCCAGCAAGCACGCCGGCGATCACTACCACCTCAGCGAGCGCAGCCTGAACACCCTCACCGTGATCACCGGCGTGGTGCTGGGCGTGATGGTCACCCTGACCTCCATCGGCGCCGGCGCCCTGGGCACCGTGGCGTTGTTCCTGCTCTACCCGTTCCTGGTCACCCGCCGCCTGGTGGGCACCGAGATCGCCCACGCCGTGCCGCTGACCCTGGTCGCCGGACTGGGCCACGCGGGCATGGGCAACATGGACTGGTCGCTGCTGGGCTACCTGCTGCTGGGGTCGCTGCCGGGTATCTATCTTGGCAGCCACCTGACCGGGCGCATCTCCGACCGCGTGCTGCGGCCGTGCCTGGCGACCATGTTGCTGCTGATCGGCTACAAGCTGGCGTTCTGATTCGGGGGCCGAGGCTAGCCCTCGGCTCGCCACAGCACCGGCCAGAACTCCGGGTTCACATAGCCGCAACGGTCCATCCTGGCCACCCGCTCCGGGCGCATGAGCGCCCCATCGTAGCGCCAGTGCTGCACCAGTCCACAGCCGCGTTCGAGCAGGCTCTTGTCGGTGGCATACAGCTGGCCCGTCAGGGCGTCGAACGCCATGAAGCCACTCAGGTTGGGCGCCAATAGCGGGACCGGTGCCTCGGCATGCAACTCGCTGACTTGATAAGGCGCACCGCGCGACACCCGGTACAGGTAGTTGGCTCAGACGCGCAGGGTCAGTTCGAGCTTGCCCTTGGGCCCCGCCTCGCGCCGCACGATGGTGTGCAGCCCGGTCATCAGCTCATCGTCAATCGCCAGCAAGGCCGTGCAGGCGCGCACGTCCCATGATGCGTCCTTGAGTCAGTTCGTCTCGAAAGGCGCCATGATTGCAGATACGCGGCAGAGTACACGCACGGCCGCAGTGGTGACCGGCCACGGGTTTCTGGCAGTATCGCGTCTACCTCCACGGCCAGAAGCGTGACGATGCCCAAAACCGCCAGCCCCCTGCTGTACGCCCTGCGCGAAGGCACCCGCGCTTGCCACAAAGGCCTGGAACAACGCCTGCCGTTCTTCAGCGCAGGCTTCGACCTGCCGGCCTACCGGCGCCTGGTCGAGGCCTACCATGGCTTCCATGCGCCACTGGATGCCGCGTTGGCCGGCTACCAGCCGCTCGAACGACGCAAGGCGCCAGCCCTGGCCCGCGACCTGCGCGCCTTGAACCACACGCCCCACGCCATCGACGCCCTGCCCCGCTGCCACACCCTACCCGGCATCGACAGCGCGGCCAGCGCCCTGGGCGTGATGTACGTGCTCGAAGGCTCCACCCTCGGCGGCCAGGTGCTCAAGCGCGCCATGGCCGAACGCCTGGGCATCGACGCCGACAGCGGCGGCGCCTTCCTCGATGTGTATGGCCCGGCGACGGGCGCGAACTGGCGGGCATTCCTGCAACGGCTGGCCGAGGCGAGCGCTACCACCCAGGCCCAATCGGTCGACACCGCCATCGCGACTTTCGAGTGCTTCGAGCAGTGGCTCGATCAACAAGGTGTGCTACTGCAGCCGGACCACACCCTGTAGCAGCCGGGTGCCCCACGGCGTCAACACGATCACCACCAGGCACAGCCCCCCGCACAACGCGGCGAACCCCAGTGCGCGCACCGGATGCAAAGGGTTGAAGTAGACCAGCACCACCAGCACCAGCAACAGCGCCAACCCATAACGGACCGCCGCCCGCGGGATGGCCACCATCAGCAGGTTAAAGAAGATGAACGTGTAGAACACCAGCATCGTGGCCAGGCCGACCCCGACGCCACGCGCCATGGGCGGGCCGACGTGCGCCCGGTAGAGTCAGCAACACTGTTACTTTTTGCACCAACGAGCCAATTAAAACGCTAACACTACTCATAAATCTTAGATGCAAACAATATTTTTGCAAATGTCTGCCAACTAGGGATAAGGGCTTCCTCATCTCCAGAGTTCATTGCATAGAAGCTCATTGCTCGAACCCAAGCTTCCATCGCATCCAAAAACCTTTCCAACGTAGGATTTTCCCATTCGCCTGAATTTAACTCCAAATCATCCTTAAGCTCACAAATAAAATCTGCAAACTCCTCTCTTGTTTTAATACTCTCAATCATCTTATCCAAATCCATAAGCCACCTACTTACAAACCCCGCGAACAAAATTATAGAACCGTTGTTTGGCGTAGTCATCTTCCTCCCAATCTCCTTGGCTATTTCGGCCTCGGTGACGGGAACAATTTTTATGGGCACGCCGGCTGCAGACGCAGCTAGAACTCGACGATTATCTAAGCTATAGACCAGGCCATCCCTTTCAAATACTCGAATAGCTGGCAAGTCAGCTGGAGAAACCTTTCCAGATTTCAAATCATCAATTGTTGCTTGAAGAACCCTACCATCCGAAAAGCTATTAAGTTACCCACCAGCCGGAAATAGACTGCTTGGAGATGCCGAAACCCCCGATTTTCAGCCGCTGATTATTGGAAAACCAAGGCATAGCCTTGGTTTTCTGCCCTCACGCGCGCACCTCTCCCGCAGTAGACAATAATTGCCGGCGCACCATCCACAGATTCGACAGCGCGAACAGTGTGGTCAATTGCGCCGTATTCTTAGCCAGGCCGCGGAAGCGGGTCTTCACATAACCGAACTGACGCTTGATCACCCGAAACGGATGCTCGACCTTCGCACGTAACTGGGCTTTGGCCTTCTCGATCTTGCGCCTGGCCTTGTACAGCGCACTGCGTTTGCTCAAATGCTTGTAGGTGCTGCGTCGCGCCGCGACCTGCCAGATCACTTGCCGACCGTCGTGCTCAGGCCGTTTCTCTACGCCGGTGTAACCGGCGTCAGCACAGACAATGTTCTCGCCACCGTGCAACAGATGGGCCACTTCCGTCACGTCAGCCACGTTGGCGGCGGTGCCATGAACATGATGTACCAGGCCCGATTCTGCGTCGGCTCCGATGTGCGCTTTCATGCCGAAGAAGTACTGGTTGCCTTTCTTCGTCTGGTGCATTTCAGGATCGCGTTTGCCTTCCTTGTTTTTGGTCGAACTGGGTGCGTGGATGATAGTGGCGTCGACGATGGTGCCCTGGCGCAACGACAGGCCCTTGTCTTGCAGGTAATTGTTGATGGTTTCCAGAATGCCCGCCGCCAACTGATGCTTCTCCAGCAGGTGCCGGAAATTCATGATCGTCGTGTCTTCGGGGATCGGTGCGCTGAGCGTTAGCCGAGCAAACTGGCGCATTGAAGTAATCTCGTACAGCGCCTCTTCCATGGCCGGATCACTCAACGAGAACCAGTTCTGCAACAGGTGAATGCGCAGCATGGTTTCCAGTGGATACGGCTTGCGGCCACCGCCAGCCTTTGGGTAATGCGGCTCGATCAACGCCACCAACCCGCTCCACGGCACCACCTGTTCCATCTCGGCCAGGAAACGCTCGCGGCGGGTTTGCTTGCGCTTACCGGCGTACTCGAAATCGGAAAAGCTCATCTGGCTCATGGGATGGCGGGCTTGGAGAGGGCAGTTGGACGGAGGGCTATTTCAGCACAGGTCAGATGACCTGTGCTGACTTGTTCGGAGAATCCCTAATCAACCATGTTTTTCAGAAAATTAATACCAAACTCATCACGAATCACATACAAACTTTCGTACTGAAAAGAAAGAACAAATTTAAAATCCGTCTCTATCGACAGCTTCGCAAGGAAAGACTTAATATCCTCAGAACTCTCCAGCAAATATTTTATAGGGCAATGAAACGCTCCACTCATACCTGCTTTCCAATCAACATTAACCCCTTCAGCAGCAACGTCCTCAGGTGTACTAAAGCAACGAAATACAAAATAAACACCTGAATATTTAAAGTTACCTGTTAGATAACCACTTTCAATTGCGTGCTCAGCCCCCATCACTGAGAGCACTGAAGCAATTTCTTCAAAGGAAATTCCAACTTCAATCTCAAGATTCATTGTAATTGTCACTTCGCTGCCCCTATCACCCTAAATTCCCCGCCCTTCATCAAATAAAGCTTTTTCAAGCCTTCGACAGGATTCGAGCGCAGTGCGTTTTCTATCTGCTCAAAGGTCAATGGAGAGTCAGCCAAATTCACAACAATATTGCTAGCCTGAGTCTCAACTTTACCGGTTATTGTTTTCAGCACTGAAATTGGACTATTGGTGATTGGCGAGAAAACATCAGCTAGTTCACCATTAATCCGCAAATCAGGGTTGGCTCCTTTTTTCCCAGAATTTGCCAACTGCTCAACATCATATCCAGCTTGAGCAAGTCCTTTCGAAGCTTCATTTTGACGCTCAATTGATCGAATCATGTCCGGACTTGCATTTTTTGGTGGCAGCTCAGGCTCTCCCTTCAAAGAACCTATCTTTGCCAATCCACTGGTTCCAGCCTCAGCGTCTGTTATAGCACTCGTCGGATTCAGATTACTCGCTGGCCCTCCTTTTGCACCGTTAGCCCCCGGCAACGCCAACGGCTGCCCCACCGCCTTGCCATACGACCCTATCTCACTCACCCCATTCGGGTAAACGACCTTCATCGTATCGTCGGCCACCGTCACCACACTGCCCTTGGGCAGCACCTTCCCGCCCGCCAGCGTCACCGCCTCGCTCAGCTGTACCGTGGTATTGGCCTGGATGACTTTGCTCTCAACGTAGGTCGCGCCGCCCTTCAGAACAGCCTCCCCCACCTGTTCCGCCACCTTGGCTTCGACGGCCGCTGCCGCTTTGCCGCCGACACTGGCCGCACGCCCCAACGGCATCACATCCAGCAGGGTGAAGTCCTTCAATCCGCCAATGGTCGAGTCCCGAACACGCTGCATCGTCGTATCGGACGCGTCGCTGGAACCCTTGAACAGGCCGATCTCAGAATGCCGCTTCACCGCCGTCTCTGCACCGAAGCGTTCGGCATCGCCCTGCAGGTTGCCAGCCATAGGCCCGAGGCTGCCGCTGCCATTGCTGGCAAACAGCTGACTGTCCGCCTTCTGCTCGGCCGTCGCCTGGAACGCACGCACTTCCTTGCCATGCGCGGTGATGACCGAGCCATCCTTCCAGTGCAGCGGCGTGCCCAGCTCGCTCATTTGCTGCACGACCGTACTGGCGAACTTCATGTCACTGTCGAACTTCGCGATCAGTGGGTTGCCTTGTTGCGAGTCGGCCTTCAATGCAGCGCGCAATGCGTTGTATTTGCGCTCGGCACTGTTGTCCAACTGGCTGTCACTGGCCAGTGTCAGCAACTCTTCCCAGGTGAACCCCTCCAGCTTCGGCTGACCACGCTCACGTGTCAGTTCTGCCGCCTTCTCCTTGATCAGGAGCTTCTCCTCAGGGTGCAACTGACGGTTGTACGCCGTCGCATCCTTGGCGATGTCGATCCCGGTCTGCAGGTCGCCACCGATCATCGCCGCCGAGGTCAGACCGACCAACTGCGAGGCCATCAGCTCCAGTTGCTTGTCACCCTTGACCAGCTTGCTCAAGCCATCGCTCAGCGCCTCGTTGGCGCCAGCCGCCAACGCGCCGGTGGTAAAGCCCTTGCCCTCGGCCTCGCTGAGCAGGCCGCCGACCAATGCATGCAGCGCGGTCTTCTCGAGGCTGGCGTTCGCCCATTTGTGATCGCCGGCGAAGTCTCCCACGGCATTGAACGCGACGCCGCGCAGCACGCCTTGCGCCTGGGAGGCCAGGGAACTGCGCAGGTTGTCCCCGAGGCTGCCACCTTGCAGCGCGGTGCTGAACGACGCCTGGGCGGCGCCCTGCGCAGCCGAATAAGCGGTGAACTTGCCAATATCGGACAGCTTGCTGAGGTCGAAGCCCTTGGTCACCCGGTTGACGTTGTCCCCCGTGACCCCGAACGCGTTGTCCAGCACGCCGGCGGTAAAGCCGGCGGTCAACGCGCCCGAGGCATAGCCACGCAGGTTCTGGCTCGAGGTGACATCCTTGAACGTCGCGCCCAGGTTATCGGTGCCGATCAGCTTGCCGTCCTGGTTGTCCAGGCGAGTGGCCTCGACGCTCAGTGCGCCCTTGCCATGCAAGTCGCCACCGCGGTTGTCGAGGTGGCTGGCGCGTACCTGCCCGGCACCGTCGCCGACCAGGGTGCCGCGCTGGTTGTCCAACAGGCCGTCGACCGTGGCCTGCAGGCCGCCCAGGCTGCTGATCATGCCATCGGCATTGGCCAGGCCGGCGCTGCGGCTGTCGAGCCCGTTGGCGCTGATACGGCCTTTGAGGTTGCTCAACAGTTGCTCGACGCGCAGGGTCAGGGCCTGGTCGCTGACCAGCTTGCCTTGGCTGTTGTCGAGGCTACGGGCCGCCAGGATGAAGGCCTGCTGGCTGGAGATCTCGCCGTGCTGGTTGTCGACGTCGGCACTGCTGACCCGGCCGCCGTCATTGTCGGCATTGGCAGCCTGCAGGGTCAGGCCGGCATCGCTGCGCAGCGTCCCTTGACGGTTGTCCAGCCCGGCGCCCAGGTGCAGCGACAGGCCGTGCTTGGCATACAGGCTGCCCTGCTCGCTGTTGTCCAGTTGCAGCGCCTGCAGATCGACTATGCGCTGGCCGGACACCAGGCCCTTGAGGTGGTTGTCCAGGCGCTGCAAGGTCAGGCGCAAGTCACCGTTGGCCAGCAGGCGGCCGCCGCTGCTGTTGTCCAGTTCAGCGCCGAGCAAGGTCAGGTCGGTGGCGCTGGAGACTTCGCCTGCGCGGTTGTCCACGGCCTGCACCGCCAAGGTCATGGCCTGGCCCGAACTGACCAGCCCCCCTTCGCGGTTGTCCAGCCGGGCGCCGTCGGCGTGCAGCGTGCCCTGGGCGGAAACGCTGCCGCCTCGGTTATCGAACTGGCCGACGCCAAGGGCGAGCGCCTGCTTGGCGGTGATCCGTCCCTTGGCCTGGTTGTCCAGGCTGGCCGCGTGCAGTTGCAGGCGGGTGTTGCCCGCCAGCAGCCCGGCCTGGTTGAGCAACTGGCCCTGGATCACGGCATGCAGCACACCTTCACTGGTGAGCGTGCCCTGGCTGTTGTCGAGGCTGGCGGCGCCGAGCGTCAGCGCCTGGCCGGCCAGCAGGCGACCTTCACGGTTGAGCAGCGTGCCCGTCTGTTCGAGGGTCAGTTGCTGCCCGCCCTGGACCAGGCCTTGGCGATTGTCCAGCGACGTACTGCCCAGCGTGGTGCTGGCGCCGAGGATCTCGCCGTGACGGTTGTCCAGCGCCCCGCCAAGCTGCAGTGCCAGGCCTTGCGTGGCGCTGATGCGTCCCCCCTGGTTGTCCAGGCTGGCGGCGCCGATATCCAGGGCCATGGCCGCGAGCAGGCCGCCGCGGTTGTCCAGCGCCCGGGCAAGGCGTACCGTCAGCGCCTGCTCGCCGAGGAGCTTGCCCTGGCCGTTGTCGAGACTGTCGGCCTGCAGGGTGAAAGCAGCGGCGCTGGCGATTTCCCCGCCACGGTTGTCGACACTGGCGAGGTTCAGCAGTTGCAGCGCCGCAGGTGCGCGAATCAGCCCGCCCTGGTTGTCCAGGTGGCCGTGGCCGAGGTCCAGGCTCAATGTCCCGGCGCTGGTCAGGTGACCGCCAGCATGCTGGTCCAGGCCGCTGACGCGGGCCGCCAGGGCCTGGCCCGCGGCGATGCGCCCGGCGCTGCTGTTGTCTACCTGTCCGGCCGTCAGGTCCAGGGTCTGCTGGCTGGAGACTCGTCCCCCCTGGTTGTTCAGCGCACCGCTGGCCACAAGGTTCAGGTGTTGGCCGGCCGTCAGCGTGCCGGCCTGGTTGTCCAGGCTGGCCACTTGGGCGCTCAGCGTCCCCTGGCTGGACAGCTCGCCGCCGTTGTTGTCCAACTGGCCGACCCTGGCGTCGATGGCGCCATCGGCCTTGATCAGCCCACCTTGGCCGTTTTGCAGGTGGCGGGCTTGCAGATCGCTGCGACCTGCGCTGAGCAGCCGGCCGCCGCCACGGTTGTCCAGCGTCTGGGCACTGGCCGTCAGCTGACGCTGGGCGCTCAAGGTACCGCCCTGGTTGTCCAGGGTCTGGCTGGCGTCTATGTGCAGGTCGCGGCTGGCCACCACGCTCTGTCCGCGGTTGTCCAGACGCTGCGCGCGCAACTGCACGTCACCGGTGGTATTGCGGCTGCTGTCGGGGTTGACTCCGGCTTCGATGACGCCGTGGTTGCTCAGGCGAGCGCCGCTGTCGAGGCTGACGCGCCCGGCGGCGGCCAGGGTCTGGCGGTTGTCCAGATCGCCCTGGGTCTTGACCTGCAGATCGGTGCCAGCGTAAACCGCGCCCCGGGCCTCGAGCTGGCCGGCGGTGATCTTGACCGCGCCTTGTTCCGCCTTGGCCTCGGCCAGGCGCAACTGGCCATTGGCATCGAGCTGGATATCACCGCCACTGGCGATCAACTGGCCGTCGAGCTTGACCCCCACCCCCGCTTCGGTCCCGACCAGGGTGATGGCCCCGGCGTACATCCCCCCCAGGGCCGACGAGTCGATGGCCAACTGCGGTGCGTCCGCCGGATTGGCAGCCCGTGCCGTGGCCTTGAGGCTCTGGGCATCGACGTCGTTGGCGCCGGCGACCACCGCCAGGTGGCGAGCCTGGAGCTGGGCGTTGATCCTGGCGCTGCGGGTGATGATTTCGAACTGGTCGACATTGCTGGCATTGAGCCCCGCGCCCTCGATGGCGACGCTGCCCTGCTCGACCTGGTAACGCTGCACCTGGCCGTTCTCGATCACCGGCCGGCCAGTGGTGAGGGTGGCGCGTGGCGTGTTGAGGAAGCCGCAACCGTTGCAGGTGATGCCATAGGGGTTGGCGACGATGACATGGGCCGACTGCCCCGCCACTTCGGTGTAGCCGTTGAGCTGGCTGGGGCGGGTACCGTTGACCTCGTTGAGGATCACGTTCGCCGCGCGGCCATGGAGCTGGTCGTTGCCGACGACGAAGCCGCCCAGTTGGGTGGCCTGGGTACGCTCGGTGGCGTTGTTGAGGATCACCCCCTGCTGGCCGACGTTGTAGTCGCTGAAGCGGTTGTGGGACAGGCCGGCGGCATTGGGCGTGGCGATGTTGATCACCGGCACGCCGTTGCCGGCCTGGCCGACACTGGTGGCACTGCCGTTGACCACGATGCCGTCGGCCATCGCCACCAACGGTTGCCAGAACATCATGTTCGCCAGCATGAACGCCAGGCCGCGCTTGGACAGGCCCCAGAAGGTGTCGCGCGGTTTCAGGGCGGCGGAAGGCTGGCGAACCAGGAAGGTGAACTGACGAACGTCCATGTCGGGCATCTCGGCGTTGAAACGGTGTTAAAGGAAGAAATCGAGGCGGAAGTAGACCGGGGCTTCAGCGTCCCTCACCACGTCCGGACGCTCGAGGGAATGGGCGAAGGTCACGCTGGCGGCAACGTGGGGCCCACGGGTGAACAGCTCGATGGAGTCGCTGGACATCCGCCCGTGCTGGGCGGCGTTGTAGCGGCCGTTGTCGATGGCGCCCAGGTCATAACCCAGGCCGACGCCGTATTCGGCCAGCACCGGGCGCAGCCAGTCCCAGCCCACCTGGCGGCTCCAGCGCAGGTCGTTGCGCCAGTAGTAGCCGCTGTCGCCGGCCAGGCTCTGGTCCTTGTAGCCGCGGATCGAGGACTGGCTGCCCAGGCTCATGCGCTGCGGGCTGAACAGGATGTCCTCGCTGCGCTGGGCCGTGACCAGGCTGCTGAACACCAGCGACTCGCCGCCCAGCTTGAAGGGCTGCAAGTAGCTGACGGTGGCGGTGTACTTGCGGTAGCGCGCGTTGGGCTGGCGGTTGCCATGCTTGTCGCGTTCGTCCTGGTCCTGGGCGCCCAGTGCCCCGACACCGTCCTGCAGGCCGAGGTCGAGGTTGACGAAGGCACCGCCGATCCGCCGGCCATGGTTGATGCCGAACTGCGCCTCGCTCAAGCGGTTGCTGCTGGCGGCAAGCTTGCTGTCTTCGATGTAGTTGCGGGTGCGCAGGTGGGCCAGGCCGGCGTTCAGCGAGGTCTTGCTGAGCGCGTCGCGGTGGATCACCCGCTCCAGGCGCAACTGGTGGTTCTGGCTGTCGCCGCTCCACTTGAAGGGATAGCCGTCGGCGCGTGCCAGCGAGCGGTAGTCGCTCTGGCTGTAGCTGTAGCTGAGGTTCCACCAGCCGAACGGCAGGTTGTAGTGGAGCATGGCGTTGCTCGACGTCTTCTGGTGATCGCTGATGGCATCGTGACCGCCACGCACGAGCAACTGGTCGGCCAGCCCCAACGGGCTGTCCCACTCCAGGGATGCGCCCCACTGCTGTTCACCGGTGCTCTTCTGCCCGTCGTTGCTGCGCGACAGGCCGGCACGCCAGGGCTTTTGCCGACTGTTGTCGACCTGCACGACACTGCCGCCGACGGCCTGGCCGGGCGTCAGTTGCATCTTGGCCTGGTTGGACGGCAACCGATTGAGCTGGTCGACCAGTTGCTCCACTTCCCGCAGGTTGAGCAACCCGCCTTCCCGGCCAGGGAACGCCATGGCCAGTTCACGAGGGCCGATCCCGCTGCCTTCGGCGGCTTTGAGGCCTTCGAGACGGCCCTCGACCACCAGCACCTGCAAGTGGCCGGTCGACAGGTCCTGCTGGGGCAGGTAGGCACGACTGGTCACCAGGCCCCTGGCGATGTACTGATCGGTGATGACCTTGAGCAGGTCGTTGAGCCGGACCGCGCCCAGGCACTGGCCGATGTAGGGGGCGATCAGGCGCGCGCGCTCGCCCGCCGACAGGCTGTCGGCGCCCTTGAGCTCGAGGGTCTCGATCGGGAAGCAGCGTCCCTCGCCAGCATCCGAGGGCGGCGGTGGCGCGGCACGTTCGCCGGGCAGCTGCTTGAGCTCTTCGAGGCGCCGCTGCTGCTCTTCCAGCAGGCGGTTCTGCCGTTCGCGGATCAGGTCCTGGTCGCCAGGGTTGCTGAAGGGGGCGGCCACCGCCGTATTGAACGCGGCGGACAGGCAAAAGCTGGCCAGCACGACACGCAGGCGTGCACCAGAAACAGGGAGATACATCCTCGATCCTTCGAAAGTCGCAAGAGCAAAATCGATAAAGCGCGCGATATTAAATTGACATCATATTGACGTCAATTAGCCATCGCTCAGAATCAGTTTGCCGACTTCGGAGAGGATCGGGGATAGGGTAATGTTTCCCTGCCAGCGCCCGTACGCCCGGCTCGAGCTCGCCGGGACTGGACTACGGCGCCGTCTGCAGGCGCGGCTTCAGCCGCCCCTGCAAGGCATTGTTCCCTGCGTACAGCGCAGGGGGTGTGGTGTCAGGCTGGCGCTCCGACCGAAGGTTGCTGCTCCAGCAGTGCCCAGCCACCCTGCCCGTCCACTTCCAGGCGATGGGAGTGGAACCCCGCCAAGGTACTGCGGTGCCCGACACTGACCAGCAGGGTCGCCGGCATTTCCGTGCGCAGCAGTGAATACACCGCATGCTCCAGCCCTTCATCCATCGCCGAGGTGGACTCGTCGAGGAACACCACCTGCGGCTGGTTGAACAGCACCCGGGCAAACGCCAGGCGCTGCTGCTCGCCCACCGAGAGGATGTGCGACCAGTCGTTGGCGGTGTCCAGGCGCTCGGCCAGGTGGGCCAGGTTGACCTGGCGCAGGGCCTGCTGCATGCGGGCGTCCTGCTCGGGATTGGCGTCCGCCGGGTAGGCGATGGCGGTGCGCAGGTCGCCCAGGGGCAGGTACGGACGCTGCGAAAGGAACAGTGCCTGGTTGCCCATGGGCCGCCGCACCTCGCCCTCGGCATAGGGCCAGAGCCCGGCCAGGGCGCGCAGCAAGGTGGTCTTGCCGCTGCCCGATGGCCCCTTGATCAGCAGGGCCTGGCCGGCCTGCAGGCTCAGGTCGAGGTCGGCGATCAGGGCATGGCCATCGGGGCGCCTCACCTGCAAGCCGCTGATGTCCAGGGCCCGCGGCTGGCTTTCGCTGAATACCCGGGGCAAGGCGCTGGCCTGCTGGTTGGCGTCGAGGAAGCCGGTCAGACGGTCCAGGGTGGCGCGGTACTGGGCGAACGTGTCGTAGGACTCACGGAAGAACGACAGCGAATCCTGCACCTGCCCGAACGCCTGGGAGGTCTGCATCACGTCGCCGAGCTTGATCGCGCCGCTGAAGAACCGTGGCGCCTGGAGAATGAACGGGAACACCACGGCGACCTGGCTGATGCCCAGGTTGAAGCCGCTGAACTTCAGGTTCCGGAACACCAGCGCCCAGGCATTGCCGATCAGCGCGAAGAAGCGGCCCAGCAAGGTGCCCCGCTCCACCTGCGCGCCCTGGTAGAAGGCGATGTTCTCGGCGTTCTCGCGCAGGCGCATCAGCGCGTAACGAAAGTTCGCGGTGAGCTTTTCGTTGAGGAAGTTCAGACGGATCAGCGGCTTGCCGAGGCGGAAGGCAACCCAGGTGGCCAGCAGCACATAGACATACACGGCGAACACCATCGCCCGCGGCACCTCGATGCCGGCCACGGTCAGCGGCGCCGACAGCCCCCAGAGGATACCGGTGAAGGCCACCAGCGAGACCAGCGCGCTCACCGCGCCCAGCGCCAGGGACACCGAACCGGTGACGAAGGCGTTGATGTCCAGTTCGATACGCTGGTCGGGGTTGTCCACCGGCTCGGCGAGGAACTGCCCGCGATAGTAGGCATCGCCGCGCATCCAGTCGGCGCTCAGACGCTCGGTCAGCCACACCCGCCAGCGGATGTTGAACGCCTGGGTCACGTAGTAGGTGAACAGCGAACGCAGCACATGGATGCTGGCGAGCACCGCGAACACTCCGAGCAGGAACCAGAACGCCGTCTGGTCCAGGCCCTGCAAGGCGCTGTAGAAACCGTTGTACCAGAACGAGAACAGCACGTTCAGACGCACCGAGAACAGCGTCAGCACCAGCAGCAGCGCGAAAGCCAGCAATGGCCGCCAACTGCGGCGGCGGTCGAAATAGGGCCCGGCCAACTGCCAGAACTGCCGCCCCCAGCGGGTGTAGCGCACCGCCAGCAGGGCGACGGCGGTGAAGCAGAAAAAGGTGATGCCTGTGGCGATAGCCAGCCAGCTCAGGCTCTCTTGCAGGGCCTGGTGCCAGTTCATGTCCATGGTAGATATCCGCAACGGTGGTTTCGCGAGCGTAGCATCGGCGCTACCTCAGGCCTGCAAAGATGACGGACTTTTCATCTGGGTCACAGGCTGTGCGCGCGACCTGTGCCCATGGATAATCGCCAGGTCGCTCTCCAAGGGAACCGAGCATGTCCATCCGCCCCGCCAGCCCCCAGGACCGCAGCGCGATGATCGCGCTGGACAGCGTTGCCCGAACGGATCCGCAGCGTGCCGCGCAGATCGGCGACTGGCTCAGGCACTACCGTTGCCTGGTGGCCGAGGCGCAGGGCGCGGTGGTCGCCTATGCGGTAACGCACCGGCACTTTTTCGGCTGTGCGTTCATCGAGATGGTCATGGTGGCCGACGCGCAGCGGCGCAACGGTCTGGCGGCCGGGCTCGTGGCATGGATACAGGCCGATTGCCCGGGGCAAAAACTGTTCACCTCCACCAATCGCTCCAACTTGCCCATGCGCCACCTGCTGGCGCGGATGGGATTCGTCGAGAGCGGGTTTGTCGAGCACCTCGACGAAGGGGATCCGGAGCTGGTCTATTTCTGCCAGTGCCCTTGACCGAACTGGCAGGCGAAACAGGCGCTGCGGGGATGGCACCGGCAAGGCCGGTACGGCGGCTACAACGCCTCCCGCACCTTCGGGTCGAGCCGCTCCCCCTCCCCTGCATGCGTCTCGAGCCAGGCCGCCAATTGCTGGCGCATCGCCGGCGTCCAGAAACTCTGCAGGTGCTGCCGCACCCCCTGCACCGCCTTGGCTCGATCCGGCTCGCTGTCGAAATAATGGGCGATCTGGTTGGCCATCTTGACCAGGTTGTCGCTGCTCATCGGCGCACCTCCACCTTGTCGGCACCTTCGGCCTGACGCCGCTGCTGGAGCAGGCGCTGCTGCTCGTCGCTGAAGCGCTGGTAGCGTTTCTGCCATTGCGAAGGCTCGAACACCTTCACCACCTCCACCGCGGTCACCTTGTATTCCGGGCAGTTGGTCGCCCAGTCGGAGTTGTCGGTGGTGATCACGTTGGCCCCGGACTCGGGGAAGTGGAAGGTGGTGTACACCACCCCCGGCGCCACCCGTGCGCTGACCTTGGCACGCAGCACGCTCTGGCCGGCGCGGCTGCCCACGCCCACCCAGTCACCCTCGCCGATGCCACGGCTCTCGGCATCGCTGGGATGGATTTCCAGGCGGTCCTCGTCGTGCCAGGCGACGTTACCGGTACGCCGGGTCTGGGCACCGACGTTGTACTGGCTGAGAATGCGCCCGGTAGTCAGCAGCAAGGGGTAGCGGCTATTGACCTTTTCATCGGTGGGCACGTAGCCGGTGAGCATGAAGCGCCCCTTGCCGCGCACGAACTGGTCGATGTGCATGGTCGGCGTACCGTCGGGCGCGGCGTCGTTGCACGGCCATTGCAGGCTGCCGTGGCGCTCGAGCTCGGCGTAGCTGACGCGGTGGAAGCTCGGGGTGAGACGGGCGATCTCATCCATGATTTCGGACGGGTCGCGGTAGTGCATGGGGTAGCCCAAGGCGCTGGCCAGGGCCACGGTGGCCTCCCAGTCGGCCTTGCCGGCCAGCGGCTGCATCACCTTGCGGACCCGCGAGATACGCCGCTCGGCATTGGTGAAGGTGCCGTCCTTCTCGAGGAACGAGCTGCCCGGCAGGAACACGTGGGCGAACTTGGCCGTCTCGTTGAGGAAGATGTCCTGCACCACCACGCACTCCATCGCCAGCAACGCGGCGGTGACGTGCTGGGTGTTGGGGTCGCTCTGGGCGATGTCCTCGCCCTGGCAATACAGCGCCTTGAAACTGCCATCCAGCGCAGCCTCGAACATGTTGGGAATGCGCAGCCCAGGATCCGGCTGCAAGCTCACGCCCCAGGCCTGCTCGAACTCGGCTCGCACGCTCTGGTTGGAGATGTGCCGGTAGCCAGGCAGTTCGTGGGGGAACGAGCCCATGTCGCAGGAGCCCTGCACGTTGTTCTGCCCGCGCAGCGGGTTCACCCCCACCCCTTCGCGACCGATGTTGCCGGTGGCCATGGCCAGGTTGGCGATACCCATCACCGCCGTGCTGCCCTGGCTGTGTTCGGTGACCCCCAGGCCATAGTAGATCGCCGCGTTGCCGCCCGTGGCGTACAGCCGTGCGGCGGCGCGGATCTGCTCGGCGGGCACGCCGCACACCGGGCCGAGCACTTCCGGGGCATTCTCTGCGAGGCTGACGAAGTCACGCCAGCGGGCGAAATCCTCGGTTTCGCAGCGTGCATCGATGAAATGCTGGTCGAGCAAGCCTTCACTGACGATCACATGGGCCAGGGCATTGAGCATCGCCACGTTGGTGCCCGGGCGCAGTTGCAGGTGCAACTCGGCGCGGGCGTGGGGCGAGTCGACCAGGTCGATGCGCCGCGGGTCGATGACGATCAGCCGCGCGCCCTGGCGCAGGCGGCGCTTGAGCTGCGAGCCGAACACCGGGTGGGCGTCAGTGGGGTTGGCGCCGATCACCAGGATCACGTCGGCCAGCATCACCGAGTCGAAGCTCTGGGTCCCGGCCGACTCGCCCAGGGTCTGCTTGAGACCGTAGCCGGTGGGCGAGTGGCAGACCCGCGCGCAGGTGTCGACGTTGTTGTTGCCGAACGCCGTGCGCACCAGCTTCTGCACCAGGTAGGCCTCTTCGTTGCTGCAGCGGCTGGAGGTGATGCCACCGATGGAGTCTCGTCCGTACTTGAGCTGGATGCGGCGCAGCTCGCTGGCGGCGTAGGTCACCGCCTCGTCCCAGCTGACTTCCTGCCATGGGTCTTCCAGGCGCTTGCGGATCATCGGCGTGGTGATGCGGTCCGGATGCGTCGCATAGCCCCAGGCGAAGCGGCCCTTGACGCAGGCGTGGCCGTGGTTGGCACCGCCGTTCTTGTCCGGGACCATGCGCACCAACTGGTCGCCCTTCATCTCGGCACGGAACGAGCAGCCCACACCGCAGTAGGCGCAGGTGGTGATCACCGCACGCTCGGGCTGGCCCAGCCGGACCAGGCTCTTCTCGCTCAGGGTCGCGGTCGGACAGGCCTGCACGCAGGCGCCACAGGACACGCATTCGGAATCGAGGAAGTCGTCGCCGCCGGCCGCCGCCACCCGCGATTGGAAACCGCGTCCGGTGATGGTCAGGGCGAAGGTGCCCTGGATCTCCTCGCAGGCCCGCACGCAGCGGTTGCAGACGATGCATTTGCTGGGGTCGTAGTCGAAATACGGGTTGGACACGTCCTTCTGCTCGGCCAGGTGATTGGCGCCGTCGTAGCCATAGCGCACCTCACGCAGGCCGACCTGGCCGGCGACGGTCTGCAGTTCGCAGTTGCCGTTGGCCGAGCAGGTCAGGCAGTCCAGCGGGTGGTCGGAGATGTACAGTTCCATCACGTTGCGGCGCAGGTCGGCCAGGCGCGGCGTCTGCGTGCGCACCACCATGCCTTCGCCGACCGGCGTGGTGCAGGAGGCCGGGTAGCCACGCATGCCATCGATCTCGACCATGCACAGGCGGCACGAGCCAAAGGCCTCGAGGCTATCGGTGGCGCACAGCTTGGGGATGGCGGTGCCAAGCATGGCCGCGGCGCGCATCACCGAAGTACCGGCGGGCACGCTGATGGCGCGACCGTCGATGACCAGGCTGACCTGCACGTCGCTGACGCGCGCCGGGGTACCCAGGTCGATGTCCTGGTTGGGATCGAAGTGCTTGATCATTGCGCGGCCTCCGGGTCGGCCAGGCCGAAATCGGCAGGAAAATGCTTGAGGGCGCTGGCCACCGGATACGGAGTCATCCCGCCCATGGCGCACAGCGAGCCGTATTGCAGCGTGTCGCACAGCTCGCGCAGCAGCCCGGCCTGGTTCTCGCGATAGGCCGGATCGCTGCTGGCGATCAGCCGGTCGATCAGTTCCACCCCGCGGGTCGAGCCGATCCGGCACGGCGTGCACTTGCCGCAAGACTCCTCGGCGCAGAACTGCAAGGCGAAACGGGCCATGCCGGCCATGTCCAGGGTGTCGTCGGCCAGCACCACGCCGCCGTGGCCGATCATCGCGCCGACGGCCGCCATCGCCTCGTAGTCCAGCGGCGTGTCGAACTGCGCCGGTGGCACCCAGGCGCCCAGCGGCCCCCCGACCTGCGCCGCCTTGACCGGCCGGCCGCTGGCGGTGCCGGCGCCGTAGTCTTCGACCAGCTCGCGCAGGGTCAGGCCGAAAGCCCGCTCCACCAGCCCGCCATGGCGGACATTGCCGGCCAGCTGGAACGGCAAGGTGCCCAGCGAGCGGCCCATGCCGAAATCACGGTAGAACGCCGCGCCGCGGGCCAGGATGATCGGCACCGACGCCAGGGTGAGCACGTTGTGCACCAGGGTCGGCTGGCCGAACAGGCCCTCCAGCGCCGGCAGCGGCGGCTTGGCCCGGACGATGCCGCGCTTGCCTTCGAGCGAATCGAGCAGCGCGGTCTCCTCGCCGCAGATGTACGCGCCGGCCCCGACCCGCACCTCGAGGTCGAAGGCCAGGCCCTGACCGGCCACATCCAGGTAGCCGGCCTCGCGGGCCAGCAGGATGGCTTCGTTCAGCACGCCGATGGCATCCGGGTACTCCGAGCGTACATAGATGTAGCCCTTGTTCGCCCCTACCGCGAGACCGGCGATGAGCATGCCTTCGATCAGCAGGAACGGGTCGCCTTCCATCAGCATGCGGTCGGCGAAAGTCCCGGAGTCGCCCTCGTCGGCGTTGCACACTACATACTTCTGCGCGGCCTGGGCCTGGCGCACGGTGCGCCACTTGATACCCGCCGGGAACGCCGCCCCACCTCGGCCACGCAGGCCGGAGTCGAGCACCGCGGCGACCACCTCGTCGGCCTCCAGCAGCGCCGCCTGGCGCAGCCCGGCAAAACCGCCATGGGCATGGTAATCGTCCAGCGACAGCGGCCGGGTGATGCCAGCCCGGGCGAACAGCAGGCGCTGCTGGGTCTTCAGGTACGGGATGTCCGCCACGGGGCCCAGTGCCAGGTCATGGCTGGCCGGATCACCGACCAGCGCATCGAGCAGGCCTGGCACGTCGTCGACGCCAACCGGGCCGAAGCCCAGCCGCCCGTCGTCGCTGTCCAGCTCGACCAGCGGCTCGAGCCAGTACAGGCCACGTGAACTGGTGCGCTGGATACGCAACGGCAACTGCCGGCGCTCGGCCTCGCGGGCCAAGGCCGCGGCCACCTGGTCGGCGCCGACCGCACGGGCAACGGAGTCGCAGGGGATGCACAGGCTCAACATGCCTTGGCCTCCTCACGGCAACCGGCCACCAGCGCCCGCAGGCGCTCGGGGGTGACCCGGGCGTGCAACTGGCCATCGAGTTCCAGCGCCGGCGAGCAGGCACACGCGCCCAGGCAGTAGACCGGGCGCAGGCTCAACGCACCGTCGGCGCTGGTGCCGTGATCATCCAGCCCCAGTTGCTCGCGCAATTGCGCGGCCAGCGCCTCGGCACCGCGGCTGCGGCAGGACTCGGCGCGGCACAGGCGCAAGGTATGTCGGGCCGGCGGCGTGGTACGGAAGTCGTGATAGAAGCTGATCACCCCGCGCACCTCGGCCTGGCTGAGATTGAGGGCGTGGGCGATCTCGGCGATGGCGACGTCGGGGATATGGCCGATACCGGCCTGGATGGCGTGGAGGATCGGCAACAACGCGCCGGGGGTCTGCTGCTCGCGGAGCAGGACGCGCTGGATCAAGGGCAGGTAGTCGGACTCATCAGGCATACAGCGGACCTCGCTCTCCCGGATATGCCCGCGCTACGGAACCGATCCGGCGGTGTTCGGCTGCGGCGATCCGGCCCTGCCACGGCTGCAGGCCTCCCGGTCGCCCTCTTCGCCCGGGCCGTGCGTCTTCGCGCCTTCAGCCTGCGGGCATCGTGCAAGCATGGCAGCCCTGTCACGCAGCAGTTGCGTGCAAGCGACAGGCCGCGTCCTGAAACCGACCCACGGCGTCGGATCAGGCCGAGGCCTTGCTCGACCCTCCCTTGCGTAACACACGCAGCCCA
This sequence comes from Pantoea sp. Cy-639, assembly GCF_011752525.1. GTDB lineage: Bacteria > Pseudomonadota > Gammaproteobacteria > Pseudomonadales > Pseudomonadaceae > Aquipseudomonas. The sequence continues at coordinate 155,692 of NZ_VWXI01000013.1, read as the reverse complement.
GCACGCAGCAATGTCCGGTTCTCCACGACCCGGCTCAATGCCCAGGCGACGACCAGCGCCACCAGCACCACCGCCGCGCTGAGCAGCCACGAGGCCTGGGCATCGCCGTGAATGCGCGGCTGGAACACCCCCAGGGCGAACAGCATGATCGGGAAGTGGATCACATAGAGGGTGTAGGAGTACCCCGCGTGGCGGTACAGCCAGGTGCCGAAGCGCACCCGCCCGTCAAGCAGCAAGGCCAGGAAGCAGGCGAACCACAGCCCCGACACCAGGCGGAACAGGCCGATCCTGGCCATCGCCAGCTGGTTGCCCGACCAGTCGGGATACAGGGCATAGGCCGTGGCGCCGGCAAAGGCCAGGCTCATCACCGCGAACAGCCAGGTGAACAGGCGCTCGCGCAGCAGCCCGCGGGTGTGCAGCCAGGCCAGGCCGAAACCGGCGAACCAGACCGGCGCCAGTTGCCAGAACAGCGGATTGGCGCGGGCCACATAGGCCACCAACGCCAGCAGCGCGACAGCGCCGAGTCGGTTGCCACGCCAGACGAACAACGCGGCGGCGGCCACGTAGTACCAGAACTCCAGCGACAGGCTCCACAACGGACTGTTGCTCGACGGGTTTTCGTACACGAAGCCGTTGAGGAAGGTCAGTGCCCCGAGCACATCGTTCGGCGCCACCACGAACGACGAACGCACGAACTGCGCGCCGGCGATCTCCAGCAAGTTCGAGGTCCCTGATGGAAACACCAGGGGCGCCAGCAGCCCGAGGCCGAGCATCAGCGCCACGGCCGCCAGCAGCGGCGGATACAGCCGCAACGCACGGTCCTTGAAATAGCGCACGGCGTCGAAGCGGCCATGGCGTGCCAGGTTGTTGCTGACCGACTTGCCGATCAGCAGGCCACTGAGCACGAAGAACACCATCACCGCCATCTGCGCCGCCAGTACCACGGCGGTGAACCAGGACTGCAGGGTCGGCAGCAGCAGGGTCTGGTAGGTGTGCCCGAGCAGCACCACGAACGCCGACAGCGCGCGCAGGGAATCGAGCTGGCGCGACTGTGCAAGGCTCAGGCGCGGGCCGGCCTCGTTCATCGGGTCGACTCCTGGCCCTGCGGCGCCGGCCTGGCGGTGCTCTCCAGCCGCTCGATCAGCCGGCGCCCGAGGGCGATACCGGGCTTCTCGACACGCTGGTAGGTCAGCCAGGACAGGCCCGCGGTGAGCGCCAGAACCAGCACGAAGAAGCACAGGCTCTTGAGGTTGCCGTCGCCGAACCAGGCGCCCACGCCCCACAGGCTCAGGACCTTGAGCACGGCGATGTGCACCAGGTACATGCTGAAGCTGAGCTTGCCCAGCCACACCGTGACGCGGTTCACCAGCCAGCGGCCGGGATACGCGCTGAGCAGCAGGGTGAACAGGGCGAACAGCGCGCCGGCCACCACGTGGTGCTCGACGAATGCCTGGCGCGGGTAGCAGAACTCCACCAGCAGCAACAGGAACAGTCCTCCCATCAGCGTCCAACCCTTCCAGCCGAACGCCGCGCACGCCGGCAGCAGGCGGTAGGTGATCAACCCGAGCACGAACACCGGGAACTGGCCGATGAAGTTGAAGAAGGTGAAACCGTCGATCAGGTACTTCTGCCGCTCCTCATACTGGAAGACCAGCGCCGAGAGCGTCGCGTTGTACTGCTGCAGCCACAGCGAGGCCACCAGCAACAGCAACAGCCAGCCCATGTGCCGCACCCGCATCAGCAGTGGGAACACCAGGTAGAAGGTCATCTCCACCGCCACCGACCAGCCGCCCGGCACCACCGAGTTGATGGTCTCGGGGTGCAAGCCATGGAGGAACAGCGCGGTCATCGGCACGAACCACCAACTGATGCCGTTGGGGGCGAAATAGCTGGCATGGGTGCCATTGAGCAGCAGGAACAGGATGATCGCCAGGTAGAACATCGGCGCAATGCGGAACACCCGACGCAGGTAGAAGTCGCGGACCGGGTGCAGGTCGGTGGCGCGCCGCGCCGCCCAGGACATGCACAGGGTCACGGCACTGGCAATGTAGAACAGCTGGACGCCTCGGGCGCCCTCGTCCATAAACTGCTGCAGCCACTGCGACAGCGGTTTGACCTGCTGCGAGGCATGCACCAGCACCACCAGGGCGATGGCCAGGCCGCGAAGCGCGTCGATATAGTCGTATTTTCTCACTGACAGCCCAGACATTTGCTAATTGCGCCCATCGTGCGATGAAGATCGCCGCCATTATCCATAAAAGGCGTGGTGCGGCTAGCGCCCGACGAACCCGACACACCTGCCTCAGCGCCAGCCTGCGCCTTGCGGTTGTCAGGAATACTGACGACCATCGTCTTTTGTCATCAGCCTGGCCAGACATAGAGTGGCTGCACCTGCCTGCCAATACGGTGCACGCCATGCCTTCCCCGCTCGCCCCTTGCGTTTCGCCCGCCTGCGCCCCCCACGCCTCGGCATGCCCAGCCCTGCTGATCGAGCGCGCCAACCAGCCTGGCCCTACGCTCGATGCTCCCCAGGCCCAGGCCTTGCTGCAACTGCACTATGCCCTGAGCGCCACCGTGCAGCCGCTGGGCAGCCAACAGGACCTCAACTATCGAGTCGACAGCGACCACGGGCGTTTCGTGCTGAAGGTCTGCCACGGCAACTATGCCGAAGTCGAGCTGCAAGCCCAGCATGCAGCCCTGGCCCACCTGCGCGAGCACGGCCTGCCAACCCCGGCGGTACACCCCAGCCGCAGCGGCGAGGCCACCCTGCTGGCACTGGAGGTGGATCGCCAGCCCCTGCGCGCCAGGCTGCTCGATTACATGGAAGGCCAGCCGCTGACCTGGCTCGAACATCTGTCGCCACGGCTGGTAGCCGAACTGGGCGCACTGTGCGCCCGGGTCGACCTGGCCCTCGCCGATTTCGACCACCCCGGCCTGGAGCGCACCCTGCAATGGGACCCACGCCACGCCCAGGCGCTGGTCGAGCACCTGCTGCCCACGCTTCCCGCAGACGAGCGACGCCAGCAGCTCGAGCGCATCACCCGCCAGGCCAATGACCGCCTGCGACCACTCGCCAGGCAACTGCCAAGCCAGGCAGTGCACCTGGACATTACCGACGACAACACCGTCTGGGCCCGCGATGCCGAGCGCCAGTGGCAGTTGCAGGGGGTCATCGACTTCGGCGACCTGTGCCGCACCTGGCGCATTGCCGACCTGTCGGTGACCTGCGCGGCCCTGCTGCATCATGCCCAAGGCGACCCCCTGCGCATCCTGCCGGCAGTCGCTGCCTACCAGGCCATCAACCCGCTGGACGACGCCGAACTGCGCGCGCTGTGGCCACTGGTGCTCAACCGTGCCGCGGTGCTGGTACTGAGCAGCCAGCAGCAACTGGCGGTGGCGCCCTCCAATCAGTACATCCTCGACAACATCGCCCACGAGTGGGAAATCTTCGATACCGCCTGCACGGTACCGATGGAGCTGATGGAGGCGGCGATCCTGCTGGCCGCCGGCAAGACGCCGGACACCCCGGACTTCAGCGATTGCGCGCCATTGCTGCCGACCCTCGCCGGACAAGCCGTGACCCGGGTCGACCTGGGCGTGCTCAGCCCGCACTGTGACGCGGGCAACTGGGAGCAGCCCGGTTTCGACACCCGCACGCTGATGGCGCAACCGGCTCCGGCCAGCAGCCTGCATGGCCAGTACCGCCTGTCCCAGACCCACGTCGACCGGCCCGACGAGCCCGCCACCTGCGCCCTTGGCGTGCACCTCAACCTGCTACCGGGCACCCACCTGCAGGCCCCCCAGGCCGGCGTCTGGCTGCGTACCGGCGACAACCGCGGCTACCTGCGCACGGCGCACTGGAGCCTGTGGCTGAACGGCCTGGAAGAGGCACCGCGGGACGGCCAGGCCCTGGAAAAAGGCCAGTCGCTCGGCGTCAGCTGCGGTTTGCTCGAGCTACGGCTGTGCGTGACCGACAAGTGCCAGCCGCCCTCGTTCGCCAGGCCGTCCCATGCCGACGCCTGGCTGGCCTTGTGCCCCTCGCCCCGGGCACTGCTGGGCTTCGACTGCGACGCCGAGCCCCTGCCGGACGCGCAGGCGCTGCTGGCCCGCCGCGAGGCCAGCTTCGCCCGTTCGCAGAAGCACTACTACAGCCAACCGCCGCAGATCGAGCGTGGCTGGCGCAACTACCTGATCGACCTGCAGGGCCGCTCGTACCTGGACATGCTCAACAACGTCGCGGTGCTCGGCCACGGCCACCCGCGCATGGCCAGCGAGTCGGCGCGCCAGTGGTCGCTGGTCAACACCAACTCACGCTTCCACTACGCGGCCATCGCCGAGTTCTCCGAGCGCCTGCTGGCCCTGGCGCCCCCCGGATTCGACCGGGTGTTCCTGGTCAACAGCGGTACCGAGGCCAACGACCTGGCCATCCGCCTGGCCTGGGCCTACAGCGGCGGGCGCGACCTGCTCAGCGTGCTCGAGGCCTACCACGGCTGGTCGGTGGCCACCGACGCGATCTCCACCTCCATCGCCGACAATCCTCAGGCCCTGGAAACCCGTCCGGACTGGGTGCATCCGCTGGAAGCGCCGAACACCTTCCGCGGCCGCTTCCGTGGCGCCGACAGCGCCGCCGGCTACCTGCGCGACGTCGATGCCAAGCTCGCCGAGCTCGACGCCAGCGGTCGTCAACTGGCCGGGATGATCTGCGAGCCGGTGTACGGCAACGCAGGCGGCATCGCCCTGCCGGCCGGCTACCTGCGCGAGGCCTACGCCAAGGTGCGCCAACGCGGCGGCGTGTGCATCGCCGACGAGGTGCAGGTGGGCTACGGGCGCCTGGGTGAACATTTCTGGGGCTTCGAGGAACAAGGCGTGGTGCCGGACATCATCACCATGGCCAAGGGCATGGGCAACGGCCAGCCGCTGGGCGCGGTGATCACCCGCCACGAGATCGCCGAGGCGCTGGAGGCGCAGGGCTACTTCTTCTCCTCCGCCGGCGGCAGCCCGGTCAGCTGCCGCATCGGCCTGGCGGTGCTCGACGTGTTGCGCGACGAAGGGTTGTGGGACAACGCCCGTGATATCGGCCGCCACTTCAAGGCACGCCTGCAAGCGCTGGTGGACAAGCATCCGCTGGCCGGCGCCGCCCATGGCTCAGGCTTCTACCTGGGGCTGGAACTGGTGCGCGACCGCCAGACGCTGGAACCGGCGACCGAGGAGACCATGATCCTCTGCGACCGCCTGCGCGAACTGGGGATCTTCATGCAGCCGACCGGCGACTACCTGAACATCCTCAAGATCAAGCCACCGATGTGCACCACCCGCGCCAGCGTCGACTTCTTCGTCGACAGCATCGACCGGATCCTCGGCGAAGGCCTGTGATCCCAGCGGCCCAGCACAGCCTTGCGCAGGGCCGCAGTTGTCGGCGGCAGGCCTTTGTGTTCATCATCTCGGTCATTCGCACACGCTTATCCCAGGTTCGCCACCCATGGCCTTTACCAGCGATTCCCTCGCCATCTTCCTCGCCGTGCTGGAAGGCGGCTCATTCTCGGCCGCCGCGCGCAAGCTCGGGCGCGTGCCCTCGGCGGTAAGCATGGCGATTGCCCAACTGGAGGCCGAGCTCGACCTGGTGCTGTTCGACCGCGCCACGCGCAAGGCCCTGCCCACCAGCGCCGCCCTGGCCCTGGAGCCCCAGGCCAGGCAGGTGATCTGCCAGTTGAACCTGCTCGATGCCCAGGCCCTGCAGTTGCACCAGGGGCTGGAGAAACGCCTGAGCATCGCCATGGCGCCCGAGCTGCAGACCGGGCGCTGGAGCCTGCCGCTGGAGGTACTGGCCCGGGAATTTCCGAACCTGGAGATCGAAGTGCGCTCGGCGACCCAGACCGAAGCCATTCGCCTGCTGCACGAGGGCAGCGTGCAGTTGGCGCTGGTGTTCGAGCGGCCCGGCATCGACGAACGCGAATCCTTTCTCGAGGCCGGCAGCCAGTTGCTGGTAGCCGTGGCCTCGCCGCACCACTCGGTCGGCCACGACAATGCCACGCCCTGGCCCGAGGAGCGGATCGCCGAGCAGCGGCAGATCATCGTGGCGTCGGGCAAGCCCACCGGCTCCGATCCACGCATGGTGTTGTCGCGGCGGATCTGGCTGACCGACAGCTACCTGGCCACGCTGGAACTGGTGCAGTCCGGCCTGGGCTGGGCGTATCTGCCGCAGCCATTGGTGCAACCCCTGATCGCCTCGGGAGCGCTGGCGCAGGTGCGCTTCGACAACATGGCCAGCCGGTTGCGGCTGTGGGTCGATGTCATCTGGATCAAGTCCCGCCCCCTGGGCCTGGGCGCACGACGCTACCTGGAGCGCCTGCGCGAGGTGTTCGGGCAGGAGGCGCCGCGGGCCTAGGCTGCCGGATCAGAGCGAGAGGATCGCGCGGGCCAGGGTCTGGTCCGACAGGTCGGGATCAGCGAGCACCTGGCGAATGCGCAGCAATGCCGCCTCCATGCGCGCCCCACGAATGGCACCGTCACTGGCGACGAAAGCGGCGGCATCATCCTTGGCGGCCAGCACGATCTTGTCGTCCTTGAATGAACTGCTGGTGCCTTGGCTGGTACCCATGGTCAGGCTGACGGTCATATCGGTGGTCAGGACGAAGCTGGTGGCGTGGACCGGGCTGACGGCCAGGCAACCAACCAGCCACAGCAGGCGTGGCGGGAACACGGTTCTCATGGGAAGACTCGAGAGGCTTTGGAGGATGTGCACCCTAGCAACCACGACCGCTCGACGACTTCAGGAGTTTTGCAAAGGATTGTTAAAAACTGTGGCGTATCGGCAACACCGTCCAGCCATGCGAGCGGCCTGGCGACTCGCGCCGTAAAGACGACGCCCACGCTGCGGGCGGTGGTGTTGCACGGCAGGCTGGGGTAATGTGGCCCCCCTTTTCCAGACCCCAACAATGGAGTGTCCGTGTCTGACAACTTGCATGCCCCGTCGCCATCCGAACTGACCGCCCCGGCCCGGGAAACCGAGCAACCACCGTTCTACGTGGTGTCCCGCGGCAAGTTCTTCACCCTGTACATCCTCACCCTGGGTCTTTACCAGCTGTACTGGGCATACAAGAACTGGAAATGTTTCGAGCGCAGCAGCGGCGAACGCCTATGGCCCGTGGCCCGGGCGTTCTTTTCCATTTTCTTCACCCACTCGCTGTACCGCCAGGCCGATAACCGGCTCAAGCAGGACGGCCGTGCATTCGAGTGGCGCCCGGGAACCCTGGCGACGCTGTTCGTGGTGGCGATGCTCATCAGCAACCTGCTCGACGCCCTGGTCCGCAAGAACATCGGCTTTCCCCTGACCGACGCCGCCAGCCTGGCGATACTGCCGGTCACCGCCTGGATCACCTGGCGTGGCCAGCGCGGCCTGAACGCCGCGGCGGGCGATCCCGAGGGGCATGGCAACGCTCGGTTCAGCGCGCTCAATTATGTGTTCATCGTGATCGGCGCGCTGCTGCTGGCACTGGCCTGCTTCGGCTTGACGCTACCGCCGGAGGTATAAGTACGAACTGGCCCTGCCGGTTTGCGCAGACACCGGCAGGACCTGCCTCGAAGCTCCACCCATGGCCGTCACGGAGACTGAATGCCGCTCTCACTGGCCATCCAGCCCGATTACGCCGCGCTGCGCGGGCTGAATGTCGGCGTCATTGCCCCGTGGACGGGCCCCGATGCGCAGGCGGATGTGGAAGTCAGGGCCTTCATGGGCGAGGAGTGCAACGAGGATGCCGTCACCGGCAGCCTCAATGCGAGCCTGGCTCAATGGCTGATTGGCACGCGTGATCGCTTCACGGACTACAGGCCCCTGCCCTCCCGGGCCGGCGTAGCAGCAAGGCTCTGTACGAAAAGCAGGGTCATCCATCGTCGTGGGGGTCTTCTCCCACAAAACTGTTCGTACAGCGCCTGGGCTCGCAGCCGTGATCAACAGCGGTTGTCCCTGAGATGCGCAACGCCCAGATCAACCACCACGCCCTGCTGTTGGCCTGATGGAAAGAGCACGCGACGTGCCGAAAGTGAGCGGACGGTAAGTAGCTGGAATGCAGCGGGATTCGCCAACCACGCTTGAATACGCCAGCCCTGATGAAAGCCAGCACGAATCAGTGATGCCTGCATGGCAGGGGCATCTGCAGCTGAACTCGCACGACATCATGAGCAAAATTAAAGTTCTTGTGAAATCAATTCAATTTCACTCAAGTTGCGAGCACACATAAAATACGCCCCATTCAAGCACATTTCAAATACCGTCGAGCAGAAACCAGAATACTGGAAAGCGCTGAAATAAATTCAGACTTGAGCTCAGGAACCAGGGCAGCAGATCACGATGAACAAGGCGTTTGCATTCACTCTCAAGAGCATTAGTTTCGACGAAAACTATCGCCCCTCGGACAACACGCGCATTACCACCAACTTCGCCAATCTGGCGCGCGGGGAAAGTCGTCAAGAGAACCTGCGCAACACCTTGAACATGATCAACAACCGGTTCAACGCGCTGGCGAACTGGGACAACCCGAAAGGCGATCGCTATGCGGTCGAACTTGAAATCATTTCCGTCGAGATGAGTATCGAGCGCGAAAGCAGTGAACATGCCCTCCCCCTGATTGAAATCCTGAAGACGAATATCGTCGACCGCAAGACCGGCGAGCGTATAGAGGGCATCACGGGGAATAATTTCTCTTCTTATGTGCGCGACTATGACTTCAGCGTACTGCTGCTGGCGCACAACAAGGATCGGCCCGGATTCAGCACGCCAGCGAATTTCGGCGACCTGCACGGAAAGCTGTTCAAGCACTTCGTCAACTCGAGCACCTACAAAGAAAATTTCAGCAAGCCACCGGTCATCTGCCTGAGCGTCTCGAGCAGCAAGACTTACCATCGCACAGAAAACCAGCATCCCGTGCTGGGCGTCGAATACCAGCAGGACGAGTACTCCCTGACCGATGCCTATTTCAAGAAGATGGGACTGAAGGTTCGTTACTTCATGCCGCCCAACAGTGTCGCGCCCCTGGCCTTCTACTTCACCGGCGACTTGCTCGGCGACTACAGCAACCTTGAACTGATCAGCACCATCAGCACGATGGATACTTTCCAGAAAATCTATCGACCTGAGATTTACAACGCCAACTCCGCAGCCGGCAAGTCTTATCAACCAAGCCTGCAGCACCAGGATTATTCGTTGACGCGCATTGTTTATGATCGAGAGGAGCGCAGCCAGCTCGCCATTGAGCAGGGTAAGTTCGTTGAGGAGCAATTCATCAAACCCTACCAGAGCCTGCTCGAGCAGTGGTCGGCCAACTACACCTTTTGATCATCCGGATAGACAAGGTAATCTTTCATGAACAAACTGCTCCCCACCTCCACTGCCGGCAGCCTGCCAAAACCTTCCTGGCTGGCCCAGCCCGAAACACTCTGGTCCCCCTGGAAATTGCAAGATGACGCGTTGCTCGAAGGCAAGCAAGATGCCCTGCGCTTGTCGCTGCATGAGCAACAACAGGCAGGTATCGATATCGTCAGCGACGGCGAACAGACACGCCAGCACTTCGTCACCACGTTCATCGAACACCTCAGCGGCGTCGATTTCGAGAAACGCGAGACCGTCAGGATTCGTGATCGATACGATGCCAGCGTCCCTACGGTTGTCGGTGCCGTGGCTCGGCAGAAGCCGGTCTTTGTCGAAGATGCCAAGTTCTTGCGCCAGCAAACCCGGCAACCGATCAAGTGGGCCCTGCCCGGCCCCATGACCATGATCGACACGCTGTATGACAGCCACTACAAGAGTCGTGAAAAACTGGCCTGGGAATTCGCCAAGATCCTCAACCAGGAAGCCCGGGAGCTGGAAGCTGCCGGCGTCGACATCATCCAGTTCGACGAACCGGCCTTCAACGTCTTCTTCGACGAGGTCAATGACTGGGGTGTCGCCACCCTGGAACGGGCGATCGAAGGCCTGAAGTGCGAGACAGCCGTGCACATCTGCTATGGCTATGGCATCAAGGCCAACACCGACTGGAAAAAGACCCTGGGGTCGGAATGGCGGCAATACGAGGAAGCCTTCCCCAAGCTGCAGAAGTCCAGCATCGACATGATCTCGCTGGAATGCCACAACTCCCATGTCCCCATGGATCTGATCGAACTCATCCGGGGCAAGAAAGTGATGGTCGGCGCCATCGATGTGGCCTCCAACACCATCGAAACCCCAGAGGAAGTCGCCAACACCCTACGCAAGGCGCTGCAGTTCGTCGACGCCGACAAGCTCTACCCTTGCACCAACTGCGGCATGGCGCCTCTGTCTCGCCAAGTGGCCAGGGGCAAGCTCAGCGCCCTGAGCGCAGGCGCAGACATCGTCCGCCGCGAGCTCTTGAACGCGCGTTGACGCAACGTTCGGGGAGCCTCCCACATGGCTCCCCGGGCAACCAGGATGATCGGGCGTCAGCGAACGTTCTCGACACTTGCGCGCTGCACCCAATTTCAGGACCTGCCATGCCACTTTCCAGCACGCCCATCGCGCCATTGAGCTTTCGCAAGGCCCTCGGGCACTACGCTTCCGGTATCACGGTGATCACATCGCACATTGACGGGGAACCGATTGGCTTCACCTGCCAGTCGTTCCACAGCGTGTCGATGAGTCCGCCGCTGGTGTCATTCAGCGTCATGTCCGGGTCGGCCAGCTACCCCAGGATTCGCCAGGCTGGTCGCTTCGCAGTCAACATCCTGTCAGGCGATCAGATGGCGATTTCCAACCAGTTCGCCCGTAAAGGCACGGACAAGTGGCAAGGCGTCGAGTGGCAGCACTCGCCGCTGGGCAACCCGATCATTACCGGCAGCCTGCACTGGATCGATTGCGAGATTCACGCCGAGCATGCCGCCGGCGATCACCTGATCGTGATTGGGGAAGTGAAAGCGCTGGACTTGCAAGAGGTCAGCACCGCGCAACCTTTGCTGTATTTCAAAGGCCAGTATTGCAACCTCGCCGCACAGGATGTGGCCTGACACTCCAGGCCCCAGCCACCCCTTTCACATCCGATGATGTTCCAGCAGGAAATCCACGAACAATCGCACCCGCGCCGGCATGGCCGAGCCACCGACGAACACCGCATGGATCGGTTCCCGGTCGCCCGGATTCCAGGCCTGCAACAGAGGCACCAGGTCGCCGCGCTGTAAATCCTCGCTTACGGTGAACTCGCCGATGCGCGCAATGCCGGCACCGACTCGTGCAAGCTGCGCCAGCGCTTCACCACTGCTGCATTCGATATTGCCGCTGACCTTCAGGGAAAATGCCTTGCCGTCACGGATGAACGGCCAGTTGGGCTCGGCACGCCGGAAGTTGAAGCCCAGGCAGTTGTGGCGCAGCAAGTCTTCCGGCTCCTGGGGAGTACCGTGGCGCTGCAGGTACTCGGGCGATGCCACCACGACCTCGCCGGTGTCGCCCAGCCGGCGCGCAGTCAGCGGGCTGTCGGGCAGATGGCCGAAGCGTATTGCCACGTCGGCCTGGCCACCGAGAATGTCGACCACTTCGTCGCCAAGGGCGAGGTCGACGACGATGTTCGGATAGCGCTCGCTGAATGCGGCCACCAAGGGCACGATGGTCTGCCGCCCATGCCCAAGGGCGGCGCTGACCCGCAATCGGCCCCTGGGCACGCCCTGGTCGGCGATCGCGGCTTCCACCTCGTCCATGTCGGCCAGGATACGTCGGGCGCCACGCAGGAACGCCTCGCCCTCGGCGGTGAAGGTGATTGCACGGGTGGTGCGCAACAGCAGCCGGGTGCCAAGACGTTGCTCGGTACGCGCGATGATCCGGCTCACCGCCGAGGGCGTCAGCCCCAGTGCCCGCGCGGCCGCCGACAGGCTGCCCGCATGCGCCACGCTGGCGAACACCAGCATTTCACCGGATCTGCCGTTGAAGTCCATTTGTGCCTCTTACGCAAAGGTGATTGCCAAAAATGCTATCTACCGCCTGAAAAGGCTGGATCGTAGCATTGCCGGCATAGATAAGGAGCCTTCCATGCGTATCAATCCCCCCCTTGTTGCACTCGCCATGGGTGCCTTCGGCATCGGCGTTACCGAGTTCGCCCCCATGGGCATGTTGCCGGGCATCGCGGCGGACCTCGGAGTGTCGATTCCCGCCGCAGGCCTGCTGGTGAGCGCCTACGCCCTGGGCGTGCTGCTCGGCGCGCCGCTGATGACCCTGACCACCGGCAGGATTCCCCGGCGCTACCTGCTGACCGGGCTCATGGCGATCTTCACCCTGGGCAACCTGATGTCAGCCCTGGCGACCGACTACGCCAGCCTCATGATCGCCAGGGTGGTGACCTCGCTGAACCACGGCGCGTTCTTCGGCGTCGGCGCCATCGTCGCCGCCAGCGTGGTCGCGCCAGAGAAACGGGCCGGTGCGGTTGCGGCGATGTTCATGGGCCTCACCCTGGCGACCATCGGCGGCGTGCCGCTGGCCACCTGGTTTGGTGAACTGTTCGGCTGGCGCACCACCTTCAGGGGCATTACCGGCCTCGGCGTCGCGGTCATGGCCGCGCTGTGGTTCGCCCTGCCCAACCTGAAGGCACCACAGGGCGCAGGTGTGATGGCCGAAATTCGCGTGCTGGGCAGTGGCCCGGTGCTGGGCGCACTGGCCCTCACCGTCGTCGGCTCGGGAGCGATGTTCACCGTCTTCACCTATATCGCACCGATCCTCAGCAGCGAGACCCACGCCTCCACCGCCTACATCACCGCCATGCTGATGCTGTTCGGCGTAGGCCTGACCCTGGGCAACCTGTGGGGTGGCAAGGCCGCCGACCGCTCGATCGATCGCACCTTGATCGTGTCGCTGGGCGTATTGATCGCGGTCCTGCTGGCGTTCACCGTACTGATGCGCTGGCCGCTGCCGGCCGCCGTTGCCATCCTGATCTGGGGCTTCGCCAGCTTCGCCCTGGTGCCACCGCTGCAGATGCGCGTGATGGAAGCCGCCAAGGACGCCCCTAACCTGGCCTCGGCAGTGAATATCGGCGCCTTCAACCTGGGTAACGCGATTGGTGCGGCGCTGGGCGGCGCGGTGATCAATGCAGGGCTGGGTTATCCGGCGATTTCTCTGGCTGGCGCGGCAATGGCAGGGTTGGGCTTGCTGATGGTGCTGGGATTTGCCTGGTGCTCGAGAGCGGTTGCGGCGGCAGTGGCGTGAAGGCGCTGTCAGCCGCCGCCGATTAAGTGATGGCCAGCGGCTCGGTGTGTGCAAGCCGCTTCGCCAAAATTGCAATGCGCGCGTCTACGGTGAATCTGGAATATGTCGGCACTTCAGCTGATATGGATTCGGCGCAGATGCGCGATTGTCGCAGACGGCCAGGCGCTTATCGTCGATCGGATCGGACGAATCCCGCCATGCTTGGTAAACTGGCACGCATTCACTCTATCCATTGCCTGCCAGCGCATCCCCTCGCCTGGCTTCGCTGAGTTCGTGTCCCAGACTTATGCCTTCTCAAGCCACTACCTCCCCAGCCCTGCGCACCGAGCCATCCCGCCGCTTCTCTGTGTCGCCGATGATGGATTGGGCATGCTTTTCTTAAAAGGCCAGTGATTACGGAATAAAAAGGTGTAGCGACTCAGCTCCGTACCAATTTCGTACCAACCTAAGCCCACCAGGCTACCTCCGACGCCTGCGTCACAATGAAGGAGGAGGCATCTGCATTGCCCTTTCGGTCAAGATGCGCCTGCTATTTCCAATGCTGCGGAGTCGCGATATAAGGTGTGAACGCTTCGCATCGACTCAAGCGCAGAGATACCAGACTCCGCGGAGCTGGCAGCGGAACCGAGACGCATTGAAATGGTGGGATAGTATTAGAAATAGTCGTTAGCACCTGCCGCGATCATTCGCCGCTGAAACCACCTACCACAGCCGACCCAGAGAGCTCACCCCGGAATGGAAATCGAAATTTTAGTAACGAGCGACAGAATCGGCAGCGACCCTCTCGCACGAGATTTCATATCACTACTAAAGACAAACTACGGAGAGCTGAACCTCGACGGGGCCGTACTTTACTACGACTTCCCTAGCTACTCCGATTATGAAACTGTAACACATAAACCTGACGCTTTACTCTTAAGCCCCCAACACGGAATTATTGCATTCCGCTTTGTAAGCGGCTCGCAGGCTGAGAGACTACCCATTCCGCAAATTCAAGAAATCAGCGAATCACTTAATCAGTTTTGCAGCATCCTCATTGGACGACTCCTAAAAAGCAAAACACTGCGAAAAAACCGGTCAGCCTTAGCCATTGAAGTCACGCCCGTAATCTACTGCGACTCAGACACTGCCGACAGGATCTTCGACACTGACGAATGCGAAGTCATCAATACGAACGGCGCACTTAGGGAATTGCTTACCGACTTAGAGAATGAGTCCACACTCAATATTGATCAAGTTCACGAAACCAGATCGGTCATCGAAGGAGCAAAGGCGCTAACCCGAAGCGGCAGCCGCGTAATTCAAAATCCTGCCCTACATAAAGAAGCAGTTGCTCTTTCCGAACTCGAAGCCGAAATCGCAAACTTCGATCAAAAACAACGAACTGCTGCACTGATCACTATTAATGGCCCACAGCGTATACGCGGCCTTGCAGGATCAGGAAAGACTGTTATTCTCGCGATGAAGGCCGCCCACCTTCACATGAGCAAACCGAACGAAACAATTTTGGTAACGTTCTTTACCAAAAGTTTAAGATCACCGATAAAGAACTTAATTACAAAATTTTTCCGCCACTATACAGAAGTCGACCCAGACTGGACCAAAATCAACATACTCCACGGTTGGGGCGGCTCTAACGCGAATGGTACTTACTCAGACGCTAGCCGCCGGGCAGGAAGAATTCCGATGAGTTTTGGTACAGCGAGAAGCGCTGCTCCAACAGGCGTAGATCCATTCCAACATGCTTGTGCAGATCTAGTAGCGACCAACAGTGTCCAACCATATTATGATCACATATTGATTGACGAAGGACAGGACTTCCCTACAGCCTTCTACCAACTATGCTTCCAGTTAGCAAGAGGCACCAGAGACAAAAAGAACATTGTTTGGGCATACGACGAACTTCAAAATATCCTCAATGTAAAAATGCCATCCTCCGAAGAACTCTTCGGCTTTGACGAAAACAATGAACCGTGCATTTCTCTTGACCGCGCTTCATCGGGGCTACCGCCTGGAGCCGTGAATGATACCGTTCTTAGCAAGTGCTACCGAAATCAACGTGAAGTTCTTACGACCGCACACGCTATGGGCTTTGGCCTCTATTCAGAAATCGTTCAACTTTTGGAAAGCCCCGACCATTGGCGGGATGTTGGCTATAATGTGCAAGCAGAAACGTTTGAGACGGGCGCACCAGTTGAAATCATGCGCCCCGCAGAGAACAGCCCTGTCTCGCTAAAAGGAAACGAGCTACCGAAGCTTATCGAATACTATTCAGCTCCAAACATCGACCGCGAGATTGAGTGGGTCACCCAGGATGCCAAGTCATTTTTGGATGGCGGCCTACTGCCTGAAGACATAATTGTCATTGCACTGGATGACCGCAACGCCCGCAACTATTTTAAACGCTTGTCTACCAGCTTTTCCCTAATGGGCATTGCGACAAACAATATTCACGCGGATCCATATTCGGAACCGCCTTTCTCACTTCAAGACAGGATCACTCTCTCAACTGTTTACCGAGCTAAAGGAAACGAAGCTGCTGTAGTGTATGTTGTTGGCGTTGATGCAATGTGGCTCCGCCAACGGAGTGACCGCAATAAATTGTTCGTAGCGTTCACTCGCACGAAAGCTTGGCTTCGCGTATCAGGCTGTGAGGGAGCTACGATTCCAATCGGCAAAGAAATTGACGCAGCTGCTGGCGATTTCCCTTTCCTGCGCTTCACAATGCCTGACCTTTCGAAAATGAACTTGATTCAAAGGGATACAAGCGAGAGAACACTGCGAGCCAAAAAGATACGGGAAGAGTTTATAGCTAAATTCCGCGCCGAAGGCTTCACCGACGATGAGATCGACGGCATTCTAACCGGACAGGAAGCTAAAGATGAATAGGGAAGCAGTGAGATCTGGAATAGGAAAAGTTTGGCAAATTGCCGAGGAATTAGGGGTTAGTGAAATTTTCTCTAACCCTGCCCCGCTCCCTGTGAGCGCGGAGTTTCGCGACCTAATTCTTTCGGATGCGTCAACTTACATCCAAGTATACAATAAAGCGCTTGCCCTTTCTCACTACAACATACTTCTCGCAGACTACTCATTCTTCCAGTTCAGCAGTGAAGGCGAGGAGAATGTACGATATGCATTCTACCCCAATCCTTACGCATCAAGCTCTGACGAATATAATAACTGGTTTACAAGCCGCCAGGACATGGTCGAAGCCGGCATGCTCACCCACGAAGAGTTTCTTTCTCTTTTATCGAGCAAGACAGGTGTCGGAGCCATTCCCCTTCTTCGATACGAAAACGCCCCAAACCAACGCGCCAAGTTCCATCATCCGTCATCTCACTTTCATATTGGTTTCCACTCCGAAAACCGGTGGGCAGTAAGACGTGTTCTAACTCCTAGCGCATTTGCCCTGCTGGTTTTCAAGTTATACTACGGCGACAAATGGCGAGCAATCGGCGACGATGACGAGCCAGATTTAATTAAAAACAAATTTGAAAGATCCCTCATCTCCGAGAGAACTAGATGTTACCTAGTTGCGAATGACCTTTTCGAAGCAGATGAAGAGCGAGCATTTTATTTTGCGTAAGTATTAACCAGCCAGCTTAGACAAGCCCAACATATTATGTATCGAGCGGAAACCGTGTTGAGCCAGCACTTTAAAGTGCCGGCTCGACGCAGTACGTCTCACTTCCGAGATAGCAGCTCAGATGGACAGGTCCATGCTTGCACCTTCTCTTGATCTCCGAGAGAAACCACCTTCAAACAGCCCTCCACGGGCGCTTGCTTATGAAGGGGCGTTTCGATAAAGGTGACTGCGGCCGGGGCATTGTCAATTTGCTCCTGACAGCCCTGGGCTTCATTCACGTATACCTTCAACGCTTCTTCTGACGTCTGAGTTCGGACTGTTCCTGCCATAGTCAACCAATACTCTTGAGCCTTGTAACCTGCACCACGACAATGAGAAAGCGGGGACAGGACACCGAAAGCATCCCCCTCAGACTTGAGAGCCAGCATCTTTTTACTTTGGGCAACCAAATCCGCCCCCACTGGAAGAACTGACAGACTTCGGATTTCGCCGACATGGGCTGTTGTCTTCAAGAGGTAGGCAATCGCTTCCTCGCGTTGCTTCTCGTACTGGCTGATCTCTTTTTTGTTGTCTCCTGTGACCTTGTAGCTTTGGTCGTTGCAGCCAACCAAAGCCGTTGTTATCGAAAGGGCCACAGCGGCCAAAAACACACGACGTTGATCCGTCTTCACATTCCCTACCCTCTTCTGGTTGTCCTTAGTCTCAGCGCGATGCCGTTGAGGCGGATCATCCTACAAGACGCGCCGTCTACGAACAAAACGCTTCCAATTCCCCTGAGTTTCAGAACAGCTGCCCTAACTGATCCGGTAACCAGTTCAGAATCACCAGCTCACCGGTGATCTCAGCCTTACCCTGCCGCTGGTTCGTGTTGGTGTAGCGGATATCTAGGTACTCGAAGTGGAAGCCGTCGAAGGCGCGCCGGATGTCCGGGTGATCGTTGATGCTGACCATCACCTTGCCCTTGCACCGGCGCATGAAGTCGGCCATACGCTGGTACTCCTCAAAGGGGAAGTCCACACCGTAGCCGGCGGTCTGCCAATACGGCGGGTCCATGTAGAAGAACGTGTGCGCTCGATCATAACGCTCGGCGCAAGCGAGCCAGGACAGGTTTTCGACGTAGGTGCCAGCGAGGCGTTACCACCTCTTCAGCCAGCGCGAACAGCTTGCGGCTCTGCCAGCCCGTGAACTGGCTTTCCAACTGCGCCTGCCCGATGGTGGTGCCGTACGCGCCATAGATCTCCCGCACCACCTTTTCCCACAGCAGGCTTTTACCAGGCCCTTCGGCCCCGAACATCACCACGGCTGTCGCCATCTTCGCGCCAGGGTTCTGAAGCGGATAGGCAATCCACTTCAACAAAAAACGGTACTCATCCGCGCGGTTGTTACACAGCAACCCGGAAACCGGCCAGTTGGAATGGCGCCCCATTAAGAACACCGACCAGATCCGGCTGATCGGCAACAGCGTCTGCCCTGACGAGGCTGAGGACCTGATTGCCGCCAATGCGAAAGACCTGATCGACCTGTACCAGCAGGAGGCCGCATGAGCACGCACCGCCATGATTGGTACATGAGCGAGGGTGACGCCGGCGGCCAGTACCACTGCAGGAAGTGCAGACGCTACAACGAAGGCTCCGTACCAGGAGCCCACGACTGCCCTGTGTCGGACGCCGAACACAACGCCGTCGCTTGGCTCGGCCAGGCCGGGATGTACCGCTCTCGTCTTGAAGGTGTGCGAAATGGCGAGCAGAGCCTGACCCCAGTGTCTTTCGACGACCTGTTCAAGCACGCAAACCGCTACTTGTACGTGACCAGAACACTGCGCATGGGCCTGAAGGCGCCGCACTCGCGCGTCACCAAAACACCAGCCGAAACCGACACGGCCGCCGATGCGTACATTCAACTCCATATGGAGAGCTGGCATGCCTAACCCAACCCGCACCTGGCAGTTGGTCAGCCTGGTTTTGGCCTGTGCGCTGATCGCTGCCCTGATCCAACTGCACCGGCCAGTCCCTGTTAACGCACAGAAAGGCACGTCACCGGCTGTAAACAAAATCACCGACTACGAGCGCTTGGCCTTGAGCCCGAACGCCCGACGCGTCCATGAGAGGTATTCGCTATGATCGACACATCGCCCTACCCCCCTTCCACCCGGATGCGCAAGGGTATGCAGCCCATGCTTCGCCCCGCGATGTCGTTCATCTGCGACATCTGCGGTAAGGCTCGCGTGAAGGGCAATCACGACCAATGCTCCAAGACCCGTCAAGCAGCTGGCTTCATCATCATGCGAGGGCGCAAGCCATGAACACTGCATTCATGCTAATGGCGCAATACAACGGGCTAGCCATCATCCCAATCGATCAGGTGTGCACCGACTACTTCACCCACCTCACCCCTGACATGTTTCAGCGAAAGGTTCTTGCCGGACAGATCAAGCTTCCTATCACTAGGCTCGAGACAAGCCAGAAGAGCGCACGAGGCATTCATATTGCCGATCTGGCGCAATACCTGGATCAACAGCGAGAGGCTGCCCTCAAGGAATGTGCGCAATTGAACAAGACGCTTCGGGTCGGCTAATCGGGAGATTGCACCTCACCTGGCAAGGTACCGGTGGCCGTCGACATCGTCGACGATCAACCCGGACCTGCCTTTGGCGAGGGCAGCTAACGGCCCGAAGTTGCACCTCGCTAGGAGCGGAAGCGACCAATAGCAGCCACTCGATTTCTTGCGAGCTGACAGTCTAAGAAATCCTAAACCATTCACCAAAACGGTAATCCGGAGGTTGCGAACACATGAAATAACCCGCGGGGCGACGCTACATCGCCCCAAAAAAATCCACACTCAAACTATGCGTAAAGGCATGTGTGTGAACTTGGAAAAATCAACTTCTAGCTCATTCGTAAACGGCTCTTCGTATACCTTTGCATCGTACCCAGAGAACGTTAGCCCGCTTTCCTTCAGAGCACCGAAGACTCGACATATTGCAGAAATAAAAATGGGCATGACATTTATATAGATTTGCCCGACTGGATACCTTTCCGATTCTGCGTATGCTTTTATATCTAAGAAGCGAAGCTCGGAATTTATTTTTTCCAAAAGCGATCGTCGTTTAGCAGCTCCCATTTTTTTCTCCAAATAGGGAGAACTTAAACTCTCATCTATCCGAAGATAAAAGTCCTCAAGCTTATAGAAGTAACGCATTTTAGAGGGAGCCCCTAAAACTGGATAGTCAACCAAAAGAAATTCTGCCCCAAGATAATTTTTGTATTTTTCATCTAGCGCCATTTCGTGATTCCAGCTCTTGAAAAGCAAGTGATCTCGATGATGGATCGCATTCCGCATGAGAATTACAGATGCTGTATCTGCGCTGGAGAAATAGTCGACTCTATCTTTTGATACATCGTACAGGCTATGAAAAGCTTCAAGCTTTGATTCAAATGCACGATCTAAATTATCAATCGCCTCTTCTTTATCTATATATTTTAACCTCTGAAATTCGCAATGTGCTTCAACATAAATTCTCATCGAATTTGCGAGTCTCCTCACTGCCAGCTGCAAAATCTCCACAACATAATCCTTATAACCAAATATTCTATTTTAGAGTTGCACTCTTGACATTGAACTACAGACATCAATCAATCGAGCTTAACAAGCTTCGGAGCGGAAATAGCAGTAGCTCTGAACCGAGGGTTGTGTGTTGTACTCCCATTCTATATCTCCCCGTTGATCCTCAGCGATAGGTTATCACTTCTCTAAGCTTATACCTCATTCAACCTCTATCACCGGCAGCTCCTGGCCAAAGGCAGTCTTCGTGAACAGCAGCTATGGACCCAGAGCGGTCGCTCGCCACGGGTTACTTTCGGCCAAATGCGGACAATGCGACTACTCTTCAGAACTCCCATGGATAGCCAATGGTTTCCACGTCGTCTGCTGGGTTGAACTTTGACTTCCGCGTTCACCAAGCAATCCAGTAAAATTGGTCACCTAGATTGATTGTGAACTTCGCGCACCTCTTCCGGAGATGCATCGCGATACTCTATTTCTAGAAAGTCCCAACCTTCCTCTATCAGTCCTTTGAGAGTGTATAAAAAATCACTGGTAACATCATAATTTGTACGCTCGAAGCTGCTGAAGTGTGGCAGCGGTGCGATCTCGAAGAACTCCCTTTTGTCATTAATCCTATGACCGCGTAGCACTTCGTGAGCAGCTTTCTCGGCCAAGTACTTATCGCCAACATGCCATACATGATAAATTGTCATTGGCAGCGCGGTCCCGGTAGTATGAAGCTGCTTTCTCCTGGCAAGCGGGTCTTTGCTAAATCCAACCTTGATCAAATTATTATTCAAGTGATCTCGAAGTATATAAATAAACCCTGGTTGCGGATCAGGTCTTTTCCTCATGCTAACAGGCTCCTTCGTCAACTACGACTTAAAATCTAACCAGATGAAATAAAACAACTGTAAAAGCATAAACTTATTTCCTTTCGCGGGACAGCCAGCCTATTCGCTCAAGCCGCGTATTAAGGATGCTCCAATCGAAACTCATCGTAGGTGCTCAGCCTGATCAACCCAATGAAGCCCAGTGCATAACAGGCGGAGCGCGCATGAGCACTTCGGTTTTCAGGCCGTGAGTGACGAATATCCTTACTTCGAGTCACAGCTTCCGGCCGTATGCAGCCGTTGCGAACGTCAGCAATGGGTCGAGAGCAGCCGTTCGCGACTGATTGCAATCGACCCACAGCCGATGCCTACCACCAGTAAGCGCATATAGAAGTAGCATCGTTACCCACCCGCCTACTCAGCCCGGGCGCCGAGTTTAACCGGCGCCTGGATAATCTGGTCCAACCACTTCCAGCCCTTGTATCGATCCCCGCGCCCACGCAGGTGGGTATATCGCCGCAGCGAGTTCCAATCCCGGTGCCCGGACACACTGGAAACCCTCGGTATATCCCAGTCCATCTCGAACAGACGGCTCACCCCTTCGTGACGCAAGTCATGAAAGTGCAGATCCTCGATCCCCTTCATCTTGCACGCCTTGGACCAGGCCGTACCGATTGAATCGGTGTTGTACGGGAAGATCTCACGGCACTGTCGCGGCATACTCTGCACAATGACCCAAGCCTCATCAGGCAGATAGCACCAGACATCATTGCCGATCTTCTGACCTGGGTTCTTCATGTCTCGCACCTTGACCGACTGCCGGTGCTCATCCAGGTCCTCCCATAGGATTCGGCTGATCTCATCCATACGGCGTGTCGAGAAGATCGCGAACGCCATCACCTTGGGCATGTGGATGACGCTTGGTCGCCGCTGAAGCATTTCGAAAAAGTGCTCCAGCACCTTATCGATCTCCTCCAACGTCGGCCGGCGATCCCGCTCACGACTCCTCATGTTGTAGCCGAACTTCTTCAGCACCAAGCGTGCATCAGGCATAGCCTGCGGATCGATCTCATACCCCCACGCCGCACGGGCCAGGGACAGCACCGACCCCAGGTGTGCCAGGTCGTTGCCGGCCGTCTGCGGCTTGATTCCCCCACCTTCAAGACTCATGCGCCACAGGGCATAGTCCACGAGCACCTGCTGGGTGATATCGGAGTCCACCTTATCGCCCAGGTAGCTGTTCTTGATGGCGTTCAACGTGCGCCGCTTCGTCTCGCCCAGCGGCCGGGCTTTCTCAGCCTCGACCAGATAGCGGTCAATCATCTGCTTGACCGTGTGCCCTACCCGGCTGGCCCGCTCGATTGCACCAGGTTCCGCCAACTCGGTTTCCCGTCGCTTCGCCCAGGCCACCGCCGCCTGTTTGCGGGCGAACGTCTGGCTCTCTTGGTAGACTGTCACCTTGTCGCGGTTGATGCGGATCTGAGCTGTGTAGCTGATGGTGCCGTCGGCCTTCTTGCGGGGTCTGATCGTTGCCATGAGAATTGGTACACGTTCTGATTCGATTGGTACATTGTACCAAGCGCTTGGTAAAAATGCCCCAAAACCCCCGAAAACCGGTAAGAAACACGTTGAACGAAAACACCACAAAATCAGACTCCAAGCCAGAAACTACGCGCCCTGAGCCGTCCCGCCGCTTCTCCGTGGCCCCGATGATGGATTGGACCGACAGACACTGCAGGTTCTTCCTGCGCCTGCTCTCCAAGCATGCCCTGCTCTACACCGAAATGGTCACCACCGGCGCCCTGCTGCACAACGACGCCCAGCGTTTCCTGCGCCACGATGAGTCGGAGCACCCGCTGGCCCTGCAACTGGGCGGCAGCGTGCCGGCCGATCTGGCCGCCTGCGCGCGCCTGGCCGAGCAGGCCGGCTACGACGAGGTCAACCTCAACGTCGGCTGCCCCAGCGACCGGGTGCAGAACAACATGATCGGCGCCTGCCTGATGGGCCACCCGGCACTGGTGGCCGATTGCGTCAAGGCCATGCAGGACGCCGTGGCCATCCCGGTCACGGTCAAGCACCGCATCGGCATCAATGGCCGCGACAGCTACGCCGAGCTGTGCGACTTCGTCGGCCAGGTGCGTGACGCCGGCTGCCGCAGCTTCACCGTGCATGCGCGCATCGCCATCCTCGAAGGCCTGTCGCCCAAGGAAAACCGCGAAGTCCCGCCGCTGCGCTACGACGTCGCGGCGCAGCTCAAGGCCGACTTCCCGGACCTGGAGCTGGTGCTCAACGGCGGCATCAAGACCCTCGACGAATGCCGCACCCACCTGCAGACCTTCGACGGCGTGATGCTAGGGCGCGAGGCGTACCACAACCCGTACCTGCTGGCCGAAGTCGACCAGCAACTGTTCGCCAGCGCGGCACCGATCGTCAGTCGCGCCGAGGCGATGGAGAAGCTGCGGCCCTACATCGTCGCGCACATGGCAAACGGCGGCGCAATGCACCACATCACCCGGCATATCCTCGGCCTCGGCCAGGGCTTCCCAGGGGCGCGGCGCTTCCGTCAGTTGCTGTCGGCGGATATCCACAAGACCCACGAACCGCTGAAGGTACTGGACCAGGCCGCCGAGCTGCTGCAAGGCCGCTGAGGGAACCTGGGACGGGGTAGCGACTCGAAGGGATGATCTTTCAACGCAGGCCCCGTCGTCAGCCGGGGCTTTCCCGATCGGCCTGCGACGGGCCTTGAGTGGCTGTCGGGGCTCGGGTAATGTCGAGTCATCGCACAGGACAGAGCACGCCCATGACCTCCAAGCTGGAACAACTCAAGCAGTTCACCACCGTGGTCGCCGACACTGGCGACCTGGACGCCATCACCCGCCTCAAGCCAGTCGACGCCACCACCAACCCATCGCTGCTACTGAAGGCCGCGGCCATCCCGGGCTATGCCGAGCTGCTCAAGCAGGTCAAGGCAGACGCCAAGGGCAATGTCGACCTGGCCTGCGACAAGTTCGCCGTGGCCGTGGGCGCGGGCATCCTCAAGGTCATTCCGGGGCGGATCTCCACCGAGGTGGACGCACGCCTGTCATTCGACGAACCGGCCCTGCTGAGCAAGGCCCGCCAACTGATCGGGCTGTACGAAGCCGCCGGCATCCAGCGTGACCGCGTGCTGATCAAGCTGGCCTCGACCTGGGAAGGCATCCGCGCCGCCGAGCAGTTGGAGAAGGAAGGCATCCAGACCAACCTCACCCTGCTGTTCTCCTTCGCCCAGGCCCAGGCCTGCGCCGATGCCGGGGTGTTCCTGATCTCACCGTTCGTGGGCCGCATCTACGACTGGTACAAGAAAAGCACCGGCAAGGACTATGCCGGCGCCGAGGACCCGGGCGTGCAGTCGGTCACCCGGATCTACGACTACTACAAGACCAACGGCTACAACACCGTGGTCATGGGCGCGAGCTTCCGCAACATCGGCCAGATCGAGCAACTGGCCGGCTGCGACCGCCTGACCATCAGCCCCGAATTGCTGCAGCAGTTGTCCGACGACCAGGGCGCGCTGCCGCGCATCCTCAAGCCCGGCAACACGGGCGAGGCGAAACAGCAGTTGAATGAAAACCAGTTCCGCTGGGCCATGAACGAGGACGCCATGGCCACCGAGAAACTGGCCGAAGGCATTCGTCAGTTCGCCCGCGACCAGGAAAAACTGGAAGCGTTGATGGCCGACAAAACCTGATACATCTTCGGCTTGATCGACGGGCGGTTAATGCAGAGCATTTTCCGCCCGTTTTTCGTTGGGGTGGCCGATCCAGCCGCCCGCTTCCACGATCAGACAGCACATGCCATGAGCAGCGGGCGTGCCCCACGATAGCGCCACACCTGACACAGCCGAGCCTCAGATGACTGCCAGCACCACGCTTCCCTCCGTCCTCGCCGGCCCGATACTGCGCCGCCTCGAGCCCCAGCGCCTGGCGATCTGGCTGGTCGGCTCGCACCCGTTGCAACCGGTCTTCCTGCTCGCGCACCCGGAAATCACGCCGAGCCTTCGCTGCACGGTGATCCCGGTGGGCAAGCAGGCCTTCATCCACCTGCTGGATATCCAGTTCGACAACCCGCTGCCCAGCGATACCGAACTCGAGTACGACCTGCGCCTTGCCAATGGCCAGGGCATCGCCGATTGGGCACCCCACCTGCTCTACCCCGGCGCCAGCCGCCCGAGCTTCGTCCTGCGCGAACGTCTCGACCAGTTGCTCCACGGTTCCTGTCGCAAGCCCCATCACCCTGCTGCCGACGGCCTGCTCTGCGCGGACCGCCTGCTCGCCGCCAGCCCGCGCCCCGAAGAGCGCCCCGCCGTGCTGCTGATGAGCGGCGACCAGGTCTACGTCGACGATGTCGCCGGCCCAGTGCTGCGCGCCATCCACGCGCTGATCGAACGCCTGGGCCTGTTCGACGAGACCCTCGACGGCGCCCTGGTCGACAGCGGCGCCGCGCTCTACCGGCATCCAGCCTGCTACTACCGCCGCGCCGACCTGCTGCCGGCACAGGCGGGCAACGAGACCCTGCGCGAGCGTTTCTTCGGCGGCAAGCGCAAGCCGATCTTCTCCTCCAGCAACGCCGACAACCATCTGGTCACCTTCGCCGAGATCATGGCCATGTACCTGCTGGCCTGGTCGCCGCAGCCCTGGACGCTGACAACCATGAGCCTGCCGGCAGGCCTGGATGCCCGGCAACGAGCGCGCTATCAGCAAGAGCTGCCGGCCGTCCAGGCCTTCCGCGATGGCCTCGGCCAGGTGGCACGGGTCATGGCCCACCTGCCCTGCCTGATGATCTTCGACGATCACGACGTCACCGACGACTGGAACCTGTCAGCCCAATGGGAGCAGACCGCCTATGGCCACCCGTTCTCACGGCGAATCATCGGCAACGCCCTGCTGGGCTACCTGCTCTGCCAGGGCTGGGGCAATGATCCGGATGGCTGCGCGGCACTGATCGGGCAGTGCCGGGAAAAAGACACGACACGGGATGAACTGATCGGCGAACTGCTGCGCTTCCAGGGCTGGCAGTACACACTGCCCAGCAACCCGCCGCTGCTGGTGCTGGACACCCGAACCCGCCGCTGGCGCAGTGAAAGCAACCTCGGCAAGCCCTCCGGCCTGCTCGACTGGGAAGCGCTGTGCGAACTGCAGCAGGCGCTGCTCGATCACCCCTCGGCAGTCATCGTGTCGCCAGCGCCGATCTTCGGGGTGAAGCTGATCGAAACCGTGCAACGGGTATTCAGCACGCTGGGCCATCCGCTGCTGGTCGATGCGGAAAACTGGATGGCTCACCGCGGCGCGGCCCAGGTGATCCTCAACATCTTCCGCCATTCACGCACCCCGGGGCATTACGTGATCCTTTCAGGCGACGTGCACTATTCGTTCGTCTATGAAGTGCTGATCCGCCACGGTCAGCGCAGTCCACACCTGTGGCAGGTGACCAGCAGCGGTATCAAGAACGAATTTCCCCGACGCCTGTTGGATGTGCTTGACCGTCTCAACCGCTGGCTGTATTCGCCACGCTCACCGCTGAACTGGTTTACCCAGCGCCGGGAAATGCAAGTGACGCCCCGTACGCCCAGTCGCAGCAAAGCCGGGGAACGGCTATGGAATAGCGCAGGGCTCGGGCAGGTGTTCTTCGATGAGCAGGGACGACCGACACGGGTGTATCAATTGAATGCCGATGGCTCGCCGGCCACGGCGTTCATCCACGACTGACTGCAGGAGCCGGCCTTGCCGGCGAACACCGAGCCAATAGGATCAGGAGCGTTCCAGGGCGCTTACCAGGTCATGGAACGCTTCGCGGTTGGAGTCGTTCAGGCCCATGAGTATCTTGTGCGCCTCGAGCACCTTGGAACGCACCACGCTCTCGTCCTGGTCCTGCGACGGCAGGTCGGTCAGGCACTCCGGGCATGGCACCGGGCGATCGACGATGTTGAACACCTGGTCGAAGCCCATGGACTGCAGCAGACGGGAAATGTCCGGGTTGGTGGTCACCACGGTCGGCAACAGGCCGACCTTCTGCCGGGACAGGATCGACAGCTTGGCCAGCAGACCCAGCGTAGTGCTGTCGATGCTTTCGGTTTCGGTCAGGTCGATAACGATGGCCGAGAAGTTCAGCGCGGTGAAGATCTTCTCGATCGTCGCATCCAACGCCGAACACAGGGTCAGGCGTACTTCACCGACGAACTTCAGAACGAAGGTCCCGCTCTGCTCGGCGAACTGGATTCTACCGGTACTCATTCAAGGTTCCTGCTCAACACCAATAGGGCGATATCATCCGGCATCTCCCCAAGCGTAGCCAATCCGAATCGTTGGCGCAGCCCCTCCAGGCTACCCCCCGCGGCCTTGACGATCTCCGGCAAGGACGCTTCCTTATCTTTGAGTGTGTCCCCTGGCAAAAGATCCAGAATGCCATCGGACATCAAGGTGAGGCTGAACTGCGGCGGCAGCTCCAGCACCTGGTCCTGGTAACTGGCCTCGTCGAACAGCCCCACCGGCAGGCCACGGCCCTCCAGGTAGCGGGACTGCCCCGGGGTGTACAGCACCGGTAGCGGCAAATGCCCGCCGACGCTGTAGGTGAGCAGGCCGGTGTCCTCGTCGATGACGCCACCGACCATGGTCACATGCTTGCCCAGCTTGCAATTGATCAGCCCGCGGTTGATGTGGCTGAGTACTTCCGACGGCTTGAACTCGCGCATCTTGCCGCTGCGCTTGAATTCGAACAGCAGCCGCGTGGTCATGAACTTGAGCAGCACGGTGACGAACGCCGAGGACGCGCCATGGCCGGAGACATCCGCCAGGTAGAAGGCAATACGCCGCTCGTCGACACGGAAATAGTCGACGAAGTCACCCGACAGGTACAGCGACGGGATGATCTGGTGGTCAAAGGTATACCCGTCGGCCAGCCAAGGGCTTTCCGGGAGCATGTTCATCTGCACCTGGCGCCCGGCGTTCTGATCCTCCTGCAACAAATGCAGGCTGGCTTCCAGTTCGCGGTTGGCCGCCTCGAGCTTGTCGCGGTAGCGCTGGTTTTCCAGCACCAGGCGCGAACGGTCGAGGGCACGGCGCACCGAATGCTCGAGCACGGCCAGATCTTCCAGGGGCTTGATCAGGTAGTCCGCCGCACCCAGGCGCAAGGCTTCCACCGCATCGCTCATGACGCCGGCGCCAGACACCACGATCACCGGCAACTGCGGGGCGCGCTCGCTGATCCGGCGAATCAGCTCGAGCCCGCCCATCTGCGGCATGCGCAGATCGCAGATCACAAGGTCAGGCTGGTGTGCTTCGAAGACCTGGAGCCCCTGCTGGCCGTTTCCGGCCTGGAGGACGCTGAAGCCGCTGTCTTCCAGATAAGCGGCGAGGCTGGCACGTACCACGTCGTCGTCATCGATGATCAGCAGCGTTGCACTGGTTTTCTGCATGTGGGCGAACGGCGCCAGATTTGGGTTGGCGTAGCGGCTGTGGAAAGCCCGACAGACGCTACTGGAATGCTCTCAAGCCACTCTCTATTTGAGTTGTAGGACAAGAAGACTGGTCCGGCAAATAGCAGAGGTGCCCTGTAAGGCGCTGACGGTACTCCCATCCGCCTGGGGTTTCAAGCATGGCAAGGTAGACTTCCCTGCACTTTACAGGGCAAATCACCCGGGGTTATAAGAAAGCCGACCAGCGCAACCTGATGAAAGGATGCAAGCATGTCCCAGCCCCCCGTGAACTACAGCGAAAAGCGCGATTTCATCCGCATGCGCATCGACACCGAGGTCAGCCTGCTGCATGCCGGCCAGGTGATCAGCGCCACCTGCATCGACCTGTCCAGCAGCGGCATGCAGATCGAGGCGCCGCAGCGCTTCAAGGTCGGTGATCAGATCGACGTGCGCATCGACTCCGAACACCCCGCCCTCAAGGACCTGCAGGCCAGCACCGAAGTGGTGTGGATCGCCGATCAGCCGGGCGGCGCGCAGAAGTTCGGCCTGCGCATCCTGGCGATGCATTGAGCCATGAACGAAAAAGGCGACCCTGAGGTCGCCTTTTGCATTCATCCGCGGATCAGAAGTCGTCTTCGACCGCACCGTCCTTGACCTTGAACTCACGGTTCTGCAAGTAGGCGTTGCGGATGAAGATGTACTTGTCACCCTGGATCAGCTTCTCGGCCGGCAGCAGGTTGGCACGGGTATCGATCACGTCCAGGGCGAAGACAGAGTTACGCACCGGCACATCGTTGATGTAACGGTAGGGTTCGGTGTAGGTGTCCGGGTACTTGGCCAGGCCGTCACGCACGGTGCTCGGGCCGAGCAGCGGGATGACCACGTAAGGGCCGCTGGGTACGCCCCAGTGGCCAAGGGTCTGGCCGAAATCTTCGTCGTTGCGCTGCAGGCCCATCCGGGTACCTACGTCGAACAGGCCGCCGATACCGAACACGGTATTGACGATCAGCCGCGCGGTGTCCACGCCCGCCGCACGCGGCTTGAGCTGCAGCACGTCGTTGGCCAGGTTGGTGACATCGCCGAGGTTGCTGAAGACGTTGTGCACGCCGTCCTGGACGAATTGCGGGGTGACCGCCTGGTAACCCTTGGCCAGCGGCTTGAGGGCATAGGTGTCGAGGGTGTCGTTGAACTTGAAGATCGG
The DNA here is from genome assembly GCF_011752525.1 of Pantoea sp. Cy-639. Lineage (GTDB taxonomy): Bacteria > Pseudomonadota > Gammaproteobacteria > Pseudomonadales > Pseudomonadaceae > Aquipseudomonas. The sequence goes on along the minus strand of NZ_VWXI01000013.1, from coordinate 125,890 downwards.
TCGGTTGACCGCTTCCCAAGGATCCTCCTCGGTGGCTGCCTGGGTGGCCGCCATGGGCGCCAGCAACAAGCTGGCGCAAACACAGGCCTGGGTGACACGTTCGATCACACCGGCACCGATCTTGCGCATAGATGTTTCTCCATCGGATTTCACGGCGGCAACGCCCTTTGGCGCGTTACCTAATTAGGCGCAAGTATAATGGCTTGCTGGCTAACCGGTAGTCTTACACATCTCTGTCAAGATTATGTGAACAAGTGTTGCGGTCATCTGCCGGTAACAATCGCTGGCTAGCCTGCGCTGTATTTCAGGGAAGTTGCCATGCAAGACGCACCCGCCTTCACCGCCGTGCTCTTCGGATTGCGCGGCTGCCTGGTTCAGGCCGCCACAGGCATCCCCCTGCCCGCCCCCGGCGCCCTTGACTCCCTCGCCCGCCTGCGCGAACGCAACGTGCCGTGCATCTGGCTCGACGAGTTGAGCAGTGCCGAAGGCAGGCAACTTTCCCACGTACTGCCTGACTGGCTGCCCGGGCACGCCGCCAGCGATTGCCGATGGCCAGCCCCCGATGCTTGCTGGAAAGCCCTCATGACCCTGGAAAGCCAGCGCCTGGACGGCTGCGTGCTGGTCAGTGGCGAGCCACGCCTGCTGCAGTCGGGGCTCAACGCCGGACTATGGACCGTGGGCCTGGCCACCTGCAGCCCGACCTGCGACCGGACATCCAGCCAGTGGCAGGCGATGTCCCCGCAGGACCAGGAGCGGGCGCGCGGTAAAGCCACACTGGAGCTGTTCGACCTGGGGGCGCACTCGGTGATCGACCATCTGGAGTCCCTCGACACCTGCCTGGCCGACATCGCGCTGCGTCGACACAAGGGCGAGAAACCCTGATCTCCCGGCGTTGATGCCAGTCATGCAAAGCGTTGGCAGGTGGATTACGCTAGAGGACAGGCCAGAACCTTTGCCACCTCGCCGAGGTCCATGGCTTGCCAAGCCATTGATGGAGAACGAACAATGCCCGCCCGCGAACTGCAAGAGCAACTCGATAGCCTGCGCGAGCAACTGGACCGCAATCCACCGCTCTCGCTGGAAGAGCGAGACCACTTGCATCAGCTGATGCAACAGATCGAAGCCCGGATCAAGCTCGAGGAAGCCACCCAGGACAACAACGTGGTGGATGGCGTGAACCTTGCCATCGAGCGCTTCGAGGCCGATCACCCAGATCTCACCGCCACCCTGCGCAGCATCGTCAACTCGCTGCACAGCATGGGTATCTGATCAGGCCAAGCTGTCACGCATGAAACAGCGGCGAGGGCGCGGGCTTGCCCCGCGACACCGGCGTAGCCGGCGCCACCCCTGGCAGGGTCAGCCCGCTCCCCCGCTGTCATGCAAGGCCATCACCGCTTATTACTGACGCACCAAGCGCAGGTTCTGCGGATCGATCGCCCCAGTGCTGCGGTATGGGTTGATATCCAGGCCACCCCGACGCACATAGCGCGCGTACACCGTCAGATGTTCCGGCTTGAGCAGTTGTTTCAGGTCCAGATAGATCCGCTCGACGCACTGCTCGTGGAAGTCGGCATGCTGACGGAAGCTGATCAGGTAGGTCAGCAGGCTGGCGTGATCGAGCGCCGGCCCCTTGTACTCCACTACCACGCTGCCCCAGTCCGGCTGGCCGGTGACCGGGCAGTTGGACTTGAGCAAATGACTGTGGATGGTCTCTTCCACCACTCGCTCGGCCGAACAGCGCAGCAGTTCAGGTTGCGGCTGCTCGTAGTTGCTGATGCTGACGTCCAGCGCATCGATGCATTGGCCTGGCAAGGCGGTAACACCTTGGCGCTCGACCTCGGCCAGGGTGCTGACCTTGACCCCTACCGGCTTGACTGCGGCGGCGGACAGGTCCTTGACCAGGCAAGCCTGCAGCTCTTCCTTGCTGGCGAACATGGTCTGGTTCAGCGAGTTGAGGTACAGCTTGAACGACTTCGACTCGATGATGTTCGGCGAGTCGCAGGGAATGGCGAATTCGGCGATGGCCACCACCGGTTTACCCGAAGGCAGCAGCCAGGACAGCTCGAAGCAGTTCCAGTAGTCCACCCCCTGCCAGGGCAAGGCGTCACCGCTGACACCCAGCTCGGCCCACTTGGCCAGACGCGGGATCGGGAACAGCAGCGAGGGGGTGTAGGTGGCAAGGTATTCGCTGGACTTGCCCAGCGGGGAATGTTCGGCGGCGGGATGCATGGTGTCTGACCTGAAGGTTCGAAATTGCCCCTAGTCTACCGGTTTTGCCCCCGCCTTGTGGCCGATGTCACTCGATGGTCAATGGCCCGACCATCCCAGCCTGGTAATGCCCCGGCACGTTGCAGGCGAACTCGATGGGCGCCGACTTGCGGAAGGTCCAGGTCAACTCGGCACGCTGACCCGGCTGTACCAGCACGGTATTGCCACCGGCGTGGCCATGTCCGGCGCCCATCATCTGGCTGTGGTCCATCTGGCCATGATCCATGCCCTCATGGTTCATGCCGGCCGTGAACAGCTTGCCCTGCATGGCGACCATCTCTTTCTGGTGTTCGGCATGCATGGCCTTGTCGCCGAGGTTGAACTCGTGAGGCAGCTTGCCTTCATTGATCAGCACGAAGCGTACAGTTTCCCCAGCCTTGACCTTCAGGCTCCTGGGTTCAAAGGCGATGTCCTTGAGCACCACTTCGACGGTGCGGCTGGCCTTGGTCGCCGCAGCCGGTTCGCCGAAAGCGAAAGTCTTCGATTCGTCAGCCAGGGTCGGCAGGCTGACCATGGCGAGTGCGCTAGCGATGAACAGGTGTTTCATGGGTGACTCCGGATGAATGCAGCGAAGATGGTGCCATTCTCGAAAAGCCTGGCTGGCAGCTGGCTGACAGGAAGATTACAACTTTGTCAGCTTGGGCAGGCCGCCAGATCGTCACGTATCATTTCCTCGACGCCAGGGCCCGGGCCTTGCGGGAGCGGGCCGGGCGCCCGCCCAGCCCCCCCCCCCGCTCCACGCCCACGCCACAAGCCGCATCATTACAAGGACCCTCATGAAACTGCTGATCGTCGAAGACCAGGCCAAGACCGGCCAGTACCTGCGCCAAGGCCTGAGCGAGGCCGGCTTCGCCACGGAGCTGGCCGGCGACGGCGAGACCGGTCAGCACCTCGCGCTGACCGGTGACCACGACCTGCTGATCCTCGACGTCATGCTCCCAGGGCGCAATGGCTGGCAGATCCTCGAGGCGGTGCGCCAGGCCGGCCTCGACACGCCCGTGCTGTTCCTCACCGCCCGCGACGCCGTCGAGGACCGAGTGCATGGCCTGGAGCTGGGTGCCGACGACTACCTGGTCAAGCCCTTCGCCTTTTCCGAGCTGCTGGCCAGGGTGCGCAGCCTGCTGCGCCGCGGCGCCAGCGCCAGCCAGGACACCTGCCTGAACCTGGTCGACCTGCGCCTGGACCTGATCCGCCGCCGCGCCGAGCGCGCCGGCCAGCGCATCGACCTGACCGCCAAGGAGTTCGCCCTGCTCGAGCTGCTGCTGCGCCGCCAGGGCGAAGTACTCCCCAAGTCGCTGATCGCCTCGCAGGTATGGGACATGAATTTCGACAGCGACACCAACGTGATCGAAGTGGCCATCCGCCGCCTGCGCCTGAAGATCGATGACAGCCACGCGACCAGGCTCATCCATACCGTGCGCGGCATGGGCTACGTGCTCGAGGAGCGCCAGGACTGATGCGCCGCCTGTCCCTCGGCAACCGCCTGGCACTGCTGTTCGCTGCCTGTACCGCGACGGTGTCGCTGAGTGCCGGCCTGCTGTTCAATCGCGCCAGCGAGCAGCACTTCGTCGAGCTTGACCAGCAGTTGCTCAGCGGCCGCCTGTCACTGATGCGCAGCCTGCTCGAGGGCGTCGCCAGCCGCGAGCAGCTCCCTTCGCGCCTGCCAGCGCTGATCAACGAACTGAGCCACCAGTCCGATCTCGCCGTGCAGGTACACGGCACCGATGGCTCGCTGTGGTTCGCCAGCCGCGGCGACCTGCCGGCGGCACCCGGGCACGACGACCTCAGCACGCTGCACAGCCAGGGCGTCGACTATCGCAGTCTCGGCACCCATCTTGACCCAGCCCGCAGCGACTCGCCGCAGCTGACGCTGCTCCTCGACATCACCCACCACCAGCACTTCCTGCAAGGCATGCAGCGGCTGATCTGGCTCACCGTTGGCCTGTCGGCGCTCGCCACCGCCCTGCTCGGCGCCTGGGCCGTGCGCCGCGGCCTGAAGCCGCTGCGACAGATGGGCAAGGTCGCCGCCAGTGTCAATGCGCGCTCGCTGACCACCCGGCTACCGGCTGCCGAGATGCCCGAGGAGTTGGCCGAACTGGCCGGCACCGTCAATGCCATGCTGCAGCGTCTGGACGATGCCTTCCAGCGCCTGTCGGCGTTCTCCGCCGATATCGCCCACGAGCTGCGCACGCCGCTGTCCAATCTGCTGACCCATACCCAGGTCACGCTCACCCGCCCGCGCAGCCTGGAGGAGTACCGCGAGGCCCTGCACGGCAACCTCGAGGAGTTGCAGTGGATGGCCCAGTTGGTCAACGACATGCTCTATCTGGCCAAGGCCGACCATGGCCTGCTGATACCCAGCCACCAGCGCCTGGATCTGGCCGCCGAGGCCGATGCGTTGCTGGAGTACTACGCGCCACTGGCCGAGGATGCCAAGGTGCGCTTGCTGCGCGAGGGCGAGGCCCACGTCGAAGGCGACCGGCACATGTTGCGCCGCGCCTTGTCGAACCTGCTGGACAATGCCCTGCGCTACACCCCGGCAGGAGGAGAGATTCGGGTCAGCCTGACGTCGGGCATACGCATCGTCGTGGCCAACACCGGGCCGGCCATTGCACCGCCCTTGCTGGAGCGGCTGTTCGACCGCTTCTACCGGGCCGACCCGGCGCGCCAGGCCGGCAGCAGCGAGCATGCAGGCCTGGGACTGGCGATCACCCGTTCGATCGTGCAGGCGCACGGCGGAACGATTCGCGCTCAGTGCGAAGGTGGCTGGACGCGCTTCATGATCGAGCTGCCTGAATAGCCCCCATCGCGGAGCAAGCCCGCCCCCACGCCTGAAAGCGTGGGCGCTTACTCGTAGCGCAACGCCATCGCCGGCTCGATCTGCGAAGCACGGTACGCCGGGTAGATCGTCGCCAGGAAGCTCATCACCAGCCCGGCCACACAGATGATCGCCACATCGCCCCACTGCAGCTCCGACGGCAGACTGCTGATGAAGTAGATGTCGGAGGTGAAGATGTGCTGTCCGCTGACCCGCTCGAGCCAACCGACCACGGCACTGACATTGAGCGCCAGGATCACCCCCAGCACCCCGCCCAGCAACGTGCCGACGATGCCGATCAGGCTGCCCTGGACCATGAACGTGCCCATGATCTGCGCCGGCGTCGCACCGATGGTACGCAAGATGGCGATGTCCGCCCCCTTGTCGTTCACCACCATCACCAGGGTGGCGATGATGTTGAACGCCGCCACTGCAATGATCATCATCAGCAACAGGCCGATCATGGTCTTTTCCATCTTCATCGCACTGAACAGACTGCCCTGGGTATGCGACCAGTCGTCGGCGCGGTAACCCTCGCCCAGCCCCGCGGCAATGGCCTTGGATACCTGAGGCGCAGCGTACAGGTCATGCAGTTTCAGGCGCACGCCCTGCACCTGGCCCGGCGCCCAGCGCTGCATCTCGCCGGCGTCGGCGACATGGATATAGGCCTGGGAGCCATCCAGCTCGGCGCCCACCTTGAAGATGCCGACCACGGTCAGGCGCTGCATGCGCGGGGTGATGCCGCCCGGCTCCTTGCTGATTTCAGGCACGATCAAGGTCAGCTTGTCACCGGTATTGAGGCGAAAACGCCGGGCCGTGAGCTCGCCGATGACCACGCCATACTCACCCGGCACCAGCGCCTGCAGGCTGCCCTGGACGATATGCTGGCCGACGATGGAGACCTTGTCCTCTTCGGCCGGATCGATGCCGGCGACCTGGATCGGCTGCATCGCCCCTTTGTAGGACAGCATGCCTTCGAGCTCGGTGAGCGGTGCCGCAGCCACCACCGCCGGATTACCCTCGGCAGCGCTGGCGACCTTGCGCCAGTCGTCCAGCGGCTGCACGCCCAGGATCGCGGCATGGGGCACCAGGCCAAGCACGCGCGAGCTCATCTCGCGCTGGAAACCGTTCATCACCGAAAGCACGGTGATCATCGCCAGCACACCCAGCGAAAGACCGATCATCGAAGTCATGGAAATGAACGAGATGAAGTGGTTGCGGCGCTTGGCACGGGTGTAGCGAGCACCGATGAACAAGGGCAAGGGTCTGAACATGAACAGGAACACCCAATGTAATAGTGAACCGGGGCCGCCTCAGGCAACCCCGTGCAAGCGACTCAGATCGCCACCAGGTGCCCGTCTTCCAGGCGCAGCACACGGTCCATCTGCCGCGCCAGGTTGAGGTCGTGGGTCACCACCAGGAACGCGGTCTGCGAATGGCTGGACAACTCCTGCATCAATTCCTGGATGCCTTGGGCAGTGTGATGATCGAGGTTGCCGGTGGGCTCGTCGAGCATCACCAGGCCCGGGCGGTTGACCAGCGCACGGGCGATCGCCACGCGCTGGCGCTCGCCGCCGGACAGCTCGGCCGGCTTGTGATTCAGCCGATGGCCCAGGCCGACGCGCTTGAGCAGCGCCTCGGCACGCTCACGGGCCTCCGGGATCGGTGTCTTGCCAATCAGCAGCGGCATGCAGGCGTTCTCCAGCGCGGTGAACTCCGCCAGCAGGTGGTGGAACTGATAGACGAAGCCCAGCGCACGGTTGCGCAGCAACCCGCGGGCACGTTCGCCCAGCGCCGACAGCTCCTCGCCGGCCAGCCAGACGCTGCCCTCGGTCGGCGTGTCGAGGCCGCCCAGCAGGTTGAGCAAGGTACTCTTGCCCGAGCCGGAGCTACCGACGATAGCCACCCGCTCCCCTGGGTGCAGCTCGAGGTTCAGGCCGGACAACACCTTCACCGACTCCGGGCCCTCATCGTAGCTCTTGCCCAGGTTGCGGCAACTCAACACGGCTTTATCACTCATGCGCGACTCACTCATAACGTAGCGCCTCTGCCGGCTGGGTGCGCGAGGCGCGCCAGGCCGGGTACAGGGTGGCGAAGAAACTCAGGACCAGCGCCGCACCACAGACCATGTACACGTCCTGGGCCTGGATCTGCGACGGCAGGTAATCGATGAAGTACACGTCGGCGTTGAGGAACTTGTGCCCGATCAGCTTCTCGATGCCGGCGATCGCCGCGCTCACATTGAGCGCGCCGAGAATGCCCAGCACCGCGCCGATCAAGGTACCGACCACGCCGATCACGGTGCCCTGGACCATGAAAATGGCCATGATCTGCGCCGGCGTGGCGCCCAGGGTGCGGAGAATGGCGATGTCGCCGCGCTTGTCGTTGACCACCATCACCAGGGTGGAAATGATGTTGAACGCGGCCACCGCGACGATCAGCAGCAGCAGCAGGCCGATCATGGATTTTTCCATGCGGATGGCCTGGTACAGGTTGCCATGGGTACGGGTCCAGTCACGCGGGTAGTATTCCTGCTCGCCCAACCGCTGGGCGATGTCCCAGGCCACGCGCGGGGCCTGGAACAGATCGTCGAACTTCAGGCGCACGCCCTGGACCTGGTCGGCCTTCCAGCGGTGCAGGCGCGACAGGTCGGCGATGTTGGTCAGGCCCAGGTAGCCGTCGATCTCGCCGGCGCCGACGTGGAAGGTGCCGACCACGGTGAAGCGCTTCATCCGCGGGAACATGCCCGCCGGCGTGACGCTCACCTCGGGGGCGACGAAGGTCAGCTTGTCGCCGATGCCCACGCCCAGTTTCTGCGCGGCCTTGTCGCCGATCATGATGCCCCACTCGCCCGGCGCCAGCTTGTCCAGGCTGCCGGCCTGGACGAAGTGGTCGATGATCGACACCTCGCGCTCGCGCGCCGGGTCGATGCCGTTGAGCAGCACCTTCTGCACCTTGCCATCGTGGGTCAGCAGGCCCTGCATCTGGGTGAACGGCGCCACCGCCGCCACCTGCGGATTCTGCTTTACTCTAGAGGCAAGGGCCTGCCAGTCATCGATCGGCTGGCCGGTCTCCAGCGTGGCATGGGGGATCATCCCCAGCACGCGGGTACGCATCTCGTGGTCGAAACCGTTCATCACCGAGAGCACCACGATCATCACCACCACGCCCAGGGCGAGGCCGATCATCGAGGTCAGCGAAATGAACGAGACGAAGTGATTGCGACGCTTGGCACGGGTGTAGCGCGTACCAATGAATACGAAAAGAGGTCTGAACATGTCGGGGCTTGTTCGGATGAAAGGGAACGTCCTTGTGGCGAGGCGCCTGCGGCGGCTTTACACTCGGACCACCGCCGTAACCTTGGGTTCGCCATGACGACATTAGACGAAGAAGATCGCCGCGAATACTACCGCATCGAAGATCGGATCGCACTCCAAATCAGCCCTCTCAGCGCGGCCGAAGCCCTTGAAACAGAACTGTTGCAAGATGATTCACCACTGTTCAACCTGCTCAGCGAGCTGCATCTCTCCGACTTCGAGTCGCAACACCTGCTGCGTCAGCTGAGCGAAAAGGATCGCACCCTGGCCGCCTTCCTGCGCGCCCAGAACAAACGCCTCGATCTGCTCAGCTCGGTGGTGGCCTACACGCTCATCGGCGAGATCGGCGCGCCGATCCCGGTGATCATCTCCGAAGGCGGCATCGAGTTCGCCCAGGCGCAGCAGATCGCCCCCGGCACCCGGGTCAAGGTCAAGATGGTACTGATGCCCCGCGCCCACGGCCTGCTGCTGCGCGGCCGGGTCACCCACTGCGACCCGCGTCCCGGTGGCGACTATGAGGTCGGTACCGAATTCACCGACATGACCGACGCCCAGCGCCAACTGCTCGCCCGCTACATCCTGCAGCGCCAGCAACAGCAACGGCGCCAGGCACTGGAACAGAACGATCCCGCCTCCTGAGCCCTGCTCTCTGATTTGAAGGAACGAACGTGACCCTGATCTACGGCCACCGCGGCGCCAAGGGCGAAGCACCGGAAAACACCCTGACCAGCTTCCGCCAGTGCCTGTCGCACGGCGTGACCCGCTGCGAACTCGACCTGCACCTGTCAGCCGACAACGAGCTGATGGTGATCCACGACCCTACCCTCAAGCGCACCACCGGCCGTCGCGGCAAGGTAGTCGAGCATACGGCGGCCGAACTGGTCACCTACGACGCGCGCAAGGGCGGCCCGGGACACGTGCAGCCCTGCCCCATCCCAAGACTTGAGGAACTGTTCGAAAAGTGCCCGTTCGAGCACTGGCAACTGGAGGTCAAGAGCGCCTCGCGCACCCGCGCCGCCAGCACCGTGCTGGCCATCCGCGAGCTGGCCCAGCAACACGGCCTGCTGGACAAGGTGACCATCACCTCGAGCTCACGGGAAGTACTGGGTGCGGCTCAGGAGTTGGTGCCGGACATCAAGCGCGGCCTGGTGGCCGAGTACGCCTGGCTCGACCCGCTGAAGGTCGCGCAGAACTACGCTTGCGAGATGCTCGCGCTGAACTGGACGCTGTGCACCCCCGAACGCCTGGAAAAGGCCCAGCGCCAGGGGCTGCACGTGTCGGTATGGACAGTCAACGAACCGGCACTGATGCGCCGGCTCGCCGACTTCGGCGTGGACAGCCTGATTACAGACTTTCCCGGTTTGGCCAGGACCACCCTCGGGTAGGGCTGAAATCGGTCTCCCCGACCGGCTCAGGCCACCGGTCGGAGCCGCTCAAAAAAGCCGGTTCAGACCATCGTAGGCAGCTACCCGATAGGCTTCGGCCATGGTCGGGTAGTTGAAGGTAGTGTTGACGAAGTACTTCAGGTTGTTCTGCTCGCCCGGCTGGTTCATCACCGCCTGACCGATGTGGACGATCTCCGAGGCCTGGTAGCCGAAGCAGTGCACGCCGAGGATCTCCAGGGTCTCGCGATGGAACAGGATCTTCAGCATGCCTTGCGGCTCGCCGGCGATCTGCGCGCGCGCCATGCTCTTGAAGAAGGCCTTGCCCACCTCGTACGGCACCTTGGCCTGGGTCAGCTCCTGCTCGTTCTTGCCGATCGAGCTGATCTCCGGGATGGTGTAAATGCCGGTCGGCACGTCATCGACGAAGCGCCAGCTGCCATTGTCGACGATGCTGCCCGCGGCCGAGCGGCCCTGGTCGTGGGCGGCGCTGGCCAGGCTTGGCCAGCCGATCACGTCACCGGCGCCATAGATGTTCGGCACGCTGGTGCGGTAGGCCTGGTCGACCTCGATCTGGCCACGGCTGTTGACCTTGATGCCGATGTTCTCCAGGCCCAGCTTGTCGGTGTTGCCGGTACGGCCGTTACACCACAGCAAGGCATCCGCCTTGATCTTCTTGCCCGACTTCAGGTGCAGGATCACACCGTTGTCCAGACCTTCGACGCGCTCGTAATCTTCGTTATGGCGCACGGTGATGTTGTTGTTGCTGAAGTGGTAGCTCAACGCCTGGGAAATTTCCGAGTCGAGGAAGCTCAGCAACTGGCCGCGGTTGTCGACCAGCTCCACCAGCACGCCCAGGCCGCTGAAGATCGAAGCGTATTCGCAGCCGATCACCCCGGCGCCGTAGACGATCAGCTTGCGCGGCGTGTGGCTCAGGCTGAGGATGGTGTCGCTGTCATAGACACGCGGATGGTTGAAGTCGATATCGGCCGGGCGGTACGGGCGCGAACCAGTGGCGATGATGATGTGCTTGGCATTGAGCTTCTCGACCACGCCATTGGGGCAGACCACTTCGATGGTCTGCTCGTCGGCGAAGCTGCCGGTGCCGAAGAACACGTCGACCCGGTTACGGGCGTAGTAGCCGGTGCGCGAGGCGACCTGCTTGGCGATCACCTTTTCGGCGCTCTTGAGCACGTCGGGGAAAGAGAACCAGCGCGGCTCGCCGATGGCGCGGAACATCGGGTTGGTGTTGAACTGCATGATCTGCCGCACGGAGTGACGCAGCGCCTTGGACGGGATGGTGCCCAGGTGGGTGCAGTTGCCACCGACCTGACGACGGCTGTCGACCATCGCCACCTTGCGCCCTGCTTTGGCGGCGTTCATTGCCGCGCCCTCACCGGCCGGGCCGGAACCCAGCACCACTACGTCGTAGTTGTAGACAGCCATGCGTACTCCTTCAGAACTGGCCCGCCGGCCGGGTGGCCGCGGGGCGCGATCATGTCGCCAGGGCGCCATGAGAAAATTCGGGTGCAGTCTAATCAAGCGTGAACGCCGCGCACATTAACCCTTGGTCGCGTCGTAGGCCACTATTGCCTGCACTACATGTCGTTTCACCGATTCCCTGGCGGCGATCATCCGTGCCTTGCCTTTCACTCGCCTTTCAACGCCCGCTCGAACGCTGGCGTGCCACGAGAGACGAACCCACCTTCGGCCCGGGTCACCAGCACTGCGGCAAGACCATGAGCGATGGCGAAGTCCCAGGCTCGCTCCGGCCCCAGGATCAACAACAGGGTCGAGTAGCCGTCGGCCAGCAGCGCCGAATCGTCCAGCACGGTCACTGCTGCCAGATCATGGCGTACCGGACGCCCCAGGCGAGCGTCGAACGTGTGCGAATAACGCCGGCCATTGTCCTCGAAATAATGGCGATAGTCACCCGAGGTCGACACCGCCAACCCCGTCACGGCGATGACCTGGCGGGCAATCTGGCGATCCTCGCGCGGCAGCTCCAGAGCTACTCGCCAGGGACTGCCATCGGGCTTGCGCCCCACCGCCTTGAGTTCGCCGGTGGCTTCGGCAAGGAAGTTGTCGACGCCCATGGCGCGCAGACGCGCGGCGATCAGGTCGACCGCGTGGCCGGCGGCGATGCTGTTGAAGTCCAGCTCGATGGGCGCATCCTTGCACAAGGCCTGGCCTTCGATGCGCAAGTGCCGGTAGCCCACCCGCTGGCGGACCTGCGCCAGGGCCTGGGGATCGGGCACCCGCATCTCGCGGGCCTGGGGACCGAACCCCCACAGGTCCAGCAGCGGCTCGACACTGAGATCGAAGGCGCCCTGGCTCTGCTCGGCCAGGTGCTGGCCGAACGCGACCAGTTCGAGCATGTCATTGTCGACAGCCTGGCACTGGTTGCCCGGCAGTTGGTTGAAGCGGCTGACCATGGAATCGCCACGGTAGGTGGAGTAATGCGCATCGATCGCCTGCAGGATGCCCTCGACCGCGGCCTGCACCTCAGCCACGGCCGGGCCGCCAGGCTGGCGCACGTACTGGATGCTGTAGCTGCTGCCCATGGTCGGGCCACCGAAGCGCTCGAGGGTCGGGGCCGGATCGCAGGCTGCAAGCAGCAAAAGGCAGAGCGGAAGAACGGTGCGCACCATGGTTTTCTCGATCAACCGGCCGCCCCTGCAAGGACCAACCGGATCAACAAGCCAAAAAAAACGGGAACCCGCAGGTTCCCGTTTTTTCAACGCATTACAACCGGATCAGCGTGGAAACGCTGGCGGGTTCACACCGGCCATCTCTTCCATCACGCGAACGACCTGGCAGCTGTAGCCGAACTCGTTGTCGTACCAGACGTACAGGACAACGCGATTGTCGTTGCAGATGGTAGCTTCGGCATCGACCACACCGGCGTGGCGCGAGCCGACGAAGTCGGTCGAAACCACTTCCTGGGAGCTGACGTAGTCGATCTGCTTGTGCAGTTCGGAGTGCATGGCGACCTGACGCAGGTACTCGTTGAGCTCCTCGCGGTTGGTGGCCTTCTCCAGGTTCAGGTTGAGGATGGCCATCGACACGTTCGGCGTCGGTACACGGATCGCGTTGCCGGTCAGCTTGCCCTTGAGCACCGGCAGCGCCTTGGCGGCGGCGGTGGCGGCACCGGTCTCGGTGATGACCATGTTCAGCGGCGCGGCGCGGCCACGACGGCTGCCCTTGTGGAAGTTGTCGATCAGGTTCTGGTCGTTGGTGAACGAGTGAACGGTTTCGACATGACCGTTAACGATGCCGTATTGGTCGTTGATCGCCTTGAGCACCGGCACGATGGCGTTGGTGGTGCAGGACGCGGCCGAGATGATCTTGTCATCGGCGGCGATGTCGCCGTGGTTGATGCCATGCACGATGTTCTTCAGCGCGCCCTTGCCAGGTGCGGTGAGGATCACCCGGGCGGCACCCGGGCAGGCCAGGTGCTGACCCAGGCCGTCGGCGTCGCGCCATACACCGGTGTTGTCGACGATCAGCGCATCGTGGATGCCGTACTGGGTGTAGTCGACTTCGCTCGGGCTCTTGGCGTAGATCACCTGGATCAGGTTGCCGTTGGCGGTGATGGTGTTGTTCTCTTCATCGATGACGATGGTGCCATCGAACGGACCGTGCACCGAGTCACGACGCAGCAGGCTGGCGCGCTTGGTCAGGTCGTTTTCGGCGCCCTTGCGCACGACGATGGCACGCAGACGCAGGCCGTCGCCGCCACCGGTCTTCTCGATGAGGATGCGCGCCAGCAGACGGCCGATCCGGCCGAAGCCGTACAGGACAACATCGGTGCCCTTGCGTGCGGAAGCGTTCTGCTGACCCACGACGTCGGCCAGTTCGTCACGCACGAACTGCTCGGCGCTGCGGCCATTGCCCTCGGCCTTGAACTTGCTGGCCAGCTTGCCCAGGTCGACCGAAGCGGCGCCCAGTTTCAGCTCGCTCATGGCCTTGAGCAGGGGGAATGTCTCGTGGACGGACAGCTCGGTCTCGTCAGCCTGGCGGTGACGGGCAAAGCGGTGGGCTTTGAGGATCGAGATAACCGAACGGTTGATCAGGCTGCGGCCATAGATCGAGCTCACCACGTTGTTGTTGCGGTAGAGCTGACCGATAAGCGGGATCATCGCTTCAGCCAGGGCTTCACGATCGATCCACTCACCAAGACACTGGTCGGGCTTCTGAGTCACGGTAACCTTCCACATGTAGGGGAACAAAAAAGGGGCTACATTATGACGCCCCGCGGCGTATCGGGCAATGAGCGCCTGTCGTCGGCCCCAGGGCCCGCCCTTCGGCCCTCTGGAGCCTGACAGCGGGCCCCGTCACCGGTACAATCGACCTCTTTGCCGCAACGCTTGGAGTCCGATCTCCCGTGTCAGTTCTGCGCCTACCGCAAATGTCGGCCACGGCCGGCAAACAAACCTGGGGCAACCTGCCCGGTGCCGCCTTGAGCCTGGCGGTCGCCGAGGCCGCCAGCAGCGCCGGTCGCTTCACCCTGTTGCTGACCGCCGACAGCCAGGCCGCCGATCGCCTGGAGCAGGAGCTGCGCTTCTTCGCGCCAGAGCTGCCGGTGCTGCCCTTCCCCGACTGGGAAACCCTGCCCTACGACCTGTTCTCGCCGCACCAGGACATCATCTCCCAGCGCATTGCCAGCCTTTACCGGCTGCCGGAGCTCGACCACGGCATTCTCGTCGTGCCGATCACCACTGCCCTGCATCGCCTGGCCCCCACGCGCTTCCTGCTGGGCAGCAGCCTGGTGCTGGACGTCGGCCAGAAGATCGATGTCGAGCAGATGCGCACCCGCCTGGAAGCCAGCGGCTACCGCTGCGTCGACACGGTCTACGAACATGGCGAGTTCGCCGTGCGCGGGGCGCTGATCGACCTGTTCCCCATGGGCAGCAAGCAGCCGTATCGCATCGACTTGTTCGACGACGAGATCGAGACCCTGCGCACCTTCGACCCGGACACCCAGCGCTCGATCGACAAGGTCGACTCGGTCCGCCTGCTGCCGGCCCGCGAATTCCCCATGCAGAAGGAAGAAGTCACCCGCTTCAAGGCACGCTTTCGCGAACGCTTCGACGTCGACTTCCGCCGCAGCGCGATCTTCCAGGACCTGACCAGCGGCATCATCCCCGCCGGCATCGAGTACTACCTGCCGCTGTTCTTCGAAGAGACCTCGACCCTGTTCGACTACCTGCCGACGGACACCCAGGTGTTTTCCCTGCCCGGGGTGGAACAGGCCGCCGAGCATTTCTGGAACGACGTGCGCGGGCGCTATGAAGAACGCCGCGGCGACCTCACCCGCCCCCTGCTGCCACCGGCCGAGCTGTTCCTCCCGGTCGAGGACTGCTTCGCCCGCCTCAAGCAATGGCCGCGGGTGGTGATCAGCAGCGAAGAGATCGAACCCGGTGCCGGGCGTGAGCGCTTCCCGGCCCGCGCCCTGCCCAACCTGGCCATCGAGGCGAAGGCCAACCAGCCGCTGGCCGAGCTGTCCAACTTCCTCGACCAGTTCGATGGCCGCGTCCTGTTCACCGCCGAGTCCGCCGGCCGGCGCGAAGTGCTGCTGGAGCTGCTCGAGCGCCTGAAGCTGCGCCCGCAGACCGTCGACGGCTGGAGCGACTTCGTCACCGGCAGCGAGCGCCTGGCGATCACCATCGCGCCGCTGGACGACGGCCTGCTGCTGGCCGATCCCGCCATTGCCCTGGTGGCCGAAAGCCCGCTGTTCGGCCAGCGCGTGATGCAGCGCCGGCGCCGCGAAAAACGCGGCGAGGCGGCCAACGACGCGGTCATCAAGAACCTCACCGAGCTGCGCGAAGGCGCGCCAGTCGTGCATATCGACCACGGCGTAGGCCGCTACCTCGGCCTGGCGACCCTGGAAATCGACGGCCAGGCCGCCGAATTCCTCACCCTCGAGTACGCCGAAGGCGCCAAGCTCTACGTGCCGGTGGCCAACCTGCACCTGATCGCCCGCTACACCGGCAGCGATGATGCCCTGGCACCGTTGCACCGCCTGGGTTCCGAGGCCTGGCAGAAAGCCAAGCGCAAGGCCGCCGAACAGGTCCGCGACGTGGCCGCCGAGTTGCTCGACATCTATGCCCGCCGTGCCGCGCGCAAAGGCTATGCCTTTGCCGACCCGGCCGCCGATTACGCCACCTTCAGCGCCGGCTTCCCGTTCGAGGAAACCCCCGACCAGCAAGCGGCGATCGAGGCGGTACGGGCCGACATGCTGGCGCCCAAGCCGATGGACCGTCTGGTATGCGGCGACGTCGGCTTCGGCAAGACCGAAGTGGCCATGCGTGCGGCCTTCATCGCCGTGCACAGCGGTCGCCAGGTAGCGGTGCTGGTGCCGACCACCCTGCTCGCCCAACAGCACTACAACAGCTTCCGCGACCGCTTCGCCGAATGGCCGGTGAAGGTCGAGGTGATGAGCCGCTTCAAGTCGGCCAAGGAGGTGGCCGCCGCCGCCGCCGATCTCGCCGAAGGCAAGATCGACATCCTCATCGGCACCCACAAGTTGCTGCAGGACGATGTGCGCTTCAAGGACCTGGGCCTGGCCATCATCGATGAGGAACACCGCTTCGGCGTGCGCCAGAAGGAGCAGCTCAAGGCCCTGCGCAGCGAAGTGGACATCCTCACCCTCACCGCCACGCCGATCCCGCGCACACTGAACATGGCGGTGGCGGGCATGCGCGACCTGTCGATCATCGCCACCCCGCCGGCGCGGCGCCTGTCGGTGCGCACCTTCGTCATGGAACAGAACAAGAGCACGGTCAAGGAAGCGCTGTTGCGCGAACTGTTGCGCGGTGGCCAGGTGTACTACCTGCACAACGACGTGAAGACCATCGAGAAATGCGCCGCCGACCTGGCCGAACTGGTGCCCGAAGCGCGCATCGGCATCGGCCACGGGCAGATGCGCGAACGCGAGCTCGAGCAGGTGATGAGCGACTTCTACCACAAGCGCTTCAACGTGCTGATCGCCTCGACCATCATCGAGACCGGCATCGACGTGCCCAGCGCCAACACCATCGTCATCGAGCGCGCCGACAAGTTCGGCCTGGCCCAGTTGCACCAGTTGCGCGGCCGGGTCGGACGCAGCCACCACCAGGCCTATGCCTACCTGCTCACGCCACCGCGCCAGCAGATCAGCGCCGACGCCGAGAAACGCCTGGAGGCCATCGCCAACACCCAGGACCTGGGGGCCGGCTTCGTCCTGGCCACCAACGACCTGGAAATCCGCGGTGCCGGCGAGCTGCTCGGCGAAGGCCAGAGCGGGCAGATCCAGGCGGTCGGTTTCACCCTGTACATGGAAATGCTCGAGCGCGCGGTCAAGGCAATCCGCAAGGGTACCCAGCCGAACCTCGAGCAACCCCTGGGCGGCGGCCCGGAGATCAACCTGCGCCTGCCGGCGCTGATCCCCGAGGACTACCTGCCGGACGTCCACGCCCGCCTGATCCTCTACAAGCGCATCGCCTCGGCCGCCGACGAAGAAGGACTCAAGGACCTGCAAGTGGAGATGATCGACCGCTTCGGCCTGCTGCCCGAGCCGACCAAGAACCTGATCCGCCTGACCCTGCTCAAGCTGCACGCAGAGAAGCTTGGCATCAAGAAAGTCGACGCCGGCCCCAACGGCGGCAAGCTCGAGTTCGAGGCCGAGACCCCCGTCGACCCGCTGACCCTGATCAAGTTGATCCAGGGCCAGCCCAAGCGCTACAAGTTCGAAGGTGCGACCCAGTTCCGTTTCCTGGTGCCGATGGAACGCCCCGAGGAACGCTTCAACACCCTGGAGGCGCTGTTCGAGCGCCTGACCCCACAATCACACTAAGGAAGCTTCATGCGTGCCATCCGTTGCCTGCCCCTGCTGCTGGCGTTGCTCACCCCAGCCGCCCTCGCCGCAGGCCCCTACCAGGTGGAAATGGTTCTGGTACGGCAGAACGCCGTACCGGCGATCACCAGCCCGTTCGCCCCGGAAGACTGGAGCGCCGGCGCGCCACGCCTGGGCCAGGGCGCCGAACGCCCGACCGGCCTCGGCGACGAAGTGACCCGGCTGCAGGCCACTGCGGACTACACCGTCCTGCTGCACAAGGCCTGGCAACAGGACGGCGACAGCGTCGCCCTGAGTGCCGGTGACGAGCAGTTCGGCCACTTCCCGATCGAGGGCAACCTGACCATCAAGGAAAGCCGCTTCATCGCCGTCAACGCCAACCTCTGGGTCAACCAGCTCGACGGCAACGGCAGCGTGCTGCGCAGCGAGCAGTTCCGCCAGAGCAACAGCAACATGAAGGCCGGCCAGCTGACCTTCCTCGACGGCGGGCATCTGGCGGTACTGCTCAAGGTGACACCGGCCGGCCTGCGCAAGATGCCGATGATGGACCCGGAGATGATGGAGCAGTGAGGTGAGCGAGCGTGAGCTGCGCCAGTTGCTCGGCGAGCACCCCGACTGGACCCGTTCGTTCGCCGGCCCGGCCCTGGAGCGAGGTGAGCGCTATGCCAACGAAGGCCGGGTAGAGATTGCCTCCTGCCAAGGCACGCGCATTCACGCCAGTTGCATCGGCAGCGCCGAGCAGGTCTACCGCCAGCGTATCGAGCTGTCGATTCGCGCACAGCAGTGCCAGGTCGTTGGCCAGTGCAGTTGTCCGGTCGGCCACAACTGCAAGCACTGCGCAGCCGTGCTCTATCACCTGAGCCACCAGGAACACACGACCGCCGACGCGCTGCCGGCCAACCTGCAGCGCTGGCTCAAAGGCCTGGAGGCGCCACCCGCCCCTGTCGAGGGCGCCGAAGAAGACAAGCATGGGCGCATGGTCTGCTACCAACTGCGCCTGGATCACGCCAACGGCTGTGCCCTGCGCGTGCGCAAGGGCGCCCGCGACACCCGCGGCCTGCGCCTGAGCCGGGTACAGTCGCTGTACGAGCTCCTCTATGATCCGCCACGCTTCGTGCAGGAACAGGACATCCGCATCCTGCGCCTGCTGTCGGCACAGAACCTGCCCAGCGGTCCGGAACGCGGCTACCCGCTCAAGGGACGCGAAGGCGGCGAACTGCTGCAGAGCGCCCTGGACACCGGCCGAATGGTCTACGACGACACCACGCCCCTGCTGCGCGAGGGCGCCGTGCGCAATGCCGAATTCCGCTGGGTGCGCCAGGAAGACGGCAGCTACAGCGGCCGCTGGTACCACGGCGACGAACCGCTGGCCTGCGTGCTGCCATTGCTGCCGCTGTATTATTTCGACCTTCTGACCTGCGAAGTCGGCAAGCTGGGACATGGCCTCGACCCGCACATCGCCCTGCAACTGACCCTGGCCCCGGATGTCCCGGAGCACCTGGTCATTCCCCTCAGCCACAAGCTCAACGCCTTGAATCACAAGCTCCCGACACCGACCACCCTTGATGAACAATACGTCGAGGACACCCAGCCCATCCCGCACCTGACCCTCGGCAGCCTGGAATTCAGCGCCTACACACCCAAGACCGGGCGCATGCAGCGACAGCTGCAGCACCGCGCCGCGCTGGCGTTCGACTACGACGGCCTGCGCGCCAGCGGCAACGACGAACGACCGCTGAGTCGCCTGGTCGGCACCACCAGCCAACGCATCCACCGCCAGCCCCAGGCCGAACAGGCGCTGCGCAAGGTTCTGCGCGACCATGGCTTCAAGCCCGCTACCCGTCAGAGCAAGGCCCTGCCCGACAGCGCAGGCGAGATGTACCAGCTACCCGATGACGAAACCTGGCTGCGCTTCGCCCGCGAGGGCTTGCCACGCCTGCGCGAGGCCGGCTGGGTGATCGACGCGCACCGCGACTTCGCCTTCAACCTGCACGAGGTCGACGACTGGTACGCCAGCATCGAAGAGGCGCCGGGGCATGAGTGGTTCGACCTGGAACTGGGCATCGTCGTCGATGGCCAGCGTCACAGCCTGCTGCCCATCGTCCTGCAGTTGCTGCGCAGCAACCCGGAACTGCTGCGCCCCAGCGAACTGGCACGACGCGCTGACGACGAACACCTGCTCATCGACCTCAACCGCGCCCGCCACGACAGCCCGGCACTGCGTGTCGCCCTGCCCTACGGGCGAATCAAGGCGCTGATGGGCACCCTGGGGGAGCTCTACCTGCACGAGGACACTGTCGGCCCGAGCCTGCGCCTGGAACGCGCCGACGCGGCGCGCCTGAACGAGATCGACAGCCTGCCGCTGCACTGGGAAGGCGGCAGCCATGTACGCGACCTCGGCCGCCGCCTGCGCGATGCCCGCGACCTGCAGGTCGTGCCGCCCCAAGGGCTGAACGCCACCCTGCGCCCCTATCAGCAGCAGGGCCTGAACTGGCTGCAGGCCCTGCGTGAAATGGGCACCGGCGGCATCCTCGGCGACGACATGGGGCTGGGCAAGACCCTGCAGACCCTCGCCCATGTACTGCTGGAGAAGGAGGCCGAACGACTAGCCCAGCCGGCGCTGGCGGTGATGCCCACCAGCCTGGTGCCCAACTGGCTCGACGAGGCCCAGCGCTTCGCCCCCGACCTGCGGGTCCTGGCCTTGCATGGCCCCGGCCGCGCCAAGCACTTCGGCAAACTGGGCGACTATGACCTGGTGCTGACCACCTATGCCCTCGCCCCGCGTGACCTCGAGCACCTCAAAGCGCAATCCTGGCACCTGCTGGTGCTGGACGAGGCGCAGAACATCAAGAGCAGCACCAGCAAGGCCGCCAGCGCCTTGCGCGAGCTGCAGGCCAGCCAGCGCCTGTGCCTGACCGGCACGCCGATGGAAAACAACCTCGGTGAGCTATGGTCGATCTTCCACTTCCTGATGCCTGGCTGGCTGGGCGACAGCAAGCGCTTCAACCACGACTATCGCACCCCGATCGAGCGTCACGGCGACGCCGAGCGCATGGCCCACCTGGCCAGCCGCATCCGCCCGTTCCTGCTGCGCCGCACCAAGGAGCAGGTAGCCACCGAGCTACCGGCCAAGACCGAGATGATCCACTGGGTCGAGCTCAGCGACGCGCAGCGCGACACCTACGAGGCGGTACGGGTGGCGATGGACAAGAAGGTTCGCGACGAAATCTCTCGCAACGGCGCGGCACGCAGCCAGATCGTGATCCTCGACGCGCTGCTCAAGCTGCGCCAGGTATGCTGCGACCTGCGCCTGGTCAAAGGCACCGAAGCCAGTGGCACCTTCGCCGACAAGGGCAAGCTCGGCAGCCTGCTGCAGATGCTCGACGAGCTGCTCAGCGAAGGACGCAAGGTCCTGCTGTTCTCGCAGTTCACCTCGATGCTGGCACTGATCGAGTTCGAACTGGAGAAACGTGGCATCCGCTACAGCCTGCTGACCGGCGACACCCGTGACCGGCGAGCTCCGGTGCAGCAGTTCCAGAACGGCGACAGCGATGTGTTCCTGATCAGCCTCAAGGCCGGCGGCACCGGCCTGAACCTCACCGCCGCCGACACGGTGATCCACTACGACCCGTGGTGGAATCCGGCCAGCGAGAGCCAGGCCACCGACCGTGCCTACCGCATCGGTCAGGACAAGCCGGTGTTCGTGTTCAAGCTGATCACCCGGGGCACGGTGGAAGAGAAGATCCAGTTGCTGCAACAGGAGAAGGCAGCGCTGGCGGCCGGCCTGCTCGACGGCGGCCAGGCCGGGCAATGGCGGCTGGGAGACGAGGAGATCGAGGCACTGTTCGCGCCGCTGCCTGGCAAGCGGCGCTGATCCGCAGCGGGTTCGTCGCAGGCTTCGCCAGCTCCCACAGGGATATCAATGCGGCATACGCCCCCCCTATGGGAGCTGGCGAAGCCTGCGATGAGGCCAGCGCTGGTCAGTCGACCAGCTGGGCATCCTTCAGCGCACGCAGCGCCTCCAGCCAGCGCGGCTGCTGACGGTAGTCGGTACGGGCGAAGCCCTGCCCGCGCATCCGCGCGATCCGCGGCGACGGCGCGACCTTCATCCGTTGCGCCGCACTCAGGGCCAGCTCGGCCGCCGCCCGGTCGTTGCACACCAGGCCCATGTCGCAGCCAGCGCTCAGCGCCGCCTCGATACGGCTGGCGGCATCACCCACCACATGCGCGCCAGCCATCGACAGGTCATCACTGAAGATCACCCCGTCGAAGCCCAGTTCACCACGCAGGATGTCCTGCAGCCAACGCCGGGAGAAACCGGCCGGCTGATTGTCAACCTGCGGATAGATGACATGCGCCGGCATTACCGCCGCCAGTTGGCGTCCAAGCCGGCCGAACGGCACCAGGTCGGCGGCGCGCAACTGCTCCAGGCTGCGCTCGTCCACCGGAATGGCGACATGGGAGTCGGCCTCGGCCCAGCCATGGCCGGGGAAGTGCTTGCCGCAAGCGGCCATCCCAGCGGCACTCATGCCACGAATGAAGGCCCCCGCCAGCTGGGTGGCCCGCTCAGGATCACCCTCGAAGGCCCGGCTGCCGACCACTGCACTGCGCTGATGGTCGAGGTCGAGCACGGGGGCGAAGCTCAAGTCCAGGCCCACGGCCAGCACTTCGGTGGCCATCAACCAACCGCACTGCTCGGCGAGGTATTCGGCATTGGCGTTGTCCGCGATCGCACGCATCGCCGGCAAGCGGACGAAACCCTGGCGCAAGCGCTGGACCCGCCCGCCCTCCTGGTCGACGGCAAGGATCAGATCAGGGCGAATAGCCCGAATCGACGCGCACAGCTCACGCACCTGGCGCGGACTGTCGATGTTGCGGGCGAAGATGATCAGGCCGGCCACTTCGGGCTGGCGCAGCAGATGGCGGTCCTCGGCGGTCAGCCATTTTCCGGCGATATCCACCATCAGGGAGCCTTGCAGGCGGGCAGTCATAGAGAGTCCTTCATTGCATTTCCAGGGCGCACCCTGTCATCGGACCGCAGCAGGCCCAATGGTTCAGTGTGACGGGAGACTTGCCGGCAGAGCGCACGGCGCGGGGTGTCAGGCATGGGCGCTAGCTTAGCCGAAGCGCCCTGCCTCGCCCAGTGCTCAGACCTTGGCGGGGATGCTGGTCTTGCTGCGCGGACGCAATTGGGCTGCAGCCATGGCTGCGTCGGTGACGCCGCTGTCGGCGCGCATGCCGGCGGCCAGGAACGGCACCATCAGGCGCATCACCTGCTCGATCGAGGTATTGATGCCGAAGTCGGTCTCGGCGATGGCGCGCAGAGCCTTGATCCCCGACATGCTGAAGGCTGCGGCGCCCAACATGAAGTGCACACGCCAGAACAGCTCCAGCGGCGGGATGTTCGGCGCGGCTTCGTTGACCAGCAGCATGTAGCGACGGAACACCTTGCCGTACATGTCTTCCAGATAACGCCGCAGGTGCCCCTGGCTCTGGCTGAAGGCCAGGCCCAGCAGACGCATGAAGATCGACAGGTCATTGTTGCTGCGCGGCTGCACCGCAAGCGCCTGTTCGACCAGCATCTCCAGCAGCTCTTCAAGGCTGGCCTTCTGCTCGGGACGCGCCTGGCGGCGCTCCAGTTCACGCTCGAGGCTGGCGCAGAAAGGGCCGAGGAAACGCGAGAAGACCGCCTGAATCAGGGCCTTCTTGGAGCCGAAATGGTAGTTCACCGCCGCCAGGTTGACCCCGGCCTTGCTGGTGATCAGGCGCAACGAGGTTTCCGCGAACCCGCGCTCCGCGAACAGCTGCTCCGCCGCATCGAGGATGCGTTCAACGGTTTCCGATTGGGCCATGACTACTCCGCCTGACAAACAGTTGTTTGAAACATACGTTTCAGACCTGCTCATGTCAAGGTCGAGTGACTGGCCGGTCGCCATTTAAAAGTGCCACGCCACAAGCCGCAAGCGACAAGATCCGCCCGATGCCTGCGATTTCTTGCAACGAGTGGCTTGCAGCGGGCTTCGCACTGTATATAATCCCAGTCACTGTATAAAAAGACAGAGCCCTCGCCCATGCTGAAACTGACGCCACGCCAAGCCGAGATTCTGGCTTTCATCAAACGCTGCCTCGACGACAACGGTTTTCCGCCGACCCGCGCCGAGATCGCCCAGGAGCTGGGCTTCAAGTCGCCCAACGCCGCCGAGGAGCATCTCAAGGCCCTGGCCCGCAAGGGCGCCATCGAGATGACCCCTGGCGCCTCGCGCGGCATCCGCATCCCCGGCCATGAAGCCAAGAGCGAGGACAACGGCCTGCCCATCATCGGTCGCGTCGCTGCGGGTGCACCAATTCTCGCCGAGCAGCACATCGAGGAATCCTGCAACATCAACCCGGCCTTCTTCCATCCCCGCGCCGACTACCTGCTGCGCGTGCACGGCATGAGCATGAAGGACATCGGCATCTTCGACGGCGACCTGCTGGCCGTGCACACCACCCGCGAGGCCCGCAATGGCCAGGTGGTAGTCGCCCGGATCGGTGATGAAGTCACCGTCAAGCGTTTCAAGCGCGAGGGCAGCAAGGTCTGGCTGCTCGCCGAAAACCCCGAATTCGCCCCTATCGAAGTCGACCTGAAGGAACAGGAGCTGGTGATCGAGGGCTTGAGCGTCGGCGTCCTGCGCCGCTGACCCAGGAGGTCTCATGCAGCCGTTCACTCATGCCTCACCGTCGCCAGCCCAGCTCCCGCTGTTCGAGGCCTTCCTCGCACAACCGGTACTGCCAGGACTCAAGGCCAGCGAGCAACCTCGCAAGCAACAGCCCGAACTGTTCAGCGAGCTGGCCTTGCGCGGCGCGCCCGGTCACTGTCAGAGCCTGCTGGCGCCGATCCTGCGTGAACTCAGCGAAGAAGACGACAATCGCTGGCTTACCCTCATCGCACCACCAGGCAGCCTGACCCAGACCTGGCTACGCGATGCCGGCCTGAACCGCGAGCGCATCCTGCTGCTGCAGCCAAGCGGTCGGCAGACCGCCCTGCAACTGGCCTGCGAGGCCCTGCGCCTGGGCCGCAGCCATACCGTGGTCAGCTGGCTGGGCAACGTCAACAACAACACGCGCCAGCAACTGCTGCGCGCCGCAGCCCTCGGAAACGCACAAAGCCTGAACATCCGCCTCGGCTGATGTCCAGGCTTTGCCTGTTAGCTGCTCGCCGTAAAATACCCCGGCCCAGGGTCAGTGCAGGACTCGCGGCCCCTCGTCATGCTCGAGCTCGCCTTCCACGAGACGCCCAGCCATCTGCACCCCAACGCTGAGCATGGCCTTGGCCACCTCCACATGCTGTCCTTGCAGGAATGCCTTGGCATCCTCGGAGAAATCCAGGGTCACCAGGGAACCTTCATCTTCGGCTCGACGCAGTTCGATCCGACCATCCGGCAACTCGACAATTTCTAGAAAGGACGTTGACATATAGGGCCTGCTTTTCACGAAAGGCCGGCATTGTACCAGCCGCAGATGTTGTCAGCACTCACTCAACGCTTCGCGGAATCGTCTCACCAACCCCTTGAGGTCCTGCCGCCAGGCCTCGAGCTCCTCGCGGGAAAGCGCCACCGACTCGGTTTCATCCAGGTTCACAGCCTGAATCAGCGGCTGGGTGACATCGGCTTTGGCGACTTTCCTTGCGACCGGCGGTAGGAACAAATCGGCATAAGCACTGAGCAGACGGGCCAGCCAGGTTTCCGGTTGGCGGGCCAACTCGAGCATCTCTGCCATTTCCGGGATCGCCACGCTCTGCAGCGTCTCGTCGTCGAGCAACAGCTCCGCACGTGGCGCACTCGCCTGCGGCAGGCGGTAGAAACCGGCGATCTCGTGGCAAAGCCCCAGCAGCGCGCCATACAGGTGGAACAGTGCCGACTCACGCTCGGCCTGCACCAGGCCCTGGGCGTTCATCGCCCCACTTGCGCCAGCCTTGGCCATGGACTCCAGCGCGAGACCGGCAAAGAACAGTTTCTGATTGGTGCGGGTGTAGAGTTCCTGGGTCATGCGCAATGACCTCCCATAGGCAACAAGGCGATGACGCAGTGTCGGGGATTGCCCGACATTACCGCAAGCACAAACGATCGCGGGGCAAGTCCGCCCCCACTGGCTCCAGATAGAACCTGTGGAAGCGAGCTTGCCCCGCGATAGGCAGAAACCCGGATCAGCGCTTGTCTTCGACCTTCCAGGCCTTGCCGTCGTAGAACGCCTTCCAGCCGGTCGGCTTGCCATCGACCTCGGACTGCACGTACTGCTCCTTGGTCTTGCGGCTGTAGCGAATCACCGCCGGACGACCCTCAGGGTCCTTCTGCGGCGCATCGCAGAGGAAGTGGTACTTCGGATCGATCTCATGCTTGTGCGGCACGATCTCCAGCACCAGCGGCGCACGGGTCTCGCGGTTCTTGGGGAACTGGCTGGCAGCCAGGAACAACCCGGAAGCGCCATCACGCAGCACGTAGGTATCATCGACCTTCTCGCACTTGAGCTCCGGCATGTCCACCTTGTCCATCTTCGGTGGCGCTGCCTCGCCACTCTTGAGCAGCTTGCGGGTGTTCTTGCATGCAGGATTGGTGCACCCGAAGAACTTGCCGAAACGGCCAGTCTTGAGCTGCATCTCGCTGCCGCACTTGTCACACTCCAGGCTCGGCCCTTCGTAACCCTTGATACGGTAGTTGCCTTCTTCGATCTCGTAGCCTGCGCAATCTGGATTGTTACCGCAGATATGCAGCTTGTGCTTCTCGTCGAGCAAGTAGGCATCCATCGCGGTGGCGCAGATCGGGCAGCGGTGCTTGCCACGCAGTACCAGCGACTCGGACTCACCCTCGTCGTCGGCTGCGATCTCGTCACCCGGCACCAGGTTCACGGTTGCCTTGCAACGCTCCTTCGGCGGCAGGCTGTAGCCCGAGCAACCGAGGAACACACCGGTGGAAGCGGTACGGATCATCATCGGGCGACCGCATTCCTTACAGGCAATGTTGGTCGGGGTCGGCTGATTGGCACGCATGCCGTGCTCGCTGGACTCGGCGGTCAGCAACTTCTTGCTGAAGTCGCCGTAGAACTCGTCGAGCACGTTCTTCCAGTCGCGCTCGCCCTGGGCCACATCGTCGAGGTTCTCTTCCATGCCGGCGGTAAAGCCGTAGTCCATCAGATTGGCGAAACTCTCCGACAAACGCTCGGTAACGATATCGCCCATCTTCTCGGAGTAGAAACGACGGTTGTGCAGGGTCACATAGCCGCGGTCCTGGATGGTGGAGATGATCGCCGCATAGGTCGATGGACGACCGATGCCACGCTTTTCCATCTCCTTGACCAGGCTCGCTTCGGTGAAACGCGCCGGCGGCTTGGTGAAGTGCTGGCTGGGGTCGAGCTGGATCAGCTTGAGCGCCTCGCCCTGGGCCATTTCCGGCAGCACGTCGTCCTCGCCCGGCTTGCTCTGTTGCGGCAGGACACGGGTGTAACCGTCGAACTTGAGGATACGGCCCTTGGCGCGCAGCTCGAAGTCGCCAGCCACTACGGTGACGCTGGTGGACAGGTACTGCGCCGGCGGCATCTGGCAGGCCAGGAACTGGCGCCAGATCAGCTCGTACAGGCGCTCGGCGTCCCGCTCCATGCCGCTGAGCTTGGTCGGGTGGGTAGCGACGTCGGACGGCCGGATCGCCTCGTGCGCTTCCTGGGCGCCTTCCTTGCTGCCATAGACGATCGGCGCGGCCGGCAGGTACTGCTTGCCGAATTCGCTCTCGATATAGCTGCGCGCCATCTCGACCGCGTCAGTCGACAGGTTGGTCGAGTCGGTACGCATGTAAGTGATGTAGCCCGCTTCGTACAGACGCTGGGCCATCATCATGGTCTTCTTCACCCCGAAGCCCAGGCGGTTGCTCGCGGCCTGCTGCAGGGTGGAGGTGATGAAGGGCGCCGAAGGCTTGCTGCTGGTCGGCCGGTCCTCGCGCTTGCTGACGCTGTAGCTGGACGACTTGAGCTTCTCCAGCGCGGCCATGGCCTGGGCTTCGTTGAGCGGCTTGAAGGCCTCACCCTTCTCGCGCGCCACCTCGAAACGCACCTTGGCGTTCTTGGTGGTACCCAGGTCGGCGTGGACCTCCCAGTACTCTTCCGGATTGAACGCTCGAATCTCGCGCTCACGCTCGACCACCAGCTTCACCGCCACCGATTGCACACGGCCGGCGGAGAGGCCGCGGGCGATCTTGGCCCACAGCAGCGGCGAAACCATGTAGCCAACCACGCGATCGAGGAAGCGACGCGCCTGCTGGGCATTGACCCGATCGATATCGAGTTCGCCCGGCTGCGAGAAGGCTTCCTGGATGGCTTTCTTGGTGATCTCGTTGAACACCACGCGCTTGTAGCGACTGTCGTCGCCGCCAATGGCTTCGCGCAGGTGCCAGGCGATGGCTTCCCCTTCGCGGTCCAAGTCGGTTGCGAGATAGATGGTGTCGGCGTCTTTCGCCAGGCGGCGCAGCTCTTCGATCACCTTCTCCTTGCCGGGAAGGATCTCGTACTTGGCTTTCCAGCCCGCCTCAGGGTCGACCCCCATGCGCGCCACCAGGGTGCGCCGGGCCTTTTCCTTCGGCGACAGCGCCGGTGCCTCGGCCGCAGCCTTGCCACGCTTGGCCGCCGGTTCCTTGCTCGCACTGGCGGAACCGCTGGTGGGAAGGTCTCGGATATGGCCGATACTCGACTTCACCACGTACTGGCTGCCCAGGTACTTGTTGATGGTCTTGGCCTTGGCCGGGGATTCCACAATGACCAGCGATTTGCCCATGGATCGGAGTATTCCTGAATCTGAAGATGAAAAACGCGTCAGGTGCCGGACGCGGCACCGCTATATATAGTGGCAAAAGAGCGAGGTCAAGCGCGGTCGATCACTCGTGCGCCTTGCCGTGCAGCTCAGGCAAGCATTCTTCGGCCTTGACCAAAGCAAAGCGTGGCACCTGCTCGCCGTCAACCTCGACCGATTCCTGGAACATCGAAAGCGGCCTGACCCAGAAGCTGTAATCACCGTACAGACACTGGTAGAACACCATCCACTCTTCACTCTCGGAATGGCGCGCCGCACTGAAAACACGGTACTCAGGGCCTTTGTAATGCCGGTACACGCCAGGTTGTATCTGCATGTCGCTCGCCCTCTTGAACATATCCTGAAAAAAACAAAAACCGGGGCACATGGCCCCGGCTGCTGTCCCGCTACGCGATCAGACGCGTTCGAAGACAGTGGTAATGCCTTGGCCCAGGCCGACACACATGGTCGCGACGCCCAGGGTACCGCCATTCTGCTTCATGACGTTGAGCAAGGTGCCGGAAATCCGCGCACCAGAGCAACCGAACGGGTGACCCAGGGCGATGGCGCCGCCATGCAGGTTAACCTTCTCATCCATCTTGTCGAGCACTTTCAAATCCTTCAGCACCGGCAGGGCCTGCGCCGCGAAGGCTTCGTTGAGCTCGAAGAAGTCGATGTCGGCGATGGTCAGACCAGCGCGCTTGAGGGCTTTCTGCGTCGACGGAACCGGACCGTAGCCCATGATCGCCGGATCGACCCCGGCCACGGCCATGGAACGGATCACCGCCAGCGGCTGGATCCCCAGGTCCATCGCGCGCTGACCCGACATGACGATCATGCACGAGGCACCATCGGTGATCTGCGACGAGGTACCGGCAGTGACGGTCCCCCCTTTCGGGTTGAACGCCGGCTTGAGCGATGCCAGGCCTTCGAGGGTGGTTTCCGGGCGAATGGTCTCGTCGAAATCGAAGACCTTCAGGAAGCCGCTCTCGTCATAACCCTGCATCGGGATGATCTCGTCCTTGAACTTGCCTTCGACCGTTGCCTTGTGGGCAAGCTGGTGCGAACGCAGGCCGAACAGATCCTGTTGCTCACGGGTGATGCCATGCATCTTGCCCAGCATCTCGGCAGTGAGGCCCATCATCCCGGAAGCCTTGGCAGCGTGCAAGGACAGGTGCGGGTTGGGATCGACGCCGTGCATCATGCTGACGTGCCCCATGTGCTCGACGCCACCGACCACGAACACGTCGCCGTTGCCGGTCATGATCGCCTGGGCGGCAGTGTGCAGCGCGCTCATCGACGAGCCGCACAGGCGGCTGACGGTCTGGGCCGCCGAGGTGTGCGGGATCGGGGTCATCAGCGACGCCATGCGCGCGATGTTCCAGCCCTGCTCCAGGGTCTGGTTGACGCAGCCCCAGATCACGTCCTCGACCTCTTTTGGATCGACCTTGTCGTTGCGCTCCAGCAACTTGCTGATCAGGTGCGCCGACATGTCCTCGGCACGGGTATTGCGGTGCATGCCGCCCTTGGAACGACCCATCGGCGTGCGACCGAAGTCGACAATCACCACGTCTCTTGGATTCAGGCTCATATCAATATTCTCGCTCTAGCTCGTTGGGCGCTCAGTTGAAGAAGCGCTGGCCGGTCTTGGCCATTTCGCGCAGCTTCGCAGTGGGGTGGTACAGCGGCCCCAGGTCGGCGTACTTGTCGGCCAGCGCGACGAACTCGGCGACCCCGATCGAATCGATGTAGCGCAGCGCGCCACCGCGGAAGGGAGGGAAACCGATGCCGTAGACCAGGCCCATGTCGGCTTCGGCGGCGGTTTCAACGATGCCGTCTTCCAGGCAACGCACGGTCTCCAGGCACAACGGGATCATCATCCAGTTGACGATGTCTTCGTCGCTGACTTCACGCTGCTCGAAGACGATTGGCTTGAGCACCTCGAGCACGCTGGCGTCGGCGACCTTCTTCGGCTTGCCGCGCTTGTCGGTCTCGTAGGCGTAGAAGCCCTTGCCATTCTTCTGGCCCAGGCGGTTGGCCTCGTACAGAGCGTCGATGGCGGAGCGGCGATCGTCCTTCATGCGGTCCGGGAAGCCCTCGGCCATCACGTCGCGACCGTGGTGGCCGGTGTCGATGCCGACCACGTCCATCAGGTAGGCCGGGCCCATGGGCCAGCCGAACTTCTCCATGACCTTGTCGATGCGCACGAAGTCGACGCCAGCGCTGACCAGCTTGGCGAAACCGCCGAAGTACGGGAACAGCACACGGTTGACCAGGAAGCCGGGGCAGTCATTGACCACGATCGGGTTCTTGCCCATTTTCTTGGCATAAGCCACGGTGGTGGCGACCGCCACTTCGCTGGACTTCTCGCCACGGATCACTTCCACCAGCGGCATCATGTGCACCGGGTTGAAGAAGTGCATGCCGACGAAATTCTCGGGACGCTTGAGCGCCTTGGCCAGCAGGTTGATGGAGATGGTCGAGGTATTGGAAGCGAGGATCGCGTCCTCCTTCACCTGGCTCTCGACATCCGCCAGCACCGCCTGCTTGACCTTCGGGTTCTCGACCACGGCTTCGACGACGATGTCGACGTTGCCGAAATCACCGTAGGACAGGGTCGGACGAATGGCGTTGAGCGCCTCGGCCATCTTGGCCGGGGTCAGGCGGCCTTTCTCGACGCGATTGCCGAGCAGCTTGGAAGCCTCGTTCAGGCCCAACTGGATGGCTTCCTCGCGGATGTCCTTCATCAGGATCGGAGTACCCTTGACCGCCGACTGGTAGGCGATACCGCCACCCATGATGCCGGCACCGAGCACGGCGGCCTGCTTGACGTCGCGAGCGATCTCGTCATGGGCCTTGGCCTTGCGCTTGAGCTCCTGGTCATTGAGGAACAGACCGATCAGGCACTCGGCGACCGAGGTCCGGGCCAGCTTGGCGAAGCCGGCAGCCTCAACTTCCAGGGCCTTGTCACGACCGAAGTTGGCGGCTTTCTGAATGGTCTTGATGGCTTCGACCGGGGCCGGGTAGTTCGGGCCGGCCTGGCCAGCAACGAAGCCCTTGGCGGTCTCGAAGGCCATCATCTGCTCGATGGCGTTGAGCTTGAGCTTCTCCAGCTTCGGCTGGCGCTTGGCCTTGTAGTCCAGCTCGCCGGAAATGGCGCGCTTGATCAGGTCCAGGGCGCCAGTCAGCAGCAGCTCGGGGGCGACCACTGCGTCCACGGCACCGACCTTCAGCGCGTCCTCGGCGCGGTTTTCCTTGCCGGAGGCAATCCACTCGATAGCGTTGTCCGAGCCGATCAGCCGCGGCAGGCGCACGGTGCCGCCGAAACCTGGGTAGATGCCCAGCTTGACTTCCGGCAGGCCGATCTTGGCGCCACTGGCCATGATCCGGTAGTCGGCGGCCAGGCACATCTCCAGGCCGCCGCCCAGGGCGATGCCATTGATGGCAGCCACGGTCGGCACCTGCAGATCTTCGAAGGCATTGAAAATGCGGTTGGCTTCCAGGTTGCCGGCGACCAGTTCGGCCTCGGGCAGCTTGAAGTTGTCGACGAATTCGGTGATGTCGGCGCCGACGATGAACACGTCCTTGCCACTGCTGACGATCACGCCCTTGACCGAGGCGTCGGCCTTGATGGCCTCCACGGCCTGGCGCAGTTCGTTCAGGGTGAGGCGGTTGAACTTGTTGACGGACTCACCCTTGAGGTCGAACTTCAGTTCGACGATGCCGCTTTCAAGAGCCTTAACCGTGATGGCTTTACCTTCGTAAATCATCAACTGATCTCCACGATATGGAAGCTGAACTGTACACGCCGATCGCTGGCGAAAGAGCCGGTGGTTCCGGCCTCCTCCCCAGGCACACCCGTCGGCGCGCTAATCGGGATTCTGTAAGAGCCGTCTGACATACAAACGCTCAATTCATACGCCCGTTTGATTTGGGTATGCACACATTCTCCGAAAAGATCGGCGTTGTCAAATGCTCACGAGCTCCACGAAAACGCGACTTTCCAGTCATTCTGCAGCCACTGGGAGCGAAACATGATGACAGTGATTGCCGATCATTCATGTCAGCGATAGACCATGCCGAAGGGTAAAAGCCCGTGTTTTTTACACACGCCATAACGACAGCGGGGCGCCCGAAGCCGTGCTCCGGGCGCCCCGCTGTCGTAACAGGATAGATTCAGGCGAGGGTATCAAGGGCCTGGGCAATATCCTGTAAAACAGAACTGCCGCCACGCTCCCCCCAGTACAAGGCGATCATCCGGCTGTCGGCCTCGACCTTGTAGACGCTCTCGGGCAGCCGCGCGAAGACCTCGGCCAGGCGCGCATCAACGCAAGGCTCACGCCACTGGTTCCACCACACGCCCGGAGTGATCTGCCAGTAGCACCAGCTATCCTCACGCCCCTTGCGACGCGCTCGATAGTACTGCGGGCATGGGCTAGGCGGCTCTTTTTCCAGCCAGTGCGGCCACTGCTGCGGCGCCAACTGCATGGCCAATCCGATGCGCCGTCCCTCCATCCGCAGCGTCATCTGCTGGCTCTGCTTGCGCGACTGGCGCAGCCAGGCAAGCGGGCTGAGCATCACCGCAAGGATTGACACCACTAGCCATACCGTCATATCTGTAGACCTTATAAAGCGTTGCAAATGAGCGGGTTACTCAGTGTTCCGATGCCCCGCCCGAAAGCGACCATACTTCTACTATCGCGATTGTCAGGAGTACTGCACATGTCCTATGAACATCTTCTGGTCGCCGTCGACCTGACCGAAGAATGCGACCCAGTGATCAAGCGTGCCATGAAGCTCGCCGAACCCACTGGCGCCAAGGTTTCCCTGGTGCATATCGTCGAACCCATGGCCATGGCCTTCGGCGGCGACGTGCCGATGGACCTTTCGCAGCTGCAGCAGCAACAGTTCGATCAGGCCAAGGAACGCATGGAGCGCCTGTTCAACAAGTACCCGGACATCAAGAAGGGCGATTCGCACCTGGTCTATGGCCAGCCACGCCAGGAAATCCACCAGTTGGCCAAGGACCAGCACTGCGACCTGATCGTGGTCGGCAGCCATGGCCGACACGGCCTGGCGCTGCTGCTCGGCTCCACAGCCAACGACGTGCTGCACGGCGCGCCGTGTGACGTTCTGGCGGTGCGACTGCTGAAAAAGCCCGAGTGATACTTCCATCGCGGGGCAAGCCCCCCCACAGGTCGTGAGCGACCTTGCAGGAGCGGGCTTGCCTCGCGATGGCTTCACCCCTCCAGTTCGGCCCAGCGCTCCACCAGCACGTCCAGCTCGCCCTGCAGCTTCTCCAGCTTGGCCAGCACCGCCGAGGTTTCAGCGATAGGGCGCTGGTAGAAGCCTGAGCCACCGACCTCCTCCTGCACCTCGGCCATTTGCCGCTCCAAGGCATCGATCCGCCCAGGCAGCGCCTCCAGCTCGCGCTGCAGCTTGTAGCTGAGCTTCTTCTTGCTGGCATCAGCCACTGCAGCGGCAGCCGGTACCGGGGCCGTCGCCTCTGCTGTTTTTTCCACGACGGCACTGTTGAGCTCGGACTTGCCACCCTTGCTCTCGGTCACACCCAGCAGCTTCGGCGAACCACCCTGGCGGATCCAGTCCTCATAACCGCCGACGTACTCGCGCACACGCCCTTCCCCCTCGAACACCAGGGTGCTGGTCACGACGTTGTCGAGGAAGGCCCGGTCGTGGCTGACCATCAGCACCGTGCCTTTGTAGTTCGACAAGACTTCCTCGAGCAGCTCGAGGGTCTCCACGTCCAGGTCGTTGGTCGGTTCGTCCAGCACCAGCAGGTTGGCCGGTTTGCTGAACAGCTTGGCCAGCAGCAGACGCGCCCGCTCGCCACCCGACAGCGCCTTGACCGGAGTACGGGCACGCTGGGGGCTGAACAGGAAATCGCCGAGGTAGCTGAGCACATGGCGGTTCTGACCATCGATCTCGATGAAGTCGCGGCCTTCGGCGAGGTTGTCGATGACGGTCTTTTCCAGCTCGAGCTGGTGGCGCATCTGGTCGAAGTAGGCAACTTCCAGCTTGGTGCCGCGCTCGACCTTGCCCTCGCTCGGCTCCAGGTCGCCGAGCATCAGCTTGAGCAAGGTGGTCTTGCCGGTACCGTTGGCGCCAAGCAGACCGATACGGTCCTCACGTTGCAGCACCATGGAGAAGTCCTTGACCAGCTTCGGGCCGTCCTTGTGGGCGAAGCTGACGTTCTCGAGCACCATCACCTGCTTGCCGGACTTGTCCGCCACTTCGATCTGGATATTGGCCTTGCCCTGGCGTTCACGACGTTCGCCGCGCTCCACGCGCAGCGCCTTGAGCGCACGCACGCGGCCTTCGTTGCGGGTACGACGGGCCTTGATACCCTGGCGAATCCACACTTCCTCCTGGGCCAGACGCTTGTCGAACAGCGCGTTGGCAGTGGCCTCGGCGGCCAGTTCGGCCTCCTTGTGCACCAGGAAGCTGGCGTAGTCGCCGTTCCAATCGATCAGGCCGCCACGGTCCAGTTCGAGAATGCGCGTGGCCAGGTTCTGCAGGAAGGAACGGTCGTGGGTAATGAACAGCACCGCGCCGTTGAAACCGTTCAGGGCCTCTTCCAGCCAGGCGATCGCGCCGATGTCCAGGTGGTTGGTCGGCTCGTCAAGCAACAGCAGATCGGGCTCGGACACCAGCGCCTGGGCCAGCAGCACACGCCGGCGCCAGCCACCGGAGAGCTCGGCGAGGGTCTTGTCGGCCGGCAACTGCAGGCGGCTCAGGGTGCTTTCCACCACCTGCTGCAGGCGCCAGCCATCACGGGCCTCGAGCTCGTGCTGGACATGCATCAGCTTTTCCAGGTCGTCGTC
The DNA here is from genome assembly GCF_011752525.1 of Pantoea sp. Cy-639. Taxonomy (GTDB): domain Bacteria; phylum Pseudomonadota; class Gammaproteobacteria; order Pseudomonadales; family Pseudomonadaceae; genus Aquipseudomonas. The sequence continues at coordinate 90,616 of NZ_VWXI01000013.1, read as the reverse complement.
GCCGTGGATGTTCTGGCTCAGGTGGTGGTACTGCGCCAACAGCTCGCCGACACCGTCCAGGCCCGCGGCGACCACATCGAACACGCTGCGCTCGTCGGCCACCGGCAGTTCCTGCGGCAGCTCACCGATCTTCAGCCCTGGCGCGCGCCAGATCTCGCCGTCGTCAGGCTTCTGCTCGCCCTTGACCAGGCGCAGCATGCTCGACTTGCCCGTGCCGTTGCGACCGATGATGCACACCCGCTCGCCACGGGCGATCTGCCAGGAAACCTTGTCCAGCAGCGGCATGGCGCCGAACGCGAGGGACACATCGCTGAATTTGAGCAGGGTCATGATCATCTCCAAAAACCGGGCGCGCATTCTACCTGAGTTGACCCGCCACGGCATCTGCCCGACGCACCCGGCAATACACGGCCCGACCGCCAGCACGCATTACAACTCGATACAAGCACAGTGCTTTCACCGCTCCCCGGCAAACAGCTAAGCTAGGCAGTATTACCCGAACAGTGCTGGCTCCGCCGTCACTCTCCTTGGTTCAACTGCCCGGACGTATCATGCGCAGCCGCCTGTTACAACTTGCTTCCTGCCTGCTGCTCACCGCCACTGCCGCGAGCGCCGCACAGGCCATCGACATCACCCAGCAGCGCCAGTACTACGACGAGGCCAAACGCGCCCTCGCCAAGGGCGACAAAGGCCCGTACCTGCAATATGCGCAAGCGCTGCGCGACTACCCCCTGACGCCCTACCTCGCCTACGACGAGCTGACCGCCCGCCTGAAGAGCGCCAGCAACGAGGAGATCGAGGGCTTTCTCGCCGCCCACGGCGACCTGCCCCAGGCCAACTGGATGAAATTGCGCTGGCTACGCTGGCTGGCCGAACGCGGCGAGTGGAATACCTTCGTCAAGTATTACGACGCCAAGCTGAACTTCGCCGAACTGGATTGCCTCAACGGCCAGTACCAGCTCACCCACGGCCTGCGCGCCGAAGGCTTCGCGACCGCGAACAAACTGTGGAGCGTCGGCAAGTCGCAACCAGCGGCCTGCGACACCTTGTTCGCCCTCTGGGCGGCCGAGGGCCAACTGACCGAGGCCAAGCGCTGGGAGCGCACCAAGCTCGCCGCCCAGGCGCGCAACTATGGCCTGGCCAACCAACTGGCCAAGTCCCTCACCACCCTCGCACCCCAGGGCAAGCTGCTGATCGACGTGGCACAGAAGCCGGAGCTGCTCAACCAGCCCTCACGCTTCACCCCGGCCAACGAAGCCATGGCCGACGTGGTCAGCCTTGGCCTGCGCCGCCTGGCCCGCCAGAACCCCGACCAGGCCATGGCTCTGCTCGACGACTACGCGCAACGCATGCACTTCTCGCGCGACGAGAAAGTCGCCATCGCCCGCGAGATCGGCCTGACCCTGGCCCGTCGCTACGATCCGCGGGCCCTCGACCTGATGACCCGCTACGACCCCGAGCTGCGTGACAACACCGTCAGTGAGTGGCGCATGCGCCTGCTATTACGCCTGGGCCGCTGGGAAGACGCCTACGAACTGAGCAAGCGACTGCCCCAGGACCTGGCCAGCAGCAACCGCTGGAAGTACTGGCAAGCACGCAGCCTGGAGCTGGCCCAACCGAACAACCCGCAAATTCCGCTGCTGTACAAGACGGTCGCCCGCGAGCGCGACTTCTACGGTTTCCTCGCCGCCGACCGAGCACAGACGCCCTACCAGTTGAACAACAAGCCCCTGGCGCTGAGCCAGGCGGTGATCAACAAGGTCCGCAATACGCCAGGCGTGCGCCGCGCCCTGGAGTTCCACGCCCGCGGACAGATCGTCGAAGGGCGACGCGAGTGGTACCACGTCAGCCGCCACTTCAACCGTGACGAGATGGTCGCCCAGGCCCGCCTGGCCTATGACATGCGCTGGTACTTCCCGGCCATCCGCACCATCAGCCAGGCCCAATACTGGGACGACCTGGACATTCGCTTCCCCATGGCCCATCGCGACACCCTGGTACGCGAAGCCAAGGTCCGCGGCCTGCATTCGAGCTGGGTATTCGCCATCACCCGCCAGGAAAGCGCCTTCATGGAGGACGCTCGCTCCAGTGTCGGCGCCAGTGGCCTGATGCAGTTGATGCCGGCCACCGCCAAGGAAACCGCGCGCAAGTTCAGCATCCCGCTGGCCTCCCCGGCCCAGGTACTCAATCCGGACAAGAACATCCAGCTCGGTGCCGCCTACCTGAGCCAGGTGCACAGCCAGTTCAACGGCAACCGGGTGCTCGCCTCGGCAGCCTACAACGCCGGCCCCGGCCGTGTGCGCCAGTGGCTCAAGGGTGCCAAGCACCTGAGCTTCGACGTCTGGGTCGAATCCATTCCGTTCGACGAGACACGCCAGTACGTGCAGAACGTGCTGTCGTACTCGGTGATCTACGGGCAGAAGCTCAATGCACCACAGCCGCTGGTGGATTGGCACGAGCGCTACTTCGACGACATGTAAGCAACGCCCTCGCGGGACAAGCCCACCCCATGCAATCAACGTGGGAGCGAGCTTGTCCCGCTATTCATTCCAGCACCTCAACCGTCATCCCGACCTTCAGTTCACCCACGCCATCCACCGCCAGGTTCTGCCCAAACAAGACATCCCCTTCCCGCTCGCGGAAGCGCTTGAGGGTGGTCAGCGGCTCCCGGTCCGGGCTGCGCTCACCGGTGGCCGGATCAAGGGTGGTGAAGATGCAACGCACACTGGGCTTGAGCACCCGGAAGGTCATCTCGCCGATGCGGATGCGCTTCCAGCGGTCTTCGGCGAACGCCTCGGCCCCCTCGACCACCAGGTTCGGCCGAAAGCGCAGCATTTCCATCGGTCGCCCGACCCGCCTGCTCAGCTCATCCAGTGACGCCTGGCCGATCAGCAGCAACGGGAAACCATCGGGAAACGCCGCACGGTCGCTGTTCAGGCCATAGCCACTGGGCAGGTAGCGGGCACGCGGCTCGGGACAATGCACCAGCCGCACCGCCTTGCCGAGCAGACCGCTCAGCCAGGCTGCTGCGGCATCACCGGCATCAGGCACGCGCAACGTGTCGCGCCAGATCGTGACACCGCGCAAGCCCTCATCCGCCACAGGCACGGCAACCTCCAGCGGCGCCAGTCCCGGCGCCTCGAGGATCAACTGGCCCGCCGCACCTTCAGCGGCAGCGATCTGCCCGAGCAACGGCCAGGCGCGCTGGGTGAGGAAGCGGCCATTCTCCTCCTCCACCACCATCCATCGCCGATCTCCCGCCAGACCCAGGTTACCCACTGCAGACGCCTGCAACGGCTGGGCCCGCGCCGATTTCACCGGATAACGGTACAACGCACTGAGATACATCCTTGCCCGCCTTGAGCCAATGGAAAAGCCAAGCTTATACCGGGCGCGCGGTCATGCCGAGGCGTGATCCAGGGACAGACGCTGGCGCACCACATCCACCAGGCGATCGGGCTGGAATTTGGAGAGGAAGTTGTCGCAGCCGACCTTTTTCACCATCGATTCGTTGAAACTGCCCGACAACGAGGTGTGCAACACCACGTAAAGACCACGCAGGCGCGGGTCGTTGCGAATCTCGGTGGTCAAGCGGTAGCCATCCATCTCGGGCATTTCCGCATCGGTGAAGATCATCAGCAGCTTCTCGCAGACGTTTTCGCCAGCATCGGCCCAGCCCTTGAGCAGGCGCAAGGCCTTGAGACCATCGCTGGCCACATGGAGCTTGACCCCCAGTTGCGACAAGGTATCGCGCAACTGTGCCAGAGCCACGCTGGAATCATCCACCAGCAGCACCTCGCGACCACGGGCACGCGCCAGGACAGGGTCCTCGAGCTTGTCGCGGGAAACCTTGGCGCTGTAGGGCACGATCTCTGCCAGGACCTTCTCCACATCGATGATTTCCACCAGCTTTTCATCGACCTTGGTGATCGCGGTCAGGTAGTGTTGACGGCCGGCACTGGTCGGCGGCGGCATGATGGCTTCCCAGTTCATGTTGACGATGCGATCGACGCCCCCAACCAGGAACGCCTGCACCGAGCGGTTGTACTCGGTGACGATGATGGTGCTGTCCGGCCCCGGCTGCAGTGGGCGCATGCCAATCGCCTGGGACAGGTCGATCACCGGCAGGGTCTGGCCACGCAGGTTGACCACGCCGCAGACGAAGGTGTGACGTTGCGGCATCAAGGTCAGCTTGGGCAGTTGCAGCACCTCCTGGACCTTGAACACGTTGATGGCGAACAACTGGCGGCCAGCCAGGCGGAACATGAGAATTTCCAGGCGGTTCTCACCTACCAATTGCGTGCGTTGGTCTACCGTGTCGAGAATGCCGGCCATTGTCGAAAGCCCCCTGGCTTGAGTCGGGAAAAAGTGATCGTATCCGTCTTGTATCGGCGGCCGATCGCCCAGCTTGACCCCTGATGGAAAAAGCTGTTGCGGGTGATTGATATCACTTTACCATCATGGTTTACTGCTGGCACATCCTGCCCTCGGCACCCCGCCATACGTATCACCCGTTTGAATCCCCATCAGGGAAACCCCTAGTGGCAATCGGGTGCAACCTGATGTTCGCAATATCCATTAGCCATTAATGTGACGCCATTCTCAATGCATGAACGGAGTCAGGCTTTTGCTAGCGATCGTATTGGTGTGGCCAACCCCTGCTCCAGCCCTTCGCGCTGGAGCGGCATGATGGATAGCGCGCCACTGCACAACAGCGCATTGCAGGACTTCCTGCTCGATGCGCAGGTCCTGCTGACCAAGTCCCAGGAGTGTACACAGCACCTGGAACTGATCAGCAATGACCCGGACGCCTGTCTCTGCCTGAACGATACCCTCGACACTCTCGCCCGCCGCGCCGATGCGCTGGGCCTGGTCGAAGTGGCTCACTACACCCGCACCTTGCAGCAATTGCTGGCGCCCGCCTGCAGCCAGCGTCGCCTGCAAGGCGAGGCACTGAGCGCGCTAGAGGCCTGCCTGACGCTGCTGGCCTGGCAACTGGAACTGGTCGACCCAAGGACCGGACGCCTGAACCTCGACAACGAAGAGCAACACCAGTTGCTGAGTGACCTGGCCGGCGCACTCGGGCAACCAGCCACCCAGCTGTGCGCGCCCTGCGAGGGGGCCGGGACCTACTGCATCCATCCCCACAACAGCTTGCCGAACAATGTGGTGGCACCAGGACGCGAACACTAACGGAACATTCGAGTGGCAACTAAGCCGAATCCTGGTTGAACTTGCAAAGTACCGACAAGTTTTTCCAGATGTTTACCGAGGGTTCTTCGCTAGTTGCAGTTGCGGTTCGGCACCTTCTCGGATAGTGGCACTCAGCTAGTCCAGAATTCACTCGACAGCACCGCAGCAGCCCTTAAAATTCGAGGCCTCAAGCACTTACCCCCCCGCGACCAACGCCGCCCAAAGTGTTAACATGCGCACATTCCAACTTGCGCAACGTGGGTATTGGCCATTGGACGCGTACTCCGACTTTGATCAAGGCGGGACGCCAACAGCTCTGGTTAGACATGTGCAATGCCTCCAACAGCAATAATTCAGTGGCCTCCCTATCTATGCTTCCACGCTTGAAGATGTTCCAGCGTTGCCACTCCCGCGCAGCCTTGCTCCGCTGGGCAACCACGCTGTTGTGCGTGGCCTCGCTGGCGGCCAACCTGGCGGCCTATCTGCAGACCCAGCCACTCTCTGCCAGCCTGCTGCTGTTGCAACTGGTGGCCATGCTCGGGGTGGGCTGGCACCTGCGCCACTGGGCGCGCTCCATCAGCCTGCGCCCAGCGGAGTTGGCCGACCGCATGCTCAAGGTCCAGGAAAGCGAACGCCAGCGCCTTAGCCGCGAACTGCACGACGATATCGGTCAACTGCTGACCGCCGCCAAGCTCCAGGTCGATTGGCTGCAGCGCCGCGTCCCCACTGAACTGCAGACCCACTGCAGTACCCTGCGCAGCACCCTGGACCACACCTTGAGCAACGTGCGCGACGTGTCCGCCATTCTCAATCCGCGACAGCTGGCCAGCCTGGGCCTCGAGGCCAGCCTGCGCGCGCACCTGCTGCGCACCCTGGAAAGCAGCGACGTGCACTGGAGCCTGGAGTGCCAACAGCGCCTGGGCGGCATCAGCGACGAAGTCGCCATGGCTGCCTTCCGCATCACCCAGGAGGCCGTCACCAACATGCTGCGCCATGCCCAGGCGCACAACCTGGTGATCCGCCTGCAGCGCACGCCGGCAGGCCTGGCCCTGTCGATCCACGACGATGGCTGTGGCTTCGTGCCTGCCCAGGATCCCGCCTATGCCGGTCAACGTGGCATGGCCGGCATGCTCGAGCGCGCCACCGCGCTGCAAGGCAGCCTGACCATTACCAGCCAGCCCGGCCAAGGTACCCAGATCAACGCTTTGTTCCCTTGGCCGCCACGCAGCCAGGAACGCGCCAGGACCCCTTCTTCCGATGACCTGTAGATTGCTGCTGGTGGATGACCATTCCCTGATCCGTGCCGGCGTGAGGGCATTGATAGCGGACATTCCCGGCTACACCGTGGTCGGCGAAGCCGAAGATGGCAGCCAACTGCTGGAGCACGTCCAGCGCCTGGCGCCGGACATCGTCCTGCTGGACATCTCGATGCGCACCACCAGCGGCCTGGATGCACTGACGCAACTGCGCGCAAACGGTTGCACCTGCAAGGTGCTGATCCTGTCCATGCACACCGACCCGGAGCTGATCATGCGCGCCCTGGAAAGCGGTGCCCATGGCTACCTGCTCAAGGACACCACTGCCAGCGAGCTGGAGCAGGCCCTGGTGGCCCTGAGCAACCACGAACGTTACCTGAGCCCGGCAATCGCCCACACCGTGATCAACCAGGCACTGTTGCGTGCCCAGAGCAGGCTGGGCGACGAGCGCCACAACCTGACCGCGCGCCAACTGGAGATCCTGCGGCTGATCGTGCGCGGCAAATCGACCCGGGAAATTGCCAGCGGCCTGGGCCTGTCGATCAAGACCGTGGAGACCCATCGCTCGCAGATCATGAAACGCCTGCAGATCTACGATGTGGCCGGACTGGTACTGTTCGCCGTGCGCGAGAAGATCATCAGCCTGGACGACTGAGCAGCGGCGAGTCGCCCGGCAAATGCACGCGCAAGGCCCGAGGCAGCGCCTCGAAGCGCAGGCTGTCGGCCTGCAAGGGCTCACCATCGAGGTTGATGTCCAGTCCCTGAGCGCTCTTGATCTCGACCCAGGGCAGGCGGGCGCGAACCATCAGCTCCTCCCCTGCCAGCAGCCCACGCAAGGTCCCGCCCACCTCCTGAGGTGCCGGCAGGATACCAATGTCCAGCAAGCCGTCATCGACCTTCGCCTGAGGGCACAGTGCATGTCCACCACCGGCCTGCCGGCCGTTGCCGATCCCCAGCGCCAGCAATTCGCCTTGCCAGCTGAAGCCAGGCCCATGCAGTTCCACCGTGGCCGCCTGCAGTTCGCTGAAGCGTGACAGCCCCGTGAACAGGTAGGCAGCGGCGCCCAGGACCTTTTTCAAGTCCTCGGAGGTGTTGGCCGTGACCTGGCTGCCGAAGCCACCGGTCGCCATGTTGAGAAACAACTGTTTCCCCACCCGCCCAAGATCGATGGCTTGCGCGGGCTGCTCCAGCAACGCCAGGGCCGCATCTGGCTCCAGCGGCACTACCGCGGCCCTGGCGAAGTCGTTGGCAGTCCCCAGCGGCAACAGCGCCAGGCTGGCCTGGCCATCCGCCAGGACCAAGGCCTCGGCGACATCGCGCAACGTGCCGTCGCCACCGCCCGCCACTATCTTGCGATAGCCGGCAGCCAATGCCTCGCCGACCAGACGCCGGGCGTCCCCCGCCTCCCAGGTCAAACGTACGTCCAGGGTCCAGCCACGCTCACGCAGGCGCCCCACTGCGGCCCGTACCTCGTCGTTGGTGGCCTGCTTGCCATGCAAGATCAACAGCGCCTTGCGTTCGTCCATCGTGGCTTCCTCTGGAAATGGCTCGTCGCCATCTCGACCATGCCGACACCTGAAATGCTCCATAGCCCACACCAAATTGGCGCACTTCATACAAATATCATTGAAAGGCCGTATCGACAGGTGCATCATCCGACAATTATTTGGCCTTCACGGACGATGCCGCTCATGAAAGTCGGTTTTTTGACTTTTTTGCTGCCAGATGCCTGACAGGTCGTGATTTCTTCTCATCGCGCTGCCCACAGCGCCTGACCCGAGGTTGTGACCATGAGCACTCTGATCCCCTGCATCATCGCTGGCGGCGCCGGCACCCGGCTGTGGCCGGTTTCCCGCGAGGCCATGCCCAAGCCCTTCATGCGCCTGCCCGATGGCCAGAGCCTGTTGCAGAAGACCTTCAGCCGCGCCAGCAGCCTCCCCGGCGTCGAACGGGTACTCACAGTGACCAACCGCGATCTGTTCTTCCGCACTCAGGACGAGTACCGCCAGCTCAACCAGCAGCGGCTCGCCCTCGACTTCCTGCTCGAGCCCGTCGGCCGCAACACCGCGCCAGCCATCGCCATCGCCGCGCTGGACTGCGCCCGCGAGCACGGCGAGGACTGCCTGCTGCTGGTGCTGCCCGCCGACCACCTGGTCAATGACCTGCCCGCCTTCGCCGACGCCGTCGAGCAGGCCCAGCTACTTGCCGCGCAGGGCTGGCTGACCACCTTTGGCCTGCGTCCGACCCGCGCCGAAACGGGCTTTGGCTACATCGAACAAGGCCAACCCATCGACGCAGGTGGCCACAAGGTCGCGCGCTTCGTCGAAAAACCGGATGCCGCCCACGCCGAACGCTACCTGGAAAGCGGCCACCACTTGTGGAACGCCGGCATGTTCTGCCTGCGCGTCGGCTCCCTGCTCGACGAACTGCGCGAACACGCCCCTGAAGTACTCGAATGCGCCAGCCAGTGCCTGGCTCGAAGCCCAGTGAAAATGGGCAGCGGCGAGCGCCAGGTGGAACTCGCTGCCGACAGCTTCGGGCAGGCACCCGACATTTCCATCGACTACGCCCTGATGGAACACTCTTCGCGGGTGGCGGTGGTGCCTTGCGACCTCGGCTGGAGCGATATCGGCTGCTGGGAAGCGGTGCGCGAACTGCGCCCCACCGACGCCCAGGGCAACCACTGCAACGGCGAGGCTGTGCTGCACGACGTGAGCAACTGCTACATCGACTCACCCCGCAGGCTGGTGGGCGCCGTCGGCCTGGACAACCTGATCGTCATCGACACCCCCGACGCCCTGCTGATCGCCGATGCCGCGCGCAGCCAAGAGGTCAAGGTGATCGCCCAGCAGCTCAAGCAGCAGGGCCACGATGCCTATCGCCTGCACCGCACGGTGACCCGCCCCTGGGGGCTGTACACCGTGCTCGAGGAGGGCCCGCGGTTCAAGATCAAGCGGATCATGGTGCGCCCGGGTGAATCGCTGTCGCTGCAGATGCACCATCACCGCAGCGAACACTGGATCGTGGTCAGCGGCATGGCCTGCGTGACCAACGGCGAGGAGGAATTTCTGCTCGATACCAACGAGTCGACCTTCATCAAGCCTGGGCGCAGCCATCGCCTGACCAACCCCGGCGTCATCGACCTGGTCATGATCGAGGTGCAGAGCGGCGAGTACCTGGGCGAGGACGACATCGTGCGATTTACCGATATCTACGGGCGCGTCCCCTCCGCAGCCATCGGCTGACTACCCCAGGACCTCACGAGCACCCGCGCCCGATGAAGCTCGGTGTTTCACCGGGTGCTCGTGAAATGCGGGTGGCTAACCAAGTAGTTCGCTGAAGGGAATGAACGACACCAGTTCGCCCTGGCACGGCGTGCTGCCCTCGAGGACCTCAACCACCCCTTCGGCCCAGGCCGCGCTACGCAGCACGCCGGAGCTCTGGTTCTTGTAGATCCGCACCCGCCCTTCCTCGAGACGCGCACGCAGGTATTCGCGGCGAGTACCCGGCTTGGGCCAGTCAAAACCTGCCGGCACGCTGAAACGCAGCGGCGTGACGTCGGCCACGCCTTGGCGGCGCAACAAGTACGGACGGGTCAGCAGGCCGAACGTAACCAGCGTCGAAGCCGGATTGCCCGGCAAGCCGATCACCGGAACCCCCTGGTAATGGCCAAAGGTCAACGGTTTGCCCGGTTTGATTGCCAGCTTCCACAACGCCAGTTCGCCGGCTTCGCGCAACGCCATGCCCAGGTAATCGGCCTCACCGACCGAAACCCCGCCAGTGGACAGGATCAAGTCGACATCGCCCAGCCCCGCCAGGCACTGCCGAGTGAGCGCCAGGTCGTCGGCGAGGATGCCGACATCCTTCACTTCGCAGCCCAGACGCTGCAACCAGCTGACCAGCAACCGCCGGTTGCTGTTGTAGATCTGCCCCGGCCCCAGCGGCAAACCTGGCTCGACCAGTTCATCGCCAGTCGACAGCACCGCCACCCGTGGCCGACGTACCACATCCAGACGGGCGAAACCCAGGGTTGCGGCCAACCCCAGCTCAATCGGCCCCAACCGCGTACCGGCGCTCATCACCTGCTCGCCAACCCGGGTTTCCTGCCCTTTCGGACGCACATTCCGGTCAATGGCCAACGGCTCGAGGAACCGCACCCGACCGTCCGCCAGCACCTCGGTGTTCTCCTGCATTTCCACGCAGTCGGCCCCCTCGGGCAATGGCGCGCCGGTGAAGATCCGCGCGCAGGTTCCGGGCTGCAGAGGCTCGGGCGCATGCCCGGCAAAGATGCGCTGGCTCACCGGCAGCGGCTCGTCCTGCCAGTCGGCCAGGCATAGCGCGTAACCGTCCATGGCGCTGTTCGGCCAAGGTGGCAGGTCGAGGCCAGCCACCAAGGCGCGAGCCAGAACCCGGCCCTCGGCATCCGCCAACTCGACGGTTTCCGTCTGTGTGATCGGCGCGGCGTCAGCCAACGCCAGCAAGCGCTCGAGCGCCTCTTCCACCGGCATCAATGGCCGGGATGGAACGGCCTCAACCACGGCTGTCACAGGCCGCGACCTGCTTCAGGTGAGGGACGAAGTTGCAGGGCCGATGACGGGCATCGAGCTGCTCGGCAAGAATGCCGTCCCAGCCAGTGCGCACGGCATTGGTCGACCCAGGCAGGCAGCACACCAGAGTACCGTTGGCCAGGCCAGCCAGCGCACGGGACTGTATGGTGGAGGTGCCGATGTCGGCCACCGAGATCTGCCGGAACAATTCGCCGAAACCATCGACCTGCTTGTCGAGCAGGCAGGCCACGGCCTCCGGGGTGCTGTCGCGGCCGGTGAAACCGGTGCCGCCGGTGATGAGCACCACTTGCACCTGGTCGTCGGCGATCCAGGTCGCGACCTGGGCGCGGATCTTGTACAGGTCGTCCTTGAGCAGCACTCGCGCGGCAAGCTGGTGGCCTGCCGCCGCCAGGCGGTCGACGAACAATTGGCCGGAGGTGTCTGTGTCGAGGGTGCGGGTGTCGCTGACCGTGAGCACGGCGATGCTCAGGGGCACGAACGGGGTATCAGCCTTGGCTTTCATGGAGTCCGGTCACAGGGATGGAGAATGGGCGTTGTTATATCACAGGCCAAACCGCCACGACCGCGCCATTGTTCCGGGTCAATGCCCGGCCATGGTCGCTATGCTGCACTGTGCAAGGAACTTGCGTGGACGCGCTGCGTCTTAATGACTTCTAGCACTATCGCACTGGAGAAACACGATGATTCAACGGACCCTTCCCGCCTTCCTGCTTGCCCTGGGCCTCGGCGCCCTTGCCGGCTGTGCCTCGCCGACCGTCATCACCCTCAACGATGGCCGCGAGATCCAGGCGGTGGATACCCCGAAGTACGACGACGACTCCGGCTTCTATGAATTCGAGCAGCTTGACGGCAAGCGCACCCGCATCAACAAGGACCAGATCCGCACCGTCAAGGAGCTGTGATCCTGTCCCGTTTTCGCCATAACTCCTTTTTGCAACAAGGGGTTGCGAAGCAAAGAGTGATGCAGTAGGATTTTGGACATCGGAGTGTAGCGCAGCCAGGTAGCGCGTCTCGTTCGGGACGAGAAGGCCGCAGGTTCGAATCCTGTCTCTCCGACCAGATCCTTCGAAAAACCCGCCTTGTGCGGGTTTTTTGTTGCCTATGGAAAAGCACAGGAGCCGCGCCAGCAGTCCAAACCCGCTGGCGCAACAACCTGTGAAGCAGGCTCAGGCGCTCAAGCGCGAGGTCACTTCACCCAGTTGCCCCGACAGCCCATGCAGGCGCTGCCCGGCTTGCTCGGTATGCTGCACTGCCTGCTGGTTGGCGGTGGCGATACGGGTAATCTCGACCAGGTTGCGGGAAATGTCCTCGGCGACACTGGTCTGTTCTTCCGCCGCCGTGGCGATCTGTCGGTTCATGTCGCGAATCGCCTCGACCGCATTGGTGATGCGTTGCAGCATCTGGCCCGCCTGCTGAACCTGCTCGGCGCCCTCCTCGCTGCGCTGCCGGCCGCTTTCGATGGCCTTGACCGCCTCCACCGCACCGAACTGCACGGCCTCGATGATCTGATGGATTTCGGCGATCGACGCCGCGGTGCGCTGGGCCAGGCTGCGAACTTCGTCGGCGACCACCGCGAAACCACGTCCGGCCTCGCCGGCACGCGCTGCCTCGATGGCGGCGTTGAGCGCCAGCAGATTGGTCTGCTCGGCGATGCCGCGGATCACCTCGAGCACCTTGCCGATACGCGTGCTGTCGTTCTCCAGGTCACGAATCACTGCGGCCGTACCGGCAATCTCGCGATTGACCACGGCGATGGTGTCGATGGTCTGCTGCATTACCTGCTCGCCCGCCTGGGCACTGTGGTCGGCCTCGTCCGCCGCGCGCGCGGCATCGGCGGCATGGCGCGCCACTTCCTGGGCGGTGGCGGACATCTCGTGCATCGCGGTGGCGACCTGGTCGGTGCGCTGGAACTGGTCATGGGTGCCGCTGGCCATGTCGCCGGCGATGCTGCGCAACTGGCCACTGGCGCTTTCCAGCTCCTCGGCGTTGTCCTTGAGCCGGCCAACGGTGTCGGCGAGAAAGTCTCGCAGGGTGTTGGCGGCCAGCGCCAGACGCCCCAGTTCATCCTCGCGGCGACTGTCCACCCGAGCGCCGAAGCGGCCCTGGCTGAGCTGGGCCACGTAGTCGATCAACTGGCGGATCGGCTCGACCAGGCTGCGATTGACCAGCCACAGACTGAACAGGCCCACCAGCACAGCCGAGGCCAGCATCACCAGCACTCCCAGCCACACCGTGCGCTCGGCGCTGGCACTGATGTCGACCGCACGCCCCTTGGCGTCGGCGCGCAACTGCTCGACCAGCGCGCTCATCTGCTCGCTGGCGGCACGATCCACGCCCTTGACCGCGGCATCGCCCGCCACCGGGTCGCCACCGGCCGCGAGGAAGGCCTGGCGACCTTGCGCATAGGCCACGCCAAGCTCGCGGTGGCTGGCCTTGAGTTGCTCCAGAGGCGCCCTGAGCGCCGGGGCGCTGCTGTCGATCAACTGCCCGAGCAATTGCTGCACCTGTTGCTCGCGAGCCTGGAACTGCTGCCAGTACTTGTCCAGTTCGGCTGGCTGGCGGCCGCGCAGCAGCACGTTCTTCCATTCCTGCACCTGGATCTTGAACTGCAGGTTGGCCTCGTCGATCAGTTGCGAGGCGCGCAGCGGCCCGTCGACCAACTCGGCATAGCCGCGCACGCTGGAGGACAGGAACTGGAAGCACACCAGGGCGATCAGCAGCATCGCCGCCAGGCTGCCGCCAAGCAGGGTGAGGATTTGCACTCTGAGGGATTTGCGCAACATTGCGGATCTCGGAACAAGGAGGTGGGAATACGGCGCGTACGAGCAGCGCCGGCAAAGACATCCTTGTCCTCGTTCGCTGGCCAGAAAAACTGCCAAAAAAAAGCTGCCATCGCTCGATAGCAGCCAGATAGAGCACTTACGCGACAACTGAGGGGGATAGTCTCAGGCAATTGCTACAGAAATGTTACAAAAACGCTACAGCCTTACCCCTGAGTGAACTGCAGCGCCGCCAGGCGCGCGTAGAGTGGGCTTTCCTCGATCAGTTGTCGATGGCTGCCCACCGCCGTCAGTCGGCCGTTATCGATCACCGCGATGCGATCGGCGTGCTGCACGGTGGCCAGGCGATGGGCGATCACCAGCGTGGTGCGCCCAGCCATCAACTGTGGCAGGGCCTGCTGGATCAGGTGCTCGCTCTGCGCGTCGAGCGCGCTGGTAGCCTCGTCCAGCAACAGCACCGGCGCATCCACCAGCAACGCCCGGGCAATCGCCAGGCGTTGGCGCTGGCCACCCGACAGCCCGACACCACCCTCCCCCAGGCGTGTCTGGTAACCCTGCGGCAATTGCGTGATGAATTCGTGGGCATGGGCGCTGCGCGCCGCCGCCTCGACCTCGACCAGACTGGCCTCGGGCCGTCCATAGCGAATGTTGGCCTCCACGGTACCGCGAAACAACGCCGGCTGCTGCGCCACCAGGGCGAACTGGCGGCGCAGTTCGGCGGGCGCCAGCGCGGCGATCGGCCGGCCATCGAGGAGGATGCTGCCCGCCTGCGGCTCGTAGAAGCGCAGCAACAGATCGAACAGAGTCGACTTGCCTGCACCGGACGGCCCGACCAGGGCCACCGTCTGGCCCGGCTGGATGTGCAGGTTCAGGCCATCGATCGCGGCCACGCCAGGGCGTGATGGGTAGGCGAAGCGCACATCGCGCAGCACGATGTCGCCCTGGGCACGACCGCCAACCAGGCCGGCTGGCTGAGCAGGCACCTGGATCGCGCTCTGCGCCGCCAGCAGTTCGGCGATGCGCTCGGCCGCCCCTGCTGCGCGCTGCAGTTCGCCGATCACTTCGCTGAGGGTGCCGAAGGCGCTGCCGACGATCAGGCTGTAGAACACGAACGCCGCCAGCTCTCCCCCCGAGATGCGTCCGGCGATCACGTCCATGCCGCCGACCCAGAGCATCACTCCTACCGCGCCCAGCACGAGCACGATCACCAGGGTGATCAACCAGGCCCGCTGGGCAATACGCCGGCGCGCCACGTCGAACGCGGCCTCGACGGTGCCGGCGAACAGCGCCCGATCGTAGCCCTCATGGTTGTAGGCCTGCACGGTCTTGATCTGGCCAAGGGTCTCGGCGACATAACTGCCGACGTCGGCGACCCGGTCCTGGCTCTGACGCGACAGACTGCGCACACGACGACCAAACAGCAGGATCGGCGCCAGCACCAATGGCAACGCCAGGACCACGATACTGGTGAGCTTAGGGTTGGTGACGAACAGCAACACCACACCGCCAAGCACCATCAGCGCATTGCGCAGGAACATCGACAACGACGAGCCGATCACCGATTGCAACAATGTCGTGTCGGCGGTCAGCCGCGACTGGATCTCCGAACTGCGGTTGTCCTCGAAAAAACCTGGGTGCAACGCCACCAGATGGTCGAACACCGCACGACGGATATCGGCGACGCAGCGTTCGCCAATCCATGACACCAGGTAAAAGCGGGCGAAGGTACCCACCGCCAGCGCCACCACCAGCAGCAGGAACAGGCCGATGGTCTGGTTGAGCTGGTGCGGCGAACGGGTCATGAAGCCCTGGTCGACCAGCAGGCGGATACCCTGGCCCATGGACAGGGTGATGGCCGCAGTCACCACCAGCGCCAGCAAGGCCAGCAATGCCTGGCGGCGGTAGGGGCGAATGAACCGCCAGCCCAGGTGCAAGGCCCTGCGCTGGCGGGAGGAAATGGCGTCTGGCATGGCGGATCGTCGGGTGGCCGGAGATGGCCAAGCCTACCATTCGTCCGCCCGCCTGGAACTCCCGAACACGCCACTGCGTCGCAACAAGGGCCAGCGAGACGGCGGCGCCTTCGGAAAAGGACGCTATGCTGATTCGTTCTAACGTGTCACTGGAGCTTTGCCGTGCTTTCTGGTGGACTGTCCTTGTCGTGATGCCACGGAAGCTGTAACAGGCCAGTCACGGCGAGGCGATATCTTGAGCTTGCACCTGAGAGGAGACAGGAAATGAGCTTGCAGCACAGCACCGAGACCACGAAACGCCAGGACCGCCCACAACCTCAAGTCTGCGGTTCGTACATTGACGCCCAGGGCCGGGAAGTCCCGATCACCGAGCAGATGATCCAGCAGGCCTGCAAGGATCTGGAGGAAAGCCGGGTGAAGAAGGTCCACAAGGCCTGAGGCAAGGCAAGGATTCCCTACGACCCGGCGCTTGCGCCGGGTTTTTATTGGCCGCTACCACCGTCTTCAGACCAGCACCGCTCCCAGTGCGCTGATCATCTGCGCCAATTGCGGCGACTCGCCGCGCAACCGCACCGCCAACCCTTCGATCTCGCGTCGCACAGGATAATGCTTGCGCAGCAGGTCGAACGCCGCGCGCTGCTCGGTCGGATCGTCGCACAGGCTACGCCGGAAATCCGCATCGTCCCGCCGTGGGTCGTACACCGCCCGGCACAACATGGCCAGGGCCCAGGCCGGGTCGGCGCCAGCGTCGAATTCGACCTGCGCCAGCGCAGGCGGCGGCAGCAGGTCGGCCAAGCGCACCGGTGCCGGTTCGCCACGCCAGGCACAGAACGCCTGGTAGATCTGCGCGGTGCCACGCTGCTTGCCATCCAGGCTGTAGCCGGCGATGTGCGGACTGGCCAGGGTACACAGGTCGGCGAGCCGCAGATCGACCTGCGGTTCGCCCTCCCAGACATCGAGCACCGCGTGCAGGTCTTCGCGCTCGAGCAGCAGCTCACGCAAGGCCGCGTTGTCCACTACAGGTCCACGGCTGGCGTTGATCAGCCAGGCGCCGAGGCGCAGACCTGCCAGGCGTCGGGCGTCGAGCAGGTGCCAGGTCGGATGTTCGCCGCCTTGCTGCAAGGGCGTGTGCAGGCTGATCACATCGCACTGCTCGATGATCGTGTCCAGGCTGACGAAGTCCCCGCCCTGTGCAGCCTGGCGCACCGGGTCACACACCAGCACCTTCCAGCCCAGGCCGTGCAGTACCCGCACCAGGCGCCCGCCCACCTCTCCGGCACCTACCACGCCGTACACTTTCTGGCCGAGGTCGACGCCTTCCAGTTCAGCCAGCGTCAACAGGCTGCCCAGCACATAGTCGACCACGCCACGGGCGTTGCAACCCGGGGCGCTGCTCCAGTGGATACCGGCAGCGGCGAAATGCTCGAGGTCAAGATGATCGGTACCGATGGTGCAGGTGCCGACAAAACGCACCCGGCTGCCTTCGAGCAGTTGCCGGTCGACCCGGGTCACCGAACGCACCAGCAGCACGTCGGCGTCCTTGACGCAGGCGGCGTCGATGGCCCGGCCGGGGTAGCGGCGGATCTCACCGAACCCAGCGAAAAAGGCATCGAGCAGCGGGATATTCTCGTCGGCAACTATCAGCATGGCGCTCTCCTGTCAGGGGAGCGCAGTGTAGCGCGATCGCGCAGGCCTCAGTCGGCCTTCTTGCGGATCCAGTACAGGTAGGTGCCGGCGTCCTCGTCCTGGCCGAGCAGCTCATGGCCAAGGAAGACACAGAACTTGGGAATATCGCGACGCGTCGACGGGTCGGTGGCGATCACCTTGAGCACGCCGCCGGCTGTCAGCTCGCGTACATGCTTGTGCAGCATCATCACCGGTTCCGGGCAATTCAGGCCGGTGGCGTCGAGAAGGGCGTCATGGGTGAAATCGGTCATGGAGGGCTCCGCAAAATGATCGTCATTGTCGCGCATCGGGCGTGACTGTCACAGCCCCGCGCTGGCCTCAGCGCGGTTTCAGGTCGAGCCGGCGCAGGTGGCAGGTCACTTCCTCGCGGTCGTGGTAGAGCTGCTTGCAGGCAATCGACACCTTCACCTTGCGCGCCTTGAACCCCGCCTCGATGCGCTCCAGCAGCTTGCGCACCTCGGCATGGCGCTGCTTCATCGGCAGCTTCAGGTTGACCACCGCCTCGCGGCACAGCCCCTCGCCCAGCCAGGTCTCGATCAACGACGCCGTGCGCGCCGGTTTCTCGACGATGTCGCAGACCATCCAGTCGACGGTCTGTTTCGGCTTCCAGGTGAAGCCGTCGGCCATCAGGTGCGTGACCAACCCAGTCTCCATCAGGCTCTCGGCCATCGGGCCGTTGTCGATGGCGGTCACCAGCATGCCGCGCTTGACCAGTTGGTAGGTCCAACCGCCCGGCGAGGCGCCGAGGTCGACTCCGGTCATGTCGTCGTTCAGGCGTGCGTCCCACTGCTCACGCGCAATGAACTGGTGCCAGGCCTCTTCCAGCTTGAGGGTCGAGCGGCTGGGTGCCTCGCGGGGGAACTTCAGGCGCGGGATGCCCATCGGCCACAGTGCCGAGTTGTCCGCCTCGGCCAGGCCGAGGAATACCCGGCGACCGCTGATGAAGGTCAGCAGCAGGCGCGGGCGGCGCGCATCGTCCACCAGCCGGCCGGCCTTCTCCAGCGCCTTGCGCAACGGCACCTCGAACTTGCGGCAGAAGGTCGACAGCTCCTTGCCCTCGTTGCTGTCGAGCACCTCCAGCCACAGGCTGCCGCACACCGGCAGGTCGGCCAGTTGCTCGAGCAGCACGCTGATGCGGTCGGTCTCCGGCAGCTCGACGAAGCTGCCGCGCGCCCACTGGCGCGGGAAGATCAGCTGAGCGAAGCGCAGCTCCCGCATCATGCGTTCGGCAGCGCCGGGCTCGGTGCAGACGAACTCGGCGCAGGCGCTCTGCGGCTTGCCTTTGGCATAACCGGCCACGCCCAGATGGGCGGCATGTTCGCTGATTTCGGCGCAGACCTCGCCCTCGAAGCCGGGCCGGCAATGCATGAACAGGGTATTCATTTCTCACTCCACATCACTGGCGCAGACGGCGCCAGCCTTGACCCCCGACAACGCGAATGGCGGCCGGGCGGCGAATGATAAAGGAAGATCGGAACCTGCGACACGCCCCATCGGTCCAGAAAAGGGTCAGGTCCGGCAAACCGGTCTAACCTGACTGTTCAGCCCAGGTCCGTGCCGTGCGGACCGATCCAGAGCGGTGACACCGACGAGCCATTGGCAGCCGCCGGGCACCGGAGCACAAGGAGTAGTAAATGCCCTCGCTCGATAGCCTGAAAACCCTCAAGCCCCTCAAGGTGGCCGACCGCACCTACCACTACTACAGCCTCGAGGAGGCCGCACACCAGCTCGGCGACCTGCAGCGCCTGCCAATGTCGCTGAAGGTGCTGCTGGAAAACCTGCTGCGCTGGGAAGACGGCGAGACCGTCACCGGCGATGACCTGCGCGCCCTGGCCAAATGGCTGCAGGCGCGGCGCTCGGACCGCGAGATCCAGTACCGCCCAGCGCGGGTGCTGATGCAGGACTTCACCGGCGTGCCGGCGGTGGTCGACCTGGCCGCCATGCGCGCGGCCGTGGCCAAGGCCGGCGGCGATCCGCAGCGGATCAACCCGCTGTCGCCGGTCGACCTGGTGATCGACCACTCGGTGATGGTCGACCGCTACGCCAGCCCCGGCGCCTTCGCCGCCAACGTCGACATCGAGATGCAGCGCAACGGCGAACGCTACGCGTTCCTGCGCTGGGGCCAGAGCGCCTTCGACAACTTCCGCGTAGTACCGCCAGGCACCGGCATCTGCCACCAGGTCAACCTCGAGTACCTGGGCCGCACCGTCTGGACCCGCGAGGCGGACGGCCGTACCTATGCCTTCCCTGACACCCTGGTGGGTACCGACTCGCACACCACCATGATCAATGGCCTTGGCGTCCTTGGCTGGGGCGTCGGCGGCATCGAGGCGGAGGCCGCGATGCTCGGCCAACCGGTGTCGATGCTGATCCCCGAGGTGATCGGCTTCAAGCTCACCGGCAAGCTGCGCGAAGGGATCACCGCCACCGACCTGGTGCTGACCGTCACCCAGATGCTGCGCAAGAAAGGCGTGGTCGGCAAGTTCGTCGAGTTCTACGGCGACGGCCTGGCCGACCTGCCACTGGCCGACCGCGCCACCATCGCCAACATGGCGCCGGAGTACGGCGCTACCTGCGGTTTCTTCCCGGTCGACCAGGTTACCCTCGACTACCTGCGTCTGTCCGGGCGACCCGAGGAGGCCGTGCAACTGGTCGAGGCCTACTGCAAGGCCCAGGGCCTGTGGCGCCTGCCCGGCCAGGAACCGCAGTTCAGCGACACCCTGGCACTGGACATGAATGACGTGCAGGCAAGCCTGGCCGGGCCCAAGCGTCCGCAGGACCGTGTCGCCCTCGGCCAGGTGCGCCAAGCCTTCGACCATTTCATCGAGCAGCAACCCAAGCCGCTGGCCAGGGACGTCGGCCGCCTGGAGAGCGAAGGTGGCGGCGGCGTGGCAGTGGGCAATGCCGACCAGGCCGGCGAAATCGACTACACCCATGACGGCCAGCGCCACACCCTGCGTGACGGCGCCGTGGTGATCGCCGCCATCACCTCCTGCACCAACACCTCCAACCCCAGCGTGATGATGGCCGCCGGGCTGGTGGCGAAGAAAGCGGTGGAAAAAGGCCTGCAGCGCAAGCCATGGGTCAAGAGCTCCCTCGCCCCCGGCTCGAAAGTGGTCACCGACTATTACAAGGCTGCTGGCCTGACGCCCTACCTCGATCAACTCGGGTTCGATCTGGTGGGCTATGGCTGCACCACTTGCATCGGCAACTCCGGGCCGCTGGACGAAGCCATCGAGAAAGCCATCGGCAGTGCCGACCTCACCGTCGCCTCGGTGCTCTCGGGCAACCGCAACTTCGAAGGCCGGGTGCACCCGCTGGTCAAGACCAACTGGCTGGCCTCGCCGCCCCTGGTGGTGGCCTACGCCCTGGCCGGCAGCGTGCGCATCGACCTCAGCCAGGAACCGCTGGGCACCGGCAAGGATGGCAAGCCGGTGTATCTGCGCGACATCTGGCCGAGCCAGCAGGAAATCGCCGAGGCCGTGCGCAAGGTCGATACCCGCATGTTCCACAAGGAGTACGCCGAAGTGTTCGCCGGCGACGCCCAGTGGCAAGCCATCGAAGTACCGCAGGCAGCGACCTACGTGTGGCAGGACGACTCCACCTATATCCAGCATCCTCCGTTCTTCGACGATATCGGCGGGCCGCTGCCGCAGATCACCGATATCAAGAGCGCACGCATACTCGCCCTGCTCGGCGACTCGGTAACCACCGACCATATCTCCCCGGCCGGCAACATCAAGGCCGACAGCCCGGCAGGGCGCTACCTGCGCGAAAAAGGCGTGGAGCCCCGCGACTTCAATTCCTACGGCTCGCGCCGCGGCAACCATGAGGTGATGATGCGCGGCACCTTCGCCAACATCCGCATCCGTAACGAGATGCTCGGCGGCGAGGAAGGTGGCAATACGCTGTACGTGCCCACCGGCGAGAAGCTGTCGATCTACGACGCCGCCATGCGCTACCAGAACGACGGTACGCCACTGGTGGTGATTGCCGGACAGGAATACGGCACCGGTTCCAGCCGCGACTGGGCAGCCAAGGGCACCAACCTGCTGGGGGTCAAGGCAGTGCTGGCGGAAAGCTTCGAACGCATCCACCGTTCCAACCTGGTGGGCATGGGCGTGCTGCCGCTGCAGTTCAAGGCCGGGGACGACCGTAAAAGCCTGGGGCTGACCGGCACGGAGCAGATCGAGGTACTGGGCTTGGGCGGGGCGCAGATCCGGCCGGGCATGAGCCTGCCGTTGCGCATCACCCGCGAGGATGGCCGGCAGACGCAGATCGAGGTGCTGTGCCGGATCGATACGCTCAATGAAGTGGAGTACTTCAAGTCCGGCGGGATCCTGCACTACGTATTGCGACAGCTGATCGCGGCGTAGCAAGCCCTCTCCTGCGGGGAACATCCCCCGCCAGCCTTGCCGGTGCTCGCCGGCAAGGCTGGCTCCGTGCTGGGAGCGGGCTCACGCCCCTCAAGCAGCTTGATACAAATCAACACAGATTCCTACAGACGCCCCTAGACTCCGGACACTGCAGCTCTATCCGGGGACTACCCACATGCTCGACGACCTACGCTGGGACGCCGACCTGATTCGTCGCTACGATCTGGCCGGGCCACGCTACACCTCCTATCCGACCGCCGTGCAACTGCACGGCGAAGTGGGCTCGTTCGACCTGCTCCACGCCCTGCGCGAGAGCCGCCGTGCCGTGCGCCCGCTGTCGCTGTACGTGCATGTGCCGTTCTGCGCCAACATCTGCTACTACTGCGCCTGCAACAAGGTCATTACCAAGGACCGCGCCCGCGCCGCGCCCTACCTGCAACGCCTCGAACAGGAAATCCAGCTGATCGCCTGCCACCTCGACCCTAAACAGGTCGTTGAGCAGCTGCATTTCGGCGGTGGCACGCCGACCTTCCTCAGCCATGTGGAATTGCGCCAGCTGATGGCCACCTTGCGCCAGCATTTCAACCTGCTGGACGATGACTCCGGCGACTACGGCATCGAGATCGACCCGCGCGAAGCCGACTGGTCGACCATGGGCCTGCTCCGCGAGCTGGGCTTCAACCGCGTCAGCCTCGGCGTGCAGGACCTCGATCCGGCCGTGCAGCGCGCGGTCAACCGCCTGCAAAGCCTGGAACAGACCCGTACCCTGATCGAGGCGGCACGCACCCTGCAGTTTCGCTCGATCAACCTCGACCTGATCTATGGCCTGCCCAAGCAGACTCCGGAAGGCTTCGCCCGTACCGTCGAGGAAGTCATCCGCCTGCAGCCTGGCCGCCTGTCGGTATTCAATTACGCACACCTGCCCGAACGCTTCATGCCCCAGCGGCGCATCGACAGCAACGACTTGCCATCACCAGCGGCCAAGCTGGAGATGCTGCACGCGACCATCGAGCAACTGACTGCCGCCGGCTACCGCTACATCGGCATGGACCACTTCGCCCTGCCCGACGACGAGCTGGCCATCGCCCAGGAAGAAGGCACCCTGCAGCGCAACTTCCAGGGTTACACCACCCATGGCCACTGCGACCTGATTGGCCTGGGCGTCTCGGCGATCAGCCAGATCGGCGACCTCTACTGCCAGAACAGCAGCGACCTGAACACCTACCAGGACACCCTTTCCAGCGCCCAGCTGGCGACCCAGCGCGGCCTGCTGTGCAACCCGGACGACCGCCTGCGTCGGGCTGTGATCCAACAGTTGATCTGCCATTTCGAACTGGACTTCGAATCGATAGAGCAAGCCTTCACCATCGATTTTCGCGGCTACTTCAATGACCTGTGGCCAGAGCTGCAGGCCATGCAACGCGACGGCCTGATCACCCTGGACAGCAAAGGCATCCGCATCCTGCCCGCCGGCCGCCTGCTGGCGCGCTCGGTGTGCATGGTGTTCGACGCCTACCTCGCGCAACACAACCGCCAGCGATTCTCGCGGGTGATCTGACGCCGTTGAGGCGATTCACCGCATGGACAGCCCGCCTTTCGAGGCACACTATGGACAGTTGAA
Source organism: Pantoea sp. Cy-639 (assembly GCF_011752525.1). Lineage (GTDB taxonomy): Bacteria > Pseudomonadota > Gammaproteobacteria > Pseudomonadales > Pseudomonadaceae > Aquipseudomonas. The sequence goes on along the minus strand of NZ_VWXI01000013.1, from coordinate 67,166 downwards.
CGGTAGCGGAACACCCACCGCCCGCCGCCACCAGCGCGCACCAAAAAAGCGCACGCTGGCCTATAGCCCATGCCGCAGGTTATCCTTACGGCTTATGTGTGCTTTCCCACAAGGATCGAAAGAAATGTCCGAGCCAGTAAAACTGCGCCCACACAACCAGGCCCATTGCAAGGATTGCAGCCTGGCCCCCCTGTGCCTGCCCCTGTCCCTCAATCTCGAGGACATGGACGCACTGGATGAAATCGTCAAACGTGGCCGCCCCCTGAAGAAAGGCGAGTTCCTGTTCCGCCAGGGTGACAATTTCGGCTCGGTCTACGCGGTACGCTCCGGCGCCCTCAAGACATTCAGCCTCAGCGACGGCGGCGAGGAGCAGATCACCGGCTTCCACCTGCCCAGCGAGCTGGTCGGCCTGTCCGGCATGGACACCGAAGCCTACCCGGTGTCGGCCCAGGCCCAGGAAACCACCTCGGTGTGCGAGATCCCGTTCGAACGCCTCGACGAGCTGTCGGTCCAGCTGCCACAACTGCGCCGCCAGCTGATGCGGGTAATGAGCCGCGAGATCCGCGACGACCAGCAAATGATGTTGCTGCTGTCGAAGAAAACCGCCGACGAGCGCATCGCCACCTTCCTGGTCAACCTGTCCGCGCGCTTCCGCGCTCGCGGCTATTCGGCCAACCAGTTCCGCCTGAGCATGTCGCGCAACGAGATCGGCAACTACCTCGGCCTCGCCGTGGAAACCGTATCCCGCGTGTTCACCCGCTTCCAGCAGAACGGCCTGCTCAAGGCCGAGGGCAAGGAGGTGCACATCCTCGACCCGATCCAGCTGTGCGCGCTGGCCGGTGGGGCACTCGAGGCCTGACCACGCCGCGAAAAGGGTATACTGGCGCCTTGGTTTTTCCAGGATACCCCCCATGCACAGCGACACCTTCGACCTCAAAGCCCTGATCCGCCCGGTAGTGGACTTCCCCAAGCCGGGCGTGATCTTTCGCGACATCACCCCGCTGTTCCAGTCACCGCGCGGCTTGCGCTATGTCGCCGACCAGTTCATCGAGCGCTACGTCGAGGCCGAGTTCAGCCATATCGGTGCCATGGACGCCCGGGGTTTCCTGATCGGCTCGATCATCGCCCACCAGTTGAACAAGCCGCTGATCCTGTTTCGCAAGCAAGGCAAGCTGCCGGCCGATGTCCTGAGCGAGGGTTACCAGACCGAATATGGCGAGGCATTCCTGGAAGTCCACGCGGACAGCCTCTGCGAAGGGGATTCAGTGCTGATCTTCGATGACCTGATCGCCACTGGCGGCACCCTGCTGGCGGCTGCCAACCTGGTGCGCCGCACCGGTGCCCAGGTGTTCGAGGCGGCAGCGATCATCGACCTGCCGGAGCTGGACGGCTCGCGGCGCCTGCAGGCGGCCGGCGTGCCGACCTTCTGCCTGACCGAGTTCTCCCTCAGCGAATACTGAGTTCGCCTGTACAAGCATCGCGGGGCAAGCCCGCTCCCACGCCGATTCTGCTCGGCGTCGTGGGAGCGGGCTTGCCCCGCGATGTATTTGCCCGTCCTACAGCGAAATCGGCTTGCGCCCGGCGAACGCATGGGCCAGCGTCCCGCCATCCACCAGTTCCAGTTCGCCCCCCAGCGGCACGCCATGGGCGATCCGCGTGGCTGTCAGGCCTTTCTCGGCCAACAACTGGGCGATGTAATGAGCCGTCGCCTCCCCTTCCACTGTCGGGTTGGTGGCCAGGATTACCTCGCTGAAGGTGCCCTGCTCGTCGATGCGCGCCATCAATTGCGGGATACCAATGGCATCCGGCCCAAGACCATCGAGCGGCGACAGATGCCCCTTGAGCACGAAGTAACGGCCACGGTAGCCGGTCTGCTCTACCGCATACACGTCCATCGGCCCTTCGACCACGCACAGCTGGGTATCGTCGCGGCGCGGATCGGCGCACTGCGGGCACAGTTCCTGCTCGGTCAGGGTACGGCACTGGCGGCAGTGGCCAACGCCCTCCATGGCCTGGCTCAAGGCCTGGGCCAGGCGCGTACCACCGCTACGGTCGCGCTCGAGCAGCTGCAGGGCCATGCGCTGGGCGGTTTTCTGGCCGACCCCGGGGAGGATGCGCAGGGCGTCGATCAGTTGGCGGATCAGGGGGCTGAAGCTCATGTATGCAGGCCTGCCAATTCAGGTGTCAAAACGAACGAGGGAGCAGCGACCGCCAGGCCGCTGCTCCCTCCGTGAAGCGAGAAACCGATCAGAACGGCATCTTGAAGCCAGGCGGCAACTGCATGCCGGCGGTCATGCTGCCCATCTTGTCCTGGCTGTTCTGCTCGATCTTGCGCACGGCATCGTTCAGCGCGGCGGCGATCAGGTCTTCCAGCACTTCCTTGTCGTCGGCGTCGGTGGACATCAGGGTCTGGTCGATGCTCACGCGCTTGACGTCATGGCGACCGGTCATCACCACGCTGACCAGGCCGCCACCGGACTGGCCGGTCACTTCCGCATTGGCCAGCTCTTCCTGCATCTTCTGCATCTTTTCCTGCATCTGCTGGGCCTGCTTCATCAGGCCGGCCATGCCACCTTTCATCATGGGGGTATACCTCGATCAGTTCATATGATGCGGCCAGGCCACGAAGCCGGCCGCATGGTTATCCATTCACTGGCCCTGGCTGGCCAGGGCGTCGACAGGTTCAATAGTATCCTGTCGCACCGTCGCGCCGAACAGCCGGATCATCTGCTGGATGAGCGGATCCTGCTCGATCGACACTTCGGCGTCATGCTGACGCTCGGCACGCTTGCGGGCGGCGGCCTGGGCCGGCGTCTCCTGCTCCGGGCAGATCAGCTCGATCTTCAGGTTGATGGTGCGCCCCAGTTGCTGGTTGAGCGCATCGTTCAGACGACGTTGCTGCGTCGAGTTGAACAGCGCGCCCTGTCCCGGGTCCAGGTGCAGCAGCCAGTCATCGCCATCGGCGGCGATCAGCGTACAGTTTGCGGCGATGTTGCCTGTCATCCCTGAGACAGGCAACTGTGGGAACAATTCCAGCCATTGCAAGGCCAGCCCCGTGGCCGGCTTGGCCGCCAGCGCCGGCTCGACGGGCTTGGCAGGCGGCTCTTCCTGCACATGCTCGGCCAGTTCGTCGAGATAGCTGAAGCCGGCCGGGTCGCCGTCCACGACGTAGTAGTCCTCGTCCGCGGGCGGTTCATCGTCACGCTCCATGCCTGCCGCGCCATAGGCGGACGGATCGAACGGCGGCTGGTCATCGTCCACCTGACTGACGGCAGGGGTCGACCTGGCAGACGCAGGCTCAGGCTCTGGGGCTTGCTGTGGCTGCGGCGGAGCAACCGGAGCGGCCGGCTCTTCCCAAGGCAGGTCGATGACTTCCTCGACCGGCTCCGGCATCACGGCCTGCGGCTCTGGCTCTGACTCTGACTCTGACTCTGGAACAGCCTGCGGCTCGACCAGCGGAGCCGCCTCGACGACCGCCGGCGCTACCGGCACAACAGGCTCAGGCGCAACAGAAGCGGCAACCGGTTCGACGACAGTCGCCGCGGCTGCCACCGGCTTGGCTGGATCAGCTGTGGCCTGGCTGATCCCCACTGGCTTTAGCACTGGCCTCGGCGCATCGTCGCTATCGGCCGGGCGGAACGCCAGCATGCGCAACAGCACCATCTCGAAGCCACCACGCGGATCCGGCGCCAGCGGCAAGTCGCGCCGGCCGATCAGGCCCATCTGGTAGTAGAACTGCACATCCTCGGCCGGCAATGCCTGGGCCAGCGCCAGCACCCGCTCGCGATCGCCCTGGCCATTGTCGACCGCCTCCGGCAGCGCCTGGGCGACGGCCACCCGGTGCAGCACGTTGAGCATTTCCGACAGCACACCGTTCCAGTCCGGCCCCTGCTCGGCCAGTTCGCGCACGGCTTCCAGCAGCGCCCGGGCATCGCCCTCGAGCAGCGCCTGCAGCACGCCATACACCTGGCCATGGTCCAGGGTGCCGAGCATCGCCCGCACATCGGCGGCCAGCACCTTGCCCTCGCCGAAGGCGATGGCCTGGTCGGTCAGGCTCATGGCGTCGCGCATCGAACCATCGGCGGCACGGCCAAGCAGCCACAGGGCATCGTCCTCGAAAGGCACGTTCTCGGCGCCCAGCACATGGCTGAGGTGCTCGACCACCCGCTCCGGGCTCATGTTCTTCAGCGAGAACTGCAGGCAGCGCGAAAGAATGGTCGCCGGCAGCTTCTGCGGATCGGTGGTGGCGAGGATGAACTTGACGTAGGGCGGCGGCTCTTCCAGCGTCTTCAACAAGGCGTTGAAGGAGTGCGTCGAGAGCATGTGCACTTCGTCGATCAGGTAGACCTTGAAGCGCCCGCGACTGGGCGCGTACTGCACGTTGTCGAGCAGTTCGCGGGTGTCCTCGACCTTGGTGCGGCTGGCGGCGTCGATCTCGATCAGGTCGACGAAGCGCCCCTCGTCGATCTCCCGGCACACCGAGCAGGTGCCACAGGGGGTGGAGGTGATGCCCGTCTCGCAGTTCAGGCATTTGGCGATGATCCGCGCAATGGTGGTCTTGCCCACGCCACGGGTACCGGTGAACAGGTAGGCGTGGTGCAGGCGCTGGTTGTCCAGGGCGTTGATCAAAGCCTTGAGCACATGGGTCTGGCCGACCATTTCGCGGAACGAGCGCGGACGCCATTTACGTGCAAGAACCTGATAACTCATCAAAAAACCATCGTGACCGGAGCGGGCGGAAAGAGCGCTAATGCTAGCGGAGCGGGGCCGAAAATGCACCCTGCCGATCTCGTCTAAGCTCAGTAGCGGGCGTGCAGCCGGACAGATCAGGGAGGATGAGACGTGCGGCAAGTCCTGGCCATCCTGTTGTTATGGACGACCCACAGCCTGGCCGAGCAGCCGGTGCTGCGCTTTTCCATCGCCGAAAGCTGGAGCATGCCACTGATGCGTACCGAGCAGGAACAGCCGGTGGAAGGCATCCTGTTCGAGCTGATGCAGGCCATCGCCCGCGAAACGGGAACCCGCGCGCAGTACCATGTGATGGCGCGCCTGCGCCTGCAGGAAGCCCTGGAGAACGGCGACATCGACGTGCGCTGCTACGTTTCCAGCCAATGGCTGGACGAACGCCCCGGCAACTACCTGTGGAGCGTCCCGCTGATCGAGCAACGCGACCTGCTGGTAGGCCGCCCCGGCGACAGCAACCCGACCACCCCCGAGAACCTGGCGCCCCAATCCATCGGTACCGTACTCGGCTACACCTACCCTACCCTCGCCCCACTGTTCAACCGTGGCCGCCTGCAGCGCGAGGACAGCCGCAACCAGTTGCTCGCCCTGCAGAAGCTCAAGGCCGGACGCTACCGCCATGCGGTGAGCAACCAGCTGTCGCTGCAATGGTTCAACCGCCAGCATCCTCCGGAGCAGCGCCTGCGCGTCGTCGCCGTGCTGCAGGAGCAAGCCCTGGGCTGCCTGGTGCGCAACGACCCCCTGCTACCGACCCGGCGTGTACTCAAGGCGATGATGCGGCTCAAGCAGTCCGGGGAGGTCGAGCGCATCATCGAACGCTACACCGATGCGTCCTCGCCACAGCGCCTGACACGGGGCGATGGCGATTAGGCGAACAGAGCGACCCTGACCAGGCCAGCCAGGTAGAGCCCTGCCCCGAACACGGCATGGGTGGCCAGGCTACGCAGGCAGTTTCTCAGCGGCGTCGGTGTGTTCATCGCGAAGTACCCCGCCCCCAGCGCCGGCTGGATCACGCACAGCGGCACCAATACCGAAACGATTCCGAACGACAGGGCCGGCCACAACGTGGGGGATTGCAGCCATTGCGGCGATGCCAGCCCTACCAGGATCGCGGCGAACAGCAGCCCGGTGACGTAATGCAGCAGCCAGCCCAGCAGCAGCTCGCCCCGCACCGGCGGTGCCTTGGCAATCGCCTGATGTCGCCAGCGCCCCGCGCCCAAGTGCCCGGCCCAGCGACCGACCATGGCGTAGTTGAGGGTGGCGATGCCCAGACGCTTGAGCAACAGGGTCCACAGGTCCATCACCAGGGTGGCGCCGACGCCGACCCAAAGCATGGAGAACAGCAAGGTAACGAGAGGCATGCAAAAGCTCCGAGAGGATTGACGGAAATGTCCATGGCTCGCAGCATGCAAGTTGAAGTCGACTTCAAGTCAAGGAGAACGCGATGGACATTGCCGATGTCGCCCGGCGCACGGGCGTGCCGGCCTCGACACTGCGCTACTACGCCAAGAAGGGCCTGCTCAGGTCACTGACAAGCCCTGGCCAACGCCGCCAGTTTCCGGCCGATACAAGCGAACGCCTGGCATTGATCGCCCTGGGCCAGGCGGCAGGTTTCTCACTGGATGAAGTGGCGGCAATGCTGGTGGAGCAGCGGGTAGACCGGCAGCTGCTGCTGGACAGGGCCGCTGAGATCGACCAGCAGGTCAAGCGCCTGCAGGCGATGAGCAAGGGCTTGCGCCATGCCGCCGCCTGCCCGGAAGAGAACCACCTGCACTGTCCCAAGTTCCAACGGCTGCTGCAGGTGTCAACGGGCCGTGGCAAACGCAACAAGCCAGCAGCCGGGGCCAGGCGCTAGAGGCGCGTACCGCTCAATAACCGTGCAGTTCGCGGAACGGCTGCCCCTTGTGGTAGTCGATCCACTCCTCCACGTCATACGGCAAGTACAGCTGGCGCCGCGCCCGCGACAACGCGATGTACACGGCGCAGATCCGCGCATCGAAGGCGTAGGCGTCCTTGAACGGCTCGGTGCTCATCAGCTCGGGCGTCAGCAGCACCTGGTCGAACTCAAGGCCGCCAGCCTCCTCGGCCATCATCAGTGTGATGCTGGCCCTCTGGGCGCTGACCCGGGACTCCAGCACGGTAAGGTCGGCCAGCTTGTAACCGCCCTCCAGTCGCGCCTCGACCCACCGGAACGCGCCATCGAAGCGCTCGGCGTCGCGCACCTGCTGCCAGTCGAGCAGATGGGCGAAGTGTGCATGCGGGCCCGCCGCATCATGTCCGGGGCTATAGAACGCTGCCCGGAACAGGCCGATGGCCGTGGCCATGAAGCGCCGCATGTCAGGCCAGTCAGGGAAATCCAGCAGGCAACCGCACTCAGCCAGCTCCATGGCCCAGCGCATGATGTCCCAACGCGACGCGCCCAGCACCACGCAGCCCTCAGGTGGAACGAAGCCCTCGGGGAAATGCTCGATGCCCACATCGACGTTGCGCGCCGCCTCGAAAGCGACCTTGGACTTGTGCGAATGCATGCCGATCAGCGGGTTGATCAGCCGTTCGACCTTGGGCCCTGAGCGCACGGCAAAGGCCATGTCCTTGTGGCGTACCTGGCGCTCGCGCCGGACCACTTCGCCAACGGCCTTCTGATACTCGTCGCCGAGGGTGATCAGCACCTGCCGACCGCGCTCGATCACCTGCAACAGCGAGGCCGGCAGGTCCTGGCTCTCGTCGATGATCACGTGGCTGAAGCGCGTCGGCACGCTGCACCCGGCCAGGCTGGCACGCTTGATCAGCAGCAAGGCCTCGAACCCGGTCTGCGCGCCCCAGGCAGGATTCGCTTGCAGATAACGCCAGAGGCGGCTGGCGTACTCCAGCAACACCTGCGCATCCATGCCGGTCAGCGCTTGCCGGAAGAACGGCAGATGGCGGCTGGACAAACTGTAGTCCCGCGACTCGCAATAGGCGTGCAACACCTCCAGGCAGATATCCAGCGCATGCTCGGCATCGTACTGGCGCAGGCCGACAATACCCAGTTCCTCGGCCAGCCGGCGCTTGCCAGGGCCTCGAACCACCGAGCGGGCGGAAGCCGGCTGTGCATCCTTGAGCAGCGCCCGGGCCAACTGGCCGAAGGTCATGCCGAGCTTGGCCTGAGCGTCCAGCCCCATGCGCTGGCGCAACGTGCCGAGCTTGGCCGGCGTGCGTGCCAGGGCCAGCACCCGGCCACGCGGCAGGCAGTCCATCAGCGCACCGAGCAGGTAGCTCTTGCCGATCCCGGCATAGCCCTGCACATGGATGTCTTCATCGAGATTGGCGCGGATCACCTTGAGCAGCTTGTCCTGCTCGACGGTCAGCCAGCGCTCCCGATCGAAACCGGTCGTCACCCGCTGGCTGAATGGATTGCCGTCATGGTGGCGGCGGATGCGGAAATCGAAGTCCCACTTGCCATTGGCCAGCAGGTAATCACCGGCCGCGACTTCGTCTGCGCCAAGCAGATGCAGGTTCGAGCCCTTGATCACCTCAAGACCGAAGTACAGCTTGCGCGCGTCGAACAACCGGCGCGCCTCGGACAGCAGCCCGACGCCGGCCGTATGCGGGCCATCGACGGCCCAGGCCAGCAGCCGGCCCAGGACCTTCTCCGCGCCTCGCGCATCGACCTTGCCTGAGGCCTGGGCAAGGTTCTGCACCACCAGCACGGCAGCCAGCTCTGGATCGCTCAGCGTCTCGAGCGCTGGCGTCTCCAGAAGTGCCCGGCAGGTTTCCTGGGAAACCGGCAGGTAGACCGGCCGGGAGAAATCGAAGTGTTCAGGTTGCATGCGGGTCGACCTTGCGCAAACCAGGGATCGTTCAGACCGCGCCAGTATCGGGCGTGTCGCCCGTCACCAGTTCGAACCGGTAGGCGCCCAGAGAACCAGACATGTCGCCAGGGTAGCTGTTGCCGGGCTGCTGGGCGTCGAGTACCCCCTCGAGCTCGTGCAACGCCAGTTCCAGCAACTTGCGCAGGTCACGCACGCTGCTCGCAGCAACGTTGAGCTGCAGCGCCAGCGCCGCGGCGGGCTCGCTGGCGACGGCGGGCGGCGCCGCTTCGCCGAGGATGCGCTCGTGCTCTTCTTCCATCTGGTCGAGCACTTGCGACAGCTCCAGCATGCGCTCGGGCTGGGCAGCCATCTGGTCCTTGATTTCCAGGCGGCGCAATTGCCATTCCCGGATCTTGTGGCGGGTGAGGTCGTCGACATGTTCCACGGTCGCTATCTCCTGGCCGAACGGACTGACACGATGGGATGCATGATAAGGCCCCGCGCAGCTTTGTGCAGGTGCGAAGACGTATGCAGAGGTAAGAAGGACTGGCGCGGCAGGCGCGGTGAAGTTTCCCGGGCCTGAAATGGAGGCGGCCCCACCAGCCACACCCCGGCACTCGATGTTCCCGCTATGGCTGCTCCCTTCCGGGCCTGACCAGGTTAACGGGTAATCAATGCGGGGGGACCGATGGGGCCACCACGACGGCTCGCCATGTGACGAGCCGCGCCATTGTACAGCGCCAGCCGGAAGTTACAACCTCTTCCCGAGAAAAAACCATCATTTCTCAAGGACTTGTGGCGGCATGCCAGCCGGCGAACAACGGCGGCGGCGTCGATGCCAGACTCCGCGGTGTCCGGTTCGCCAGCCAGGCTGGCGCCTACAGGGCGATGCCCTGCCCGGCCATGAACGCGACGAACTGCTCTTCGTCCAGTACGTTGACCCCTAGCTCGTTGGCCTTGGCCAGCTTGGAGCCGGCGCCGGGACCGGCGACCACGCAGTGGGTCTTTCCGGAGACCGAACCTGCCACCTTGGCCCCCAGGCTTTCCAGTTTTTCCTTGGCCACGTCGCGGCTCATGCGCTCGAGGGTGCCGGTCAGCACCCAGGTCTGCCCAGCGAGCGGCAGACCCTCGGCGCTCTTCTTCTCGCACGACCAGTGCATGCCGAAGGCCAGCAACTGGGCTTCGATATCACGCGCCAGTTGCTGGTTGGCCTCGACCTTGAAGAACTCGCGCACGCCTTCGGCCTGCTTGGTGTTCAACGCCTGGCGCAAGTCGATGCCGTCGGCGGCGATGATCTTGTCCAAGGTGCCGAGCTTGTCGACCAGTTTCTCGGCCCCGGTCGGACCGACCGACGGGATGTCGAGCTTGGCCAGCATGCCGGCCAGCGTGGTGCTGGCGGCGAACTCGGCACCCAACTCGCCTTCGTCCTGCAACTGCATGCCGCTGTCCAGCAACTGCTGGATGACCTCGCGGTTATGCGCATCCTCGAAGAAGTTGTGGATCTCGTAGGCGACTTCCAGGCCGATGTCCGGCAGGTAGGTCAGCACCTGCGGCAACGCCACCTGCACGCGGGCCAGGCTGCCCAGCGAACGGGCCAGCACCTTGGCGGTCTCTTCGCCCACGTCGGGGATGCCCAGTGCATAGATGAAGCGTGCCAGGCTCGGGCGCTTGCTGGCCTCGATGGCTTCCAGCAGCTTGCGGCTGGAGACCTCGGCGAAGCCTTCGAGGTCGACCACCTGCTCGAACTCGAGCTTGTACAGATCGGCCGGCGAGCGGATCAGGCCTTCGTCAACCAGTTGCTCGACGCTCTTCTCGCCCAGGCCATCGATGTCCATGGCCCGGCGCGACACGTAGTGGATGATCGCCTGCTTGAGCTGGGCAGCACAGCTCAGGCGGCCAACGCAACGATAGACGGCCCCCTCGCTGGTGGTTTCCTTGCCCTTGCTGCGCTTGACCAACTGGGTACGCTCGACCTGCGAACCACACACCGGGCATGCGCTGGGCACCGCCACCGGGCGGGCATCCTCGGGACGACGCTCGAGCACCACCTGCATCACTTGCGGAATCACATCGCCGGCGCGACGGATGATCACCGTGTCACCGATGCGCAGGCCCAGCCGGGCGATTTCGTCCATGTTGTGCAAGGTGGCATTGGACACCGTGACCCCAGCCACCTTGACTGGCTTCAGGCGCGCCACAGGCGTCACCGCGCCGGTTCGACCGACCTGGAACTCGACGTCGAGCACTTCGGTGAGCTCTTCCATGGCCGGGAACTTGTGGGCGATCGCCCAGCGCGGCTCACGGGCCCGGAAGCCCAGCTCGCGCTGCGAAGCCAGGCTGTTGACCTTGAACACCACGCCGTCGATCTCGTAGGGCAGGTCGTTGCGCCGCGCCCCGATGTCCCGGTAGTAGGCCAGGCACTCCTCGATGCCTGCGGCGTGGCGCAGCTCGCGACTGATCGGCAGCCCCCAGGTCTTGAGTTTCTCGAGAATGCCGATGTGGCTGTCGCCGAACGGCTCGGACACCTGGCCGACGCCATAGCAGCAGAATTCCAGCGGGCGGCTGGCAGTGATCTTCGGGTCCAGCTGGCGCAGGCTGCCGGCAGCAGCGTTGCGCGGGTTGGCGAAGGTCTTGCCGCCGGCCTCGGCCTGGGCGGCATTGAGCCGGTCGAAACCGGCCTTGCTCATGTACACCTCGCCACGCACCTCGAGCACCGCCGGCCACCCCTCGCCCTGCAACTTGAGCGGGATATTGCGCACGGTGCGCACGTTGGCACTGATGTCCTCGCCGGTAGTGCCGTCGCCACGGGTAGCGCCCTGCACCAGTTGGCCATCGCGGTACAGCAGGCTCACCGCCAGGCCGTCGAGCTTGGGTTCGCAGCTGTAGTCGACGGCAGCGGACGCCCCGAACAGGTCCGCTCCCGGCAGGTCGAGGCCTTCTTCCACACGGCGGGCGAAGTCGCGCAGGTCGTCTTCCTCGAAGGCATTGCCCAGGCTGAGCATGGGCACCTCGTGACGCACCTGACTGAAGGCAGCCAAGGCCGCGCCACCGACACGCTGGGTCGGCGAGTCGGGGGTTACCAGATGCGGGTGCTCGGCCTCCAGCGCCTTGAGCTCGTTGAACAGGCGGTCGTATTCGGCGTCAGGCACGCTGGGCTCGTCGAGCACGTAGTAGCGGTAGTTGTGCCGGTCGAGCTCGGCGCGCAGTTCATGGATTCGGGATTCGGCGTTCATTCTTCGTCTTCTCTTGCAAAGCAAAAGAGCAGCCCCAGGCTGCTCTTTTGCTTGAATCATCGCGAAGTGGACCGAGGCAGGGCCCACTCGCTCGGGTACATCAGCGCTTCTGGGTGAGCGCGCGGCGCTCGAACTCGACGATACGCTGACGGTAGTGCTCGATGGTCTGGGCGGTCAGCACGCTGCGCTGGTCGTCCTTGAGCTCACCGTCGAGCTCGTGGGCGAGCTTGCGGGCGGCGGCGACCATCACGTCGAAAGCCTGTTTCGGATGCCGCGGCCCTGGCAGGCCAAGGAAGAAACTGACCGCGCGGGTGCTGAAGTGATCGATGTCGTCCAGGTCGAACACCCCCGGCTTGACCGCGTTGGCCATGGAGAACAGTACCTCGCCGTGGCCGGCCATGCTTTCGTGACGGTGGAAGATGTCCATCTCGCCGAAGCGCAGGCCGCTTTCGAGAATGTTCTGCAGCAACGCAGGCCCCTTGAAGCCACCTTCGTCACGGGAGATGACGCTGATGACCAGCACTTCTTCGGCCGGCGGCAGTTCCTTCACGGCATTGCCCGACGAGGCGAAACCCGTCTCGCGCTTGTTGTCGACAACCAGCTCTTCGTCACTGTCGGCGAACAGATCGGGCTCACGGCTTTGCGCGGCCAGATTGAGGTCGCCCTGCTGCGGCTCGTTGTGGCTGTTGTTGCGCTTGCCACGCTTGGATGCCTTGGCCGGCTTGGTTTCGCGCTCACGCTCCCGCTCACGTGCCGGCGCGCTCAGCGAGGGCAGGTCGGACTCGTCCAGCTCGGGCTCTTTATGGTGCGTTTCCAGCACACGTGCAGGGCCGAGCACCTCGGCGCTGCCTTCGTCGTCCGGCACATTGGCGTAACTGCGATCCAGACGGAACTTCAACTTGCCCTTGCCGCCGCGCATGCGGCGCCAGCCGTCGAAAAGAATACCGGCGATGACAATGATGCCGATGACGATCAGCCACTCGCGCAGACCGATTTCCATGTAATCCCGTGCCTCTATAAAAAATATGCTTGAAAACAAAGGCTTCAAAGGCCTTTAACACGTGGCGCCAACTCTATGTTCTGACAGGCGTTTTACCCACGCAAAAAACAAGTGACATTAAGCTAGCACGACCAAAGGCAACTTTACACCGTCTGTCGCACCTGCCAGGGGCTTTTACCCGCAGGTTCACGCCCGATTCCCGCTCATCAGGCGTCGACCATGGCCATCGCCTCCTCCACATCAACTGCAACAAGACGTGAACAGCCCGGTTCATGCATGGTCACGCCCATCAATTGATCGGCCATTTCCATGGCGATCTTGTTATGGGTGATGTAGATGAACTGCACACTCTCGCTCATTTCCTTGACCAGACGGGCGTACCGCCCGACGTTGGCGTCGTCCAGCGGCGCATCGACTTCGTCGAGCATGCAGAACGGCGCCGGATTCAACTTGAAGATGGCGAACACCAAAGCCAGGGCGGTCAACGCCTTCTCGCCACCGGACAGCAGATGGATGGTGCTGTTCTTCTTGCCCGGTGGACGCGCCATGATGGTCACCCCTGTATCGAGTAGATCTTCGCCCGTCAGTTCCAGATAAGCGCTGCCACCACCGAAAACTTTTGGGAAAAGTGCCTGTAATCCGGCATTTATCTGATCAAAGGTATCCTTGAAGCGGTTGCGGGTTTCCTTGTCGATCTTGCGGATGACGTTTTCCAGGGTCTCCAGCGCCTCGACCAGGTCGGCGTCCTGGGCATCCAGGTAACGCTTGCGCTCGGACTGCTGTTCATATTCCTCGATGGCCGCCAGGTTGATTGCGCCCAGGCGCTGGATCCGCGCTTCGAGCTGCTCCAAAGCCTGTTCGGTGCCTTGCTCGCTGGCTTCGGCCTCCAGCGTGGCGAGCACGCCCTGAAGATCGTAGCCGTCCGCCAGCAATTGTTCCTGCAAAGTCTTGCGACGTACGTCCAGGCCCTGGGACTCCAGGCGCTGCTGCTCCAGCTGACCACGCAACAACTGGGCCTGCTGCTCGGCCTGGGTCCGGCGTTTCTCGGCGTCGCGCAGCGCGCGATCGGCTTCGTCCATGTGCAAGCGGGCCTGGCGCATTTCCTCGTCGACGCTCATGCGCCGCTCGAGCAACTCCTCGAGCTTCAGGCGCAGCTCTTCCAGCGGCGCCTCGCCCTCCTCCAGGTTCAGGTTCAACTGCTCCTGGCGCTCGCTCAGGCGCGCTGCCTGCTGCTCCAGACGCTCCAGCGCCTGGCGGGTGGAATCGTGCTGGGCACGCAGGGAGCCCAGGCGCACGGCCAATTGGTGGCCGTGATCCTTGTGCTGGCGGGCCTCCTGGCGGATGCGGTCGAGCCCCTCGCGCAGGGTGTCGCGACGGGCCATCAATTGCTCGCGCTGCTCGGTGTCCTGGGCCATCAGCTCGAGGGCCTCCTGCAACAGCAGGCGCGCTTCGCCCAGTTGTTCGTGCTCCACGGCGCGCTGCTCCTGCAGCTCGGCCAGTTCTTCCTGCAAACGGCGGCGCCGCAACTCGAGCTGTTCGGCACGGGCACGACCAGCCGACAGGCGGGCTTTGAGCTCGCCATGCTGGCGACTCTCTTCCTGGCTGCGACGGCGCAACTGCTCACGCCGCTCCTCAAGGTCGAGCTGCTGCTCACGCAGGCGCTGCAGTTGCTCGTCCAGTTGCTCGAGGGCCGCCTCCTGCTCCAGTTGCTCCTGGCCCAGGCGTTCGATTTCCTGCCCCCGGGCCAGCACGCCCCCCTGGGCCTCACCGCCACGACTGATGCGCAGGAAGTGCCGGCCGACCCAATAGCCGTCACGACTGACCAGGCTCTGGCCCTCGGCAAGGCCTGTGCGCAAGGCCAGTGCCTGCTCCAGGCTTTCCACCGGCTTGACCTGGCCCAGCCAGGGCGACAGGTCGGTGCGGCCCTCGACCTTGTCGAGCAAGCTACCTGGCAGGCGTGCGCCTTCGCCGGCACCCAGCAACAGGCGCAGCTCGCCTTGTTCCAGGGTGCTGAAGTCGAGGCTGTCGAAGCCCTCGAGCAACACGGCTTGCAGGTCGGCACCCAGCACCGTCTCCACCGCCAGTTCCCAACCCGGCTCGACACGCAACCCCTCGGCCAGACGCGGACGCTGCTCCAACCCCTGCGCGCGCAGCCATTCGCTGCTACCGCCACCCGGCTCGAGAGCAGCCTGCTGCAAGGCTTCGAGGGAGGCCAGGCGGCCGCCCAGGCGCTGCAGGTCGCCTTGTTGCTGCTGCTGGGCCTGGGCGGATTGCTGCAACTGATCACGCAAGGTCTCGAGCTGCCCGATGACCTGCTGCTCCTGCAACTGCAGGTCTTCCAACAACTGCTCGCTGCCGGCCAACTGCTCGCCGAGGCTTTCGGTCTCGCCATCCTGCGGATCGGTGCCCAACTGGTCGCGCTCCTCGCCCAGCTTGCGCTGGCGCTCGGCAAGACGCTCCAGGCTGGCCTCCAACTGGGCCAGTCGCGTCTGCTGCACCTCGGCCTGGCGGCGCGGCTCGGCCGAGCGGGTGTTGAACTGGTCCCACTGCTCCTGCCAGCCCTGCATGCCCAGCTCGGCTTCCTCCAGAGTCGCGGCGGCCTCCTCGGCGGCGGCCAGGGTCAGCTCCTGCTCGGGCTCGAGCATCGCCAACTCCTCGCCCAGGGTGGCCAGCAAGGTGCGGTCATGGCCCAGGTGCGATTCGGTTTCCAGGCGCGTGCGCTCGGCCTCCTTCAGGTCGTCCTGCAACTGGCGCAGGCGCTGCTGGCCGTGCTGGATGCTCTGCTCGACCCGGGCAATGTCGCCGGCCACCGAATAGAAGCGGCCCTGCACCTGGTTGAAACGCTCGGACAGTTCGTGGTGACCATCGCGCAGGCGCTCGATGCTGGCGTCGGCGTTGCGCTGCTCGGCCACCAGGGCCTCGAAGGCGATCTCCTGGTCGCCGATGACCGTCTCGCGCTGGCGCACGCGCTCGTCCAGTTCGCGCCAGCGCAGGGCCGACAGGCGCGCCTTGAGCTGACGTTCCTCGGCCTTGTACTCGCGGTATTTCTCGGCGGCCTGGGCCTGGCGATGCAGGCGTTCGAGCTGACGCTCGAGTTCTTCGCGCAGGTCGGTCAGGCGCGCCAGGTTTTCCTGGGTGCGGCGAATGCGGTTCTCGGTCTCGCGGCGGCGCTCCTTGTACTTGGAGATGCCCGCCGCTTCCTCGATGAAGTTGCGCAGTTCCTCGGGCTTGGCCTCGATCAGCTTGGAGATCATCCCCTGCTCGATGATCGAGTAGCTGCGCGGCCCCAGGCCGGTACCAAGGAAGATGTCGGTGATATCACGGCGCCGGCACTTGGTGCCGTTGAGGTAATAGGTGTTCTGCCCGTCGCGGGTGACCTTGCGCCGAATGGAGATCTCGGCGTAGGCCGCGTATTCCCCCACCAGACTGTTGTCGCTGTTGTCGAACACCAGCTCGATGCTGGCCTGACTGACCGGCTTGCGGCTGGTGGAACCGTTGAAGATGACGTCGGTCATCGACTCGCCACGCAGGTTCTTCGCCGAACTCTCGCCCATCACCCAGCGCACCGCGTCGATGATGTTGGACTTGCCACAGCCGTTGGGGCCGACCACCGCCGCCATGTTGCTGGGGAAATTGACGGTGGTCGGGTCGACGAACGACTTGAAGCCGGCCAGGCGGATGCACTTCAGGCGCATCGGTCAGATCCGCGCCAGCGCCGCCAGCACCAGCTCGCAACTGCGCTGGCTGTAGGCGGCGAGCACCTCGCGGATGCGCGGCAGGTCGCGGGCGACCACGGCCTCGAGCAGGCGGGCGAACAGGTTGAGGTAATCGACCATGTTGGCCTGGCGCTGGTCGAGGGCCAGGTAATAGGCGCGGCTCATGGCCGGCTGCAGGTTCTCGACGGTTTCCTGCAGGTAAGGGTTGTTGGCGAACGGATAGGCGGCGCGCATCACCGCGAAGCTGTCGGCGACGAAACTCTTGATGTCCTGGCTGGCGTGGGCGCGTTCAAGACGCTGCTGGATCTCCAGGAACGGGCGCAAGTCGCTTTCGCTGCGCCAGTGCTGGGCCACCGCGTTGCCCAGCAGGATGTAGAACTCGCCCATCAGCGTGCACAGGCTGCGTACGCCGTTCTCGTCCAGCTCGGTCACATGGGCGCCGCGACGCGGCAGGATGGCGATCAAGTGACGACGCTCGAGGATCAGCAACGCCTCGCGCACCGAGCCGCGGCTGACGTTCAGGGCCTGGGTGACCTTCTGCTCCTGGATACGCTCGCCGGGTGCGAGTTCGCCGCGGATGATCCGCTCGGCCAGGTAATGGGCAATTTGCTCGGAGAGGCTGTCCGGCGCCTTGAACGTCATGGTTTTCCTTCGCGATCTGAAATGCAGTGCACAAGGGCGCGATTGTAGCGCACTTGCTCCGTGCACGCGCAGCGCCACGCAAGGGTTTATGCGACCTGTCGGTCATCCACCGACGGCGGCGCGAACTATGCTTGGAGAAGGCGTTTCGAGGCGACCGGAAAGCGTTCGGGCAAAATCTTGACCCTTGAGTCAGAAATTTATTGACCATCAGGTCAAGCCTGCTTAGAGTCCGCCCGAACAACAATAAAATCATTGCGAGGCCCTCCCCGTGATCCAGTTTCTCGTCAACCAGGCGCTGCACAGCGAGCACGCCCTGGACCCGAACATGACGGTGCTGCAGTACCTGCGCGAGCACCTGGGCAAGCCCGGCACCAAGGAAGGCTGCGCCAGCGGTGACTGCGGCGCCTGCACCGTGGTGGTCGGCGAGCTCGTCCAGGACGACCAGGGCGTCGACGCCATCCGTTACCGAAGTCTCAATTCCTGCCTGACGTTCGTCTCCTCGCTGCATGGCAAGCAACTGATCAGCGTGGAAGGTCTCAAGCACGACGGCGAGCTGCACAGCGTGCAGAAAGCCATGGCCGACTGCCATGGCTCGCAATGCGGGTTCTGTACCCCCGGCTTCGTCATGTCGCTGTTCGCCCTGCAGAAGAACAGCAGCGGCCACGACCTGCACCAGGCCCAGGAAGCCTTGGCCGGCAACCTGTGCCGCTGCACCGGCTACCGGCCGATCCTCGATGCCGCCGCGCAGAGCTGCGCCCAGCCCTGCCGCGACCAGTTCGACGCGCAGCAGGCACAGACCATCGCCCGCCTCAAGGCCATCGCCCCGCAGCAGACCGGCGAGCTCAACAGTGGCGACAAGCGCTGCCTGGTGCCGCTGACCGTGGCCGACCTGGCCGACCTCTACAGCTCGCACCCCGAAGCCCGCCTGCTGGCCGGCGGCACTGACCTGGCGCTGGAGGTCACCCAGTTCCACCGCACCTTGCCGGTGATGATCTATGTGGGTCATGTCGCCGAGCTCAAGCGCATCGAGCGCAGCGCCAGCCACCTGGAGATCGGTGCCGCCACGCCATTGACCGACTGCTACGCCGCGCTGAACGAGGAATACCCCGACTTCGGCGCCCTGCTGCACCGCTTCGCCTCGCTGCAAATCCGCAACCAAGGCACCCTCGGCGGCAACATCGGCAACGCCTCGCCGATCGGCGACTCGCCCCCCCTGCTGATCGCCCTGGACGCGCAGGTCGTCCTGCGCCAGGGCCAGCGCCAGCGCACCCTGGCGCTGGAAGACTACTTCATCGACTACCGCATCACCGCCCGCCAGGACAGCGAGTTCATCGAGAAGATCCTCGTGCCGCGCGCCAGCAATGACTGGACGTTCCGTGCCTACAAGGTATCCAAGCGCCTGGACGACGATATTTCCGCCGTGTGCGCGGCGTTCAACCTGAGCCTCGAGAACGGCGTGGTCAGCGGCGTGCGCATCGCCTTCGGCGGCATGGCGGCGATTCCCAAGCGCGCCCGTGCCTGCGAAGCAGCGCTGCGCGGCAAAGCGTGGAACCAGGCCAGCATCGAGCGCGCCTGCCAGGCCCTGGCCGAAGACTTCACCCCGCTCAGCGACTTCCGCGCCAGCCGCGAATACCGCCTGCTGACCGCGCAGAACCTGCTGCGCAAGTACTTCATCGAACTGCAATCGCCGCACATCGAAACCCGGGTGACCGCTTATGTCTAACCAGCACGCCGTCAAGAGCCAGGCCGAGATGGCCGCACTGTTCAGCCAGGACCTGACCACCGGGGTCGGTCGCAGTCTCAAGCACGATAGCGCCGACAAGCACGTGGCCGGCGAGGCGGTGTACATCGACGATCGCCTCGAATTCCCCAACCAGTTGCACGTTTATGCACGCACCGCGGACCGCGCCCACGCGCGCATCCTGCGCATCGATACCAGCCCCTGCTATCAGTTCGAGGGCGTGCGCATCGCCATCACCCACGAAGACATCCCGGGCCTGAAGGACATCGGTCCGGTGGTCGCCGGTGACCCGCTGCTGGCCATCGACACGGTCGAGTTCTTCGGCCAGCCAGTGCTCGCCGTCGCCGCCCGCGACCAGGACACCGCGCGCCGCGCGGCCATGGCCGCGATCGTCGAGTACGAGGACCTGGAGCCGGTGCTCGACGTGGTCGAAGCGCTGCGCAAGCAGCACTTCGTGCTCGACAGCCACACTCACCAGCGCGGCGACTCGGCCGCCGCCCTGGCCAGCGCCCCGCACCGCCTGCAGGGCACCCTGCACATCGGCGGCCAGGAGCATTTCTACCTGGAGACCCAGATCAGCTCGGTGATGCCCAGCGAAGATGGCGGCATGATCGTCTACTGTTCGACGCAGAACCCCACCGAAGTGCAGAAGCTGGTGGCCGAGGTGCTCGACGTGCCGATGCACAAGATCGTCGTCGACATGCGCCGCATGGGTGGCGGCTTCGGTGGCAAGGAAACCCAGGCTGCCAGCCCGGCGTGCCTGTGCGCGGTGATCGCGCGCCTGACCGGCCAGCCGACCAAGATGCGCCTGCCACGGGTCGAGGACATGACCATGACCGGCAAGCGCCATCCGTTCTACGTCGAGTACGACGTGGGCTTCGACGACAGCGGCCGCCTGCATGGCATCAACTTCGACCTGGCCGGCAACTGCGGCTATTCGCCGGACCTGTCCGGCTCGATCGTCGACCGCGCCATGTTCCACGCCGACAACGCCTACTACCTGGGCGATGCCACCGTGCACGGACACCGCTGCAAGACCCACACCGCCTCCAACACCGCCTACCGCGGCTTCGGCGGCCCACAGGGAATGGTCGCCATCGAACAGGTGATGGACCATATCGCCCGCCACCTGGCGCTGGACCCGCTGGCGGTGCGCAAGGCCAACTACTATGGCAAGACCGAGCGCAACGTCACCCACTACTACCAGACCATCGAGCACAACCTGCTCGAGGAACTGACCGCCGACCTCGAGGCCAGCAGCGACTACCACGAGCGCCGCGAATCGATCCGCCGTTTCAACGCCAACAGCCCGGTACTGAAGAAGGGCCTGGCGCTGACCCCGGTGAAGTTCGGCATCTCGTTCACCGCCACCTTCCTCAACCAGGCCGGCGCGCTGATCCACATCTATACCGACGGCAGCATCCACCTCAACCATGGCGGCACCGAGATGGGCCAGGGCCTGAATACCAAGGTGGCACAGGTGGTGGCACAGGTGTTCCAGGTCGACTTCGAACGTATCCAGATCACCGCCACCAACACCGACAAGGTGCCCAACACCTCGCCAACCGCGGCCTCCAGCGGCGCCGACCTGAACGGCAAGGCCGCGCAGAACGCCGCCGAGATCCTCAAGAAGCGCCTCGTCGAGTTCGCCGCGCGCCATTACAACGTCACCGAGGAAGACGTCGAGTTCCGCAACGGCCATGTACGCGTGCGCGAGCAGATCGTCAGCTTCGAGCAACTGGTGCAGCAGGCCTACTTCGCCCAGGTGTCGCTGTCGACCACCGGTTTCTACCGTACGCCGAAGATCTTCTACGACCGCACCCAGGCTCGCGGCCGGCCGTTCTACTACTACGCCTTCGGCGCCGCCTGCGTGGAGGTGATCATCGATACCCTGACCGGCGAGTACAGGATGCTGCGTGCCGACATCCTGCACGACGTCGGCGACTCGCTGAACCCGGCCATCGACATCGGCCAGGTGGAGGGCGGCTTCATCCAGGGCATGGGCTGGCTGACCACCGAGGAGCTGGTGTGGAACGCCAAGGGCAAGCTGGTGACCAACGGCCCGGCCAGCTACAAGATCCCGGCCATCGCCGACATGCCGCTGGACCTGCGGGTGAAGCTGGTGGAGAACCGCAAGAACCCGGAGGACACCGTGTTCCACTCCAAGGCCGTGGGCGAACCGCCGTTCATGCTGGGGATCGCCGCCTGGTGCGCTATCAAGGATGCGGTGGCGAGCATCGCCGACTACCGCGTGCAGCCAGACATCGACGCACCCGCGACGCCAGAGCGGGTACTGTGGGGTTGCGAGCAGATGCGCAAGGCAGTGGCCACTGTGCAACCGGTCGAGCAGGAACTGGAAAGCATCCATCAGTAACCGCATGTGGGAGCGGGCTTGCCCCGCGATCGGACGCCGATCGTCGCGGGTCAAGCCCGCTCCCACGGCAGCACTTGCCGAGGTTTCATACCATGCACCAATGGATCAACGCCCTCGCCGAGCATCAAGCCCGCGGCGAACCCTGCGTTCTGGTGACCATCATCGAGGAACGCGGCTCGACCCCGCGCAACGCCGGCTCCAAGATGGTGGTCAGCGCCAGCGCGCTGTACGACACCATCGGCGGCGGCCACCTGGAATACAAGGCCCTGCACATCGCCCGGCAGATGCTCGAGGAACACCGCGGCACGCCACATCTGGAGCGCTTCAGCCTCGGCGCCAGCCTCGGCCAGTGCTGCGGCGGCGCCACCGTGCTGCTGTTCGAGCCCATGACCGGGGTGCAGGCACAGATAGCCGTGTTCGGCGCGGGCCATGTCGGCCGGGCTCTGGTACCCTTGCTCGCCGCCCTGCCCTGCCGGGTGCGCTGGATCGATTCGCGCGAGCAGGAATTCCCCGACCTCATCCCCAACGGGGTGAGCAGGATCGTCAGCGAGGAGCCGGTCGACGAAGTCGCGGACCTGCCCGCCGGCAGCTACTGCATCGTCATGACCCACAATCACCAGCTTGACCTGGAACTGACCGCCGCCATCCTCAAGCGCAATGATTTCACCTGGTTCGGCCTGATCGGCTCGAAGACCAAGCGCGCCAAGTTCGAACATCGCCTGCGCGAGCGCGGCTTCGACGACGCACTGATGGCGCGCATGCGCTGCCCGATGGGCCTGGCCGAGGTCAAGGGCAAGCTGCCGATCGAGATCGCCGTGTCCATCGCCGCGGAAATCATCGCCACCTACAACGCCTGTTTCGGCCAGCACGACGCTGCCGCCAATTCAGGCCCCATCGCCCAGTTGCTGCCGCCCTCCCGGCGCAGCCAAGCCATTTGACGAGAGCCTCATGAGCGCAACCTGCAAAGCCTACCGAGCCGCCATCCTGCACAGCATCGCCGACCCTGCCGAGGTCGGCCTGGAGGCGTCCTGCGAATACTATGAAGACGGCCTGCTGGTGGTCGACGATGGCCGCATCAGCGCCCTTGGCCACGCCAGCGAGCTGCTGCCGACCCTCGCCGACGGCGTCGCGGTGGAGCACTACCCGGACGCACTGATCACCCCGGGATTCATCGACACCCATATCCACTTCCCGCAGACCGGCATGATCGGCTCCTACGGCGAGCAACTGCTGGACTGGCTGAACACCTATACCTTCCCCTGCGAGAAACAGTTCGCCGACAAGGCCCACGCCGACCAGGTGGCGAAGATCTTCCTCACGGAACTGCTGCGCAACGGCACCACCACCGCCCTGGTGTTCGGCAGCGTGCATCCCGAGTCGGTCGAGGCGCTGTTCGAGCAAGCCCAGCGCCTGGACCTGTGCCTGATCGCCGGCAAGGTGATGATGGACCGCAACGCCCCCGACTACCTGACCGACACCGCCGAGTCGAGCTACCGCGACAGCAAGGCATTGATCGAGCGCTGGCATGGCAAGGGCCGCCTGCACTACGCGGTCACCCCGCGCTTCGCGCCGACCAGCACGCCGCAACAACTGGCGGCGGCCGGCCAGCTGCTCAAGGAGCACCCTGGCGTGTACCTGCACACCCACCTGTCGGAGAACCTCAAGGAGATCGACTGGGTCAAGTCGCTGTTCCCTGAGCAGAAGGGCTACCTGGACGTCTACGATCACTTCGAGCTGCTCGGCGAGCGCTCGGTGTTCGCCCATGGCGTGCACCTGTGCGACGAGGAATGCCAGCGCCTGGCGCAGACGGGTTCGGCGGTGGCGTTCTGCCCGACCTCCAACCTGTTCCTCGGCAGCGGCCTGTTCAACCTGCCCCAGGCCGAGCGTTTCAAGGTCAACGTAGGCCTGGGCACCGACGTCGGTGCCGGGACCAGCTTCTCGCTGCTCAATACCCTGAACGAGGCGTACAAGGTGATGCAGATGCAAGGCGCGCGCCTGCACCCGTACAAATCGCTGTACCTGGCCACCCTCGGCGGCGCCCGTGCCCTGCGCCTGGACGACCGCATCGGCAGCCTGCGCCCGGGCAACGACGCCGACTTCGTGGTGCTCGACTACAAGGCCACGCCGCTGCTGGACTACCGTCTGCAGCAGTCGAAGAGCATCGAGGAAACCCTGTTCGTGCTGACCACCCTGGGTGACGACCGCACCGTACGCGCGACCTACGCCGCCGGTCGCCAAGTACACCAGCGCTGACCCGCCCGAGGGGGCAGCCCGCCACGACCAAGGAACGGGCTGCCGCCACGACGGAAACTAAGACTGTTTAGCCAGGCAGCGATACAACCCGCCACCCAGCGCCGCTCCGATCAGTGGCGCCAGCCAGAACAGCCACAGCTGCTGTAACGCCCAGCCGCCGACGAACAACGCAGGCCCAGTGCTGCGCGCCGGGTTGACCGAGGTGTTGGTGACCGGAATCGAGATCAGGTGGATCAGGGTCAGGGCCAGGCCGATGGCGATCGGCGCGAACCCGGCCGGCGCACGCACGTCAGTGGCGCCCATGATCACCACCAGGAACATCGCCGTCATGACCACTTCACTGACGAATCCCGCCGCCAGGCTGTAGCCGCCCGGCGAGTGCTCGCCGTAGCCGTTCGACGCCAGGCCGCTGGACAGCTCGAACCCGGCCTTGCCACTGGCGATGAAGTAGATCACCGCTGCCGCCAGGATTGCCCCGATGACTTGGGCGATCACGTAGGGCAGCAGCTCTTTCGCCGGGAAACGCCCCCCCACCACCAGACCGAACGACACCGCGGGATTGAGATGGCAACCAGAGATATGACCGATGGCGAACGCCATGGTCAGCACCGTCAGGCCAAAGGCGAAGGCGACCCCCAGCACACCGATACCGACCGGGGAACTGGCGGCCAGCACGGCACTGCCGCAGCCCCCCAGCACCAACCAGAAGGTACCGACCAGCTCGGCACCCATGCGCACACCCAGAGATGTAGACATGACCCATTCCTCAAGTAGTTGAACGCAACGACTGCGCAAGCCCAACTACAGGAATTCGGGGTTTGCAACTAGTAAATCTAACAGGGTCCAGGCAAATGGCCAGTCACGAAAAAGGGGCCTGTCAGAGGCCCCTTGCGGTGATCATGCTGCCGGCACAGGCAAACGTTCAACCCTTGGCTGCGGCCTTGGGTTTTTTCTGCAGCAAGTGCGAAAACACCGCATGCAGGTCGTCAGAAGCACTTTCCTCGTCGAGGTTGAGCTTGCTGTCGATGTGGTCCATGTGGTGCATCATCAGGCTCACCGCCTGCTCGCCATCGCGCGCCTCGATGGCATCGATCAATTGCATGTGCTCGTCGTAGGAGCAATGCGAACGGTTGCCGCTTTCGTACTGGGCGATGATCAGCGAAGTCTGCGACACCAGGCTGCGCTGGAAACTCACCAGCGGCGCATTGCCGGCAGCTTCGGCCAGCTTGAGGTGGAACTCGCCGGACAAGCGGATACCGGCGCCGCGATCGCCGCGGGAGAAGCTGTCGCGCTCCTCGCGCACCATCTGGCGCAGTTCATTGAGTTGCTCGACCGTGGCGTGCTGCACCGCCAGCTCGGTGATGGCGCGCTCGACCATGCGCCGCGAGAAGAACACCTGACGGGCTTCCTCGACCGTCGGGCTGGCCACTACCGCGCCACGGTTGGGGCGCAGCAACACCACGCTTTCGTGGGCCAGGCGCGACAGGGCGCGACGAATGATGGTGCGGCTGACGCCGAAGATCTCGCCCAGCGCTTCCTCGCTCAACTTGGTGCCCGGCGCGAGGCGTTGCTCGAGGATCGCCTCGAAGATGTGCGCATAGACGATGTCGTCCTGGGTACCGCTGCGGCCGGCCTTGCCGGTGCGCGCAGGTTTTTTCAGAGGTTGCAGCTGTTCGTTCATGGGCTCTCGAGCACGAAGGACCTACCAGTCGCGCCGTGACTGTAATACCTGTCAGCGGAGGGGTGGCGAGTCTGGGAAGAAGAAGTTGGGCCAAGGTATGGCGCCATTGTACACAGGCTGACCCGTTTCTGCAGGTGGCCTTTTCCTATATAGCCGTTGTACGGCGGTTTGTGCGAACAAAAGATAAAACATTATTTGCTTTATTTGTACACAAAAGCATAATCCTGCGAGCAACTTCCTGACCCAGAAGTCAACAAAATGGTCGGACGTCTGCCACACCCTCCCTCGCGAAGCCCCCAAGTGCACTGCTCAGGACCAGGCTTCGAACAACAAGAACGACTTGAGGAGTACTCGCTGTGGAAAGCCGCAAATCCGAAGCCCCTACGCTGGATCTCGCCCCGCCGCTCGAAACGAGCTGGCTGGAACGGATTTTCAAACTCAAGCGACATGGCAGCACCGTCAGAACCGAACTGATCGCCGGGGTGACCACCTTCATCACCATGGCCTACATCATCTTCGTCAACCCCAACATCATGGCCGACGCCGGCATCGACCACGGCGCGGCGTTCGTCGCCACCTGCATCGCCGCCGCCCTGGGCTGCCTGCTGATGGGCCTGTACGCCAACTGGCCGGTGGGCCTGGCACCGGGCATGGGACTCAACGCGTTCTTCACCTACACCGTGGTCGGGACCATGGGCTACAACTGGGAAACCGCGCTGGGGGCGGTGTTCATCTCCGGTGTGCTGTTCATGTTCCTGACCTTGTCACGGGTACGCGAGTGGCTGCTCAACAGCATTCCGGTAAGCCTGCGCCATGCCATGGGCGCCGGCGTCGGCCTGTTCCTCGGGCTGATCGGCCTGAAGACCGCCGGCATCATCGTCGACAGCCCGGCCACCTTGATCAAGCTGGGCTCGCTGCATGAGCCAGCGCCACTGCTGGCGGCGCTGTGCTTCCTGCTGATCGCGATCCTCAGCTACAAACGGGTGTTCGGCGCGATCCTGATCAGCATCATCGGCGTGACCCTGGCCGGTTGGGCCCTGGGCCTGGTGAAATTCACCGGGGTGATGTCGATGCCGCCGAGCCTGGCCCCGACCTGGATGGCCATGGACGTGGCCGGGGTGTTCAACGTCAGCATGATCAGCGTGGTGCTGGCATTCCTGTTCGTGCACATGTTCGACACCGCCGGCACCCTGATGGGCGTGGCCCAGCGCGCCAACCTGGTGGCGCCTGACGGGCGCATCGAGAACCTGTCGCGGGCGCTGAAGGCCGACAGTGCCTCCAGCGTGTTCGGCGCGGTGGTCGGCGTGCCACCGGTGACCAGCTACGTGGAGAGCGCCGCAGGTGTCGCCGCTGGCGGGCGTACCGGCCTGACCGCGGTGGTGGTCGGCGTGCTGTTCATCGCGGCGATGTTCTTCGCCCCGCTGGCCGGGATGATTCCTGCCTATGCCACCGCAGGCGCGCTGATCTACGTGGCGATGCTGATGATGGGCAGCATGGCGCATATCCACTGGGACGAAGCCACCGACAGCATCCCGGCGATCGTCACGGTGATCATGATGCCGCTGACCTTCTCGGTGGCCGACGGCATCGCCCTGGGCTTCATCAGCTACGTGGCGCTGAAGGCCGGGACCGGCAAGTACCGGGAGATCTCGGCAAGCCTGTGGGTGCTGTGTCTGATCTTCATTGCCAAGTTCGTGTTCCTCTGAACCGAGCCGAGTACGACAAAGGGCGCCAATGGCGCCCTTTGTTCATTTCCAGGCCGTCCCCGCATGCCGAAGGCACCAGCCTTGCTGGCGAACCAGGCGCCGTGGTGGCTGGCACCTACCACGGTTGCTTGCTTCATCCGCGGCTGGCATGAAACAGCAGGCGAAAAAAAGCCCGCCAGTGTGAGAGCGGGCCAAGGACCTACGAAGATTCTTCTAGCGACCAACTAGCTTCCACGATAGGTCGAATAGCTGTACGGCGAGATCAACAGCGGCACGTGGTAGTGCTCTTGCTGCTCGTCGATGCCAAAGCGCAGCACGACGACATCGAGGAACGCGCTGTCCGGCAGTTTCACGCCTTTGCCGCGGTAGTAGTCACCCGCGCTGAACTGCAACTGGTAGACACCGGTACGGTAGTCGTCCCCTTGCAGCAACGGCGCGTCGACACGGCCATCGCTGTTGGTCAGGGCGGTGTTCACCAGCTCCAGTTGCTGGCCTTCGACACGGTACAGCTCGACCTTGATCGAGCTGCCCGGGCAGCCATGCGCGGCATCCAGTACGTGTGTGGTCAAACGTCCCATTTGCTTGTCGCCTCTTGTCATATGCGTGGGCAAAAAATACACGCCATCCACCAGGCACAAAGGCCTGCGGTGTGCGGGAATGACGCCATTAAGACAGTTTGCCGATAAATTGTACACAATTTTTTATCCCCTCTCGTCGACCGCCCGGTCAGCCCCCGCAATATCAGCCGCCAGTCGCAAAGATAGATGGCATGCCGAGGCCGCCGCCATTAACTGACCAATCAGGCAGGTTTCTTGCAAAGGCTTTACGGCGCCGCCCCAACCGACAAAAGGGAAGAAATGCGGAAAAACAGGCTTACAAAAGATTTCAGAAGTTGTATACAATCAGCCCATCCGGTGGTGCGACATCCCGACGCGGCCCCGCCCACCACCCGCACTAACGTACAAGAAGGAAGACTGCAGTGAGCGCTGACTACCCTCGCGACCTGATCGGTTACGGCAACAACCCACCTCATCCGCAATGGCCGGGGAATGCCCGCATTGCACTGTCCTTCGTGCTCAACTACGAAGAAGGTGGCGAGCGCAACATCCTGCACGGCGACAAAGAATCCGAAGCGTTCCTCTCCGAAATGGTCGCCGCCCAGCCCCTGCAGGGCGCGCGCAACATGAGCATGGAATCGCTCTACGAGTACGGCAGCCGTGCCGGTGTATGGCGACTGCTCAAGCTGTTCAAGGACAGCGGCGTGCCGCTGACCATCTTCGCCGTGGCCATGGCCGCCCAGCGCCACCCTGACGTGATCCGCGCCATGGTCCAGGCCGGCCACGAGATCTGCAGCCACGGCTACCGCTGGATCGACTACCAGTACATGGACGAGGCCCAGGAACGCGAGCATATGCTCGAGGCCATCCGCATCCTCACCGAGATCACCGGCGAACGCCCGCTGGGCTGGTACACCGGCCGCACCGGCCCGAACACCCGACGCCTGGTGATGGAGGAAGGCGGCTTCCTCTACGACAGCGACACCTACGACGACGACCTGCCCTACTGGGAGCCGAACAACAGCACCGACAAGCCGCACCTGGTGATCCCCTACACCCTGGACACCAACGACATGCGTTTCACCCAGGTGCAAGGCTTCAACTGCGGCGAACAGTTCTTCCAGTACCTGAAAGACGCCTTCGACGTGCTCTACGCCGAAGGCGCCGAAGCGCCGAAGATGCTCTCCATCGGCCTGCACTGCCGCCTGGTCGGCCGTCCGGCGCGCCTGGCCGCGCTCAAGCGCTTCATCGACTACGCCAAGAGCCACGAGCAGGTCTGGTTCGCCCGTCGCGTGGACATCGCCCGCCACTGGCACGCCACCCACCCGTACAAGAAAGAGAACGCCTGATGACCGCCTTCAAGACCCTCAAGCCCTCCACCCTGGGCCGTGCCGCCTTCGTCGAGGCCTTCGCCGACATCTACGAGCACTCGCCGTGGGTCGCCGAAAAAGCCTTCGACCTGGGCCAGCCGGGCGAGCTGGACGAGATCGAGGCGCTGCATCAGCGCATGAGCGACATCCTGCTCAGCGCCAACCACGCCGACCAGCTGGCGCTGATCAACGCCCACCCGGACCTCGCCGGCAAGGCCGCGATCCAGGGCGAGCTGACCGAATCGAGCACCAACGAACAGGCCGGCGCCGGCATCCACCAGTGCACCGCCGAGGAGTTCGCCCGTTTCACCGAGCTGAACGACGCCTACAAGGCCAAGTTCCAGTTCCCGTTCATCATGGCGGTCAAGGGCAGCAACCGGCACCAGATCCTCGCCGCCTTCGAGAAACGCATCCACAACGACAAGGATGCCGAGTTCAAGGAAGCCCTGGCGCAGATCAACCTGATTGCCCTGTTCCGCCTGTTGCAGCTTTGAGGATTGTCCTGGCCTGGCCCGAGTGCATGACGCGTCTGTACCCAGGGCCTGCCATCGCGATGACAGTCCATCCATTTCAAGAACAATGAACATAGAAGAGATATCCGCATGCGCACGCTAGTGATCGAGCCCCTGAGCAAAGAAGCCTTCGCCCCTTTCGGTGACGTGATCGAAACCGACGGCAGCGACCACTTCATGATCAACAACGGTTCGACCATGCGCTTCCACAAGCTCGCCACGGTCGAGACCGCCGAGCCCGAGGACAAGGCGATCATCAGCATCTTCCGCGCCGACGCGCTGGAGATGCCCTTGACCGTGCGCATGCTGGAACGCCATCCGCTGGGCAGCCAGGCTTTCATCCCGCTGCTCGGCAACCCCTTTCTGATCGTGGTCGCGCCGGTTGGCGATGCACCTGTATCAGGCTTGGTCCGAGCCTTCCGCAGTAATGGCAGGCAGGGCGTTAATTACCATCGCGGCGTCTGGCACCACCCGGTGCTGACGATCGAAAAGCGGGATGACTTCCTGGTGGTTGATCGCAGTGGTTCCGGCAACAACTGCGATGAGCATTACTTCCCCGAGGAACAGATGTTGATCCTCAATCCCCACCAATAAGAAAAGGTCGGTCATCCAGAAGGGGCTGCACGACATGCTTCGAACGGCGATCAGAGGCGAACACAGACGGGAAACAGTCGGAATCGCGTCCGACTGGGCGAATGCCATGCGCATTGCACACCGGTTTGCAACGCAGCCTGATCGTCGCGCAGAAACATTTCGTGCAGTCCCCGGGTGGTGGCTGGCGAGAGGTTAATACTGTGGAAGCACACCTTCACGAATGGCTGAACCTGAGCATTCGCTGGGTTCACATGATCACTGGCGTCGCCTGGATCGGTGCATCGTTCTACTTCGTCTGGCTGGAAAACAACCTGAACCGGAGCAATCCGCGCGAAGGGCTGTCGGGTGACCTCTGGGCCATCCACGGCGGTGGTATCTACCACCTCGAGAAGTACAAGCTGGCGCCGCCGAAGATGCCCGAGAACCTGCACTGGTTCAAATGGGAAGCCTACTTCACCTGGATGTCCGGTATCGCCCTGCTCTGCGTGGTGTTCTACTGGAACCCGAGCCTGTACCTGCTGGCCCCCGGCAGCACCCTGAGCGGTGGCGAAGGCGTGGCCATCGGCATCGGTTCGCTGATCGCCGCCTGGTTCATCTACGACTTCCTGTGCGACTCGCCCCTGGGCAAGCAACCGGCCCTGCTCGGCGGCGTGCTGTTCGTGCTGATCATCGCCGCCTGCTGGGGCTTCAGCCTGGTGTTCAGCGGCCGTGGCGCGTACCTGCACACCGGCGCGATCATCGGCACCATCATGGTCGGCAACGTGTTCCGCATCATCATGCCGGCCCAGCGCCAGTTGGTGGCGGCGATCGAGAAGAACGAGACCCCGGACCCGGTACTGCCGGCCAAGGGCCTGCTGCGTTCGCGCCACAACAACTATTTCACCCTGCCGGTGCTGTTCATCATGATCAGCAACCACTTCCCGAGCACCTACGGCAGCCAGTACAACTGGCTGATCCTGGCCGGGATCGCAGTGGCCGCGGTACTGATCCGTCACTACTTCAACACCCGCCACGACAGCAACAAGTACGCCTGGACCCTGCCTGTCGGCGCCCTGGCGATGATCTGCCTGGCCTACGTGACCGGCCCCAAGCCGCTGCCGAGCGCTCCTGAGCAGGCCGCTGCCAAGGTCGAGTACCAGCCGTTGCCGGAAACCGCCGTCGGCGGCAAGACCGCTGCCGAGAAACGTGTCGAGGACGCCGCCAAGGCTGCCGAGGCACCGGCCGCGGCAGCCCAGGAACCTGCCCAGGCCAGCGCCCAGGCCAGCGGTGACAGTTTCGACAAGATCCACAATGTCATCCAGGAACGCTGCACCGTGTGCCACTCGTCCAAACCGACCAGCCCACTGTTCAGCGCCGCCCCTGCCGGCGTGATGTTCGACACCCCGCAGCAGATCCAGGCCCAGGCCGCGCGCATCCAGGCGCAGGCCGTCGCCAGCCAGATCATGCCGCTGGGCAACATCACCCAGATGACCGTTGAAGAACGCAAGCTGGTCGGCGACTGGATCGCCAACGGCGCGCGGGTCAACTGATCGAGGTACACCGTTTCACGACGTCAAGCTGTAAGTAGTGCGTTGCTAGCATCGAGCAGGCCTTCGGGCGGGAACCACGGGTATTCACGTGCGTACCCGCCGCCCGGAGGCCAACGCTTGGATCCGAGAATAAAAACAAAACTCGAGGTGCTGCATGTCCGAGTCACGCAAGGCGTACATCCCTGTTGCGCCCCCACGACAGCCCCTGCCCCTGTTCCAGCTGATCCTGGTGGGTCTGCAACATGTCCTGCTGATGTACGGTGGCGCCATCGCCGTGCCGCTGATCATCGGCCAGGCCGCCGGGCTTTCTCGCGAAGAAGTCGCTTTCCTGATCAACGCCGACCTGCTGGTCGCCGGCGTCGCCACCATGATCCAGTCGTTCGGCATCGGCCCGGTGGGCATCCGCATGCCAGTGATGATGGGCGCCAGCTTCGCCGCCGTCGGCAGCATGGTGGCCATGGCCGGAATGCCCGGCGTGGGCCTGCAGGGGATCTTTGGCGCGACCATCGCCGCCGGGTTCTTCGGCATGCTGATCGCGCCGTTCATGTCCAAGGTCGTACGGTTCTTCCCGCCCCTGGTGACCGGCACGGTCATCACCTCCATCGGTCTGTCGCTGTTCCCGGTCGCGGTCAACTGGGCCGGTGGTGGCCAGGACGCCAGCACCTTCGGCTCGCCGATCTACCTGATGGTCGCCGGCCTGGTCCTGGCAGTGATCCTGCTGATCAACCGCTTCATGCGGGGGTTCTGGGTCAATGTCTCGGTGCTGGTGGGCATGGGCCTGGGCTACGTGATCGCCGGCAGCATCGGCATGGTCGACCTGAGCGGCCTGAACGAGGCGCCATGGCTGCAGGTGGTCACCCCCCTGCACTTCGGCATGCCGACCTTCAGCCTGGCGCCGATCCTGTCGATGTGCCTGGTGGTGGTGATCATCTTCGTCGAGTCCACCGGGATGTTCCTCGCCCTGGGCAAGGTCACCGACCGCGAGGTCACCCCAGGCATGCTGCGTCGCGGCCTGATGTGCGACGCCGGTGCCTCGTTCGTGGCGGGCTTCTTCAACACCTTCACCCACTCCTCGTTCGCCCAGAACATCGGCCTGGTGCAGATGACCGGGGTACGTTGCCGCTACGTCACCGTGGTGGCCGGCGCGCTGCTCATCCTGCTCAGCCTGCTGCCCAAGGCGGCCTTCCTGATCGCCTCGATCCCGCCCGCGGTACTGGGCGGCGCGTCCATCGCCATGTTCGGCATGGTCACCGCCACCGGGATCAAGATCCTCCAGGAGGCAGACATCTCCGACCGACGCAACCAACTGTTGGTCGCGGTCAGCGTCGGCTTCGGCCTGATCCCGGTGGTCCGTCCGGAGTTCTTCGCGCAGATGCCACAGTGGATGGAACCCATCACCCACAGCGGCATCGCCATGGCGACCCTCAGCGCCCTGATACTGAACCTGCTGTTCAACATCCTCGGTGGCGCCGATCGCGCCGCGCACAACGACGCCTGCCACCAACACTGAAGTCCCTGTCACGGGGCAAGCCCGCTCCCACGCTGGATACACGTCCGCACGTGGGGGCGGGCTTGCCTCGCGAAAAGGCGACACCCTCATAAAAACAATAAGTAGGGAACCACTCCATGAAGCGCATCACCTCGTCCCTCCTGCTGGGCAGCAGCCTGCTGGCCACCCTCCCCGCCCACGCTGGCGAATGGCTGCAGTGGCACGGCGAAAGCCTGACCTACCTGTACGGCAAGGACTTCAAGATCAACCCCGATATCCAGCAGACCATCACCTTCGAACACGCCAACAAGTGGAAGTACGGTGACACCTTCCTGTTCATCGACAAGATCTTCTACAACGGCAAGGCCGACCCCGGCAAAGGCGTGACCACCTACTACGGTGAGTTCAGCCCGCGCCTGTCGTTCGGCAAGATCTTCGACCGCAAGCTGGCCTTCGGCCCGGTCAAGGACGTGCTGCTGGCCATGACCTACGAGCGTGGCGAGGGCGACAACGAGGCCTACCTGATCGGCCCCGGCTTCGACCTGGACATTCCCGGCTTCAACTACTTCACCCTGAACTTCTACGTGCGCAACACCGAGGGCAGCCGCCCGGGCGACAACGTCTGGCAGATCACCCCCGGCTGGTCGTACACCATTCCCGTGGGCAAGTCGGACATCCTGATCGACGGCTACATGGACTGGGTGACCGACAACGACCAGAACCGCCGCGGCACCTATCACGCCAACCTGCACTTCAACCCGCAGGTCAAGTACGACCTGGGCAAGGCCCTGAACCTGGGCGCCAAGCAGCTGTACGTGGGCTTCGAGTACAGCTACTGGAAGGACAAGTACGGCATCGACCACCGCGGCAACCTGGACAGCAATCAGAGCGTCGCCAGTGCCCTGGTCAAAGTGCATTTCTGATAACCTGACCGAACGCCCAAGTTTGTATCACCCTGCTCCAGGACGGAGCACTTGAGGCCCGGCGCGCAAGTGAGTAATCTGCGCGCCCCCTCGATCGGGGCAGGACGGAACCTGCCCGCGTTTGCTGACCTCCCGGTCAATGAATTCGGGTGGTTGGCCAACGTGTTGCCAGCCTGAAATACCCATTTCAACCGTTCAGAAAGCCGTCGAGCAGGACCGTTGCGACCAACCCGGAAAATGTTGGCACAACGCTTGCCAAACAGCTGTGGCCAATCGAAAAAAGCTGACTCAAAAGACAAGAACAGCGCCCGAGCGCTGACAACAGATTCAAATCCAGGGAGCGACACACGCAATGCGTACCATCAACAGCCTTATCCTCGCCGGCGGCCTGCTGGCCTGCGGCGCCAGCCAGGCCGGCGATCTGCTGCAATGGCAGAACAACAGCCTGACCTACCTGTGGGGCAAGAACTTCAAGGTCAACCCCGACACCCAACAGACCTTCACCTTCGAACACGCCGACGCGTGGAAATACGGTGACAACTTCATCTTCGTCGACAAGATCTTCTACCAGGGCAAGAAGGACGCCAACAACGGTCCCAACACCTACTACGGCGAGATCACCCCACGCCTGTCGTTCGGCAAGATCTTCGACCAGAAGCTGGAGTTCGGCCCGGTCAAGGACGTGCTGCTGGCCATGACCTACGAGTTCGGCGAAGGCGACACCGAAGCCTACCTGATCGGTCCCGGCTTCGACCTGGCAGTCCCGGGCTTCGACTACTTCCAGCTGAACTTCTACCAGCGCACCACCGAGGGCAGCCGTCCGGGCGACCGGGTCTGGCAGATCACCCCGGTGTGGTCGTACACCCTCCCCGTGGGCTCGTCCGACATCCTCATCGACGGCTACATGGACTGGGTGGTGGACAACGACGAGAACCGCCACGGCACCTACCAGGCCAACCTGCACTTCAACCCACAGGTCAAATACGACCTGGGCAAGGCCTTGCACATGGGTGAGAAGCAACTGTACGTCGGCTTCGAGTACGACTACTGGAAGAACAAGTACGGCATCAAGGACAGCGACGGCTTCACCACCGATCAGAACACCGCCAGCCTGCTGGTCAAAGTGCACTTCTGATGCCTGGAACGAAACAGCGCCTTTTTATCAAGGCGCTGTTTCTTTCAATATTGTAAGCATTACCCTATGGCTAACTAACACCCTTCTTTCCCGGAACAAAACCTGTCCTGCAAGTCAATAGCAGGCACGGCAGCGCCACCCCCGCCAACCACAAGATCGCCTCGACCTGGTGATGATCCAGCGTGCGCCGGATATCGAGCAGCAGCATCACGCCGTTGATCGACAGCGCAATGGCGAACATCCCGCAGCACCTGATCAAGGCCCCGAATCCCGTGCCTTGCAGCAGAAAATACAGACCCAGCGCGCCCCAGGCCAAGGCGGTACACAGGTACAGCGCCAGGTGATAGGCGCCATAAGTCAACACTTGGCCAAACATCCGACCTCCGCTCCAGTTGGGTAAAAGGAGCCGAACTATAAAGGTGAAAAATAATTTCGGAAATTTCATTTTTTTGACAAAACTTTTGCAAATAGACGATTAATCTCCTGGCCTCTCCGCCCCTATGGACATAGGCCATCTGCATGCGCACTTCGCTCGCCGCACCCTGGCGCTTTCTGCTGCATCTCTGCTCGACCTGGTTCGGCATCTTCCTGGTGACCCGCGTGATCCTGCTGGCCGCCCATGCCGACGAATTCAGCGGCAACTACTTCGCCGTGTTCGCCAGCGGTGCGCTGTACGACCTGACTTTCCTGGTCTATGCCGCCTTGCCGCTGGGCCTGTACCTGGCCCTGTGCCCCAATGGCGTGTGGCGCTCACGGCCCCACCGCTGGCTGCTGCACGGCGCACTGGCGGCGAGCCTGTTCCTGATGCTGTTCGTCGCCGTGGCCGAGTGGCTGTTCTGGGACGAATTCGGCGTGCGCTTCAACTTCATCGCCGTCGACTACCTGGTGTACTCCAAGGAAGTGCTAGACAACATCCGCGAGTCCTACCCGTTGCCGGCCCTGCTCGGCGGCCTGGCCGTCGCCGCGCTGCTGCTCACCCTGCTGCTGCGCCGCCCGCTGGCCGAGGCCCTCGACGCCCCCGTCGCCACTGCCCGCCAGCGCCTGGCCGGGATCGCGCTACTGAGCGCACTCGGCGCCTTGTCACTGCTGCTGGTCGACCAGCAGTTCCCCCGCGGCCAGGACGGCAACGCCTACCAGCGCGAGCTATCCAGCAACGGGCCGTACCAGTTCTTCGCTGCGTTTCGCAACAACGAACTGGATTACACCCAGTTCTACGCCAGCCTCGACGCCAACCAGGCCGGCGCGCAGATGCACCAGGAACTGGCCGCCGGCAACGCTCGCTTCGAAGCCCGCGAACCCCAGGACATCCGCCGCCAGATCAGCGCCAGCGGCCCGTTGCGCAAGCCGAACATCATCCTGGTGACCATCGAAAGCTTCAGCGCCAAGTACATGGGCAGCAACGGCAACCCGGAAAAGCTCACGCCCAACCTCGACGCCCTGCGTACCCAGAGCCTGTACTTCAACAATTTCTATGCCACCGGCACCCGCACCGACCGCGGCCTGGAAGCCATCACCCTGTCGATCCCGCCCACCCCGGGGCGCTCGATCGTCAAGCGCATCGGCCGCGAGAGTGGTTACGCCAGCCTCGGCCAGCAGTTGGCGGCGGTCGGCTATGACAGCGTGTTCGTCTATGGCGGGCGCGGCTATTTCGACAACATGAACGCATTCTTCAGCGGCAACGGCTACCGCATCGTCGACCAGAGCAGCGTCGATGAGAGCGAGATCAGCTTCAAGAATGCCTGGGGCATGGCCGACGAGGACCTGTACCGCCAGGCGCTGAAACTGGCCGACAGCGACCACGCCGCGCAGAAGCCGTTCTTCCTGCAACTGATGACCACCTCCAACCACCGCCCCTACACCTACCCTGATGGGCGCATCGACATCCCCTCCGGCGATGGCCGCGAGGGCGCGGTGAAATACACCGACCATGCCATCGCCCAGTTCCTGCGCCAGGCCCGGGAAAAACCCTGGTTCGACGACACCCTGTTCGTCTTCGTCGCCGATCACACGGCCGGTAGCGCCGGCAAGGAAGACCTGCCGGTCAGCAACTACCAGATTCCGCTGTGGATCTATGCGCCGAAGCTGATCACCCCGGGTGAGAACGCGACCCTGGCCAGCCAGATCGACCTGGCGCCGACCCTGCTCGGCCTGCTCAACCTGAGCTACACCTCGACCTTCTTCGGGCGTGACCTGCTGCGCGACGACGCCCTGGCACCGCGGGTACTGATCGGCAACTACCAGCACCTGGGCCTGTTCGACGGCAAGGACCTGGCCATCCTCAGCCCGCGTGGCGGCCTGCGCGTGCATGAGGACGCACTGGGCAACAGCCGTGAAACCCGGGTCGGCGAGGACAACCCGCTGGTACGTCGAGCGATCGCCTATTACCAGAGCGCCGCCCATGGTTTCAGCCAGGGGTTGCTGGCGTGGGCGGGGCAGAAGAAGGACATCGCGATCAATCCGTAAGGGCTGGGCAAGCTTGCCCC
The DNA here is from genome assembly GCF_011752525.1 of Pantoea sp. Cy-639. Lineage (GTDB taxonomy): Bacteria > Pseudomonadota > Gammaproteobacteria > Pseudomonadales > Pseudomonadaceae > Aquipseudomonas. The sequence continues at coordinate 29,694 of NZ_VWXI01000013.1, read as the reverse complement.
AGGTTGACGCCAGCCCCCGGCCATGGGGGCTGGCCGTATGATCAGCCCCTGATCGCCCGCCACAGCTTCGCCGCGACACTGACCACCACCAGCACCACGGCCCCGGCCACCACGCCAGTCACGCCATTGAGCAGGCCTGCGGTCAACGCCCCGCCATGTCCCTCGGCAAAGGCCTCGATAGCCTGGTGCAACGGCGCGATGCCGTGGACCAGAATGCCGCCGCCGACCAGGAACATCGCCGCGGTACCGACCACCGACAGCCCCTTCATCATGTAGGGTGCGGCGCGCAGGATGCCATTGCCGACGGCCCGGGACAGCCTCGAGGCCTTGGTGCTCATCCACAGTCCCAGGTCGTCGAGCTTGACGATGCCGCCCACCAGCCCATAGACGCCGAGGGTCATCACCACCGCGATGCCCGACAGCACGACGACCTGCTGCATGAGCGGCGCATCGGCGACGATGCCCAGGGTGATGGCGATGATTTCCGCCGAGAGGATGAAGTCGGTACGCACCGCGCCCTTGATCTTGGCCTTCTCATAGGCCACCAGGTCGACACTGGCATCGGCCAGCGCCTCCTTGCGTGCCGCCTGCTGCGCTGCGCCTTCGTCCTTGTCGTGGAGGAACTTGTGCGCGAGCTTCTCGAAGCCTTCGAAGCACAGATAGGCGCCCCCGAGCATCAGCAGCGGCGTCACCGCCCAGGGAATGAACGCACTGATCAGCAACGCCGCCGGGACCAGGATCGCCTTGTTCACCAGCGAGCCCTTGGCCACCGCCCAGACCACCGGCAGCTCGCGTTCGGCGCGTACGCCAGTGACCTGCTGGGCGTTGAGCGCCAGGTCGTCGCCCAGCACACCGGCAGTCTTCTTCGCCGCGACCTTGGTCATCAGCGAGACGTCGTCGAGCACCGTGGCGATGTCGTCGATCAACACCAGTAGACTGCTTGCGGCCATGTTGCCTGCTTCCTTTCGTGGGAAAACGCGGAGCATAGCGCCAGCCCGGCGGCCAGGCGAGCGCCCCTGGTCAATGCCCCGGGCCCGGTGCCTGCCAGCCGCCCCCCAGGCTCTGGATCAGGCCGACGCTGGCCTGGCTCAGCTGGCCCTGGGCGTCGCGCAGGTTCTGCTCGCTCTGCAACAGCAGCAACTGCTGGGTGACCACGGTCTGCAGGCTCGACACCCCGGCACGCTGCTGGGCCTGCTGGCTGGCGAACAACTGTTGGTTGCGCCGATGGATCTGCTGGTAGGTCTCGGCCTGGCGCTGCAGGTGATTGAACGCCGACAGGTTGTCCTCGACGTTCTGCAAGGCCGCCAGCACCGTGCCGCGATAGCTGGCCACGTCCTGGTCATAGCCGGCGTAGGCCTGCTTCAGCGTGGCCTCCCGGGCGCCGCCGTCGAACAGCGTGGCCGACAGCGCCGGGCCCAGGCTCCACACGCGGTTGGCCACGTTGAACAGGCCGCCCAGGCTGCTGCCGCGAAAACCCACATCGGCGGTGAGGTCCAGGGTCGGATAGAACGCCGCCTCGGCCACGCCGATGCGGGCATTGGCCGAGGCCGCGGTGCGCTCGGCGGCAATCACGTCAGGCCGGCGCAGCAGCAGTTGCGACGGCAGGTTCAGCGGCGGGTGCGGCACTGCGAAGGCGTAGTCTGTCCGCGGTGCCACGCTGAACTGCGCCGGCGCCTGGCCGACCAGCACCGCCAAGGCATGCTCGAACTGTTCGCGATTGCGCTGGGAGGTCTGCAAGGCGGCCACCACGTTGCTCAGCTGGTCCTGGGCCAGCAGGATCTGGTCATTGGAAGCCGTGCCCTGGAGGAAACTGGCCTGTGTCATGTCCAGCAACTGCTGGTTGAGACGCTGCTGTTGCTGCAACAGGTCGATGTCCAGATCGAACTGGCGCAGGCCCAGGTAGTTGCTGGCGACACTCGCGGCAATCGACAGGCGCACCCCGGCCAGTTGCGCATCGGACACCTGCGCCAGCGCTTCGCTCGACTCGATGCTGCGCCGGACCTGGCCCCACAGGTCCGGCTCCCAGCTGGCGCCGAGGCTCGCGCTGACCGTCTGCTGCACGCCCGTGCTGCTGCCGCTCGCCTGGCTAGCACCGCTGCCGCCCTCGCCCCGCGAGCCCGACAAGCCGACACTGACCGTCGGCCACAGGCCGGCCCGACTCAACGCCACCTGGGCCTGGGCCTGGCGATAGGCCGCCTGGGCCGCGACGATCGACTGGTTGGCCCGGGCGGCCTGCTCCACCAGCGCCGTCAATTGGGGGTCGCCGAACGCCAACCACCAACGGCTGTCCAGCGCGCCCTGCGGGTTGGCCACGGCGCGCTGCCACTGCCCACCCTCCTTGAACCCCTGCGGCAGCGCCATGGCCGGCTGCCGGTAGTCCGGGCCGACCATGCACGCTCCCAGGGCCAGGCACAGCGCCAACGGCGCGGTCATGCGCATCCTCATGATGAACGCTCCTTGCCCCAGCGCAGCCGGCCCGACAGGCGGTCCAGCCACAGGTAGATCACCGGTGTGCTGTACAGCGTCAGCAACTGGCTGAACAGCAGGCCGCCAATGATCGATATCCCCAGCGGACGCCGCAGCTCCGCGCCATAGCCGTTGCCGAGCACCAGCGGCAAGGCGCCCAGGGTGGCGGCCAGGGTGGTCATCATGATCGGCCGGGCGCGCACCAGGCAGGCCCGGCGGATCGCCGCGCGCGCCTCCAGCCCCTGCTCGCGGCGTTCGTTGATGGCGAAGTCGATCATCATGATGGCGTTCTTCTTGACGATGCCGATCAGCAGGATCACCCCCACCAGGGCGATGATCGACAGCTCGGTGCCGGTCAGCAGCAACGCGATCAGCGCACCGACGCCCGCCGAGGGCAAGGTGGAGAGGATGGTGAGTGGATGGACCAGGTTCTCGTAGAGGATGCCCAGCACGATATACACCGACAGCAGCGCCGCGACGATCAGCAACGGCTCGCTGGCCAGCGACGCCTTGAACACCTGGGCGGTGCCGGCGAACTCGCCGACCACGCTGGCCGGCATGCGCAACTGGGCGACGGCGGCATCCACCTGCGCGGTGGCCTCGCCGATGGAGACCCCGGGCGCCAGGTTGAACGAAGCGGTCACCGCCGGGAAGGTGCCCTGATGGTTGATGGCGATGGCGGTGCGCACCAGCGACTGGCTGGCCACCGCCATCAGCGGCACCAGCGGCGCGGCGGCGGTCTGCCCAGGCAGGTAGATGGCCTTGAGCGCCGCCGGATCGGTCCAGTAGGACGGCGCTAGGCTCATCACCACGTGGTACTGGTTGGCGGCACGGTACAAGGTCGAGACCTGACGCTGGCCGAAGGCGTCGTACAGCGCCTGGTCCACCGCCGCCATGCTCACGCCCAGGCGCGCCGCGGCATCCCGGCTGACCTGCAGGCGCGTCATCAGGCTGGCGTTCTGCTGGTCGGTGTTGACATCGGTCAGCTGTGGCAGGCCGCGCAGCGCCGCCACCACCTGCGGCACCCAGAGGTCCAGGGTGTCCTGGTCATCCGCGGTCAGGGTGTACTGGAACTGCGCGCCGCTCTGCCGCCCGCCGACGGTGATGTCCTGCACCGACTGCAGGTACAGGCGGGTGCCGGGCATGTCGCCCAGGGCATGGCGGATCTGCGCGATGACCTGGTCGGCGCTGGCCTGGCGCTCGCCTTTGGGCTTGAGGGCGATGAACAGCTGGGCGCTGTTGATCGCCCCGCCACCGCCACCGCCGCCTCCGACGAAACCGCCGACAGTCTCGACGTTGGGGTTGTTCGCCACCTGCTGGTTGATACGCCGGAAGTCGGCCTGCATCGCCGCGTAGGAGATGCTCTGCGAGGCCAGGATCGAACCTGACAGACGCCCGCTGTCTTCCTGCGGGAAGAAGCCCTTGGGCACCAGTGTGTACAGCACCACGGCCAGCACCAGTACCAGCAGCGTCACCACGCCCATCAGCCGCGCATGGTCGATCACCCAGCCCAGGCTGCGGTCGTAGAAACGGTGGAATACCGAGTCGGGGGTTTCGCTGCCGTGTTCGCCCCGGGGTGGCTGCAGCAGCACGCTGGCGAGCACGGGCGTGATGGTCAGGGAGACCAGCATCGAGATGCCGATCGACAGCGACAAGGTCACCGAGAACTCGCGGAACAAGCGCCCGACGATGCCCCCCATCAGCAACAAGGGAATGAACACCGCCACCAGCGACACGCTGATGCTCAGTACCGTGAACCCCACTTCGCGGGCGCCGTCGAGCGCCGCCTGCAGACGGGTCGCGCCACGCTCCAGGTGGCGCATGATGTTTTCCACCACAACGATGGCATCGTCCACCACGAAACCCGTGGAGATGGTCAGGGCCATCAGCGACAGGTTGTTGAGGCTGTAGCCGAGGAAATACATGCCGCCAAAGGTGCCGAGCAACGACAGCGGCACGACGATGGCCGGCACCAGGGTGCTGCGCCAGTCGCGGAAGAAACCGTAGGTCACCAGGGTCACCAGCGCGATGGCCGCCAACAGGGTGATCTCGACGTCCCGCAACGAGGCACGGATGGTGGTGCTGCGATCCATCAGCACACTAAGGCGGATGGTGGCGGGAATCGCCGCCTGCAGGAACGGCAGCTGTGCCTTGACCAGGTCCACCGTGTCGATCACGTTGGCACCCGGCTGCTTGAACAGCACCAGCAACACCGCCGGCTTGCCGTTGAACAGGCCGAAGTTGCGCAGGTCCTCGACATCCTCGCGCACCTGCCCCAGGTCACCGATGCGCACCAGGCTGCCATTGACATGCTTGACCACCAGCGGCGCGTAGTCGGCCGGGGTGTACAGCTGATCGTTGGCCGCCAGCACATGGGCCTGCCCGGCGATGTCCACGGTGCCCTTGGGCAGGTTGACATTGGCGCTGGCGATGGTCGAGCGCACCTGTTCGAGGCTCACGCCGTAGTGGTTCAGCCGGTCGGGATTGAGCTCGACCCGCACCGCCGGCAGGGCCGCGCCGCCCACCGTCACGTCACCGACCCCACGGGTCTGCAGCAGGCGCTGCTCCAGCAGCGTCGAGGCCACGTCGTACATCTGCGCCGGCGTGGCGCTGTCGGAGGTCAGGCCGATGATCAGGATCGGCGAGTCGGCCGGGTTGACCTTGCGGTAGGTCGGGTTGCCGGACAGATCGCTGGGCAGGTTGCTGCGCGCCGCGTTGATCGCCGCCTGCACGTCACGCGCGGCGCCATCGATATTGCGGTCCAGTTCGAACTGCAGGTTGATGCGGGTGGCGCCGAGGGTGCTGGACGAGGTCATCTGGGTCACCCCGGCGATCTGCCCGAACTGGCGCTCCAGCGGTGTCGCCACCGAGGTCGCCACGGTGTACGGGTCGGCCCCCGGCAGCGAGGCGCGCACGCTGATGGTCGGGAAATCGACCTCCGGCAGTGGTGCCACCGGCAGCAGGGTGAAGGCCAGCCCACCGAACAGCGCCAGCCCCAGCGCCAGCAAGGCACTGGCCACCGGGCGGCGGATGAACGGCGCACTGAGGTTCATCGCGGCGCATCCAGCAGCGCGCGGCGCCGGCCGAAGCGCTCGGCCAGGGCGTTCATCGCCAGGTAGATCACCGGCGTGCTGAACAACGTCAGCACCTGGCTCAGCAGCAGGCCGCCGATGATCGCGATACCCAGCGGGTGGCGCAGCTCGGAACCGACCCCGGTACCCAGCGCCAGGGGCACCGCGCCGAACAGCGAGGCCAGGCTGGTCATCAGGATCGGCCGCAACCGCAACTGCGCCGCCCGGCGGATCGCCGCCAACGGTTCGGCACCGTCACGGCGCTGCAGCTCGAGGGCGAAGTCGACCATCATGATGCCGTTCTTCATGACGATACCGATCAGCAGGACGATGCCGATCAGGCCGATGATGTCGAACTGGGTACCCGTCACCAGCAGTGCCAGCAACGCGCCAAGGGCCGCCGACAGCAAGGTCGAGAGGATGGTCACCGGGTGCACGAAGCTTTCGTAGAGGATGCCCAGCATCAGGTACACCACGACGATGGCGGCAGCCACCAGGAACGCCTGGTTGCCCAGCGAATCGGCAAAGGTCGCCGCCGCGCCCTCCAGCGACACCTGCACCGCCGCCGGCACGCCCAGCTCGGCCTCGATCGCCTTGAGCCGGTCGACGGCGGCGCCCAGGGTCTTTCCCGGCGCCAGGTTGAAGGCGATGTCGGCATAGGGAAACTGACCCAGCCGGTTGAGCGTCAGGGGGACCCGCTGCACCTGCTGACGAACCATGCTCGACAACGGTGCCACCCCGCCCTGGGGCAGGCTGACGTACAGCCCGGTGAGCAGATCGGCCAGGTTGCGCGGCGGGCGGTCGGTGACCATCACCACGTGGTACTGGTTGAGCTGGGTGTACAGCGTCGAGACCTGGCGCTGGCCGAACGCGTCGTACAGCACATCGTCGATGGCCTGGGGCGTGACGCCCAGCCGTGAGGCGGTGGCACGGTCGAAGTCCAGCTGGATCTGGTTGCCGAACTGCATGGCCTGGCTCTGCACGTCGGTGAAGGCCGAGTCCGCGCGGATCGCCGCCATCAACTTGCCGGTCCAGCGCTCCAGCGTGTCCATGTCGCTGGCCTGCAGGCCCAGCCGGTAGCTGGTGGTCGACACCGTGGCGTCGAGGGTCAGGTCCTGCACGCCATGCAGGTACAGGCGGATGCCGGCGTCGTCGGCATTGGCATCGGCCAGTCGCCGGATCACCGCCGCGCTGCTGTCGCGCTCGCCCCGTGGCTTGAGGTTGATCAGCAGGTTGCCCTGGTTCAGCGTCGGGTTGTTCTGGTCGATGCCGACGAACGACGACAGGCTCTGCACCGCCGGGTCGCGCAGGATCCGCGCGGCCAGGCGCTGCTGTTCGTCCTGCATGCGCTGGAAGGAAATGCTCGGCGCCGCCTGGGAAATGCCCTGGATCAGGCCGGTGTCCTGCTCGGGGAAGAAGCCCTTGGGCATGACCAGCAGGGTCAGCAGGGTCAGGGCGCCAGTGCACAGCACCGACAGCAGCGCCAGGCCACGATGGGCCAGGACCCAGTCCAGCCCGGCCAGGTAGCGTCGCTCCACCCGGCTGAACAGGTCGGGACCTGGCTGGCGCGGGTGCCGGCGCAGCATGCGCGCGCAGAGCATCGGTGTCAGGGTCAGGGTGATCAGCGCCGAGATGACGATGGTCACCGCCACGGTCATGGCGAACTCGCGGAATAATCGGCCGACCACATCGCCCATGAACAGCAGCGGAATCATCACCGCGATCAGCGCCACCGACAGCGAGACGATGGTGAAGCCGATCTGCGCCGAGCCCTTGAGCGCCGCTTCGAGCGGCGTGTCGCCGGCCTCCAGGTAGCGGGTGATGTTCTCGACCATGACGATGGCGTCGTCGACCACGAAGCCGATGGAAATGGTCAGCGCCATCAGGGTCAGGTTGTTCAGCGAAAACCCCAGGGTGTAGATCACCGCCAGGGTGCCGACCAGGGTCAGCGGCACGGTCAGCGCCGGAATCAGCGTCGCCGCCAGGCTGCGCAGGAACAGCAGGATCACCAGCACCACCAGCACCACCGCCACGCCGAGCTCGAACTGTACGTCGCTGACCGAGGCCCGGATGGTCTGGGTGCGGTCGGTGAGCACCGTGACCTTCAGCGTCCCCGGCAAGCTGGCGCGCAGGGTCGGCAACAGGCGTTGCACCCGGTCGACCACCTCGATCACGTTGGCGCCGGGCTGGCGCTGGATGTTCAGCACGATGGCCGGCGTGCTGTCGGTCCAGGCCGCCTGGTGCGGGTTCTCCGGCCCGAGGATCGAACTGGCGACCTGGGACAGCCGGATCGCCGCACCATTGCGGTAGGCGATCACCAGGTCGCGGTAGTCCTCCGGGTTCTGCAACTGGTCGTTGGCGCCGATGGAATAGGCCTGGTAGCGACCGTCGATATTGCCCTTGGCCTGATTGACGTTGGCGCTGCCCAGTACCGTGCGCAGGTCCTCCAGCGACAGGCCGAGGGTGTTCAGCGCCGAGGTGTTGGCCTCGATGCGCACGGCCGGGCGCTGGCCGCCGCTGATGGTGACCAGGCCGACCCCGGCGATCTGCGAGATCTTCTGTGCCAGACGGGTGTCGGCCAGGTCCTGGACCTTGGTCAGCGGCAGCACGTCGGAGGTCAGCGACAAGGTCAGCACGGGGGCATCGGCCGGGTTGACCTTGCTGTAGACCGGCGGGTACGGCAGGTTGGCCGGCAGGAAGGTGCCGGCGGCGTTGATCGCCGCCTGTACCTCCTGCTCGGCCACATCCAGTGACAGCGACAGGTCGAACTGCAAGGTCACCACCGAGGCGCCGTTGCTGCTGGTCGAACCCATCGAGCGCAGCCCCGGCATTTCGCCCAGTTGGCGCTCCAGCGGCGCGCTGATCGAGGAACTGATCACCTCGGGGCTGGCGCCAGGGTACTGGGTGAAGACCTGGATCGTCGGGTAATCCACCTGTGGCAGCGCCGACACCGGCAGCAGGCGATAGCCGAGGATGCCCAGCAGCAGCACGGCGAACATCAGCAGGCAGGTGGCCACCGGCCGCTCGACGAATGGCCGTGAAATGTTCATGGCCATCGCCTCACGGCGCCACCACCTTGATCGGCGAAGCGTCGTCGAGCTTGTCGGCGCCGTCGGTGATCACCTGCTCGCCGGGCCGCACGCCCTCGTCGAGAATCGCCGTCAGCTCGCCACTGACCGGCCCGCTGCGTACATGGCGCAATTGGGCCTTCTGCCCCTGGACCACGAACAGGAAGTCGCCCTGGCTGCCGTGCTGGATGGCGCGAGTCGGCACCACCGCGACCTGGCGCAGGGTGTCGGCCTCGAGCCGGGCGTTGACGAACTGATTGGGGAACAGCCGGTTGCCGCTGTCGTCGAAGCGCGCCTTGACCTTGACCGTGCCGGTGGTGGTGTCGACCTGGTTGTCCAGTGCCAGCACACTGCCGCGGGCCAGCAGCCCGCGCTTGTCACGGTCATAGGCCAGCACGCTGACCGGCCCCTTGGCCATGGCCTGGTGGATCCGCCCCAGGTCATCCTCGGGCACGGCAAACACCACCATCGCCGGGCGCATCTGGGTGATCACCGCGATCGGGGTCGTGCTGGTGGTGCTGACGTAGTTGCCCGGATCGACCTGGCGCAGACCGACCACGCCATCGACCGGCGACCTGATGGTGCAGTAGCCCAGTTGCACTTCAAGATTCTGTACCGCGCCCTGGTCGGCGGCGACGGTGCCGGCCAGCTGCTGCACGGTGGAGACCTGGGTGTCGACGGTCTGCTGGCTCACCGAGCCCACCCCGATCAGTTCGCGAAAGCGCACGAGGTCGCGGCGTGCGTTGTCGAGCACCGCCTGGTCATGGGCCAGCACGCCACGGGCCTGGGCCAGCTGGGCCTTGAGCGTGCGGTCGTCGATCCGCGCGATGACCTGGCCCTCGCGCACTGCCTGGCCCTCCTCGAACGCCACCGCCGCGAGGATGCCGTTGACCTGCGTGGTCACGCTGACGCTGCGGGTCGGCGTCACCGTACCCAGCGCATCGATGTACACCGGCACGTCCTGCAGCGCCACGCCGACCGCCGTCACCGGCTCGCCGACCGGGCCGGCAGGCTTGTGCTGGCGCGGGCCGGAAATCAGCAGCCAGGCCAGCACCCCCAGCAGGGCCAGGCCGGTCAGGCAAAGGAGCCATCCATATCGCGCACGTTTGCCGTTACCCACGACAATGCTTCCTGTCCGTTCGAACCCAATGTCCCGACCGCCCAGGCACTGCGCTGGCCAGCAAAGAGCCAGCTCCAGGGGTCATCGAGATCAAACTCTAGCAGCACGTTGGCAGGTTGCCGCCCGGCGTGGACTCCGTTCAGCCTGGCGACAGGCGCCCGCGACTGCGCCTGGCCTGTGCCCCGGCGGTGTTCGGTGCTACCATCCGCGCTCGCAGCGTCAAAGGATCGCCAGCACCATGAGTACCATTCGCGAGCGCAACAAGGAGCTGATCCTGCGCGCAGCCAGTGAAGAGTTCGCCGACAAGGGCTTCGCCGCCACCAAGACCAGCGATATCGCGGCCAAGGCCGGCCTGCCCAAGCCAAACGTCTACTACTACTTCAAGTCGAAGGAAAACCTCTACCGCGAAGTGCTCGAGAGCATCATCGCGCCGATCATGCAGGCGTCGACGCCGTTCAACGCCGACGGTGATCCGAAAGAGGTGCTGAGCGCGTACATCCGCTCGAAGATCCGCATTTCCCGCGACTTGCCCCACGCCTCCAAGGTGTTCGCCAGCGAGATCATGCACGGCGCGCCGCACCTGTCGCCAAGCCAGGTCGAGCAGCTCAACGAGCAGGCGCGGCACAACATCGAATGCATCCAGCGCTGGCTCGAGCGCGGACAGATCGCCCACGTCGACCCGCACCACCTGATGTTCAGCATCTGGGCGGCCACGCAAACCTACGCGGACTTCGACTGGCAGATCGCCGTGGTGACCGGCAAGGCCAAATTGGCCGACAGCGACTACGACGCTGCAGCCGAGACCATCATTCGCCTGGTGCTCAAAGGCTGCGAGCCCGAGGCGGCCTGAGATAACGCCAGTGCAGGACAGGCCCGCCCCCACGCATTGCCTTGGAGTCGCGTGGGCGCGGGCAGGCCCCGCGATCATGGCAACGTATCAGGCCACTACCCCGGCATCCGCTGCCAGCCCCGCCTCCTCGATCGCATTGATCGCGCATTGCTCATCGATATCCGACGTATCCCCGCTGATCCCCACTGCCCCCAGCACCTTGCCGTCCTGATCGCGAATCAGCACGCCACCCGGCGCCGGCACCACCGGCCGCTCGCCCAGGCCATTGAGCGCGGCGAAGAACGCCGGCCGTTGCTGCGAGTCCAGCGCCAGCAGGCGTGAACCCTTGCCCAGGGCTACTGCCCCCCAGGCCTTGCCAATCGCCACCTGCGGCCGCAGCAGGCTGGCGCCGTCCTCGCGCTGCAGCGCCAGCAGGTGCCCGCCGGCATCGAGCACGGCCACGGTCAGCGGCGCGGCGTTGATCTTGCGGCCGGCGGCCAGCGCGGCGTTCACCACGCCAACGGCGACTTTCAGGGTCAATGCGGTCATGAAAAGGTCCTCTTCTTGTTGTGAGAAGCCCTGAGGGCAGTTGAAAACCAATAGACAAGATAGAACACAACAAAGGCACGAGTTGTATACAATTTTTTAGACCAATTTACTCGCATGCGACGAAATGCCGCCTTTAGCGGGCATGACCGACAAGTCAAAGCCGCCGACGAAAATGGATTGACCTTTTGCGCCGAGCATGAATACACTCTGCCGCAACGCAAGTTGTATACAATTACAAAATCGATGAGGCACAAACCATGAGCAAAATGAGAGCAATCGATGCAGCCGTTCTGGTCATGCGCCGTGAAGGTGTAGAGACGGCGTTCGGCATTCCAGGGGCTGCCATCAACCCGCTGTACTCGGCCCTGAAGAAAGTCGGTGGCATCGATCACGTCCTCGCTCGCCACGTCGAAGGTGCCTCGCACATGGCCGAGGGCTACACCCGTGCCAACCCGGGCAACATCGGCGTGTGCATCGGCACCTCCGGCCCTGCCGGCACCGACATGGTCACCGGCCTGTACAGTGCCTCGGCCGACTCCATCCCGATTCTCTGCATCACCGGCCAGGCCCCACGCGCCCGCCTGCACAAGGAAGACTTCCAGGCCGTCGACATCACCAGCATCGTCAAGCCGGTGACCAAGTGGGCGACCACCGTACTGGAGCCGGGCCAGGTGCCCTACGCGTTCCAGAAGGCCTTCTACGAAATGCGCACCGGCCGCCCAGGCCCGGTACTGATCGACCTGCCGTTCGACGTGCAGATGGCCGAGATCGAATTCGACATCGACGCCTACGAGCCGCTGCCGGTGCACAAGCCGGCCGCCACCCGCGTCCAGGCCGAGAAAGCCCTGGCCCTGCTCAATGACGCCGAGCGTCCGCTGCTGGTGGCCGGTGGCGGCATCATCAACGCCGACGCCAGCGACAAGCTGGTCGCGTTCGCCGAGCTGACCGGCGTGCCGGTGATCCCGACCCTGATGGGCTGGGGCACCATTCCAGACGATCACGCGCAGATGGTCGGCATGGTCGGCCTGCAGACCTCGCACCGCTACGGCAACGCCACCCTGCTCAAGTCCGACCTGGTGTTCGGCATCGGCAACCGCTGGGCCAACCGCCACACCGGATCGGTCGACGTCTACACCGAAGGCCGCAAGTTCGTCCACGTCGACATCGAGCCGACCCAGATCGGCCGCGTGTTCACCCCGGACCTGGGGATCGTTTCCGATGCCGGCAAGGCCCTGGATGTGTTCCTCGAAGTGGCCCGCGAGTGGAAAGCCGCCGGCAAGCTCAAGGACCGCAGCGCCTGGCTGGAAGACTGCCAGCAGCGCAAGGCCAGCCTGCAGCGCAAGACCCACTTCGACAACGTGCCGGTCAAGCCGCAGCGCGTGTACGAAGAGATGAACCAGGTGTTCGGCAAGGACACCTGCTACGTCAGCACCATCGGCCTGTCGCAGATCGCCGGCGCACAGTTCCTCCACGTGTACAAGCCGCGTCACTGGATCAACTGCGGCCAGGCCGGCCCACTGGGCTGGACCATCCCGGCCGCCCTCGGCGTGGTCAAGGCCGACCCGGCGCGCAAGGTGGTCGCGCTGTCCGGTGACTACGACTTCCAGTTCATGATCGAGGAATTGGCGGTGGGCGCGCAGTTCAACCTGCCGTACGTCCACGTGCTGGTGAACAACGCCTACCTCGGCCTGATCCGCCAGGCCCAGCGTGGTTTCGACATGGATTACTGTGTACAACTGGCGTTCGAGAACATCAACGCCACCGACGCCGCCACCTACGGTGTCGACCACGTCGCCGTGGTCGAAGGCCTGGGCTGCAAGGCCATCCGCGTGTTCGAGCCGGCCGAGATCGTCCCTGCCCTGCTCAAGGCGCAGAAAATGGCCGAGGAGTTCCGCGTACCGGTGGTGGTCGAGGTGATTCTCGAGCGTGTGACCAACATTTCCATGGGCACCGAGATCAACGCGGTCAACGAGTTCGAAGACCTCGCCCTGGTCGGCAACGACGCGCCGACCGCCATCTCGCTGCTGGACTGATCGCCTGACGCCCCCAGGCACCGCCTGGGGGCCCTCATCGCAAGGAGACAACCCATGCCTCGCTTCGCTGCCAACCTGTCCATGCTGTTCACCGAACAGGACTTCCTGGCCCGCTTCAAGGCTGCCGCCGACGCCGGCTTCAGCGGTGTCGAATACCTCTTCCCGTACGATTTCAGCGCCGCCGAGATCAAGCAGCAGCTCGACGCCCACGGCCTGACCCAGGTGCTGTTCAACCTGCCGGCCGGCGACTGGTCCAAGGGCGAGCGCGGCATCACCTGCCACCCCGACCGCGTCGAGGAGTTCCGCGCCGGGGTCGACAAGGCCATCGAGTACGCCAAGGTGCTGGGCAACACCCAGGTCAACGCCCTGGCCGGCATCCGCCCGCAAGGCCCGGACTGCGCCACCGTGCGCAAGACCTTCGTGGAAAACCTGCGCTACGCCGCCGACAGGCTCAAGGCCGCCGGGATCCGCCTGGTCATGGAAATGATCAACACCCGCGACATCCCCGGTTTCTACCTGAACACCACCCAGCAGGCGCTGGAGATCCAGGCCGAGGTGGGCAGCGACAACTTGTTCCTGCAGTACGACATCTACCACATGCAGATCATGGAAGGTGACCTGGCGCGGACCATGGAAACCAACCTGAAGCTGATCAACCACATCCAGCTGGCCGACAACCCGGGCCGCCACGAACCAGGCACCGGCGAGATCAACTACCGCTTCCTGTTCGAGCACCTGGACCGCATCGGCTACCAGGGCTGGGTGGGCGCGGAATACAAGCCCAAGACCACCACTGAAGCCGGCCTGGGCTGGCTGAAGACCCACAACGTTATCTGATGAGGCCCGCTCCCACGGAGCCACGAACAAATACAAAAGAGGCATATTCTCATGGCTAAAATCGGTTTCATCGGCACCGGCATCATGGGCAAGCCCATGGCCCAGAACCTGCAAAAGGCAGGTCACAGCCTGTTCGTCTCCACCCACCACGACGCCGCCCCGGCCGACCTGGTCGCCGCCGGCGCGGTAGCCCTGGCCAACCCGAAAGAGGTTGCCCAGGAAGCCGAGTTCATCATCGTCATGGTGCCGGACACCCCGCAGGTCGAAGCCGTCCTGTTCGGCGAGAACGGCGTCGGCGCGGGCGTCGGCCCGAACAAGGTGGTGATCGACATGAGCTCGATCTCCCCTACCGCCACCAAGGCCTTCGCCGAGAAGATCAAGGCCACCGGCGCCGCCTACCTGGACGCCCCGGTATCCGGCGGCGAAGTCGGCGCCAAGGCCGGCACCCTGAGCATCATGGTCGGCGGTTGCCCGAAAGCCTTCGAGCGTGCCCTGCCGCTGTTCGAAGCCATGGGCAAGAACATCACCCGCGTCGGTGGCAACGGTGACGGCCAGACCGCCAAGGTCGCCAACCAGATCATCGTCGCCCTGAACATCCAGGCCGTCGGCGAAGCCCTGCTGTTCGCCGCCAAGAACGGCGCCGATCCAGCCAAGGTGCGCGAAGCGCTGATGGGCGGCTTCGCCTCGTCGAAGATCCTCGAAGTGCACGCCGAACGCATGATCAAAGGCACCTTCGACCCGGGCTTCCGCATCAACCTGCACCAGAAGGACCTGAACCTGGCCCTGCAGGGCGCCAAGGAGCTGGGCATCAACCTGCCCAACACCTCCAACGCCCAGCAAGTGTTCAGCACCTGCGTGGCGCTGGGCGGCGGCAACTGGGACCACTCGGCGCTGATCAAGGGCCTGGAGCACATGGCCAACTTCTCGATCCGCGACGACAAATGACTTGAGTCCAGATCCACACCCATGAGCCTGCGACCACGGCTCATGGGTGCCCCGAGCAACACCCGCCCCTGGTTCGGCCTGCACGGAGGCAGTTCCAGGGGCGTTTTCGATTCTGCAGAACAACAATAAATGGGAGCCTGCCATGTCGGTCGATCCACAAGAACTCCTGCGTGAGCTGTTCGACACAGCCATCGCCGCCGCCCACCCCCGCCAGGTCCTCGAACCCCACCTGCCTGCCGACCGCAGCGGCCGGGTCATTGTCATCGGCGCCGGCAAGGCCGCCGCCGCCATGGCCGAAGTGGTCGAGAAAAGCTGGCAGGGCGAAGTCCGCGGCCTGGTCGTGACCCGCTACGGCCACGGCGCCAACTGCCAGAAGATCGAGGTGGTCGAAGCCGCCCACCCGGTCCCCGACGCCGCCGGCCTGGCCGTGGCCAGGCGTGTGTTGGAACTGGTCAGTGATCTCGACGAAAACGACCGCGTCATCTTCCTGCTGTCTGGCGGCGGCTCCGCGTTGCTGGCGCTGCCCGCCGAGGGCCTGACCCTGGCCGACAAGCAGCAGATCAACAAGGCGCTGCTCAAATCCGGCGCCACCATCGGCGAGATGAACTGCGTGCGCAAGCACCTCTCGGCGATCAAGGGCGGCCGCCTGGCCAAGGCCTGCTGGCCAGCCACCGTCTATACCTACGCGATTTCCGACGTGCCCGGCGACCTGGCCACCGTCATCGCCTCCGGCCCCACCGTGGCCGACCCGAGCACCTCGGCCGAGGCCCTGGCGATCCTCAAGCGCTACAACATCGAGGCACCACAAGCGGTCATCGACTGGCTCAACAACCCGGCCTCGGAAACCGTCAAGGCCGGCGACCCGGCGCTCGCGCGCAGCCACTTCCAGCTGATCGCCAAGCCCCAGCAGTCGCTGGAAGCCGCCGCAGTCAAGGCCCGCCAGGCCGGCTTCAGCCCGTTGATCCTCGGCGACCTCGAAGGCGAGTCGCGCGAGGTGGCCAAGGTCCACGCCGGCATCGCCCGGCAGATCGTCCTGCACGGCCAGCCACTGAAAGCGCCCTGCGTGATCCTCTCCGGCGGCGAGACCACCGTCACCGTGCGCGGCAACGGCCGCGGCGGGCGTAATGCCGAGTTCCTGCTCAGCCTCACCGAAAGCCTCAAGGGCCTGCCGGGCGTCCATGCCCTGGCCGGCGACACCGACGGCATCGACGGTTCGGAAGAGAACGCCGGTGCCTTCATGACCCCGGCCAGCTACGCCCGCGCCGAGGCCCTGGGCCTGTCGGCCAGCGACGAGCTGGACAACAACAACGGCTATGGCTACTTCGCCGCGCTCGACGCGCTGATCGTCACCGAGCCGACCCGCACCAACGTCAACGACTTTCGCGCCATCCTGATCCTCGAGACCGCCCAATCATGACGCCTGACAAAAAAGTGAAAATCCTCGCCACCCTCGGGCCTGCGATCAAAGGCATCGATGACATCCGCCAACTGGTCGAAGCCGGAGTGAACATCTTCCGCCTCAACTTCAGCCACGGCGAACACGCCGACCACGCCCTGCGCTACCAGTGGATCCGCGAGGTCGAGCAACAGCTGAACTACCCGCTGGGCATCCTCATGGACCTGCAAGGGCCGAAACTGCGGGTTGGCCGCTTCGCCGACGGCAAGGTCCAACTGCAACGCGGCCAGGCCCTGCGCCTGGACCTGGACAAGACCCCGGGCGACAGCCGCCGGGTCAACCTGCCGCACCCGGAGATCATCGCGGCCCTCGAGCCTGGCATGGACCTGCTGCTCGACGACGGCAAGCTGCGCCTGCGCGTGACCGCCAAGCACAGCGATGCCATCGACACCGAAGTGCTCAACGGTGGCGAGCTGTCCGACCGCAAGGGCGTCAACGTGCCGCAAGCGGTGCTCGACCTCTCCCCGCTCACCGAGAAAGACCGCCGTGACCTGGCCTTCGGCCTGGAACTGGGTGTGGACTGGGTGGCGCTGTCGTTCGTGCAGCGTCCTGAAGACATCGTCGAGGCGCGCCAGTTGATCGGCGACCGCGCCTACCTGATGGCCAAGATCGAGAAGCCTTCCGCGGTCGAGCAACTGCAGGCCATCGCCGAGCTGTCCGACGCGATCATGGTCGCCCGCGGCGACCTGGGCGTGGAAGTACCGGCCGAGAGCGTGCCGCAGATCCAGAAACGCATCATCGGCACCTGCCGCCAGCTGGGCAAGCCGGTGGTGGTGGCGACCCAGATGCTCGAGTCGATGCGCTTCTCGCCGGCGCCGACCCGCGCCGAGGTCACCGACGTGGCCAACGCCGTGGCCGAGGGCGCCGACGCGGTGATGCTGTCGGCCGAGACCGCCTCGGGCGACTACCCGCTCGAAGCGGTGCAGATGATGAGCAAGATCATTCGCCAGGTGGAGAACGGCCCGGACTACCAGGCCCAGCTCGACGTCGGCCGGCCCAAGGCCGAGGCCACCGTGTCGGATGCCATCAGCTGCGCGATCCGGCGCATCAGCGGCATCCTGCCTGTGGCGGTGCTGGTCAACTACAGCGAGTCGGGCGCCTCGACCCTGCGTGCCGCGCGCGAGCGGCCACGGGCACCGATCCTCAACCTGACACCGAACCTCGACACCGCGCGCCGCCTGAGCGTGACCTGGGGTGTGCACTCGGTGGTCAACGACCGCCTGCGCCAGGTCGACGAAGTAGTCTCCACCGCTCTTGAAATCGCCCAGGCCCAGGGCATGGCCAGCCGTGGCGACACACTGCTGATCACTGCTGGTGTGCCTTTCGGCAAGCCGGGCTCGACTAATACACTGCGGATCGAGACGCTGTTGTAACCACTGACCTGTCAGCTGGTTTCACCCCGCGATGGCGCAGCCCTTGTCGGCGCCATCGCGGGGCAAGCCCGTTGCCACGGCGACCGTTTTTCACTCACCTGCCGACTGCCCCATGTACACCAAGAATTTCGTCAACCCGTGCCCCGACTGGGCCACGGCCCTGCTCAACGGCTTCAGCCAGGTGCTGCTGCTGCGCAACCCGTTCTGTGGCCTGTGCTGCCTGCTGGCCATCCTGCTGACCGCCCCCGGGCTGGTCGGCGGCGCCCTGCTCGGCGCCCTCGCCGGCCTGCTGACGGCCCAGCGTCGCGGCTACGAACGCAGCGATCGCCAGGCCGGCCTGTACTGCTACAACGGCGTGCTGATCGGCATCCTGATCAGCGCCGTGCTGCCCTGGTCGGCCATCCTGCCGCCGCTGATCATCGCCGCCGGGGGGCTGTCGAGCATGCTCACCCACCAGTGGCGCAAACGCGGTGGCAAGCTGCTGATCGCCTACACCGCGCCCTTCGTCCTGCTCGGCTGGGCCGCCCTGGCGCTGACCGAACCCAGCGCCGCCGTGCCGGTCGAGCCCGACCCGCTGTACGGCCTGCTGCGCGGTGTCGGCCAGATCTTCCTGCTGGACAAGCCGCTGGCCGGCCTGCTGATCATCATCGGCCTGTACGTCGCCAACCCCTGGGCGGCCACCTGGGCGGTGATCGGCGCGGCGCTCGGGGGTGGCCTCGCACTGCTGGCCGGCGAGACCCAGGCCGCCGCGCTGGGCCTGTACGGCTTCAATGCCGCACTCGCTGCGCTGGCCTTCAGCCGCATGGGCGAAAAACCCTGGATGACCCTGCTGGCCATCGTCCTGGCCCTTCTGCTGCAACCGCTGTTCAACCTGCTGCCGGTAGCCGGGCTCACCGCGCCCTTCGTCGCCGCCTGCTGGCTGATGCACCTGGGCAGCCATCTGGCGCAGCTCATCCAGCGCCGCAACGCCCCCCGCTTGCACAGCTGAAACGTAGCCCCTAGGCTCTGCCCATCCGCACAAGGGAACGAGCCCATGGACAACCCTGCGAGCCTGCGCGAGCGGCTCTACGTCATCGTCTTCCAGACCGACACCGGCGCCGGAAGACGCTTCGACAAGATCCTCCTGCTGATCATCCTCGCCAGCCTGGTGACGGTGATCCTCGACAGCATCGACGAGATACACCAAGGCTACGCCGGCCTGCTGGCCGCCATCGAGTGGGGCTTCACCGCGATCTTCCTCGGCGAATACCTGGTCCGCCTGTACTGTTCGCCCAAGCCCCTGCGCTATGCCTTCAGCTTCTACGGGCTGGTCGACCTGCTGGCGATCGTGCCGGGGATCATCGCCCTGTACTACAGCGACGCCCAGTACCTGCTGATGATCCGCGTGGTGCGCATGCTGCGGATCTTCCGCGTGCTCAAGCTCAGCCCCTACCTCAAGCAGGCCCACTACCTGCTGGCGGCGCTGCAGGGCAGCAAGCAGAAGATCATCGTGTTCCTGGTCAGCGTGTCGACCCTGGTCACCGTGTTCGGCACCCTGATGTACGTGATCGAAGGCCCCGAGCATGGCTTCACCAGCATTCCCAAGGGCATCTACTGGGCCATCGTCACCCTGACCACCGTAGGCTTCGGCGATATCGTGCCGAAGACGCCGCTGGGCCAGGTGCTGTCGTCGCTGGTGATGATCACCGGTTACTCGATCATCGCCGTGCCCACCGGCATCTTCACCGCCGAGCTGGCCAATGCCCTGCGCGGGGAACAGCTGCAGCACGACTGCCCGACCTGCGCCAAGAAACACCATGAACATGGCGCGGCGTTCTGTTCGCAGTGCGGCAATGCGTTGTTTCCAAAGCGCTGAGGGCCAAGGCTGACAACGACATAACCAAAGTCCTTTTTGTTCTTTAACCCGCGCAAAGCCACCCGCTATAGTCGCTGGCATATCGCTAACCCTTTGAACCAGAACAAGGAATTCGCCCCAGTGAAAAAACTGTTCAGCGCCTCGCTGCTCGCCGCGGGCCTTGCCCTGGGCAACCTCGCCCAGGCCGCCCCAACCCTGCTCAACGTGTCCTACGACGTGATGCGCGACTTCTACAAGGACTACAATCCGGCGTTCCAGAAACACTGGGAAGCCGAGCACAAGGAGAAGGTCAACGTACAGATGTCCTTCGGCGGCTCGAGCAAGCAGGCGCGCGCCGTGATCGACGGCCTGCCGGCCGACGTCATCACCATGAACATGGCCACCGACATCAACGCCCTGGTCGACAACGGCAAGCTGGTGCCGGACAACTGGGTGAGCCGCCTGCCGAACAACAGCGCACCGTTCACCTCGGCCACCGTGTTCATCGTGCGCAAGGGCAACCCCAAGGCGCTGAAGGACTGGCCCGACCTGCTCAAGGACGGCGTGCAGGTGATCGTGCCCAACCCCAAGACCTCCGGCAACGGCCGCTACACCTACCTCTCGGCCTGGGGCTACGTGCTCAAGCAGGGCGGTGACGAGGCCAAGGCCCGTGATTTCGTCGGCAAGCTGTTCAAGCAGGCGCCAGTGCTGGATACCGGTGGCCGTGCCGCCACCACCACCTTCATGACCAACCAGATCGGCGATGTGCTGGTGACCTTCGAGAACGAGGCCGAGATGATCGCCCGCGAGTTCGGCCGCGATCAGTTCGAAGTGGTCTACCCAAGCGTGTCGGCCGAGGCCGAGCCACCGGTGAGCGTGGTCGACAAGGTGGTGGAGAAGAAGAAGACCCGCGCCGTGGCCGAGGAATACCTGAAGTACCTGTGGTCGCCAGAGGCCCAGGAGATCGCGGCCAACAACTACCTGCGCCCGCGTGACGCCGCAGTGCTGGCCAAGTACACCGACCGCTTCCCGAAAGTCGACTTCCTGTCGGTGGAAAAGACCTTCGGTGACTGGCGCACCGTGCAGAAGACCCACTTCAACGACGGCGGCGTGTTCGACCAGATCTACACCGACAAGTAATCCCCTCCGCCAGCAAGGCTGGCTCCTACGAGCGCCCCTGCCCTGTAGGAGCCAGCCTTGCTGGCGAACGGCCCTCTCTCAAGGCTCCTGGCGGAACACCAACGCCTTCAGCCCGCCTTGCGGATCCGCATCCGGAAACTCCGGCGGGTTCGCCAGCCGCTCGACGAACACCAGTTCCGGCGCATGCTCGGCCATACCCTCGATGAGGAACTGCGGGCCGATTCCCGGATCGTTGACACAGGCCAGCACCGTCCCCCCCTCGCTCAACAGCTCTGGCAGGCGCCGCAGGATCTTGGCGTAGTCCTGGGTCAGCACGAAGCTGCCGCGCTGGAAGGTCGGCGGGTCGATGATGATCAGGTCGTACGGCCCATACTTGCGCACCTTGCCCCACGACTTGAACAGCTCATGCCCCAGGTACGCCACGCGCGAGGCGTCATGGCCATTGAGCCGATGATTGTCGCGCCCGCGCGACAACGCCGACTTGGCCATGTCCAGGTTGACTACCTGCTCGGCGCCAGCGGCGATCGCCGCCACCGAGAACCCACAGGTGTAGGCGAACAGGTTGAGCACCCGCTTGCCCGCCGCCTGCTCGCGCACCCAGCGCCGGCCGTAGCGCATGTCGAGGAACAGGCCGTTGTTCTGGCGCACGCCGAGGTCGAGCAGGTACTTCAGGCCATCCTCGATCACCTCACGTTGCAGGCAAGGTTCACCAAGCAGCCATTGTCCCGGGCTGTCGGGCAGGTAGCGGTGTTGCAACAACATGGCCTGGCCGGTCCATTGCGGGCGTTCGGCCAGGGCGCGCAGCATCGCCTCGAGCTCGGCCAACTGGCCCTCGGGCGGCTCGCGAAACAGCGCCACCAGCAGCACGCCGTCGAGCCAGTCGACGGTGATCTGCTCCAGGCCCGGCCAGCAGCGGCCACGGCCATGGAACAGGCGACGGGTTTCGCTCGGGGCGGGGTCGAGGGCGGCGAGCAGGTGTTGCTCGAGGGTGGTGATGGCAGGGCTCATATCGGTCATGGGTCGGGCAAAAGCGCCATTCTACCCGCTGCCGCCTCCATCGCCAGCCAATCACAGCTGATCAGCCCAGACCACGCGAATCCAGGTACCCAGTCAAGTACTCGATGAACGCATGTGCCTTGCCGGTGGCTGGGGTATACCGACAGGATCTGCGGGCCGAAGGCATCGGGGTAACGCTGACGACTCATGGTACCTCTTATTTGGGCCTCATTATGAGGCTTGGAGGTGTCTACGAAACCAAAGGCGATTCACAACTTACTTTCGCCAAGCATCATACTCTCAACAGCACTAAGATCGGCCATCAACCTAAAACTCGCCCCACCCTCCATAATCTGCAAATCTTTAATACCAATAGATTCAGTTCTTGGTGAAGGGCCGACGACATAAAGCCCAAGCGAGTCTATTTTCTTCATCAAGCGCTCCTCCTCTATAAAAAGCTGCTCATTCACCGCTTGCTCATGCTCCTTGAACAGATTTCCATATAGATCAAAATCTCTATCCGGCAAAAAAGAACCGATCATTCGCATACCACTCGTGGAAGAAACCAATAATCTTCCAAGAGACAGCCCATTAGTAGAGACCAGCTTAAACTCCATCATCGAGGGCACCTCGTAGTTTCGCCCAACGCTTTAGAAAGCCCCTTTAGGTTTTCATCATTAAACCCATCAAGCCCGTCAGGATGGATAATACGAGCATGATTCTTAAAGTTCTTTGTAGGATCCTCTATAACATCAAAGCCTGCTTCTCGAATAGCATGCGCTGTACCTGATGCTACAGTTTCTGATGTTTTATGAAGCCCAGTTGCAGTAGGGAAAGCTTCTCTCATCTGCTGTGCAGACTCACATGGACAGCAACTATGCAATACAGAAATCCCTGGAGGATCCAGCTTTTTCTCTGGGTTCTTAAGTCGAAGATTTTCCACCTGACTACCACCTATCCGGTTCACATTTGTAGTGTTAGGTAATGACTTTCCCGACAACCCAAGCGGGTCAGTCCAGTTCTGCGGGTTAGGCGCGTATTGGTATAGATTCACCCCACCGGACAGCCCTATTGGGTCTTGCGACACAAACCGACCAGTGCTCGGCTCATAATATCGATTTCGATTGTAGTGCAGCCCAGTCTCTTGGTCGTGGTACTGCCCCTGGAAACGAATCGGGTTGGTCAGGCCAACCTGCTTCGCCCAGTCGGACCGCGTTTCCTTGATCTCGCCCCACGCCTTGTACTGCGCCGCCCACGCCACCTCACCGTTGTGGTCGGTCAGCTCCATCGGCGTGCCGAGGTGGTCGCATTGGTACCAGAGGATCGCATCGAATGGCTGCGCCTTGACCTCGGTATGCCACAACGGGTCCTGATCGAAGTCGTACTCACGATCGCTCCAGTCCGGCTGACGCAGCAGGCGGATCGGATTGCTGCGCTGGGCCTGGGCAACCGGCACGAAACTGCCCGGCTCGTACAGGTAATGCACGGTACGCCCAGTCTCACCTTCGCCCTGCGGCGGCGAGCTCTCCCAGGCCAGGTTGTCACCATCCCAACCGTATAAGGTGTAACCACAGCCCAGTTCGCGCTGGCGCTTGGCCCGCTGTATCTGGTTCCAGCCACTGCCGGCACGCGGATCGTCTTGGTGGTGCGCAGTGGAGTGCTTGTGCAAACGACGACCCAAGGCGTCGTAGCTGTACACCACGCTGAGCTTGCCATCGTCGAAGCGCGCCAAGCGGACAAACAGGTCCCGGCTCAGGCGTGCCTATTCGCCGTTGTGCAGGCGGTGGATCAGGTTGCCACGGTCGTCGTACTGGTAATGGGTCCCGGCGTATTCTCGCAGCAAGTTGTCCATCAACTTGTTCCGGCGCGGATCGCTTTCCAGCGGGCGACTCCACCACGCCCCCCTGAAAAACCAAACTTATAGAGCATTATTATAATTAGCTGATTAATTTCGCACGCGCCTTCTCAACCGCCCCCTTAAGTACAAGAGCATCGTTCTCAGTTAGCTTCAAACTTTTTATTTCCTTCATCATTTCCACTGAGCGAGACAATGCATCAAGAATCAAACTTACCTGCTGCAAAGCATTCGAATCCTTAAACTCGTAAATAGGAACTTGCACCCGAACCTCAATAACCTTCCGGGCCTTGTGGTATCGCCTCACTTCGGGATAATCACCTATTCGTTCATCAGGCATAAGTATTGATATGAATGTCCATGCCTCCGCACCACACTCGAGTGAAACATCACGTAAAATCTCAACCAATATATCCTTTACCTTCTTTCGAGCAATCTGGGCAGCGTTGCCCGCCAACACATGCTGCTCACTTGAAGTATTAAAATCCATAAACCACCTTAATAATCGCTTTTATTTAGCGGAGGCCTTCTACCTTCTTTATCTGCCGCCTTGTATTCCAAGATTTTTTCATGCTGCCACGCATGCATCTCCCGCTTGGTCCCTGAGACCTCCTCCTGCATATACGCATTATTTTTCTTAAGATACTCTTCCGTATACCTACGCTTACCCATTGTAGTTTCACCATACTTCAAAACGCTGTGATCTTCTTCGTACCTCAATATGTAGCCAATAGCTGGCTTAGTCGAATTGAGACTATTCCCATGAGTACCATCCGACTTACACGGACATGGCTTCGAAGGATCTTTCCCCGCCCCAAACCTACCACCCGCCTGACGCGGCTGCCCTTTCCCCAAACCTAACGGGTCGACCCACTCGACAGGGTTCGGCGCATACGCAAACAGGTTCAAGCCACCGCTGTAACTGATCGGATCCTGGTTGATGAACCGCCCGGCCCTCGGATCATAGTACCGATAGCGGTTGTGATGCAGTCCGGTCTCAGGGTCGTGGTACTGCCCCTGGAAGCGGATCGGGTTGTTCAGGCCATTCTGCCTGGCCCACTCCGAGCGAGCCTTCTCGACCTCACCCTACGCCTTGTTCTGCGCCGTCCACGCCATCTCACCGTTGTGGTCGGTCAGCTCCATTGGCGTACCGAGGTGGTCGCACTGGTACCAGGCAATGGCATCGATTGGCTGCGGTTTGACCTCGTGCTGCCACAGCGGGTCCTGATCGAAGTCGTACTCCCGGTGGATCCAGTCCGGCTGGCGTAGCAAGCGGATCGGGCTCTTGCGCAACGCCTGGGCAACCGACACGAAACTGCCCGCCTCGTACAGATAATAAACCGTGCGCCCAGTCGTCCTACGGAGGCAGGCTTTCCCAAGCAAGGTTATCGCTATCCCAACCAAAGAGAGTGAAGCCACAACCGAACTCACGTTGCCGCTTGGCCCGCTGTATCTGGTTCCACCCCGTACCAGCCTCAGGCCTGTCCCAGAAATGCGCGACAGACTGTTTGTGCAGACGTCGGCCCAAGGCGTCGTATCTGTGTCAGCAGATTGACATCCTATTTGGTCGAATTATCGCGGCGAAGCTCCAATTTGACATGCCAATCATAATTACACCATGAGTTATACAGCAAACACCCCCGGGTTTTAGGCCCGCCCGAGGGAGCAAAGCATCACGCTCGCTCCCTGGCGACTCGTACTTCTCGGGCATCGCTAGCATTAGCTATTTAATTTTAACCGCGCCTTCTCAACTGAATTTTTAAGTATAAAAGCATCATCACCCGTAAGCTTCAAACTTTTTATTTCACCCATAAGATCAACTGAGCGAGCCAATGAATCCAGCATGATATTAATTTGCCCAGCGCCATTGGAACTCTTAAATTCGTTGTAAGGCAACTGCACACGCAACTCAATATCCTTGCTGGATTTATGGTAACGCCTGACCTCCGGATAATCCCCAACTCTCTCATCAGGCATAACGATAGATATAACACTCCATTTAGCCGCACCACACGAGAGCTCAACATCTTTTATCAACTCAGCAATGATTGGCTCAACAGCCTTACGCGCCCCTGTCACAGCCTCGTTAACCGATATGTGTTTCTCACTCGACATCCAAAAATCCATTGCCCACTCCTAATAATCACTTTTATTCAGAGGCGGCCTATTGCCACCATTAGCCGCCTTATAATCAATGATTTTTTCATGTTGCCAGGCATGCATTTCTTTTTTGCTTCCTGACACTTCCTCCACCATCTCGACATTATTTTCATTCAAATACTTCTTCGGATACCGCCGCGCCCCCATCGTTGTTTCGCCATATTTCATAACTTCGTTTGTATCGCGGTCCCTCAACGTATATCCAATAGCTGGCTTAGTCGAATTATGACTATTCCCATGAGTACCATCCGACTTACACGGACATGGCTTCGAAGGATCTTTCCCCGCCCCAAACCTACCACCCGCCTGACGCGGCTGCCCTTTCCACAACCCTAACGGGTCGACCCACTCGACAGGGTTCGGCGCATACGCAAACAGGTTCAAGCCACCGCTGTAACTGATCGGGTCCTGGTTGATGAACCGCCCGGCCCTCGGATCATAGTACCGATAACGGTTGTAATGCAGCCCGGTCTCAGGGTCGTGGTACTGCCCCTGGAAGCGGATCGGGTTGTTCAGGCCATTCTGCCTGGCCCACTCCGAGCGAGCCTCCTTGACCTCACCCCACGCCTTGTACTGCGCCGTCCACGCCATCTCACCGTTGTGGTCGGTCAGCTCCATCGGCGTACCGAGGTGGTCGCACTGGTACCAGGCAATGGCATCGATTGGCTGCGGTTTGACCTCGTGCTGCCACAGCGGGTCCTGATCGAAATCGTACTCCCGGTCATTCCAGTCCGGTTGGCGTAGCAAGCGGATCGGGCTCTTGCGCAGCGCCTGGGCAACCGGCACGAAACTGCCCGGCTCGTACAGGTAATGCACAGTGCGCCCGGTCTCACCCTCATCCTGCGGTGGCGAGCTTTCCCAGGCGAGGTTATCGCCATCCCAACCATACAAGGTGTAACCGCAACCCAGTTCGCGCTGGCGCTTGGCCCGCTGCATCTGGTTCCAGCCACTGCCGGCACGCGGATCATCCTGATAGTGCGCAGTGGAATGTTTGTGCAAGCGACGACCCAAGGCGTCGTAGCTGTACACCACGCTGAGCTTGCCATCGTCGAAGCGCGCCAAGCGGTCAAACAGGTCCCAGCTCAGGCGCGCCTGTTCGCCGTTGTGCAGGCGATGGATCAGGTTGCCACGGTCGTCGTACTGGTAATGGGTCCCGGCGTATTCTCGCAGCAAGTTGTCCATCAACTTGTTCCGGCGCGGATCGCTTTCCAGAGGACGGTTGAGCTCCTGGGTCTTGTCGTCCAGCAAGTTGCCAGCCGGGTCGAAGGCGAAGGTTTCGACACCGAGGCGGCTGGTGGCTTGCAACAGGCGGCCGACGGGATCGTATTGATAGGCCAGGTGGCCACGCCGGGTGTCGTGGATATCGGTCAGTTGGCCAACGGCATCGTACTGATACTGGCGTTTGAGCAAAGTCGACTGGCCATCATGACTACCCAGCAGTTGCTCTTGCAGGCGCCCCGCCGGGTCCCAGGCCTGGGTTTGCATCAGCTGGTTGCCCTGATGCCGGACCACTTCACGGTGCAGGTCATCGCGTTCATAACCCAGCAGCTCGTGCTGGTCGAGGGTCATGCCCAGCACGTGACCGCTGCCGTAGGTGAGCACGCTGACCTTGTGCCCATCCGGGCGAACGGTCGCGACACGGTTGTTGAGCACGTCGTATTCGTGCTGCCACACCGCAACCATCGGCACCTCGGTACCGAGGTAGTGCTGGTGCTCGCGGGTCAGATTGCCCGCCTCGTCATGGAACCACTGCAGTTTGCTGACCGCGTTGATCGCCTGGATCAGGTTGCCGTTGCGGTCGTAAGCGAAGGTCTCTTCCTGACGCTGGTCGCCCTGGCTGGCCATTCGGGACGTAATGCGGCCCACGGCATCGTAGGTGATATCGATACGGCGCTGGCCGACCTGGGTGCTGGCCAGCCGGCCACTGTCCGGGTCGTACTGGTAGCGGGTAATCAGGCCATCGAAGCCCTTCTCTTCCAGCAAGCGGTCCAAGGGGTCATAGAGGAAACTGATCTTGCTGTCGTTCTGGTTTTCCAGCCCGATCAAGCGCCCAAGCTTGTCCCAGCGATAACGCAAGGTGCGCTCATCGGCATCCACCCGCTCGGCCAGCATGCCAACGGCGTTGTAGGCCCAGGTGGTGCAGCGATCCAACGCATCGACATGGGCCAGCAGACGGCCCTCGGCGTCACGCTCGAAACGCTCTTCGGTGTTGTCTGGGTGGGTGACCTTCGCCAGCTGGCCAGCCTTGTGCTCGAAGGCCGTCTTGTTGCCAGCGGCATCGATGAACGACACCAGGTGACCCAGGTCGTCGTATACCCACTCACTGGTCTTGCCCGAACAGTCGGTGTACTCGGTCAGCTGATCCGCCGCGTTGTATGCCAGTTTCTTCTCGTTGCCGTTGGCGTCCTTGATCGCCTTGACCAGCCCGGAAGGCGTGTAGGCAAACTCGGTCTTGTTGCCCAGTGGGTCGACGGTCTCGACCAGGTTGCCCTTCTGGTCGTAGTCCCGCAGCCACAAGCCGCCCTCGGCGTCGCAGATCTTGATCAGGTTGCGGCGGCCGTCGTAGGCAAAATGCGTCTGGCTATGGTCAGGGCGAATATGGCGAATGACACTGCCTTGCTCGTCGTAGTCATAGCGGTCTTCGCTACCATCCGGGTGGACGTGGCGCAGCAGCTTCTTGCGCTCATCGCGGAACAGCCATTCCGAACGCTCGTCCGGATAACGGATGCGGTACAGGTAGCCGAGGATGTCGTAGTAGTACCAGGTCTCCTGGCCATGGGCGTCGGTGACGTAGGTAAGACGGATGTTCTCATCCCACTCCAGCTTCGTGTCGAAGCTGCCATCGTCGGCCCACTCACGAATCGCCTTGGCGTCGAAGGCGCTACCGTCCCACTGCAGGTTGATACCCCGGTCGGTACGGTCGGTGTAACGGCTCACCAGGTGGTTTTGATACTGGTAGCGCCAGGCTGCGCCGTCTTCGTCCTGCGCCACGATCAGGTCACCCTGGTCGTCGTAGTGGTAGCCGCACAGTTGGCGCAGCGGTTGGCCGTCACGCATTTCCCACAGACCGGTGATGTGGCCGTGGTCATCGATCAAGGTGCCTAGGTGGCGGTGGATCTGGTTCGGGTCATCCTGATAGGTGATGACGTCCGAAAGCACCGGCCGCCCCTCGTGGCGGTGCTCGTAGTGCAACATGCAACCGGCGCCATTGTTGAGCGTGATCTTCTGCAAGTAATAGCGATCACCGACACGCAGGTAGTACTCCTTGCGGTCGAAGCCTCGGCAGATCACTAGCTCGTTTTCGCGGCTGCGGATCAGCAGCAAGTCCTCGATGGCGTTGAACAATGACTGCTCCACTTTGGGCAGTTCGAAGGCATGGCTGCGACCGTCGAAGTCGTGGAACAGAATGCCCCTGTCGACGACATCGATGCGCGTAGTGAACTCGGTGATCCAGCGCGCCCCAAGGTTGCCCTGGTCGTATTCGGCCAGGCGCGAGTGATAGATGCGCTGCCATTCGAGCGGGAAGGGGCCTGGCAGGCTGAAGTCTGTGTGAACGATGAATTCGGAACCAAGCGCGAAACTGATGCTGCGCGGAGTGAATGCCATCGTTTCTTCCGGACAGCCTCTTTTCACCGGGCTGGAGGCGCCTTGGGCCTTCGCCTGCGAACTGCTCACCGCCAACTCGCCCTTGCCCTTCTCCCGCGCCACCTGCGTTGTCGTCCCCGGCTTGCTCACCCCGGGCTGTCCATTCTTGTTGCGCTTGCGGAACCCCTTCACCGCCCCGCCCAGCATGGTCAGCAGCCAGCCGATGCTCATCTGCGTCCCCGGATCCGCTAGCTTGGCGAACTGCCGGGTCATCTCCGGGCCCAGGGCACGCAACTGGCCGGTGTTGGCCAGCACCTTGGTCTTGACCTCGTCCGGCAGCATCTTGCGCGCGGCACTGTTGGCCAGGCCCTTGCCTG
>NZ_VWXI01000012.1 GCF_011752525.1 Pantoea sp. Cy-639 | reverse complement strand
GACCAGGAAGGCGTGGCCGATGCCGCCGAAGTCGACGGCGTTGATGATGTCGACCAGGGTGCTGAGGCTGAGGTCGCCGCCGACCACGCCGAGCAGCTCGCCGCTGCCCTTGGCCTTGACCGGCATGGCGATGGTCACCACCAGGCCGCCGACCGCCGCCATGTAAGGCGGGGTCAGCATGGTCTGGTTGGCGGCCACGGCCTGGGTGTACCAGGGACGCTGACGCGGATCGTAGCCGTCAGGCATCTTGGCGTCGGGACGCTGGGTGAACAGGCCGGTGTTCTGGCCGAAGTAGGTGAACTGGAAGTTGTTGGTGTACGACGGTTGGTCGACCAGGCCTGGCACGTTGCTGCCGGCGCCTTGCTGGGCGATGTCCTGGGCCAGGTTCTCGAGCACCAGGATGCGTCCGCTCATCCAGTTCTGCACGCTGCTGGCAGTCTGCAGGCCCGCCTGGCGCACCGACGACTCGATGTTCTGGCGGATGGTGTTGCGTTGCAGGTAGTCGTTGTAGAGGGTGAACAGCGCGAATGCCAGGACGACCACGCCGCAGGCACTGAGCAGGATCTTGTGGCGGAATTTCAGGTTCATGTTTCGAGACCTTGGGCCAGTGAAGGGAGGGCGCCGCGCGCTTGTGGCGCGAAATGGCAGACCTGTTGCCTCCATATCGGCCGGATCAACAAAAGGTTGAAAGACTAAATGTCGCAGTTTTGCCGAATCGTCCTCATTCGGTGACAAGTTGTTTCGAGGCGAGCAGGCCGACCAGGGTCCTGGC
Source organism: Pantoea sp. Cy-639 (assembly GCF_011752525.1). Taxonomy (GTDB): domain Bacteria; phylum Pseudomonadota; class Gammaproteobacteria; order Pseudomonadales; family Pseudomonadaceae; genus Aquipseudomonas. Next base: position 191,634 of record NZ_VWXI01000012.1, on the reverse strand, counting down.
CGCTTGTCCCAGCACCTGCTGCTTGAGCCAGAAGGCATGTACCGGCAGTTCCAGGGCGTTATGGGTGTTGCGAAAGTCCAGGCGCACCAGGCGCCCGCTGGCGATCAGCGGCGCCACCCGGGACAGCGGCAGGTCGCCCCAGCCCAGGCCGGCCTCGACCATCTGCAAGGCCAGGTCGAGGCTGTCGGTGCGCCAGTGCGAGGTGCCGATCAGCGAGCGCGGGTCGGTCAGCGGCAGGTCGCGGCTGCGCACCAGGATCTGGCGCAGGCTGACCAGGTCCTCGAGGTCGCGGATGCGCCCTTCGAGGTAGGCGGGGTGGCGGGGGGACAGGGTGGCTACCAGCGACTCCATGGCGATGTGCTGGAAACTGCGGCGCGGATCGACCTGTAGGCCGGCGAATGCCAGGCACAGGCTGACCCGGCCGCTGTCGAGCAGATGCAGGGCTTCTTCCTGGGGCGCGGCGAGCAGTTCGATGTCCAGCAGCGGATGGCGCTCGCCGAGGCGGGCGATGGCATCCAGCAGTGGGCGCTGGTCGATGTCCGGCACCACGGCGATGGCCAGGCTGCTCTCCAGCCCGCGGGACAGTTCCAGGGCGTGCACCTCGAGCAGGCCGAGCTGTTCGGCGATCAGCCGGGCGTGAGGCTCCAGGGCCTGGGCCTGGGCGGTGGGGCGGGCTTCGCGGGCGCCACGTTCGAACAGTGGGTAGCCCAGCTCCGCCTCGAGGTTGCCGATGGCCATGCTGACTGCCGAAGGCACGCGCCCGAGGGCCCGGGCGGCGGCGGAGAACGAGCCGCGGTCGAGCACGGCGAGAAACAGCAGGATGGTGTCGCTGGAAAAGTTCATGAGGGCCTCCTTTCAGTAAATCTGAAAGGTGCTGACTTTTCCTGTCAAGTGCATTGAAGCATTCTTGCCGCCTTTCCACCCCACACGCAGCAAGTAAGGTAATTCCGTGCAAGGACTCAAACGCAAACTGGTCTACGTGACCTTCTATGAAATGATCGGCCTGTGCATGTCGACCCTGGGGCTGGCCTACCTGTCCGATACCCAGGCTTCGCACACCGGGCCGCTGGCCGTGATGATCACCACCATCGCGATGATCTGGAACTTCATCTACAACAGCCTGTTCGAGTACTGGGAAAGCCGCCAGGCCACCCGTGGCCGCAGCCTGGGCCGGCGAGTGGCGCATGCGGTGGGCTTCCAGCTGACCCTGGTGGTGTACCTGATCCCGCTGATCGCCTGGTGGCTGGACATGACCCTGCTGGAGGCGTTCCTGGTGGACCTGGCGTTCATCATCCTGATCCCGTGCTACACCTTCGTCTACAACTGGGCGTTCGACCGGATCTTCGGCCTGCCGGCCTCGGCGATGGCCACGCCCCAGGGCAGCGCGGCCTGAGCCGACGCGGGGCAGGCCGCCTCAAGGCACCTTGCGTACAGGCGCCTGCTCCACGGCCTGCATCGGGTTGCTCAGCAGGCTGTCCTCCACCTGCCCCGACAAGTAGTACACCCCCGCCATGGCCCCGCTCTGGCGGTTCTCCATCAATGCCTGCCATTGCTCGTTCAGGGCCAGGTTGAGGATTACCCGCAACTGGTCGACCATTTGCGGCTGCTCGCTGTTGTGGCTGAGCATGCCGTAGCCGGCCACCGCCACCGAGATCATCGCTCCCGCCGCCTTGCCCACGGCCGTTGCCACTGCACTGGCGATGCCGCGCGGGGCCAGGCTGGCGCCGAGCTTCTCGCTGGCCTGGGCGGCCACCGAGGACAATCCTGCCTCGGTCCGGCCGGGGGCCTTGGCGGCTTGCTGGTGCAGGTGCTGGCGCAGCGACAGCCAGGCTGGCTGTTGCTCCAGCGACGTGGCCCGCAGCAATTGATAGAGCGTGGCGTCACGGGCTGGCGGCGGGCCCAGGGCGATGGTCGGGATGCGGTTCAGCCGCTGGCTGAACTGCTCGGGCGGCACGTTGTAGCGCTGGATGATCGGTGCGAGCTGCTGGCCGAGCAATTGCAGGTAGAGCGCGCTGGCGCGGTCGCGGATGCCTTCAGGGTCGATCTGCTCGGCGACCGGATCGATCACCCGCGTGCGGTACTGCTCTTGCAGATAAAGGGCCAGGCGCTGTTCCGGCGTGGCATCGCCGTCGCCGCTGTTCATCTTGTACCAGGCCACCTTGACCGTGAGCCATTGCTGGGTCCAGTAGCCGGTGAACCAGGGGATGAAGTTGTTTTCGGTGCGCACCTGGACCTGTTCTTTCCAGACCCGCATCGAGCGCCGGGCATAGTCGTGGGCCGAGCCAGTGGCGGCCGCCGATGCCTCGAGCAGTGCCCGGTCGATGCGCTGCCAGGTCGCCGCGCTGGGGGGCTGCGGTGCTGGCGGGGCAGGCGGGCGTTTGCCGGCGCAGCCGGCGAGGGCCAGTAGCAGGCAGAGCGGGACGATCATCCGGGCACGGTTCACGCAGATCGCCTCCTCTGGCTGAGGCCGGGACGGTCATCCGAGTATAGGTGCGTCAGCGCGGGGCACGCCCGCTTCCACAGCGACCGCGTGGCAGGCGCTGTGGAAGCGGGCGTATCCGGCGATGGGCCGCAGAGCGGCCCCCTTTGCAGGTTGGTGTGGCATGTTCAGCGCTCCAGTTTCAGGTGCAGCAACGGGTACGGGTCGCCCTGTCCATCCACCTCGCTGCGGCCGGCCTGGACGAACCCTTGCTTGAGGTAGAAACCAACGGCCTGCGGGTTCTGCTCGTTGACATCGACCTCGTGCACGCCAAGCGCCTCGATCACGCAGGCCAGCAGGGCCTTGCCGATGCCCTGGCCACGGCAGGCCGGGTCGACGAAGAGCATCTCCAGCTTGCCGTCATGCACCCCGGCAAAGCCCTGGATCCTGCCGTCGAGGTCGTGCCAGGCGCGCAGTTCGACGAAGCCCAGGTACTGCTCGCGCACCAGCGGGCGCAGGCGTTCGACATAGCCGTCCGGCAAGAAATGGTGGGTTGCCCGTACCGAAGCTTCCCAGAGCTCGGTCAGGCGATCGTAGTGTTCCGCGCCCACTGGCGCGATGCTGTGGTTCATGTGGCCTCCTTCGGCACTGTGATGAAACGCCCGTCATGCTACGGCCTGCGCGCGGGCTGCGCTATGCTCTTGGGCCGTTCCCAGGCCTGGAGCCGCCCATGGACACCGCCCCCGTACCCCGCGCCCTGGCGGCGCGGGCGGCGGAATGGTCGCTGGGCGACGAGGTGCAGGCCTTGCCCGGTGTCGAGGCGGTGGTTTTTCGCTGAGGTCAGCTGGGCCAGCACGACTGGCGGATGACGCTGCAGAAGTTGCCGGGGCGGAAGCTAGGCTCCTTGTCGGCGATCACGTCGGCCTTGACGTTGCCGAAGGTGCTTTGCGGCTTGTGACGGATACCGTCGTAGAACGCCTGGATGATGCCTTCCTTGAAATGCTCGCCGCGCGGATGCGCCGCCACCACGGCATCGCGCTGCGCATCGCCGAGCCCTTCATGGTGCAGGCCGAGCACATCGGTTTCGACGCCGGCAGTGACCAGGGCGATCAATGGGTGCATGTGCTCGGGAATGCCTGGGGTGGTGTGCAGGGCGATGGCGGTCCAGACCCTTTCGATATCGCGCTCGGCGATACGGTGGCGCTGCAGGAAGTCGCGCGCGGCATTGGCGCCGTCGACCTCGAAGCGACAGCAGTCGCTGCTGTGGGCATGGGTCAGGCCCATGTCGTGGAACATGCAGCCGCAGTACAGCAGTTCGGCATCGTATTTCAGGCCCAGCCGCTGGCCGGCGAGGGCGGCGAAGTAGAATACCCGGCTGGAGTGGTGGAACAGCAGCGGCGAGGCGGTATCGCGTACCAGTTCGGTGATTTCCCGGGCCATGGCGCTGTCGGGGAGGGCGATGCCGGCGATGGAGGTGGACATGGTGTGGCTCCTTGGTGAGGGAGTGTCCAGTCTGCGCAGTCGTTGTATTGTCCTCAATTGACGTTATGCGTCAGATTCTGCCATTGTCCGTCGTCGCAAGACACCGTCGACCTCGTCGTTCCCAGCCCGCTCCAGCAGGACTTAAGACCATGCCCCTCACCCTCGCCATCCTCGCCATGCCCGGTGTCCAGCTACTCGATGCCTGCGGCCCGCTCGATGTGTTCGCCGAGGCCAACCGGCAGGCTGGACACGAGGCCTATCGCGTGTTGCTGCTGGCCTGCGAGCCAGGCCCGCTGGTCAGTTCCTCGGGCGCGAAACTGCTGCCCGACGGCTGGATCGGCGAGGCCTTCGATACGTTCGATACCTTGTTGATCGCCGGCACCCCCCAGGCGGCCGACCAGCACCTGCGCACTGGCATCCTCGACTGGCTGCGCCAGCGCAGCGCCACCTGCCGGCGCTACGGTTCGGTGTGCACCGGCGCATTCGCCCTGGCCGCGGCCGGTTTGCTCGACGGTCGGCGCATCACCACCCATTGGGCGGTGGCCGAGGCGCTGGCCGCGCGTTATCCGCAGGTTCAGGTGGAGGTCGACGCGATCCAGGTGCATGACGGCAAGGTACGGACGGCGGCGGGGGTGACCGCAGGGCTGGACCTGGCGCTGGCCTTGGTGGAGGAAGACCTGGGCCGGGACATTGCCAAGCGGGTGGCCGGTCAATTGGTGATGTACTTCAAGCGGCCGGGCGGGCAGTTGCAGTTCAGCCGCCAGGGCGCGTCATCGGTGACGGGGCGCTCCGTGCTGCAAGGGCTGCAGCGCTATGTGGCAGCTCATCCGGCGCAGGACCACAGCATCGCCAGCCTGGCGCGGCGGGTCGGGCTGAGCCCACGGCATTTCGCCCGACTGTTCCATGCCGACGTGGGCATGACTCCGGCGGCCTGGGTCGAACTGGCGCGAGTGAATGCCGCGCGGGAGCGCCTGGAGCTTGGCCGGGAGCCACCCAAGCAGGTGGCGGCATTGTGCGGTTTCGCCAATGCCGACACCTTGCGGCGTGCTTTCGTGCGCCATGTCGGAGTGAGCCCGGCCGAATACCGCAAGCGTTACGCGCAGCCGCGCTGATCGAGGTCGAGCTTGGCTTCCAGGCGATCGAGGTGTGCGTGCATCAGCGCCAGGGCCCCCGTGCCGTCGCCGCGCTCCACCGCATCGATGAGCGCCGCGTGCTCTTGCCAGGCGCAGTGCTCGCAGCTGGGTGATTCGTAGCGGGCGATGATCAGCGAGGTCATTGGCACCAGGCCGTTGAGAAAGCGTGCCAGCGGCGCGTTGGCGGCCATCTGCGCCAGTTTCAGGTGGAACTCGCCACCCAGGCGGATCGCCGTGCAGCGTTGGCCTTGCTCGTGATGCTGGCGTTCGCGATCGACCAGTTGGCGCAACTGGCGGATCTGCGCGGGGCGCGCGCGCTGGGTGGCCAGGCCGATCAGCGTGGTCTCGGCCAGGCGCCGGGCGCTGAGTACCTGGCGTGCCTGGTCTGGATCGGGCGCGGCCAGGTGCGCGGTATGGCTGGGGCGTTGCACTACCACCTGCTGGTCGGACAAGCGGCCGAGCACCCGGCGGATCACCGTGCGGCTGACGCCGAAGGCGTCGCCCAGTGCCTGTTCTGGCAGGGCGCTGCCGGGGGGCAGGCGTTGTTCGAGGATGGCGTCGAACAGGCGTGGGTAGATCTGCTCCGCCGACAGGCGGGTTTCGTCGGCGTTGAGCAGGGCGGGCATGGCGGGGGCGCAGGCGCTCATGGGCGCTCTCCTTGGGTCAGGGGCCGGGATGGTCGTCCGGGATGTTCAGGGCGATGCCCATGCGTTCGCCTTCGGCGAGGATGTGCCGGCGCATCTGCAGGCTGGCCTGGGCGCTGTTGCGTTCGCGGATGGCACGTACCACCGCTTCGTTCTCGCTCAGGCGCGCGGCCAGGTGCTCGGGGGAGTCGCGCAGCATCTGCGCGCTTTGCTTGAGGGCGTTGCCGGTCTGCTGCACCACGCTCTGGAAGATCGGGTTGGTGGTCAGGGCGAACAGCGCCTCGTGGAAGGCGATGTAGGCGTTGATGCCGGCTTCGCGGTCACCGGCGTCGAGGGCTTCGCGCATGTCCATCAGGGTCAGGCGCAACTGGCCGATGTCCTGGTTGCCGGCCGATTGCGCGACCAGCCCGGCGATGAAGGGCTCGAGGGTGTAGCGCAGCTCCAGCACGTCGGCCAGGCTGGCGGCGGCCACGGCGTCCGGTTCCTGGGCCTGGGCGGCTTGGGCATCGAGCACCAGCACGCCCTTGCCGGGCATCGAGCGCACCAGGCCGAGGGTTTCCAGCACGATCACCGCCTCGCGCAGGCTGGGCCGGCTGATACCCAACTGCTCGGCCAGCTCGCGCTGGCCAGGCAGCATTTCACCGCTGCGCCACTGGCCTCGGGCCAGGGCCTGGCGGAGTTTCTCCACCACGGAGTTGACTACGGTCGAAGAGCTGATCACGGTTCGCTCCTTGGCACGGGGCGCCCGGCGCTTTGCGCCGGCGCCCCTGGGCTCAGAATTCCTGTTGATGGGGTTGGCCCTGCTTGCGGATGACCGGAGCGAAGCCTGGCTTGTTGGCCAGCACATTGTTGGCGCGCTCCAGGTCGATGTCCTTTTCCCAGCGAGCGATGGCCACGGTGGCGACGCAGTTGCCGATCAGGTTGGTCAGCGCGCGGCCAATCCCCATGAACCAGTCCACCGCCAGCACCAGCACCAGGCCGACCACCGGAATCGCCGGCACGGCGGTCAGCGTCGCGGCGAGAATCACCAGGGCCGAACCTGGGATGCCGTGGGCACCCTTGGAAGTCACCAGCGACACCAGAAGAATGGTCAGCAGGTCGGTCATCGCCAAGGGGGTGCCGGTGGCGTTGGCGATGAACACGATGGCCAGGGTCAGGTAGATGGAGAAGCCGTCGAGGTTGAACGAATAACCGGTGGGGATCACCAGGCCGACGGTCGAACTGCCAATGCCGAGGTGCTCGAGCTTGCGCATCACCTGAGGCAGCACGGCGTCGGAGGAGGCGGTGCCGAGGACGATGGACAGCTCTTCGCGCAGGTACTTGATGAACGGCAGCAACTTGAGGCCCGACAGGCGCATCACCGTGCCGAGGACGATCAGCACGAAGCCGGCGCAGGTCAGGTAGAACAGCGCCACCAGGCCGCCCAGGTGCTGCAGCGAGGCCAGGCCGTACTTGCTGGTGGTGAAGGCGATGGCGCCGAACACGCCCAGCGGCGCCAGGCGCACGATCATGCCCATGATGCGGAAGATCACGTGGCTCAACTCGTTGATCAACCGCGAGATGCCCGAGGCCGATTCACCGACCAGGTTCAACGCGCTGCCGAACAGCACCGAGAACAGCAGGACCTGGAGGATATTGTTGTCGGCGAAGGCGCCGATCACCGAGGTGGGAATCAGGTCCATCAGGAAGGTGGTGGTGTCGTGGATGTGCGCGCCGCGCTCGGCCAGGGCGCCGGCGTCGGCGCTGGAGAGCTGGTCGAGGTGGATGTTGGCGCCGCTGCCGATGCCACTGCTGAAGGCGAACACCAGGCCGATCACCAGGGCCAGGGTGGTCAGCACTTCGAAGTAGATCACCGACTTCAGGCCGATGCGCCCGACCTTCTTCAGGTCGCCGGCGCCGGAGATACCACTGACCACCACGCAGAACACGATCAGGCCGATGAGCATCTTGATCAGCTTGATGAAGCCGTCACCCAAGGGCTTGAGCTGCAGGGACAGGTCGGGGAGGGCCAGGCCGCAGGCGATGCCGAGGGCAAGGCCAAGCACAACCTGGAGGAAGATTGAACGCGAACACCATTTGAGCATGGGAGGAGTCTCTGGTCGGTGTCCTTGCCCCCCAGGCCGCACGGAGCGAAAGAGTGCAGGACTTAATTATTGTGGTCTTACCGGTTTGTTCACTGCGAGGGCCATGTAACGCCGAAATTTCCGACATTGCAAGGTTTTTTGGCCTTACCGGTCTGACCAGTTATCCTGCGTCGGCAAGGCGGTGGCTCTAGCGTGGTGCACGAGGGAAATCAGGGCTTGGCCAGGGCCTGATCGACGGCGGCGATCAGCTTGCCAAGGTCCTTGGGCGGGGCGTTGTGTATGACACCGAAGAGGTAGGCACGCTGTTCTTCTTCGTCGTCCGGTTCGGCGAAGAAGACTTTGGCTTTGACCCCCAGCGCCTCGGCCAGGTGCATCAGCGCTTCGATGCTGGGGGTGTACGTGCCGGTTTCGAAGCGGCTTATGGTCTTGGGGTCGAAGCCGGTGCGCTCGCCTAGTTGCGCCTGCGTGAGGCACGCCAGCTTGCGATAGCGGCGCAGGGCAGGACCTAGGCCTGATCTTGTCATCGCTCAATTCCCATTTAGAATCAAGCACTTAACGATATCTATCGTTACAGCGCAACGCCATGATCCATCACCTTTATTTGCAAAATGTGATGGAATTCGTAGAATTCGCCGCTTTGATTGGTCAGTCATTCAAGTAATTGTCCAGGGCGATCCGGCCATTTGCCGGCCCGTGAGCAAGCGCTGTCGGACATTGGAACTGATCCAGGATGAACGGTTCCGGGTTGCCTGGCTCCCTGCCAGGTCGTCTGTCGGATCGTCTGCGAATGGAGTCTCACCGTGCGTCAGAACCTGCCGGTCAATCCGGTCGAGCAAAGCTTCCCCGAACACCAGCGGCTCATTTCGGCGACCGACACGGCCAGCCTGATCACCTACTGCAACGCCGAGTTCGCTGCCATCAGCGGCTACAGCCAGGATGAGCTGATCGGCAGCCCGCACAACCTGGTGCGCCACCCGGACATGCCCGCAGCGGTGTTCGAACTGATGTGGCAGTACCTCAAGGCCGGGCGCAGCTGGATGGGCATCGTCAAGAACCGCTGCAAGAACGGCAACTACTACTGGGTCAGCGCCTACGTCACACCGATCCTGGAGAACGCTCGGGTGGTGGGTTACGAATCGGTGCGGGTGCGCCCGAGCCGTGAACAGGTGGCGCGTGCCGAAGCCTTGTATGCCCGCCTGCGCGCGGGCAAGGCGGCGCTGTCGCCGGCACGGCGCCTGGCCTTGCTGACGCGAGCCATGGCCTTGCCATTGCTGGGCGGTGTGCTGGCCATCGGTGCCAATCGGCTGTGGCCCGGGCTGCCTGCCCAAGGGCTGATCCTGGCGTTGTTCGCCGGGGTCGGCCTGTGGGCCCATGGCCGCCTGGGCCGTCATCTGAGGCGTATCGCCGAGGGGGCTGGCAACACCTTCAGCGACCCGATCGTGGCGCTGACCTACAGTGACCTGTCCGGCGCCGCAGGGCAGCTCGAGCTGATCCTGATCAGCGAAGAGGCGCGGTTGAAGACCGCGCTCACGCGCCTCAGCGACCTCGCCACGCAGATGGCCGCAGCGGCTCAGGACGCCGGGCGTCTGTCGCGTGGCACCGAGGCGGCGTTGCTCGAACAGCGCGCCGAGACCGACCTGACCGCCACCGCGATGACCGAGATGGCCGCCTCCATCGGCGAGGTCGCCGGTCATGTCCAGCTCACCGCCCAGGAAGCCCATACCGCGCATCTGCTGGCCGAGCAGGGCAGCCAGGTGGCCGACGCCTCGGGCGCGGCGATCCGCGGCCTGGCCGACACCGTCGGGCAGATCAACCAGGCGGTCAACGAGCTGGCCGGTCAGACCGGCGCCATCGCCGAGGCCGCCGGGATGATCCGCGCGATCGCCGAGCAGACCAACCTGCTGGCGCTCAATGCGGCCATCGAGGCCGCGCGAGCCGGTGAGCAGGGGCGCGGTTTCGCGGTAGTCGCCGACGAGGTTCGCGCGCTGGCCGACAAGACCCGCCAGTCCACCTTGCATATCCAGTCGATCATCGACAGTCTGCGTGGCGGCGCCGAGCAGGCCGTGAGCATCGCCAGCCTCGGGCTTGACGGGGCAGAGCAGGGTGTCACCCAGGTGGCCCAGGCGCAACAGGCGCTGGAGGGCATTCGCCAGGCGCTGCGGCGGATCAGCGACATGAGCCAGCAGATGGCGGCGGCCTCCCACGAACAGTCGAGCGTGGCCGAGGACGTGTCGCGGCAGATCAACGGCGTGGCCGGTACCGTCCAGCAGAGTGCCAGTAGTGCCAACGCCGCCGCTTCGCGTGGCGCCGAACTGGAGCAGATCTGCGCGGGCCTGCGTGCGCTGGTGGAGCGCTTCAACCGTTAGGTTGCGATGCTTATGGACGATAACTACCGGGCGGCCGTGGATGCGGCCGCGATTTTTTCCGAAACCGACCTGGGTGGACGCATCACCTACGTCAACCAGCAGTTCTGCAGCATTTCCGGCTACAGCCGCGAGGAACTGCTGGGGGCCAACCACCGGATCCTCAACTCTGGCCTGCACGAGCCGACCTTCTTCCTCGACATGTGGCGCTCGCTGGCCGCCGGGCGGGTGTGGAAGGGCGAGATCTGCAACCGTGCCAAGGACGGTTCGCTGTACTGGGTCGACAGCACCATGGTGCCGTTGATCGACCCGGCGACCAACAAGGTGCGCAAGTACGTGTCGATCCGCTTCGACGTCACCGAGAAGCGCCAGTTGCTGCATACCTTGCAGTGGCGGGTCGGCCATGACGTGCTGACCGGCCTGCCCAACCGCGCGTATCTATCCGACCTGCTCAACCAGGCCCTGGCGTTCTCCCGGCGCGAGAGCATTCCCCTGGCGGTGTGCATGCTCGACCTGGACGGTTTCAAGGCGGTCAACGATGGCTACGGGCATGCCACCGGCGATCTGTTGCTGGTAGAGGTGGCCGACCGTTTGAAAGGTATTCTGCGCACTGGCGATGCGGTGGCGCGGTTGTCGGGCGACGAGTTCGTGCTGATCCTGCGTCATATCCAGGACCCGCAGCAGTTGCACGCGGCGTTGCGCCGGGTGCTGTGCGCGCTGGCCGCCCCCTATGTGGTGCGTGACCATGTGTTGAGCCTGAGTGCGAGTATCGGTGTCACGCTGTTCCCCCAGGACGACGAGGACGCCGATACCCTGGTGCGCCATGCCGACCAGGCCATGTACGTGGCCAAGCAACGCGGGCGCAACCGCTATCACCTGTTCGACGTGTCCCAGGAACTCGAGCTCAAGGCCACCCACCAGACTGTCGCCCAGGTGCGTCAGGCCTTGCGCCAGGGCGAACTGTGCCTGCACTACCAGCCCAAGGTGAACATGCGCAGCGGCCAGGTGATCGGTTTCGAGGCGCTGCTGCGCTGGATGCATCCCACCGAGGGGCCGGTGCCGCCAGGGGAGTTCCTGCCGCTGGTGGAGCAGACCGACCTGATCGTCGAGCTCGGCGAATGGGTCATCGAGCAGGCGCTGGTGCAATTGCAGCGCTGGCAGCAGGACGGCCGGAACTGGTCGCTGAGCGTCAACATCGCCGCCCGCCAATTGCAGCGTGGCGATTTCGCCGAGCGCCTGGCGCAACTGCTGGCGCGCCATCCTGGAGTCGAGCCGGCGCGCCTGGACCTGGAGATCGTCGAGTCGGTGGCCATCGACAACCTGGCCCGGGTCGGGCGCTGCCTGGATGCCTGCCGGGCACTGGACGTGCGTTTTTCGCTGGATGATTTCGGTACTGGCTATTCGTCGCTGAGCTACCTCAAGCGTCTGCCGGCGCAGACCATCAAGATCGACAAGTCGTTCGTGCGCGACATCCTTCACGACCATGACGACCTGGCCTTGACCGCCGCGGTGATCGGCCTGGCCCGCACCTTCGGCCGTGCGGTGGTGGCCGAAGGGGTGGAAAGCGTCGAGCAGGGACGGATGCTGATGGACCTGGGCTGCGAGCTGGCCCAGGGCTATGGCATCGCTCGGCCGATGCCGGTGGCCCAGGTGGCAGGCTGGGCGGCTGCCTGGCGACAGCCGCCCGAATGGCGCTGACCCGTCATTGCACCTGGCGTGGGGTGCTCATATGGGCTTGCAGCAGCGCTTCGGTCAGTTGCCGGACCAGCGCGGCGTCGGCATGCTGACGGGCGTTGAGCATTGCGCCGCCGACCCGATCCAGCAGGCTGGGGTCGAATCCGGCGAACGCCGCGGCGTTCAGGTCGGTGCGTTGCAACCTGCCTTGCAGGCGCCAGACCAGCCCGGGCACATGGCCGATGTCGCGCTCCAGGGCAGCGATGAAGGCTTCGGGGACCGGTGGGCCGGCATAGTCGCCGTTGCGCCCGCCAGGGCTGGCAAGGGCGTCGAAGTACTCGGACGCACCTGCCCACTGCTGGGCCATGGCCTCGAAGGCGTCAGGCGCGAGGCGCCGTAGCCAGGCAGGCCAGAAGCGCTGGTCGATCAGCCACTGGGCCAGGTTGGCAGCGTTGGCCTGGGCCTCCACGGCTACTGCCAGTTGTTGCAGCGTCGCCTCGCTCAGGCGCGCGAGATAGTCGTACATGATCGTCGCAGGCTGTGTTGGCAGGCCCAGGCGTTGGCGCAGGTGCATGCGCGCGTGCAGGGCCATTTCCAACTCGTCGAGCAAAAAGTCTGGCTCGCTCAGCAGCGTATCGCTGATGTCGTCGTCCCGCTGTAAGGGCGGTGCGGCCTCGCGCTGCGCCGTGGTGGTGGCTGCGCCCAGGGCCCGGCGGCGTGCCACGCGGGCCTGGTACAGCTCGCCGATGCGGGCGTCCAGCAGGCGTTGGCGATAGAGGCCGGTAACCGCCGACACGGCGACCTGTTCGTTGCCGGCCCCAGGCTCGGCGCGGGACACCGTCTGCCAGAGCTGGACATCGGTCTCGATCTGCTGGAACAACAGGCTGGCCTGGTCCACGCATTGCTGGCCGGCATCGGCCAGCAGGTCGTTGATCTGCTGCTGCAGTTGCGCCCGGCCCCAGTCGCTGTCGCCTTCGCCGGCGACCAGCGTGCGTAGCACATGGCGCATGCGTCGGTCGAAGGCGGCGGGGCTTTGCAGGTACTCGGCAGTGCCGGGGAGGCGGTCGAACAGTGCATGCAGCGCCTGCCAGCGTGGATCTTGCGCCGATTCGGCGACCAGCGCCTGCAACTCGGCCGGCCACTGCCCCGACCACTCCCCGGAGGCGCGTGGCGACTGGTGCACCTCGAAGCCCGCCTGTTCCAGACGCTGACGAGCGGCAGCGTTGAAAGGGTTGTTATCGAACGAATAGGCGAACTCCGCCTGGTTTTCACCGATGGCGCGCGCGTAGGCGCTGCCTTGCAGGTCCGGAGCATCGACCAGTACATTGCCGCTCAGGTCCAGACGGCGCAAGGCAGTAGGTTCCCGCCTCATCAGCCCTGCCAGCCCTTCAGGCCAGAGGTTGATGCCGGTGTTCTGCAGGTCCAGGTGTTGCAGGGCGTTCCAGCCTGTCACATCGGGGGCGAGGAACAGTGGATTGTCGTACAGGTGAAGCACTTCCAGGTGATTGAGGCCAGCCAGTGCGGCCCGACTCTCGTCGTTCAGCACTATATCGTTCTGGCCCAGCTGCAACCTGCGCAGCGCAGGCCAGCGCTGCAAGGCCTGAAAGTGCTCGGCATCGAATACCAGTTCATTGAGGTCGGCTTGCAGCCAATTCAGCGAGGGTAGCCGGGAAAGGCGGTTCAGGGCGGCGACCGGCAGCCCTTGCACGGCATCGGTGAGGTTCAGCAGGCGCAGGGTGTTCAGGCGTTCGAGAATGGCGAGGTTGTGTTCGCTCTCCAGGTCGATGTTGTTCGCGGTCAGGTCCAGGGTCAGCAGCTCGCTCATCTCGCCAAGCTCGATGGGCAATTGGGAAAGGGCGTTCTCGCCGAGGTCCAGGTCGCGTACGCCGGGGAAGGCCCGCAGGAGTTCCCCGAGCCCGGTGTCGTGCACGAGGGTGAGGCCGTTGAGGGTCAGCTGGCGAACATGGGGCAGAGGCACGGACACTGTCGGCAATTGATCGAGCTGGTGAAGCTCCAGTGTCAGTGCGACATGATCGATATTGTCACTCGGCTCATCCGGGTCCTCTCTGCGCCATGCGCTGCGGATACGTTCAGCCACGGTCTGACGCACGCCGCGCCGTTGCTCGAGCCTGCCGACCGGGATGCCTTCGGGGTCGTGCACCCAGCGCTGCAGGGCAAGGTCGAGCCTCTGGTAGTTGGCTTGCAACTGCTCGAGCAGGCGGGCAAAGGCGCCTGGTTGATCCCCAGCCTGGTAGCGCAGGCGCAGGCGCAGCATTTCACGGTCTCGCCCCGGGCTGGCAGGGAACAGTTGATCGAACAGTTCATCATCGCTCAGGCGCCCCCGGCCGCGGCCGCTCAGGCGATAGCCCTGGCGAGGGTCGTCCGGCAGGCGCGAAGGTTGCCGGTACAGCGGTCGTATTGGCTGCATGCCCAGGTCAGTGGCGGCCTGCCACCGGTTCCGGGCGGCCTGGTCGAACAACCTGTCGCGCAGCCCCTGGGCATCGTGCACGTCGATGCCCAGCGCATCGCGTTCACTGTCTGGCAAGGCGTGCAGCAGTGCCTCGAACAGGTTGCCACGGTTGCTCAGCTCGTTGTCGTGTTCGTCGTAGGCGGTGTAGCCGTCGGCGCTTCTGACGACGACCTTGGTGGTCTTGCCGAGAGGGCCTGCCCGGTTGATCACGGCGCCATGCAGGCGCCCTTCGCGCAATTCGATACCGAGGGTTGCCGTCCAGCCTGGCAGGCGTTGCAGCGTTGCGAAGGCCAGGGTGTCGCGATCTGTCAGTGTGCCGCCGGTCGTCTGGAAAGCGCTTAACGCCTTGCTGATACGGCTTTCCCGGAGGAACAGGCGTGCGGTTTCGGCGATGGGCAGGGGGAGGCGGCCGCTTTTTTGCAACTGCAGGAAATCCCGGGCGCTGGCCTGCGCCAGTATTTGTGCGCGAGCCCGTGGGCTCAGGCCGGGGAAATCGCGCGCCAAGACCGACGCTACCTGCGGTTCGCCAGCGACGGGCAAGGGTTTGCCGCCGAAGACCTCGAGACTGTCGAGGAGCAAGGCGGGCAGGGGGTGGTGGTCGAGCAGGCGCTTGCGCAGGGTCGCGGCATCGTAGCCGCTGCAACGCAGCGCCTGATCGAGCTGGGCACTGTCCAGGCCACTGGCGGCAGGGCCGAGCTGTTCCAGCAGGGTGCTCGTGTCCCAGGCCAGCGGGCGGTCATGTTCGAGCAACCAGGTGCCTTGGCCGTTGCCCTGCAGCAGTGGCTGGTGCTTCAGCCCTTTGCCGGGGGCCAGGCGCCAGGAGCGGTCCGCCGCGCGTTGCAGCGGCAAGGCCGCGCCGTTGCGTTCGAGCCAGGCCTGGCCCTGCCAGCGCTGCAGTCCCTGACTGTCGCAGGGCTGGCCTTCAGGCCAGGGGCGAGGGCGAGCGAAGGGCGACAGGTCGGCAGGCCACAGGCGTTCCTGGCTGCTGTCGCCGATACGTTGCCAGCCATGCAGGATTCCCGGTGGTTCGACGAATCGGCTGGCGGCGCCGAGGGCGGCGAACTGCGCCAGGTTCTCGAACACGGCGAACAAATGACAGATGGCGGCGTCTGCATCGCCTTCGTTGGCGGCATGTACGCCTTCGAG
Source organism: Pantoea sp. Cy-639 (assembly GCF_011752525.1). GTDB lineage: Bacteria > Pseudomonadota > Gammaproteobacteria > Pseudomonadales > Pseudomonadaceae > Aquipseudomonas. Next base: position 176,219 of record NZ_VWXI01000012.1, on the reverse strand, counting down.
GAACTCGTCGACCAGTTGCGCGCCGCCGACCACCATCATCACTTCACCCAGCCCGGGGACGAACAGCCCGGCGACATTGAGCAGCGTCAGCCCGGCGCCCAGCCAGCCCTCGATACGCGCCAGCTGGGCGTCGGCGTCGCGCCTGGCCACCGGAACCGCAAGGGTCGCGGCGTCGGCCAGTTTGCGTTCGACACGGGTACGGGCTCGTTCGCTGAAGGCATCCTTGCGCCAGGCCGTGTGGTTGAAGTGCAGGCGGGCATTCTTGTCGAGGGTTTCCTGCCAGAGGTCGGTGGGTGCCGGAAACAGCCGTTGCAGCCAGCTGAACCGTTCTCCTGGTTCGAGTACTGGGGGCTCGGCATGCAGCTGTGCATAGGGATAGCGCGGATACAGGGTGGCGCGCAGGCGTACGCTGAACCTTGGCTGTTCGGCCAGGCTCACGTAGCGCATGAAGAAGTCACGCTCCTGCTGTTGCCACAACAGTTGAGTGAGGTATCTGGCGGCAGCCTGCAACGAGGCATGCTGGCGCAGCGGTTCGCGGTCGTGCCCTGGCAGATACAGCAGGCAGGCATCCAGTTGGCGTTGCGGGTCGATATGGATCAGCAGCGGGCCATCCAGGGCGCAGCCGAACAGGCTGAGAAAGCTGCAATGCAAGGGTTGCCGGGCAGGCTCGGCAAAGCCCGACAGCACGGTTGCGCCGATCGCCGCGCCGAGGTCGTCGATGTGGCCCTGCAGGTGAGCCATGCTCAGTGCCGCGGCGAAGGCCGCGTGGTCCTGCTGGCGCAGCAGGCTGCGAAAGGTATCGGTGTCGATGTGTTCGGCCAGGTGGCAGTGATAGCGCCGGCCCAGATCGAGGTTGCGCACGCCTGCGACGAAGCGCCGTGCATCCAGGCTGGAACGATGAATCACCCGGGCGTCTTCATATAGTTTCGGCTGGGCATCGGCATCGAAGTTCTGCATGGCTGCCTCGAGCCAGGTGGGATCTCGGCGCAGGTGCCAGACGCGTGCCTGGTCGACGGCGGGGAGCGTGGCGTCGGGATACCAGTGCTTCAGGGCATCTTCGAGCAGCGGTCGGCAGAAGCCGGCCACATCCTGGATCGGCGCGAGCGCCAGGGCAAGCCGGCGAGTGCTGGCATGGCTGCAGCGAATGCGCTGTTCGAGGGTACGGCGTTGCACGGGCGTGGCTTTGAGCAGCCAGGCCGGCAGGCGCGAATGGATGAAGGCCAGGTGTGGGGAGAGGGGAGAGTGGGGCATCGCGGCTTCCATGGGCTGGGGGAAAGCAGCGAAGCTAGCCTGGGCGGCCGGATCACCCAGGTTACATAATTGGCACCTGGGTGAATTCGTCGGGGTCAGGGGTGTGGTGCCGTGCTCTTGACCGCCGCCAGTTCCGGATGGGCCACCAGCTTGTCGATGTGCAGCTCGTCATTGTTCATCCAGGTTTCGGTCAGCACCCGGTAATGCTCCATGTCGCGGCAACGCATGCGCAGGCTGTAGTCGAAGTGGCCGCTGATCAGCTGGCATTCGTAGACCTGCGGGCAGGCCCGCACGGTGGCCTCGAAGGCCTTCTGCGCGGAGCGGCCGCTCTGGTTGGACAAGGCCACCAGCACCAGCAGCGACAGGCCCGGCGAGACCTGCTGCAGGTCGATGATCGCGCCGTAACCGCGGATCACGCCGCGCCGTTCCAGCTTGCGCACCCGCTCCAGGCAGGGCCTGGCGGTCAGGTGCACGAGGGTGGAGAGTTTCTCGTAGGTGATCCTTCCTTGGTGGCGCAGCACGTCGATGATGGCTTCATCGATGCGATCCAGCGGTGCGGCGTTGGTGGCCTTGGTATCCATATGCGGCGTGACTTCACTTGAGACGGTTGGAGAGGAACTGCCGCAGGCGCTCGCTCTGTGGCCGATCGAGGATCTCGGCACTGCCGGACTCCTCGACCAGACCCTGGTGCAGGAACAGCACCTGGCTCGACACCTGGCGGGCGAAGCCCATTTCGTGGGTGACCATGAGCATGGTACGTCCTTCCTCGGCGAGCGTCTGTATCACCTTCAGCACTTCGCCCACCAGCTCCGGGTCCAGCGCCGAGGTGGGCTCGTCGAACAGGATGATCTCCGGTTCCATGGCCAGCGCCCGGGCGATCGCCACGCGTTGCTGCTGGCCGCCGGAGAGAAACGCCGGGTACTGCTCGGCGGCCCGCGCCGGCAGGCCGACCTTGTCCAGGTACTTGCGCGCCCGCGCCTCGGCCTCGGCGGCCGTGATGCCCAGCACCTTGCGCGGTGCCAGGCAGATGTTCTCCAGCACGGTCAGGTGGCTCCACAGGTTGAAGTGCTGGAACACCATGGCCAGGCGCGTGCGCAGGTTGTGCAACTGCACGGCCGGCGGGGTGCGGGTACCGGGATGGATCTCGAGGGTCTGGCCGTCGAGGGTGATGCTGCCGGCGTTGGGCTGCTCGAGGAAATTGATGCAGCGCAGGAAGGTACTCTTGCCCGAGCCGCTGGCGCCGATCAGGCTGATCACATCGCCCTTGCGTGCCTGCAACGAGACGCCCTTGAGCACCTGGTGCTCGCCGTAGTGCTTGTGCAGGCCGTCGACGCTGAGCTTGATCGAACCGGCATGGGCGTGTGCGCTCGGTGCCTGGGCGAAAGTGGAAAGTGGCAGTGCGGTAGCAGTCATGGGATCAGCCTCGGGCAGGGTCAAGGAAGCGCATCCAGCGGCGCTCGGCCAGTCGGAACAGGCCGACCAGGGCAAAGGACAGCAGCATGTACAGCAGGGCGGCCAGGCCGAACGCCTGGAAGGTCAGGAAGGTCGCGGCGTTGGCGTCGCGCGCCACCTTGAGGATGTCGGCGACGGTGGCGGTGAAGGCCAGCGACGTAGCGTGCAGCATCAGGATCAGCTCGTTGCTGTAGGCCGGCAGCGAACGGCGCAGGGCCGCCGGCAGCACCAGGAACAGGTTGAGCTTCCAGCCGCGCAAGCCATAGGCCTGGGCGGCCTCCAGCTCGCCGGCCGGCAGGTTGCGGATGGCGCCGGCGAAGATCTCCACGGTGTAGGCGCAGGTGTTGAGCACGAACGCCAGCAGCGTGCAGTTGAGCGCGTTGCGGAAAAACTGGTCGAGCACTGCATGCTCGCGCACCACCTGCAGGCTGTAGAGGCCGGTGTAGCAGATAAGCAGCTGGATATAGAGCGGCGTGCCGCGGAACACGAAGGTATACGCCTGCACCGGCAGGCGCAGCCAGATATGGCGTGAGGTGCGGGCCAGGGCCAGCGGCAGCGAGAGGGCGAAGCCCAGCAGCATGCTGGCGAGAAACAGCCACAAGGTCATGGCCAGCCCGGAGAGGCCGTTGCCATCGCTGTACAGGTAGGCCTGGCCGTATTGCTCGAGCAGTTCGATCATCGCGCCAGCTCCCGGATGCCGATGTTGTAGCGCCGCTCGAGGTACGTGAGCAGGCGGTTGGAGAGGGTGGTGATGAGCAGGTACACCAGCCCGGCCAGGCACAGGAAGAACAGTGTGTCGTTGGTGGTCTTGCCGGCGTTCTGCGCGGCCTTGACCAGGTCGGCGAGACCGATGATCGACACCAGCGCGGTGGACTTGAGCAGCACCAGCCAGTTGTTGCCCAGCCCAGGCAGGGCGAAGCGCATCAGTTGCGGGAACAGCACCAGGCGAAAGCGCTGGGCGCGGCTCAGGCCATAGGCGGTGGCTGCTTCCAGTTGGCCGGCTGGCACGCTGAGGATGGCGCCGCGGAAGTTTTCGGTGAAGTACGCGCCATAGATGAAGCCGAGGGTGATCACCCCGGCGCCGAACGGGTCGATCTCGACATAGTCCCAGCCCAGCGCCTCGGTCAGGTCGTTGAGCCAGATCTGCATGCTGTAGAAGATCAGCAGGATCAGCACCAGGTCGGGGACGCTGCGGATCAGCGTGGTGTAGAGGGTCGCCGGGACGCGCAGCAGGCTGGAGCGCGACAGCTTGGCGCTGGCGCCGATCAGGCCGAGCGCCAGGCTCAGCGCCAGCGACAGCAGGGCCAGCTTGAGGGTCATCCAGGTGCCTTGGGCCAGCAATGGGCCGAAGCCTTGCAGGCCGCTGTTGAGGAGGTCGTGCATGACGGAGTTCTCGCGATAGGTGATTCGCGGGCCCACCCGCACCTTGCAGGTGGCGGGTGGGTGCTGCGGGTGCCGCGATCAGGGGCGGTGACTCATTCGTTGTAGAGGTCCGCGTCGCCGACGTACTTCTTCTGGATCTGGGCATAGGTCCCGTCGGCATGGAGCATGGCGATGCCTTTGTCGAGCAGGGCCTTGAGCTCAGGGTCGGTCTTGCGCAGCCCCATGGCGATGTCCAGCGGCAAGGTCGGGTCCTTGATCGCCGGGCCACTGCGGAACTCGGCGCCTTCGGGCTTGGACAGGAAGTTCAGCTGGGCTTCGAGCTTGTCGGTGAGCGTGGCGTCGAGGCGGCCGTTCATCAGGTCGGCGTAGTTCTGGTCCTGGGCCTGGTAGGCCTTGACCTGGACGCCCAGCGGCGTCAGGACGGCGCGGGCGTAGGCTTCCTGCAGCGAGCCTTGCAGCACGCCGACCTGCTTGCCCTTGAGCGACTCGACGGTGTCGCCGAAATCAGCCGACTTGCGCACGATCACCGCGGTCGGGCTGAGGAACAGGCGGTTGCTGAAGTCGATCTGCTTCAGGCGTGCCGGAGTGGCCGCCATCGACGACATGATGGCGTCGAACTTGCGGGCGCGCAGTGCCGGGATCATCCCGTCGAACTCGTTGTGCACCCAGGTGCACTTGACCTGCAGCTTGGCGCAGATGGCGTTGCCCAGGTCGATGTCGAAGCCTTGCAGGCTGCCATCGGCGGCGACGGATTCGAAGGGGGGGTATTCGGGGTAGACGCCGAAGCGGATCTCGGTCCACTCCTTGGCCTGGGTGACACTGGTGGCACACAACGAGAACAGCAGCACGCCGAGGTGTTTTCGCATGGAGGGCATGGTCTTGGGTCCCTGGGTGTTGTTATTGGTAGTAGGGCGATGAGGCTTCGTAGGTTCGGCCGTGACTCATGGGTCGGGCTCAGGATGCGCGAGATAGACGGGTTTTTTGTGTCGTTTGCTAGCGCGCTGGGTGTCGGATTCTGCTGTTAAAGGGAATGCGGCAGCCGAAACGGCTGTTCCGACAAAGATTTATGGATGTGCGACAGCGGTTTCGGTCAGTCCTCCGGCCGTCGCATCCGTATCCGTGCCGGCGAGCCCGGCAGCGCGGTGAATGACACCGGCCGTATCGGTGCTCGCCGGCAAGCGATCATCAGGCTGCGTCGGCCTTGACCTTGGCCGGGGCTGGCCGCAGCAAGGCGAACAAGTCCTTCGGGTTCTTGAGGTCCGGCACCAGGGCGATGTCATGCCCTATCTCCAGCGTCTTGGCCACGTCCAGCACGTAACGCAGTGCGGAGTAGTCCTCCAGGGCGAAGCCGACCGAGTCGAACAGGGTCACCTGCGACGCGCTTTCCCGACCTGTCGCGCGCCCCTCGACCACTTGCCAGAACTCGGTGGTCGGCGAGTCGGCGGGCATCTGCTGGATCTCGCCCTCGATACGGCTCTGCGGCTCATACTCGACGATTACCCGTGCGCGCTCGACGATGTCGCGGTGCAGTTCGGTCTTGCCCGGGCAGTCGCCACCGACGGCATTCAGGTGCATCCCCGGTTCGATCATCTCCGGGGTGAGGATGGTGGCGTAGGCTTTGTCGGCGGTGACCGTGGTGACGATGTCGGCGCCACGTACCGCGGCAGCGACGGAGTCGGCGATGACCAGCTTCAACTGCGGGTAGCCGGCCAGGTTGGCCGCGAGTTTCTCGCAGGCCCGGCGGTCGATGTCGAACAGGCGGATCTCTTCGATGCCCAGCAGGGTGTGGAAGGCGATGGCCTGGAATTCGCTCTGCGAGCCGTTGCCGATCAGCGCCATGCGTTTGCTGTCCTTGCGCGCCAGGTAGCGGGCGGCCAGGGCCGACGTGGCCGCGGTGCGGATCGCGGTGGTCAGGGTCATTTCGCTGAGCAGCATCGGCGCGCCAGTGTCGACGTCACCCAGAGCGCCGAAGGCCATCACCGTGAGCAGGCCGGCCTGGGTGTTCTTCGGGTGTCCGTTGACGTACTTGAAGGCGTAGAGGTTGGCGTCGGATACCGGCATCAGTTCGATCACGCCATCCGGGGAGTGGTTGGCCAGGCGGGCGCACTTCTCGAAGTCGTGCCAGCGCAGGTAGTCCTGGCGGATGTACTCGGCCATCTCTTCCAGGCAGGTGGCCAGGCCCTTGCGGTTGACCAGGCGGGCGAGGTCCTGCACGTCGATGTAGCGGGTCATGGTGATTCTCCTTTTCAAGTCAGTGGCGCGAGGGCAGGTGGACTTCGGCGAGCATGCAGCGGGCGCTGCCGCCGCCAATGCGTTCGATGTGGTCGATGTTGACCACCAGTGGCCGGCTATGGCGCTCGACCTGCTGGCGTTGCCGCTGGTCGAGCGCGTTCCAGGCGCTGCGCGACATCACCAGCAGCGAGCGGCCGTCGCGGTCGTGGACCTCGAGCATGTTGCCGGCGAAACGCTCAAGCTGAGCGTGACCCAGGGCCAGGACCTGCTTGCCGGTATCGCGCAGCGAGTGCTCCAGGGCGTGGCGTTCGTCGGCGTGGGGCAGGGCGTCGAGGCAGGCCACGGCGAGCTGGCGGCCGACGTTCATCATCACGTTGCTGTGGTAGATCGGCGCCTGCTGGCGGTCGACTGCGTGGAACAGGCACAGGCGGTAGTCGAGACGTTCGGCGAACTGGCGCAGGGCCTGCTCGTGGGTGCGCCCGGAGTGGCAGGCGTAGCTGATCCGGTGCTCGCGGTCCAGAACCATGCTGCCGGTGCCTTCGAGGAACAGATTCTGCTGTTCCAGCGGGCTCAGGTCGATGGTGCGCTGGATGGCAAAGCGCTCCTCCAGGACCTGCAGCACGCCCTTGCTGCGTTCGAGACGGCGGTTCTGGCCTTCCATTGGGTAGAGCACCAGGCTGCCGTCGGCGTGGCTGCTCCACCAGTTGTTGGGGAAGATCGAATCGGGGGTATGGGGCTCGGGGGTATCCTGCACCACCAGCACCTCGACGCCGTGCCGGCGCAGGCTGTCGACGTAGTCGTCGAACTCCTCCAGGGCCTTCTCGCTGGCGGCTTGTGGGTCCAGTGGCGGCTGTTGGAAACGGTTGTTGACGGCGGTGTCCGGGTTGAAGGCGAACCGCGCCGGGCGAATCATGAGGACGGTATTTGTTGTTTGCATTGGGCACGCATCCACGGGTGGGCTGTGTGACCATTGTCGAGGGGATCGCGGGGAAATCCCGGCTGAAGCGCGAATCAGCGGCAGCCGGAACCAGCTGAAACTGGGTGGCTATCAGCCGAATCGGCTGCCATGGCTCAAAGATGATGCGATCGACGCAGAAGATCATCCTGTCTTCGAGGCGGGTGCACGGTGCTGCATGTGCATGGGGCTGGCTTGTCTCGCGATATGGCGCAACCATTCAGCCTGGAGCAAGCCCGCTCCCGCGAAATCCTGGCATGCAAACAGAAACGGCGCCTCGAGGGGCGCCGTTCCATTCATTGCCGGAGCAACTTACTTGTGCAGTTCTTCCGCTGCATACAAGGTATTTTCCAGCAGGCAGGCGCGGGTCATCGGGCCGACCCCGCCGGGTACCGGGGTGATCCAGCCGGCGCGGGGCAGGGCGGTCTCGTAGACCACGTCGCCGACCAGCTTGCCGTCGTCCTGGCGGTTGATGCCGACGTCGATGACGATGGCGCCTTCCTTGATCCATTCACCCTTGACCAGGCCTGGCTTGCCGGCGGCGACCACCACCAGGTCGGCGCGGCCGACATGACCGGCAAGGTCCTTGGTGAAGCGGTGGCAGACGGTGACGGTGCAGCCGGCCAGCAGCAACTCCATGGCCATGGGGCGGCCGACGATATTGGAGGCGCCGACGATCACCGCGTTCATGCCGTACAGGTCCTGGCCGGTACTTTCCAGCAGGGTCATGATGCCCTTCGGGGTGCACGGGCGCAGCAACGGGATGCGCTGGGCGAGGCGCCCGATGTTGTAGGGGTGGAAGCCGTCGACGTCCTTGTCCGGGCGGATGCGCTCGAGCAGCAGCGAGGCGTCCAGGTGCGCCGGCAGCGGCAACTGCAGCAGGATGCCATCGACAGCCGGGTCGTCGTTGAGGCGGTCGATCAGGTCGGTCAGGGCTTGCTGCGTGGTATCGCTGGGCAGGTCGAACGCCTGGGAAATGAAGCCGACCTCTTCGCAGTCCTTGCGCTTGTGCGAGACATAGACTTGGGAGGCCGGGTCGGTGCCGACCAGGATCACCGCCAGGCCAGGCGTGCGCAGGCCTTGCTGGCGGCGCTCGGCGACACGTTGGGCGATCTGCTGGCGCAGGTTGGCGGCGATCGCCTTGCCATCGATAAGGTGTGCAGTCATAGACGCGTGATTAACCATCGAGAAGGGAACATATAAGAAGCGGCATTCTCGCACGACCTGGCCCAAGGGCAAAGGCGGGTGGTCGGGCAAATTCCCTAAGCCCTTCAATAAATTAAATTTTTTTGAGAAAGGTGTTGACGGCTAATGGGGCCGTCTATAAGATTCGCCGCACTTGTCGGGCACTGCCTGGCACGGGTTGGCAATGTCGGGCAAGGCAAGCGTTTCGCTTCTTTGGTCGGCTGGAAGCTTAAGCGCCCGTAGCTCAGCTGGATAGAGCATCCGCCTTCTAAGCGGATGGTCGCAGGTTCGAGTCCTGCCGGGTGCGCCATTAAGGCCTGGGCAAGTAATCGGTAGTACCGCACTATGGTGGGCGTAGCTCAGTTGGTAGAGCGCTGGATTGTGATTCCAGTTGTCGTGGGTTCGATTCCCATCGTCCACCCCAGATTTTTCAGGGGCGCCTTGATTGTATGATCCGGCGCCTTTGTTTTTGAGTTGCATGCGGACGTGGTGAAATTGGTAGACACACTGGATTTAGGTTCCAGCGGCGCAAGCTGTAAGAGTTCGAGTCTCTTCGTCCGCACCATGCTTCTGTAAGTTTCAATGTTGGTACCGCAACACTGCTTCAATGGTGGGCGTAGCTCAGTTGGTAGAGCGCTGGATTGTGATTCCAGTTGTCGTGGGTTCGATTCCCATCGTCCACCCCATCTTTTTCAAAGGCGCCATGATCGCAAGATCTGGCGCCTTTGTCGTTTCTGTCGCCCGGTAATGGCGGCCTCTGGTGGTGGTGCAATAAAAGCTGATAGATTTCAGCCGGTTGAGCATCCGGCGCAGCGTGCCGGTAGAGGAAGAGCACACATGATTGCAAAAGAGGCGCGCCAGGCCCTGGCGCTGCAACGATTCGCCGAAATCAATCCGCAGATGCTCGAGGAGATCCGTGATCTGGGTGCGCGGGAGCAGGCGCAGCAGATCGAGTGGGCGTTCGAGGATGCGGCGCAGGAGCAGGGTGTCGAGCCTTGGGAGTATGCGTTGCAGTTGATCGCCGAGTCGCCCGAGCAGTTGCAGGCCATGCGCTTGGAGACTCATCGCGAGGTCGCCGAGGCACTGGGGATGGAGTGGGAAGAGTACTGCCAGTTCAACGAGATCGATCCGCAATAAAAAAGGGTGCGGTCTTCTTGCTGGTTGTTTGACAAGGTTTTACCGCCACGCGCCGCCAGGGGTGTCGCATGGTCGCTGATGACATGGGCTCGATCCCGCGCAGGGCGGGCCTTTCAATGAAATCGACCGGTGTCGATCGCCGACCTCCCGGGTGGGGTGACTTCTGGTGCGCGAGTCACTAGAATGCTTGCCCTTGATTCTGGAGTCGGGCTATCGCCGGCTAACGTCTGTGCAACGAGGAATATCCATGCAAGTTTCTGTTGAAAACACTTCCGCTCTCGAGCGCCGCATGACCATCGCCGTTCCGGCCGAGCGCGTCGAGAACGAAGTCAACAAGCGTCTGCAACAGACTGCCAAACGCGCCAAGGTTGCCGGCTTCCGCCCAGGCAAGGTGCCAATGAGCGTGATCCGTCAGCGTTTCGAAGCCGACGCCCGTCAGGAAGCCTTCGGCGACCTGGTCCAGGCTTCCTTCTATGAAGCCATCGTCGAGCAGAAGCTGAACCCGGCCGGCGCCCCGGCCGTCGAGCCCAAGTCGTTCGAGAAGGGCAAGGACCTCGAGTTCGTCGCTATCTTCGAAGTCTTCCCTGAGTTCACCGTTGCCGGTTTCGAGTCGATCGCTGTCGAGCGCCTGAGCGCCGAAGTGGCTGACGCCGACCTGGACAACATGCTGGAAGTCCTGCGCAAGCAGAACACCCGCTTCGAAGCTGTCGAGCGCGCCGCGGCCAATGACGACCAGGTCAACATCGACTTCGTCGGCAAGATCGACGGTGAGGCCTTCGCTGGCGGTTCGGCCAAGGGCACCCAGCTGGTACTGGGCTCCGGCCGCATGATCCCGGGCTTCGAAGACGGCCTGGTTGGCGCCAAGGCGGGCGAAGAGCGCGTGGTCAACGTGACCTTCCCCGAGGATTATCAGAACCTCGACCTGGCCGGCAAGGCTGCCGAGTTCACCATCACCGTCAACAGCGTTTCGGCGCCTGTGCTGCCAGAGCTGAACGAAGCCTTCTTCGCCCAGTTCGGCATCAAGGAGTCGACCCTGGAAGGCTTCCGCGCCGAAGTTCGCAAGAACATGGAGCGTGAGCTGCGCCAGGCGATCAAGGCCAAGGTCAAGAACCAAGTCATGGACGGTCTGCTGGCCGCCAACCCGATCGAAGTGCCGAAAGCCCTGCTGGAAAACGAAGTCAACCGTCTGCGCGTGCAGGCCGTTCAGCAGTTCGGCGGCAACATCAAGCCTGATCAACTGCCAGCCGAGCTGTTCGAAGAGCAGGCCAAGCGTCGCGTGGTCCTGGGTCTGATCGTCGCCGAAGTGGTCAAGCAGTTCGACCTGAAGCCGGACGAAGCCAAGGTTCGCGAAGTGATCGAGGAAATGGCCTCGGCTTACCAGGAGCCTGAACAGGTCATCGCCTGGTACTACAAGAACGACCAGCAACTGAACGAAGTTCGCTCGGTTGTACTGGAAGAACAAGTTGTAGATACTGTCCTCCAGAAAGCGACTGTGACCGACAAGTCGGTCTCGTACGAAGAAGCTGTCAAGCCAGCACAGGCACCTGCCGCTGAGTAACAGGCTTCTCTCGTAGGAAACCCCCACAAGCCAGCCTTCGAGCTGGCTTGTGCGTATTCAAGCCATGACTATTTGGGAGTGAGTGCAGGACATGTCCCGCAATTCTTATATTCAGCAGAGCTCTGACATCCAGGCCGCGGGCGGCCTGGTCCCGATGGTTATCGAGCAGTCCGCCCGTGGCGAACGTGCCTACGACATCTATTCGCGCCTCCTGAAGGAGCGCGTGATCTTCCTGGTCGGCCCCGTAGAAGACTACATGGCCAACCTGGTGGTGGCGCAGCTGCTGTTCCTTGAAGCGGAAAACCCGGACAAGGATATCCATCTGTACATCAACTCGCCGGGTGGTTCGGTAACCGCCGGCATGTCGATCTACGACACCATGCAGTTCATCAAGCCGGACGTCTCGACCATCTGTATCGGTCAGGCCTGCAGCATGGGCGCCTTCCTGCTGGCGGCTGGTGCCGCTGGCAAGCGTCACTGCCTGCCGAACTCGCGCGTGATGATTCACCAGCCGCTCGGCGGCTTCCAGGGCCAGGCGACCGATATCGAGATCCATGCCCAGGAAATCCTCAACATCAAGGCGCGCCTGAACGAGCTGTTGGCCCACCACACCGGCCAGGACCTCGAGACCATCAAGCGCGATACCGAGCGTGACAACTTCATGAGCGCCCAGCGCGCGGCCGAGTACGGCCTGATCGACTCGGTCTACGACAAGCGGCAACTGGCATCCTGAAGCAATGCGCCAGAGCGGGCGGGCGCGGATTGCGCCCGCCCGCGGACTTGAAAAAGCCTGCGATTGCCTTCATCTTGTGTTTCAAGCCTACCGGATTGGATCGATCGAATGACTGACACCCGTAACGGCGAGGACAACGGCAAATTGCTCTATTGCTCCTTCTGCGGCAAAAGCCAGCACGAAGTGCGCAAGTTGATTGCCGGCCCCTCGGTATTTATCTGCGACGAGTGCGTCGACCTGTGCAATGACATCATCCGTGAGGAGGTGCAGGAAGCCCAGGCCGAGAGCAGCGCGCACAAACTACCCTCGCCGAAAGAAATCAGCGGAATCCTGGACCAGTACGTCATTGGTCAGGAACGCGCCAAGAAGGTGCTCTCCGTAGCGGTGTACAACCACTACAAGCGCCTGAACCAGCGTGACAAGAAGGGCGACGAAGTCGAACTCGGCAAGAGCAACATCCTGCTGATCGGGCCTACCGGCTCGGGCAAGACCCTGCTTGCCGAAACCCTTGCACGCCTGTTGAATGTACCGTTCACCATCGCCGACGCCACCACCCTGACCGAAGCCGGTTATGTGGGTGAGGACGTCGAGAACATCATTCAGAAACTGCTGCAGAAGTGCGACTACGACGTGGAAAAGGCCCAGATGGGCATCGTCTACATCGATGAAATCGACAAGATCTCGCGCAAGTCGGACAACCCGTCCATCACCCGTGACGTCTCGGGCGAGGGCGTGCAGCAGGCGCTGCTGAAGCTGATCGAAGGCACCGTGGCCTCGGTTCCGCCGCAAGGCGGTCGCAAGCACCCGCAACAGGAGTTCCTGCAGGTCGATACCCGCAATATCCTGTTCATCTGCGGTGGCGCCTTCTCTGGCCTGGAAAAGGTCATCCAGAACCGTTCCACCAAGGGTGGCATCGGTTTCGGTGCTGAAGTGCGCAGTAAGGAAGAAGGCAAGAAAGTCGGCGAGTCGCTGCGTGAAGTCGAGCCGGACGATCTGGTCAAGTTCGGCCTCATTCCCGAGTTCGTCGGCCGTCTGCCGGTCCTGGCGACTCTGGACGAGTTGGACGAGGCTGCACTGATGCAGATCCTCACCGAGCCGAAGAATGCGCTGACCAAGCAATACGCCAAGCTGTTCGAGATGGAAAACGTCGACCTCGAGTTCCGCAGCGATGCGCTCAAGGCCGTTGCCCGCAAGGCCCTGGAGCGCAAAACCGGTGCCCGTGGCCTGCGTTCGATCCTCGAGGGCGTGCTGCTCGATACCATGTACGAAATTCCTTCGCAGAAGGAAGTCAGCAAGGTGGTCATCGACGAGAGCGTCATCGAAGGGACTTCGCAGCCGCTGCTGATCTACGAGAACAGCGAGCCGCAAGCCAAGGCTGCCCCCGACGCCTGATCGGGCAAGGGGTGGCATTGCAGAAAGGGGCCTTCGGGCCCCTTTTTGCATTTCATGGGCCAGGCGCTTGTAATTTGCCAGGGCTGCCCCCACATTAGCCCCAAGCACCATTTCCAAAGGTTTCCGGCCACAAGGCCGCTGTAGAGGCGAAATCATGAAGACCACCCTCGACTTGCCTCTTCTGCCATTGCGTGACGTTGTCGTCTATCCGCATATGGTCATCCCGCTGTTCGTGGGGCGTGAGAAGTCCATCGAAGCCCTCGAGGCTGCGATGACGGGCGAAAAGCAGATCCTGCTGCTGGCCCAGAAGAATCCCGCCGACGATGATCCGGGCGAAGACGCCCTGTATCGCGTCGGTACCGTCGCTACTGTCCTGCAACTGCTCAAGCTGCCCGATGGCACCGTCAAGGTGCTGGTCGAGGGCGAGCAGCGCGGCGCGGTCGAGCGTTTCACCGAGGTCGATGGGCACATCCGTGCCCAGGTTGCACTGATCGACGAGGCCGAGGCCGCCGAGCGCGAGTCCGAAGTCTTCGTGCGCACCTTGCTGTCGCAGTTCGAGCAGTATGTGCAACTGGGCAAGAAGGTCCCGGCCGAGGTGCTGTCGTCGCTGAACAGCATCGAGGAGCCTGGTCGTCTGGTCGATACCATGGCCGCACACATGGCCCTGAAGATCGAGCAGAAGCAGGAGATCCTCGAACTCGTCGAGTTGCAGGCTCGCGTCGAGCACGTCCTGGCGCTGCTGGACGCCGAAATCGACCTGCTGCAAGTCGAGAAGCGCATCCGTGGCCGGGTCAAGAAGCAGATGGAGCGCAGCCAGCGCGAGTACTACCTGAATGAGCAGATGAAGGCCATTCAGAAAGAGCTCGGCGATGGTGACGAGGGGCATAACGAAGTCGAAGAGCTGAAAAAGCGCATCGACGCCGCCGGCCTGCCGAAGGACGCCCTGGCCAAGGCCCAGGCCGAGCTGAACAAGCTCAAGCAGATGTCGCCGATGTCGGCCGAGGCCACTGTGGTCCGTTCCTACCTCGACTGGTTGGTGCAGGTGCCGTGGAAGGCTCAGAGCAAGGTACGCCTGGACCTGGCCAAGGCCGAGGAAATCCTCGATTCGGACCACTACGGTCTGGAAGAGGTCAAGGAGCGCATCCTCGAGTACCTCGCCGTGCAGAAGCGGGTGAAGAAGATTCGCGGACCGGTGCTGTGCCTGGTTGGCCCGCCCGGCGTGGGCAAGACCTCGCTGGCCGAGTCGATCGCCGCCGCCACCAATCGCAAGTTCGTGCGCATGGCGCTTGGCGGCGTGCGTGACGAGGCCGAGATTCGCGGTCACCGGCGTACCTACATCGGCTCGATGCCGGGTCGTCTGATTCAGAAGATGACCAAGGTTGGTGTACGTAATCCGCTCTTCCTGCTCGACGAAATCGACAAGATGGGCAGCGACATGCGTGGCGATCCGGCCTCGGCATTGCTCGAGGTGCTCGACCCCGAGCAGAACCACAACTTCAACGATCACTATCTGGAAGTCGACTACGACCTCTCGGACGTGATGTTCCTGTGCACCTCGAACTCGATGAACATTCCACCGGCGCTGCTCGACCGGATGGAAGTCATCCGCCTGCCGGGCTACACCGAGGACGAGAAGATCAACATCGCGGTCAAGTACCTGGTGCCCAAGCAGGTCAAGGCCAACGGCTTGAAGAAGGACGAGCTGGACGTCGACGTCTCGGCGATCCGCGACATCATCCGCTACTACACCCGCGAAGCCGGCGTACGTGGTCTTGAGCGCCAGATCGCCAAGGTCTGCCGCAAGGTGGTCAAGGAACACACCGGGCAGAAGCAGGTGAAGGTCAAGGTTGCCGGCGAGCAGCTCGAGCACCTGCTGGGCGTGCGCAAGTTCCGTTACGGCCTGGCCGAGCAGCAGGACCAGATTGGCCAGGTCACCGGCCTGGCCTGGACTCAGGTGGGTGGCGAACTGCTGACCATCGAGGCCGTGGTCATCCCGGGCAAGGGGCAGTTGATCAAGACCGGCTCGCTTGGCGATGTCATGGTCGAGTCGATCACCGCCGCGCAGACCGTGGTGCGCAGCCGTGCACGAAGCCTGGGGATCGCCGCTGACTTCCATGAAAAGCACGACGTTCACATCCATATGCCGGAAGGCGCCACGCCGAAGGATGGCCCGAGCGCGGGTATCGGCATGTGCACCGCGCTGGTCTCGGCACTGACGCAGATTCCGGTGCGCGCCGATGTGGCGATGACCGGCGAGATCACCCTGCGTGGCCAGGTCCTGGCGATCGGTGGCCTCAAGGAGAAACTGCTGGCGGCACACCGCGGCGGGATCAAGACGGTGATCATTCCCGAGGAGAACGTTCGCGACCTCAAGGAGATTCCGGAAAATATCAAACAGGATCTTCAGATCAAACCGGTCAAATGGATTGACGAAGTCCTCCAAATTGCGCTGCAATACGCCCCGGAGCCCTTGCCAGATGTGGCTCCGGAGATTGTCGCGAAAGATGAAAAGCGCGACGGCGATGCTAAGGAAAGAATCAGCACGCACTAGTACGTATTTCGCTGGGGGGCGTTGGTTGACAGCTTTTTCGGGCCCTTGCTATAAAGCGGCACGCCATTGTCAACAGGCCACCCAGCGCACGTTTCATAAGCTTTTCAATACATACTTAGAAACAAACTCAATAGTGATATAAGGGGACTTAGAGTGAACAAGTCGGAACTGATTGACGCTATCGCTGTATCGGCTGACATTTCCAAGGCTGCCGCTGGCAAAGCTCTGGATGCTGTGATCGACTCCGTGACCGGTGCCCTGAAAGCAGGCGACGACGTCGTCCTGGTCGGCTTCGGTACCTTCTCGGTCAAGGAGCGCGCCGAGCGCACCGGCCGCAACCCGCAAACCGGCAAGGCGATCAAGATCGCTGCTGCCAAGGTTCCAGGCTTCAAGGCTGGTAAAGGCCTGAAAGACGCCGTCAACTAAGTCGTCTCTTTCAGCCGGCCCGGGTTCGCCAGGGCCGACCGCGTGACGGCGGGGTCGCAAACGTTCCCGCTGGCACGCTCGCTTCGAGAAGGCGCATCCACTGGATGCGCCTTTCTTTTATCAGGACTCTACCCACGCTCCGCGGTTGTCGACGCAGTGGTACAACCGTTTCTGGGGGACGCATGCTGCAGAATATCAGGGACAATTCACAAGGTTGGATTGCCAAGACCATCATTGGCCTCATTGTCGTGCTGATGGCATTGACCGGCTTCGAAGCCATCTTCAAGGCCACCAGCCACAGTCAGGACGCCGCCAAGGTGAACGGCCAGACCATCAGCCAGAACGAGCTGAGCCAGGCTGTCGACATGCAGCGCCGCCAGCTGATGCAACAGCTGGGCAAGGACTTCGACCCTGCGCTGCTGGACGAGAAGATGCTGCGTGAAGCCGCGCTCAAGGGGCTGATCGATCGCAAGCTGCTGTTGCAGGGGGCCGAGGACGCCAAGTTCGCCTTCTCCGAGGCAGCGCTTGACCAGTTGATCCTGCAGACGCCTGAGTTCCAGGTCGATGGCAAGTTCAGCGCCGAGCGCTTCGATGCAGTCATCCGCCAGATGGGCTACGGCCGTATGCAGTTCCGCGAGATGCTCGCCCAGGAAATGCTCATCGGCCAACTGCGCACCGGCATTGCCGGCAGCAGCTTCGTCACCGACAAGCAGGTCGAGGCGTTCGCCCGCCTGGAGAAGCAGACCCGCGATTTCGCCTCGCTGACCTTCAAGGCCGATCCGGCCGCGGTCAAGGTGAGCGACGACGAGGTCAAGGCTCATTACGACCAGCATGCCAAGGAGTTCATGACCCGCGACCAGGTGGTCATCGACTACATCGAGCTGAAGAAGTCGGCCTTCTTCGACCAGGTCAAGGTCAACGACGACGAACTCAAGGCGCTGTACGAGAAGGAAATCGCCAACCTCGGCGAGCAGCGCCATGCCGCGCACATTCTCATCGAGGTCAACGACAAGACCAGCGACGCGCAGGCCAAGGCCCGCATCGAGGAGATCCAGCAGCGCCTGGCCAAGGGTGAAGACTTCGCCAAGCTGGCCAAGGAGTTCTCCCAGGATCCTGGCTCGGCCAACAGCGGTGGCGACCTTGGCTTCGCTGGTCCGGGCGTCTACGACCCGGCCTTCGAGGATGCGCTGAACAAGCTGGGCAAGGACCAGGTGTCCGCGCCGGTCCGTACCGAGTACGGTTACCACCTGATCAAGCTGCTGGGTGTCCAGGCACCTGACGTGCCTAGCTTCGCCAGCCTCAAGGACAAGCTGACCCACGAGCTGAAGACCCAGCAGGTGGAGCAGCGTTTCGTCGAGGTGACCAAGCAGCTCGAGGACGCCGCGTTCGAGGCTTCCGACCTGGCCCAGCCAGCCCAGGACCTGGGCCTGAAAGTCCAGACTTCCGCGCCGTTCGGCCGTGAAGGCGGCGAAGGTATCACCGCCAACCGTGGCGTGATCCAGGCCGCCTTCAGTGAGGAAGTGCTGGACGAAGGCGCCAACAGCAACGGCATCGAACTCGATCCCGAGACTGTCGTCGTGCTGCGCGTCAAGGAACATCGCAAGCCGGAGCAAATGCCGCTGGAAGCGGTGGCCAAGAAAATCAGCGAGCACCTGGCCAAGGAGAAGGCGACCGCCGAACTCAAGGCCAAGGCCGACAAGCTGATCGCCGGCCTGCGTGACGGTTCGGTCGCCCCGGGCAGCCAGCACTGGACCGTTCAGGAGGCCGCCACCCGCGGTCAGGACGGCATCGATCCGGCTGAGCTGCAGGCGGTGTTCCGCATGGCCAAGCCGGAGTCGAAGGACAAGCCTGCTTATGGCAGCGTGGTCCTGGCCGATGGCAGCCTGGTGGTGATCCAGCTCAAGGGCGTCAACGAAGGGGCTGCCGCCACCGAGGACGAGAAGGCGCAGATCCGTCGCTACCTCGCTTCGCGTGCCGGCTCGCAGGACTTCGCGGCCTACCGCAAGCAGCTCGAAGGCAGTGCCGACATCACTCGCTACTGAGTGTTGCACTGAACGCGAAACAGGCCGCTTATGCGGCCTGTTTCGTTTCTGCGCTGTGCGCCTGCGTCAGCATGGTGCTTCCGGCGGTCTAGCGCCGCTCGCGTTCGTGGCTGTCCAGCGTGTCCCGCGCGATCTCCCGCCCCAGGGCAATCAGCTCCGGTGCCTTGTAGAACTCGAAGAACCGGCACACCCGCTTGGGCACGTTGATCAGTATGTCCGGTGGATAGCCCGCGATCTTGTACTGCGCCAGTGAAGTCTGCATGACCTCGAAGCTCTGGTTGATCAGGTCGAGCAGCGACGCCGGTCCCACGTTGTCGATGATGAACGAGCCGGTGGCCGAGCGCGGCGCGCCTTCGCTTTCCGGCGCCGCCGCCGGCTGCTGGCCTTCCGGCTCGGCACTTTCTCCCAGCCAGGGGTTGGATGACGCTAAGCTCTCGGCGCCGATCTCCTGCTCGATGCGCATCAATTGTTCCGCTGGCTTGCGTCGGAAGGGCAGGCGCGAGCCGAGCGAGCTGATCAGGGCCTCGAAACGCATCTTGAACGCCGCGGGTCGTTCGATCACCGGCAACTGGTACTGCTTCTGGTTGGTGGCGTTGAGGTTGACGGCGATGATCAGGTCGCAGTGGCTGGACACCACCGGGACGATGGGCAAGGGATTGAGGATGCCGCCGTCGACCAGCATGCGATTGCCTTGCATCACCGGGGTGAACAGGCTCGGGATCGCCGCCGAGGCGCGCATGGCCTGGTGCAGGCAGCCCTCCTGGAACCAGATCTCCTGCTGGTTGGTAAGGTCGGCGGCGACTGCGGTGTAGGGGATGCGCAACTGTTCGATGTTGATCTCGCCGACAATCTTGCGGATCTGTCCGAACACCTTGTCGCCGCGGATGGCGCCCAGGCGGAAGCTGACATCCACCAGGCGCAGCACGTCGAGGTAGTCCAGGCTTTCGATCCAGCTGCGGTATTCGTCGAGCTTGCCGGCCGCGTAGATGCCGCCGATCACCGCCCCCATGGAGCAGCCCGCGATGCAGGCGATCTCATAGCCGCGGCGCTCGATTTCCTCGATCACGCCAATATGTGCGTACCCCCGGGCGCCGCCTGAACCCAGCACCAATGCCACGCGTTTACCCATGATGGTCCCCCTGTGCCTGTGCAACGATGGTCCAACAATGCACCCATTGCCGCCTGTGCTTCAATGTGGTCCGCGCTGAGCTACGCTGAGCAGGGCACTTTCCGTTCGTTCAGTCGTCGAACGGCGACCTTTGTCATTTACCCGAGGTAACACCCATGAAAGCCTGGATCATCCTTCCTCTGATTGCCCTGGCCCTGAGCGGCTGCGCGGGCAAGACGGCTTACCGCGACAGCTGCGCGACCCAGCTCGATGCCGCCTGGAAGGAGCTTGACCTGGCCAAGGCGGAAGGCTTCGCCGGCACCGTCAGCTACTCCAAGGCGCTGTCGCTGCTGACCGGCGCCAAGACCCAGCAACAGTTCGAAGGTTTCGAAGGCTGCACCCACAAGGCCGAGAAGGCCCGGTTCTACATTCGTGAGTCTCGCGCCGGTCGTTGATCAGGGAGGTGCGCATGTCCGCCATGCTCGACCATGTGGTTGCCCAGGTGCTGGTGCTGGACGTGCGCCTGCTGGCCTGTCGCGAGCGCCTGGCTGCCGATACCGACAGCGAGGCACTGCATGACCTGCGCACCACGCTGCGACGCCTGCGCAGCCTGCTACGGCCGTTGCGTGGCTTGCCAGGGGTCGATCACCTGGAGGACGCTGCGAAGTCCCTGGGCACCCTCACGACGCCGTTGCGTGATCGTGAGGTGCTGGCTGCGCAGTTGATCGCGCAAGGCCATGGCCAGGCGGGCGAACGCCGCCTGGAAGGGCGGGCGCGGACCTTCGCCGGTGTCGCGGCCAGCCCGCAACTGCATCGGGTACTGGCGATTCTCGAGGCCTTTCCGATGTTCCTGCGTGCGGCTGGACGCGAGGGGCTGGCCGAGCATTTGCGCCGACGGCTCGACAAGCGCCTGGAAAAACAGTGGCGTGCGTTACGGGCCGCGCTGGATGACCCGGCCCATGACCGTCATCGCCTGCGCTTGCTGATCAAGCGCGCGCGGTACGGCGCCGAGGCCTATCCGCAGCTCGGACATGCCGGCAAACGTCTGCAACGCTTGCTCAGGCAGGCCCAGGGCGACCTGGGCGATTGGCATGACCGGGTGCAGTGGTTGCTCCAGGCGCGCGATCAGCGTGACCTGTCCGGTTGTACGATGGCCTGGGAGCAGGAGTTGCAGGCGGCCGAAGGCGAGTCCGATATCACCCTGGATGCACTGCGCAAGGCCCTGGCGCGGCGTTGATTGCGTGGAGCGGATGAGTATTCGCCCCGGCGAATGACCGAAATGCGGGCTGCCGTGACTGCGCATGCTGGTTAAGATCGAGACTTTTGCGCAGGAGCCCGGTGCATGAACTTCACAGAGTTGTTGATGGCGGCGCGTGCGCAGCCCGAGGCAGTCGTCGTACCGCCGAGCTGGGCGCAGGGGCGCGCGGTGTTTGGCGGCCTGATGGCGGCGATGCTGCATGAGGCGATGCGGCAGAAGCTCGCCGACGATCGCCCGGTGCGTTCGCTGGCCATCACCTTCGTCGGGCCGGCTGCACCGGATGTACCGATCAGTCTGGAGGTGGAGGTGCTGCGCGAGGGCAAGGCGGTGAGCACCTTGCTCGGTCGTGCGGTGCAGGGCGGGCAGGTGGTGACCCTTGTGCAAGGTAGCTTCGGCGCCGGCAGGCCATCGGTGGTGGCTGTCGAGGCGTTGCCAGCGGCACCTCTGAAGCCTCTTGAGCAGGCTGCGCCAGAACTGCCCTTCATCAAGGGTGTCACCCCCGAATTCATGCGCCATGTGGCCTTGCGGTGGGCGGTGGGCGGGTTACCGTTCAGCGGCAATCCGTCGCGCCAGATGGGTGGATGGGTGCGCTTGCGCGATGTGAGCGAAGCGCCGGCCGAGGCGGCTCATGTACTGGCGCTGGTGGATGCCTGGCCGCCAAGCCTGTTGCCGCACCTCAAGCAGCCGGCGGCGGGCAGTACCCTGACCTGGACCATCGAGTTCATCCAGCCCGCGCCGACCTTGTCGACGCTGGATTGGTGCCGCTATGTGGTGGAGACCGAGCAGGCGCGCGATGGCTATGGGCATGCCGCAGCGGCGCTGTGGACCGCAGAGGGGGCGTTGGTGGCGCTGAGCCGGCAGACCGTTACGGTGTTTGCCTGATTTGGGCCGCAGCCCCTTGCAGGAGCGGCCTTGTTTCGCGACAGGACCGCAACGCGGCCCGTTCGCGACACCTCGTTCGCGGTGATACGACCGAACTCAATGCCGATGCGTATGCCGCTCTCGCCATGCCTTCCACCATGCCCCACTCAGCACGAATCGCGGAAAGGTGATGAACTGCTCGGTCAGCAGCCGTTGCACGGCGTCCTTGCGGTTGGCGAAGGGCTCGGGTTGTTCGGCCTCCAGGCGATGCCCCTGGCGCTGCAGGCCGAGACCGGCGATCAGGGCGATGGCGCCGACCGCCAACTGCGACAGGTCCAGGCCGAGTAGCCCCGACAGCACCAGCAGCGCGCCGAGGATGAACAGCGGTACGGCAATCAGGTGCAGGACCAGGTTGGCCGGATGGCGGTGGTTGTGGTGGTAGCCGCGCCATTGCCAGGCGGGCAGGTTGGGCAGTCGCTTGCTCATGGACAGTTCCTCGCAGACATGTCCAGAAGCTTAGTGCGGCCCCCGCAAGGGGGCCAATCGAGGCTGGCTATGGTGGTCATAGCCGCGTGGAGCTAGAGCTTGAGCTGGCCGATGGCTTTGTTCAGTTCGCCTGCCAGGGTCGCCAACTCGTTGCTGGTGGTGGCCGAACCAACGGTCTGCTGCACGGTTTCCTCGGTGACGTCGCGAATGCTGACCACTGCGCGGTTCATCTCCTCGGCCACCTGGCTCTGCTGCTCGGCGGCCACGGCGATCTGCGTGTTGCTCTCGCGCATCTGCGCCACGGCACTGGTGATCTCGGCCAGGGCCTCGCCGGCCTCGCGCGCCTGCTTGACGCAATCGTCGGCCTTGTACGAACTCTCCTGCATGAAGTCCACCGCGTCGCGGGTGCCGGCCTGCAAATCGGCGACCATGGTGGTGATTTCGTCGGTGGAGGTCTGCACGCGCTTGGCCAGGTTGCGCACCTCGTCGGCGACCACCGCGAAGCCGCGACCCAGGTCGCCCGCTCGGGCGGCTTCGATGGCGGCGTTGAGGGCGAGCAGGTTGGTCTGTTCGGCGATGCTGTGGATCACCCCGACCACGCTGTTGATCTTCTGGCTGTCGTCGGCCAGTTGGCGGATCATCTCGGCGGTCTGCTGCACGCCACTGGAGAGCCCGGCGATCGAGTCCTGCACGCGGCCAACCACGGCCTGGCCGGTGCCGGCCAGGGCGTCGGCGCTCTGCGACAGGTCACGGGTGGCGCCGGCGTGCTGGGCGATGTGGTGCACGGTGGCGGTCATTTCGTTGATGGCGGTGGCGGCCTGGTCGGTCTCGCTCTGCTGGCCGATCATGCCGTGGCGGACTTCGTCCATGCTGCCGGCCAGGCGCGCGGCGCCGGAGTCGAGCTGGGCGGCGGTGCGCGCGACGGTGCTGACCACCCGGTGGTAGGTGGCTTGCATGGCATTGAAGGCACCGGCCATCTGGCCGACTTCGTCGCCACAGGCCAGGGGGACCCGGGCAGCCAGGTCGCCGGTCTTCTCCACGTGCAGCATCACGTCCTTGAGGGTATTGAGCTGGCTGAGCAGGAAGCGGATCAACAGTTGCGAGGCGCAGAGCATCGCCAGCATCAGCACCAGCACGCACACCGCATAGTTGCCGAAACGGTCGAAATACACCTGACGCAGGCTCGGAGACTGGGCAAGCACGGCCAGGTGGCGGTCGCCTTGCTGGAACACCTGGGCGCCGGCCAGGGGGTTGTCGCCGAGGATCCAGGGCGAGGGCAGCGCGACCCAGCCCTGGCCATCGCGCAGCGTTTCCAGGGGTTCCCCGGCGAAAGAGGGCGTCTGTCCGCTGCGCCAGCTGATCAGGTTGTCCAGGGCGGGCAGTGGTTGTCCGGCAGGCCAGGCCGCCAGCAGCCGGGCCTCGCTCTGGGCCTGTGCCACGGCACTGCTGGTCCGGGTCTGTTGCTCCAGATAGACGGCGTAGAGCACCAGCAGCAAGGTGGTGACGAAGGCCACCGCATTGACGGCCCAGAACTTGTATCTGAGGGAAATATTGCTAAGCCAGGCACCCATGGAAGGTCTTCTCTGAATTGGCGGAAACATTATTGGCAAGGTGCCATCATTGTGCCCGCCAGGGCCAGCCCAGGCCTTGATATGCGTCAAGAAACCTCGGGCAGCTCGAAGAAGGCCCGAGCGCAGGCGCTAGTGTGGGCGGCGGTGTACTCGGTGGATTCACCGCGATGTAGAGCCACTTCGCGCAGGACTTGCGGCAGATAGGCCGGTTCGTTGCGGCCGTTTTTCGGCTTGGGCCGCAGGCTGCGCGGTAGCAGGTAGGGCGCGTCGCTTTCGAGCATCAGGCGGCCGACAGGGATGTTGCCGACCAGCGGATGCAGGTGCGTGCCACGGCGTTCGTCGCAGATCCAGCCGGTGATGCCGATGTGCAGGTCGAGGTCGAGGTAGGCGAAAAGGGCATCGCGTTCGCCGGTGAAGCAGTGCACCACGGCGCCAGGCAGGTGGTCGCGGAAGTCCTTGAGAATGGCCAGCAGGCGCTCGCTGGCATCACGTTCATGGAGGAACACCGGCAGGCGCAGCTCGACGGCCAGGGCCAGCTGCGCTTCCAGGGCCTTTTCCTGTTGCGGGCGCGGGGAGAAGTCACGGTTGAAGTCCAGGCCGCACTCGCCGACGGCCCTGACCCGTGGCTGGGCCAGCAGATCGCGCAGTTCGCGCGCGCTGGTGCTGTCCCAACTGCTGGCGTCGTGGGGGTGTACGCCGGCGGTGCTGAACAGCCGTTGGCCGCTTTCATCCAGTTGCAGGCACAGCGCCAGGGCGTCCTGGCTGACCTCCAGGCTGGTGCCGGTGAGCACCAGTTGCGCCACGCCAGCCGTCATGGCGCGCTCGAACACGGCCGCCTGCTGGTCATGAAAACTGCTGTTGGTCAGGTTGACGCCGATATCGATCAGTTGCATGGTGCTACCTCGTGCCGCGGGGCGGCCAGCATAGCAAAATCCCGGAATTTGCGAAAAAGCCCAGAACTTCAAACGTTTGCTGCGGTCTTTTAGCGTCTTTTGTCATGGAACGACCTCCGCGCCTGGTAAGTCCCGGGTGCCTGTCAATCGCCCACGGACCTCAATCCCATGTTGCGAATCCTGTTGTCGACCCTGTTGATTTCCGGGCTGCTGGCCACGGTGCCGGCGCATGCCGCGCAGCCTGGGCCAAAGCAGCATGTGCCGGTGGCCAAGGCCCGCGATCTGGAACAGATGCGTAGCAGCCGGGTGGTGCGGGTGCTGGTCAACCAGAGCCGCAACAGCTCCGGGGAGGTCAAGGGCGAGCCGGTAGGGGTCGAGTACTACCGCCTGCGTGCGCTGGAGCACTATCTCAATGCCCGGGTAGCCGACGGCAAGGGCATCGAGCTGAAGATCATCCCGCGGGCCAAGGAGCAGTTGCTGGGCGCCTTGCAGCGTGGCGAGGGCGATCTTGCCGCGCCGGGCGAATTGCTCGATCCCGCCCAGGTGCGCGGCGTCGAAGCCAGCGCACCAGTGCTCGACCAGGTGCCCTTGCTGCTGGTAGGGCGCAAGGGCGAGCGCAGCTACAGCCGGGTCGAGCAGTTGTCCGGGCGTACCGTGGCCTTGACCAGTGCCAGCGCCGCTGGCGCGGCGATCGAGGTGATCAACCAGCAGTTGGCCTTGCGCAAGCGGGCGCCAATCAAGGTCGAATGGGTCGATCCAAGCCTGGCCGTGGAGGATGTGCTGGAGATGGTCCAGGCCGGCATCTATCCGCTGACGGTGGTCGAACGGCCGATCGCCCAGCGCTGGGCACGGGTGATGCCGCGTCTGCGCCTGGACACCCGCCTGCACCTGGCCCAGCCTGGCGCCATGCGCTGGTATGTGCGCCGCGATGCACCGCTGTTCAAGGCTGCGGTCGACCGCTTCCTCGCCAGTTATCGGGCGCCGGAGAACCAGGACGCCGCGTTCGAGCGCATCTACCGGCGCCAGTACCGGGTGCACAATCCGCTGGCGCGCCAGGATCGCCAGCGTCTGGAATCATTGCGCCCGGTATTGCAGAAGCATGGTGGTGCCCAACAGATCGATTGGCTCAACCTGGCGGCCCTGGCGTTCAAGGAGTCGACGCTGAATCCGAATGCCCGCGGCTCGGGCGGTGCCCATGGGCTGATGCAGATCACGCCGTCGGCGGCCCAGCGCGTCGGTATCAGCAATACCGCCACGGTCGATGGCAATGTCCAGGCCAGTGCACGCTACCTGGCGATGATCCGCCGCAAGTTCTTCGCCAGCCCCCAACTCAACGAGCGCGAGCGCATGGCGTTCATCCTCGCCGCCTACAACCTTGGCCCGGAACGTGTCCAGGCCATGCGTGCCGAGGCCCGGCGTCGCGGGCTCAACGGCAACCAGTGGTTCTTCCAGACCGAGCGTGTGGCCATGGAGCAGGTGGGCATGGGGCCGGTGAATTTCGTCAATAGCGTGAACAAGTACTTCCTGGCGTTCAATCGCGAGCGGGCGTCCCTGGAGCGAGTGGCCAAGCGCTGAACAATTGAATTCATCGATAATTAATGCGCATTTTTTGCCATTTTATTATTCGTTAATTTGATTAGGATGGCGCTCATCCAACACACCTGCTCACTCAAGGAAACGCATCATGAATCACTCCCTCAAAGCCCTGTTCGCTACCCGTGCCGGTTTCGGCCTGAGCGTCGTGCGCATCCTGGTCGGTATCATCTTCATGGCCCATGGTGCGCAGAAGCTGTTCGGCCTGTTCGGCGGCTACGGCCTGGAAGGTACTGGTCAGTGGATGGAAAGCATCGGCCTGGCGCCGGGCTACCTGATGGCCCTGCTGTCCGGCAGTGCCGAGTTCTTCGGCGGCCTGGCCCTGGTGGTCGGCCTGCTGGCCCGTCCGGCGGCGCTGGTGCTGACCGTGACCCTGGTGGTGGCCATTTTCTCGGTGCATATCCACAACGGTCTGTTCATGTCCAACAACGGCTATGAGTTCGCCCTGGCACTGCTGGCCGGCAGCGTGGCGGTGCTGATCGAAGGTGCGGGCCGCCTGTCGCTGGATCGTCTGATCGCACGCTGAAGCTCAGGTGTGCCAACCAAGGTGCAAGCTGCAAGTAGTCGAAAGTCATCGACGTGCAGCTTGCACCTTGGCGCGTGTCCCTCTAGCATACGGATTGCGCCGATTTAAACAGCTACTTGCGGGGCGCGGGACAGCCCCCACCGGGTCGTCCGAAATACCGCTAAAGCGCTGGTTCGGTGACGCCTCCCACCGCTGCCCAGCAGGATCGGCGAGGCGGAGAGAGACTCCATGAGTTGCCCACGTACCAGTGTCTGTTTGACCCCCCTGCCTGAAGATCAGGCTTCCCGTACCCCGCGCATCCTGCTCGGCGGCCAGCATCAACCCACGCTCTTGCGCAATCTCGACGGTTTTTCCCGGCGCAAGGGGCAGGCACGCGCATTCCTCATCCAGTTCCTGGCCACCTGCGATCAGCTCGAGCAGTACGGCAACGACCGTTTCGACTTGGCCGTGATCCAGGCACCGGCAGCGCAGGATGCCGCCGAAGTGATCGGGCAGTTGACCCGTATCGCCCGCCAAGGCCTGATCACCCGCCCCTGAGCGACATGTCACCCGCTCGTTTTTTGGTTAAGCTCGGTCACCCGGCGGGCGCCAGGCGCTTGCCGTGGATGGACTGAGGAGACAGCCGTTGAGCACCAACATCATCACGACGGAAGGTCATGAGGCCCTGAAGAAGGAGCTCGACCACCTGTGGCGGGTCTATCGCCCGGAAATCACCCAGAAGGTCACCTGGGCGGCATCGCTGGGGGATCGCAGCGAGAATGCCGACTACCAGTACAACAAGAAGCTGCTGCGTGAGATCGACCGCCGGGTGCGCTACCTGCGCAAGCGTCTCGAGGACGTCAAGGTGGTCGCCTATTCGCCGCAGCAGGAGGGGCGGGTGTTCTTCGGCGCCTGGGTGGAGATCGAGAACGACGATGGCGAGCAATTGAAGTTTCGCATCGTCGGCTATGACGAGATCCATGGGCGCAACGACTACATTTCCATCGACTCGCCCATGGCCCGCGCCTTGCTCAAGAAAGAGGAGGGCGACGAGGTACTGGTGCATACGCCGACTGGCGAAGCGACCTGGTACGTGAATTCGGTTCGCTACAACCTGTAGCGTCGCCACGCCCGCCCCACGATCTCCCCCTGCGCCTCAACCTTCGCGCAATACCGCCAGCGGGCTGGCATTGAGCGCTCGGCGGGTGCCGATCACACCGGCGCCGCCGACCAGCACTGCGCCGGCCAGCGGCAGCGTCAGCAGCCACGGGTGGGGTGCCCATTGCAGGTCGAACGCATAGCGGTACAAGCCCCAGGTGATCAGCTCGCAGCCCAGCGCGGCCAGCAGCCCGCTGACCGCGCCCAGCAAGCCGAACTCGATGCGTCGTGCCTTGACCAGCAGCGGTCGCGGCGCCCCGAGGGCGCGCAGCAGGGCGCCCTGGCGGATTCGCTCGTCAAGGGTTGCCTGCAGGCCGGCGAACAGGACCGCCAGCCCTGCCGCGAGGACGAACAGCAGCACGTATTCCACTGCCAGCGTGACCTGGGCAAGGATGCTGCGTAGCTGGGCGAGCAAGGCGTCGACCTGGAGGATGGTCGCCGCCGGGAAGGCCCGTGACAGTGCGACGACGTCCTGGTCGTGCCCCGGGGGCAGGTAGAAGCTGGTCAGATAGGTGGCGGGCAGCCCCTGCAAGGTGCCGGGCTGGAAGATCATGTAGAAGTTGGGCTGGAAACTGTCCCAGTGCACGCTGCGCAGGCTGCTCACCCGCGCCTGGCGCTGATCACCGCCGATGTCGAAGGTCAGCAGGTCGCCGAGGTTCAACTTGAGGCTTTGCGCCAGCTCTGCTTCCACCGATACCCCGGGTATCCCATCCGCAGGGACTGCCGGTTGCCACCACTGGCCGGCGCTCAGGGTGTTGCCCTGGGGGAGCTCGGCGGCCCAGGTCAGGCTGAGGTCGCGCTGGATCGCCCGCTCGCCGGTGGACTCCTTGCTCACCAACTGGCGCACTGGCTGGCCGTTGATCTCGATCAGGCGCCCAGGGATCACCGGGTAGAGCGGGGCGGCGCTGGCGTTGATCTGCGCCAGGCGTGCGGCGAACGGCTGGCGCTCGTCGGCGAGGATGTTCAGGGCGAAGTGGTTGGGTGCGTCCTTGGGCAATTGCGCTTGCCAGGTGTCCAGCAGCTCGGCGCGCAGCAAGGCCACCAGGCCCATGGCCAGCAGGATCAGGCCGAAGGCCAGGGCCTGGCCGGCAGCGGCCAGCGGATGCCGCAACAGTTGGCCGAGGCCCAGGCGCCAGGCGAGCGGCGCGCCGGCCAGCAACGTGCGCAGGCTGCGCAGTCCCAGCAGGAGCAACCCGCCGAGCAGCAGGGCGGCAAGCAGGCCACCGCCGAGCAGGGCGAAGGTCAGCAGCAGGTCGAGGCTCAGGCGCCACATGATCAGCCCCAGGGCCAGCAGGGCGGTGCCATATACCAGCCAACTGCTGGTCGGGACCGGCAACTGATCGCGACGCAGCACACGCAGCGGCGGCACGCGGCCCAGGGCGGCCAGTGGCGGCAGGGCGAAGCCGGCCAGCGCTACCAGCCCGGTGCCGATGCCGGCCAGTGCCGGAACAACACCTCCGGGCGGCACCTGGCTCGGCAGCAGGCCGGCGAGCAGGGCGAACAGCCCCAGTTGCGCCAGCCAGCCGAGCAGGGCGCCGGCCAGTGCCGCCACTGCGCCGAGCATGGCCAGTTGCAGGCAGTACAGGCCCAGCGTCTGGTGGCGTGACAGCCCCAGGCAGCGTAGCAGCGCGCTGGCATCCAGGCGCCTGGAGGCGTAGCGACTGGCCGACAGGGCCACGGCGACGCCGGCCAGCAGCACTGCCACCAGGCTGGCCATGTTCAGGTACCGCTCGGCCTTGCCCAGGGCGCCGCCGATCTGGCGGTTGCCGTCGCGGGTGTCGAGCAGGCGCTGGCTGGCCGCGAGGCGCTTCTCGCTGGCCTGGCGGTACGCTCCCAGGGCATCGGGTTCGCCGCGCCAGAGGTCGCGGTAGCTGACCCGGCTACCGGGCTGGATCACGCCGGTGGCGTCGAGGTCGGCGAGGCTCATCAGCACCCGCGGGGTGAGGCTGTAGAAGTTGTTGGCGCGATCCGGTTCGTAAGTCAGCACGCGGCTCAGGCGCAGGGTTTTCATCCCCACGTCGAGGCTGTCGCCGATCGACAGGCCCAGGGCGACCAGCAGGCGCGGTTCGACCCAGGCCTCGCCCGGTGCCGGACTGCCGCCAGGCGTTTCCTCGCCATAGGGAGTTGCCGCGCTGCGCAACTGGCCGCGCAGTGGATAGGCCGGGTCGACGGCCTTGATGCTCGACAGCTGGATGCCGCTGTCGGCGCCGACCACGCTGGTGAACTCCACTGCGCGGGCGTGCTGCAACCCGAGCGCGGTGCCCTCGGCGATCTGCGCGGCGCTGGCCGGCGCACTGCCTTGCAGCACCAGGTCGGCGCCCAGGAATTCACTGGCGCGCAACTGCATGGCACCGTTCAGGCGGGCGCCGAAAAAGCCGATGGCGGTGCTGGCCGCCACCGCGACCATCAAGGCGAAGAACAGTACGCGCACTTCGCTGGCGCGGGCGTCGCGCAACAGCTGGCGCAGCGACAGGGCGCACAGGCGCCGGAAAGACAGGCGGGTCATCAGGGCTCCAGGGGCGCCACCAGGCGACCGGCATCCAGGCGGATCAGGCGCTGGCAGCGTCGGGCCAGGCGCTCGTCGTGGGTGACCAGCACCAGCGTGGTGCCGCGCTCCTGGTTGAGTTCGAACAACAGGTCGCTGATGCGCTCGCCGGTGTGGCTGTCGAGATTGCCGGTGGGCTCGTCGGCGAACAGCACTGCAGGGTGTGCCGCGAAGGCCCGGGCGATCGCCACCCGCTGCTGCTCGCCACCGGAGAGCTGGCGTGGCGTGTGGCTCAGGCGCTTGCCCAGGCCGACCCGTTCGAGCAGGTCGCGGGCCTGCTCGCGGGCGTCGCGACGGCCATCGAGCTCCAGCGGCAGCATGACGTTTTCCAGGGCGTTGAGGCTGTCGAGCAGTTGGAACGACTGGAACACGAAGCCGACATGTTCGGCGCGCACCCGGGCGCGCTGGTCCTCGTCCAGCGGGCCGAGGTCATGGCCGGCCAGGAGCACCTTGCCGGCGCTGGGCTGGTCGAGCCCCGCGAGCAGGCCCAGCAGCGTCGACTTGCCGGAGCCGGAGGCGCCGACGATGGCCAGGCTGTCGCCCTGGGCGAGGTCGAGGGAGAGGGCGTGGAGGATGGTCAGGTCGCCTTCCGCGCTGGGGACCACTTTGCTAAGGTTCTGCGCAACGAGAATGCTTGGGCCCATGGAGAATCCGATGCGAATGTGGTGGCTGAGTGCCGGGCTGGCCCTGTGTTGCCTGGCCCAGGGCGCGGCGGCGGGAACGTTGCTGGTTGTCGGCGATAGTATCAGCGCAGGTTTTGGCCTGGATACCCGCCAGGGGTGGGTCAACCTGTTGCAGCAGCGCCTGAAGGATGAAGGTTTCGACGATCAGGTGATCAACGCTTCGATCAGCGGCGACACCAGCGCAGGTGGTCAGGCGCGCCTGCCGGCGCTGCTTGCGGCGCACAAGCCGGCCCTTGTGGTGCTGGAGCTGGGAGGCAACGATGGCTTGCGCGGACAGCCGCCGGAGCAATTGCAACAGAATCTTGCGTCGATGATCGACCGGGCGCGTGAGGCCGGTGCGCGGGTCGTGCTGCTGGGCATGCGTCTGCCGCCGAATTATGGCGTGCGCTATACCACGGCCTTTGCCGGCGTCTATGAGCAGTTGGCCAAGGACAAGCAGGTGCCGCTGGTGCCGTTCTTCCTCGAAGGCGTCGGGGGTGTGCCGGAGCTGATGCAGGCCGATGGCATCCACCCGACCCCGGCCGCCCAGCCACGCTTGCTGGAAAATGCCTGGCCGGCGATAAAACCCTTGCTGTGACGCTTTTATCGGGGGCCGCTTTCGGCTAATGTTGCGCCCCCCGTTTCGAGTGCCCCCGATGCCGCGCCCCGCCTGGTCCCTGTACGCCTACCAACTGATCGAGCCTGACGAACAGCTGGACCTGTTTGCCTGCCAGGAAGTGCGCATCCACCTGGCCGCGCGCCAGCTCGAACTGGGCGTGCCGGTCGATCGCACCTTGTGCGGTGGCCTGTTGCCGGCGCAACCGCGCTGGTCGGGCGTCGAGCGTTCGGTCTATCGCGACGAGCGCCTGTGTCCGCTGTGCCGGGCGATCCTCGATGCCCAGCGTCGCGGCATGCGACCGATCTGGCCGGAGCTCTAGGCGCTGCCAGACGTACCTTTCATCATCTGCAACGCTTGCGTCTGGCTGATGCCTCCCGCTTGTTTCGGCGCGGGTGTACAATTCGTTCCCTTGACTGATCTTTCGAAGGATTCACCGGATGTTGCCGCGCTTTCCTGCCGTCGCCCGTCGCCTCTCGCTGGCCGCCCTGTTGGTCGCCGGCCCCGCCATTGCGCTGGAGTTGCCATTGCCGCCGCCCGGTGAAGATGTCGTCGGCCAGGTCCGGGTGATCAAGGCCAAGTACGAGGACACCTTCGCCGACATCGGTACCGCCAACGACCTGGGCTACCTGGAAATGATCGCCGCCAACCCGGGTGTCGACCCCTGGCTTCCCGGCGCCGGCACCGAGATCGTCCTGCCGACCCGCTATGTCCTGCCGCCGGGGCCACGCGAAGGCATCGTCATCAACCTCGCCGAGTACCGGCTGTACTACTACCCGAAAGGGCAGGGCGTGGTGTACACCTATCCGCTGGGCATCGGCCGTGAAGGCTGGGGGTCGCCGATCGCCAACACCCGGATCACCGCCAAGACACCAAACCCGACCTGGACGCCGCCGGCCTCGATCCGTGCCGAGCATGCCGCCGATGGCGACATCCTGCCGACAGTCGTGCCGGCCGGTCCGGACAACCCGCTGGGGCCGTTCAAGTTCACCCTGGGTGTGCCGGGCTACCTGATCCACGGCTCGAACAAGAAGTTCGGCATTGGCATGCGTACCAGTCACGGTTGCTTCCGCATGCTCAACAACAACGTGGTGGCGTTGTCGAAGATGGTGCCGGTGGGTACCCCGGTTCGCATCATCAACGAGCCCTACAAGTTCGGCGTCAGTGGCGGCAAGGTGTACCTGGAGGCGCACACGCCGCTGGACGATCACGGCAATCCGTCGGTGGTCGACAAGCACACCGCGGTGATCAATGCCTTGCTCAAGCGTGAAGACCTTGCGAACAACTTGCGCATGAACTGGGACACGGTTCGCGACGTGGTCGCTGCCGAAGATGGCATGCCGGTGGAGATTGCCGTGCCGGCCAATGGTGGTGCTTCAGCCGCTGCCGCTTCGAGCATTCCACCCGAATTGCAGTAAGCGATTGCCTACTTGCTCAGGGCCTGCCTTAGTGCAGGCCCTTTCGTTTTTGCCCGTATGGATTTCTTTGGGCAATAAAAAAGCCGACCCACAAGTGGGTCGGCTCCATAATAATCCGTGAGGATTATTACTTGCGGCTGGCTTTGTCCAGCATGCGCAGTGCGCGCTCGTTGGCTTCGTCAGCGGTCTGCTGAGCCTTCTGAGCAGCTGCCAGAGCGTCGTCAGCTTTGCGGTAGGCTTCGTCTGCACGAGCCTGGGCGCGAGCTGCTGCGTCTTCGGTAGCAGTCAGACGAGCTTCGGTTTCTTTGGATACGCTGCTGCAACCGGTAGCCAGAACTGCGGCCAGAGCCAGAGCAGAGAATTTCAGAACGTTGTTCATCGTGTTCCCCTTCAAGGACTTTCTATTAAATAGCCATCTCTCGGAAAAGAGAAACTGGCCGGCGTACATAGTACCCATTACTTGTAGTAAGTAAACTGACAGAGCGCAAGAACTGCAAAAAAAATGTTGCTGGCTCGCGCGGGCGACAGGTTTTGTAAAGAAAGTGTGAAAAAGCCGCGCGGTGTGCGCAAGCTACTGTACTGGCGCAACTTTTTTGTTGAACTAACGGTGACTTTAACGGTCGCCTGGCGTCTTAGTCCAAAGAGCACCCGGTATGCTAGTAGCGTCGCCTGGACAGGGTGGAGGATGTCTGACGGGATTTTCATCCTGGCCGCTTGAGCAATTGCGCTCGCGCCGCCTACTATTCTGTAGGTGCCCGGCACAACCGAACGATTGCGCCGCTGCCGCTGTCCAACGGGCGAGTGGTGGCGTGCAGGGCCTGCGCCGGAACAACCACATCGGTAAGGTAAGGGTCTGCCGACAAGACCTGCGAGGAGTTACGATGAGCGAGACGCCGACCATCCACCATGACCAGGCCGGTCATCAGTTCGAGACCACCGTGGACGGTCACCGGGCCTACCTGACGTACATGGACCTGGGCAAGCAGACGCTGGACATCTACCGCACCTTCGTGCCCAACGCCTTGCGTGGGCGTGGTATCGCTGCGGCGTTGACCGAGCAGGCGTTGGCTTACGCCGAGCAGATGGGCTATACCGTGATTCCATCGTGTTCCTACGTCGAGCGTTACATGGAGCGTCAACAGCGGCTCTCCAGTAAGGCCTGACACGCGAACATCACGCACACATGAAAACGCCGGGCATTGCCCGGCGTTTTCGTTTGCCTGTGCGTCAGCTGCGCTGGCGCTTGGGCAGCACATCCTTGA
Source organism: Pantoea sp. Cy-639 (assembly GCF_011752525.1). Lineage (GTDB taxonomy): Bacteria > Pseudomonadota > Gammaproteobacteria > Pseudomonadales > Pseudomonadaceae > Aquipseudomonas. The sequence continues at coordinate 141,986 of NZ_VWXI01000012.1, read as the reverse complement.
GCTTGGCGTGCATGCTGCGCAGGGCTTTCTCGGTGGCGCTCCAGTCGATGCAGGCGTCGGTCACCGAAACGCCGTATTGCAGTTCGTCCAGGTTCTTCGGAATGGCCTGGCAGCCCCAGTTCAGGTGGCTCTCGACCATCAGGCCGATGATCGACTGGTTGCCTTCGAGGATCTGGTTGGCGACGTTTTCCATGACCAGCGGCTGCAGGGCCGGGTCCTTGTTGGAGTTGGCGTGGCTGCAGTCGACCATGATGTTGGCCTTGATCTTGGCCTTGGCCAGATCCTGCTCGCACAGGGCGACGCTGACCGAATCATAGTTGGGCTTGCCGTTGCCGCCGCGCAGGACCACGTGGCCGTAGGCGTTGCCCTTGGTGGTGACGATCGACACACCGCCTTCCTGGTTGATGCCCAGGAAGCGGTGCGGCTTGGACACCGACTGCAAGGCGTTGATCGCCACGGTCAGGCCGCCGTCGGTGCCATTCTTGAAGCCGACGGCCGAAGAGAGGCCCGAGGCCATCTCGCGGTGGGTCTGCGACTCGGTGGTGCGGGCGCCGATGGCCGACCAACTGATCAGGTCCTGCAGGTACTGCGGAGAGATTGGGTCGAGGGCCTCGGTGGCTGTCGGCAGGCCTTTCTCGGCCAGGTCCAGCAGCAGTTGGCGGCCGATGTGCAGGCCGTCCTGGATCTTGAACGAGTCGTCCAGGTACGGGTCGTTGATCAGGCCTTTCCAGCCCACGGTGGTACGCGGCTTCTCGAAGTACACGCGCATGACCAGGTACAGGGTGTCGGAGACTTCTTCGGCAAGTACCTTCAGGCGTTCGGCGTACTCGTGGGCGGCCTTGATATCGTGGATCGAGCATGGGCCGACCACGACGAACAGGCGATGGTCCTTGCCGTCGAGGATATTGCGCACGACTTCGCGGCCGGCAGTCACGGTCTGCAGGGCCTTGGCGCTGAGGGGAATTTCCTTCTTGAGCTGATCGGGGGTGATCAAGGTCTCGTTGGAGGCAACGTTAAGGTCATCGATCGGTAAATCAGCCATCGTGTTACTCGTCAGGTCACGGGTGCCGGCCGCCAGCGATCCCCGTGCGGCCCAGCAGCAGAAATGTTCGCAGCGGGGAGGCCGAACCTTAGCGCGTTAGCGGTGGCGCGACAATGGGCTGACCCCGCGCCGACGGGGTTTTTACCGGCGTTGTCGGTGCTCAGGGCTGGCGACTGGTGCGCAGGCTGGCCTCGGAGAAGGCCTCGGCGTGCAGGCTCACCCACTGCGCGGCCAGGCGTTGGGTGTCGGCGGCGGTGGGGTCGTCAAGCAACTGCTGCTGGCAGTACTGGTGGATCTGGCAGACCTGCTCGCCCATGCGTGCACCGAACAGGGCCTGGCTGTCGGTGAAGGCCACGCCTACCCGATAGCCCATGTCCAGTCGTTGGCACCAGGCAATATAGCCGGGGTAGCGGGCATCGAGCCCGAGCGATGGAATCAGCACGTCCACTGCGGTGCCGCGGCGATAGGCGCGTGGCTGGTTGCAGGCGATGCCGCCCAGGCCGAGGGTGTGCAGGTGGCGGCGGAACAGGCAGGATGAGGTGCGCAAGGTCAGTTCGATTGGAATGCCATCAGGGTGAGGCAGGTATCGGCACATGCGCGACTCCGTGTCGTTTTTTTGACCTTGATAGCCCCAGTATAGCGAGGGATCGAAAACCGGCTGATTTGCGTGTAAAAACGGACGAATAAAAACAAATCACGATCAGGAGTACGGCATGGAACCGCGTGACACGCGTATCGGCATCGTCGGCAGCGGCGCCATCGGTGGCTTTTATGGGCTGATGCTGGCTCGGGCAGGTTTCGATGTGCATTTCCTGCTGCGCAGCGAGTATGAGGTGGTGCGTGAGCAAGGGCTGGCGCTGGACAGCGTGGTGCACGGTCCGCTGCGGATGAGGGTGCAGGCCTATGCGACGGCCTCGGACATGCCGCCTTGCGACTGGTTGCTGGTCGGTGCCAAGGCCATTGGCAACGCCGAGCTGGCGCCTCTGATCGTGCAGGCGGCCGCCGCTGACGCCAAGGTCGTGTTGTTGCAGAACGGCCTGGGGGTGGAGGAGCAGTTGCGTCCTGCCTTGCGGACGGACATGCACCTGCTCGGTGGTCTGTGCTTCATCTGTGTCAATCGCGAACGCCCAGGCGTGATTCGCCACCAGGCCTTGGGGGCGGTCAACCTCGGTTACCACAGCGGCCCGGCGCTGCAGGACAGCGCGGCACTGGTGGAGGCGGGGGCCGCGCTGTTCAGGGCGGCGGGCATCGACGCCCAGGGCATGGCGGAGCTCAGCCAGGCCCGCTGGCAGAAGCTGGTCTGGAACGTGCCCTACAACGGTTTGTCCGTCTTGCTGCAGGCCAGTACCGCCGCGTTGATGAGCGATCCCGACAGCCGTGCGCTGATCCAGGCGCTGATGGACGAGGTCGTCGAGGGGGCTCGCGCGTGTGGGTATGTATTGCCTGATGGTTACGCCGGACACCTGTTGCGTATCACCGAACAGATGCCGGACTACTGGCCAAGCATGTATCACGATCATCTCCAGCAACGGCCCCTGGAGTTGCAGGCTATCTATGCCGAGCCGCTGGGAAGGGCTCGGGCGGCAGGTTGCGAGCTGCCGCGGATGGAGGCCCTGTACCGCTCCCTGGCCTTTATCGAGCGACGCAACCTGCGCCACTGAACAGGCTGTAGCCCGCGTCGCCCGTGCGCCGGACGGCAAGGCGGGCAACGGTGGCGCTGCTAAGCTGAACCTTGCTCTGCCGAAGCGGCAGTCGAGGAGGTCGAATGATCCGTTCCATGCTGTACGCCACCGACCTCGGTGTCTACGCGCCTTATGTCATGCAGCACGCCCTGGCCTTGGCGCGCACCTTCAATGCAGAGCTGTACGTCATCCACGCGGTCGAGCCCATGGGGCAGTTCGCCGAATCGCTGTTGCAGAGCTACCTCGACGAACAGACCCTCGACGAACTGCACAGCGAGGGCGTCAATACGGTGATGGCCAATATCGAGCAGCGGGTGCTGGAGAGCTTTCGCGACGAACTCGGCGAAGCCGCCGACCTGGCGTTGATCCGTGCGGTGCGGGTACGTCAGGGCGACCCGGCCCAGGTCATCCTGGAGCAGGCGCAGCGCCTGGCGGTCGACCTGCTGATCTTCGGCAGCCATAGCGCGGGTGCGGGGGTGGATGTGCCGCTCGGGCGCACGGCGGTGCGGTTGCTGCAGTTGTCGTCGGTGCCGGTCTACATGGTGCCGTTGGCGCAGCATGTGGGGCGTAGGAAAGGTTGAGTTACAAGGTAGGAGAATTCCGGCGATCGTAACAAAATAGTTCTAGATTTATTTCTCGAGCCACTAATATAGTTATAAATCGTCGCTGCCGGCGCGCCGGTGTCCTACCGCCTTTGAGGGAAATCTATGAAGCTTCAGCAACTGCGCTACATCTGGGAAGTGGCGCACCATGACCTCAACGTTTCCGCGACGGCGCAAAGCCTCTACACCTCCCAACCCGGCATCAGCAAGCAGATCCGCCTGCTCGAAGACGAGCTGGGCGTCGAAGTCTTCGCCCGCAGCGGCAAGCACCTGACCCGGGTCACTCCGGCCGGCGAGCGGATCATCAACACCGCTGGCGAGATCCTGCGCAAGGTCGAGAGCATCAAGCAGATCGCCCAGGAATTCTCCAACGAGAAGAAGGGCACCCTGTCCATCGCCACCACCCACACCCAGGCCCGCTACGCGTTGCCGCCGGTGATCAGCAGCTTCATCAAGCAGTACCCGGAAGTCGCCTTGCACATGCACCAGGGTTCGCCGATGCAGATCGCCGAGATGGCGGCGGACGGTACCGTCGACTTTGCCATCGCCACCGAAGCGCTGGAGCTGTTCGGCGACCTGATCATGATGCCGTGCTACAAGTGGAACCGCTGCGTGGTCGTGCCTCAGGGCCACCCGCTGACCAAGTTGCCGAAGCTGACCCTCGAGGCGGTGGCCGACTATCCGATCGTCACCTATGTGTTCGGCTTCACGGGCCGTTCCAAGCTCGACGAGGCGTTCAACCACCGTGGCCTGACGCCGAAGGTGGTGTTCACCGCAGCGGACGCCGATGTGATCAAGACCTATGTGCGCCTGGGCCTGGGCGTGGGCATCGTGGCCAAGATGGCGGTCGATCCGAAGCTCGACAGCGACCTGGTATGCCTGGATGCCAGCGAGCTGTTCGAGGCCAGCATCACCAAGATCGGTTTCCGTCGCGGCACCTTCCTGCGTGGTTTCATGTGCGACTTCATCGAGAAGTTCGCGCCGCACCTGACTCGCGAAGTAATGGCCAAGGCCATCCAGTGCCACAACAAGCAGGAGCTCGAAGAGCTGTTCGAAGGCGTCGAGCTGCCGGTGCACTGAAAGCGGCGGCAAGCTACGAAAAAAGAGCAGTCCATACGTGGCCTGCTCTTTTTTTTGACTGTTTTTCAGGCCTTGCTGATCAGGTTGCCGGCGTGCAACCCGCATTCCTTCTGCGTCGACTCTTCCCACCACCAGCGACCTTCACGCTCGTGCTGGTTCGGCAGTACCGGACGGGTGCAGGGCTCGCAGCCGATGCTGATGAAGCCGCGCTCGTGCAGGCTGTTGTACGGCAGCTCGAGCATGCGGATATAGCCCCAGACTTCCTCGCTGGTCATCTGTGCCAGAGGGTTGAACTTGTACAGCGTGCGTTCGGGGGTGGAGAAGGCGCTGTCGATCTCCAGTGCCGCTACCTGGCTGCGGGTACCGGGGCTCTGGTCGCGACGCTGGCCGGTGGCCCAGGCGCTCACGGTGGCCAGCTTGCGGCGCAGCGGCTCGATCTTGCGGATGCCGCAGCACTCGCCGTGGCCGTCCTTGTAAAAGCTGAACAGGCCCTTTTCCTTGACGAACGGGTCGAGCTTGTCGCGGTCCGGGCTGAGGATCTCGATCGGCAGGTCGTACTGCTCACGCACCTGGTCGATGAAACGATAGGTTTCCGGGTGCAGGCGCCCGGTGTCGAGACTGAACACCTTGACCTGCTTGTTCAGCTTCCAGGCCATGTCCACCAGCACCACGTCCTCGGCGCCGCTGAACGAGATCCACAGGTCGTCGCCGAAGTGTTCGAAGGCGAGCTTGAGAATCTCCTGCGGGGACTTGCTGGCGTAGGTCGCGGCCAGGGCGGCGACGTCGAAGGGTTGGCTCATCAGGCGGTTTCCATCGGGTGGGTGGCGCTGCGCGCTCGTAGTGAGCGGATGGTAACAAAAAATGGCGGGGCGGACGGCGTCGCCCCGCGACTGGTCAAAGGCTTTGCAGTGTTTGCAGCAGCACGCGCACCTTGGCGATCGATTCTTCGTATTCGGCCTGCCAGTCGGAGTCGGCCACCACCGCGCCGCCGCCCCAGCAACTGACCTGGCCGTTCTTTACCAGCAGGCTGCGGATGGCGATGGAACTGTCCATCTCGCCGCGTACATCCAGGTACAGCAGCGAGCCGCAGTACAGTGCACGGCGCGTGGGCTCGAGCGCGTCGATGATCTGCATGGCGCGGATCTTCGGCGCGCCGGTGATCGACCCGCCAGGGAAACTGCCGCCGATCAGATCCAGGGCGTCGCGCCCGGCAGCCAGGCGCCCGGTCACGCTGCTGACCAGGTGATGGACATTGGGGTAGCTTTCCAGGCTGAACAGCTCCGGTACCTTCACCGAGCCGATCTCGCAGGTGCGGCCGATGTCGTTGCGCAGCAGGTCAACGATCATCAGGTTTTCCGAGCGGTCCTTGGCGCTGGCCTGCAGTTCGGCAGCGTTGCGCGCATCTTCGCCCGGGTCGTCGGCGCGGGGGCGGGTGCCCTTGATCGGGCGGGTCTCGACTTTGCCCTGGCTGACGCGGATGAAGCGCTCGGGGGAGAAGCTCAGCAGCGCCGTGTCTTCGTCCAGTTGCTGGAAGCCGGAGAACGGTGTCGGGCAGGCGGCACGCAGGGCCTGGTAGGCGCGCCACGGATCACCCGCGCAGGGGGCACGAAAACGCTGGGTGAGGTTGATCTGGTAGCAGTCGCCGGCCTGGATGTAGCGTTGTACCTGGTCGAATGCCGCATGGTATTGGGCCGCGGACAGGTCGCCGCTCATCGGCGCCAATAGCCTGAAATCAGCGGGCTCGGCAGCGGTTTCGGCTTCGAACAGCTGGACCAGCCGCTGTCGCTCGGTGTCGGCCAGGCTGGGGTGGAACACCAGTTGGCTGGTGCGCAGCTGGTGGTCGGACACCAGCGCCCAGGCATACAGCCCGAGACGCGCATCGGGCAGGCCGAGGTCATCGACGGCCAGCGCTGGCAGGTGTTCCAGGCGGCGTCCGAAGTCGTAGCTCAGATAGCCGATCAGACCACCCGCGAAGGGAAGTTCGGCTTCGCCGGGTAGTTGTGCGCTGCCCAGTTCGGCCAGGGCCTGGCGCAGGCGCTGCAAATAGGCGTTACCCGCTTCGCCAGGTTGCGCCTGCAACTGCTGCAACGGCCAGGCGCTGAGCAGGTCGAAGCGTCCACGCGCGGCGCTCGGCCGGGCGCTGTCGAGCAGGATCGCCCCGGGCGCCGTGCGCAGGCGGGCGAAATAGAAGGCAGGGTCGGGCTGGTAGGGCAGGGGGTGGAGGGTACAGGTCGGCATCAGAATGGACGGCGATGAAAAGCGAGGGAGGCGATTGTAGACCCGTGTGGGAAATGCGCCTAGCGCTGAGCGCGACATCTGCATGTCTGGCCAGGGTCGTCCAGGCTTGAACAGGCCCTTGCAGGCACGGCACAAGGCCGCTCCTGCAAGGCGGTGCAGGTCATCGGGTCACAGTGGCTGGACGTGGCCGAACAGGCCCTGGGACACCTTCACCCGCTGGTCGGCGTCCTCGCTGCGGCCATCCTTGGCCAATGCCTCCAGATGCGCCTCGATGGCATGGGTGCGCTGGGTCAGGCCACAGTCGTTGGCGATCTGGATATTCAGACCGGGGCGGGCGTTGAGCTCGAGGATCAACGGGCCCTTGTCCTGGTCCAGGACCATGTCCACGCCGATGTAGCCCAGGCCGCACAGTTCGTAGCAGCTGGCGGCGAGCTTCATGAAGCCGTCCCAGTTCGGCAACTGCACACCGTCCACCGCGTTGGTGGTGTCCGGGTGCTTGCTGATGATCTTGTTCAGCCAGGTGCCGCGCAAGGTGACGCCGGTGGCCAGGTCCACGCCCACGCCGATGGCGCCCTGGTGCAGGTTGGCCTTGCCGCCGGACTGGCGGGTCGGCAGGCGCAGCATGGCCATCACCGGGTAGCCCATCAGCACGATGATGCGGATGTCCGGCACGCCCTCGTAGCTGATGCTCTTGAAGATCTGGTCCGGGGTCACCCGGTATTCGATCAGGGCGCGGTCGCGGTGCCCACCGAGCGAGTACAGGCCGGTGAGGATGCTGGAGATCTGATGCTCGATCTCCTCATGGCTGATGATCTTGCCCGACACCGTGCGGTAACGGTCCTCGAAGCGGTCGGCGATGACCAGGATGCCGTCACCGCCGGCGCCCTGGGCCGGCTTGATGACGAAGTCGTTGCGCTCGCCGATGATCTGGTCGAGCTTCTCGATCTGCTTCTCGGTCTCGATGATGCCGTACATCTCCGGCACGTGAATGCCGGCGGCCAGAGCGCGCTCCTTGGTGATGATCTTGTCGTCGACGATCGGGTACAGGTGGCGCTTGTTGTACTTCAGGACATAGTCCGCGTTGCGCCGGTTGATACCCATGATGCCCCGGGCTTCCAGGGCCTTCCAGGTCTTGATCAGGCCGAACATCAGGCGTCGCCCTTCTTCAGGAAGGCCTTGAAGCGCACGAGCTCGGTCAGGCGGTAGCCGCGGTAGCGACCCATCGCCAGCATGAAGCCCACCAGGATCAGCAGCACTGCCGGGAAGGTGAAGACGAAGTAGGTCAGCTCCGGCACGGTCATCAGCAGATGCGCGACGGACGCGGCGAACAGGGTGCCGATGGCCACTTTCATGGCGTGGCCGCCGCCGCGCTCTTCCCAGGTGATCGACAGGCGTTCGATGGTCATGGTCAGGATCACCATCGGGAACAGTGCCACCGACAACCCACGCTCCAGCCCCAGCTTGTGGCTGAACAGGCTGATCGCGGCGATCAGCACCACGACGAAGGTCAGCACCACCGACAGGCGCGGCAGCATCTGCAGCTTGAGGTGTTCGAGGTACGAGCGCAGCGACAGGCCCAGGGCCGTGATCACGGTGAACAGGATGATGCCGAAGCCCAGTTGCGTCTCGCGGAAGGCCAGGGCGATCAGTACCGGGGTGAAAGTGCCCAGGGTCTGGATGCCGATCAGGTTGCGCAGCACCAGGATCACCAGCACGCCGATCGGGATCATCACCATGATCATGAAGGTCTGCTGGGTCTGCAGCGGCAGGCCGTACAGCGAGTACTCGAGGAAGTCGGCGTCGGTGTTCTCGTCGGTCAGCTTGGCCAGGCGGATGGCGTTCATCTCGCTGTTGTTCATGCTGAAGGTGACGTTGGCCTTCTTGCCGCCATCGACGGTGATCAGGTTGTCGTCACCGGTCCACCACAGCAGGCGGTCGCTGGGCAGGCCCTGTTCGCCGGTGTCCGGGTTGAAGTACAGCCAGTCGTTGCCATTGAAGCTGCGCAGCCACAGTTCCGGGGTCTGCGGGGTGTCGGCCACCAGGCGGATGGTGTGCACCTTCTCCAGCGGCACGTGGGCGATGGACAGCAACAGGTCGATGACCTGGGCCTTCTTCTGCGGCGAGGTGTCGCCGGCCAGCAGCAGCTTGACGTTGTCGTCGTTGAGGTTGTTGACCCGCTTGATGGTCTCGCTGACGAAGGTCTCGACGTCGGCCGAGTGCTGGCGGATCGGTGCCATCAGGGCCTCGGCGGCGATCTTCTCCGGACCTTCGACGGCCAGGCTGTCACGGAAGGTCGGGCCCTTGATCTTGGTCTTCTCGGTGCTGTAGCGCTTGGTCAGCACCAGGCGGTAGTACAGCGTCTGGTTGCCGCTGGCGCGGCGCGCCGACCAGGTCACCTTGCGGTTGCCGTCGGCACGGTTGACGCTGACCCCGTAGTTGTTGGAGATGAAGCTCTCGTTGAGGCTGACATAGTCGCGGTTCAGCGGCGGCACGAACATCTGCACCTTGACCGGGTCCTTGGTGCTGGCGACGAACTCGACCTTGGCGTCGATGTTCCACAGGTCGTCGGTCTCGTCCTCGGTCACCGGGATGCCGAGGAAGAAGATCTGGTAGGCCGTGACCGCGACGCCCAGCAACACCAGGACGGTGATCAGGACTTTCAGGTGGAGGGTAAGAGAGCGCATCGGGGTTACTCTGCTTTGGGAGCTTCGGTGGCGCAGGCAGGTTTGCCGGCCGCGTATTTAAGGCTTGGGTCGACCAGCGCACCGAAGTGCTTGAGGGCCTCGGCGCCGATCAGCAGCGGGAACTGGAACGCGCTGCGGTCGGTGAGGTTGACCTCGATGGTGCGTTGGGTCTGGCCCATGCAGATCTCGAGCTCGATGACCGGGCGGGCGGTGTAGGCCTTGCCGGACTCGGCGTCATAGTCCCCGGCGCGGCGCTTGATCTTGCTGACACGCGCCAGGGGGCGTTCGATGGGGTGCTTGTGGGCGGCGTCGATGGCCAGGTAGAAGCGCACCCAGCTTTCGCCGTTGCGCTTGAAGCGCTTGATGTCGCGGGCGCTGAGCGAGGCGGTCTTGGCCCCGGTGTCGAGCTTGGCCGCCACCTCCAGGTCCAGGTCGCCGAGGCGGGCGTATTCGTTCAGGCCATAGACGGTCTTTTCCTCCGCCTGGCCAAGGGCCGGCAGCAGGATCAGGCAGAGCAGCAGTGAAACGGGTATGAGTCTCATAATCCTGGCGCGGTGCTGTGCGGGGTTCAGGGCAAGGCGACTGGCCAAGCGTCCTCATTGGGCTGTCAACAGCATGAAATGATGACAACCACACTATCCATGCTCCCGAAGGAGCGCGGCATTCTATCACGCCGATGTCTTGACGCCAGCGCGCCCGCGATCAGACCGCAGGGGCGTGGGGTAAGTTCGTTATTAGACGATTGTCGACAATATTCTTTTTGTCTTTGACTACGAGCCCATGGTTGGCTAGTTTTGGCCTCATCGATTTTTGAGGTGTCGACAATCATGCGGGAGGCCGCCCAAGCCGAGACGATCATGCAGGATGAGACCGAGACCCTCTCGGAGCACGTCTTCCGCCGCATCCAGGCCGCCATCGTCAAGGGCGAGATCGCGCCCGGCAGCAAGATCTCCGAGCCGGAACTGGCGCGTACCTACGGCATCAGCCGCGGTCCGCTGCGTGAGGCGATCCACCGGCTGGAGGGCCAGCGCCTGCTGGTGCGGGTGCCCCATGTCGGTGCCCGGGTGGTGTCGCTGAGCCACGGCGAGCTGATCGAGCTGTACGAAATCCGCGAATCCCTTGAAGGCATGGCCTGCCGCCTAGCGGCCGAGCGCATGAGCCAGGCCGCCATCGACGAGCTGCGCCACGTGCTCGACACCCACGAGCGCGATGCCGCGTTCCAGGCCGGGCAAGGCTACTACCAGCAGGAAGGCGACTACGACTTCCACTACCGGATCATCCAGGGCAGCGGCAACCAGACCCTGTACAAGATGCTGTGTGGCGAGCTCTACCAACTGGTGCGCATGTACCGCATCCAGTTCTCCAGCACGCCCAACCGGCCACGCCAGGCCTTCGCCGAGCATCACCGCATCCTCGATGCCATCGAGGCCCGTGACGGCGAACTGGCTGAACTCCTGATGCGCCGCCACATCGGTGCATCCAAGCGCAATATCGAGCGTCACTACCAGGACGCCGACAACAATAGCCCACGAGGTGAGTCATGACAGTGAAGAGCACCCCCGGCCAGCGTTTCCGTGACGCGGTTGCCGCCGAACATCCGCTGCAGGTGGTCGGGACCATCAACGCCAACCACGCCCTGCTGGCCAAGCGCGCCGGTTTCAAGGCCATCTACCTGTCTGGCGGCGGTGTCGCTGCCGGCTCCCTGGGCCTGCCGGACCTGGGCATCAGCGGCCTGGACGACGTGCTCACCGACGTGCGCCGCATCACCGACGTATGCGACCTGCCGCTGCTGGTGGATGTCGACACCGGTTTCGGCGCTTCGGCGTTCAACGTCGCCCGCACCGTCAAGTCGATGAGCAAGTTCGGCGCCGCGGCCATCCATATCGAGGACCAGGTCGGCGCCAAGCGCTGTGGCCACCGGCCGAACAAGGAGATCGTCTCGCAGCAGGAGATGGTCGACCGCATCAAGGCGGCGGTGGATGCCCGTACCGACGACAGCTTCGTGATCATGGCGCGTACCGACGCCTTGGCCGTCGAGGGCCTGAACGCTGCCCTGGATCGCGCCGCCGCCTGCATCGAGGCCGGCGCCGACATGATCTTCCCGGAAGCGATCACCGAGCTTTCCATGTACAAGACCTTCGCCGATCGGGTGAAGGCGCCGATCCTGGCCAACATCACCGAGTTCGGGGCCACGCCGCTGTACACCACCGAAGAGCTGGCCTCGGTCGACGTGTCGCTGGTGCTCTACCCGCTGTCGGCGTTCCGCGCCATGAACAAGGCCGCCGAGAACGTCTACACCGCGCTGCGCCGCGACGGTACGCAGAAGAACGTGATCGACACCATGCAGACCCGCATGGAACTCTACGATGCCATTGGCTACCACGCCTTCGAGCAGAGCCTCGATGCGTTGTTCGCGCAGAAAAAGGGATGACCCTAGCGCGGGACAGGTCCGCTGCCATGGCCTGTCCCGCGAAATGGCCGTTGCAGGCCATGCGGATTAGCCAGAAAAGCCTTCGATAACAAATTCAAGAAAGGAGAAACACCATGGCCGAAGCAAAAGTACTCAGTGGCGCGGGCCTGCGTGGCCAGGTGGCCGGGCAGACTGCGCTGTCCACCGTCGGCCAGGCCGGCGCGGGCCTGACCTACCGTGGCTATGACGTGCGCGACCTGGCCGCCGGCGCCGAGTTCGAGGAAGTCGCCTACCTGCTGCTGTACGGCGAGCTGCCGAGCAAGGCCGAACTGAGCGACTACAAACGCAAGCTCAAGGGCCTGCGCGACCTGCCCCAGGCGCTCAAGGAAGTACTCGAGCGCATTCCGCGCGACGCCCACCCGATGGATGTGATGCGCACCGGCTGTTCGGTGCTCGGCACCCTGGAGCCGGAGCTGACCTTCGAGCAGCAACGCGACAAGACCGATCGCCTGCTGGCGCTGTTCCCGGCGGTGATGTGCTACTGGTACCGCTTCACCCACCATGGCGTGCGCATCGACTGCACCAGCGACGAGGACTCCCTCGGCGGGCACTTCCTGCACTTGCTGCACGGCAAGAAGCCGAGCGCGCTGCACGTGAAGGTGATGAACGTCTCGCTGATCCTCTACGCCGAGCACGAGTTCAACGCCTCGACCTTCACTGCACGGGTCTGCGCCTCGACCCTGTCCGACCTGTACTCCTGCGTCACCGCCGCCATCGGCTCGCTGCGCGGCCCGCTGCATGGCGGTGCCAACGAGGCGGCGATGGAGCTGATCGAGCGCTTCCAGAACCCGCAGGAGGCCACTGCCGAGCTGCTGCGCATGCTCGAGCGCAAGGACAAGATCATGGGCTTCGGCCATGCCATCTACAAAGAGTCCGACCCGCGCAACGAGGTGATCAAGGGCTGGTCGAAGCAGTTGGCCGACGAGGTGGGCGACACCGTGCTGTACCCGGTTTCCGAGGCCATCGACAAGACCATGTGGGAGCAGAAGCGCCTGTTCCCCAACGCCGACTTCTACCATGCCTCGGCGTATCACTTCATGGGCATCCCGACCAAGCTGTTCACCCCGATCTTCGTCTGCTCGCGCCTGACCGGCTGGGCCGCGCACGTATTCGAGCAGCGCGCCAACAACCGCATCATCCGTCCGAGCGCCGAGTACATCGGCGTCGAGCAGCGCCAGTTCGTGCCGATCGAGCAGCGCTGATCAGATAGAGGCAGGCAACCCGTCTTGCGTGGGAGCGACGAACCGCCGCTCCCACGTAAAAACGATGCCTGCCCAGGTAAACCGTGACCGAGCCTGACAACGATATGAACAACGCATTTCGCAAGAACCTGCCAGGCACCGCCCTGGACTACTTTGATGCCCGTGCCGCGGTCGAGGCGATCAAGCCTGGCGCCTATGACGGCCTGCCGTACACCTCTCGCGTGCTGGCCGAAAACCTGGTGCGCCGCTGCGATCCCGCCACCCTCGATGCTTCGCTGAGCCAGCTGATCGAGCGCAAGCGCGACCTCGACTTCCCCTGGTTCCCGGCCCGCGTGGTGTGCCACGACATCCTCGGCCAGACCGCGCTGGTCGACCTCGCCGGCCTGCGCGACGCCATCGCCGACAAGGGGGGCGACCCTGCCGCGGTCAATCCGGTGGTGCCGGTGCAGTTGATCGTCGACCACTCGCTGGCGGTGGAGTGCGGCGGCTTCGATCCGCAGGCGTTCGAGAAGAACCGCGCCATCGAGGACCGCCGCAACGAAGACCGCTTCCACTTCATCAACTGGACCAAGCAGGCGTTCAAGAACGTCGATGTGATCCAGCCGGGCAACGGCATCATGCACCAGATCAACCTGGAGAAGATGTCGCCGGTGATCCACAGCGAACGCGGCGTGGCCTACCCGGACACCTGCGTCGGTACCGACAGCCACACCCCGCACGTCGATGCCCTGGGGGTGATCGCCATTGGCGTGGGCGGCCTGGAGGCCGAGAACGTGATGCTCGGGCGCGCCTCGTGGATGCGCCTGCCGGAGATCGTCGGCGTCGAGCTGAGCGGCCGCCTGGCGCCGAACATCACCGCCACCGACCTGGTGCTGGCCCTGACCGAGTTCCTGCGCCAGCAGAAGGTGGTCGGCGCCTACCTGGAGTTCCACGGTGCCGGCGCCAGCGCGCTGACCCTGGGCGACCGCGCGACCATCTCGAACATGGCCCCGGAGTACGGCGCCACCGCGGCGATGTTCGCCATCGACCAGCAGACCATCGACTACCTCAAGCTCACCGGCCGCGACGAGCAGCAGGTGCAACTGGTCGAGACCTACGCCAAGGTCGCCGGTCTCTGGGCCGACAGCCTGGCCAAGGCCGAGTATGAGCGGACCCTGAGCTTCGACCTGTCGAGCGTGGTGCGCAACATGGCCGGCCCGTCCAACCCACATGCCCGCGTGGCCACCCGTGACCTGGCGGCCAAGGGCATCGCCGGGGCCTGGGAACAAGTACCAGGACAGATGCCCGACGGTGCGGTGATCATTGCCGCCATCACCAGTTGCACCAACACCAGCAACCCGCGCAACGTGATCGCCGCGGGCCTTATCGCGCGCAACGCCAACAGGCTCGGCCTGGTGCGCAAGCCTTGGGTCAAGTCGTCGCTGGCCCCGGGCTCCAAGGCCGTGCAGCTGTACCTGAAGGAGGCGGGGCTGGAGCAGGAGCTGGAGCAGTTGGGCTTTGGCATCGTCGCCTTCGCCTGCACCACCTGCAACGGCATGTCCGGCGCCCTGGACCCGGCGATCCAGCAGGAAATCATCGAGCGCGACCTGTACGCCACCGCTGTCCTGTCGGGCAACCGCAACTTCGACGGGCGCATCCACCCGTACGCCAAGCAGGCCTTCCTAGCCTCGCCGCCACTGGTGGTGGCCTATGCCATCGCCGGTACCATCCGCTTCGACATCGAGAAGGATGTGCTGGGCGTGGTGGACGGCAAGGAAATCCGCCTGAAGGACATCTGGCCGAGCGACGAGGAGATCGACGCCGTGGTCCGCGCCTCGGTCAAGCCGGAGCAGTTCCGCCAGGTCTATATCCCGATGTTCGCCATCGAGGAGGATCGGGGGCCGAAGGTCGCGCCGTTGTACGACTGGCGCCCGATGAGTACCTACATCCGGCGCCCGCCGTACTGGGAAGGCGCCCTGGCCGGCGAGCGCACCCTGCGTGGCATGCGTCCGCTGGCGGTGCTGCCGGACAACATCACCACCGACCACCTGTCGCCGTCCAACGCCATCCTGCTCGACAGCGCCGCCGGCGAGTACCTGGCGAAGATGGGCCTGCCGGAGGAGGACTTCAACTCCTACGCCACCCACCGCGGCGATCACCTCACCGCGCAGCGCGCTACCTTCGCCAACCCCAAGCTGTTCAACGAGATGGTGCGCAAGGACGATGGCAGCGTACGGCAGGGTTCGCTGGCGCGCATCGAGCCGGAAGGCCGGGTGACGCGCATGTGGGAGGCCATCGAGACCTACATGCAGCGCAAGCAGCCGTTGATCATCGTCGCCGGTGCCGATTATGGCCAGGGCTCGTCCCGCGACTGGGCGGCCAAGGGGGTGCGTCTGGCCGGGGTCGAGGCGATCGTTGCCGAGGGCTTCGAGCGCATCCACCGCACCAACCTGGTGGGCATGGGCGTGTTGCCGCTGGAGTTCAAGCCGGGCACCGACCGCAAGACCCTGGGCCTGGACGGCAGCGAGACCTACGACGTGCTGGGCGAGCGCAAGCCGCGCGCGACCCTGACCCTGGTGGTCACGCGGCGCAATGGCGAGCGTGTCGAGGTGCCGGTGACCTGCCGCCTGGATACCGCCGAGGAGGTGTCGATCTACGAGGCCGGTGGTGTACTGCAGCGTTTTGCCCAGGATTTCCTGGAAGGCACCGCTTAGTTGAAACGGGGCCGCTTTGCGGCCCATCGCAGGCTGCGCCAGCTCCCACGGGGCTGGCGCCAATTTTTGTGGGGGCTGGCGCGGCCAGCGCGCCCAGATCGATCAGGATTGCGCCATGACACATGCACCACAAATTCGAATTCCCGCCACCTACATTCGCGGCGGCACCAGCAAGGGCGTGTTCTTCCGCCTGCAGGACCTGCCCGAGCGCGCCCAGATTCCCGGCCCGGCCCGTGACGCCCTGTTGCTGCGGGTGATCGGCAGCCCCGACCCGTACGGCAAGCAGATCGACGGCATGGGCGGCGCTACCTCCAGCACCAGCAAGAGCGTGATTCTCTCACCCAGCATCAAGCCTGATCACGACGTCGACTACCTGTTCGGCCAGGTGTCGATCGACAAGGCCTTCGTCGACTGGAGCGGCAACTGCGGCAACTTGTCGGCTGCGGTCGGTTCGTTCGCCATCGCCAGCGGCCTGGTCGATGCCGCGCGTGTTCCGCGCGATGGCATCGCCACCGTGCGCATCTGGCAGGCCAACATCGGCAAGACCATCGTCGCCCATGTGCCGATCACCCAGGGCGAGGTCCAGGAGACCGGGGACTTCGAGCTCGATGGCGTGACCTTCCCGGCCGCCGAAGTGCAACTGGAGTTTCTCGACCCGGCAGCGGACGAGGAGGGCGGCGGTGGGGCGATGTTCCCCACCGGCAACCTGGTCGACGATCTCGAGGTGCCGGGTGTCGGTACTTTCAAGGCAACCCTGATCAACGCCGGTATCCCGACCATCTTCATCAACGCCGCCGATATCGGCTACACCGGTACCGAGTTGCAGGACGCCATCAACGGTGACGTTGCCGCACTGGCGCGCTTCGAGGCCATTCGTGCCCATGGCGCGGTGCGCATGGGGCTGATCGCGCATGTCGACCAGGCGGCCGGGCGTCAGCACACGCCGAAAGTGGCGTTCGTCGCGGCGCCGACCACCTACACTGCTTCCAGTGGCAAGCCGGTCAAGGCCGAGGAGGTCGACCTGCTGGTGCGTGCGTTGTCGATGGGCAAGCTGCACCACGCGATGATGGGGACCGCAGCGGTAGCCATCGGCACGGCAGCGGCGATCCCCGGCACGCTGGTCAATCTCGCGGCTGGCGGCGGCGCGCGCAGTGCCGTGCGTTTCGGGCATCCGTCCGGCACCTTGCGGGTCGGCGCCGAGGCGCGCCAGGTGGATGGGCAGTGGACCGTGACCAAGGCGATCATGAGCCGTAGCGCTCGGGTGCTGATGGAGGGCTGGGTGCGCGTGCCTGGCGATAGCTTCTAGGACACCAGTGGGGCTTGGCTTTCGTTGGCAGGGCTGCGGTGCAGCCCTTTCGCGACACAAGGCCGCGCCTGCCGGCGGTCGTGTTCTGCCATGGGATCATGAAAGGGGCGTAGAGCGCCCCCAGCTTTTCAGAAAGGAGCTGGATATGAGCGCCAACGTGGATCTGAACGACCGCCCCGATTACGACCAGGTCCTGCAGGCCATCGCCGACTATGTGCTCGGTTATCGCGTCGAGTCCGTCGAAGCCCTGGATACCGCGCGCAACTGCCTGATGGACACCCTGGGCTGCGGCCTGCTGGCCCTGCGTTTTCCCGAATGCACCAAGCACCTCGGCCCGCTGGTCGAGGGCACGCTCGTGCCCCATGGTGCCCGCGTGCCCGGGACCAGCCATCGCCTCGACCCGGTCAAGGCGGCCTGGGACATCGGTTGCATCGTTCGTTGGCTGGACTACAACGACACCTGGCTGGCTGCGGAATGGGGCCATCCTTCCGATAACCTCGGTGGCATCCTCGCCGTCGCCGACCACCTTTCGCAAAAGCGGGTAGCCGATGGCGAGCAGCCCCTGCGCATGCGCCAGGTGCTCGATGCCATGATCATGGCCCACGAGATCCAGGGCGTGCTGGCACTGGAAAATTCGTTCAACCGGGTAGGTCTGGACCATGTACTGTTGGTCAAGGTGGCCTCCACGGCAGTCTGCGCCCGACTGATGGGCGCCAACCGCGAGCAGTTGCTGTCGGCCCTGTCCCATGCCTTCGTCGATGGCCAGGCCTTGCGCACCTACCGCCATGCGCCCAACGCCGGTTCGCGCAAGTCGTGGGCGGCTGGCGATGCCTCCAGCCGTGGCGTGCGTCTGGCCGATATCGCGATGCGTGGCGAGATGGGCGTGCCGGGCGTGCTCAGCGCGCCGCAGTGGGGCTTTTACGCTGTGTCGTTCAGTCACACCAACAAGGACCTGGCACTCAAGCCCGAAGACCAGCGTGAATTGCGCCTGCCGCAGGCCTTTGGCTGCTATGTGATGGAGCATGTGCTGTTCAAGGTCAGCTTCCCCGCCGAGTTCCATGCGCAGACCGCCTGCGAGGCGGCGGTGATATTGCATCCCCAGGTGCGCAACCGCCTGCACGAAGTCGATCGCATCGTCATCACCACCCATGAGTCGGCGATTCGCATCATTTCCAAGGAGGGTCCTCTGGCCAATGCCGCCGACCGCGATCACTGCCTGCAGTACATGACGGCGGTGCCGCTGATCTTCGGTGGCCTGGTGGCCGAGCACTACGAGGATGCCTTCCATGCCGCGCATCCGAGTATCGACCGCCTGCGGGAAAAGATGCTGGTGGTCGAAGAGCCGCGGTTCAGCCGTGAATACCTGGAGGCCGACAAGCGCTCCATTGCCAACGGGGTGCAGGTGTTCTTCAAGGACGGCAGCCATACCCAGCAGGTGGTGGTCGAGTACCCGATCGGGCACCGACGGCGCCGGGGGGAGGGGATACCGTTGCTGGAGGCCAAGTTCAGGGAGAACCTGGCGACGCGGTTCGTGCGCCAGCGCTGCGAGGCGATCGTTGCCTTGTGCAAGGATCAGCAGGCGCTGGAGGCCATGCCCGTGCACAGCTTTGTCGACCTGTTGGTGATCTGAGGCCTGCGCAGCGCCAGCCCGCTCCTGCAAGCGAGTGGACTGCGATGCCAACAAAAAAGCCCCGGTATTTCTACCGGGGCTTGTTCTTGTAGCTTACAGCTCGCTGCTCAACTTACGCCTGGACCACCGGGATCTTGGCGTTGGCCGCCGCTTCGCGGAACTCGGCGATCTGGTCGAAGCTCAGGTAGCGGTAGACGTCGGCAGCCATGCTGTCGATGTCTTTCGCGTACTGCATGTACTCCTCGACGGTCGGCAGCTTGCCGATGATCGAAGCGACAGCCGCCAGCTCGGCGGAAGCCAGGTACACGTTGGTGGCGTCGCCCAGGCGGTTCGGGAAGTTGCGGGTCGAGGTGGAGACCACGGTCGAACCGGTCTGCACACGTGCCTGGTTACCCATGCACAGCGAGCAGCCTGGCATTTCCATGCGCGCGCCAGCCTTGCCGTAGATGCCGTAGTAGCCTTCCTCGGTCAGCTGGTGGGCATCCATCTTGGTTGGCGGGGCCAGCCACAGACGGGTTGGAATACCACCCTTGACCTTGTCCAGCAGCTTGCCGGCGGCACGGAAGTGACCGATGTTGGTCATGCACGAACCGATGAACACTTCGTCGATCTTCTCGCCCTGTACCGAGGACAGCAGACGGGCATCGTCCGGGTCGTTCGGCGCGCAGAGCACAGGCTCCTTGACGTCGGCCAGGTCGATCTCGATGATCTCGGCGTATTCGGCATCGGCGTCGGCCGACAGCAGCTCAGGCTTGGCCAGCCAGGCTTCCATGGCCTGGGCGCGACGCTCCAGGGTGCGGGCATCGCCGTAGCCTTCGCCGATCATCCAGCGCAGCAGGGTGATGTTCGACTGCAGGTACTCGGCGATGGCCTTTTCCGGCAGCTTGATGGTGCAGCCTGCGGCGGAACGCTCGGCCGAGGCGTCGGACAGCTCGAAGGCTTGCTCGACGGTCAGGTCGTTGAGGCCTTCGATTTCCAGGATGCGGCCGGAGAAGGCGTTCTTCTTGCCTTTCTTCTCGACGGTCAGCAGGCCTTTCTGGATGGCGTAGTAAGGGATGGCATGCACCAGGTCACGCAGGGTGATGCCAGGTTGCAGCTTGCCCTTGAAGCGCACCAGGATCGACTCTGGCATGTCCAGCGGCATGACGCCGGTGGCCGCGGCGAAGGCGACCAGGCCGGAACCGGCCGGGAACGAGATGCCGATCGGGAAGCGGGTGTGCGAGTCGCCACCGGTGCCGACGGTGTCGGGCATCAGCATGCGGTTCAGCCAGCTGTGGATGATGCCGTCGCCTGGACGCAGCGACACGCCGCCACGGGTGCGGATGAAGTCTGGCAGGGTGTGGTGGGTGGTGACGTCGATCGGCTTCGGATAAGCCGCGGTGTGGCAGAACGACTGCATCACCAGGTCAGCGGAGAAGCCCAGGCACGCCAGGTCCTTCAGCTCGTCGCGGGTCATCGGGCCGGTGGTGTCCTGGGAACCGACGGTGGTCATCTTCGGTTCGCAGTAGGCGCCCGGGCGCACGCCCTGGCCTTCCGGCAGACCGCAGGCACGGCCGACCATCTTCTGTGCCAGGGTGAAGCCCTTGCCGGAGTCGGCAGGCTGCTCTGGTTTCTTGAACAGGTCCGAAGCACCCAGGCCCAGTTCGGCGCGGGCCTTCTCGGTCAGGCCACGGCCGACGATCAGCGGGATACGGCCGCCAGCGCGGACTTCGTCGAGCAGCACTTCGGTCTTCAGCGCGAAGCTGGTGACCAGCTCGTCGCTGCCGTTGCGACGTACTTCACCCTTGAACGGATAGACGTCGATGACATCGCCCATGGCCAGGTTGGTGCAGTCGAATTCGATCGGCAGGGCGCCAGCGTCTTCCATGGTGTTGTAGAAGATCGGGGCGATCTTGGTGCCGAAGCAGAAACCACCGGCGCGCTTGTTCGGCACGTACGGGATGTCGTCGCCGAAGAACCACAGCACCGAGTTGGTGGCGGATTTACGCGAGGAGCCGGTACCGACCACGTCGCCGACGTAGGCGACCGGGTGGCCCTTGGCCTTGACCGCTTCGATCTGGGCCAGCGGGCCGACCGAGCCAGGCTGCGAAGGCTCGATGCCATCGCGGGCCATCTTCAGCATGGCCAGGGCGTGCAGCGGGATGTCAGGGCGCGACCAGGCATCCGGGGCAGGGGACAGGTCGTCGGTGTTGGTTTCGCCAGGCACCTTGAACACGGTCAGGGTGTACTTGTCGGCGATGGCCGGGCGCGAGGTGAACCACTCGCCGGCAGCCCAGGACTCCAGGACGGCCTTGGCGTGGGCATTGCCCGCCTTGGCTTTCTCGGCCACGTCGTGGAAGGCATCGAACATCAGCAGGGTGTGCTTGAGCTGTTCGGCCGCGACGGCGCCCAGTTCGGCGTCATCCAGCAGCGCGACCAGCGTTTCGATGTTGTAGCCGCCCTGCATGGTGCCCAGCAGTTCGGTGGCGTGCTTGCGGTCGATCAGGGGCGACTTGGCTTCGCCCTTGGCCACGGCGGAGAGGAAAGCGGCCTTGACGTAGGCGGCTTCGTCCACTCCTGGCGGAACGCGGTTGGTGATCAGGTCTACGAGGAAGGCTTCTTCGCCGGCCGGCGGGTTTTTCAGCAGCTCGACCAGGCCTGCAGTTTGTTCGGCGTTCAGCGGCTGGGGCACGATACCCAGAGCGGCACGCTCTTCGATGTGTTTGCGGTAGGCTTCAAGCACAGTTATTACCCTCATCAGTGGTCCCTAAAGGGAGTCCGGGACG
This sequence comes from Pantoea sp. Cy-639, assembly GCF_011752525.1. Classification (GTDB taxonomy): domain Bacteria; phylum Pseudomonadota; class Gammaproteobacteria; order Pseudomonadales; family Pseudomonadaceae; genus Aquipseudomonas. The sequence goes on along the minus strand of NZ_VWXI01000012.1, from coordinate 120,592 downwards.
CTCATCCAGCATTCAATGCACCCATGCGCAGTGACGACTTTTTGAGTCGCCCGGCCAGGGTCGCAGAGAATCCTTACAGAAGCTGCTTTCAAAGTTTTACGCCTGCAGAACGGGAGCTGATGAGGGCTGGCGCGGGCATGCGAGGGATGCATGGCCCGGCCAACGCCGTTCTACCGGATGAACTGTGCTCGTGACGCTTTGAAAACAGCTTCCAACGGACATTGTTGCCTTGAAAAGGCGGTGTGATTCTACGGCAAAAAAAAGCCGAAGGTAAGGCGCCGATCATGACTTTAACGGGTGACCTTGGTTAGACAAAGGGCTAACATGAACCGGTGTTCCATCGCCAAGCCGTTGTTTTTCCATGTCCAACCAGTCCATCAAGACCCCTTGCGTCGGCCTCTGTTCCACGGTGTACGGAGACCTGGTGTGCCGTGGCTGCAAGCGCTTTCACCACGAGGTGATTCACTGGAACGGCTACGACGACGAGCAGAAGCGTGCGGTCTGGCTGCGTCTGGAACAACTGCTGGTGCAGGTGATGATGGCCAAGCTGGAAGTGTTCGACAAAGGCCTGCTGCGCCAGCAACTGGGGCAGCGTTCGATCCGTTTCGTCGAGCATCAGTCCGAGTACTGCTGGGCCTACCAGCTGATCGCCCGCGGGGCGCGGATGATCCGTGACCTCGAGGCCTACGGCATGGCGCTGCTGCCGGAATTTCGCGACTGGGAACTGCCGCAGTTGCGAGATGCCATCGATCGCGAATTCTTCCTGCTGTCCGAGGCGCATTACCAGCGCTACATCGCCCCGGCGTTCCTCAGGCAGGCGCTGGAGTAGCCCGTTTCCCTCTGCCTTGTGGCCGGCATTGCGCTTACGTTCATCTGCCAACTCACTGACGAGGAGTGGCAGCGTGAACTGTCATGTCTACAACCCCCAACTTTCATTTCTGGCACGTTGCTGGTGGCAACTGCAGGAGCGCATCGAGCCCGAGCACTGGCTGGATGCCACCCCGCACCTGGCACCGCTGTGGGTCGAGTTCGACAGCGGCGGACGCTGGGATCGCTACCTGCGGGCCGAGCCGGAGGGGCAGAAGGAAAAGCATCTGTCACCCGAGGACTACCGAAGGCGCGGGCATACGTATTGCGAGCTGTTCTGGTTCGGCGCCTACTCGCAAGGCCTGCCTCATTCACGGACGAAGTTCCGCTACGAAATCAGGCCTTATGACCGGGTCTGGATGCCTTGGAACTGGGTGCTGGACTTCAACGACCATGCCTGGTCCGGCTACCTGGGTTTCAAGCGTCCCGAGCAACCGGCCGGTAGCGACCGAGGCAGCCTGGGCACCCAGTTATGGACCCTCGAGGGGCTGGATGCCAGGAACCTGCGCAAGGGCGCAGTGCACTGCAACCTGGAACTGGTCACTTCCACGGGGCGCCTGGTGCGGCGCTACAAGACCGATGGTGTGGGGGCGATGAACATGCTCAGTGGCCAGCGCAGCCTGGTGACGCTGGAAATCCTCAGCGCGCCTCACGCGGCCTTCCGACCCTGATCGGCCAGGGCGCCCTGGCGGCGCCGATGCAGCGAGCGATCAGTCGCCGGTGTATTCGCAGCCGCTGGTGCAGGTCTCGTGGATACGCACCTTCGACAGCTCCGGCAGCAGAGGCTTGACCTGCTCCCAGATCCACTTGGCGATCACTTCGCTGGTGGGGTTTTCCAGGCCTGGGATGTCGTTCAGGTAGTTGTGGTCCAACTGCTCGTAGATCGGCTTAAAGATCGCCTTGATCTCGGAAAAATCGCGGATCCAGCCGGTGTGCGGGTCGAGCGGGCCGGTCAGGTGCAGGGCGACCTTGAACGAATGGCCGTGCAGGCGGCCACACTTGTGGCCGGCCGGGACGTGGGGCAGGCGGTGGGCGGATTCGAATGTGAACTCTTTGAAAATTTCCACGCTGTCGGAACTCTGTGTGAATCGATATTGCGCGCAGTCTACCAGCATGGCCGCTACAAGGCTTGCAACCGATCGGCCAACCGTCCGTTGGCGATCAGCTCCAGCAACTCGTCGCCCAGGCGCTGGCTTTCGGCGATGGCCTTGTGCCAGTAGCGCTTGCGGCCGGCGGCATCGCCCATGAAACGCTTGAAGTCGTTGCGGTCCGGCAGCTTGCCGTAGGGCAAGGCGGCCAGGTACTGCGGCGACGGGGTCATCAGCAGCACGTTCTGCAGACGGGTGGCGTCGCCCTTGCGCCAGGGCAGCGCCTTGTCGAACCAGCCAGGCACCACCTTGTCGGTGAAGTGCGGGTAGAGCACCAGGTCGTTGCCGTGGTAGGGCAGGTCGAGGTGGTAATCGAGCAGGCCGCCGTCGCGGTAGGTGCCGGCGCCCGCGCCGGGGATATCGCGCACGCCTTCCATGACCATCGGGATCGAGCCCGAGGCGAGCAGGGCCTGGCGCAGGTTGGCCAGTTCCAGCGGCAGGCAGCGCGAGGGGAAGTCGGTGAGGGCGTCCAGTGGCGGCGTGGCGCGCTGGTCATGCAGGATCACGCGCTCGAAGTGCCGGGCCAGGCGCGCGCGGCCCAGCAAGTTGCTGGCGATCACCGAGCCCAGGCCAAGGCCCAGGCGGCCGCGGTGGTCGTGGGCGAGCTGGCCGTGGCTCTTCACCACCAGGATGTTCAGGCGGTAGTGGGCGTTGGCGAGGATTTGCCCGTCGCGACCCAGCAGCAGGTCGTCGAGCATGCGCTGGCAACTCTGGGTGATCTCCCGGGCGGTCACACCTTTGGCGAAGTCCTGCTCGGTGTACAGCTCGCCCAGACGACGGATGCCGGCGACCGGGTCGTCGAGGCAGGCACTGGCGAAGCGCCAGGCACCGATCGAGGCGCCGATCAGTGCGCGCTGGCGTGGCGCCGAGGGCAGCCACTCACCGAACAGGGCCAGGTCCAGGCCCTGGATCCCCAGCGGCTTGGGGCCGCCGGCGGCACCGGGCAGCACGCCGACATCGGCGGCTTGCAGGCCGCGCTCGCGGATTTGCCGCAGGGCACGCTGGCCGGCCTTGAACGTCAGGGCGGGGTACTTGAGGTGGATGGCGCTCATGGTGAGGTCTCAGGCAAGGCAGGCCGGCAGTATAGGGGATTTGCCGGCCCTCTCGCGGCACGCGCTCCTCTGCCGGCGCCCATGGCCTGGTGGGGCGCATGCAGGTGTGACGGCTGCTGCGCTATCATGCGGCCAGCTGTTTTCAGGTTGAGTTAAGGACCGCTGGTTAGTCTTGATCCCGTAGACAACTTGCACACCCCGATGGAGTGAACCGATGAAAACCCTGACTGCCCTGTTCGCCACCGCTGCCCTGGCTTTTGCGGCCAATGCCGCCTTCGCCAAGGACGTTCAGCCCGATGAAGTGGTCAAGCTGGTGAACGCCAAGACCATCAAGTCGCTGGATGAACTGAAAGCCGCCGCCGTGGCCAAGCACCCCGGCGCAACCGTGACCGACTCGGAGCTGGAAAACGAATACGGTCGCTACATCTACAAGGTCGACCTGCGCGACGCACAGAATGTCGAGTGGGATGTGGACCTGGATGCCAAGACCGGCGAAATCCTGAAGGACGAGCGAGACACCTGATGCCTGATCTACCGCGAACAGCGTGTTGCCTGGGGCTGCTCCTGATGGCCGTCTGCTCGCTCGCCGCCGCCCGCGACCTGGACCAGGATGAAGCCCTTGCACTACGGCAGCAGGGCATCATCCTGCCGCTGGAGCAACTGCTCGATGCCGCCCTGGGGCGTTACCCCGGGGCGCGCCTGCTGGAGGCGGAACTGGAAGAGAAACACGGCCGCTACGAGTACGAGGTCGAACTGCTGACCCCAGGCGGCGTAGTGCGCGAGATCAAGTACGATGCCCGCACCGGGGCCCTGTTGAAGGACGAGGAAGACGACTGAATGCGCCTGCTGCTTGTCGAGGACAACGTCCCCCTGGCCGACGAATTGACCGCTGCCCTGCAACGCCAGGGTTATGCCGTGGACTGGCTGGCCGACGGCCGTGACGCGGTGTACCAGGGGCAGAGCGAGCCCTACGACCTGATCGTGCTCGACCTTGGTTTGCCGGGGCTACCGGGCCTTGACGTACTGACGCAGTGGCGCGGCGCGGGGCTGGGCACGCCAGTGCTGATTCTCACCGCGCGCGGCTCCTGGGCCGAGCGTATCGAGGGGCTCAAGGCCGGCGCCGATGATTACCTGACCAAGCCTTTTCACCCCGAAGAGCTGCAACTGCGCCTTCAGGCCCTGTTGCGTCGGGCCAAGGGGCTGGCCAACCAGCCGACCCTAGAGGCGGCGGGGCTGCGTCTGGACGAATCGCGCCAATGCGTCAGCCGGGATGGTGCCGAGGTGCAACTGACGGCCGCCGAGTTTCGTCTATTGCGCTATTTCATGCTGCACCCGGGGCAGGTGCTCTCCAAGAGCCACCTGGCCGAGCATCTGTACGACGGCGAGACCGAACGTGACTCGAATGTGCTCGAAGTCCACGTCAACCACCTGCGGCGCAAGCTCGGGCGCAGCGTGATCGAAACGCGCCGTGGCCAGGGCTACGTGTATGCCGGGAGTATCGCGTGAAGTCGATCCAGGCGCGCCTGAGTCTGGGGCTGGTGGCGGTGCTGGTGGTGGTCGGTCTGACCCTGGCGCAACTGACCCTGTGGCTGTTCGAGGCGGGCCTGCAGCGCTACCTGGAGGCGGGCCTGCGCAAGGAAAGCGAGAACCTGCTGGTGGCGCTGGTGCGTGGGCCTGCCGGCTTGCAACTGGACGAACGGCGGCTGTCGGCGGCCTACCAGCAGCCTTTCTCGGGCTATTACTTTCGCATCGATTTCGACCAGGGCACCTGGCGCTCACGTTCGCTATGGGACCTGGACATGCCCAAGCCGGCCCGGCCAGGGCTGGACGATGGCCATGAGCTGGGCCCTGAGGGCCAGCAACTGCTGGCCTACCGTGGCGATTACCGGCGCCTGGGCCAGGATGTCTCGATCAGCGTGGCCCAGGATTATTCGCCGGTGCGCGAGGGTTTTCGACGCCTGCAGCAGATCGGCCTGGGAATGGGGGCGTTGGCCCTGCTGCTGGTGCTGGTGCTGCAGCGCATCACCGTGACTCGCTCGCTGCGCCCGCTCGAGCGGGCACGGCAGCAGATCGCCCAGTTGCAGCAGGGCCAGCGTTCGCAGCTGGATGCCGAGGTACCCAGCGAGTTGCAGCCATTGGTGGACCAGATCAACCACCTGCTGGCCCACACCGAGGACAGCCTGCGTCGTTCGCGCACGGCTCTGGGCAACCTTGGGCATGCGCTGAAGACGCCGCTGGCGGTATTGCTCAGCCTGGCCGCCAGCGAGCGTCTGCAGGCGCTGCCCGAGGTGCGGGCGCAGTTGCGTGAGCAGTTGGAGCAGATCCAGCAGCGTCTGGCCCGCGAACTCAACCGTGCGCGCCTGGCCGGTGACGCGCTGCCCGGCGCGCAGTTCGATTGCGACGCAGAGCTGCCTGGACTGCTGTCGACGCTAGGCATGATCCATGGCGAAGGTCTGCTGCTCGAGCGTGACGTGCCGCCAGGCCTGTTGTTGCCGTGGGATCGCGAGGACTTGCTGGAGTTGCTCGGCAACCTGCTGGACAACGCCTGCAAATGGGCCGACAGCGAGGTGCGTCTGGGCATTGCGCCGACCCCCGAGGGTTACCGGCTGTGGGTCGATGACGATGGCCCGGGAATTCCCGAGGCGCAGCGCCAGCAGGTGCTCGAGCGTGGTGCGCGGCTGGACGAGCAGGTGGCCGGCCATGGCCTGGGGCTGGGGATCGCGCGCGATATCGTCGAGGCCTGGGGCGGGCGGCTCGCCTTGCTCGACAGCGCGCTCGGCGGCTTGCGGGTGAATATCGATCTGCCGCGCAAGGCGCGATGAGGCGCTGAACCCTGCAAAAAAATTGCAGTACAGGCGCAGTTTTTTGAATTGGCCCATTGCCTGGCAGCCCGGCACAATCCCGCCTCTTGAAACCATCCGGTTTCCATCTCTCCACGGACGGAGCCCCTTGCGCTATTGCCTTGGCAATACAGGGCCCAGGCAGGTAACGCTGGGCTTTCTTTTTCCACCCGAAAAATACGAATACACCCCTCGATGCCTGCCTCGCGTCCCGAAAGCCGTCTGCAGCGCCTGCTCCCGGCGCCCCTGAACATCCCTCCCAAAGAATGGCTGCGCGCAGGCCTTGGCGCACTGCTCGGCCTGTTTCTCGCCGGCTACCTGTGCAGCCTGCTCTATGGGCCGTCGATCGCTCTGCACTTGCTGGGGCCGCTAGCGGCTTCGGCGGTGCTGGTGTTCGCGGTGCATTCGGGGCCGCTGGCCCAGCCTTGGCCGGTGCTGGGCAGCTATGCGCTGGCCGGCGCGGTGGGCCTGGCCATGCGCCATGGCTTCGGTGACGGGCTGTGGGTGGCCGCTGCCGCGCTGGCTGTCGCCATCCTGGCGATGTGCCTGCTGCGTTGCCTGCACCCGCCCGGTGGCGGGGTGGCGGTCAGCGCGGTGCTGGCCGATCCGGGGCTGGTGGCGATGGGCGACCACATGCTTGAGCCGGTATTGCTCAACGCGCTGGTCCTGGTCGTGGTGGCGGTGGCCTACAACCGTCTCACCGGCGTGCGCTACCCCAAGGGCGCGGCGCCACGCAAGGACCTGCACCACACCCATGACCCGCTGCCGGGTGAGCGGGTCGGCATCAACGCCGAGGACCTGGACCAGGCCCTGGAAGAGATCGGCGAGTTCGTCGACGTGACCCGCGACGAGCTCGAACGGATTATCCTGGCCACCGAGCAGCATGCCCTGCAACGCAGCCTGGGCGGCATCACCGCCGCTGCAGTGATGTCCCGCGATGTGCAGTCGGCAACGCCGCGCACCACCCTCGAACAGGCCTGGAGCATGCTCTCGAGCCACCACCTGAAAACCCTGCCGGTACTGGAGCAGGGGCGCCTGGTGGGTATCGTCAGCCTCAGCGACCTGGTCGGCCCGGCAATGGCCCGTGGCCGTTTCAGCTGGCGCGGGCTGTTCCGGCGCAAGGTGGTGCGTCTGGAGCAGGTGATGAGCCGTCGGGTGGTCAGCGTCGGTAGCCAGCATCCGCTGGAGCGCCTGCTGCCGCTGCTCAGCGAGCAGGGGCTGCATTGCCTGCCGGTGCTTGACGGCGACACGTTGGTGGGGGTGATCACCCAGACCGACCTGATCGCCGGCCTCAAGCGGCACCTGCTCAATGCCGCCGCGCAGGGATCAGATCACCGGGTCCCAGCGTTGTGACCAGTCGCTCTCGCCAGCGGCGACCAGCCGACGCAGCACGCTGAACGCCTGCTGCAGCGCCTCGCTGTCGCGCTTGCGGGGATAGACCAGGAAGGTCGGGTAGGTGAACTCCGGCGCCTGCGGCACCCGTTCGAACACGCCGCTCTGCAGGTAGGCCTGCACCACGCGGGTGCGGAAGTAGCCGCTGCCGCCCTGGTCGAGGATGAACTGCAAGGCCAGCGGGCCCAGGTTGAAGCTCAGCGCCGGGCGCGACAGGTCGGGCAGGGCGGCGTCGTGCTGGCGGCGGAAGGCTTCGCCCCAGTCGATGTAGATGTACGGATCGGGTGCGTCGACCCGGCGTACACGGATCAGCTTTTCCTCCATCAACTGCTCGACCTGCAAGCCTGGGCCGTAGGTCGGCTGGTACACCAGGGCGGCGTCGAGCAGCCCCATCTCGACCTTGCGCAGCAGCGACTCGCCATCGCTGACCTCGCTGCGAATGGCATGGCTGGGCAGCTCACGGTGCAGGGCGCTGACCCAGTCGAGCATCATCGGGTTGCCCAGGCTCACCTCGCCACCGACATGCAGCACCTGCTGGCAACCCTGAGGCAGCGGCAGGTCGCGGCGCGCGGCCTCCCAGGTCTGGACCATCTGGTTGGCGTAGGTGACGAAGGCTTCGCCGTCGCTGGTCAGGCTGGCACCGTTGCGGCTGCGCACGAACAACTGGCAGCCCAGCTGCTGCTCCAGGCGCTGGACCCGGGCGGTGATCGCCGTCTGCGACACGAACAGGCGCTCGGCGGCAGCGACCAGGCTGCCGCAGCGTACGATTTCCAGGAAGGTGCGGGCCTGATCGATATCCATGGGGCGGCTTCTGTGGCGAAAGGGTGGCTCATTCTAGAGGCTTTGTTACGGTGTGGGGCGACTTGGCTCCTGCAGCGATCCGTGGGCAACCACCTCGGCAAAGCCCGGACGCGCCAGCACATCAGCTTGCTGGCAGGCCCGGCTCAGCTCGCGCAGGCCCTGGTCATCCTGGTCGCAGCAGCCCAGCAATTCCTCCACGAGAATGCCGAAGGCCCGTACTTCCAGACGTTCCAGCGCCTTGGCGGCCAGACCGTCATCGTGCGGGTGGAACGACGCCGCGCCGAAGTCCCCCAGCAGGCATTGGCCGTCTTCGTCGAACAGGATGTTGTGGGCGTACAGGTCGCCATGGCTCAGGCCGCGAGCATGCAGGTGAGCGCAGACCGAGGCGATACCTGCGGCCAGTCGGCGCAGGGCTGGCAGCGTCAGGCGCCGGCTGGCCGGATAGCTGTCGCGGGTGCAACCGTCCAGGCTGGGTGGACCCGCCAGGTTCAGCCAGTGTGAGTCGATCATCTCCATGACCAGGGCCGGCAAGTGTTGCGGGTGATCGTCGATGCGCCCGGCCACGCGGACCAACTGCGGATGCGCGCCAGCGGCAATGCAGGCGTCCATCTCCGCCAGTGGCGAGCCATCGCTGGTGATGGCGCCTTTGTAGATCTTCACTGCCAGCGGTGTCTGCCGACCTTGCAGGTGCGCGCGGTAGATCACCCCAGAAGCACCGCTGCCCAACTGCTCGTCAAGACAGACATCCGCCCAGTGCAGGACCGGGCAGTGGTTGTCCACAGACGGGGCGGCATAACCTTTGCGCAGCGGGTTGTCGGCATATGCCAGCCAGGCCAGGCGTGGCAGGGTCAGCAGCCAGTCGGGCAGCGCCGTGAGGCGGTTGCAGGCGATGCGCAGCAGCTCCAGGCGTTGGCAGCTGGCCAGGTCGGCAGGCAGGGCGCTCAGGCGGTTGCCCGCGAGCATCAGCTTCTGCAACTGGGCGCAGTCACCCAGGCCTTCGGGCAGTTGCTCGAGCCGGTTGTCGGTGAGGACCAGCGAACGCAAGGTGGCCGGAAAGGCCCGGGCATCGACCTGGGTGATCTGGTTGCCCCGGAAGGCCACCGTTTCCAATGCAGGGCAGCTCCCGATGCCTAGTGGCAACTGGCCGAAGCGGTTGTTCGAGCAGAACAGCACCTTCAAGCGGGTCAGACGATGCAAGTCGTCGGGCAGTTCGCTCAGGGCGTTGTCGGTGAGGTTGAGCACCTCGAGGCTGTCGGCCAGGGTGTAGATCTCGTCGGGGAACGCCGTCAGGCCCTGACTCAGGTCCAGGCGGGTGATGCCAGCGAGGCGGCCGGCGCGTAGGTCGTCAAGAGTGTGCATGAAAGCGCTCTGCAATCGAAGGCGACCATTCTAGGCGCTTGCGTGCTGCAAATCTGCACATGGGTTGCGACTTAAGTCCGATGGCGAGCATGCAGCCCCGGTCCATACTCAAGATTCGCCCTTCAATAACAACAAGTACCGGGTTGCGAACCAATGACCTACCAGCACAGCTATGTCCATTCCATCGCCGATCCCGCGGCTTTCTGGCAGGCCCAGGCCGAACAGTTGGCCTGGCAGCGCAAGCCTTCCCTTACCCTGCAGCAGAACCCCGATGGCACCCATCGCTGGTTCGCCGACGGCCGGCTGAACAGTTGTCACCTGGCCCTCGACCACCAGATCGAGCAGGGGCGCGGCGAGCAGTTGGCGCTGATCTACGATTCGCCGGTGACCGGCGTGCAGCAGACCTTCACCTACTGCCAGTTGCGCGACGAAGTGGCGCGCCTGGCCGGCGTGTTGCGTTCACTGGGAGTGGACAAGGGCGACGGGGTGATCATCTACATGCCGATGGTGCCCCAGGCCGCCATGGCCATGCTGGCCTGCGCGCGCATCGGCGCGGTGCATTCGGTGGTGTTCGGTGGTTTTGCCGCCAATGAGCTGGCGTTGCGTATCGATGACGCCCGGCCGACGCTGTTGCTCACTGCGTCCTGTGGCCTGGAATTCGACCGGGTGATCGCGTACAAGCCCTTGGTCGACCGCGCCTTGCAACTGGCCCAGCATCAGCCGCGCCATGTGCTGGTGCTGCAGCGCCCCCAGGCGCAGGCCGAGCTGCAGCCGGGACGCGACCTGGACTGGCAGCAGGCGCTGCTCGGCGCCGAGGCGGTAGCGCCAGTGGTCGTGGATGCCGGTGATCCGCTGTACATCATGTATACCTCCGGTACCACCGGCAAACCCAAGGGCATCGTCCGCGAGAATGGCGGCAACGCCGTCGCCTTGTGCTACGCCATGCGCCATGTCTATGGCATGCAGGCGGGCGATGTCTGGTGGGGCATCTCCGATGTCGGCTGGGTGGTCGGTCATTCGCTGATCGTCTATGGGCCGCTGATGAGTGGCTGCACCACGGTGCTCTACGAAGGCAAGCCGATCCGTACCCCGGACGCCTCGGCCTACTGGCGGGTGGTCGAGCAGTACAAGGTCAATGGCTTGTTCTGCGCGCCCACCGCCATGCGCGCGATCCGCAAGGAGGATCCGCACGGCGAGCTGATCCGCCGGCATGACCTGGGCTCGCTGCGCCAGTTGTTCCTGGCCGGCGAGAAGCTCGACTCCAGCACCCATGAGTGGCTGGAACGGGTCAGCGGCAAGCCGGTGCATGACCATTGGTGGCAGACCGAGACCGGCTGGCCAGTGACCGCGCCTTGCGTGGGCCTGGAAGGCAGCGCGGCGCGTCCGGGGTCGAGCAACCGCGCGGTACCCGGCTATCACGTGCAGGTGCTGGACGATGATGGCCGGCCGCTGGGGCCGAACCAGCAGGGCGCCATCGTCATCGCCCTGCCGTTGCCGCCCGGTTGCAGCCAGACGCTGTGGGGGGATCACGAGCGTTATCTGCAGGCGTACCTGCACAGTCACCCGGGGTATTACCACACCGGTGACGGCGGCTACCTGGACGAAGAGGGCTTCGTCTACATCATGGGGCGCACCGATGACGTCATAAACGTGTCCGGCCATCGCCTGTCCACCGGCGAGATGGAGGACCTGGTGGCGCGTCATCCGGCGGTGGCCGAGTGCGCGGTGGTCGGTGTGCACGACGAGATCAAGGGCCAGGTGCCGCTGGCGCTGGTGGTGCTCAAGGACGGCCAGAGTGTTGGCCAGATGCAACTGCAGGCCGAGCTGGTGGCCAGCGTGCGCGAGCAGATCGGCGCGCTGGCCTGCTTCAACCGGGTGCGGCTGGTCAGGCGCCTGCCCAAGACCCGCTCGGGCAAGATCCTGCGGGCGGTGCTGCGCAAGATCGCCGATGGGCAGGACTATGCGCCGCCCTCGACCCTGGATGATCCGGCGGTGCTGGGGGAGATCGAGAGCGTCCTGGCGGACCTGCCCCGGGCGGTCTGAGCCTGCTGGTATTCCAGAGCGGTGCCGTCAGCCCTTGTGCTCGAGCTGGCGTTCGATCAGGTACTTGATCGCCAGGCGGCGCTCTTTGAGGTGGCGCAGGTCCTCGTCGACGAAGTTGCCGGCCGAGATCGACTCGCCAGCCAGTACCTGGTTGTCGATGTCGATGTATTCATCGAGCAGGCGATCGAGCTGCGGGTCCTGCTGGCGTCGCTGCTGGACGATTTCGCGTGGGTAGTGCAGGTCCTGGTAGAGGTCATGGGAAACAGGCATGGCGTCCTCCTTGTGATGCAAGACAGGCTCTACCTGATTGGAAGGGGCGGACGGAAATAGGTTGAGGCATGCCGTCGGGAAAGCGACGAGCGGGCCGGCAACGAGGCTGCAGAAATGCCCGGGAAATCGGGCTGTTTCGACTAACCTGCTGTTTTTCTATGATTTTTTTTAAAAAAAGCTTCCCATCTGAAAAACTTGTTGTTAAAGTGCCGGCCATTCCCGCACAGCACAACACAGCGCTTGTCGGGAAGCATCAGTCAGGCAGTGCCAAGCACTCGCTGAAGCCGATACAGGGGCGTCGCCAAGCGGTAAGGCAGCAGGTTTTGATCCTGCCATGCGTTGGTTCGAATCCAGCCGCCCCTGCCATTTCCCAAGCTGGAAATACTCTCCAAAATCGCCGTCCGGCGATTTTTTCGTTTCTGCCTTTCAGATTTTTTTCAACAGTTCGGCCAAAGCCTGGGACAGTGCCTGTTCGCTGACCGGTTTTTGCAGCACCACGCTGCCGGGCAGCTCCAGCCTTTGCACTTGCGCGTATCCGGTGAGTATCACCACGGGTAGTTGCGGGTAGCGCTGGCGTGCGGCCTGAGCCAACTGCGCACCGTTGAACTCAGGCATGGCGAAGTCGGTGAGCAGCAGCTCGATGCTTTCGTCGAGCAGCGCCAGGGCCTGTTCGCTGTTGTGCGCCTGGCGCACGGTGTAGCCGCAGCGGCGCAGCAGGTCGCCGATCATTTCCCGCACCCTATGGTCGTCGTCGACCAGCAGCACGGTACGCCCTGTCGCCGACGGCGCCGGCTGGACGAGCGGCGCGGCGGGCCCGGTTGCCTCCAGGGCCTGCTGGCGGGCCATTGGCAAGTAGACGCTGACCTGGGTCCCATGCCCTGGCGTGGTGTCGATGCGCACCCCGCCGCCAGACTGCTTGGCGAAGCCGAACACCTGGGCCAGTCCCAGACCCGACCCTTTGCCGATGTCCTTGGTGGTGAAGAACGGCTCGAAGGCTTTGGCCAGCACCTGCGCGCTCATGCCGCAGCCGCTGTCGCGAATGCTCAGCAGCACGTAGGCGCCGGGCTCCGGGTCTTGCGGATGCTGGGGCCGGACGCTGACGTGGGTATTGCGCGTGGCGAGGACCAGTTGGCCGCCGTCAGGCATGGCATCGCGGGCGTTGATCGCCAGGTTGAGGATGATCATCTCGGTCTGGGTCGGATCGGCCAGCGCGTGCCACAGCCGGTGCTCCAGGTCCAGACGAACCGAGACATTGCCCCCCAGGGTCCGGCGTAGCAGTTCCTCGAGCCCTAGCAGCGTGCGGTTGAGGTCCAGCGTCACTGGCTCCAGGCGTTGTCTGCGGGAGAAGGCCAGCAGTTGGGCGGTCAGCTTGGCGCCGCGCTCGCCTGCTTCGCGGATGTGCTGCAGGCGACTGCCTGCCTTCTCCAGCAGGCCTGTGTCCAGGTCGCGCTGAAGAAAACTGGCACCGGTGAGAATAACGGTCAGCAGGTTGTTGAAGTCGTGGGCCACGCCTGCGGTGAGCTGGCCGACGGCTTCAAGGCGCTGCATCTGCTGCAGCGCCGCCTCGACGCGTTCGCGCTCGGCGATCTGTTCGCGCAGATGGGTGTTGGCCTGCGCCAGCTCCAGCGCTGCTTCGCGTTCGCTGGTAATGTCGCGTGCGACCACGTGGAGCAGTTGATCGTCGGGCACCACCACCCAGGACAGCCAGCGCGGCTGGCCGCCGGCATGCAGGATGCGGCCGACGAAGCGTGCGCTGGCACGGCCCATGGACAGTGCGGCGAGCTCGGCGAGGAAAGCCTCCTGGTCGGCTTCGGGGAGCAACTGCAGCAGCGAGATCTGCCCCAGGCGCTCACGGGTGAAGCCCAGGCTGGCTTCCCAGGCCGGGTTCAGCGCCACTGGAGTAAGGTCCTTGTTGAGCACGGCCAGCAGGTCCTGGGACAGTTCCCAGGCGCGGTCGCGTTCGCGGGTGCGGCGCTCGACCCGCTTGCCCAGCAACAGGTTGAGCTGCTCCAGCGCCCGGGTCGCCTGGCGTTGCTGGTCGATATCCTGGAGCACGCCGGTGAAGCGCACGCAGCGGCCGTCGGCGAACGTGGTCTGGCCGCTGGAAAGCAACCAGCGCGGTGCACGGTCGCCTGTCTGGGCGATGCGGAACTCGACGCGATAATGACCGTTGCTGTCCGGGCGCATGGCCTGCTCGACGGCGTCGCGGACCTGGGGCAGGTCCTCGGGGTAGATTCCGGCATAGAACACGGCAAGGTTCATGTCGGTGTCGGCAGGCAGGCCGAACAATTGCTTGCAGCGCGCGTCCCACGACATCAGGCCGTCTTGCGGGCGGAAGTCCCAGGTCCCCATGCCGGCGGCATCGATGGCGATGCGCGCGCGAGCCTCGACCTCGGCCAGGGCTGCCTCGGCCTGGCGCCGGCGCTGGCGTTCCTGCACCTCGGCCAGGGCACGGCGTACTGCCTTGGGCAGCAGCGACAGGTTCTTCTTCAGCACATAGTCGGTGGCGCCCAGGCGGATCATTTCCACCGCATGTTCTTCGCCATAAATGCCGGAGAGAAAGATGAATGGCAGGTCTGGCGCCAGGCGCTGGGCGATGGCCAGTACCTGGGCACCCGACGAGCCTGGCAGCACGCAGTCGCACAGGATCAGGTCGAAGCGGCCTTCGCGCAATGCAAGCTCGGCACCGACATGGTCGAACACCTGGCGCGAGCGAACGGTGATTGCGCTGCGCTCCAGGCGCAGCAGGACCAGTTCGGCGTCCATGCTGCTGTCTTCGACCAACAGCAGGTTCAGCGCTGCGTGCGGCATTGCGTCGCCCTCAGTGGTTGTCGCGACGGTTCAGGCGAAGCGAACCGGGCGGAGGCTCGTTGAGCACCGCCCAGAACACCCCCAACTCGGCAATGGCAGTGACGAAATCCTTGAACTCTACCGGTTTGACCACATAGGCGTTGACCCCCAGTTCGTAGGCCCGCAACAAGTCGGGCTCCTCCCGTGAGGATGTCAGCATCACGGTCGGGATACTGCACAGCGCCGGGGTGTCGCGCACTTGCTTGAGTACCTCCAGGCCATTGACCCTGGGCAGCTTGAGGTCCAGCAGCAGTACGGCGGGGTTGCTACTGTCGCGCTGGGCGTAGGCATTGCGACGCAACAGGTAGTCCAGGGCCTCGACGCCGTCGCGCAGGACGATCACCTCGTTGGCCAGCTGGCTGCGCTCCAGCGCCAGGAGAGTCAACTCCAGATCCCGGGGGTTGTCCTCGACCAGCAGGATGGGTTTGAGCATGGTGACCTCAGGCAAGCTGCGGGTGACGGGGGAGGGTGAAATGGAAACTGGCGCCCTGGTCGAGACGGCCTTCGGCCCAGACCCGGCCGTCGTGCCGCTCGATGATCCGGCGCACGCTGGCCAGGCCGATGC
This sequence comes from Pantoea sp. Cy-639, assembly GCF_011752525.1. GTDB lineage: Bacteria > Pseudomonadota > Gammaproteobacteria > Pseudomonadales > Pseudomonadaceae > Aquipseudomonas. Next base: position 105,405 of record NZ_VWXI01000012.1, on the reverse strand, counting down.
CGGTACCTTCGAACTCCTCCAACCGGTGCAGGCGCTGGAATACGCCGAACAGCTTGTCGGCGTAAGCCATGTCGAAGCCCACGCCGTTATCGCGCACGAACAGTTCGACTTCATGGGGGTGCGGCACGGCGCCTATCTGGATGCGCGCCGGGTGACGTACACGGCTGTACTTGATGGCGTTGCCGATCAGGTTGCGCAGGACCATGTTGAGAAACGCCGGATCGGCGATCACCCGCGGCAGTTCGGCGACTTCCCAGACAACCTCGCGCTCAGCCAGGTCGGGGGCCAGCTCCGTGCGAATGGCCTCGACCAGGGCATTGGGGTCGACCTCGGACAGGCGCAGCGCTGAACGCCCCATCTGCGAGAAGTTCAGCAGGTTGTCCACCAGGGTGCCGGCGAACTGTGCGGCTTCCTCGATATGGCCGAGGAAACGCTTGCCGCGTTCGCTCAGGTGTTCGCCGTCGATTTCGCCGAGCAGTTCGCTGTAGCCGGCGATGTGTCGCAGCGGCGCGCGCAGGTCGTGGGAGACGCTGTAGGAGAAGGCCTCGAGTTCCTTGTTCGAACGCTTCAGTTCGTTCGCCAGTTGGGCCAGTTCCTCGGCCTTGCGCAGGACGATGCCGAGCACGGCGCCACGCAGCTCCAGAGCGCCCTCGACGACCAGCGCTGGCCAAGGGGCGCTGAAGCCGCGCACCTCTTCTTGCCAGCGCTCGAAACTGTGCCGTGGGTTGAGATTGCCCTGGGGGCCGACCTGTTTGTCCGGGCGTCCGGCCCAGTTGACTACCTGCGCCTGTTCGGGGCGGAACCACACCAGGTAGTGCGAATGGATCTGTGAGATCGCCACGGCGAGCACGCCCGCGGCATGCGTGGCCAACTCCGGCAGCAGTTCGATGTCGCGGCGCACGTTGTCGGTGTGAAATACCAGGTCTTCGCCACGCTGTGCCAGCCAGTGCACCAGGGCGTTGACCAGGGCCGGGGGCGGCGTGTGGCCGATCAGGTCGCAGCGCTCGGCGCTGATGATCGCCGCGCCGGTGGCGTCGGCGAAGCGCAGCATCACCTCGGGCTGCGCCAGCAGTCCCTGGCTGACGCTGTCGTGGTCGGCCATCGAGGCAAGCAACTGGACGATGCGCTGACGCAGGGTGAGCAAGGCGCGGGTGTGATTGTGCGACTCGTGGGCCTCGATCTGCAGTGACAGCACGTTGGCCAACAACTCGCAGGCGGTACGGGTGCGAAAATCCACTGCACGCGGCTGCTCGTGATGGCAGGACACCAGCCCCCAGAGCTGGTCGTCGACCACGATCGACAGCGACATCGACGCCAGGGTGCCCATGTTGCGCATGTACTGCAGGTGCACCGGCGACACGCTGCGCAACGAGGCAAAGCTCATGTCCAGCGCGGCGCCGGTGCGCGGATTGGCGGCAGGGACCAGTGGCGAGGGCTGGTAGTTGGCGTTCTCGATCACGCGGATACGGTTGATGCGGTACAGCGCGCGGGCCTGGCGGGGAATGTCCGAGGCCGGGAAGCACAATCCCAGGTATTGCGGGTAGCCAGGGTCGGCGTCCTCGGCCAGTACCGTGCCGGTACCCTCGGCATCGAAGCGGTAGGCCTTGACCCGGCCGAAGCCGGTGATGCGCTTGATCTGCTGCACCGAGCGCTGCAGCAGTTCATCGATGCTGGTGGCCTGGTGCAAGGTGCTGACGAAGGCGCGCACCAGCGGGTAGTAGTCGTCCTGCCTGGTGCGGTTGTTGCGGCAGGGCTCGAGTTCGAGGATCAGTACCTGGTCGTGGCGGTGGGCAAGCACCCGCAGCGGCGCCTGGCCGGGTGAGCCCTGGCGCAGGCGAACGTCACCGATATGGAAGGGGAAGATTTCTTCGGTGGGCAGCGTGTCGAGCAGGTCGGCCAGGTGATCCCGCTCGTCGAGCCGGTCGGGGAAGGCCTGGCCCAGCAGGTGCGTGACTGGCACGCCAAGCCACTGCTCGATGTTGGCGCTGGCCTGGAGGATGTTCAGATCGTCGTCCAGCACCACCAGAAACCCCTGGGGCTGGATGCTGCCAGGTACCTGGATCGGTTCCTGGGCGCAATGCTCGACAGCCTGGTCGAGCGAGGTCGAAGCTATTGTCACGGGTGACTCCTGTCGGGTCCTTCCACGCACGAGGGGTGCGCTTGTTACAGGATGATTGTTCTGCACGGTATCAGAACCTTGGCGAATTTGCCGGTCTATGGCGAACGGAAGGGGACTGTTGGCGAGCGGGGGCGCAAATGGCGCTCTGGCGGGACGCCGCTGTCCTGATGCTCCGTCCTTGGCATTAATGCCAAAGAGAGTGGGCGGCTGCCATCCTGGATCCCATCCCGCTGCTACGCTCAAGCTCAACTTCCACAGACAAGGACTGACTGGTGACGGAACGCGTGATGGCCGCGCTGTTGGGCCTGTGCTTGAGCAGCAGCGCCGCGGCGGCGGACTTCCTCGTCGAAGTGCAGGTCCGCGTGCAGCGCGGCTGCATGCTGATCACCCAGCAGCGCGCTGCCGGCCCACAGGCCCTGGGGCGGATCGACCTGGGCAGCGCCGCCCGTCTGGACGGGCGCGATGCGCCCTTGAGCGGCGTGCTGTTCAGCCAGCGCCCACCACGCCTGGAGTGCAATCCCGATACCCCCTATCAGGTGCGCGTCGATGGCGGCCAGCATGGTGGCGTCGGCGAAGTACGCTACCTGGCCAGCGACGCGCCCGACGCCCGGCCGATTCCCTATCGCCTGTACCGCGACGCCGCCTGGCGCGAGCCACTGGCGGTGGATGTGCCGCAGGCGGCTCGGGTGCCAGACAGCGGCTCGGTGGCGTTGCCCCTCTATGCACGGATCGACCGCCTGGCCTGGGTACCCCGTGCCGGGTTGTACGCCGATCTGCTCAAAGTCACGGTCACCTGGTAGGAGCAGGCCATGCACAAGGACGCGCTGCAACGTACCTCGATCCTGCTGCTTTTCCTTGGCCCGCTGCTGTTGCCCGGCAGTGCGGCCCATGGCAACAGCACCGGCTTCATCCAGGCGCGGCTGGTGATCAGCGCTGCCTGCCAGATCAGCAGCGACCAGCAGCCGGCGACGGTGGGCAATCCTGGGGTGATGGACTTCGGCAGCCGCGGACCGACCTGGGACCGGCCGCTGACCAGTCGGGTCGACGAGGCGGGCGGCGAGGGCAGCCTGCAGATCAGTTGCACCCCGCAGGTGCGCGCCTTCAACGTGCGCATCAATGGCGGGCTCAATGGCGGTGATGGTGTGCGCCGGCTGAGCAACGGCCGTGAGCTGATCCCTTACCAACTGGCGGTCGACCCCGGTGGCAACAGCCGCTACGGCATCGGCCAGGCCCGCACGTTCACCATCAGCAGTACCCAGCAAGTTCCCGTGCCCATTTATGGGCTGGTGGTCGCGCAACCGCGCGCCCTGCCGGCCGGGCTGTATCGCGACACCCTCAGGGTGACCCTGGACTGGTAACACGCAAGGAGACTCCAATGCCCAAGCATTTCACCCGCTGCATCCTCACCGGCCTTGGCCTCGCCCTCGCGGCCCAGGCCCAGGCGGTCACCGTGACCGGGACGATCAGCTCGACCCTGACCCTGACCTCCGCCTGCCAGGTCAATGGCAATGGCGGTACCTCGGGGCTGAACTTCGGCACGCTCAACTTCGGTACCCAAGGGGCGCTGTTCACCACGGCCGGTGGTCAGGTGCTGGGCAGCGGCGGCGGTGCCATGAGCATCCTCTGCTCGGCGGGCACGGTGCCGGCGATCAAGGTGCGGGCCGGGAGCCATGACAACCAGTCCCCGGGCGGTACCCGTGCCCTGGCCGATGGCAACGGCAACTTCGTGCCCTACGACTTCTACACCGACAGCGGTTTCACCCAACTGTTGGCCATCGACGGCACCATCACCTTGCCGACCAGTACCGGCGTGGCGCAGACCGTCAACCTCTACGGCCAGGCACGCGGCAAGGCGGGCCTGCCGGCCGGGGTGTACACCGACACGGTAGCCGTCGAGCTGAGCTTCTGAGCAGTGCGCGGCGCGGCGCGGCTATTGTCTGCCGGCCTGTGCCTGGTCGTGGCGCCGGGGGCGCCGGCCGTCACCAGCAGCACCTTCCAGGTGACTGCGCAGATCGTTGCCGGCTGCCTGGTGGTGGGGGGCGTGACGGCTTACGGGGTGCTGGACTTCGGCACCAGCTCGGCGTTGTCCACGGCCACCCTGAGTACTTCGCTCGGCGGCACCACGGTGACCTTCCAGTGCACTCCGGGCGTGGCCCTGAACATGAGCCTGGATGGCGGCCAGAACAGTGCCAGCGGCAGCCGCAACCTCAAGCGCAGCGGCGGTACCCAGTTGCTCGCCTACCAGCTGTACCGCGACGCGGCCTTCAGCCAGAGCCTGGGCATCGGCAGCAGCGTGGCGGTGAGCTACAGCGACCCGACGGCGATCAAGTTGCCGGTCTACGGCCGTACCACCTTGACCGGCACCCTGCCGGCGGGGACCTACACCGATGTGGTGCAAGTGACAGTGAGTTGGTGAAGAACGACCCGCTGAAGCAGGCAGCGCAATCGACATGAGAACGACCAAGGAGAGAGGCATGGGGGCAGTCGCGAAACTGGCGCGGGGCGTGATCGGGCTGCTGTCGTTGGCCTGCGCGCCGGCGATGGCGGCGACCTCGGTGCTGATCTGGCCGATCGATCCGGTGCTGGAGGCCGACCAGAAGGCGGGCGCGCTGTGGCTGGAAAACCGCGGCACGGCGCCGGCCAGCCTGCAGGTGCGGGTGTTCGCCTGGCGCCAGGGCGAGTATCAGGAGCAGTTCCAGAACCAGCGCGAGATCATCGGCAGCCCGCCGGTGGCCAATATCCCGCCTGGCCAGAAGCAGCTGATCCGCCTGACCCGTACCGGCACCTCGCCGGTCGGCCAGGAGCAGGCCTACCGCATCATCATCGACGAGATTCCCTCGCCCGTGCCCGTCGACCCCGCCAGCGAGGGGCCGAAGGCGGCGATCCGCCTGCAGATGCGCTACTCGGTACCGCTGTTCGTCTACGGCGAAGGGCTGTGGGGCAAGCCCGACCCGGAGGGCAAGCGCAGTGCCGAGGGGGTCGGCAAGCCACAGTTGAGCTGGCGCGCGGTGACGGTACAGGGCAAGCCCTATGTCGAGTTGCGCAACACCGGGCCTGTGCATGCGCGGTTGACCGATGTGGTGCTGCAGCAGGGCGGGCGCGACACGCCGCTGGTGGAAGGCTTGCTGGGCTATGTGCTGCCCGGCGCCAGCATGCGCTGGCCGGCACCGGCCACACCGGGAGCGGCCAGCGTGCTCAAGGGCAGGATCAATGGCCAGGATGTGGCGCAGGCCATCCGGCAGGGTCAGTGACAGACGTTTGAACGAACGGCAGGGGCCAGGGAGGACCCGGCAATGGTTGGAAGTCGTGTGTGAGCTGGGTGCGGGTGGCGACGCACCGGTTGTGGCTGGGCCTGGCGGTGTTCGGGTCAGGCCTGGGCGTGGCCGACGATCTGCCGCCACCGCCCACCGAGAGCGCCGCGGTGGCCGATGCCACGCTGTACCTGGACCTGTTGGTGAACCAGGTGGGCAAGGCTGAGCTGGTGCCGGTGCAGCAACGGGCCGGGCGGCTGTACCTGGACAGCGATGTGCTGCGCGCCGCAGGCGTGAAGCTGCCGGGCGAGCCCCGGGGCGAGGTGGCGCTGGACGACATTGCGGACCTGCACAGCGACTATGACAGCCAGAACCAGCGCCTGCTGCTGCAGGTGCCGCCGGCCTGGCTGCCGGATCAGCAGGTCGGCGAACGTGGCCTGTATCCGCCCAGCGAGGCCCACAGCAGCCTCGGCGCGCTGTTCAACTACGACGCCTACCTCAACGACACCGACGAGGGTGGCACCTACCTGGCCGCCTGGAACGAGCTGCGTCTGTTCGACGACTGGGGCACTTTCTCCACCACCGGGCAGTGGCGCCAGTCGTTCAGCGGCGTCCGGAGCCAGCCGCGGCAGGGTTATCTGCGCTACGACACCACGTTCCGTTACACCGACGAGCAGCGCCTGCAGACTTACGAGGTCGGCGACCTGGTCACCGGGGCGCTGCCCTGGACCACCTCGGTGCGGGTCGGCGGCCTGCAACTGTCGCGTGACTTCGGCGTGCGGCCGGACCTGGTCACCTACCCGCTACCGGCCTTTGCCGGCGAAGCGGCGGTACCGACTTCGCTGGACCTGTTCATCAATGGCTACAAGAGCAGCACCACCGAGCTGCAGCCGGGCCCCTACACGCTGACCAATGTGCCGTTCATCAACGGTGCCGGCGAGGCCGTGGTGGTGACCACCGACGCCCTGGGCCGGCAGGTCTCGACCACCTTGCCGTTCTACGTCACCAGCAGCCTGCTGGCCAAGGGCCTGTCGGACTACTCGCTGGCCGCTGGCAATCTGCGCCGCGATTATGGCGTGCGCGACTTCGACTACGGGCCTGGAGTGGCCAGTGCCAGCCTGCGTCACGGCGTGTCCGATTTCTTCACCCTCGAAACCCATGCCGAGACCGCGGCGTCGATGATGCTCGGCGGCCTGGGCGGCAACCTGCGCCTGGGCACCTTCGGCGTGCTCAACGCGGCGCTGGCGCAGAGTCGTTTCGACGGCGACAGCGGCCAGCAGGTGGCGCTGGGCTACCAGTACAACAGCCGCCGCGTCGGCTTCAACTACCAGCGCATCCAGCGTCATGGCGACTACGCCGACCTGTCGCTGGTCGACAACCCCTACACGCGGCTTAGCACACGCAGCGAACAGGCCACCGTCAGTCTCAATCTCGATCGCTACGGCAGCCTCGGCGCTGGCTACTTCGACGTGCGCGCCGGCGACGGTTCGCGCACGCGACTGGTCAACCTGAGCTGGAGCAAGCCGCTGTGGGGCAGCAGCAGCCTGTACCTGTCGGCCAACCGCGAGGTCGGCGACAGCCAGTGGGCGGTGCAGGCGCAGCTGGTGATCCCGTTCGACCTGCGCGGCACCCTGGCCTTCAGCGCCGAGCGCAGCAAGGATGGTCAGGACCTGCAGCGCGTCAACTACAGCCAGGCGGTGCCGGTGGGCGGCGGGGTGGGCTACAACCTCGGCTACGCCACGGGTGGCAATACCCAGGACTATCGCCAGGCCGACGTGACCTGGCGCCTGCAGTCGGTGCAACTGCAGGCGGGCGTGTATGGCAGCAGCGGCGAGATGACCCGCTGGGCCGACGCCAGCGGCTCGCTGGTGTTGATGGATGCTGGACTGTTCGCCGCCAACCGCATCGACGATGCCTTCGTGGTGGTCAGCACCAGCGGCTACGCCGACGTGCCGGTGCGCTACGAGAACCAGCTGGTCGGCAGCACCGACCGCGGTGGTCACCTGCTGGTGCCGTACAGCAGCGGCTACTACCGCGGCAAGTACGAGATCGACCCGATGGGTCTGCCGGCCGATGTCCTCGCCTCGCAGGTCGAGCAGCGGGTGGCGGTGCGTCGGGGCAGTGGCTACCTGCTGGAGTTCCCGCTCAAGCGGGTGCTGGCGGCGAGCCTGGTGCTGGTCGATGGCGACAACCAGGTGCTCAAGCTGGGCAGCCGCGTGCGGCATCAGGAAAGCGCTGGCGAGGCGGTGGTGGGCTGGGACGGGCTGGTGTACCTGGAGAACCTGGCGCCGCACAATCGCCTCGCGGTGGACAAGGCCGACGGCGGGCAGTGCCAGGTAGCCTTCGACTTGCCCGAAGGGCAAGGGCCGATTCCGCTGATCGGCCCACTGGTGTGCCGATGAGCCGCCTGTGCCAACTGTTGTTGTTGGCCGCGCTGGCGTTGCCCGGGGCGGCCTGGGGCTTGTGTTCGTCGGTGGCCACCGCGCCGGCGGCCTTCGGCTCGCTCAACTCGACCGTGGTGCGTACTACGGTACAAAGTGCCTCGACCACCAACGCGGGGCTGCAGTGCACCGGCTCGTTGCTGTCGCTGCTGGTCAGTACCGATCACTTCTACGCCACCATCACCTCCAGCAGCAGCGGTCTGGTGGGGCCCACCGGCGACGTGATCCCCTATACGATCTACGCCGACAACACTACCAGTTACCCGATCAGCCGCGGAGTGCAGTTCGACTTTGCGCGCAACGGCATCATCGATGCCCTGGGCCTGCTCAACGGGCCCACGCCCAAGAGCGTGCCGCTGTACCTGAAGACCACCGTCGGCGCCAATGTCGCCGCGGGGCTGTATCAGGAGACACTGAATATCGCCTGGAACTGGAACTACTGCTCGGGGATCGGTATCGGCGCCATCTGCCTGGGGCGGGATATCGGCAATGGCAACCAGACGCTGCAGGTCACCTTGACGGTGACCAACGACTGCCAGATCACCACGCCCAACATCAGCTTCGCCAGTGCGCCGGTGGTGGCGGGATTCGGCACTGTGAACCAGAGCGTAAGCCTGTCGTGCACCAAGGGTAGTGCCTACACGGTGGGGCTGGATGACGGGCAGAACGTGTCGGGCGGGCGGCGGCGGATGAAGTCCAGTGCCGGCAATTTCCTCGCCTATGACATCTTCAAGAGTGCCGGCGCGGTGCGCTGGGGCTCGGTGGGGACGGCGCGGCGCGCCAGCAGCGATGCCGACGTGAACCCGGGCAACGGCACCGGAACGGGCAGCCAGCTGTTCAACTACAACGCCAAGGTCTACACCGACCAGGCCACGCCACCGGCGGCGAGCTACACCGACAGCGTGATCCTCGATGTACAGTTCTGAGTAGATCGCTGCTTTTGCGCAACGCTTGTGGGGCGACCTTGGGTCGCGAAAGGGCTGCAGCGCAGCCCCAGGATCTTGGCGTAATGGCCGATAGGGTCGGGGCCGTTGCGCGAGCCTTTCGCGACACAAGGCCGCTCCTGCTGGGAATACAGCCCTCAGCGCAGATCGTCGACCATCTTCAGCAGCGTCTCCAGCACCGCTGCGGCCAGCGCTTTCGAGCGTTCGCCCGACCAGCCGGTGCGCGGATTCGGCGCATCGTCATGGTCCTTGAACGGCATCTCCAGGGTCAGCGACAGGCAGTCATGGGCCTGGCCCACGGCGTTGCAGGCCAGGGTCATGTTGGCTTGGCCTGGCTCGTCGCGGGTGTAGCCGTAGGTAGTCTGGAAATCCGGCGTCAGGCTGCACAGCGTGCTGCGAAACTGCTCTTCCAGCTTGGCGATGCGCGGCGTGTAGCCAGGGTTGCCCTCGCAGGCGGCGGTGAACACATGAGGGATCTCCTCGTCGCCATGGGCATCGACGAAGGCATCCACGCCATGCAGCTTCATCTGGCTCTGGGCAAAGAACACCTCGGGGCTCAGTTCGACGCTGGCATCCTGCCAGGCGCGATTGAGGTCCTTGCCCTTGAAGTTGGTGCGCAGGTGGCCGAGGAAGGCGCCGTCCGGGTTCATGTTGGGGATCAGGTACAAGTCGGCCTTGGCCAGCAGCTGCCGGATGACCGGGCCGTTGGCTTCGAGGGCGTCGATCACGCCTTCGATGAACCATTCGGCCATGTGCTCGCCCGGGTGTTGCTGGGCGATGATCCACAACTTGCGCTTGTTCGCGTCACCATTGCCGGCGCGCAACAGTGGGATATCGCGACCCTGCACGCTGCGGCCGCTGGCCAGCAGTTCGACGCCGGGGATCTGCCGGGCGCGTTCGATCAGCTGGTTGTGGCGGGCACGGGGGTAGGGTTCGAAGTAGGCGAACCAGGCCTGCGGCTGCTCGGCCTCGAGTTCGAAGCTCAGGGCCCGGCCGTCGTAGTGGCTGGGCACGCGGAACCAGGTCTGCTGGTCGTAGGAGGCCACGGCGTGGTAGCCGGTCCAGGCGTTCTTGTAGGAGGACTGGTGGGCGTTGTCCAGGCTGAAGCGATGGACCTGACCCGGGGTAAGGCCACTGGCCTTGAAGTGGAACCACTGGAAGTGGTCGCTGTGGCTGTCCTTGCGGATATCCAGGTGGACTTGTGCGGGGTCGCTGGCGTCCTTGACCAGAATGTTGCCGGAGTCGAAGTCGCAGTCGATGTGCAGCGGGGAGAGCGTCACGGTCATTGCCAGCCTCCTGTTGGCGTTGTTGTGACGGTACTCTACACCGCTTGGCGGCGCGTGCGCATGCTGATTGGGATTACTGCATTTCTCTGCAGCAGCCCCTGGGTTTCAGCGTTCAGCAGGGCCGATCCCATTGGCCGATGTCAGGTCAGCAGGCCCAGTGCAACCAGCGCGGCCACGCCCAGGCCGACGGCAATCGAACAGCCGCCCAGTGACAGTGCCGCCCGGCCTTGACGGTACCAGCCGTCCTGCCCCAGTTGTCGCGCCGGGGGCAGCAGGCTGCGCCAGCGCAGCTCGGTGGCATGGAACGCGTGCAGGTGCTCGGGGGCGGCATCCAGCCAACGGCGAAAGTCGATGCGCTCGCTGGCGGTCACCTGCGGACTTTGCAGGCGCACGTACCATTGTCCGGCGACACTGGCCAGGGCATCGCCTGGCTGGCGGCTGGTCTGCAAGGCCTGGTCCATGTGGCGTTCGATGCTGATCAGTGGCAGGTCCAGGCGCGTGGCGATCTCGGCGAAGCCCAGTTGATCGAGGCGGTTGAGCAGGAACACCTGCTGTACCCGGCGCGGCAGGCGCTTGAGCGCATGCAGCAAAGCGTCGTCGGCCTGCCGTTCGGCAGTATGGGGATCGTGCTCAAGGGGCAGCAGACGGGTCATGGACAGCTCCTTGCTCATGGGGGAGGGTGTGGGGGTATCTTCCGTGATGCGGCATCAGCTTAGTATTAACGAGATTGATTCTCAAGTGCTGATTCCGCAAAGTTTTGCAATGAGCGTTCACGCATTGACACACTTTTGCTATCATCGCCGCCATTAAACGATCTTCATTAGCCTGAAGAGCCAAAAAAAATGACCCGGCAAAAAGCCGGGTCAAAAACCGTGATTAGCCTGATGAGGAGATAATCTGAGCGTCCGACCTGAGGACGTTGCAGGTTATCCAGCGGGTCTCGCGACCTGCTGAGCCCAATAGTAATGGTTATCATTTGCCAGTCAAATGATTTTTCTGTCATCCGGTGAAAAAAATACGCCGGTGCGCTTCCTCGTCCCCGGCAATCGGGGCCATTGCCGTTCGTCGGCGATCACGGGCTCCTTATCTTTCCGATGCCTTTTGCGCGGCGTGGCACTGTTCCAGCAGGGCCCGGGCCATGTTGATCATGTGCATCAGCGCGAACACCACTTCCCTTGTCGTGCCCTGTTGATGGGCGGCGGTTTCCTGCGCCGTGGCGGCTGCGCAGCGCAGCAGGGCCATGGCGTGCTCGCTGGCGTCGGCGTTGCTGACGCCTTCGCGCAGGGTCCAGGGCGAGCGCTCCAGCTCGGGCTTGGTGGGAGTGGGGTTGAGGTAATAGTCGAGGGCGCGGCGGGCGGCCTCTTCGTCAAGATCTGTGTCTTCTTTTTTCAAATCACTCATGACTGCACCTATGAAATCCGTTCCAGGACAATGAGTCGTGATGGTAGGTCAATTTGTATTATTTTTGCGTGCTAAGATAATTCTGGATGTGTATTGAAGGCGTTCATCCAGTCCGTATCGTTCTCAGCCATGGAAAACTGGATCGAATTTCTGTCGCGCTACCAGCGCGAGCACAACCTCAAGCAACACCAATTGGCTGAACGCCTGGGCATGACCCAAGGCGGCGTCGGCCATTGGCTGCGCGGCACGCGCAGGCCGACCCTGGCGACCGTCAACGAAAAGCTGGAAAAGCTTGGCCTGGTGTACCTCGAGGCGCGGGTGATGGTGGTCGAGCGAGGGATGACGCGCGAGAGCCGGGGCGTTTATGCGGTGGATCGGCCGGGCTCGGTCAATGACTTGCGCCATGCCAGTTTTCGGTTTCCGGTGTTGCGCTGGGAAGATCTGCAAGGGTCGTTGCCCGAGGCCAGTGAAACCCAGGAGCTGACGGGGTACATGCCTGCTGGCAATGCCTTCTGGTTGCCGGTGGAAAATGACTCGATGAATGCCGCCAGTGGCCGGAGCGTGCCACTGGGGGTGCTGGTACTGGTGGATGCGGGAATTGCAGCCACGCCGGGGCGTCTGGTGGTGGCACGGCAGCCGGGCAAGCCGGCAGTGCTGCGCGAGTTGATCGAGGAGGGCGGGCAACAGATGCTCAGGCCGCTCAATACCTTGTATCCGACGGTGTTGTGCGAGGAGGGGTGCGAGTTCCTCGGGGTTGTGGTGCGGATGCACGGGGTGCTCTAGATCGCGTTGGGGCGACGAGGTGTTCGGCGTGAGTCTTGCGGTGCTCTTGAGATCGAGCGCCGCCCGCGCGGCGCATCGCGGGCTCTCGCCCACTCCCACATCTGTTTCGGGCGATGCAGTCCTGTGAGGGTACCGCTGTACGCCTTGGTGCATGTCTCAAGCCAGGCGAAGCGCCAGCAGCGCCCACGCCGAAACCGCGTCCTGCCAACAAGGCGGACCAGGCAATGCCACAGGAGAGACTGGCCCGAAACAAATGTGGGAGTGGGCGAGAGCCCACGATGCGCCGCGCGGGCGGCGCTCGATCTCAAGAGCGCTACAACTCTCCCGGCGAACCCATGGCAGCCCTCATGCATCTCCCCACACCACTCGATTCTCCTGCCTCTATCCCCTCAGCAGCGCTTTCACCGCATCGCGGGCTTCGCCCGCTCCCACAGTTGCTTTACCCATCCCCAAAGTTGTTTACCCATTCCCACATCTGTTTCGGGCGATGCAGTCCTGTGAAGGTACCGCTGTACGCCTTGGTGCATGTCTCAAGCCAGGCGAAGCGCCAGCAGCGCCCACGCTGAAACCTTGCCATGCCAACAAGGCGGACCAGGCAATGCCACAGGAGAGACTGGCCCGAAACAAATGTGGGAGTGGGCGAGAGCCCGCGATGCGCCGCGCGGGCGGCGCTCGATCTCAAGAGCGCTACAACTCTCCCGGCGAACCCATGGCAGCCCTCATGCATCTCCCCACACCACTCGATTCTCCTGCCTCTATCCCCAGCAGCGCTTTCACCGCATCGCGGGCTTCGCCCGCTCCCACAGTTGTTTTACCCATTCCTACAGTTGCTTTACCCATCCCCAAAGTTGTTTACCCATTCCCACATCTGTTTCGGGCGATGCAGTCCTGTGAGGGTAGCGCTGTACGCCTTGGTGTATGTCTCAAGCCAGGCGAAGCGCCAGCAGCGCCCACGCTGAAACCTCGCCATGCCAACAAGGCGGACCAGGCAATGCCACAGGAGAGACTGGCCCGAAACAAATGTGGGAGTGGGCGAGAGCCCGCGATGCGCCGCGCGGGCGGCGCTCGATCTCAAGAGCGCTACAACTCTCCCGGCGAACCCATGGCAGCCCTCATGCATCTCCCCACACCACTCGATTCTCCTGCCTCTATCCCCAGCAGCGCTTTCACCGCATCGCGGGCTTCGCCCGCTCCCACAGTTGTTTTACCCATTCCTACAGTTGCTTTACCCATCCCCAAAGTTGTTTACCCATTCCCACATCTGTTTCGGGCGATGCACTCCTGTGAAGGTACCGCTGTACGCCTTGGCGCATGCCTCAAGCCAGGCGAAGCGCCAGCAGCGTCCACGCTGAAACCTCGCCATGCCAACAAGGCGGACCAGGCAATGCCACAGGAGAGACTGGCCCGAAACAAATGTGGGAGTGGGCGAAAGCCCGCGATGCGCCGCGCGGGCGGCGCTCGATCTCACTGGCGCTGCATTTCTATCGGCGAACCCCGACACCCCCAGCAACCCTTACCCCCCCTCCAACTCCACCAGCACTGTCCCTTCGCCGACCATATCCCCCTCCTGGCAGAACAGCGCCTTCACCGTCCCGCCATGGGGCGCACGGATGCTGTGTTCCATCTTCATCGCTTCCAGCACCACCAGCGCAGTCCCAGCCTCGACCACCTGCCCAGCCGCCACCAGCACCCGCACGATGCTGCCATTCATCGGTGCGCCCAGGCCGCCCTGGTGGCTATGGCTGGCCTCGGCCGCCGCAATCGGGTCATGCACGGCAACGGCATGCAACTCGCCCTGCCATTGCAGATACAGCACACTGCCACGGCGCACCGCCAGGTGCCGGCGACGCAGGCCATCGAGGTCGTGGCACAGTTGCTCGCCCTCAAGCCGATAGGTCGATGGCGCACTGCGCTCCAGCGCCACGGCCTGCTCATGGCCGTCACACTGCAAATGCAGGCTGCTGCGTGCCGGCAAGCCCAGGCGCAGGCCATCGCGACCGGCCCAGGGCGAGGCGGGGTCGTCCCGGCGCTGCAGCCCGGTTGCGCTCTGCAACCAGCCTTCGGCGGCGGCTTCCCAGAACTGGGCGGGCAACGCCTCGTTCACCGGCAGCAGCTCCTCCTGATGCCGCGGGATGAAGCCGGTGTCCAGCTCCGCCGCGGCAAACGCCGGGTGGGCGAGGATCCGGCGCAGGAAGGCAATATTGGTCTTCAACCCGCCGATGGCGAACTCATCGAGCATCGCCAGCAGCCGCAACCGCGCCTGTTCGCGATCCTGGCCCCAGGCGATCAGCTTGCCCAGCATCGGGTCGTAGAACGGCGAGATCACATCGCCCTCGGCGACGCCACTGTCCACCCGCCGGCCTTCGCCCGGCGCCGACTCACGGTACAACGCCAGGGTGCCGGTGGCCGGCAGGAATTCATTGGCCGGGTCTTCGGCATACAAGCGCACCTCGATGGCGTGGCCGATCAAGGGCACCTGCTCCTGGGTGATCGGCAGCGCCTCGCCGCAGGCCACGCGGATCTGCCAGGCCACCAGGTCGAGTCCGGTGATCGCCTCGGTGACCGGGTGCTCCACCTGCAGGCGGGTGTTCATCTCCATGAAGAAGAACTCGCCACGGGCATCGAGCAGGAATTCCACGGTACCGGCGCCGACATAGCCGATGGCCTGGGCCGCGCGTACCGCCGCCTCGCCCATGGCCTGGCGCAGTTCGGGGGACAGGCCGGGGGCCGGCGCTTCCTCCACCACCTTCTGGTGGCGGCGCTGGATCGAACAGTCGCGCTCATTGAGGTACAGGCAGTGACCATGCTGGTCGGCGAACACCTGGATTTCCACGTGGCGCGGCTTGAGCACGTATTTTTCCACCAGCATTCGCGCATCGCCGAACGACGACTGCGCTTCACGCTGCGCCGAGGCCAGGGCGTCGGCCAGCTGGCTTTCTTCCTCGACCACTTTCATGCCCTTGCCGCCGCCGCCTGCACTGGCCTTGAGCAGCACTGGGTAGCCGATGCGCTCGGCGGCGGCGCGGAAGGTCTCCAGGTCCTGGTCTGCGCCGTGATAGCCCGGCACCAGCGGCACGCCGGCGGCTTCCATCAGTGCCTTGGCCGCCGACTTGCTGCCCATTGCATCGATGGCGCTGGCCGGCGGGCCGAGGAAGATCAGTCCGGCCTGCTCGATGGCGCGGGCGAAGCCGGCGTTCTCCGACAGGAAGCCATAGCCCGGGTGGATGGCCTGGGCACCGCTGGCCTTGGCGGCGGCGATCAGCTTGTCGATCACCAGGTAGCTGTCGGCGGCCTTGGTGCCGCCGAGGTCGACACGGATATCGGCCTCGCGGCTGTGGCGGGCTTCGCGGTCGGTGGCGCTGTGCACGGCCACGGTGGTCAGGCCCATGGCCTTGGCGGTGCGCATCACCCGGCAGGCGATCTCGCCGCGGTTGGCGACCAGCAGGGTGGTGAGGGTGGGACGGCTCATGGGCGCGGTTCCTTGTTGTCTTGCCAGGCGGGGCGGCGTTTTTCCAAGAAGGCGCGCAGGCCCTCCTGGCCTTCGGCGCTGACGCGGATGCGGGCGATGGTGTTCTCGCAGTAGCGGCGCAGGGCCGGGCTCAGTTCACCGTCGTCCACCTCACGCAGCAAATCCTTGGTGGCGCGCAGGGCCTGGGGGCTGTTCAGCAGCAGGTTGGCCACCCAGGCCTCGACCTGGGCGTCCAGCTCGGCGGCCGGGTACACCTCGGCCAGCAGGCCCAGCTCACGGGCACGCACGCCGCTGAAGCGCTCGGCGGTGAGTGCGTAGCGACGGGCCGCGCGCTCGCCGATGGCCTTGACCACGAACGGGCTGATCACCGCCGGGGCCAGGCCGATGCGCACCTCCGACAGGCACAGCTGGGCGTCCTCGGCGCCGATGGCCATGTCGCAGCAACTGATCAGTCCCAGCGCGCCGCCGAAGGCCGCGCCTTGCACCACGGCCAGGGTCGGCATCTTGAGGCGGTGCAGGGCGTACATCAGCTCGCCGAGCTCATGGGCGTCGTCGAGGTTGGTGTTGAAATCCAGCGCGGCCGACTGCTGCATCCAGGCCAGGTCGGCGCCGGCGCTGAAATGCCGGCCACGGCCACGCAGCAGCACGAAGCGCAGGCTGGCATCCTCGGCCAGGCGGTCGAGGGCATGGATCAGCTCGCGGATCATCTGGGCGTTGAAGGCGTTGTTCTTGTCTTCGCGGCTGAGCCACAGGGTGGCGAAGCCGCGCGGGTCTTTTTCCAGTTCGAGAGTCGCGAAGTCGCTCATGGGTCACATCCGGAAAATGCCGAAGCGGCTCTGTTCGATCGGGGCGTTCAGCGCGGCGGACAACGCCAGGCCGAGCACGTCGCGGGTCTGCGCCGGGTCGATGACGCCGTCGTCCCACAGCCGGGCGCTGGAGTAGTAGGGATGGCCCTGGCGTTCGTACTGGTCAAGGATCGGTTGCTTGAGCTGTTGCTCGTCCGCTGCGCTGAACACCTCGCCACTGCGCTCGCTCTGCTCGCGCTTGACCTGGGCCAGCACCCCGGCAGCCTGTTCGGCGCCCATCACGCCGATCCGTGCGTTGGGCCACATCCACAGGAAGCGCGGATCGTAGGCGCGGCCGCACATGCCGTAGTTGCCGGCGCCGAAGCTGCCGCCGATGATCACCGTGAACTTCGGCACCTGGGCGCAGGCCACCGCAGTCACCAACTTGGCGCCGTGCTTGGCGATGCCGCCTTCCTCGTACTTCTTGCCGACCATGAAGCCGGTGATGTTCTGCAGGAACAGCAGCGGGATACCGCGCTGGCAGGCCAGCTCGATGAAGTGCGCGCCTTTTTGCGCGGCCTCGGCGAAGAGGATGCCGTTGTTGGCCAGGATCGCCACCGGGTAGCCGTGCAGGTGGGCGAAGCCGCACACCAGGGTGGTGCCGAACAGCGCCTTGAACTCATCGAACACCGAGCCGTCGACCAGCCGCGCGATCACCTCGCGTACGTCGAACGGCTGCTTGGCGTCGGCCGGCACCACGCCGTACAGCTCATCGGCGCCGTACAGCGGGGCGATCGGCGCCTGGCACTGCAGCTTGCCTTGCTTGTGCCAGTTGAGGTTGGCCACGCTGCGCCGGGCGAGGGCCAGGGCGTGCTCGTCGTTGTCGGCGTAGTGGTCGGCCACGCCGCTGGTGCGGCAGTGCACGTCGGCGCCGCCGAGGTCCTCGGCGCTGACCACCTCGCCGGTGGCGGCTTTTACCAGGGGCGGCCCGGCGAGGAAGATGGTCGCCTGCTGGCGGACCATGATCGCTTCGTCGGCCATGGCCGGCACGTAGGCGCCACCGGCGGTGCACGAGCCCATCACCACGGCGATCTGCGGGATGCCCAGGGCGCTCATGTTGGCCTGGTTGAAGAAGATCCGCCCGAAGTGCTCGCGGTCGGGGAACACCTCGTCCTGGCGCGGCAGGTTGGCGCCGCCGGAGTCCACCAGGTAGATGCACGGCAGGCGGTTCTGCAGGGCGATGGTCTGCGCGCGCAGGTGCTTCTTCACCGTCAGCGGATAGTAGGAGCCGCCTTTGACCGTGGCGTCGTTGGCCACGATCAGGCATTCCACGCCTTCGACGCGACCGATGCCGGCGATCACCCCAGCCGCCGGCACGTCCTCGCCGTACACCTCATGGGCCGCCAGCTGGCCGATCTCGAGGAACGGCGAGCCGGGGTCGAGCAGGCGGTCGATGCGCTCGCGGGGCAGCAGCTTGCCGCGCGAGGTGTGACGTTGCTGGGCCTTCGCGCCGCCGCCCTGGGCGATGTGGGCGAGCAGGCCGCGCAGGTGGGTGACCTGTTCGAGCATGGCCGCGCGGTTGGCGGCGAACTCCGCCGAGCGTGGGTTGATCTGGGTGTGCAGGGTAGCCATGGACGCCAGTTCCTTGTGCTCAGCGGGTTTCGTTGAACAGTTCGCGGCCGATCAGCATCCGGCGAATCTCGCTGGTACCGGCGCCGATCTCGTACAGCTTGGCGTCGCGCAGCAGGCGGCCGGCCGGGAATTCGTTGATGTAGCCGTTGCCGCCGAGAATCTGGATCGCCTCCAGGGCCATCTGCGTGGCGCGTTCGGCGGTGTAGAGGATCACCCCGGCGGCGTCCTTGCGGGTGGTCTCGCCACGGTCGCAGGCCTGGGCCACGGCATACAGGTAGGCGCGGCTGGCATTGAGCTGGGTGTACATGTCGGCGATCTTGCCCTGGATCAGCTGGAACTCGCCGATGCTCTGGCCGAACTGCTTGCGGTCGTGGATGTACGGCACGACCAGGTCCATGCAGCTCTGCATGATGCCGGTCGGGCCGCCCGACAGCACCACGCGCTCGTAGTCCAGGCCGCTCATCAGCACGCGCACGCCGCCGTTGAGCTGGCCGAGGATGTTCTCTTGCGGCACTTCGACGCCGTCGAAGAACAGTTCGCAGGTGTTGGAGCCACGCATGCCCAGCTTGTCGAACTTGTTGCTGCGGCTGAAGCCTTTCCAGTCGCGCTCGACGATGAACGCGGTGATGCCGTGGGCGCCCTTGTCCAGGTCGGTCTTGGCGTAGATCACATAGGTGTTGGCGTCGGGGCCGTTGGTGATCCAGGTCTTGCTGCCGTTGAACACATAGCGGTCGCCGCGCTTCTCGGCGCGCAGCTTCATCGACACCACGTCGGAGCCGGCGTTGGGCTCGCTCATGGCCAGGGCGCCGATGTGCTCGCCGCTGATCAGCTTGGGCAGGTACTTGAGCTTCTGTTCATGGCTGCCGTTGCGGTTGATCTGGTTGACGCACAGGTTGGAGTGGGCGCCGTAGGACAGGGCCACCGAGGCCGAGGCGCGGCTGATCTCTTCCATCGACACCACGTGGGCCAGGTAGCCCAGGCCGGCGCCGCCGTATTCTTCCGGCACGGTGATGCCGAGCAGGCCCATGTCGCCGAACTTGCGCCACATGTCGGCGGGGAACAGGTTGTCGTGGTCGATCTGCGCGGCGCGCGGCGCCAGCTCGGCGGCGGCGAAGGTGCGCACCTGGTCGCGGAGCATGTCGATGGTCTCGCCCAGGGCGAAGTTCAGGGTGGGGTAATGCATGCGCGGGCACCTTGTTGTTCTTGATGTTCGAGGTATCACGGCGGC
The DNA here is from genome assembly GCF_011752525.1 of Pantoea sp. Cy-639. Lineage (GTDB taxonomy): Bacteria > Pseudomonadota > Gammaproteobacteria > Pseudomonadales > Pseudomonadaceae > Aquipseudomonas. Next base: position 86,066 of record NZ_VWXI01000012.1, on the reverse strand, counting down.
TTTGCGGGAGCTGGGTTGTGGCAGCGGGCTGGCCTCGCGATGCCCGTCAGAACGGCCAGCTGTATCGACTGGTCCGGCCTCACCGCGGGGCCAGCCCGCTGCCACAACCTCGCTCCTGCCCAGCTGCTGTGATGCGTGGTTGACGTTAACGTAAGCCTGGCTCCGCAGGCTGTCAATCACCTTTACGTAAACGTAAATCTGCGCCAGAGTATTTCGCGCCTGCTTCAGTCATGCCCAGAACAACCACAAGAAGGGACCACCATGCCTCAACCAAGCTATACCCGCGGCCGCCAGGACCACCCTCTGCTGACCTTGACCATCGGCCAGGCCTTCGACGCCACCGTCGCCCGGCATGCCGAGCGCGAGGCCCTGGTGGTGCGTCACCAGGGCCTGCGCTACACCTGGCGCGGGCTGGCCGCCGAGGTCGAGCGCCATGCCCGAGCCCTGCTGGCGCTAGGCGTGGCGGTGGGCGAGCGGGTCGGCATCTGGGCGCCCAACTGCGCGCAGTGGTGCATCCTGCAACTGGCCACGGCCAAGGTCGGTGCGATCCTGGTCAACATCAACCCGGCCTACCGCGTCGGCGAGCTGGAGTACGTGCTGCGTCAGTCCGGTTGCCGTTGGCTGGTGTGCGCCGATGCCTTCAAGACCTCCGACTACCACGCCATGGTGCAGGCGCTGGTGCCGGAGCTGGCGAGCCATTGCCTGGGCGAGCTGGCCAGCGAGCGCCTGCCAGATCTGCGCGGCGTGATCAGCCTGGCCAGCGCGCCGCCGCCCGGCTTCCTGCCCTGGGCGGCGCTGGCCGGACGGGGAGGGGCGGTGAGCGAGGCCGACTACACGGCCCGCCAGGCCAGCCTGCAGTTCGACCAGCCGGTGAACATCCAGTACACCTCCGGCACCACCGGCGCCCCGAAGGGCGCGACCCTGAGCCACTACAACATCCTCAACAACGGCTACATGGTCGGCCGCAGCCTGGGCCTGAGCGAGCACGACCGCATGGTGATCCCGGTACCGCTGTACCACTGCTTCGGCATGGTCATGGCCAACCTGGGCTGCATCACCCACGCCAGTACCATGATCTACCCCAGCGACGCCTTCGACGCCGAGCTGACCCTGCGCACCGTGGCCGAGGAGCGCGCCAGCATCCTGTATGGCGTGCCGACCATGTTCATCGCCATGCTCGATCATCCGCTGCGTGCCCAGCTCGACTTGTCGAGCCTGCGCAGTGGCATCATGGCCGGCGCTACCTGCCCGATCGAGGTGATGCGCAAGGTCATCGAGCAGATGCACATGGGCCAGGTGCAGATCGCCTACGGCATGACCGAGACCAGTCCGGTGTCGTTGCAGACCGGCCCGGACGATGGCCTGGAGCTGCGCGTGACCAGCGTCGGGCGTACCCAGCCGCAGTTGGAGACCAAACTGGTGGATGCCCATGGCGTCATCGTCGCGCGCGGCGAGATGGGCGAACTGTGCACCCGTGGCTACAGCGTGATGCTCGGTTACTGGAATGACCTGCAGGCTACCCATGACGCCATCGACCCGGCTGGCTGGATGCACAGCGGCGATCTGGCGGTGATGGACGACGACGGCTACGTGCGTATCGTCGGGCGCAACAAGGACATGATCATCCGCGGTGGCGAGAACATCTATCCGCGCGAGCTGGAGGAGTTCTTCCACACCCACCCGGCAGTGGCCGAGGCGCAGGTGGTGGGGATTCCGTGCAGTCGCTATGGCGAGGAGGTGGTGGCGTGGATCCGTCTGCATCCAGGGCACAGCGCCACGGCCGAGGAGTTGCAGCAGTGGTGCAAGGAACGGCTGGCGCATTTCAAGACGCCGCGGCATTTCCGCTTTGTCGAGGAGTTCCCGATGACGGTGACGGGGAAGGTGCAGAAGTTCCGAATGCGTGAGATCAGCATCGAGGAGATCGCCCGGGAATGAGTGCTGGATGATCTGTTCCAGGCACTGTGCCAGGGAGTGGAAACCGGCCATTGGCGTGGTGCTCATCGAGGCGGATGTGGGCATGGTCGGGGCGGACGTTGCCGTTGCCACTGGCAGGACTGTCAGGGGGGGTGAGCAAGGATGATTTCGGCAACAGCGTGCGATGCACCAGGTCGACCAGCTCGGCGAAGGTCATGTAGGTGTGGATCTGCTCGTCGATGCGAATCTCGAACGACTCTTCGATAAGGGCTTGCAGCTCGAACACGTCGAAGCTGTCGGCACCCAGCTCGTCCAGGGCGATGTCCGGGCGGATCCGGTGCAGGCTCTGTTCGAGGAAGTTGGCGAGGAGCCCTTGCAGGTGGAGGGCGATGTCGAGGTGCGCGTGCATGCGGAACGGGTCATCAGAGGTGGAAGTGTTCTCTGTACGCCGGTTGGTCGGGAGCGGCTACTGGTAGAACTGTCAGGTGCCTCTGACCTGGTTTTGTGCTTGGTCGGCGTTGGTTTGCCGGGACGCAGCGGCGTAGCCGGTGGCCGTTACCGAGTTGTCTGCTTCGCCAGCAAGGCTGGCGCCTGCGGGTCGTGCAGGATGGGGCGGGAGCGGGCTTGCCCTGTGGCAGAGCCTGTCGAATCCTGAGCCTTGGCTATTCTCAAGCTTTCACCGGTGGTTCCTCGCTCGGCGGATCGCCCACCGTGGGCGGTACGCTCGGCCGCTCGTCCGGCTCCTCTTCGGGCTGCGGTGGCGGCAAGGCCGGATCGTCGATGTTCGGGTCGGGTGTCTCCGGTGGAATGGGAATGTTCATGGGCCTGACCTCGCGGGATGAATGAAGCGGTGCTGCAGGCTTCGACCCTGGCCTGCGCCGTTCGCTCATTTTTTTTGAACCCCGCCCGCCGCCATGGCTCTGAACCCTTACCGCCACCATCCCCACGGAGTGAGTGCGATGTCAGGTAACGAGCCGTTCGAAAGCGTGCCCATGGCCGGTGATCATCCGGACCAGGCCATCAGCCTGTCCCAGGCCTTGCTGGCGCCGCGCATCGTGATTGAGGATATCAGCCCGGTGCTCGACGGTGGCACCTTCGCGGCCAAGGCGGTGCGCGGGCACAAGGTCGAGGTGGGCGCCAAGGTGTATTGCGATGGCCACGACCGCCTGGCCGTGACCCTGCATTGGCGCCAGGCCCACAGCCGGCGCTGGCACTGCGTGGCCATGCAGTCGCCGGGCAACGACCTGTGGCAGGCGGCTTTCACCCCCAGTGAGCTGGGCCTGCACCTGTTCAGCATCGAGGCCTGGATCGACCCTTGGGCCACCTTCTGCCACGACCTGGAGAAGAAGTACGCCGCTGGCGTGGACGTGCATCTGGAGCTGGAGGAGGGCCGCTTGCTGCTGGGCAAGGGCATCGAGCGCAGCGATGGCTTGTTGCGCGAGCAGCTTGGGCAATTGCAGCAACGTCTCCCGGCCCTGCCGGCGGACGAGCAGGTCGCCTTGCTGCTGCATCACGACGTCGCGCAACTGATGCTCGAAGCCGAGCACCGCAGCTACCTGACCCGTAGCCCCGAGCTTGCCCTGGACGTCGACCGCGAGGCCGCGCAGTTCGCCAGCTGGTACGAGCTGTTCCCGCGCTCGGTCACCGACGACCCCGAGCGCCATGGCACGTTCAACGATGTGCAGCAACGCCTGCCGATGATCCGCGACATGGGCTTCGACGTGTTGTATTTCCCACCCATCCACCCCATCGGCATGCAGCACCGCAAGGGCCGCAACAACGCCCTCAAGGCTGAACCGGGCGATCCTGGCAGCCCCTATGCCATCGGTAGCGCCGAGGGCGGCCACGAGGCCATTCACCCGCAGCTGGGCACGCGCGACGACTTCCGTCGACTGGTCAGCGCCGCCGCCGAGCAGGGCCTGGAGATCGCCCTGGACTTCGCCATCCAGTGTTCCCAGGATCACCCCTGGCTCAAGCAACATCCCGGCTGGTTCAGCTGGCGACCCGACGGCAGCATCCGCTACGCCGAGAACCCGCCGAAGAAATACCAGGACATCGTCAACGTCGATTTCTACGCTCCCGAGGCGGTGCCGAGCCTGTGGCTGGCGCTGCGCGACGTGGTGCTCGGCTGGGTCGCCGAGGGCGTGAAGACCTTTCGCGTCGACAACCCGCACACCAAGCCGCTGCCGTTCTGGCAATGGCTGATCGCCAATGTGCGCAGCCGCCACCCCGAGGTGCTCTTCCTCGCCGAGGCCTTCACCCGCCCGGCGATGATGGCACGCCTGGGCAAGGTCGGCTTTGCGCAGAGCTACACCTACTTCACCTGGCGTAACAGCAAGCAGGAGCTGCGCGAGTATTTCGAGCAGCTCGAGCAGCCGCCGTGGAGCCAGTGCTATCGACCGAACTTCTTCGTCAACACGCCGGACATCAACCCGTATTTCCTGCAGACCTCCGGGCGGGCCGGCTTTCTTATCCGCGCCGCCCTGGCGACCATGGGCTCGGGAGTGTGGGGCATGTACTCAGGCTTCGAGCTGTGCGAGGGCACGCCGTTGCCGGGCAAGGAGGAGTACCTCGATTCGGAGAAGTACCAGATCCGCCCCAGGGACTACACCCAGCCCGGCAACATCGTCGCCGAGATCGCCCAGCTCAACCGCATTCGCCGGCACAACCGCGCCTTGCAGACGCACCTGGGGGTGGCGTTCTTCAACTGCTGGAACGACCAGATCCTGTACTTCGCCAAGCGCACGCCCGAGCGCGACAACTTCATCCTGGTGGCCATCAGCCTCGATCCGTACAACGCCCAGGAGGCGCATTTCGAGCTGCCGCTGTGGGAGCTGGGGCTGGACGACAACGCCGATACCCAGGGCGAGGACCTGATGAACGGCCACCGCTGGACCTGGCATGGCAAGACCCAATGGATGCGCATCGAGCCCTGGCACCAGCCGTTCGGCATCTGGCGCATCGAAAAGGCCCGTTAACGGCAGCACGTTATTACCTCTGGTAGGAGCGAGCGTAGCTCGCGATGGGGTGCGCAGCGGCCCCAGGTTTTCAGCTTCGCAGCCACTATTGCCGGGGCTGCCTTGCAGCCCATCGCGAGCTGCGCTCGCTCCTACAGGGGATCGCGCGTAACCGAGGACAGAAAGGAGTCACCCATGGCCAAGCGTTCCCGCCCGGCAGCCTTCATCGACGACCCGCTGTGGTACAAGGACGCGGTGATCTACCAGTTGCACGTGAAATCGTTCTTCGATGCGAACAACGACGGCATCGGCGATTTCGCGGGCCTGATCGGCAAGCTCGACTACATCGCCGAACTGGGCGTCAACACCCTCTGGCTGCTGCCTTTCTACCCCTCGCCACGGCGCGACGACGGCTACGACATCGCCGAGTACAAGGCCGTGCATCCGGACTACGGCAGCATGGCCGATGCCAGGCGTTTCATCGCCGAGGCGCACAAGCGCGGCCTGCGGGTGATCACCGAGCTGGTCATCAATCACACCAGCGACCAGCACCCCTGGTTCCAGCGCGCCCGCCATGCCAAGCGCGGCAGCAAGGCCCGGGACTTCTACGTGTGGTCCGACGACGAGCAGAAATACACCGGCACGCGGATCATCTTCCTCGATACCGAAACGTCCAACTGGACCTGGGACCCGGTCGCCGGCCAGTACTTCTGGCACCGCTTCTACTCGCACCAGCCGGACCTGAACTTCGACAACCCGCAGGTGCTCAAGGCGGTGATCCGGGTGATGCGTTTCTGGCTCGACCTCGGCGTCGACGGCCTGCGCCTGGACGCCATCCCCTACCTGATCGAGCGCGACGGCACCCACAACGAGAACCTGCCCGAGACCCACACCGTGCTCAAGGCGATCCGCGCCGAGATCGACGCCAATTACCCTGACCGCATGCTGCTGGCCGAGGCCAACCAGTGGCCGGAGGACACCCGTCCGTACTTCGGCGAGGGCGACGGCGACGAGTGCCACATGGCCTTCCATTTCCCGCTGATGCCGCGCATGTACATGGCCCTGGCCATGGAGGACCGTTTCCCGATCACCGACATCCTGCGCCAGACCCCGGAGATTCCGGCCAACTGCCAGTGGGCGATCTTCCTGCGCAACCACGACGAGCTGACGTTGGAGATGGTCACCGACCGCGAGCGCGACTACCTGTGGAACTACTACGCCGAGGACCGCCGCGCCCGCATCAACCTCGGTATCCGCCGGCGCCTGGCGCCGTTGCTGCAGCGCGATCGGCGACGCATCGAGCTGCTCACCAGCCTGCTGCTGTCGATGCCCGGCACGCCAACCCTGTACTACGGCGACGAACTGGGCATGGGCGACAACATCTACCTGGGCGACCGCGACGGGGTGCGCACGCCGATGCAGTGGTCACCGGACCGCAACGGCGGCTTTTCCCGCGCCGATCCGCAGCGCCTGGTGCTGCCGCCGATCATGGACCCGTTGTACGGCTACCAGACCGTCAACGTCGAGGCCCAGGCCCACGATCCGCATTCGCTGCTCAACTGGAACCGCCGCCTGCTGGCGGTGCGCAAGCAGCAGAAGGCCTTCGGCCGCGGCACCCTGAAGATGCTGACCCCGAGCAACCGACGCATCCTGGCCTATCTGCGCGAATACACCGATCCGGATGGCAACAGCGAAGTGGTGCTGTGCGTGGCCAACGTCTCGCGCGCGGCCCAGGCGGCGGAGCTGGAGCTGTCGCACTATGCCGAGCGGGTGCCGGTGGAGATGCTCGGCGGCAGTGCCTTCCCGCCGATCGGTCAGTTGCCGTTCCTGCTGACCTTGCCGCCGTACACTTTCTACTGGTTCCTGCTGGCCTCCCACGACCGCATGCCCAGCTGGCATGTCCAGCCCGCCGAGGGCTTGCCCGAGCTGACCACCCTGGTGCTGCGCAAGCGCATGGAAGAGTTGCTCGAGGCACCGGCACGCGACACCTTGCAGGGCGCGATCCTGCCCCAGTACCTGCCCAGGCGGCGCTGGTTCGCCGGCAAGGAAGGGCCGCTCGACCAGGTACGCCTGTGCTATGGCGTACGTTTTGGTACCGCGACCTTGCCGGCGCTGCTCAGCGAAATCGAGGTGCGCAGCAATGGCAGCAGCACCCGTTACCAGTTGCCGTTCGGCCTGCTTCCCGAGGAGCAGATCAACGCCGCATTGCCCCAGCAACTGGCGCTGGCAAGGGTACGCCGGGGGCGCCAGGTCGGGCTGATCACCGATGCCTTCGTGCTGGAACCGTTCATTCGTGCCCTGCTGCGCGGCTGTCAGGATGGCCTGAGCCTGCCGTGTGGCGAGGGCCAGCTGCGTTTCGAATGTACCGACCAGCTCGCCGCGCTGGCGCTGGATGAGCACAGCGAGGTGCGCTACTTGAGCGCCGAGCAGTCCAACAGCTCGGTGGTGGTGGGAGGGCGCGTGGTGCTCAAGCTGCTTCGCCGGGTCAACCCGGGCATCCACCCGGAGCTGGAGATGAGCGCGTACCTGAGCGCTGCCGGCTTTGCCAATATTTCGCCGCTGCTGGCCTGGGTCAGCCGTGTCGACGACAGTGACCAGCCTCACCTGCTGATGATCGCCCAGGGTTACCTGAGCAACCAGGGCGATGCCTGGGACTGGACCCAGAACACCCTGGAACGGGCGATTCGCGATGAGATGGAGCCGGGCACCATCGAGCCCGAGGCGCACCCCGACGCCCTGGCCGAGCTCAATGGTTTCGCTGCCTTGCTGGGCCGGCGCCTGGGCGAGATGCACCTGCTGCTGGCCGCGCCGACCAACAATGAAGCCTTCGTGCCACGGCCGAGCGACGCCGCCGACAGCGAGCGCTGGCGGGTACAGATCAGCGCCGAACTGGTTCATGCCCTTGACCTGCTGGCCCAGCACTGCGACACGCTGGACAGCGACAGCCAGGCCCTGGTGGACGATCTGCGCCAGCAACGCGAAGGCCTGCAGCAACACATCGACCACCTGGCCCGCCAGGCCCAGGGCGGCCTGCTGATGCGAGTGCACGGCGACCTGCACCTGGGCCAGGTGCTGGTGGTGCAGGGCGATGCCTACCTGATCGACTTCGAGGGCGAGCCGGCGCGGCCACTGGTCCAGCGCCGGGCCAGGCACAGCCCGTACAAGGATGTCAGCGGCGTGCTGCGCTCCTTCGACTATGCTGCTGCGATGATCCTGCGCAGCGCCTCGTCGGTGGACCTCTCCGACGCGGCGCGCCAGGCTCGCCAGCGGGTCGCCCGGCGGTACCTGCACCAGTCGCGCCATGCCTTCGTCGAAGCCTACGGGCTGGCCACCGCCGCCATGCCCCATGCCTGGCAGTGCGCCGAGGGCGAGCGCGCGGCGCTTGAGCTGTTCTGCCTGGAGAAGGCTGTCTACGAGATCACCTACGAAGCCGAGAACCGCCCGGACTGGCTGGCCGTGCCCTTGCATGGATTGCATGGGCTGGTCAGTGCCTGGGGAGAGTCATGATGCATCTCGCGGGGCCAGCCCACGCAATCACTTGAACACTTGCAAAGGAACTGAGCGATGAATGCAACCACGCGTGACACCGGTGGCCTTCGGCAACGGGACCTGGATGCCCTGGCCCGCGCCGAGCACGCTGATCCGTTCGCCGTGCTCGGCCCGCATCCTGATGGTGTGGGCGGCCAGACTATCCGCGCCTTCCTGCCCAACGCCCTGAACGCGCGGGTGCTGGCGCGTCACGACGGACGCATCCTCGCCCAGATGCAGCAGGCCAGCCTGCCCGGGCTGTTCACCGCGCAGCTGGCCGAGGCCCAGCCATACCAGCTACAGATCGACTGGGCCGGCGGCCAGCAGGTCACCGAGGACCCATACAGCTTCGGCCCGCAGTTGGGCGAGATGGACATGTACCTGTTCGCCGAGGGCAACCACCGTGACCTGTCCGGGCGCTTCGGTGCGCAACCGATCGAGGTCGACGGGGTCGGCGGCGTGTGCTTCTCGGTGTGGGCACCCAATGCCCGGCGCGTATCGGTGGTCGGTGACTTCAACAACTGGGACGGTCGACGCCACCCGATGCGCCTGCGCCATGGCGCCGGGGTCTGGGAGCTGTTCGTGCCGCGGCTCGGCGTGGGCGAGGCCTACAAGTTCGAAGTGCTGGGCCACGACGGCGTATTGCCGCTCAAGGCCGACCCGCTGGCCCGCGCCACCGAACTGCCGCCGAGCACCGCGTCGAAAGTGGCCGGGCCATTGGCTCACAGCTGGCATGACCACGACTGGATGGCCCAGCGCGCCCAGCGCCATGCCTACAGCGCGCCGCTGTCGGTCTACGAGCTGCACGCCGGCTCCTGGCGCTGCGAGCTGGACGATGCCGGCGAGGTGGCGCGGTTCTACAACTGGCGCGAACTGGCCGAGCGCCTGGTGCCCTACGTGCAGGAGCTGGGCTTCAGCCATATCGAGCTGATGCCGGTCATGGAACACCCGTTCGGCGGCTCCTGGGGCTACCAGCCGCTGTCGCTGTTCGCGCCGACCTCGCGCTATGGCAGCGCCGAGGACTTCGCCCACTTCGTCGATGCCTGCCACCAGGGTGGCATTGGCGTGATCCTCGACTGGGTACCGGCGCATTTCCCCACCGACGAGCATGGCCTGGCGCGTTTCGACGGCACGGCGTTGTACGAGTACGACAATCCGCTGGAAGGCTTCCACCAGGACTGGAACACGCTGATCTACAACCTCGGGCGCAACGAGGTGCGCGGCTTCATGCTGGCTTCGGCGCTGCACTGGCTCAAGCACTTCCACATCGACGGCCTGCGTGTCGATGCGGTGGCCTCGATGCTCTACCGCGACTACTCGCGCAAGGCCGGCGAGTGGGTGCCCAACCGCCATGGAGGGCGTGAGAACCTCGAGGCCATCGACTTCATCCGCCAGCTCAACAGCGTCGCCGCCCAGGAAGCGCCGGGCACACTGATCATCGCCGAGGAGTCCACGGCCTGGCCCGGGGTCAGCCAGCCGGTACAGCAAGGTGGGCTGGGCTTTGCCTACAAATGGAACATGGGCTGGATGCACGACACCCTGCACTACATCCAGAACGACCCGATCCACCGCACCTATCACCACAACGAGATGAGCTTCGGGCTGATCTATGCGTATTCCGAGCACTTCATCCTGCCGATCTCCCATGACGAGGTAGTGCACGGCAAGCATTCGCTGATCGACAAGATGCCTGGCGACCGCTGGCAGAAGTTCGCCAACCTGCGGGCCTACCTGGCCTTCATGTGGACCCACCCGGGCAAGAAGCTGCTGTTCATGGGCTGCGAGTTCGGCCAGTGGCGCGAGTGGAACCACGACCAGCAACTGGACTGGTACCTGCTGCAATATCCCGAGCACCAGGGGGTGCAGAAGCTGGTGGCCGACCTTAACCGCCTGTACCGCACGCTGCCGGCGCTGCATGAGCAGGATTGCCAGCCCCAGGGTTTCCAGTGGCTGATCGGCGACGACGCGCACAACAGCGTGTATGCCTGGCTGCGTTGGAGCAGCCAGGGCGAGCCGCTGCTGGTGGTGGCCAATTTCACTCCGGTGCCACGCCAGGACTACCGGATCGGCGTGCCTTTCGCCGGCCAGTGGCGGGAGTTGCTCAACAGCGATGCGCAGCTGTATGCCGGGTCGAACGTGGGCAATCTCGGAGCGGTGCAGGCCGAGGAGATCGCCAGCCACGGGCAGCCGCTGTCGCTGGTGCTGAACCTGCCGCCGTTGGGGGTGCTGGTGATGCAGCCGGGTTGAGCAGGTGCTTGTGCGCAGGGTGGCGTGCGCTGGGCATGAATGTGCCCTGCGCGTCTGCCCGGGACCGCCCAGCGATAGATGGCAACGCTTTCACCAGGGACAGGATTACTTCAAATCAATATAGGTAACCGTCGTTTCTGCCGGTCGCCTGCACGACTTTATGTCTACCGTTCTCATTCACTGGAAAGCGCCTCCGGATCGGGATGGCGCGCGAAGCCAGCCTGTCGCGGGCTGGCGGGTTTACTTCAAGGGAGTGAAGCGGATGAGCTATTCCAGCGTAGACAGCGAGCGCCTGCCCAGGTCATCAGGCAACGACCCCATAGCGATTGTCGGCATGAGCTGCCGGCTGGCGCCGGATCTGACGTCCCCCGCGCAGTTCTGGGACTTCCTGCAGGAGGGGCGAACGGCGGTCGGCGCAGTGCCGGCCGACCGCTGGCAGGTTTACGAGGAGGCCAGCCCGGCGCTGGCGAATGCACTTCGCAAGGCCACCCGGCTGGGTTGCTACATGGCCGATGTCGACAAGTTCGATGCAGGTTTCTTCGGCGTTTCCGCGCGGGAGGCCGAATCCCTCGATCCTCAGCAGCGGATAGTCCTGGAACTGGTGTGGGAGGCGCTGGAGCGTGCCGGTATACCGCCCTCTGGCCTGAAAGGGGGCGATACAGGTGTTTTCGCGGCGGCAAACTCGTTTGACTATGGCCATCGGCTGTTTTCCGATATCGCTCATATCGAGCCCTGGGCCCTGAATGGCGGCATGCTCTTCGGCATAGCCAACCGTGTTTCCTACGTACTCGACTTGCATGGCCCAAGCCTGGTTGTCGATACCGCGTGCGCGGGGGCCCTCACCGCACTGCACCTGGGCTGCCAGAGCCTGTGGGATGGCTCTACCGGGCTTGCGATCATCGGCGCTGTCAATGTGATGTCGTTCCCGGGCATGCAGGTGGCGTTGGATGCCGCCGGCGCAACCGCCGCGGATGGTCGGTGCAAGTCCTTCGATGCGGCGGCGGACGGCTATGGTCGCGGTGAGGGTGCTGGCGTGCTGATCCTCAAGCGGTATGCCGACGCACTGCGCGACGGTGATCCGGTCCAGGCCTTGATCCGAGGCTGCGGGGTCCATCAGGACGGCAGGACCGCCGGCATGATGGCGCCGAATGGAGAGGCCCAGGCACACATGCTCAGGCAGGTCTACCGACAGGCTGGCGTCGATCCATTGTCGGTGCACTATGTGGAAGCCCATGGCACGGGCACACGGTTGGGGGACAAGGCTGAGCTCACGGCGATTTCGCAGGTGTTCGGGACCGGGCGCCAAGCCGGGGGCGAGTGCCTGGTCGGCTCGGTGAAGCCGAATGTTGGCCACCTGGAGGCCGGGGCAGGCATGGTCGGCCTGATCAAGACCGTGCTGGCCATCCGGCATGGGCAGATTCCCAGAAGCCTGTACTCATCGCTGACCGCTGAAATCGACTGGCAGACAGCGGGAATCCGGGTCGTGGGCGCTGCCCAGCCCTGGCCGATGACCGCGACGCCTCGGCGTGCTGGGGTCTCATGCTTTGGTGTGGGCGGGACCATCGCCCATGCCATCCTCGAAGCGGCTCCTGCGGCCGAGCGTGAAACCCTCGAACCGGTCGCGGCAGGGGCGGGCCTGCTGTTTCCCTTGTCGGGTCAGTCCCGTGAAAACGTCCAGGGCGCGGCCGCGCGTCTGGCGGCCTGGCTGGAAGCCAACCCACAGGTATCGCTGGCGGATATCGGTCATACGTTGGCGTTGCGCCGTGATCACCTGGAGGTGCGCAGCGTGGTGCAGGCCTCGACGCGCGAGGCGCTGCTCGAGGCCTTGCACAGTGCGGCGACGGCGAGTCCGTCAGAGTCCTTGCACAGCGGCGCATGCAACCGGGGGGCAGGCAAGGGCGTCGTGTTTGTATTTTCCGGGCACGGCGCCCAATGGCCAGGCATGGGGCGGGAGTTGCTGCAGACCGAGCCGGTCTTTGCCGCGCAGGTGGACGCGCTGGCCGATGTGTTTCGCGACGAACTGGGGTGCACGGCGCGCGACCTGCTTGAGCAGGGTGACTTCGAACCTGTGCGGCACGCCCAGGCTGCGACCTTTGCGGTTCAGGTGGCCCTGGCCGCGCTGTGGCAGAGCAAAGGCCTGGAGCCTGCGGCTGTGATTGGCTACTCCATTGGCGAAATCGCCGCCTCGGTGGTTGCGGGGGCGCTCGAGAAAAACGCTGCCGCGCGGTTTGCCTGCCGGCGGGCTGGCTTGTACCAGCGACTGGCCGGCAGCGGTGGCATGTTGATGGTCAACCTTCCATTCGCACAGGCGACGCAGCGCCTTGGTAGCGCGAAGGAGGTGGTAGCCGCCATTGCTGCCAGCCCCCGTTCTACCGTGTTGTCCGGGGAGGGTGCGGCGCTGGAGCGTATCGCGGGCGCGTGGGGCAGTGATGAGGTCGTCGTCCGTCGTGTCGCGACCGATGTGGCGTTCCACAGCCCCCAGATCGACGAGGTGCTCGATGACATTCGACGCGCCGCTGGCGAGCTGCAGCCGTGTGCGCCGCGTATCCCGATGTTCAACTCGGTGCTGCCGGACCCACGCTCGCCGGCCCTGCGGGACGATGCGTTCTGGGCGGCCAACTCGCGTTGTCCGGTGCTGTTCGACCAGGCGGTGAGTGCGGCGCTGGAGGAGGGCTTCAGGTTGTTTGTCGAGGTCTCGAGCAAGCCGATCGTTTCCCACGCCATTCGGGAAACGGCCGAGGCCTGCGAGTGTGACGATGTCGTGGTATGCCCGACCTTGAGAGAAGGCCAGGCACAGCGCCAGTCGCTGCTCGACAGCCTGGCCAGGCTCTACAGCGAAGGTGCCGGGCTGAACTGGCAGTCGTGGTATGGCGCAGCTGGATTGCTCGACCTGCCGACGACCAGTTGGCACCACCAGCGCTACTGGACCTCGGCAAAACCGAGTAGCACCGCCAGCGGCAGGGGGCATGATGCCTCCCGTCATACCTTGCTGGGCTCGTGCCGCACGATTCGCAGTTCACCGCCCTGCGAAGTGTGGCAGACGCACCTTGATTTCGAGTCTCGGCCGTATCCGCGACAACACCCGATCGCCGGGGTCGAGATCATGCCGGCAGCGGTGTTGCTGCACTCGTTCCTGCAGGCGCGGGCGAGCGCTGCTGGCATGCCCGGGTTGAGGGATGTGATCTTGCGTACGCCTATCGCGGTGGAGGGCGAGCGGGAGCTGCAGATCGTTTGCCAGGGCAAGGACATCCGGCTTGCCAGTCGATTGCTGGAGGCGCTGCCCGATGAAAGCAACGAAGCGGATCTGGCCTGGGTCACGCATACCACGGCGACGCTGGAGTGGCGTGCGCCGGAGGAGGCGATGTATCCCGACCCGGCGCGATGGATCGCCAACTGTGAGCAGACGCTGGAGTGGTCGATGGTCGAGCCGGTGTATCGCCGGCGTGGTATTGCCGATTACGGTTTCCGCTGGCGCATCCAGGCCCTGCGCCGTGGCCAGGGTACGCTCGTTGCCAGCGGGTGTGTCGACACCTGCGCGGAGCAACGCAACAGTTGGGCCGTGGTGCTGGATGCAGTGCTGACGATGATGCCCCTGCTGTTGCCGGATGACGATGAATTGCGCATGCCCGCAAGACTTGGCGAACTGAGGGTCAGTGGGCCGGCGCCAGACAGCTTCACCGTGCTGGCATCTGTGGCTGTGCCCGAGCAGGTGCCGGTGATGGATGTATTGATCCTGAATGAAACAGGGCTGCTCGTTGGCCGTCTTGAAGGCCTGGTGTTCGCGACCATAGACCGCAAGGACGGGCTGGCCCCGGTACCGGGCCGGACGGTTTTCGTCGAGGCCTGGGAGCCTTGGACGCAAGGCGAGGATGCGCAGGCGCAGGCAACTGAGGTGTTCCTGCTCGGGGCGGGTGAGGCGCAGGCCGGGCGGTTGATGGCCGGTTTCGTGGGGGCGGGAATGCGTTGCCGCATCCTCGATGACCTCGCCGAGCTGGAGAGCAACGGCCGGCCCGGTGTCGTGCTGATGCTTGGCGAAGCCCCAGGGGATGGAGAGACTGTCGAGCAGAATGTGGAACGCAATGCCTGGCGGTTGCTGACGGCCACGCAGCAGGTCGCGGCACGGCGCACGCGCGAGCCGGCGATACGTCTTGGCTGCATCACGTTTGGCGTGAGGCAGCTGCGTACTTCGTCGGCGCTGGGGCAGTCCGGCCTGTGGGGGATGGCGCGGATCATCGCTGGCGAACAACCAGACCTATGGGCCGGGCTGATCGACATGGACCCGCAGGCGTTGGACGAGCCCGCCACCTACGGGCATCTCGCCAAGGCGCTTGGGCAGGGCCGGGAGGATGTGCTCTCGGTCGCTGCCGAGGGCATCCACGCCTTGCGCCTGCAGGCCCTCGAGACGGCTCCGAGCAGCACCGAAAGCCGCCAGATCTGCAGGGCAGATGCCACCTACCTGGTGACCGGCGGCCTGGGCGCGCTGGGCCTGGAGACCGCTCGGTACCTGGTCAGCCAGGGGGCGCGGCGCCTGTTGCTGGCCAGTCGCAATGGCTTGCCGGCACGCAGTGAATGGGCCTCGCAGACCTGTCCGCAGCTGCGCTCGGTGATCGAGCGTGTGCGCGCGCTCGAGCGGCAAGGCGTCACTGTGGTACCTCTGGCGCTGGATGTGGTGGACGAGCCGGGCATGCGCCGGGCCCTTGAGCAGGCCCTCCAGTCTCTGCCCGCCATTCGTGGTGTCGTGCATGCCGCAGGCCAGTTCGCCGGTGGCCTGGTCGAGTCGCTGCAGCGCCAGACCTTGCGCACAGTGCTGCAGGCCAAGGTCGATGGCACATTGGCCTTGGCCCGGGCGCTGGACCATGCGCCGCTGGACTTCTTCGTCCTGTATTCCTCCAGTGGGCAATTCGCACGCTTGTCCGGCCAGGCCGGATACGCGTCGGCGAATGCCTTCATGGACGCCTTCGCCCGCCATCGTCGCAGCCTTGGCCACAACACCCTCAGCCTTGGCTGGATGGCCTGGGATCGGCTGGGCATGTCACGCGGTATCGATACCACTTTGCTGGAGGCGCGAGCGCATGGGCTCGAGGGGATCAGCGTTCCAGCGGCACTGATGTCCTGGCAACTGGCCCAGCAGGCAGAAGTACCCTACGCGGCGGTTTTCAGCGCTGCGCGCAAGGAGGCGGTCGACACCCCGTTGCCTGTACTGCGCCATGTATTCGCCGCAGAGCAGCCTGGAGCCTGCGAGGCAGCGGCTCAAACGCCCTGGGCCATGGTCCCGCAGGCGCAACTGCTGCCCTGGCTGATCGATGATATCCAGGCCCAGGTTGCCGCCGAGCTACGTTGCGCCCAGGCAGACATCGGCCCCAGGCGCTCACTGGTCGAGAAAGGGCTGGACTCCCTGATCAGCGTGGCGTTGCGCATACGCCTGAAGAAGCGTTATCGGATCGATATTCCGCCGACACTCATCTGGAACCACCCGACGATAGAGGCAATTGCAAAATACGTCCGAGGGCAGTTGCTGTCTGTCGACGAGCCCGTGCAGCCGACCTGATGAGCCGGGTTGCACAATCGCCCCAGGTCTTCCTTCGGGGGCTGGGGCCGCGAAGAGAGGGAATGGGTCATGCAAGGGCAGGCCGCCAGTTGGACCGCGTTGTTCGCATCGATCGCCCGTGCCGCTCACCAAGTGCTGGACGGTCATCCCAAGTTGCTCGACGACCCCGTGGTGGTCGGGCTCGTGGAAGGCACCAGCGTGAGCGAAATTCGTGCACAGGCGGCACAGTTCGACACCCCGATGCAGCGTCTGGTGCGTTCTCTTTTTGTCCTGCGCAGCCGTTTCGTGGAGGACCGGCTGCGCGCCGCTGTCGAGTCGGGCGTCAAGCAGTACATCGTCCTGGGGGCCGGGCTGGACACTTTTGCTTATCGGCAGCCGCCCTGGGCGGCGCAACTGAGCATTATCGAAGTGGATCACCCGGCTTCCCAGGCGCGTAAACGCGACTACCTGAGCCGTGCCGGCGTGGCCGTTGCGGGGAATGTGAGTTTCTGCCCGCTAGACTTCGAGCGGGAAAGGCTGATGCAGGGGCTGCGCAGCAGTGACTTCGATAGTGCGCAGCCGGCGTTCTTTTCATGGCTGGGTGTTACCCAGTACCTGACGGGCACGGCCATCAAGGATGTGCTCGGCGAAGTGTCGAGCTGCGCTCCGGGGAGCGCTATCGCCTTGTCGTTCGTGCTTGCCGACGGCTTGCTCTCGGGCCTGGATGCACAGACGGGCAATCATTTTGCGGCATTGGCTCAAGGCCGAGGCGAGCCCTGGCTCAGTCGTCTGTCGCCGGAGCAGTTGCGGACCTGGTTGCATGCAGCTGGATTCGCTCGGGTACAGCATGCGCGACCTGAGGCGTTGCAACGGCACTACTATGGCAGGCGCACTGACGGCTTGACGGTGCCGGTGTTCGAGCAATTGATGGACGCTTGGCTATAGGGGCACGGCAGTTGCCTCTGCAAGCGGCTGGTCATTCCTCCTCGCGCTGCAGCACCATCAGCAGCAGCGACCGCCCCTTGACCTCGAACAGCGTGTCGAACGCCAGGTGCTGCGCCTTGCGCAACTGCGGCCGGTCGGTGTCCACCAGGCAGCTCCAGTAGTCGCCTTGCGGCACTGCCGGCAGCTTGAACGGCACCACGTCGTGGTAGGCGTTGACGACCAGCAGCATCGTCGCCTCGGCGCCGGGCCGGGCGATGCCGCTGACCTGGGCGCGGCCGTCCATGAGCATGCCCAGGCAGCGTCCGTGCGGGTCCTGCCACTGCTCGACGCTCATCTCGGTGCCGTCGGGGGCCAGCCAGGTGACGTCCTTGACCCCGATCGCCTCGTTGTAGTCGCCGACCAGGAACCGCGAGCGGCGCAGGATCGGGTAGGCCAGGCGCAGGCGGGTCAGGCGCTTGACGAAGGCCAGCAGGTCCTTGCCGTCCTGGTCCAGATCCCAGTTCACCCAGCCGATCTCGCTGTCCTGGCAGTAGGCGTTGTTGTTGCCGTGCTGGGTACGGCTGAACTCGTCGCCGGCGACGATCATCGGCGTACCCTGGGCCAGCAGCAGGGTGGCGAAGTAGTTGCGCATCTGGCGCATGCGCAGGGCGTTGATGTCCGGGTCGTCGGTGGGACCCTCGACACCGCAGTTCCACGACAGGTTGTTGTCGGTGCCGTCCTGGTTGTTCTCGTCGTTGTCCTCGTTGTGCTTGTCGTTGTACGACACCAGGTCGCGCAGGGTGAAACCGTCGTGGGCGGTGACGAAGTTGACCGAGGCATAAGGACGCCGCCCACGGTTGTTGAACAGGTCGCCCGAGGCGGTCATGCGCGAGGCGAAGTCGGCGAGCATGCCTTCGTCGCCCTTCCAGAAGCTGCGCACGGTGTCGCGGAAGCGGTCGTTCCACTCGGCCCAGCCGGGGGCGAAGTTGCCCACCTGGTAGCCGCCCGGGCCGCAGTCCCAGGGTTCGGCGATCAGCTTGACCTGGCTGAGCATCGGGTCCTGGCGACAGGCGACGAGAAAGCCGTGGCGCTCGCTGTAGCCGTCGTGGTAACGACCGAGGATGGTCGCCAGGTCGAAGCGAAAACCATCCACGTGCATCTCGCCGGCCCAGTAGCGCAAGGAGTCGGTGACCAGTTGCAGCACCCGCGGGTGGCTCAGGTCGAGGGTGTTGCCGGTGCCGGAATCGTTGATGTAGAAACGCTTGTCGTCGGGCATCAGGCGGTAGTAGGAGGCGTTGTCGATACCGCGCATCGACAGGGTCGGGCCGCGCTCGTTGCCCTCGGCGGTGTGGTTGTAGACCACATCGAGGATCAGCTCGAGCCCGGCGTCGTGCAGGTGCGCGACCATCTCCTTGAACTCGGCGATCTTGCCGCTTGCAAGGTAGCGCGGATGGGGGGCGAAGAAGGCGATGCTGTTGTAGCCCCAGTAGTTGTTCAGGCCCTTGTCCAGCAGGTGCTGGTCGTTGACGAAGGCGTGGACCGGCAGCAGCTCGATGCTGGAGACGCCAAGCTCCTTGATGTGTCCGAGCAGCTCGTCGTTGGCCAGGCCGGCGAAGGTGCCGCGCAGGTGCTCGGGCACCGCCGGGTGACGCATGCTGATGCCGCGGGCGTGGGCCTCGTAGAGGATGGTGCGCTCCCAGGGGATCTGCACGCGCTGGTCGCGGCCCCAGGTGAAGGCCGGGTCGATGACCTTGCACTTGGGCACGAAGGGCGCGCTGTCGCGTTCGTCGTAGGACAGGTCAGCGTCGGGGTGGCCGATGGTGTAGCCGAACAGCGCCTCGGACCATTTCAGGGTGCCCACCAGTTGCTTGGCATAAGGGTCGATCAGCAGCTTGTTGGGGTTGAAACGGTGGCCGTTCGCTGGCTCGTAGGGGCCGTGGACGCGATAGCCGTAGACCAGGCCCGGGTGGGCGTCGGGCAGGTAGCCGTGGTAGATCTCGTCGGTGTACTCGGGCAGTTCGATGCGCTCGAGTTCGTGCTCGCCGCTGGCGTCGAACAGGCACAGCTCGACCTTGCTGGCGTTGGCCGAGAACAGGGCGAAGTTGACCCCCAGACCGTCCCAGGTGGCGCCGAGAGGGAAGGGCAGGCCTTCGCGGATGCGCGAAGGGGCGACGGAGCGGGTTTTCTTCGGGGCATGGGAGCTCATGGCTGTTCTCCTGGGGCGTTGCCAGCATGAAACAAACCCTCGCGGGGCAAGCCCGCTCCCACGCAGCGCCCAGAGAACATCGAGCATCGGGTATCGGGGGCGCTGGTGTGGGAGCGAGCTTGTCCCGTGATGGGGTGGGACGGACTGGTGAAGTCTTCAGCCTCCTGCTGGCTTCTTCACCGCCCGGGGCTTTTTCACCGCTGCCGGCTTCTCGACCACTGCCGCCGGCTCCTTCGACCTGGCCGCCGGCTTCTTGCGCGGCGTGGCCTTGGGCGCCAGGGACTCGGCCTCGGCCAGCTTGCGCGCCATGTCCCAATGGCGCTCCTCCTGGCCGGCAGGCTTACCCTCCGATTCCCAGATCTGGTAGGCGAACTCGCGGATACGTTTTTCATCGACACTCATCACGACGCTCCTGAATGCGGTTAGGCATGATCGATCAACACATTGAGCGGAAACTCCGTCAGCACGGTGCGTAGCGTCAGCTCCCTTGAAGGGCTGACCGCACCGCCACCGAAAAGTCCCGAGCAGTTGGCAGGCGACAAGGCAAATGGCAGTAGCAGCCGGGTATCGTCCCAGTTCTGGGCCGGGATCATGGGGGTGACGGCATTGCCCAGCAGGGCGCTGGCCAGGCGCGGCACGACGACCACCGCGCGCTCGCCGTCGCCCAGGCGGGCGAACGCCAGCACCTTGTCGGCATGGCGCCCGCGCACCTCCAGCGGCAGGTAGGCCCCTCGACGGAACAGCTCCGGGTGGGCCTGGCGGCAGTCCAGCACCTGGGCTATCAGCGCCTGCTTGACGCGCCCGTCGCGCCAGTGGCCGAGCAGCTCGGCCACTGGCGCGCGCGCGTCCAGGCTGGCCCGTCGCGCCGGGTAGTCCACCGGGCGGCGGTTGTCCGGGTCGACCAGGGAAAAGTCCCAGTAGTCGGTGCCCTGGTACAGGTCCGGCACCCCCGGCGTGGTCATGCGCAGCAGACACTGGACCAGGCCGTTGAGCGCACCGGGGCAGGCCAGCTGACTTGCCGCCTGGTGCAGCGACAGGCGCAACTGCTGGTTCTGCTCATCCAGCAAGAGCCCGTCGACATAGCGCGCGCAGGCGCCCTCGTAGGCTTCGTTCGGTGCGGCCCAGCTGCTGCGCAGCTTGGCCTCGCGCAGGGCTTTCTGTAGCCATTGGCGGACACGCCCGGCAAAGGCCGCCAGGGCGTTGCGCTGATGCGGGTCGAGGTCCAGCGGCCAGCTGCCGAGCAAGGTCTGCCACAGCAGCAACTCGTCGCCGGGGCTTGGGGCCTCGCCGTCATGCAGCCCTTCGCGCAGTGGCGCTGCCAGTTCGCGCCAGTGCTCGACGCGACTGGCCAGCCAGGGGCCACGTTCGCTCAGCACGGCCAGCCGCGCACGGCAGTCCTCACCGCGCTTGTGGTCATGGGTGGCGGTGGCCAGCAGGTTGTCGGGGAAGTCACACAGGCGGCGCTGCGCTTGATTGTGGAACCACGCCGGATCGGCACTGAAACGCTCTGCCGCGAAGCCGACGTCGTTGCGCGACAGCAGGCGCCCAGAGCGGTAGAACGCGGTGTCCTCGACTGCCTTGGCCGCCGTGGGCGCGGTCAGTTGCTGGAAACGCACGCAGGCATGGCGCAGGTGCTTGCGCGGCCGGCCCGGTGGCATTCGGCGCCAGGGCTGGCCGCCGAGCCAGCGCTCGAGCTGCCCGAGCAGTGGCCAGTCGGCTTCGGCCAGCGATTGCCGGGCGCCGGCCAGCGCCTGCTGGAACCACGCTTCGTCCTCGGCGGGGCGGCCACAGGCATTGATATAGGTGCGGTACACCGGATAGTGCTCGACCAGCGCCTGCAACGCCCGGCGAATCGCGCCCAGGGTCAGGTCGCGCGTCATCAGGTCGTCGCGGGCCACTTGCAGCAGGGCCTGGGCCACCGACTCGCAGTCGCCGGCGAGGCTGGCGTTGAGGACCAGGTGGCGGGCGCTGCGCACTTCCTCGGCAAAGTCCGGGCGTTCGCTGAGGCTGCCCCACAGCTCGGTCAGGGGCGCTTCGCCCGCCGGGTCATGCTGCAGCAGCGACACCTGGTTCATGAACTCGTAGCCGGTGGTGCCGTCGGTGAGCCAGTCGCGGTGCAGCTGTTCGTCGGCGCCGAGGATCTTCTCGACGTAGAGGGGGAAATGCTCCAGCGCCGCGGACAGGGGGCGCCTGGCCAGCAGTCCCTCGACCCGCCGGCGCAGGTTGCGGCAGTAGCGGCGCGGGTCGGCCAGACCGTCGATATGGTCGATGCGCAAGCCGTCCACCAGGCCGCGCTCGATGAGCTCGAACAGCTTGGCGTGGGTCGCTTCGAACACCGCCGCGCGCTCCACCCGCAGGCCGCCGAGCTCGTTGATGTCGAAGAACCGCCGCCAATTGATGTCATCGGCGGCGGTGCGCCAGCTGGCCAGGCGATAGGTCTGGCGTTCGAGCAGCAGGTGCAGGCTCTTGAAACCCGCTGGTGCACGGCTGTCGAAGGCGGCCAGGGCACTCGCCACGCTGGCTCCGGCCGCCACCAGGCGCGCCAGCGCGTGGTGCAGCGCCAGGGCCTCGGCCAGTGGCGCGCTAGCCTCGTGCAGTGCGCCGAACTGCTGGGCCAGGGTGTGCAGGCGCGGGTCCTCGGCCTGGCCGAGGATGCGCCCGTAGTCCAGTGGGCAGATCGGGAAGCGGTGTTCGTGGTGGGCGACTTCGAATACGCCTTGCGCCGCGTCGAAGGTCAGTGGGATCTCGCCGTTCTGCAAGGCCACGCCATAGTCGCAGCCCAGGAATGGCAGCAGCAACTGGCCGGCCAGCAGCGGGTCGCTGGAGTGCCACTGGATATCGAAGAACTCGGCGTAGGGGCTGCGTCGTCCCCAGGCCAGCAGGCTCTGCCACCAGGGGTTGTCGGCACCGCCCACGGCCATGTGGTTGGACACGGTGTCGAGGATCAGCCCCATGCCGTGCTGGCGCAAAGCGGCCACCAGCCGTTCCAAGGCCGCTTCGCCGCCAAGTTCGGGGTTGACCCGGGTCGGGTCGACCACGTCGTAGCCATGGCGCGAGCCGGCGCGGGCAGTGAGGATCGGCGAGGCATAGACATGGCTGATGCCCAGGCGGGCGAAGTAAGGTACCAGCGCTGCCGCGTGGTCGAGGGTGAAATCACTGTGCAGTTGCAGGCGCAAGGTCGCGGTCAACGGCTTCATCGGTCACGCTCCCAGGCCTGCTCGCGGGCCTGGGCCAGCAGTTCCAGGCGCCGCGCCGCGTCCTCGTCGTCGAGCAGCTCGCCGACCTGGGCCTTGAAGCGCCGCCGCCAGTTGGGATGGCCGCTGGTGGTGCCGGGCAGGTTGGCTTGTTCGTCGCAGCCCAGCAGATCCTCCAGCGGTACCAGCACCAGCGGCGCGCGGGTATGCCCGACATAGCGGATCGCCGCATCGAGCAGCGCGCGGTCGTCGGCCTGCGGGCCGTAGTTCAGCTCCAGGGTGCGGCGCAGGCCCGCGCGCTCCAGTGCCCGGGTGTGGCGCCAGTGCAGCTCGGCGGCGGTGTCGACCAGTTGCAGGCGATGGCTCCAGTCGATATCGCGGCCGATCAGCCAGCCGGCCAGCGGTGCCAGGTCGTGGGTGCCGGTGGTGGCCAGGGCGTTGTCCGGCCAGTCCAGGATCGGCGTGAAGTGGCCGGGTGATGGCTGCTCGAACGGCAACACGCGCATGCCCAGCACCGCCTTGGCGGCCAGGCGTTCACGCAGGCCCTCGGGCACGGTGCCGAGATCCTCGCCGAGAATGATCGCCTGGTGCCGGGCTGACTCCAGGGCCAGCAGGCGCAGCAGGTCGTCCAGCGGGTAGTCCAGGTAGGCGCCTTCGCTGGGCTTGCAGCCCTGCGGGATCAGCCACAGGCGGCGCAGGCCCATCACATGGTCGATGCGCAGGCCGCCGGCATGGGCCAGGTTGGCCCGCAGCATCTCGATGAAGGCGCGGTAGCCATTGCGCCGCAGGCCCTCTGGCGAGAAGGCGCAGATTCCCCAGTCCTGCCCGGCGCGGTTGAGGATGTCGGGCGGCGCGCCGACCTTGAGCCCGGCCAGCAACTCGTCCTGGCGGCTCCAGGCCTGGCTGCCGGCGCCGTCGGCACCGACCGCCAGGTCGGCGATCAGGCCGATCGCCATGCCGCTGCCGCGCGCGGCATCTTGGGCCCGCTGCAGGCTGCGTTCGCACAGCCACTGGCAGAAGGCGTGGAATTCCACGCGGTCTGGATAGGCGTTGGCCAAGGCTTGCACCTCGGGGTGGCACGGGTCGCGCCAGGCGGGCGGCCAGTGGCGCCAGTCGGCACCCAGGCCGTTGCCCAGCGCTTCGGCTTGCAGCATCTCGAAGCGGCAGTGGTGCTCCAGTGGCTCGCCACCCGCCGCGCGAAAGCTGTCGAAGTCATCGCGTAGGGGATGTGGGCTGTGGCGGAAGTCGTGGTACAGCGCTTCGAGCAGGCGCCGGTGGGCGGCGGCGGCGCCTGGCCAGTCCACCAGCGCTTGCTGCTCCAGTTGCTCCAGGGGCAGCGCCAGGTCGCAGGTCTCGATGGCCATGCGCACCGCGCGCTCACCAAGCACGGCCTCAGGGCTGGCATAGAGCACGTTGAGTCGCAGTCGGCTGGACGGCGAGTAGGGGCTGTAGTGCTGCTGACCGAAGGCCGACAGGGCATGGATCGGGCTGATCGCCAGGGCATCGGCGCCGCGCTCGGCGGCGCTGCGCGCCAGTTGCTCCAGGGCCAGGCAGTCACCGTAGCCGCCGTCGCCGGGGCGGCGCAGGCTGTACAGCTGTACCGAGAGGCCCCAGCAACGTGGTGGCGGCTGTTCGACCAGGTCCTGCAGCGCGTGGCAGCGGGGTGGAGCCACGGCCACGCTGAGCCGGCGCCCGTCGATGTCCAGGCGGTGATAGCCCAGGGGCAGCTCGCCCGGCAGGTTGGCGTGTTCATCCAGGGTCAACAGGCACTCGGCGCCGTCTTCCAGCATGCAGCGGGCTTGGGCGCCAGCGTTGAAATAGCGACGCAGGTCCAGTGGCTGGCCGAGGTCGACGGTCAGCAGCGCAGGCAAGTGCTCGCTGTCCTCGGCCTGCTCGACGGCCTGCAGGCTGCTGGCGATGGCGGTGTCGTTCTCGGCGGGATGGCCAAGGCCGGCGAGCACCTGGCGCAGCACGCTGTCGCTGACCTGCTGGGGACGGTTGCTGGCGTCGATCCAGTCGCGGGCCAGGCCAATCCGGGCGGCCAAGCGGTGCAAGGGCTGTTCGCTCATGACGGCTCCTGTTCGGGGGGCAGCCGGCTGACCACGCAGCTGTGGGCGGCCAGGACCGAGTCGGGGTGGGCGCTGTCGCTGCTGTCGTACAGGCGGCGCGTGAGAGCGGGCAGGGCGACGGACTGGGGGTGCTCGCCGAGATTGAGGTCGATGCGCAGCTCACTGCCGTCGCCCAGGCGCCAGCGCGCGGTCAGGGCCTTGTCGCCGATGGCCTCGGCGCCCAGGGCGCGGGTGCCGGGCAGTTGCGGGATCACCTGGCGCTGGCGCAGGTCGAGCAGGTGCTGGTACAAGCCGTGCCAGCCGGCCAGCACGTCCTTGTGTTGGGGCCTCGAGGTCTCGAAGGTGGCCGCGGCGTTGGGGTCGGGGATCTGCTCGCGCTTGTCGGGGGCGGCGAAGGCGTCGAAGTGGGCGAACTCGCCGCGGCGTCCTTCGCGCACCGCATCGGCCAGGTTGTCGTGGAAGTCGGTGAAGAACAGGAATGGCTTGCGGCAGCCATCATCGTCACCCATGAACAACAGCGGGATCATCGGTGCCAGCAGCAACAGGCCGGTGGCGGCCTTCAGCGCCGCTGGCGGGCACAGGCGGGAGAGGCGCTCGCCCAGGGCGCGGTTGCCGATCTGGTCGTGGTTCTGCAGGAACAGCACGAAGGCGCTGGGTGGCAGGTGGCCGCTGGGCTGGCCGCGTGGCGTGCCGTGGCGGTCGGCCTGGCCCTGGAACACGAAGCCTTGCGCCAGGCAGCGTGCCAGCTTGTCGATGGGGCGCTCGCGGTAGTCCGTGTAATAGCCTTCGGTCTCACCGGTCAGCAGCACGTGCAGCGCATTGTGGCCGTCGTCGTTCCACTGTGCGTCGAAGCCTTGCTCCAGCAGCGTGGCCTGGTTGTGCTCGTTCTCCAATACCAGCCAGACCTGCCGCCCCGGCTCGACCGCAGCGCGTACCCGGCGGGCCAGTTCGACGAGAAAGTCCGGCTGGTCGATGGCGTGCACCGCGTCCAGGCGCAGGCCGTCGCAACGGTAGTCGCACAGCCACATAAGGGCGTTCTGGATGAAGTACTCGCGCACCTCGGCGCGGCGAAAGTCGATGGCGGCGCCCCAGGGGGTCTGGCGATCGTTGCGAAAGAACGGGCTGGCATAACGCGGCAGGGAGTTGCCGTCCGGACCGAAGTGGTTGTAGACCACGTCCACCAGCACCATCAGGCCCTGCCCATGGGCCTCGTCGACCAGTTCGCACAAGGCCTGCGGCGTGCCGTAGCTGTGCTGCGGGGCGAATGGCAGCACACCGTCGTAGCCCCAGTTGCGCTCGCCGGAGAACTGCCCCAATGGCATCAGTTCGATGGCGCTGATGCCCAGCCCGGCCAGGCGCGGCAGCACCTTGCACACGCCGCTGTAACCGTCGAGCAGGCCCACGTGCAACTCCTGGATCACCGCTTCGTGCCATGGCCGCCCCTGCCAGGCATGCCGCCACGGGTAGGCGCTGGTATCCACCAGTTCACTGGGGCCCTGCACGCCTTCGGGTTGGTAGCGCGAAGCAGGATCGGCCACGCGCAGTGCGTCATCGATGCAGAAGTGGTAGCGCTCACCCGTCTGGCAGGGGGCGACACCGCTATGCCAGCCGCCTTCCTGAGGCTGTAGCCGGACTGCCGGTTGCTGTTCGACTTCCACGCTCACGCTGCGCGCATCCGGGGCCCAGAGGGCGAAGCGCGCCGACGTGGCGTCCAGCGGTTGTGCGCCATGCCTGTGCATCTTCGGTTCCCCGCTCAGCAGTGGGTCAGTCGCGCCTGATGGACCAGGTCCTCGTACAGCCGGGCGTAAGGCTCCACCGCCTGGCACCAGTTGAAGGGCTGGGTCATCGACAGGCAACGCATGGCATTGAGCAGGTCTTTCTTGCCATAGACATAGAAGGCCCGGCGCAGCGCCTCGCGGTAGCTCTGCAGTGTCGAGTGGTCGAACAGGAAACCGGTGACGCCATTCTCGATGGTGTCGGCCAGGCCTCCGGTGTTGCGCGCCACCGGCAGCGAACCGAAGCGCTGGGCGTACATCTGGCTCAGGCCGCAGGGCTCGTAGCGCGAGGGCATGAGCAGGAAGTCGGAGCCTGCGAACATGCGCCGCGCGTCGGTTTCATCGAAGCCGATGCGCACGCCGATGCGGCCCGGATGACGCAGGGCCAGCTCGCGCATGGCCTGCTCCTCCTCAGGCTCGCCACGGCCGATGATGGCGATCTGGCCACCTTGCGCGACGATGTCGTCCGCCACGCCCAGGGTGAGGTCGAGGCCTTTCTGGTAGACCAGGCGCGAGACCACGGCGAACAGCGGGCCTGTGCTGGCGTCCAGGCCGAACAGCTCGCGCACCTGTTGGGTGTTGCGCGCCTTGCCTGCCCAGTCGTTGAGGCTGAAGTTGTGCATGAGGTGGCGGTCGGTGGCCGCGTCCCAGCTTTCGTCGATGCCGTTGGGGATGCCGCCGAGCAGTCCTTGCTGGGCCTTGCTGGCGAGGAAACCGTCGAGGCCGCAGCCGAATTCGGGGGTGGTGATCTCGCGGGCGTAGGTGGCGCTGACCGTGGTGATGTGGCTGGCATAGGCCAGGCCGGCCTTGAGGAACGACAGCTTGCCGTAGAACTCCATGCCTTCCTGTTGCATGGCATGGTCGGGGATCGCCAGTTCCGGACTGCAGCCGCGGCTGCAGACGCCCTGGTAGGCGAGGTTGTGGATGGTGAACAGGGTCGGTGTGCGCAGGCCGCGCCAGTGCATGTAGGCCGGGGCCAGGCCGGCCGGCCAGTCATGGGCGTGGACCAGGTCCGGGCGCCAGTGGGCCATGCCTTCGCCGGCGGCGATTTCTGCCGCGGCCAGGCCCAGGCGGGCGAAGCGGATGTGGTTGTCCGGCCAGTCGCGGCCGTTGTTGGCGCCGTAGGGGGTACCGTCGCGCTGGTACAGCTCGGGGCAGATCAGCACGTAGATCACCAGGCCGTCGGCCAGGTCCATGCGACCGATCCGGCAGGGTGGCAGCGCGGCATGGCCGCCAAGCTCGCCGACGATATGGATCGGGTTGTCGCTTTCGATCACCTGGCGGTAGCCGGGGATCAGCACCCGCACGTCATGCAGGTGGCCCAGGGCACGGGGCAGGGCCGCGGAGACGTCGCCCAGGCCGCCGGTCTTGACCAGGTCGGCGATTTCCGCAGTGACGAACAGGATCTTGCGCCTGTTCGGATTGTGCTGGTGCTGGGTACCGGGTGCCTTGGCTGTCGGGGGGAGCGGCGTCTGCAGCGGCTTGCGGTTATCCGGGTTGAATGACTCTGCGTGAGGTTCGACAGCGGCACTGATCATACGTCTCTCCGTCCCTTGTGTTGGCGGGGTGCTTTGCGTTGGCTCGTTCTGGTTCTCTCTGTGTCCGGTTGTGCATCTTCGTAGTGCGTTCCTTGCCCCATTTGTGTGCGCGCAGGCACTGTACGCCTGGCTCTCCGGCCTATAGGCGTTTGGACTGGTTGGGGTGGGCGGGCCGAGCGAGAGGGTGTCTCTTGGCAATGGCCTACTTAGTTCATGACCCGCCCGTGTTTCGGAAAGTTCGACTTTTTTACGCCGCTTTTTCCGAGCAAATTGCGGGCCGAATCTGGAGTGTAGGAGACGTCGCGGCATTTAGTGACCTGGTGGTCACTTTTTGCTGGCCGTTCGTCCTGGGGGGGCTGTGGGTGTTCGCCGGGAGAGGGGTGGCGCTTATGAGATCGAGCGCCGCCCGCGCGGCGCATCGCAGGCTGGCGCCTGCTCCCACATCTGTTTCGGGCCAATTACTCCTTTGGGATTATCGGCGCCTGCCCTGGTGCAGGTCTTAGACGCTTGTGGGAGCAGGCGCCAGCCTGCGATGCGTCGTTTGCCCTGGTGCAGGTCTTAGACGCTTGTGGGAGCAGGCGCCAGCCTGCGATGCGTCGTTTGCTCTGGTGCAGGTCTTAGACGCTTGTGGGAGCAGGCGCCAGCCTACGATGCGTCGTTTGCCCTGGTGCAGGTTCTTAGACGCTTGTGGGAGCAGGCGCTAGCCTGCGATGCGTCGTTTGCCCTGGTGCAGGTCTTAGACGCTTGTGGGAGCAGGCGCCAGCCTGCGATGCGTCGTTTGCCCTGGTGCAGGTCTTAGACGCTTGTGGGAGCAGGCGCTAGCCTGCGATGCGTCGTTTGCTCTGGTGCAGGTCTTAGACGCTTGTGGGAGCAGGCGCCAGCCTGCGATGCGTCGTTTGCCCTGGTGCAGGTCTTAGACGCTTGTGGGAGCAGGCGCTAGCCTGCGATGCGTCGTTTGCCCTGGTGCAGGTCTTAGACGCTTGTGGGAGCAGGCGCCAGCCTGCGATGCGTCGTTTGCTCTGGTGCAGGTCTTAGACGCTTGTGGGAGCAGGCGCTAGCCTGCGATGCGTCGTTTGCTCTGGTGCAGGTCTTAGGCGCTTGTGGGAGCAGGCGTCAGCCTGCGATGCGCCGCGCGGGCGGCGCTCGATCTGACAGCCCCTGCAAGACTATCGGCGTTCAGCACCTGTGCCAGCCTGTTGCAACAGGCTATTCAGCTGGGCCACCTGCTGACGCAACTGGTCACGCTCTTCTTTCAGTTGGCGCAACTCGTCACGACGCACGGTGACATAGAGGGTCTGGGTGGGAGTGGCAGGCATCAGGGTACCCATGTGCACACCTCGCGGTTCTGGCTGGTGACAAGAAAAAAGCGTAGTCGCTTCGCGCGGCGCGCATTCTGAATTCTTTGCAGGCCCTTGGGAACTTTTTTGTTTATCGTTGTCACCCCGTTCGTCGGTGAACCCTCCGGCGCAACGCTGGACTAATCTGAAATCTTCAATTGTTGTCATCCAAATCCAAGGGGAGCGTCGGCACATGCAACTGGGAATCATCGGGCTGGGCCGCATGGGCGGCAATATCGCACGGCGCCTGATGCGCGCAGGCCATCGCACCGTGGTCCACGATCGCAGCCGCGAGGCGATCATGACCCTCGAAGGCGAGGGCGCCCAGGGGGCCCACGACCTCGGTGCGCTGGTGCAGAAGCTCAAGGCGCCACGCGCGGTCTGGGTAATGCTGCCGGCGGGCGAGCCCACCGAGCAGACCATCGCCCAACTGGCCGAGATGCTCGAGCCGGGCGATGCGATCATCGATGGCGGCAATACCTTCTACAAGGACGACATGCGCCGCGCTGCCGAGCTGGGCAAGCGTGGCCTGCACTACCTCGACGTCGGTACCTCCGGTGGCGTGTGGGGCCTGGAGCGCGGCTACTGCATGATGATCGGCGGCGAAAAGCCCGTGTTCGAGCGCCTGGAGCCGCTGTTCAAGGCCTTGGCCCCCGGCGTCGGCGACATTCCGCGGACCCAGGGTCGCAGCGGCGAGCATCAGCGTGCCGAGCACGGCTACATCCATGCCGGTCCCCCCGGCGCCGGCCACTACGTGAAGATGATCCACAACGGCATCGAGTACGGCCTGATGCAGGCCTATGCCGAAGGCTTCGACCTGTTGCGCAGCAAGGGCGGCGATGAACTGCCGGAAGACCAGCGCTTCGATCTCGATGTCGCCGAGATCGCCGAGGTCTGGCGCCGTGGCAGCGTGGTCACCTCGTGGTTGCTGGACCTGACCGCCGACGCCTTGGTCGCCGACCCGCAACTCAACGACTTCAGCGGCTCGGTGTCCGACAGCGGCGAAGGCCGCTGGACCATCGACGCCGCTGTCGAGCAGGCGGTGCCGGTACCGGTGCTGTCGAGCGCGCTGTTCGCCCGTTTCCGTTCGCGCCAGCAGCAGGGCACCTACGGCGACAAGATCCTGTCCGCCATGCGCCTGGGCTTTGGCGGCCACGTCGAGAAGAAGGCCCCATGAAATCGTCGAGCATCCCTGCTGCGCCGCCGTGCACGCTGTTTCTGTTCGGTGCCAACGGTGACCTGGTCAAGCGCCTGCTGATGCCGGCGCTGTACAACCTCGGCCGTGACGGGCTGCTCGACCGTAACCTGCGTATCGTCGGGGTCGATCACAACCCGGCCACGGCAGCGCAGTTCGCCGAACGCCTGCATGGTTTCATGCAAGACCGCGACACAGGCGGCGAGGGCGCGGCCAAGTGCCTGGACGAGAAGCTCTGGGCACGCCTGGCCAAACGCCTGGACTACCAGACCGGTGACTTCCTCGATCCGCAGACCTACCAGGCGCTGGCCCGGCGCATCGGCAAGACCAGCCATGGCAACGCCATCTTCTACCTGGCCACTTCGCCACGCTTCTTCCCGGAGGTGGCAAAGCGCCTGGGCGAGGCGGGCCTGCTCGACGAGTCGGCAGGTGGTTTTCGCCGGGTGGTGGTGGAAAAGCCTTTCGGCACCGACCTGGCCAGCGCCGAGGCGCTCAATGCCTGCCTGCTCAAGGTGATGAGCGAGCGGCAGATCTATCGCATCGACCATTACCTGGGCAAGGAGACGGTGCAGAACATCCTGGTCAGCCGGTTCTCCAACGGCTTGTTCGAGTCGTTCTGGAACAACCACTACATCGACCATGTGCAGATCACAGCGGCCGAGACGGTCGGTGTCGAGACCCGCGGTGCTTTCTATGACAGCACTGGCGCCCTGCGCGACATGGTGCCCAACCACCTGTTCCAGTTGCTGGCGATGGTCGCCATGGAGCCCCCGGCGGCCTTTGGCGCCGATGCCGTGCGTGGCGAGAAGGCCAAGGTGATCGGTGCCATTCGGCCCTGGTCGCAGAAGATGGCCCTGAAGCACTCGGTGCGTGGCCAGTACGCCGCCGGCAAGCAGGGGCGGCGCAAGCTCGTCGGCTACCGTGACGAACCCAATGTCGCGGCCGACAGCCGTACCGAGACCTATGTCGCGCTCAAGGTGATGATCGACAACTGGCGCTGGGCGGGGGTGCCGTTCTACCTGCGCACCGGCAAGCGCATGAGCGTGCGCGACACCGAGATCGCCATCTGCTTCAAGCCCGCGCCGTACGCGCAGTTTCGTGAAAGCGAGCTGGAACGGCCCAAGCCCAATTACCTGAAGATCCAGATCCAGCCCAACGAAGGCATGTGGTTCGACCTGCAGGCCAAGCGTCCGGGGCCGGAGCTGGTGATGGAGAACGTCGAGCTGGGTTTCGCCTACAAGGACTTCTTCAAGATGGCCCCGGCGACAGGGTACGAGACGCTGATCTACGACTGCCTGACCGGGGACCAGACCTTGTTCCAGCGGGCCGACAACATCGAGAACGGCTGGCGTGCGGTGCAGCCGTTCCTCGATGCCTGGGCCAGCGGGGCCGGGGAGGTGCACGCGTACCCGGCCGGCGAGGATGGCCCCGAGGCGGGAGACGAGCTGCTGGCGCGGGACAAGCGCGAGTGGCACACGTTGGGGTGATGTTGCCAGCAGGCACGTCCCGAGCTCCGCCGTTGCAGTACGGCGGAGGTTTTCAGCCGTGTCCTACAAGGTGAATGACAGCGCCGAGAACACCATCCCGCCACTGCCCGCCCAGCCCATGCAGAACTGCCCTTTCTCGGCCTCGCCCCGGCTCATGGCATCAAAAATGCCAAAGGGAATGGACGCGGTAATGATGTTGCCGGTCCGGTGTCCGACATGATGCAACTTGTGATCTATGCCGATCATCTGGCCAATATGCTCCCACATCTTTGGCGAGCCAGTATGGATGAATACTTTATGCACGTCGTCTGCAGAAAGCTTCTGCATGTTGAATACTTTTATCGCTTCGTTTCGACCATCTTCGTGCAAGGCGGCGGCATAGGAGTTGAATTGATACTGTCCGCCCGTTGGCGCAATTCGCTCGATGTCCTCTTCGTTGCAGAATAGTTTCCAGTCCGGCAGGGAAATCGTCGACAGATCACTCAGGTCGGGCCTGTTGATATAGGAGAACTTGAAGTTTCCGGATGCCTCATTGCTGAGGATAGTGACCGTGACAGCTTCGCCGATGGTAAAGCTTGGGAACTTGTAAGCCAGTTCAGCCGGCGACTGCAGCGAGAAGTTCTTGGGCATGACCGGCCCGCCAGCCGACATGCCAAACTCCATGTTGACGATGGCGGCGTAGCGGATTTCACCCGCTTGCATCTTGCTGTTGATGACGTCCATGGCCGTGACCCAGCCGTTGCAGGCATCGACGACATCGAAGTTCCGGCAGCGCAGGCCCAGTGCCTTGGCGATGAAGGTACTGTTGGCGGGCTCGATGAAGCCACGGGTGACGTTAGGGTAGAGCAACAGGTCAAGGTCGGCCTTGCTGATATTGGCCTGAGCCAGCGCGGCGTCGAACGCCGCCTCCATCAATTGCATCGGCGTCTCGTCCGCGGCCAGCCAATGACGTGTGCCACTGCCACTTTTTTCCAGCAACTTGCCAATGGTCTTCAAGGTTTTCGGCAAGTCATCCTGGAAGGTGTCTTTGGAGTGCTCTTCAACCAGGTTGATGATCTCCTGGTTGTTGACGCAACGCGAAGGCAGTATTCCGGATAGTCCGATGATTTTCATATAACTTCCTTGTTGATAGTATTGATCCAGCTCAATGTTTTTTTACATTGGCAGAGGCGTTCTCATCCTTGCAAGTAGCCGCTGGCCAATACTTCTAGCACAAAAAAATAGCAAAGCAAGTTTGTTGAGGAAGTTCTTGTGCGTCGCTGCTGGAGCGTTTGTCGAAGCGTGCGCCCTTATCTGTATCAAAAGGTTTCTCGTACACTCAATTGCAATCAAAGTGTCGAGGGCTGAACCGTTTAATGGTCATCGAAGTTGAGCGCGAGTGGTCATCTGAGGGGCGGGTCATGTTGCTCGATGACGAGCTGTTCGAAGATCGCGCGCCATCAATGACAAGGTGAGCTTTGCCCGGCATCGACCATGCCCAACACTGATGGCACGTCAGCGGAACCGGTGATCGCTCTTCGGCATCCAACCTCCAGTACCCTGTCAGAGGTCCTGAGATGCCTGCCCACATCGAAGACTATGCCCTCATCGGCAACTGCCGCAGCGCCGCCCTGGTCAATCGCGACGGTGCTCTCGACTGGCTGTGCCTGCCGCGTTTCGACGCTCCCGCCGTGTTTGCCGCCTTGCTCGGCAACGAGGAGAACGGCCGCTGGCGTATCGCCCCCAGTGATCCCGTCGAACGCAGCACGCGCCGTTACCTCGATGACACATTGGTGCTGGAAACCACCTGGATCACTGCCAGCGGCCGCGCCCGGGTGCTTGACTGCATGCCCCTGGGCGAGCGCAATACCGTGCTGCGCATTGTCGAGGGCCTGGCTGGCGAAACCGCCTTCGAGATGGACCTGGTGTTGCGTTTCGACTATGGCCGCAGCGTGCCCTGGATCGAAAAGCTCGACCCGTTGACCCTCAGTGCCGTCGCCGGCCCCGACCGTCTGATCCTGCGCAGCAGCACCGAAGTCCATGGCCGCGACCATCACAGTGTTGCTCGTTTTCGTGTCCGTACAGGCGAGCGCCAGGTATTCAGCCTGAGCCACCAGCCTTCGCACCTGCCGCTGCTGCCTGGCAGCGACGCCGACCGCGACCTCGCGCAGACCATCGCCCAGTGGCAGGCGTTCGCCGCCCGCTGCCCCGAAGTCGGCCCCTACAGTAATCTGGTCCGCCGTTCGTTGCTGACCCTCAAGGCCATGACCTACGCCCCCACCGGTGGCATGGTCGCCGCGGTCACCACTTCACTGCCCGAGCGGCTCGGCGGCGAGCGCAACTGGGACTACCGCTACTGCTGGCTGCGCGATGCCACCATGACCTTGCTGGCGTTGATGAACCTTGGCTACTTCGACGAGGCCCAGGCCTGGCGCGAATGGCTGCTGCGCTCGGTGGCCGGCAATCCCGAGCAGATGCAGATCATGTACGGCCTGGCCGGCGAGCGCGACCTGCCGGAGTTCGACTTGCCCTGGCTGCCCGGCTATGAGCATTCGCAGCCGGTACGCGTCGGCAACGCCGCAGCCGGACAATTGCAACTGGATATCTACGGCGAGCTGGCCGATGCCATGAGCCAGGCGATCAAGGGCGGGCTGCCGCGCCATCCACGCAGCTCGGCCATCGCCCGGTTGATCCTGCCCTACCTGGAGAGTGTCTGGCGCGAGCCGGACGAAGGGTTGTGGGAGGTGCGAGGCGGGCGCCAGCAGTTCGTGCACTCCAAGGTCATGGCCTGGGTGGCCTTCGACCGCGCGGCGAGCCTGGCCGAGACCACCGAGGAAGACCGCGGGCGCGGGCAGCACTATCGGCAGGTGGCCGACGCCATACACCAGGAGGTCTGTGCGTACGGGCTGGATGCCGACGGCCAGTTTTTCGTCCAGGCCTACGGTTCCCGCGAACTGGACGCCAGCCTGCTGCAGATCGCCCTGACGGGCTTTCTGCCGGCGGATGACCCGCGCTTTCTGCGCACCCTGGCGCAGATCGAACGGCGCCTGCTGCGCAATGGCTTGCTGCTGCGCTATGACAGCGACAACTGCGGCGATGGCCTGACGCCGGGGGAGGGGACGTTCCTGGTGTGTTCGTTCTGGCTGACGGATGTCTATGTGCTGCTCGGTCGCAGCGATGAGGCGCGTGCGTTGTACGAGCGCCTGACCGGGTTGTGCAACGACCTGGGGCTGCTGGCCGAGCAGTACGATCCGCAGGCCAAGCGCATGCTGGGCAATTTCCCCCAGGCGTTCAGCCATATCGGCATCATCAACACGGCATTGAACCTGCACCGGGCCCAGTGTCCGTTGCGGGATCGGGCCAGAAGCGGCTAGCTGCATCCTGTTCGTGGCGGCTATGGCATGATCCCCGACCGGGCGAGCCTGTGCCGCCCGCTATCGACGCCCCGTCTCGACAAGGAACCTGCAATGACCTCCAGCCCGCCCAACGGCCTGCCGACCTATCGCCTGATCACGGGCAAGGACGACGCCAGCTTCTGCCAGCGAATTTCCGAGATCCTGGCCACCGGTTATCGGCTCTACGGTTCGCCCAGCGTGACCTTCGACAGCGCCAAGGGCCATGTAGTGGCCGCCCAGGCAGTGATCTGGCCGGGACACGCCGAGGGTTGATCGCGATGGGCCGGGCAGGCATGGACGTGCAAGGGCCTTCGTATCTGGTCGTGACGCATTGCGTCACACATGTTACTTTGCGCCATGTGACGCATGGGATCACACTCGCCGCTTCGCACTGAACGGATACGGTGTGCTCCCCATGATCATCAGCTTTCGCCACAAAGGCTTGCGCTTGTTCCACCAGACAGGCAACACCCGCGGTATCCATGCCGCCCACGCCCAGCGCCTGCGCCGGCAACTGCAGTTTCTCGACAGTGCCATGGTCGCCGATGACATGCGTGTGCCGGGCTGGCAGCTCCATCCGCTCAAGGGCGAGCACGCCGGCTTCTGGTCGCTCAGTGTGTCGGGCAACTGGCGGCTGGTGTTTCGTTTTGCGGCGGGCGATGTCGAACTGGTCGACTACCTCGACTATCACTGATCAGGAGGCCCCATCATGCCCATGCACAACCCACCCCACCCAGGGGAAACCTTGCGCGAGGACGTTCTGCCCGCGCTGGGCCTGACGGTCAAGGCGTTCGCTGCCCACCTGGGTTTCTCGCGTGAAGCGCTGTCCCGCGTGCTGCACGGCCGCGCAGCGGTGTCCCCGGACCTGGCGATACGCCTGGAAATGGCCGGCATCAGCAGCGCGCGGCAGTGGTTGACCATTCAGGTCGACTACGACATCTGGCAGGCGCGCCAGCGCCAGCAACCCGTGGTCAAGCGCCTGTTCCAGGCGGCCTGAATGCACGAAGCCCGGGGCACAGGCCCCGGGCTTCGTCGTTAACGCGAGCCTGGCGCGAACGTCAGGCGATGGCCTCGCGGCCGGTACTGGCGGCGCGGGTATGGCGCAGGGTCGGTATCAGGAAGGCGATGGCCAGCACGCAGGCACTCACCAGCAGCACGAAGCCACCGTCCCAGCCGAAGTGGTCGACGGTGTAGCCCATCGCCGCGCTGGCCGCGACCGAGCCGCCCAGGTAGCCGAACAGCCCGGTAAAGCCCGCGGCGGTGCCGGCGGCTTTCTTCGGGGCCAGCTCCAGGGCCTGCAGACCGACCAGCATCACCGGCCCGTAGATCAGGAAGCCGATGGCGAACAGGGCGATCATGTCCACGGTCGGGTTGCCCGGCGGGTTGAGCCAGTACACCAGGGTGGCGACGGTGACCAGGGCCATGAACACGATGCCGGTCAAGCCGCGGTTGCCACGGAAGATCTTGTCGGACATCCAGCCGCACAGCAGGGTGCCCGGGATGCCGGCCCACTCGTAGAAGAAGTACGCCCACGAGGTGGTGTCGACGCTGAAGTGCTTGGCTTCCTTCAGGTAGGTCGGCGCCCAGTCGAGCACGCCATAACGCAACAGGTAGACGAACACGTTGGCCAGGGCGATGTACCACAGCATCTTGTTGCGCAGCACGTACTGGACGAAGATCTGCTTGGCGCTGAACTCCTGCTCGTGGCTCTCGTCGTAGCCCTCGGGGTAGTCGTTCTTGTACTGCTCCACTGGCGGCAGGCCCACCGATTGCGGGGTGTCGCGCATGGCGGCGAAGGCGAACACCGCCACCAGCACCGCCACCGCGGCGGGTACGTAGAAGGCGGCGTGCCAGTCGTTGGTCCAGCCCAGGCCCAGCAGGAACAGCGGGCCGATCAGGCCACCGCCGACGTTATGGGCGACGTTCCACACCGACACCACGCCACCGCGTTCCTTCTGCGACCACCAGTGCACCATGGTCCTTCCGCTCGGTGGCCAGCCCATGCCCTGGGCCCAGCCGTTGATGAACAGCAGCACGAACATGATCGCCACGCTGGACGTGGCCCAATGCGCGAATCCGAAAATGAACATCACCCCGGCCGAGATCAACAGGCCGAAGGGCAGGAAGTAGCGGGGGTTGGAGCGGTCCGAAACCAGTCCCATGAGGAACTTCGACAGGCCGTAGGCAATGGCGATGGCGGAGATCGCCAGGCCCAGTTGGCCTCGGGTGTAGCCCTCTTCATCGATGAGGTAGGGCATGGCCAGGGAGAAGTTCTTGCGCAGCAGGTAGTAGCCCGCGTAGCCGAAGAAGATACCGGCGAAGATCTGCCAGCGCAGGCGTCGGTAGGTGCTGTCGACCTGTTCGTCGGGCAGCGGCGCCTGGTGCGCGGCAGGGCGGAAGAAGGCAAACATGTGAAGCTCCAAGCTTGTTATAGGTATGCGAAATCGAATTTTACATTTTCGTTAGGGAAAAAATATCGATTTTATCGGGATCGTCTGTTGGATTGCGAATATCGAAGGGCTGGCCGGGTATTGAACCCAGCGCCAGAGCGGGACGAGGGGGCGGGGCGGTGACAAGGGACTGTGCGCAGCATCTGTCGGGGAGAGGGGGCAGCGGTGTAATCGGGGATATCAGTCAGGCAGGGTCGCGCGCATCGCCACGGGGAGCCGCTCGTAGACCGAGGGCTCACCCGATGCGCGACCGGAAAAGACCCTACAGGGCGGCTGGGCGCGAGGTCTCCACACGCAGCACTTCGGTGTAGATCGCATCGACGGTCTGGTCGACCTTGAGGTCCTTCATGCGCGCCTGCAGTTCGGGCTTCTCGACCTTGACCACCTGCAGCTTGCCCTCAGGTGGCAGCAGGGTGACCTCGTGGCTGTCGAGGTCGATCTTCTTGATCTGCGAGGTCACCCGTACTTGGCGGAAGGCTTCGCCACCCGGGTTGGGGTTGTCCTTGGTGGCGCGGATGGTGCCCGATTCCTCGGTGGCCTTCGGCGCGCCGCCGACATCGGTGTCGAGCACGTAGGCCACGGCGCGGGTGACATAGATGTCGACCTGGTCGCCGACCTTGAGGTTGGGCAGGGCCTTGGCCTCCTCGCTGAGCTGGAAGGTCACGTCCTTGTCGTGGGGGCCGTTGACCGTGACCTGGCGGTTGGCCAGGTCGATCGCCGTCACCTGGGTGGTGACATGGCTTTCCAATGCCTCGCTGGCGATGGGCAGTTCGGCGGCGTGGGCGGCAAGGCTGGCGGCAGACACCAGCGAGGCGAGCGCGATGGCGCGGGCGAGGGAACGGGTTGGATGCATTGGCCTGTCTTCCTTGTGGTCGATAGCTGAAGTGGGTTTGCGAGGTGAAGCATAGCCACAGGTTGGCAGGTGTGGGGTGCGACCAATGGGAGCGTCTGTGCAGGCCCGCTCCCACATGATGCCTGGACTGGCGTGGGAGCGGGCTTGTCCCGCGAGGGTGACCTCAACGCATGTGCAGGATGATCGGGCTGCTGCTGGCCGGATCGGTATGTTCGCGCAACTTGGCCACCGCGCCAGGCGGCACCGCGCCGCCGTGGTTACCCCAGGCGGCCCGGGCAAAGCTCAGCACTGCGGCGATCTCCTGATCCGACAACTGCGTGCGGAACGCCGGCATGCGGTAGGCATCCGGTACACCTGCCGCGACGACGCGCTGCGAGCCATTGAGGGTGATGTTGATCGCCGAGGCGTCTTCCCTGGCCAGCATCGAGGTGGCGCCGGCCAGCGCTGGCATCCACGGGGCCTGGCCCTTGCCGTCAGGGCCATGGCAACTGGCGCAGCGGGTGGCATAGGTGTGCGCACCGGGCGCGTCCATCGGCATGCTGGTGGTCTGGTACTGCCAGGGCGCTCCATCGCGCTGCGGGTCGCCGGGCAGCGACTTGAGGTAACGGGCGATCGCCGCGAGGTCGTCGTCGCTCATGAACTGCGTGGAGTTGTTGAACGCCTCGGTCATCGAGCCATACACCACCGCATGCGGGTTACGCCCGGTCTTGAGGAACTGCACGATGTCCGGTTCGCTCCAGCGCCCGAGGCCGGTGTTGTGATCCTGGCGCAGGCTTGGCGCGTACCAGCCGTCGAGCAGGGCGCCGGCGAGGAACGGCGCACCGCTGTCGTCCAAGGCCTTTTCATTGAAGGCCAGGCCTCGCGGGGTATGGCAACTGCCGCAATGACCAGGGCCCTGGACGATGTAGGCGCCGCGATTCCACTGTGCATCCTGTCCGGGTTGCTGCGCATAGGGCGTGGCCGGGGCGAACAGGCCGTTCCACAAGGCGATGGGCCAACGCAGGTTCAGCGGCCAGGGAATGCCGCTGGGCAGGTTGGCTTGCGCGGCCGGTTGCACGCCCTTCATGAAGAACGCGTACAGGGCGCGCACGTCATCGTCGCTGAGCTTGGCATAGGACGGGTAGGGCATGGCCGGGTACAGCCGGCGCCCGCCGGGCGCCACGCCCTGGCGCAGCGCGCGGTCGAAGTCGGCCAGGCTGTAGGCGCCGATGCCGTGCTCGCGGTCCGGAGTGATGTTGGTGGCATGGATCGCCCCCAGCGGGGTCGCCATGGCCAGGCCGCCGGCGAACGGCGCCTGGCCCGGCAGGCTGTGGCAGGCCACGCAGTCGCTGAGCCGGGCCACATATTCGCCACGGCTGACCAGGGCATTGTCGGGGCCGTCCTGCACGGTGAAGGGCGAGGCCGGCTCACGGCTGACGTACCAGGCCAGCAGGCCCGCTGCAAGCAGGCACGGCAGGGCCAGCCAGCCCGCGGTTCTTGCGAATCGACGGTGGTTCATGGGCAGTCCTTGTCGTCTCAGCTGAAGGTATGGCGGCTCAGGGGCATGCTGCGCACGCGCTGGCCGGTGAGCTGCGCCACGGCGTTGGCCACCGCCGGTGCCACGGCCGGCAGCGGCGGTTCGCCGATGCCGCCCATCTTCGCCCCGCTTTCGACGATGCGCACATGCACCCGCGCCATGCGCGACGGTGGCAGTACCGGATACAGGTCGTAGTTGCGCGCCCGTGGCATGCCGTCGATCCACACCGCTTCTTCCAGCAGCACCTGAGACAGACCCAGGGATACCGCGCCGTTGACCTGTGCCTCGATGATCGCCGGGTTGACGATGCTGCCCGGATCGATGGCCTGCCAGACATCATGGACCTTGACCTGCCCCCCTTCGAGCGAGACCTCGGCGATCACCGCGACCTCCGAGCCGAACGGCGAAGCCATGGCCACGCCGCGGGCGCGTCGGCTGCCGTCCTCGGCGCTGAACGGGCCGCGTTTCCAGCCGCCGGACAGCTCGGCTACCGCCTGCAGCAAGGTGGTCAGGCGCGGGTTGTCGCGCAGCAGGTGCAGGCGCAGTTCATAGGGGTCGTGGCCGCCCTTGTCGGCCAGTTCGTCGAGGAACGACTCGTAGAAGAAATCGTTCAGCGAGTTGCCCACCGAGCGCCAGTAGCCCTGCATGGCCGGCGTCTTGACGTAGATCTGCGCGGTACGTTTGTTGGCGATGGCATAGGCCTTGCCCGAGAGCCCTTCGAGGGCGGTGGGATCGAGCTGCTCGCCCTGCTTGCCGGCGATGGACTCGGTAGGCCCTTCGGTGGCGCTGACCGCCTCGATCGCCACCGGCAGGCCTGCGGCGTCGAGCCCGGCGCGGAACTTGACCACCGCCATGGGGCGCATGGCATCGCGCAGGAATTCTTCCTCACGGGTCCAGATCAGCTTGACCGGACGGCCCACCGCCTTGGCCAGGGCGATGGCCTGGGGGTAGGGGTTGGCCGAGTCATACAGGAAGTGGCGACCGAAGAAGCCACCGAGCAGCGGCGAGTGCAGGGTGATGCGCTCCGGCGCCAGGCCGGTGCGTCGGGCGATGTCGTCGCGGAACATGTCCTGGGCCTGGTTGGGCAGCCACACCTCGAGGCTGCCGTCGGGGTTGAAGCGTGCCGTGGCCGACGGCGGTTCGAGCTGGGCGTGGTTGAGAAACTGGTTGTGGTAGGTGGCTTCGACGGTGGTCTTGGCGCTGGCCAGGGCTGCCGCCACGTCGCCCTGGTGTTCCTCGTCACGGCCAGGGCCTGGCTGGCTGGCCAGGTGCTCGCGCCAGCCTTCACTGGAGAAGTCCGCCGGCATTGGGCGCACCGGGCTGTCGGCACCAGGCTCGCGCCAGTCGACCTGCAGTGCCTCCACCGCGCGGCGGGCGTGCCACCAGCGCTCGGCCACCACCGCCACCGCACCGGGCAACTGATGGACCGAGTGCACGCCCTTCATGGCCTTGACCTGGTCCTCGTTGCGCAGCGCGCCGATGGTCATGCCCAGGCGTGGGGCGTGCTGCACGGCGGCATGCAGCATGCCGTCGACCTTGACGTCGATGCTGTACAGCGCCTTGCCGGTGGACTTGTCGTAGGCGTCCAGGCGCTTGACCGGCTTGCCGATCCAGCGGAACTGCCCGGGGTCGCGCAGGGTGACGCTGGCCGGATCCGGCACCGCGAGGTCCATCGCCGTGGTGGCCAGCTCGCCGTAGCCGAGCGTGCGACCGGAGGCAGCGTGCACCACCTTGCCGGGCTCGGTGCCCAGTTCGCCGACCGGCACGCCCAACTGACGGGCACCGGCCTCCAGCAGCATGGCTCGGGCCAGGGCGCCGAGACGCCGCATGGTCGGGTAGCTCATGCGCACCGACATGCTGCCGCCGGTGATGCGCAGGCCGTTTTCCATCACCACGTAGGCTTCGCCCGCCGGCGCGCTTTCGACCACAAAGGTGGCCGGGTCGGCATCCAGCTCCTCGCCTACGATCTGTGCCATGGCGGTGTTGACGCCCTGGCCGCCCTCCATGAACGGGCTGAGCAGGCGCACGCTGCCGTCCGGGCGGATTTCCAGGAACGCCGGCACCTGGGTGCCGCGCTCGGCGGTGGCGGCGCTGGCGGCCAAGGCTCGTGGGATACCCAGTGGCAGGCCGAAGCCGAGCACCAGGGCGCCGACGGCGGTGCCGGCGAGAAAGCGCCGGCGCGACAGGTTGATGGCTTCGCCGGCCGGGAGGGCGAGCAGGTCCTCGGGGGTCTCGATGCGCGTGCTCATCAGGCATTCCCCCCTTCGGCCAGGTCGTTCAGGGCGGCATGGATGGCGTTGTAGGTACCGCAGCGGCACAGGTTGACCATCGCTGCGTCGATCTGCTCGGCGCTGGGCCTGGCGGTGTGCTTGAGCAAAGCGGTGGCCGCCATCACCTGGCCGGACTGGCAGTAGCCGCACTGGGCGACCTGGTGTTCGACCCAGGCGGCGACCACGCGCTTGCCCACGGCGTCGTCCTCGATGGCCTCGATGGTGGTCACCTCGCGGCCGACCACACCAGCCACCGGGGTGACGCAGGCGCGTACCACATTGCCGTCCACCAGCACCGAGCAGGCGCCGCACTGGGCCAGGCCGCAGCCATACTTGGTGCCGGTCAGGCCCAGGTCGTCGCGGATCACCCAGAGCAAGGGCGTGTCGGCGTCAGCCTCGACCTGGTAGGTCTTCTGGTTGATACGTAGTTCCATCGGGCTCACCTGCTGCAGTCACGGTTGTGGACGCGGGGAATACGTTGTTCCCCAGTCCAGAAACGCTAGCACAAGGCTGCCGGCGCGGAATCGATGCACCCGGCAGGTTCAGAGGATCAGGCAAGCAATCCGGCGGAATGCGCAACCGGTCCTCAGTCGATGCGCGGATGCTGTTGCGCGAGGCTCTTGCGCTTGGCTTCAAGCTCGGCGATCTGGGCGTCGATGTCCTCGATCTTCTGCTCGATGTTGTCGTGGTGCTCCTGCAGCAGCTCGCGGGCCTCGTCGATGTCCGAGGCGGCCGGGGCGGCGCCGCGCAGCGGGCGGTTGGCGGTTTCCTTCATGGTCAGGCCGGTGAGCAGGCCGATCACGGCAATCACCATCAGGTAGTAGGCCGGCATGTACAGGTTGTCGGTGGTTTCCACCAGCCAGGCGGCGATGGTCGGGGTCAGGCCGGCGATCAGCACCGAGATGTTGAAGGCGCTGGCCAGCGCGCTGTAGCGGATATGCGTGGGGAACATCGCCGGCAGGGTCGAGGCCATCACGCCGATGAAGAAGTTCAGCAGCACGGCGAGGATCAGCAGTCCGGCGAAGATCACTGCCAGCTTGCCGCTGGTGATCAGCATGAAGGCCGGGACCGCCAGCAGGAACAGGCCGACGCTGCCGACGATGATGAACGGCTTGCGCCCCCACTTGTCGCTGAGCAGGCCGATCATCGGCTGCACGAACAGCATGCCGACCATGATCGCGATGATGATCAGCACCCCGTGGTCCTCGCTGTAGTGCAGGTTGTGCGAGAGGTAGCTGGGCATGTAGGTGAGCAGCATGTAGTAGGTGACGTTGGTGGCGATGACCACGCCGATGCAGGTCAGCAGGCTGCGCCAGTGCTGGGTGGCGACTTCCTTGAACGACACTTTCGGGCCGCTGGCCAGGCCCTCGCGGTCGCCTTGCTCGAGCTTGTCGACGTGCTGCTGGAAGGCGGGCGTCTCTTCCAGCGCATGGCGCAGGTACAGGCCGATGATGCCCAGCGGCAGGGCAAGGAAGAACGGCAGGCGCCAGCCCCAGTCGAGGAACTGCTGCTCGCCGAGGATCGTCGAGATCAGCACCACCACCCCGGCGCCGAGCACGAAGCCGGCGATCGAGCCGAAGTCCAGCCAACTGCCGAGGAACCCGCGCTTGCGGTCGGGGGCGTACTCGGCGACGAAGATCGACGCGCCGGTGTACTCGCCGCCCACCGAGAAGCCCTGGGCCATCTTGGCCAGCAACAGCAGGATCGGCGCCCAGATACCAATGCTCGCGTAGGAGGGGATCAGGCCGATGGCGAAGGTGCTCAGGGACATGATCACGATGGTCGCGGCGAGGATCTTCTGGCGCCCGTAGCGGTCGCCCAGGGCGCCGAAGAACAGCCCGCCCAGCGGACGGATGAGAAAGGGCACGGAGAAGGTGGCCAGCGCGGCGATCATCTGCACCCCGGGGCTGGCGTTGGGGAAGAACACCTTGCCCAGGGCGAAGGCGACGAAGCCATAGACGCCGAAGTCGAACCATTCCATGGCGTTGCCCAGGGCGGCGGCGGTGATCGCCTTGCGCATCTTGGCGTCGTCGACGATGGTGATGTCTTTCAAGCCGATCGGCTTGACCGGTTTCCTGCGTGCTTTCAT
Source organism: Pantoea sp. Cy-639 (assembly GCF_011752525.1). GTDB lineage: Bacteria > Pseudomonadota > Gammaproteobacteria > Pseudomonadales > Pseudomonadaceae > Aquipseudomonas. Next base: position 41,616 of record NZ_VWXI01000012.1, on the reverse strand, counting down.
GGGCCGTTGTCCTTGGATGGCGAAAAGGCGTGGCCAGGGTCTGGCCAGTGGGTTCTAAGGGATCTGATACAACGGCGCGCTAAATAATTCCGTACAAGGTGATGGGTACGCCTGCAGCGCAGTCGCGGCCTTGCCAAAGCGCAGGCACGGCCTATGCTCTGCGGCAGCGAACGCTGCACGGATCCGCAGCGCCTGCCGCCATCGGCACTTCCAAGGAGGAACCCCATGAAGCCTGCAATACGCCTGCTCGCCCTGAGCGTCCTGACCCTGGCCTGCGCCACTGCCAGGGCCGAAAGCCTGCCCAAGGCCGATGCCATCTGGCTCGGCGGCGATGTCGTCACCATCGACGATGCCCGGCCCCATGCCCAGGCGGTGGCGGTCAGGGACGGGCGGATCCTGGCCGTCGGCACGGAGCAGGAGGTCCGCCGCACCCAGGACAGCCACACGCAGATCATCGACCTCAAGGGTGCGACGTTGCTGCCTGGCTTCATCGATGCCCATGGCCATGTCTCGCTGGTAGGCTTCCAGGCCGCCAGCGCCAACCTGCTGCCCCCGCCGGACGGTACGGACCAGTCGATTGCCCAGTTGCAGACGATCCTCAAGGCGTTCCGCCAGCAGTCGAAGACGCCGGACACCTTCGGCGTGCTGTTCGGCTTTGGCTACGACGACTCGCAGTTGGCCGAGCAGACCCATCCGACACGCGAGGACCTGGACAAGGTCGCCACCGACATTCCGGTGGTGGTGATCCACCAGTCGGCACACCTGGGGGCGTTCAACAGCAAGGCCCTGGCGCAGGTCGGCCTCGATGCCGACAGCATCGATCCCAAGGGTGGGGTGATCCGCCGGGAGGCCGATGGCAAGACGCCCAATGGCGTGCTGGAGGAGAACGCGCTGTTCGAGAACCTGGAGAAGATCTTCCCCAAACTCACGGCGGATCAGGCGGTGTCGATGATGAAGGCGGGCGAGAAGCTCTACATCAGCTTCGGCTATACCACCCTCCAGGATGGCCGGGCCAGCCCGGACCAGGTACGCACTGCCATCAAGGCTGCGCAGGACAAACGCTTCGTCGCCGATATAGTGGCCTACCCGGACATCACCCAGGACGGCACCGAGGCGCTGATGGTCAAGCCGTGGTACCGCCCGGTCGTGGAGCCGGTCAGCTACAACGACAGCCATTTCCGCATCGGCGGCATCAAGGTCACCCTCGACGGCTCGCCCCAGGGCAAGACGGCCTGGCTCAGCCATCCCTACTATGTAGTGCCCGACGGCAAGCCGGACGACTACTCCGGTTATGGCGTGCTGCAAGACGAGCAGGTCAAGGCGATCTACGACAAGGCGCTGGCCAACCATTGGCAGGTGCTGTCGCACACCAACGGCGACAAGGCGATCGAGCAGATGCTCGATGCCATGGCCTATGCGCGGCAGCGCCATGCAGGCGTGGAGGGGCGCCCGGTGATGATCCACGGCCAGACCATCACCCTCGAACAGGTGCAGCGCCTGCGCGGTCTGGGGATCTTCCCGTCGCTGTTCCCCATGCATACGTTCTACTGGGGCGACTGGTACCGCAGCTCGGTGCTCGGCCCGCAACTGGCCGAGAATATCTCGCCGACCCAGTGGGTACTCGCACAGGGGCTGAAGTTCACCACCCACCATGACGCCCCGGTGGCACTGCCGGACTCGATGCGCGTGCTCTCGGCCACGGTTACCCGCACCACCCGTTCCGGCCATGTGCTCGGCCCGGATCAGCGGGTCGATGCGCTGACCGCGCTCAAGGCCATGACCCTGTGGTCGGCCTACCAGCATTTCGAAGAGGACACCAAGGGCTCGATCGTGGCAGGCAAGCTGGCCGATTTCGTGGTGCTCTCGGAGAACCCGGTGAAGGTCGATCCGGCCCGCCTGGCCTCGCTCAAGGTGCTGAAGACGGTGAAGGAGGGCAAGGTCATCTACGATCGTTCGAGCGACGTGGCCATGGCCGCGCCGGCGCTGGGCATGCATGGCGATCCGTCGCTGCCGGTGCCTCGCGGCGTGCCGGCGGTGGCCCATGGCGACGGTGACCTGGGGCCAGCGCTGGAGGTGATCTTCAACCGTTTGCAGACGGGGGGCGGAGCGCACTGACCCGGTTCGTGCGCCGTGCTAGCTGCACGGCGCAGCACCTCTATCTGCTGGAGAAATTTCTGGCATATGGTGTCGTTCAGGAGCTCCCAGGCTGTGGATTTGCTGGCGACAAGGAAACAGTTCTCTATGCCATGAGGTGAGTGGGTTTCTCGGGGTGGCCCTGCTCAGAAACCGAAATCACTCAGCCCCGGATGATCATCCGGACGTCGCCCCAGCGGCCAGCGGAACTTGCGCTCGGCCTCGCTGATGGGGTGTTCGTTGATGCTGGCGTGGCGCTGGCGCATCAGGCCGTCCTCGGCGAACGCCCAGTTCTCGTTGCCATAGGCGCGGTACCACTGGCCGCTGTCGTCGCGGTATTCGTAGGCGTAGCGCACGGCGATACGCTCGTCGGTGAAGGCCCAGAGCTCCTTGATCAGTCGGTACTCCAGTTCGCGGTTCCACTTGCGGGTGAGAAAGGCCTGTGCCTGCTCGCGGTTGTGGCAGAACTCGGTGCGGTTGCGCCACTGGGTATCGGGCGTGTATGCCAGGGCGACCTTGGCGGCGTCGCGGCTGTTCCAGCCATCCTCGGCAAGGCGGACCTTCTCGATGGCGGACTCACGGGTGAAGGGAGGCAAGGGGGGACGGGACATGGTGCGGCTCCTTGGGGAAGCGGCCGTGGAAGTGGCCTGATCAACGGGAGGCTACGCGTGCTGACGCAGACCGTGAATGATCGGTCCGGACACTACATAATTACGCCTGGTGGAACAAAGTCTGGAGAGTGGGACGTGATCGAGTCCGTATTTGCCCCTTACCTGCAGCGTTGGCAACTGTCAGTCGACGGCGAGGCGTTTACCTCGTCGAGTGGCAGTCTGCTGCCGGTGCGCCAGGGCGAGCTGCCGGCCATGCTGAAAGTCTCTGACGCCGCCGAGGAGCAGGCCGGGAGTTTGCTGATGGCCTGGTGGCAGGGCGAGGGCGCGGCGCCGGTGCTGGCCCTGGACGGCGAGGCCCTGCTGATGCTGCGCGCGCAGGGGGCGGGGTCGCTGGCAGAAATGGCCGTCAATGGACGGGACCTGGAGGCCACCGGGATCCTCTGCGAGGTCGTGGCGCGTCTGCACCAGCCGCGGCCCAGGTCGTTGCCGGTGTTGGTGCCGCTGCACCAGTGGTTCCAGGCGCTGTGGGAGGCGGCGCAGCGTCACGGCGGCTTGTTCGTGGATTGTGCGGCCACGGCCCACGCCTTGCTGGCCGCGCCTCGCGAGCAAGGGGTGCTGCATGGCGATATCCATCACGGCAATGTGCTCGATTTCGCCGACAAGGGCTGGCTGGCCATCGATCCCAAGGGGCTGTACGGCGAGCGTGGCTTCGACTACGCGAACCTGTTCTGCAACCCCGAGGCCCGGCTGGCACTGGCGCCTGAGGTATTTGCACGGCGCTTGGCGGAGGTGGTGCGGGTATCGGCTATCGAGCGTCGACGGATGCTGCAGTGGGTGTTGGCCTGGGCTGGATTGTCGGCGGCGTGGATGCTTGAGGACGGGCAGCCGCCCGAGGTTCGGCTGGGCGTGGCGCAGATGGCATTGGCGGCCTTGCAGGCGGGCTGAGGCACCACGGTGTGGCGCCCGCCCGCTCAGACCGACTCGCCCGGCGCCTTGGCGCGGGGCGTGGTCATGGCATCAATCCCAGATTGGCGCCAGGCCGTCAGGGCTGACTTCGCGGCCGTTGCGCTCCAGGCTGGCGATGCGCGCCATGTCGTCGGCGTCCAGGCGCAGGTCGCGGGCAAGCAGGTTGCTGGCCAGGTTCTCACGCCTGGTCGACGATGGGATCACCGCATAGCCCAGTTGCATGGCCCACGCCAGGGCTACCTGGGCGACAGTGGCCTTGTGCTTGGCGGCGATGTCGGCCAGCACCGGGTCTTTCAGAACCTTGCCGTAGGCCAGGGTCATGTAGGAGGTGGTGGTGATGCCTTGCGTTTTCAGGAACGTGGTCAGCTTGCTGTTCTGCAGGTAGGGGCTGAGCTCGACCTGGTTGGTGGCGATTTCGCCCTTGCCGACCACGGCGATGGCCTGTCGGGTCAGTTCGATGTTGAAGTTCGAGACCCCGATCTGACGGGTCAGGCCTTGCTGTTTGGCGTCGGCCAGGGCGTGCATGTACTCGGTCAGTGCAACGCCGTTGCCTGGGGCCGGCCAGTGGATCAGCAGCAGGTCGACATAGTCGGTGCGCAGCTTTTTCAGGCTTTTCTGCAGGCTTGGGATCATCTTGTCGGCAGCGTAGCTGTCGGTCCAGATCTTGGTGGTGATGAACAGGTCTTCCCGGGGCACGCCGCTTTCGGCGATGGCCTGGCCGACCTCGGCTTCGTTGGCATAGATCTGTGCAGTGTCGATGGCGCGGTAGCCCAGTTCCAGCGCCGACCTGACCGCATCGATGACGGTTTGGCCGGTGAGGCGGTAGGTGCCGAGGCCGAAAGATGGAATGCTCATGGATCTGCTCCTGGTGAGTGACGAAAGACGCGAACCCTGGAGAGTGTGGTACGGGTTCGAGCAAGTGGGGGCAGTGTGCGTGTTGCGCATGCATTGATTAAGACCTCGGCAAGTCAAGGTCATTTGACCTGAAGTCATGAATGCACGACTGGGTCGTGATCAGGAGAGGGGCAATACGCCTACTTTCATCAGGGCGGCCGCGATTGAGCAAGCGCGGCTAGGCAGGACCAGGGTCGAATCGGCGAGCCTGTGGCCTACCGTATTTCCAGGAGCCATCCGAATTGCCAGTCAATGCCCCTTACCAGAAGCGCTTCGACGCGGTGCTCGCCTATATCGAGGACAACCTCGAAGGCGACCTGTCGGTGGAAACCCTCAGTGCCGTGGCGCACTTCTCGGTGTTTCACTTCCACCGCCAGTTCAGCGCTTTCGTTGGCGTGCCGGTCGCGCGCTATGTGCAGCTGATGCGTCTGCGTCGGGCTGCTCATCGCCTGGCCGGCACGGCGCGCCAGAGCGTGCTGGAGGCGGCGCTGGGCGCTGGATTCGACAGTCCGGAGGCCTTCAGCAGAGCATTTCGGCGGGCATTCGGGGTGTCGCCCAGCGTGTTTCGTCGCGCACCGGCCTGGCAGCACTGGAATGCGGTCTTCGCCATCCCTCACTTTTCCAGGAGCATCACCATGCAGGTAAGAATCATCGACTTCGCCGAGGTCCGTCTGGCAGCGCTCGAGCACCGCGGCGCGCCAGGTCAGGTCAGCGAGACCGTGCGCCGGTTCATCGATTGGCGCCAGCGCAGCGGACAGTCGCCGGTGGCCACCAGCCGCAGTTTCGGTATCCCGTGGAACAACCCGGACACCACGGCCCCGGAGGATTTTTGCTTTTCTGTCTGTGGCGAGCTGCGCGAGGCGCTGATGGCCAACAGCGACGGTGTGCGGGAGCTGATCCTGCCTGCCGGGCGATGCGCGGTGGTGCGGCATGTCGGCTCGCCGGACCATATCGGCGAGACGATCTACCCGATCTACCGCGACTGGCTGCCGGCCAGTGGCGAGGAACTGCGCGACCACCCACTGTTCTTCCACTACCTGAGCATCTATCCGCAGACGCCTCTGGAGCAGTGGCAGACGGACATTCATATACCGCTGCGCTGAGAGGCTTGCGCACAACTGGCAGTACGAAAAAGCCCGCGTCTGGCGACAGACGCGGGCTTTTCATCGGGTACGCTGCGGGGTGACGCTGTCCGTCAGATCCCCAGGCGATCACGCAGGCTGTAGTACCAGGCGCCGAGGGCGCTGAACGGTACGCGGAGCATCTGGCCGCCCGGGAACGGGTAGTGTGGCAGGTCGGCGAACGCGTCGAAGCGCTCGGCCTGGCCACGCAGGGCTTCGGCCAGGACCTTGCCCGCCAGGTGGGTGTAGGTGACGCCGTGGCCGGAGCAGCCTTGCGAGTAGTAGATGTTGTCGCCGATACGGCCGACCTGCGGCAGGCGCGACAGGGTCAGCAGGAAGTTGCCGGTCCAGGCGTAGTCGATCTTCACATCCTTCAGTTGCGGGAAGGCCTTGAGCATCTTCGGACGAATGATCGCCTCGATGTTGGCCGGGTCGCGAGCACCGTAGACCACGCCGCCGCCGAAGATCAGGCGCTTGTCGCCGGTCAGGCGGTAGTAGTCGAGCAGGTAGTTGCAGTCCTCGACGCAGTAATCCTGCGGCAGCAGGGTGCGTGCCAGTTCGTCGCTCAGGGGCTCGGTGGTGATTACCTGGGTGCCGCATGGCATCGACTTGGCGGCCAGCTCCGGTACCAGGTTGCCCAGGTAGGCGTTACCGGCGACGATGATGAACTTGGCGCGGACCTTGCCCTGTGGGGTATGCACGACCGGGTTGGCGCCACGCTCGATGCGTACGGCCGGGGTCTGTTCGTAGATGATGCCGCCCAGCGACTCGACCGCTGCGGCTTCGCCCAGGGCCAGGTTCAGTGGGTGGATGTGGCCGCCGCTCATGTCGAGCATGCCGCCGACATAGTTGTCGCAGGCGACGACTTCGCGGATGCGCTTCTGGTCCATCAGCTCCAGCTGGGTGTGGCCGAAACGTTCCCACAGGCGTTTCTGCGACTCCAGGTGACCCATCTGCTTGGCGCTCAGTGCGGCGAACACGCCACCGTCCTTCAGATCGCACTGGATGTTGTACTTGGCCACACGCTCGCGGATGATACGGCCGCCCTCGAAGGCCATCTGACCCAGCAGTTGCGCCTGCTTGGGGCCGACGGTGCGTTCAATGACGTCGATGTCGCGGCTGTAGCTGTTGACGATCTGGCCGCCGTTGCGGCCCGAGGCACCGAAACCGACCTTGGCGGCTTCGACGATGCTTACCTTGAAGCCGTTCTCCAGCAGGAACAGGGCGCTGGACAGGCCGGTATAGCCGGCACCGATGATGCAGATATCGGTTTCCACCTCACCCTGCAGCGCCGGACGTGGCGGCACCGGGTTGGCCGAGGCGGCGTAGTAGGACTGGGGGTAGGGGGTGTTTGCCATGCTCGAGAAACCTCGTGTTTTATATTTTTAACGAATGTACCGATGCTATCAATAATAATAAACACCCGCTAGTCGTCCGGTGAAAATCCTTTACTGCCATGCAGTCGCCGGCCCTCCTGCAAATATTTTTAATATTCAGTGAGTTAGCGTGAAAAAAACTGTTGACAGGCATTCTGGAACGGGTAGAATGCGCCCCACACGACAGGCACATAGCTCAGTTGGTTAGAGCACCACCTTGACATGGTGGGGGTCGTTGGTTCGAGTCCAATTGTGCCTACCAAATCAGAAGAGGGCGACCCGCAAGGGTCGCCCTTTTTGCTTTGGTCTTCCCGATGCTCTTCCTTTATATGAGCTCGCAAGGTCGAGGCAGGGCCCGCAGCTTTGGCTTTGTTTCATGACAGTGCTGGGTGGAGCGGCAAGGTCTTTTCCTGCTGTCATCGGTACGTGCTCGCCGCTTTGCCCCGTGACGCTGGAGTGGTCTTCAGGGATTTCGCAAAGTTTTTGATTTTTTTGAAAAAAACGCTTTACAGGTACGCATCCGATCACTAATATGCGCACCACACGACAGGCACATAGCTCAGTTGGTTAGAGCACCACCTTGACATGGTGGGGGTCGTTGGTTCGAGTCCAATTGTGCCTACCAAATCAGAGAAGGGCGATCCGAAAGGGTCGCCTTTTTCGTTTGCCTCGGAAAAAGTGCTTGCCGGGGTTCAGGGTCGGGGCTCGTCTCTCAACGTTTCGTTCATTGCTGCCGGTGATCCGCTCGCGTAGGGTCCGTTCGCATGCCGCCATGCCGCTGACAAGGAGAGATCATGCAAGCCAAGCCCATTGATAATCCATCGATCACCGAACATGCCAGAGTCACCCAGGCGATCCTGAGCAATGCCTTCCTGGACTGGACGGCCAGGCAGCATGCGCTGTTTCGCACGGCGCCCGACGCGAATGGCGCCTGGACCGTTCATCATGCCAACTGCGTGGGCAGTTTCGACTGGCAGCCGCATATGCGCAGCGCCTACGCCAAGATGGTTGCCTTCCCGATCTTCTTCGACCTGCTCGATCTGCATGTCGACAAGCGCCTGGGGCGCCCGGACATCGCCTTTGCCCAAAAGCTCGAGCTGCTCCAGGCGAGCATCGATCCATCGCGCATTGCCGAGCTGTTCCTGGTTGAGCTCTATGCGTTCTGCCGGGTGCTGAGGAACAAGATCATCCACCACGAGATCGCCTACGACGCGGACCGACTGGTCTATGGTGCGTCGAGCCTGCCGTTGTTCAAGTTTCAGATCATCAACGAGCTCATCTACCAGTTCGTGACGTTCGGCTTCGAGGGGCGTTCCTGGTACCAGCAGAACGTGATGCTCTCGGCCTTGCATCATCTGCTCGATGGCCAGGGTGCGTTCGCGGCCGCGGCCCGGGCGATGGAGCATTTCGTGCTACTGGCTGATCTTGCGCAGCGCAGTCGCCGCACCTTGCATAACCGCTTCCAGTACGCGGCCGATGATCCGGTGCTGGATTTCGTGTTCCGCCACGCCGGATCCTGCTACGACCCGGCGGACCCCGATTGTGCCGTGCGCGCCATGCATCCCGATCCGCAAGAGCGGCTGGTATTCGTTGGCGAGTACTATTTCTTCCCGCTGGAGGGCAGGCACTACCTCATGCCGTCCGAGCTGGTGCGTGACAACCGGGAGGTTCGCTTCGCCGATCTCGGGCCGTGGGTCTATCCGTCAGCGCCGTCGGAGGTGGCCGCTGCCTGAGGGTGACACTCTGCGCCTGAGTCCTGGCCTCTGCTCATGGTAGAATCCGCCCCTTCGAATCTGGAGGTAGACACGTGCGCAAACTGGCGGTGGTAATGGCGGTGCTGGCCTTGGCGGGCTGTGATAACGAAGTCGAGGGGGTGCACAAGCAGGTAGCCGAGCACCTGAGCAACCCCAAGACAGCCAAGTTCGCCAACGTGCGCTTCGATACCCAGGGTTCCATCTGTGGCCAGGTGCGTGGCAAGGACGACGCGGGGCGGTACGAGCCCTTCCGTAGCTATGCGGCCATCAAGCATGGCGACCAGTATGAAGTGCTCATCGACGAGACCGGCAACAACCTGCGTATTCGTGAGGTCTGTGGCGGTGCCGACCTGCAGCGTCGCGCCGAGGCGCTGGCTGACCAGCCCGCACCGCAGGGGTGGGATGTCGAAGTGATCCAGGGGCCGAACATGGGGGCACTGACCGACATGACCGCGCGCCTGATCGAGAAGGGCATCCCGTCCTCGGTCGAATACCGTGAAGGCAAGCCGGTAGTGTTGATGGGGCCGTTCCCGAGCAAGGCCGAAGCCGATGCGCGCAAGGCTGAAGTGATGGCCAAGCTGGGTACCGATTCGATCGTCATCCAGCACGGCGCCCAGCGCTGATCGCTGTGCTGGCAGGAACGGACGCCAGCGCTCTACTGTCATAGCTGCAAGGACGCAGCTATGCTGACAAGGGCAAGGGTCGAGCGGGAGGGCACCTCATGGCAACGCTGGAAAAAGCCATCGCCGTGGCCACCAGGGCGCATCAAGGGCAGTACGACAAAGGTGGGGCGGCCTATATCCTCCACCCGTTGCGGGTGATGGCCCGGGTGGTCACGCCTGAGCAGCGTATTGTCGCGGTGCTCCACGATGTGCTGGAGGATACCCCGTTGACCCTGTCCGACCTTGCCCGCGAAGGCTTTCCGTTGAAGATCCTTGCTGCGCTGCTGGCCCTGAGCCGGCGGGATGGCGAGAGTTATGAAGCGTTCGTCGTCCGCCTGGGTGTCGATCCCCTGGCGCGCGAGGTCAAGCTGGCCGACCTTGCCGATAACAGCGACCTCTCGCGCATCGCCCGCCCGGGGCCTGCCGACCTTGCCCGCTTGTCCCGTTATCAGCAGGCCAGCGCCTACCTGCAGACGCTGGTCTGATCTAGGTCAGCCGCAGGCCTTGAGGTTCACGGGGCCGACGAATGCATTGCCATGTCCCATCACGCACGCCACCTGCTGGTTGCGCTGGCGCTCCCAGGCCTGCGGTGGGTAGGTCTTGTTCCAGGCCTCGAACAGCTGGCGGTCCTGCCTGGACAGACGCAGGTCGTACTGTTTGCTCATATAGAAATACGTGCGCGCGATCATGCCTCGGATCGAGGGTCGCGGCATGACCTTCTTCGCCTTGAAATCGACCTGGGTCAGGCAACTGCCATACTGGCCATGCTGCACAGGGAGCCAGCCGAAGCTGAAGTTGCTGCGGTCGCCGTTGACCTCGCCGATGCTCGGCACCAGGTTGTGCAGGTCGGCCTCGGCACGCTGGTAGGTCTTGTCGTTGCGCGAGCAGTTCTTGCGCCCACCGTTCTGCCAGCACTGGCGTTGATGACCGATCTGCCAGGCCGGGACAATGTGCTCCCACTCGATGCGCGATGCGCGTTGAGGGCTCTTGCGAGGCGTGTAGCCGCAGGAAGCCAGGTCGACCTTGTTGCCGTTGTACTTGCAGCCGCAATAAAACTCCGTGGACTGTGGCGCGTACAGCTTCCAGGCAACCTTCTTGGCCTCCTGGAAGGTGCGCGGCGCATCGGCCTGGGCGAGCGGAGTGGCCAGCAGCAGGCAGGCGGCAGCGAAAAACGAAACTCTCATGCGTGGTCAGTCTTCCTTGGGGACGGTCCAGAAGATCTGTACGCCGCCATCGTCGCGATGGGCGAGGGTGACGTTGTCATTCTCGGCAATCTCTTCGAGCAAGGTTTCCCAGTCGTCGGAGGATTCGTGCTCGAGGCGGAAGATCAGCGCGGCGCGGCTGCGCTGGGCGGTGGGGCTGTTGATGATCTTCTGGATGCGCTGGCCCAGTTGCTCATAGCTGCTGGGAGTTGCGGGGGCGGTGCTGGCCACGGAGCTTTCCTCGGGTTGCTGTATGTGCATACAGTATTTCACTGTAAGCTATTTCGCAACATCGAGTAAGGAGGTGTTCCGGTCTGTAGGGGTCAGCCTTGCTGCGGAGTCAGGCGCTGTGTATCTGGCATCGGCTGTGCCGGTATTTGCCAGCAAGGTTTGCTGCTGCGGTGAGTGTTCTTGCCCAAGGCTTTTGCGCCCCCTCCTTCGACGTTGCGGGGGAGGGGAGGCAAGCGGGCCGGCATGCGGCCCGATGCAGGCGTCTGTCAGTACTCCCAGAAGATCCGCTGCAGCTCCTTGCTGTCCTGGGTCTTGGTCATGGCGACCATCGCCAGGATCCGGGCCTTCTGCGGGTTCAGGTCATGGGCGACGACCCAGTCGTTCTTGTCGTCAGGCTGTTCGGCATTGCGCAGTACGAAGCCGCCCTCGTTGACGTGGGACGAACGGATGATCTGCACGCCGTTCTTGCGCAGCTCCTGCAGTGCAGGCACCACCCGCGACGACACCGAACCGTTGCCAGTACCGGCATGGATGATCGCCTTGGCACCGGCCTGGGCCAGGGCCTTGTAGGCAGTGTCGGTCACGTTGCCATAGCCGTAGGCAATGTCCACCGCTGGCAGGCTGCTGATGGTCTTGATGTCGAATTCCGAATTGATGGTATGACGCTTGGCCGGCAGGCGGAAGAAGTACGACTTGCCCTCCACGACCATGCCCAGTGGACCCCATGGGCTCTTGAAGGCTTCGGTCTTGATGTTGACGGCCTTGCTCACGTCGCGACCCGACTGGATCTCGTCGTTCATGGTCACCAGGACGCCCTTGCCGCGGGCTTCCTTGCTGCTGGCCACGGCCACGGCGTTGTACAGGTTGAGCATGCCGTCGGCGGACATGGCGGTGCCCGGGCGCATCGAGCCGACCACGATGATCGGCTTGTCGGTCTTCTCCACCAGGTTGAGGAAGTAGGCGGTCTCTTCCAGGGTATCGGTACCGTGGGTGATGACGATGCCGTCGACATCTTTGCTGTCGGCCAGCTCGGCGACACGCTTGCCCAGCTTCAGCAGGTCGTCGTTGCCGATGCTCTCGGACGCGATCTGCATGACTTGCTCGCCACGCACGTTGGCCAGGTCGGCCAGTTCCGGCACGCCGGCAATCAGTTTGTCCACGCCCAGCTTGGCAGCCTGGTAGGTGGCGCTGTTGGCGGCGCTGGCGCCAGCACCGGCAATGGTGCCGCCGGTGGCGAGAATCACCACGTTGGCGAGCTTCTGCTGTTGTGCGGCTTCCTTGGCGCAAACCGCGGTCGGCAGGACCAGCAGCAGGGCCAGGGCGCCCGGGGCGAAGCTCTTCAGTGCGGATGTCATCATGTCTACTTCTCTCTTCCAGGATGAGATGTACGTTATGTCGCACAGGGGAGTAAGGCAGGTTTCGTACCAGCAACTACCGTTCGTCGATTTTCATCGTAAAACCCTTGCGCTGACTGGGGGTACTCGTTGCGACTGCGAAGTCATGATTGCCGGTATTGTTCGGCTTTCCGAACAAGCGTAGGAAAGATGTTCGGTTTTTCGTATAAATCGCGGATAATCCGACGCGCGTGACAGCGGCTGTACTACGCAATGGATTTGACAAAAGCGGGGCCCGTTTCCATAGTGAGTCACCGCAAACGTTTGCGATCCGATAAAAATCACAAGATTCGGAGTCAACTCCATGAAGCTGCCGTTCCTCGGTCGTCCCTTGGCCCTCGCCGTACTGTCCTCCCTGATCTTTTCCGTTTCTGCCGCCCACGCCGACGACGCCCCCAAGGTCGCGTTGGTGATGAAGTCCCTGGCCAACGAGTTCTTCCGCACCATGGAGGACGGCGCCAAGGCCTACCAGAAAGAGCATCCCGCAGATTTCGAACTGGTGGCCAACGGCATCAAGGACGAGACCGATACCGGCAACCAGATCCGCATCGTCGAGCAGATGATCGCCACGGGCGCCAAGGCCCTGGTGATCGCCCCGGCCGACTCCAAGGCCCTGGTGCCCGTGGTGAAGAAGGCCATGGACGCCGGCATCATCGTGGTCAACATCGACAACCGTCTCGACCCCGATGTGCTCAAGAGCAAAGGCATCAGCGTGCCCTTCGTCGGCCCCGACAACCGCAAGGGGGCAGAACTGGTCGGTGACTACCTGGCCAGGCAGAAGCTCAAGGCTGGCGACCAGGTCGGCATCATCGAGGGCGTGCCGACCACCACCAATGCCCAGCAGCGCACCGCCGGTTTCAAGGACGCGATGGAGGCTGCGCAGATGAAGGTCGTCTCGGTGCAGTCCGGCAACTGGGAGATCGACAAGGGCAACGCCGTGGCCGCCTCGATGCTCAACGAATACCCCGGGCTCAAGGCCTTGCTGGCCGGTAACGACAGCATGGCCCTGGGCGCGGTCTCGGCCGTGCGCGCCGCCGGCAAGACCGGCCAGGTGCAGGTGGTCGGCTACGACAACATCAATGCCATCAAGCCGATGCTCAAGGATGGTCGCGTGCTCGCCACGCTCGACCAGGCCGCCAGCCAGCAGGCGGTCTTCGGCATCCAGGCGGCGCTGAAGATGCTCAAGGGCGAGAAGCCCGCCGTGGATGCCGACAACGTCATCCAGACGCCGGTCGAACTGGTTACCCAGTGAGGTGATCTTGCGGGAGCGGGCTTGCCCAGAGGCAATAAGGGAGTCTGCTTTGGCGTTGTCGCAGGGCAGGCCGCTCTCACGAAAAGCCTGCCCGATAAACGTGTCATGGTTTGTTCCAGGAGAAAATGGCCATGTCAGTAGCGGCCAATGAAACCGTGCTCGCCGTCACTGGGCTGGGCAAGACTTACGCCCAGCCGGTGCTGGGCGATGTCACCCTCGAGCTGCGTGGCGGCGAGGTGCTGGCCCTGACGGGTGAGAACGGCGCGGGCAAGTCGACCTTGTCCAAGCTGATCAGTGGGCTGGAGACCCCTACGGCGGGGCAGATGCGCTATCGCGGCCAGTCCTACGCGCCGGTCAGTCGCGCCGAAGCCGAGCGTCTCGGCGTGCGCATGGTGATGCAGGAACTCAACCTGCTGCCGACCCTGACCGTGGCCGAGAACCTGTTCCTCGACAACCTGCCCGGCCGCTTTGGCTGGATCAGCCGCAAGCGCCTGCGCCAGTTGGCCGGCGCAGCCATGGCCCAGGTCGGGCTGGATGCCATCGATCCGGACACGCCCGTTGGCGAGCTGGGTATCGGCCACCAACAGATGGTCGAGATCGCCCGCAACCTGATCGGCGACTGCCATGTGCTGATCTTCGATGAGCCTACGGCGATGCTCACCGCCCGTGAGGTGGAACTGCTGTTCGCCCAGATCGAGCGCCTGCGCCAGCGTGGGGTGGCTATCGTCTATATCTCCCACCGGCTCGAGGAGCTGCAACGGGTGGCTCAGCGTATCGCCGTGCTGCGAGACGGCAAGCTGGTGTGCGCCGAGCCGATCCAGCGCTACACCAGCAGCGAACTGGTCAACCTGATGGTCGGCCGCGAACTGGGCGAGCATATCGACCTGGGCCGCCGCGAGATCGGTACGCCGTTGCTCAAGGTCGACAGGCTCTGCCGTGGCGACAAGGTGCGCGAGGTGTCGTTCGAGGTCAGGGCAGGGGAGATCTTCGGCATCTCCGGGCTGATCGGCGCCGGGCGCACTGAATTGTTGCGCCTGATCTACGGCGCCGACCTCGCCGACAGCGGCACGGTCGCCCTCGGCCAGCCGCCGCGAGTGGTGAGCATCGACTCGCCCAGGGCGGCGGTGCGTGCGGGTATCGCCCTGATCACCGAAGACCGCAAGGGCGAAGGCCTGCTGCTGTCGCAATCGATCAGTGCCAATATCGCCCTGGGCAATCTCGGGGCGGTGTCCCGGGGCGGGGTGCTCGACCGCGACGCCGAGCGCGCCTTGGCCGAACGCCAGATCAGTGCCATGCGCATTCGCAGCGCCAGTCCTGCCCAGGCGGTCGGCGAGCTGTCCGGCGGCAACCAGCAGAAAGTTGTGATCGGCCGCTGGCTGGAGCGTAATTGCCAGATACTGCTGTTCGACGAGCCGACCCGCGGCATCGACGTCGGCGCCAAGTTCGACATCTATGGCCTGCTCGCCGAGCTTGCCCGCCAGGGCAAGGCCCTGGTGGTGGTGTCCAGCGACCTGCGCGAGCTGATGCTGATCTGTGACCGTATCGCCGTGCTCTCGGCGGGCCGCCTGATCGACACCTTCGAGCGTGAGCACTGGAGCCAGGACCAACTGCTCGCCGCCGCGTTCGCCGGCTACCAGAAACGTGATGCCCTGCTGCACGACGCAGCCCCCAGGATGGACGCATGAAAACCACTCCCCTCGATACTGCCGGCGTAGCCCCGGTTCGCCGTAGCGGCACCTATTTTGGCCTGGGCACCTACCTGGGCCTGGCTGGCGCCTTGCTGGCGATGATCGTGCTGTTCTCGTTGCTGAGTAGCCACTTCCTGTCCTACGCGACCTTCAGCACCCTGGCCAACCAGATCCCCGATCTGATGGTGCTGGCGGTCGGCATGACCTTCGTGCTGATCATCGGCGGCATCGACCTGTCGGTGGGCTCGGTGCTGGCCCTGGCTGCGTCCGCCGTCAGCGTGGCGATTCTCGGTTGGGGCTGGAGCGTGATGCCTGCGGCACTGCTCGGCATGGCGACGGCGGCGCTGGCCGGCAGCATCACCGGTGGCATCACCGTGGCCTGGCGCATCCCCTCGTTCATCGTCTCCCTGGGTGTGCTGGAGATGGCCCGTGGCCTGGCCTACCAGTTCACCGACTCGCGCACCGCCTACATCGGCGATGCCTACGCCTGGTTTTCCAATCCCGTCGCCTTCGGTATCTCGCCGGCGTTCATCATCGCCTTGCTGGTGATCGTGCTGGCCCAGCTGGTGCTGACCCGCACGGTGTTCGGCCGTTACCTGATCGGCATCGGCACCAACGAAGAGGCGGTGCGCCTGGCCGGTATCGATCCGCGACCGTACAAGGTCCTGGTGTTCGCCCTGATGGGCGTGCTCGCCGGCCTTGCCGCACTGTTCCAGATCTCCCGCCTGGAGGCCGCCGACCCGAATGCCGGCTCCGGCCTGGAACTGCAGGTGATCGCCGCAGTGGTGATCGGCGGTACCAGCCTGATGGGCGGGCGCGGCTCGGTCATCAGCACCTTCTTCGGCGTGCTGATCATCTCCGTGCTGGCCGCGGGGCTGGCGCAGATCGGCGCTTCGGAGCCGACCAAACGCATCATCACCGGGGCGGTCATCGTCATCGCCGTGGTACTCGACACTTACCGTAGCCGGCGTGCGAGCCGGCGGAACTGAAACCATGGCAACCATCAAAGATGTCGCGGCATTGGCGGGTATTTCCTACACCACCGTGTCCCATGTACTGAACAAGACCCGGCCAGTCAGTGAGCCTGTGCGCCTGAAAGTCGAGGCGGCGATCGCCGAGCTCGACTACGTGCCCAGCGCCGTGGCCCGCTCGCTCAAGGCGCGCAGCACCGCCACCATCGGCCTGCTGGTGCCCAGCAGCGTCAACCCGTACTTCGCCGAGTTGGCGCGGGGCATCGAGGATGCCTGCGAGCGCAATGGCTACTGCGTGATCCTGTGCAACTCCGACGACAATCCGCAGAAGCAGCGCAGCTACCTGCGGGTGCTGCTGGAAAAGCGCATCGACGGCCTGATCGTCGCCTCGGTGGGCGAGGATCGCGACCTGGTCGACAGCCTGGCCGGCGTGCGCACGCCGATGGTCATCGTCGACCGTGCGCTGGACGGGGTGGATGCCGATCTTGTGCGCATCGATCACGAGCAAGGCGCCTACCTGGCCACGCGCCACTTGCTGGAGCTCGGCCACCGCGAGATCGCCACCATTGCTGGTCCCCTCGACACCGGCGTCAGCCAGCTGCGCCTGGCGGGCTTTCGCCGGGCGATGGCCGAGGCCGGGGCGAGCATTGCCCCCGGGCACGTGCTGCACAGCGATTTCACCAGTCCAGGCGGCCATGCCGCGGCGGTGCGCCTGCTCGATGGCGAGCGGCCCACGGCGATCTTCGCCGGCAACGACATGATCGGTTTCGGCGTGTTGCGCGCCGCCGCCGAGCGCAACATCGACGTGCCGGGCGAGCTGTCGGTGATCGGTTTCGACGACATCGAGCTCAGTCGCTATGTGTATCCGGCGCTGACCACGGTCGGCCAGTCGATCCGCGAGCTGGGCGAGAGCGCCGCGGCGCTGCTGCTGTCGCGTATCGCCGCGCCGCGCCGGGATGCCGTCGAGCAACGCATCGTCGCGCCGCGCCTGGTGCTGCGCGAATCCACCGGGCCGCGCCCGGACCTGTTCAACGATTACCGTTAAGGAAGAGTCATGGATGCCAAGGTGGTAGTGGTCGGCAGCCTCAACATGGACCTGGTGGCCCGCGCCCAGCGCTTGCCGCGCGGTGGCGAGACCCTGGCCGGTGACAGCTTCTTCACCGCGCCCGGCGGCAAGGGCGCCAACCAGGCAGTGGCCGTGGCCCGGCTGGGTGCCAGCGTGGCGATGGTCGGTAACGTCGGCGACGACGCCTATGGCCAGCAGTTGCGCCAGGCCCTGCAGACCGAGGGCGTCGATTGCCAGGGCGTGAGCGTGTGCGAGGGCGTGTCCAGTGGCGTGGCGCTGATCGTGGTGGATGCCGCCAGCCAGAACGCCATCGTCATCATTCCGGGCGGCAACGGCCTGCTCGGGCCGGAATCGGTGCGTCGTTTCGACAGCCTGCTGCAGCAGGCCGAGGTGATCATCTGCCAGCTGGAAGTGCCCAGCGCCACCGTGGCCTGGACCTTGGCCCGTGGCCGTGAACTGGGCAAGACGGTGATTCTCAATCCGGCACCCGCCAGCGGCCCGCTGCCATCGGAATGGTTCGCCCATATCGACTACTTGATTCCCAACGAGAGCGAGGCCGAGGCGCTGGCTGGCGTGCCGGTCAACGACCAGGACAGCGCGCGCCGGGCTGCCGAGCGTCTGCGTCAGTTGGGGGCGGGCAAGGTCATCGTCACCCTGGGGTCCGAGGGTGCGTTGCTGGTCGACGGGGCGGGTGGTCGTCACTTCCCGGCGGCCAAGGTCGTGGCGCTGGACACGACGGCGGCCGGCGACACCTTCGTTGGCGGCTTTGCTGCCGGCCTGGCCCGTGGCTTGTCGGAAGAGGAGTCGATCGTTCTTGGCCAGCGCGCCGCAGCGTTGTCTGTCACGCGAGCTGGTGCCCAGCCCTCGATTCCCTATCTCAAGGAGTTGGCGCCATGAAGAAGACGCCACTGCTGAACATAGCCCTGTCGCGGGTCGTCGCCGGGTTGGGGCATGGCGATATCCTGGTGATCGGCGATGCTGGCTTGCCGGTGCCGCCGGGTGTTGAACTGATCGACCTGGCGTTGACGCCAGGTATCCCGGATTTCGCCAGCGTATTGCGCACGGTGCTGAGCGAGATGCAGATCGAGCGACATGTGCTGGCCGAGGAGATGTTCCAGGCTGCGCCGCTGGGGTTGATCGATGTCGAGCAACTGCATGCCCATGGCGACCTCGGCCGGCGCGAGGTCATGAGCCATGCCGATTTCAAGGCGCTGTGCCGGCAGGCGCGGGCCGTGGTGCGTACCGGCGAATGCCGGCCCTACAGCAATATCGCGCTGGTGGCCGGTGTCACCTTCTAAATGGGTGCGCGGTCGTTGCAGGCGCCAGCCTTGCATTGCCAGCAAGGCCGGTTCCTGCAGGTTCCGTTTACCTGGAAACCTAGCAACAAGGAGTGCTGAATGTCCCTCAAGAACCTGCTCCAAGGAGCCGTCCTGATGTCTGCCTTGGCCGCGACGTCTCTCATGGCCGCCCCGCGCGAGCTGATCATCGACACCGATCCCGGCGCCGACGACGTTGTCGCCCTGCTGCTGGCCATGGCTTCCCCACAAGAGCTGAAGATCCGCGCCATCACCACGGTGGCCGGCAACGTGCGCCTGGAAAAGACTTCCCGCAATGCCCGCCTGGCCCGCGAGTGGGGTGGTCGCGCCGACATCCCGGTGTACGCCGGGGCAGGGCGCCCGCTGGTGCGCGAGCCGATCTACGCGGCCAACGTGCATGGCGAGGAAGGGCTTACAGGTGTTCAGGTCCACGAGCCGAAGCAGGGCCTGGCCAAGGGTAATGCCGTGCAGTACCTGATCGACACGCTGGACAAGGCCGAGCCGCACAGCATCACCATCGCCATGCTCGGCCCGCAGACCAACCTGGCCCTGGCCCTGATCCAGAAGCCGGAGATCGTCAACGGTATCAAGGAGGTGGTGGTGATGGGCGGCGCCCACTTCAATGGCGGCAATATCACCCCGGTGGCGGAGTTCAACCTGTTCGCCGATCCGCATGCCGCCCAGGTGGTGCTGGCCAGCGGGGTCAAGCTGACCTATGTGCCGCTGGACGTGACCCACAAGGTGCTCACCAGCGATGCTCGCCTCAAGCAACTGGCGGCGCTGAACAACCACGCCAGCCAGGTGGTGGTGGACATCCTCAAGGCCTACATCAAGTTCGACATGGAAAAGTACGGCATGCCCGGCGGCCCGGTGCATGACGCCAGTGTCATCGCCTATCTGCTCAAGCCCGAGCTGTTCAAGGGGCGGCAGATCCACATGACGGTCGACAGCCGTGAAGGCCCGACCTTCGGCCAGACGGTCGCCGATTGGTATGGCGTGCTCGGGCAACCGGCCAATGTCATGTGGCTCGAACAGGGCGATGCCCAGGGTTTCTTCGATCTGCTCAGTGCGCGTCTGGCGCTGTTGAAGTAGCCGCGTAGCGTTCGAACACCTGGTCGATGAAGGTGCGCGCCGCTTCGCTGCCGCGATCGCGCACCAGCAGGTCGATGGCGATCAGCAGGAGTTCTTCCGGGGTGCCGGGGCTGTAGGCGCTCTGGCCTTCGGCCCATCTGACCTTGATATCGGCGTCGATACTGTGGTTGCTCATGAGGGCTCTCGTGGGGGCCGGGGCTGGAGGTCGAATGCCGAACCCTGGCGTTCGAGGGGAGGTATGTTGCACTCCACTTCTTGCAGTAAATCATGTCCTGGCGTCAAGGGGCCTGCGACTTGGGCATAAGCGGCGCATCCACCCGAACCGGCAGTTTGGTGCAAAATCCCGTCACGATTGCCTTTCGCGTCAGGCGGTAAACTCAGGCAGAATCGTGCGGTTTTGCAACAAACAGAGGGAGGAGCTGTCGGATAGGACAGTTCCCAGATTGATTTAGGAGGATTCATGTTCCGTACCCGCGCTTCCCTGGCGACCCTGCTGCTGGCTTCCGTCCTGGCAGGTTGCAGCACTGGCGGTTCCTCGGATGGCGGCAGCGCCGCCGCCCCGGCCGATAACCATGGCCGCTGCGAGGCCAGTGGTGCTGACTTCACCATCGGCAAGCCGGCCAGTCCCGAGTTGCTGGAGCAGGCGCGCAAGGCCAGTGGATCGCAGATGGCCCGCGTGCTCAAGCCTCACGATGTGATCACCCTGGAGTACCGTTCCGAGCGGCTTAACCTGAATGTCGACGACAAGGGTGTGGTCACGCGCGTCAACTGCGGTTGACTCAAGGCCGCTCCTGCTGGGAGGGGATTTTGGGCGCAGGATGCAAGTCCTGTGTGCTGGGAAACCCATAAAAAAACCCGCCACAAGTGGCGGGTTTTTTTACAGCTATCCGAAATTACTCCGGACGAACCTGTGCAGCCTGCATGCCCTTCTGGCCTTTCTCGGCAACGAAGGAAACGGTCTGGCCTTCTTTCAGGCTCTTGAAGCCGTCGGATTCGATGGCCTTGAAGTGAACGAACAGGTCGTCGCCGCCGCCTGCTGGAGTGATGAAGCCGTAGCCTTTTTCATCATTGAACCATTTGACGGTGCCTTGTTGGCGATTGGACATGAGGTGAATCTCCAGAAACATGATTTTTTATCGGGGTGCAACGTTGCCGAGGCTACAGGAGCACCGGCAACATCATAGTGCATTTCTGCGAATCTAGCGCCTTTTACCTTCGCAGGATGTTGATCCAGGGCAAAAGATGCCTAGTCAGGGCCTGCGCGGCCAGTCTACTAGGGTTTGCAGGCGGCCTGCACGGCGGCCTGGGCCTTGTGCATCAGTGCGGCGTCGACGCCATCCTTGCTGTCGAGATCGGCAATTTCCTTGTCATTGAAATTCTTCTTGATGGCTTGGGCGCCGCACGCGCAGTGTTGCTTCGCCTTTGCCGCGTCCAGGCCCTGGCCTTTCGCTGCTTGTTCGCATTGAGTCATGTAGGTGGCTTCACTGCCGGCGGGGAAATTGCCCGCAGTGGCAGTCAGCGGCATCAGCAGGGCGCTTGCGGCACACGCGGCCAGAAGGGACAGAACTCGCATAACCAGACACTCCTTGGTTTAAGGTCTCATCAAGAGTAGGTTGCTTCACAAAGTCTGATAGGAAATTTTCCGTACAAGTTCACCGCGACTGCGTAATTTCCAAATATTTCTCCGTGCTGTGCGGCCTGCGTGCTAGCATGCCTGGCTTGCAGTGCGCCACGTGCGGCTTGCAACTTTTACCTTCCAGTCACTCTGGTTCGACCCTGGCAGGCCGAAAGGTCTCTGCCACTGTGAGGCAGGCTTTCCCGCGGGAAAGGCAGGGCGGATCTTGTACTGGCTCATCCCAACCCACGTGACCTTTGGTAGGGGTCACCACTAGGAGAGGAGGCGCCATGCCCGTTATTACTCTTCCCGATGGCAGTCAACGCACGTTCGACCAGCCGGTATCCGTAGCCGAAGTCGCCGCCTCGATCGGCGCCGGCCTGGCCAAGGCCACCCTGGCCGGCAAGGTCGACGGCAAGCTCGTCGATGCCTGCGACAAGATCGACCACGACGCCACCCTGCAGATCATCACCCCGAAAGACGAAGAGGGACTGGAGATCATCCGTCACTCGTGCGCCCACCTGATCGGCCACGCCGTGAAGCAGCTGTACCCGACCGCCAAGATGGTGATCGGTCCGGTGATCGACGAAGGTTTCTACTACGACATCGCCTACGAGCGGCCCTTCACCCCTGAAGACCTCGCCGCCATCGAAAAGCGCATGCAACAGCTGATCGATACCGACTACGACGTCGTCAAGAAGATGACCCCGCGCGCCGAAGTCATCGACGTGTTCACCCAGCGTGGCGAGGACTACAAGCTGCGCCTGGTCGAGGACATGCCGGATGAACAGGCCATGGGCTTGTACTACCACGAAGAATACGTCGACATGTGCCGCGGTCCGCACGTGCCGAACACGCGTTTCCTCAAGGCTTTCAAGCTGACCAAGCTGTCCGGTGCCTACTGGCGCGGCGATGCCAAGAACGAGCAGTTGCAGCGTGTCTATGGCACCGCTTGGGCCGACAAGAAGCAATTGGCTGCGTACATCCAGCGCATCGAAGAAGCCGAGAAGCGCGACCACCGCAAGATCGGCAAGCAGCTCGATCTGTTCCACCTGCAGGAAGAAGCCCCGGGCATGGTGTTCTGGCACCCCAACGGCTGGACCGTGTACCAGGTGCTCGAACAGTACATGCGCCAGGTGCAGCGTGAGAACGGCTACTCGGAGATCAAGACCCCGCAGGTCGTCGACCGCATCCTCTGGGAGCGTTCCGGTCACTGGACCAACTACGCCGAGAACATGTTCACCACGGCTTCGGAAAGCCGCGACTACGCAGTCAAGCCGATGAACTGCCCGTGCCACGTGCAGGTGTTCAACCAGGGCCTGAAATCCTACCGCGACCTGCCGCTGCGCCTGGCCGAGTTCGGCGCCTGCCACCGCAACGAGCCGTCCGGCGCGCTGCACGGCATCATGCGCGTACGTGGCTTCGTGCAGGACGACGCGCACATCTTCTGCACCGAAGAGCAGGTGAAGAAGGAAGCTGCCGACTTCATCAAGCTGACCCTGGATGTGTACAAGGACTTCGGTTTCACCGATGTCGCCATGAAGCTGTCCACTCGTCCGGCCAAGCGTGTCGGCTCCGAAGAGCTGTGGGATCGCGCCGAGGGCGCGCTGGCCGACGCCCTGAACGAATCGGGCCTGGAGTGGGAATACCAGCCGGGCGAGGGTGCCTTCTACGGTCCGAAGATCGAGTTCACCCTGCGCGACTGCCTCGGCCGTAACTGGCAGTGCGGCACCCTGCAGTACGACCCGAACCTGCCGGAGCGCCTGGACGCCAGCTACATCGCCGAAGACAACAGCCGTGTGCGCCCGGTGATGCTGCACCGCGCCATCCTCGGTTCGTTCGAGCGCTTCATCGGCATGCTCATCGAGCACTACGCCGGCGTGTTCCCAGCCTGGCTGGCACCGACCCAGGCGGTGATCATGAACATCACCGACAAGCAGGCCGATTTCGCCCTCGAGGTGGAAAAAGCCCTGAACGGAAGCGGATTCCGTGCCAAGTCGGACTTGAGAAATGAGAAGATCGGCTTTAAAATCCGCGAGCATACTTTGCTCAAGGTCCCATACCTGCTGGTTATAGGGGATCGCGAAGTCGAAACGCAGACCGTCGCCGTACGCACCCGTGAAGGCAAAGACCTCGGCTCCATGCCGGTGGCTGAATTCACGCAGCTGCTCAACAGCGCTGTCGCCCAGCGCGGTCGCCTAGAATCGGAGTAATGACTATTAAGCGTGAAATGAGAAACGATAAACGAACTGCACCGAAAGCCCCGATCAACGAGAATATCTCGGCACGCGAGGTTCGGTTAATTGGTGCTGACGGCGAGCAGATTGGCATCGTCTCGATTGATGAAGCGCTGCGTATCGCTGATGAAGCGAAGCTGGATCTGGTGGAAATCTCTGCAGACGCGGTACCACCCGTCTGCAAGGTGATGGACTACGGCAAGCACCTCTTCGAGAAGAAGAAGCAGGCCAACGAAGCCAAGAAGAACCAGAAGCAGATCCAGATCAAAGAAATCAAGTTTCGTCCAGGGACGGAAGAAGGGGATTACCAGGTAAAACTACGCAACCTGGTACGTTTCCTTAGCGATGGGGACAAGGCCAAGATCTCTCTGAGATTCCGCGGCCGTGAGATGGCCCACCAGGAGCTGGGCATGGAGCTGTTGAAGCGGGTCGAAGCTGACCTTGTGGAATACGGCACCGTTGAGCAGCATCCGAAGATGGAAGGACGCCAGCTTATGATGGTCATCGCCCCCAAAAAGAAGAAGTAATCTCCCGGGCACGGCAGGCCTGATGATTATTGTGTAATTTTATCGAATGCGGAGTTCCAACATGCCAAAGATGAAAACCAAGAGCGGTGCTGCGAAGCGTTTCCTGAAAACTGCTTCCGGCTTCAAGCACAAGCACGCTTTCAAGAGCCACATCCTGACCAAAATGTCGACCAAGCGTAAGCGTCAACTGCGCGGTGCCAGCCTGCTGCACCCGTCTGACGTTGCAAAAGTCGAGCGCATGCTGCGCGTACGTTAATTTCGGTCAAAGATAGAGGAAGTTACTCATGGCTCGTGTAAAGCGTGGCGTCATCGCTCGTAAGCGTCACAAGAAAATTCTGAAACTGGCTAAAGGCTACTACGGTGCACGCTCGCGCGTATTCCGCGTTGCCAAGCAGGCGGTCATCAAGGCAGGCCAATACGCCTACCGCGACCGTCGTCAGAAGAAGCGTCAGTTCCGCGCTCTGTGGATCGCTCGTATCAACGCCGGTGCCCGCACCAACGGTCTGTCGTACAGCCGTCTGATTGCTGGCCTGAAAAAGGCGTCGATCGAAATCGACCGTAAGGTTCTGGCCGACCTGGCAGTGAACGAAAAAGCGGCGTTTGCTGCGATTGTCGAGAAGGCTAAAGCCGTACTGGCTTAAGTACCCACGACAATCATCCGGCGGCGCCTGCGCCGTCGGGTGTAAAACGTCATCGGATAGGGGAAGAGCCTTCAAAAGCTCTTCCCCTATTTTCGTATCTGGAGTCTGTACATGGAAAACCTGGACGCGCTGGTCGCCCAAGCCCTCGAGGCCGTGGAGCGCGCTGAAGACATCACTACCCTGGAACAGATCCGGGTTCAATTCCTCGGCAAGAAAGGCGAGCTGACCCAGGTGATGAAGACCCTGGGCAACCTGCCAGCCGAAGAGCGCCCCAAGGTCGGCGCGCTGATCAACGACGCCAAGGAACGCGTCACCGACGTGCTCAACGCACGCAAGGCCGGCTTTGAAGAGGCTGAGCTCAATGCTCGCCTGGCCGCCGAATGCATCGACGTGACCCTGCCAGGCCGTGGCCAGACCACCGGCGGGCTGCACCCGATCACCCGTACTCTCGAGCGCATCGAGCAATTCTTCACCCACATCGGCTACGGCATCGCCGAAGGCCCCGAGGTCGAAGACGACTACCACAACTTCGAAGCGCTCAACATCCCCGGCCACCACCCGGCCCGGGCGATGCACGACACCTTCTATTTCAACGCCAACATGCTGCTGCGCACCCATACCTCGCCGGTACAGGTCCGCACCATGGAAAGCACCCAGCCGCCGATCCGCATCGTCTGCCCAGGCCGTGTGTACCGTTGCGACTCGGATATCACCCACTCGCCGATGTTCCACCAGGTCGAAGGCCTGCTGATCGACCGTGGCATCAACTTCGCCGACCTCAAGGGCACCATCGAGGAATTCCTGCGGGTGTTCTTCGAGAAAGAACTGGCCGTGCGCTTCCGCCCGTCGTTCTTCCCCTTCACCGAGCCGAGCGCCGAAGTCGACATCCAGTGCGTGATGTGTTCCGGCAAGGGCTGCCGCGTGTGCAAGCAGACCGGCTGGCTGGAAGTGATGGGCTGCGGCATGGTCCACCCGAACGTGCTGCGCATGTCCGGCATCGACCCGGAAGAGTTCCAGGGCTTTGCCTTCGGCATGGGCGCCGAGCGCCTGGCCATGCTGCGCTATGGCGTCAACGATTTGCGTCTGTTCTTCGACAACGACCTGCGGTTCTTGGCTCAATTCCGCTAGGCCCAATCGACGCAACTTTCAGGAGAACAGCATGAAATTCAGTGAACAGTGGCTGCGCGGTTGGGTAAACCCGCAAGTCTCCCGTGACGAACTGGTCGCCCGCCTGTCCATGGCCGGCCTCGAAGTCGACAGCGTGACCCCCGCTGCCGGCCAGTTCAGCGGCATCGTGGTGGGCGAGATCCTCACCACCGAACAACACCCGGACGCCGACAAGCTGCGCGTGTGCCAGGTGAGCAACGGCGCGGAAACCTTCCAGGTGGTCTGCGGCGCTCCTAACGCCCGTCCAGGCATCAAGATCCCGTTCGCCATGATCGGCGCCGAGCTGCCGGGCGATTTCAAGATCAAGAAGGCCAAGCTGCGCGGCGTCGAGTCCTTCGGCATGCTGTGCTCGGCTGCCGAGCTGCAGATCAGCGAAGAGAACGACGGCCTGTTGGAGCTGGCGGGCGATGCCCCGGTTGGCCAGGACATTCGCCAGTACCTGAACCTGGACGATGCCAGCATCGAAATCGGCCTGACCCCGAACCGCGGTGACTGCCTGTCCATCGCCGGCATGGCCCGCGACGTCAGCGCCCTGTACGACGTACCGGTCACCCGCCCGGTGGTGCCAGCCGTACCGGCCGCCCACGACGAAGTGCGCCCGGTCGAAGTCAGCGCCCCGGCCGCCTGCCCACGCTACCTGGGCCGCGTGATCCGCAACGTCGACCTGAGCAAGCCGACCCCGCTGTGGATGGTCGAGCGCCTGCGCCGCAGCGACGTGCGCAGCATCGACGCCGCCGTCGACATCACCAACTACGTGATGCTCGAACTCGGCCAGCCGATGCACGCCTTCGACCTCGCCGAAATCAATGGTGGCATCCGCGTGCGCATGGCCGAGGAGGGCGAGAAGCTGGTCCTGCTGGACGGCCAGGAAGTTGCCCTGCGCGCCGATACCCTAGTCATTGCCGACCACACCCGCGCCCTGGCCATTGCCGGCGTGATGGGTGGCGAGCACAGCGGCGTCAACACCGAGAAGACCCGCGACCTGTTCCTGGAAAGCGCCTTCTTCGAGCCGATCTCCGTCGCCGGCAAGGCCCGTTCCTACGGCCTGCACACCGACGCCTCGCACCGCTACGAGCGCGGCGTGGACTCGCAACTGGCCCGTGAAGCCATGGAGCGCGCCACCGCCCTGATCCTCGAGATCGTCGGCGGCGAAGCCGGTCCGATCGTCGAGACCGTGAGCGAGCAGCACCTGCCGAACATCGCGCCGATCACCCTGCGCGACGAACGCATCACCCAGATGCTCGGCATGGAGATGGACGCCGCCCAGGTCGAGCAACTGCTCAACGCCCTGGAGCTGAAAACCAGCGCCAATGGGGCAGGGGAGTGGACTGTCACCGTCCCAAGCCACCGCTTCGACGTCAGCCTGGAAGTCGACCTGATCGAAGAGCTGGCCCGCCTGTACGGCTACAACAACCTGCCGGTCCGCTACCCGCAGGCCCGCCTGGCTCCGCAAGCCCGCCCGGAAACCCGTGGCGAGCTGCCGAACCTGCGCCGTCTGCTGGTTGCCCGCGGCTACCAGGAAGCCATCACCTACAGCTTCATCGACCCGAAACTGTTCGAGCTGTTCACCCCAGGCGTCGAGCCGCTGCTGCTGGCCAACCCGATCTCCAACGACATGGCCGCCATGCGCGCCTCGTTGTGGCCGGGCCTGGTCAAGGCCATGCAGCACAACCTCAACCGCCAGCAAGATCGCGTGCGCCTGTTCGAAAGCGGCCTGCGCTTCGTCGGCCAGCTCGGTGACCTCAAGCAGCAGCCAATGATCGCCGGCGTCGTCACCGGCAGCCGCCTGCCGGAAGGCTGGGCCAACGGTCGTGACAGCATCGACTTCTTCGACGTCAAAGCCGACGTGGAAGCCCTGCTGGGTTACTCCGGTGCCCTGAGCGATTTCACCTTCGCTGCCGGCAAGCACCCGGCCCTGCACCCCGGCCAGACCGCCCGCATCGAGCGCGACGGCAAGGAAGTCGGCTACCTCGGCGCCATCCACCCAGAGCTGGCCAAGACCCTCGGTCTCGACCGCCCGGTGTTCGTCTTCGAGCTGGTGCTCGGCGATGTAGTCGAAGGCCGCCTGCCGAAGTTCAGCGAACTGTCCAAGTTCCCGGAAACCCGTCGTGACCTGGCTTTGATCGCAGGACGTGATGTAGCTTCTAGCTCGGTGCTTGAAGTAATTCGTGACAATGCGGGCGAATGGCTCACAGACCTCAGGCTGTTTGACGTCTACCAGGGTAAAGGCATTGATCCTGATAGAAAAAGCCTGGCCGTCGGCTTGACCTGGCAACATCCATCGCGCACTCTTAACGACGATGAGGTGAATGAAACCCTGCAGACTATCCTCACCTCGCTTGAACAAAGGTTGAACACCACGTTAAGGAAATAACGGCATGGGTGCTCTGACGAAAGCTGAGATGGCCGAAAGGCTGTACGAGGAGCTGGGGCTCAACAAGCGCGAGGCCAAGGAGCTGGTCGAGCTGTTTTTCGAAGAAATTCGGCACGCACTTGAAGACAACGAGCAGGTCAAGCTGTCCGGTTTCGGCAACTTCGACCTTCGCGACAAACGCCAGCGGCCGGGCCGCAACCCCAAGACTGGGGAAGAGATCCCGATCACCGCGCGCCGCGTCGTCACCTTTCGTCCAGGGCAGAAGCTGAAAGCCCGGGTAGAGGCCTATGCTGGAACCAAGCCATAACGACGAGCTGCCCCCCATCCCGGGCAAACGCTACTTCACCATCGGTGAAGTCAGCGAGCTCTGTGCGGTAAAACCGCACGTGCTGCGCTACTGGGAGCAGGAGTTTCCGCAGCTCAACCCGGTGAAGCGCCGTGGCAACCGGCGGTATTATCAGCGCCAGGACGTGCTGATGATCCGCCAGATCCGCGCTTTGCTGTATGACCAGGGCTTTACCATTGGCGGGGCGCGGTTGCGGCTCTCCAGTGATGAGGTCAAGGATGAGTCCAGCCAGTACAAGCAGCTGATTCGGCAGATGATTGCGGAGTTGGAGGATGTGTTGGTGGTTCTGAAGAAGTGATCTGGTTGGCGACGAGTGGAAATTTTTGAAAAAAAGCTTCCATTATTCAAAAGGTTAGGTTAAATTCTTCAAAGTTCTCAGCGGTATCGAGAATGATGTCGGGGCGTAGCGCAGCCCGGTAGCGCACTTGCATGGGGTGCAAGGGGTCGAGTGTTCGAATCACTCCGTCCCGACCAAAATACTCCAAAGAATCCAGTCACTTAGCGGTGACTGGATTTTTTTATGCCTGCACATTTTGCCGCTGATAGAAATTTTGCCTCACTTTCTGCCCCACCGAGATGTTGATCAGATTTCGCGGGCTGCTCAGCACATCGAAATCCATGACGGAGTGCTGCTCAGGGCCGTTTACCTCAAGGGGGGGCAGATGCTCGCATCCAACTGATCTGCAAATGATGAATTTTGGCCGCTTTTGATCCAGAACTGCCCCTCCTCTAGAGCAGTAGGGGTGAGGGAGCCCTGGTCGGATCTGCCCGATACGTACTAAGCGCTTTCAACTGTCTTTAGCTGCATTCTTGACTTGAGTTCGTTGCCCCTCGCTGATTAGAAATGGTAAACGCTCACTCCAACGCGCACCAAAATACTCGTTAAATTTAAGGTTCAATGCCTTGTAATCTAGAAGCTGAATTCTCCCTGTCGTACTAGCAAACTCCACCGCTGGCGAACTAAATTTGCTAGAGGTCACAACCCAGCCGCTTGTGGCTCCGGTTTCACTCACAACTCCTGCCAGCTTGCGAATTACTTCAACTCCAATGGTGCCTGTGTGGTGCTTGCATTCAATAAGTACCTTTTGCTTGATGGGGGTTTCTAGTGAGCTGCATATTATATCAGCTCCTCCATCCCGCGACTGCTTAGTGACTTCTGCATTGTACTTCTGCCTTCTAAACAAGGCAGCGATGAGGAACTCAAAATCCCTTGATGAAACATCATTGAGTATGTCGCGAGGATTTGATGAAAGTAGGTACTTGTGGCGAATTATAGAAATCACGTCACAGAGGCCCAATATACGGTCATCAGAAAGGTAAAGTGTATGCGCTCGTATGAAGGCGTCCAGCGCGTCAATAGCGTGCTGAGGCCAATCTGGGAGGAGATCTAATATCCAAGTCAAGCCTTCCCAGCCTTCATTTCTGAAAAGGCGGCGAGCGTACTCGCTCGTCTCCATCATTTTGGCGATGTCACCATTATCTACCCAAAGGTGGAAGAATTGATGATCATGTCCTTGAATCCCAGGGGGGATCAGGAATGAGCGTATTAGGTGCTTAGTTTCAAGCTCCGATCTTACTTCTGCCGAGGCCAGATATTCGGCTGCATGTGTATCTGTTGGAAAGCGGTAATCTATGAATCTATATTTTCTATTTTCTTTATAAGTGAAAACCATAGAGAGCCACTCTTCGAGGCTAATACTGGTTGCGTCAAAAACTGGTCTTTCTTTTTTTACTCTTGCCATGTCAATTCGCGCTGCTGTGTGTGGGCTTGGGTGAAAGTGACGTTTTTGGGACTGTATGCTACTTAATATATATTTCAAGGTCTCGGTCGAGACTGGTTCCAGTAACTGATAGCATCTAGTCAACGGTGGTCTTTTTTGATAGTAGCTATTGGCCGATGAGGGTCAGTCATTATTGTCCTGTATAGAACGTTAGCTGCCGGTTGTGGATGGCTGCTTTCGACCCATAGCAGCCCTTCACCAAGGACAGCTATCGGCCAAGAGCGGACTCATCACACGGGCCCGCTTAAGGTTGATGCGACACCAACAGAGGGTCGATGCTAATCAGTTTCAAGCTCCGACTCAGGCTCCATTAGAGAGCTGATCCAAAACCCCGGAGGGATTGGTAGCTGATGATGGTGGCAGGCGACCATGACCACTGGCCAGAAACCCGACTTGATAGGCGACAGACCCTGCAAGCCCGAATCCGTACTGCATGCCTCTGCTATGGTGGCAATGAGTTGGTGTCCACCTTTGTTCAACGGCAGCCCACAAAGGGCCCGCCCATGAGAGCTGTTACCTACATAAAGATTCTCTTCCGACGAGGCGTCCGGTAGCCAAAGCTGCAAGGTGCAGTGCTTCAACTCCTTCTGAGCAAGGCGGCTCAGCGCCTCGACCGCCTCAGTCGCACCAAGCGCATGCAACCAAGCAGCAAGTAATGGAACAATTGTGCTTCCTGCCATAGCCTCTTTGAAATACTCGTCGGATCTATCGCGCGGGTGTTCGGCAAGGTCACGGTAATCTGTGAAAGAACTGGTGTAACGACTTCTTGTGTGAATAGAGAAGTTCAGACGATAAGCCATTTCTTCGAGCCAAGAAGTTACGCCTGTCGCATCAACCTCACTAGCCAGCCAAAGCTGGAGGAAAAGGGCGATGTTGGTTCCTTGTCTATCTGCTATCGGCAGAAACAAAGCGGGGTTGTTTCGAATTAGCTCCAGGCCCGTTTGTGTGAGCTGTACGACACTGCTTCTGATTTTCCCCTGGTGGGCTTCGTCACTCCTTTCTCCGATCCAGTGGAGCCATAGGCCCGCCAAACCAATACGACCCAGTACCTCAAATAGAGCAAGGTTTACATCAAGCGAGCTTCGGGAGCCTGTTGCCATCGATATCCCATGGCGTATTTTCGCGTACGGCAACACCCGCGATTCGATGAATTCCATAGAGATGGTAAGATGAAGTTCGATCATCTGCCGAACAACGATGCTAAGCGCCTTTATTTCCCGGCCATTGCTGCCGAGGGTAGGTCGGAGCAATTCCCACGATGTGAGCAGAGCCAGTTCACTCGAACGATAAGGTGATTCGATGTTGCCTGCACTGCGGGCCCAAACAAAAAGGATCCACAGGCAGATGTTTAACTGCCGGGCAGCACGCACGCGGGCTTTTCCCGACATGGTGCCTGCCTGACATAAATCCCCTGCAAATCGACTAAAGTGCTCATAAGAGACCTCAGGCTCATCGACCATAGCAACGGCTTTCTGGAAGCTACTGCGCAACGGTTTTGGAAGAATTTTCTCCCTCAGTATTCCTTTCAGAATCATTCCGGCGATCTTATCGCCATTCCATTCATCAAAAGTGACTCTCGCGGTGGTGTTTCTTGCGATGAAACCCGTTAGCTTCTCTCGCACTTGCTCATTCACATCTCCTCCAAATGCCAGGCAGATGACAACCTTCAATCCTTTGTATCTGGCGGGAATTCTGTGAGGGATGTATGCATCTAGAATTTCATCCAAAGATGATCGTAGAGCTTGCGGAGTTCCGTCCCAGTCTTGACGCGTAAGGTCGCCCTGTTTGACGGAAAACAGAAAAACTTTCTTCTCTCCGTCGTCGTCCTTCCCAACGGCCGCAATGTCTACTCCAAGCTGGCTTGTACCTCTCTGAGGGCGTGAATAGACATGGAAGCCAAGCTCACTCAACAGATCGGGGAGGATTGCATCCAGCTCATCTCGTTCCCTTAACGATCCCAAGTAATCACGAATTAGGAGCTTCATTCTTCCATCCTCTCATGGCGGAAAATGCGGAGGACATACTCAAGACCCACAGGATCAATGACCTCCATTCGCGGCATCTCGTAGGAGATTCCGTGGGAGTGAAGGTTGATTTCCATAGGGCGAAGATTGTCTTGGCCATCGTCTACAAAGGTAAGTGAGCGATTGCCATAAAGCAGCACAGAGCGGCTCACTAGGTTCAAGAAAACCGACCCGCTTTCCGCCTGTTTATGAGCATCTCGCATCTGATCAGAAATGCGCAGTCGCTCTATGCGGCAATGGTGCTCCGATGGTTGGAGTTCGACGATGGGTGGAATGGTCCGCTGTGCTTCGAGATAAGAGTCGTTTTGAGCGAGAGCCCAGGTCACAGCCTCGCTCGCAGCATCCTCGGGTGCAAGGCTGCCAAGATACTCCCGCACACCACCATAGTTTTGGAGCAACGGATCAACCAGCAGCTTCCGCACCTCTCGGCATGTATCCATATCGCAGACCCGTAGCACCGAGACCAAGACGGAAGAGGCGGTGGTCGGTTTGAAAAAGAACCAGCCAACAGCCTTTCGACAAATGAACAATTGTTCGGTGGGAGAAATTGCCAGGTCTACAGCCTTTAGGCTTAGGGGCGCGCCGTCTAGCCCTGGGCCCTGTATGGCCTTAGCGAGACCACCACAGAGGCGGGGGGCGCCAAGCTTTAGCCACCGAACTACTACTCGACTGAGAACATCAGAAGAGCCGGCCAGTAATGTCCTAGTGAAACTATCCAAGGTTTCAAGTTCTAGATCATCATCTGTGCGTGAGAGCAGCCTTGTTACGAAAGATAATGCAGCCTCGGCATGCCCGTGCTCCATAAGCACCTGGAGGCCCATATCTAGCTCTTCTACGGTCCCCTTGTTGGCTGACTCTAGATGATCCAATGCCCCCAGTAAGCAAGCGACAATATCCGGAGTGAGCGCCTCCCGGTAGACCCAAAGCGCACGTGCACACTGGTGTATGGTGAACTTGCCGGGATTCATCACCAACTGGCTTATAAATACGTTCGCATCTGCCGGTGCGATGTCAGGGCAGCGCGCCAAGATTTCCATAGTCGCATGCAATACGCTCGCCCTAACGGGGTCGCCAATACCTAGCTCTAGCAGTGCCTTGAAAACTGCAAAAGTATCAGAGCTTGACTCTGAATTTTGGTGTTCAATACGCCCCAAGGCAGCAATGGCTGCGTGACGACGTACATCT
Source organism: Pantoea sp. Cy-639 (assembly GCF_011752525.1). Classification (GTDB taxonomy): domain Bacteria; phylum Pseudomonadota; class Gammaproteobacteria; order Pseudomonadales; family Pseudomonadaceae; genus Aquipseudomonas. The sequence goes on along the minus strand of NZ_VWXI01000012.1, from coordinate 7,990 downwards.
TCATATCCGACAGCAATGCGGCGCGCCTCAGCCAAATCGCTAGTTGCCGTTAGCGCGAACGAAAGATGGTGACTCGAGAGTTCATCACCTTGATGCGCTCCGGCAATGACCTCGCTAGCACGCTGGGGAACATTCGCACACCATTTCTGAAACGCGCCATTGGGCTGATTAGCGGCACCGTCTTCCCCTCCACGCGTTACAAGTGCGTCGACACAAGCCATCATTCGTCCGGGCTCAGCCTGTAACTCGGGCAAAAGCTGGCAGAAAAAGTGCGAAGCCAAGAAAAAATCAGTGCCAGCAAGCTTTTGCAAGGCATTGTTTTCAACAAGCGCTAACAAATCGATGGTTCTTGCGTTGTGCAAAGCGATGCAACGCTCTTCGATCACTCTGGTGTCCGACCTGCCACTCAATCCAAATCGGCGTGCCATTTGACTAGCCAATTCTCCGCGCTTGAAAAGCTCAACCAACTCTTCGGTTGTCGGTGCCGTCTCCATGTTCCCTCACTTCAATCGTATTGGCTGGCTAGGTATCCGCTAAAATCATTACCGAATGGGACATTTATACTATTTTAGTTAATGAGTTTCCGAGTCGAGTCAGAATCGACCTGGCGTGAGCGGCAGCTTCTGGCCGATTTCTGCCTATGCCCACCGGCAGCTTAGGATCGAAAGCGGACACTTACCTGGGGACAGATCATGTCATTTGGCCACTATAAAAGTAAACGCAGATTCCTTGCATACGGAACGGCCTGTCAGTGTATAGCAGATTATAGGGCGCTGCTTTCGTCCCACTCTTTCACCGAAGAGGCGCGTGCTCCGAGACTTCGACGGCAAGTTCTAGAATATGGCTATAGGTAATGACGGATCTGCCAGGTTGACAAATTAAACTCAGCCTTCAATTGCGTGAAGTCGCTGCTTCAACTTCTCGTTGAGCGACACCCCGTTTAAACCTGAGTGAATCTCGCGATGGCAAGATGGGCAGACAGCACCTACGTACCGAGGGTGGTCGAGGCCTCCGTCGGAGAGCCGATTTACATGATGCGGCTCCAGGTACGGGGTTCCATCCTTCTTAATGAAGGGAGCTGGCTTTTCACAGCTTTCACATAAGCCTTTGGCACGCATGAGAACGTAGTGAGCGACCTTTCGGCTACGTTGGTAAATTTTGCGCTGTGCTGATTGGTCCATTGCATTAGTTACCGGCTTACAGGCAGCCAGAGCAGCTATCCGAGCCGCAGCTAACGAATCTGCGAGTTCAACCCCTCTCTCCAACTCAGTTTCGATATCCAGTTCTGGACTGCCCACAGGTACCAATCTGAATACAAGAGCAGTACGATCCTTGCCATCAACATCCGGCTGGGTTCGTTCAAAGACATCGGCGCAACTGAACTCACCTACATAACGGTTACCTTTTCCTTTACCGAGCGATGTGAACAGATGGAGCGCACGGCCTGTCTCAGCATGCTCAGCGACAGCTCTGTTGCCACGGTTCAACGTCATAGGCCCACGCTGTCCTTCACCCGTGTAGAGAAACGCACCGTTGTCCCAGCGGTCGGCATAGCCGTATTGCTCGCCACTATCGCCAGTAAACAAAAAAATCGCCGGGTAGGTAGCGGATGCCGCTATGCCGCTCTGCCGGCTACCCCCGAATGGTCCGTTGATTTCACTTACGCGATCGTAAATGGCCCCAGGCTCGAACTGCAGGACTGGCTCTAGACCAGTGCTTTGCAGCTCGATAATGGTAAACCCACGCTTTTCTAAATAGCGGTTTGTGAGGTGTCCGCCCGGAAATTGGCTTGCTGCGATGCCGGTAGCTAAGGAGACTATTTTCTTTGCTGGATACGATGTACCCCCTACAGCAATCGCGTAGCGGTGGGCCAGGTTCGTCTCCCAACCAAGCCACTCTCGTCTGCCTCTGTAGTCGCGGTCAAATTCCAGCAAAGCCTCGTCAATACGTTCCTTCGATACAGCTTTGATCGCCACGTTTGCTGTCCTTTGTCGCCGATGCTTGTAGGAAATTTCCCCATCGTCGCCAAATTGATCAAACGGTTCAAGAAAAACTGGCAAAGCGCCACTGCGATAGTGGTGACCTCGCGAGAGCTCGTATGCATTTCAGGGACATACGCGTTGTGCTAGCAGGCGTGCTCAGCGTCTACGGAATCGGATTTTCCCTCTTCTATGTAGTCCGTTTCCGAAACATACTCCTAGCGCTTTGCAGCCATTGCAGCTGTCCCATCAGCCATCTAGTCTCGCCAAGTCGCCGCAAATTCGACGACACGGTTTTGACAGACCGTCCCTTGATATCGGACACGCGCAACGCTTTATGGCGGCAGTGCGTGGGGCACTTCGGTGCGCCGAGTTCCGATATCCTCGGTCTGTCAACCCACGCACCGCTGCCACCCATTTGTTTGACAGCAGAGATGTGGTAGCTCCAATCAGATATCGGAGCTTTATCATGTTAAAGATCGTCCCCGATCCACCCCAACACGACAAATACACCACCCACACCCTCGAAGACCTCCTGGTCCAGATCTCCGAATACCTAGTCTGCGCCCTGACCGTCAGCCAGCAGACCGTCCTGCTCCATGCCAAACCCCCAGGCCAGGTCCTGACCCTCGCCGCCATGCACGAAATCGACAGCGCCCGCACCCTGGTGGAAGTGGCGCTGAGCCGCCTGCAATCCCGCCACTGACCTGCCGAGCCTGGGCTCGCACTTGATGTTCACCGATCAGGCCCCGCGCCGTTCGCGGGGCCGCAGGAGGAATGGTATGGATAAGGAATTGCAAACCCCGCGCATCAAGAAACTCGCCACCACCGGCGTCGGGCATTTCGGCGAAGGCGCGGAGGTGGGTGTGCAAGACCCGCTGTTCCGCGTGGTGGCGGGGCATCCGCTGGACCATGCGGTGGAGCAGGCGACCGTCCTGATGTGTGCGGTGCACAAGATCAGTGATCTGGCGATGGTTGAGACGGATCATCCGCCTACGCTGCTGACGGCGGTGCATTACCTCAGCGGCATGGCCAAGGCGTTGGCTCAAGATGTGAATCATGGGTTGATGGTTGGGAGGGGGGTGAGTAGGGGGAGGGTATCTGGCTTGGGGCTTGGTTGCCTGGGTGGACGCTATCGCGGGGCAAGCCCGCTCCCAAGAGTCTGCTCTTACAAATCCGTGCCCACAAGCCGATCTCACAGGCCTGCTCCTGCGTTTCGGCAAGCCGCTACGGCGCCAAGGTTACCCCGTTACAGCGCCCCTTGGTGGCGAAATCGTTAATCTGTCGCGCCTTGTTCACCGACATCAGGATCGTGCAGCCGCCAGGATGAGCCACGTCGTCCCAGTAGTTGGTATGGACCATCACGTTGCCTTGCATCTCGGCGGTGCTGCCGACCACCTCCTTTTGCACGTAGGTGGTATCGCGGTACCAGCCCAACTGCACCCCACCTCCGTCGGGCAACGGCTCCATACGCATGGGCGGGCCGAAGAAGTCTATGGCCTGCTTGGCGTCGCGGCCTTGCCATTGGTTGCCCGCCATCAGCTCCGGTAGGGTCGGGATGCAGCCGGCCAACGCCGGCAGCAACAGGCCAAGGAACAGCAGAGGGGGCGTGCTCATCGTGGGGTATTCGCCAGCATGTCATCCAGCTCCTGCACCGCCTGGCTGTTGGCTTGGACGCCGATCAACTGGATGAACATGGCCTGGATGGTGGCGACCATCTTCGCCGCCGGCATCTTGCCGATCGACAGCATCTGGTTGCGCGCGCGGTTGTCGGGGGCGCAGACGAAAGCGAAGGAGCGCTGCAACCAGTAGTCCTTTGGTGCGACCCAGTCTTTGGCATTGGTTTTCACATCGCGCACGGCGCCGTCGAAGCGACGTATCGCCCGGGCGCTGTCCAGACGGATCTGGCGCTGTTTGCACTTGGCCTGCACCTCGTAGGCGACGAGGGTCGGGAAGGCCGGGTCTTCGAACAGTTGCATGACCTGGGCCGATTGCACGCCGCCGGGCTTTTGCACGATGCCGGCGGCGTCGGCGACGTATACCTCGTTGTGCAGGCGTTCGCCTTTGCCGTAGATGATCCAGTAGTCGCCTGAGGCGGGTGCGGCCAGGGCCGGGGTGCTACAGGTGAGGGCCAGGATGGCTAGCCATTGGCAGAGGGGGGGAAGTTTGTGGCCCATGGCGTCCTTTCCTGGTTTTTATAGTCCAAAAGGGACTATACGAGCACTGGGTGAGTAAGGTCGATTAGGGCGATTGTGCTAATGGCCAAAGGCCATTAGCGTTCAGCTGCGATGTAGAGCAAGCGCCTGTTCCGATCGAACGGTAATGCATACTCGCGCCCCTCAGTCCTGCCTGTGCCGTCCTCCTTGTCGCTTACGCCAAAGGCTACGTTGGTCGCCTTCAGACTGCATGTTCCAGCAGCTGGGCCTCGGTGATCTGTCCGTTTTCATAACGCAGCAGTACCTGGCGTTCCCCTTGATCGAACAGTGACTGCTGTAGTTGCTGGGTGTCCCGCGGGCCATGGGTCAAGACGTTGGTCAGGCCGTCCAGTTGCGCTGTGAAGCTCTGTTTCAGCGAGGCGTCGAGGCTGAACATGCGTGAGCTGGTCAGTTCCATCTGCGAGTTGTAGATGCTACGGCTCTGGTTGCCGATTTCTTCCAGCTGGCCGAGGCTTTCGAGAGCCTTGGCCGCCTGGGCGCGATAGCGCTGCAGTGGCTCGGCCAGGTAGCGCAAGGCACTACTGACCACCTGCAACTGTGCGGTCTGCAGGTAACCGCTGACCCAGCCCTCCATCTTCGTCAGGCTGCCCTGCAAGGCCTGGCGGGTGCTGTCCACGCCGAACAGTTTGTCTGCCTGCACATCCTGGGCGCGCTTCAGTTCTTCGTTCATCTTGCGAGCGAAGTACTGGGCCAGGGAGGTGATCTGGCTATGGTGATTTTCCAGTGTCTGGCGGGCAGTGCTGTCGATGCCTTCTTGCGGATAGTGATCGAGCACGCCTTGGGTGTACTCGAACATCCCGGTCAGCTTTTCCCACTGTTTTTCGTCCAGATCGTGCTGCACGGCATCCAGTTGACGCTTGATGGCATTCAGCTTCTCGTTGATGTCATGCAAGTGCTTCTGGCCCACCGCCGAGGACACCGCGTTCCAGACCACGCCACTGAGTAGCACGTTCTGCAGGTCTTCAGGCAGCGACAGGCTGGCCTGTTCGCTGATCTTGCCGCGGGTACGCACGAAGGCCCGGACGCTGCCGTCGCCGTTGGCGTTCTTGGTCAGTGTCTCGAATGGCAGGCTGCATATCACGTAGTTGCCGTTGCTCAGCTCGCCCATGGCGGCCAGCCCGGGGACATTGGCCAACAGAGGGTTGAGTGCGTTGATCTGGTCGGTTGGTAGCGACCGGTGGAGGCCTGCGGGCGGGCGTTGCAGTGCGGTGAGCTTGAGCAATGTGCCGCCCTGATTATCCTGAATCACCAGGTCAGCAATGGTCGGCGAGGGAGAGGCCACTGGCCGGCTATCAGGGCGTGTGGCCGTGGGCGTCGCGGGCGTTTCCCGGCGCAGGCGGATCCAGCCCATCTGGGCAACGAAGGGCACGGTCACGCGGTAGGCTTCAGCCACGCTGCTGTGCAAGCCCACGCCAGCTGTGAAGGCGGCGCCAAAGGGGTTCAGGCGTAATCCGGTGGTTGCGGCCATGGTGAACAATGCAGCGCTGCGCGAGGCGGAGAGGCCGATCATGCTGGCGGCCCCTTTGGGCAGCGCCTTTTCGAGTTTGAACAGCCCGGTCAGCACCTTGGTGCTGGTGGCCCGTTCGAAACGTTCGCTGGCTGGTAGCTCCCGCCAGCCGGCACCGAACAGCGCCAGGGCGATCTGGCGTTCCTTGTCCGCCACGCTGGTTGCGCCACTGCCGTTGAGCTTCTGGTACACGTCATTGACGATTTCGGCATAGGGGACCGCCGATTTCTTCAACAGACGTCGGGCCAGGTTCATTGCCGAATGTCCGCCGAACTGCTGCAGCTCATGGCCAAGCAGATCGAGTTGCTGCTCGGTATAGCCTGCTGGTCGTGAGCTGTGCTTGGCTTGTACCAGCTGCTTCTTGATGTCCGCATCCAGACCGGCGCGGCCCCGGGAGAAATCGGTGATGATGTCCACCAGCACGTCCACTTCTTCGGGGGTGGCCCTGATCAGGCTGGTGAACAAGTCGTCGTCGCAATCGATTCCTGAGGTTGCCATCGTGTGTCCATACCTTCTGAGCGGTGTGACGGGGAAAGGGAAGGAAATCCATACGGATTGGGTGGGCTAAAGGCGCCTCCCAGGTGCTGCTTGGCCTGATGTTCTGCTGAATGGCGACAGGCTGGCAGTGCTCCTAGATTAGCGTGGCATGACGTCAGAATGGCATCATGCTTTGGGCGTATCTGTGCTGCGATCTGACGTCTTCCGCTCCTGCAGTGCCTCTGGCTGCAGTAAACAGAGTGTTCCGCAACCCGCGAAAATTTGGGAAGCGGCTGGCATACGCCATGTTGTCGTTTTCGTAGGCTGTATTCCTTGTCTACAAGGAGTGCAGTCCATGGCGTTCAACGGCTACATGAGTATCAACGGCAAGCGGCAGGGGTTGATCTCGGCGGGGTGTAGTACCCAGCCATCCATTGGTAACAAGTACCAGCTCGTGCACCAGAACGAGATAACGGTGCTGTCTTTCAATCACGGTACTTCCAACTTCGGTAATGGCCAACGAGCGCGGCATCAGCCCGTCGTCATCACTAGGCTTATCGACAAGGCCATGCCTTTGCTGGCTCAGGCTGTGGATAGCCGGGAAGTGGGCGACTGCGATATCCATCTGTACCGCAATCACTCGGCGGGCCATCGAGAGAAGTACTTCTCCGTAAGGCTGGAGGGTGCGTTGATCGTCAGCCAAGAACTGGAAGTGCCTCACGGGGTGCTATTGACCGACCAGGATGCCGAGGAGCGATTGTTGATAAGCTATCGGTCCATCAGCTGGATTCATCACGCCGCCGGCACCACCGAGCACGCCTCCTGGAGTGAACAACCATTGCAGTTCAATCGGGAGTTGGCGTATTACGCACGTCGAGTCGTAGATTAGGGGAGAGGGAGCTGTCAATACCCCTGCTGCTATCGATTTGTATAAAGAGTACAGAAAGTGACTATGCCGTATTTTCTTATGTTTATTGGGTTTGATGTCTTGTGTACTCTGTGTCTTGCCAAGCTAGTGCTGCGCTGGAGACTATTGGCCATTGTCATGAGCCTGTTCAGTATCTTTATGATGGCGGTGTATTTGAAATTGTTCGGTGGGTCGGGATTTATTGACTATTCGTTTGAATATGGCCATGGTTTCGAATGGGAGTTCAATTTTGTTGTGACTTTGAGTGTTTTTATGATTTTATTTCATGCATGGTTTGTTTAGGGTGTGACCTATTGGCTGTGCAATAGAGTGCTGTTGGTTGGGCGGGTTCGGGAAGCAACTAAGTCGGGTTGTAAGCGCTCCAGGGTCTGTCAATTTTTTGTGTTCGGGCCGGTAACGGCCTGCCGTCAGGTAGGCCCTGATTCTCACCAGGTCGGCCTGATAAACCGGTCTCCGTACAGAATCGCAAATTAATTCATCGCGCTTTTCCAATCATGTGCAGGTTTCCTCCAATTGGCTGTTATGTTGCTCAATCCCAACCGAATCAGTTTGGTCGCCGCGTCATCATTCGGGAAATGCCCGCGAGTCTTGATGAGCTTGGTACACCGAGCGGGAAGGCACACTTGCCTATTTGGCTGGCGATGTGGTTTTCGGCAGGAAGTTTGTTTCGGAGGGTTCCTAGGCAGCAAGGCCAGTCATGTACCCACGACTGGCCCTGGATAAAACCCTCCGGTGTTTCAGATCCTGAAACTGCTCACCAGTTGCTTCAACCGCCCGGCCTGCTGGCTCAGGGCGTCGCAGTGGCGCAGGGTCTCGTTGAGGTTCTCCACGCCTTGCTGGTTCAGCGCGTTGATCTGGGTGATGTCCAGGTTCAGGCTCTCGA
>NZ_VWXI01000011.1 GCF_011752525.1 Pantoea sp. Cy-639 | reverse complement strand
TTTTCGTTCAACTTCAATCGCTTAACTCGCTGCGATCTCTCGTAGCGGGAGGCGAATCATACAGCGTTACAACCTGCTGTCAACCACCTTTTTCACCGCTGCCGATCATTCGATCGAAGCACTTCCGCAACCTTCCGAATCGCTTAACTCGTTGATTCTCAAGGAGTTTCGCGTTCCGTTGTCGCTGGAAGTGGGGCGCATTATAAGGGGATCTGAAACCGCGTCAACCCTTAATTTCAAAAAAATGAAACATTCTGGAAAAAGACCGCGCCAGGCCCTCAGGTGATCGACGCATGACTCCCGCCACCCCGTCCTTCGCCTCTTTATATATAGCCATTGCATCCCACTCCCCAGCTGCGCACTATATTGCGCACCTTGCGCGCACAACCACGGACCCCATAAGAATGAACGCCCCCTCCCGCAGCCTGGCCGCCACACTCTTCCCCATCGGCTTGCTGCTGATCGCCATGGCCTCGATTCAATCAGGTGCCTCACTGGCCAAAAGCATGTTCCCCGTCATCGGCGCCCAAGGCACCACCACGCTACGCCTGGTCTTCGCCAGCATCATCATGCTCCTGCTGCTGCGCCCCTGGCGTGCTCGTCTCGACGCCAGCACCCTGCGCAGCGTGATCATCTATGGCATGGCACTCGGCGGGATGAACTTCCTCTTCTATATGTCCCTGCGCAGCGTCCCGCTGGGTATCGCCGTCGCCCTGGAGTTCACCGGCCCACTCGCCGTAGCGTTGCTGGCCTCTCGCCGCGCACTGGATTTCGTCTGGATCCTCCTAGCCGTGACAGGCCTATTGCTGTTGATTCCGGTCGGCCAGAGCGGTGCCAGCCTCGACCCGGTCGGCGCTGCCTATGCACTCGGCGCCGGCGTCTGCTGGGCGCTGTACATCCTCTATGGGCAGAAGGCAGGCGCAGAGAATGGCATACAGACCGCGGCCCTGGGCGTGCTGATCGCCGCCTTGTTCGTCGCCCCGATCGGCATTGTCCACGCCGGTAGCGCATTGCTCACACCAGCCTTGCTACCCGTCGCTCTCGGCGTCGCGATCCTGTCCACCGCCCTCCCCTACAGCCTGGAAATGGTGGCCCTGACCCGCATGCCCGCGCGCACATTCGGCACTTTGATGAGCATCGAGCCGGCTTTTGGCGCGCTCTCCGGCCTGCTGTTCCTGGGCGAACAGCTCTCGTTGTGGCAATGGCTGGCTATCCTTGCAATCATCACTGCCTCGGTGGGCGCGACCCTTTCCATGAAACGCGAGGCAGCGCCACCAGTCGCAGCCGACTAAGTTGAGAATTATTGTCATTGACTAGCACTCGGCCTTGAACCGACCCGCTGGGCTGATTAAGCTGTCACAAAATCATCATGCAGACGCTATCTACTGACAGCAAAGGAACACAGGGGATGCTCAGGGAAGGCTCGAAGCGCTGACGACAGTCCCGTTGAAGAAGTCGGGACTCATAAGGACAGGAATGAAACGTATTTTTCTCATCCTGGCCATCGTGGCCATTGCTGGATGTGCCGCTACCGCCAAGACAGAGGTGAAGCGGGGGAAGAAGGGCCTGCATATCAACTGCTCAGGCCTGTCCTCGTCGTGGGACAAGTGCTACAGCAAGGCAGCCAGCGCCTGTAGCAGCAAAGGCTACAAAGTCATCGCCCGCTCAGGCGATAGTGACGAGGAGCCAGGCGACTATGTCTTTGGCATCAACCCTGCCGGCTATACCAGCCGCAGCATGATCGTCATCTGTAAATAACAAAGAGGGCAGCCATCGGGCTGCCCTCTTTGTTTATCGCCACTACCGGTCATTCAATCAAGCGGTCTGGTGCGCTGCTCCAGCCATTGCAGTGCGTCACCCTTGAGCAAGGGCGACAGACGCTCGCGCACGACCTGGTGATAGTGGTTGAGCCAAGCGATATCCTCACTGGCCAATTGTTCCGGCAACAGGCAACGGGTATCGATCGGGCAAAGGGTCAGGGTTTCGAATTCGAGGAATTCGCCGAACGCACCCTTGCCAGCCTCGCGATTGATCACCAGATTCTCGATCCGTACACCCCACGCCCCAGGGCGATAGGTACCCGGCTCAATCGAGCTGATCATGCCTGGCTGCATCGCAGTCTGCGGCAGCGCAGCAGCCTGGTAGGCGATCACCTGCGGCCCCTCGTGGACATTCATGAAATAGCCCACGCCATGCCCAGTGCCGTGCCCGTAGTCGACCTGGTCCGCCCAGATCGGCGCGCGAGCGATAGCATCGAGCAGTGGCGAGAGAATACCCCTCGGGAACCGGGCACGTGAAAGCGCGATCATGCCCTTGAGCACCCGAGTGCAATCAGCCTTCTGTTCACGGGAAGGCTCGCCGATCGGCACCATCCGCGTGATGTCCGTCGTCCCTCCCAGGTACTGGCCTCCCGAATCGATCAGCAACAAGCCATTGCCTTCGATCACCGCGTGATCCTGTTCGCTGGCATGGTAGTGCGGCATGGCCCCATTGGCGTTGAACGCCGCGATGGTGGAGAAACTCAGCGACACGAACCCCGGCCGGCGTTTGCGCGCAGCGCTCAACTGTTCGTCGATGTTCAGCTCGGTGATCCGCTCCTTGCCCTGGCGCTGCTCGAGCCAGGCGAAGAATTCGCACAAGGCCGCACCATCCTGCTCCATCGCCTGGCGGATATGCAGCAGGTCGCCCTCCCCCTTGCGCGATTTGCTGAGGGTGGTCGGGTTGATGCCCTCGATCAGTCGCACCTCCTCATCAAGGTTGTCCAGCAGGCCACAGGTCGCACGCGCGGGGTCCAGCAGCAGGCTGCTGTCCTTCGCGATCGCAGCCAGCGCCTGAGCGACCTCGGAGTAGTCGCGCACTTCGATGCCATCGACCGCCAGCACCTGGCGCAGGTGTTCATCGGCTTTTTCCTGGCCGACGAACAGAACAGCCTTGTCCTGGCTGATCAGCGCAAAGGACACGAACACCGGATTGTAGGAAACGTCACTACCCCGCAGATTGAACAACCAGGCGATGTCATCGAGGGTAGCGATGAAATGCCAGTCAGCGTTTTTTTCTTGCAGGATGGCGCGTAGCTCGGCAAGTTTCTGTGCACGGCACACGGTGGCGTGGGGAGGCAGGTGCTGATAGACCGGGTTGCCCGGCAACCCGGGACGATCAGCCCATACCTGCCCAAGCAGATCGAGATGGGTCAGCAGGCGCACCTGGCGCGCTTGCAGACGCTCGCGCAATTGCCTGGCTGACGCCAGCGCCATGACCGCGCCGTCGACCGCGACCGCCCCCTGCTCCGGCACTTGCTCCCCGAGCCACTCCAGCGCACCTGGCTGACCCGGGCGCAGCTTCATGAGCTCGATACCACTGCCAGCCAGCTCCTTTTCCGCCTGCTCCCAATAGCGGCTGTCAGCCCACACGCCGGCAAACGTCGCCGTCACCACCAAGGTGCCGACCGAACCGTGGAAGCCGGACAACCACTGCCGCCCCTGCCAGTGCCCCGGCAGGTATTCGGAAAGATGGGGGTCGGCCGACGGGACCAGCAGGGCATCCACGCCCTCCCTGACCATGACTTCACGCACTCGGGCCAGGCGTGCCGGCACGGTTTCCAGAAGGGGGGACTGACTGTTCATGCGCACTCCTGCGAACACATCTCGACTGATCCAGGCCACCGATAATGGAGCAGCCAGCCCGCGCCCGCAATCATCGCGCACGAACGAGCACCGTCGACGGCGCCGCCCCTATCCTGTCTAACAGAGGCGACAGGATAGGGGCGGCGCACCAAAATGATCGGTGGCACAACGCCGGACCGCGCGCCCGCTACGCGCCCTGATAGGCCCGAACCTCGCCGACCTGGCAGTGCAGGCCACCATCACTGCCCCGTACAAGGCTACGCAGGGTCTGGTAAGCAGCGAAGTTTACCCCCCGGGCCTGGTACTGACAGAGCAGTTCGAGGAAGGGTTCCTCGACAAAACGATCCGCAGCCGCTGCCCACGCCTGGCGCGACTGCCACTGCAGGTATTGCAGCACACGACAACCATCGTCGCTGGCCTGGACACTGACGCCTTGCAAGCCCTCGCAACGTTGCGCCAACTGTTCACTGCGCACCACCAGGGCCTGGGCCAGCGCAGCCTGGTGCCCGGGTGGCACGTCGTACTCGATCATCTGGGTGAACCACAGGGAATGGTCGGTGAGCGTCATGGGTCAACTCCTTGCTTCAGGCCACTTGCAGGCAGATGTCGCGCAGGGTAAAACCTCCAGTTAACTCAAGGTCAAGGACTTTCTGCATGGGTACCGCCTCCCCCGCGGACCGCCTGCTCAGCGTCGGCCAGTTGGCAGCACGCAGTGGCGTTGCAGTGACCGCACTGCACTTCTACGAGACCAAAGGGCTGATCCACAGCACCCGCAACGCCGGCAACCAGCGCCGCTACCCACGGGCGGTGCTCCGTCGCGTTGCGGTCATAAAGATGGCCCAACGCCTGGGCATCCCGCTGGCGGAAATTGCCCAGGCCCTGGCTACCCTGCCCCAGGACCACACCCCGACCGCCGAAGACTGGCAGCGCCTCTCCCGGCAATGGCGTGAAGACTTGACCCGACGGATCGCCGACATGACCCTGCTGCGCGACCAGCTCGATGGCTGCATCGGCTGTGGCTGCCTGTCGCTCAAGGAGTGTCCGCTGCGCAATCATCACGATCATCTGGCCGAGGAGGGCCCTGGCCCACATTTGCCCCAGGTTTGCGATGCTCAGTCGGCAGCCAGCGTGGAGCGTCGGCGATAATCGCTGGGCGTCATGCCGGTCAAGCGCTGGAACACCTTGCGAAACGCGCTCGGCCCTGATAATCGACGCCCTTGGCTGCACACACTCAGATCACCACATTGCGCACGAAGCGCACGGCCACCTCGCCATCGTTGCGATAGGCATAGCGGCAGTCGCTGGGGAAAACGAAGAACTCGCCCTGGCACAATTGCCGCTCGCCCCCCTCGATGATCAAGGTCAGACAACCCTCGGCGACATAGAGTTGCTCGCTCCAGCCCGCCGCATCGGCTTCGCTCGAGTAGCACTCGCCGGGGGCCAGGGTCCATTCCCACAGCTCCACCTCGCGCCGGGCCGGACTGCTGCCCAGCAACACCGCACGGCTACCGGGGTACTCGCCGGCCCAGGCCAGCTCGTCGATGCGGCTGAGGTCACGCCGCTCTGGTGCCTGGATCAAGGTACTGAACGCCACGCCCAAGGCTTCGGCAATCAGGTCGAGGGTGGTGAGACTGACGTTCTTCTCACCCGCCTCGATGGCCACCAGCATCCGCCGGCTGACCCCCGAGCGCTCGGCCAAGGCGGTTTGGCTCAAGCCGGCATCGCCACGCAGACGGCGAATGTTCTGGCTGACATGCTGCAGCACCGAGGCCCGGTGCGCGGAATCTTTGTGCACTATATTGCTCACTGACAAGGGTTGCGCAGTATACTGCCCACTTTGCGGCGAATTGTGCGCCGCCCCTTCCGAGTACGCAAGCCCATGATCCAGGCCTCCTCCAACCAAACCGCCAGCACTTTGCGCCTGAGCAAGGCCGAAGTGGTGCTGGTGTTCATCACCATGCTGTGGGGCGGCACCTTCCTGATCGTGCACAACGTCATGACCGTCAGCGGCCCGATGTTCTTTGTCGGCCTGCGCTTCGCCGCCGCGGCACTGTTCGTCGGCCTGGTGTCAGCACGATCGCTGTCGGGGCTCACGGCCACCGAACTCAAGGCCGGGCTGCTCATCGGTGTCTCGATCATGCTCGGCTATGGCTTGCAGACCATGGGCCTGCAGACGATCGGCAGCAGCCAGTCGGCGTTCATCACCGCGCTGTACGTCCCCTTCGTGCCCTTGCTGCAATGGCTGGTGCTCGGCCGCCGGCCAGGGTTGATGCCGAGCCTGGGCATCGGCCTGGCCTTCGTCGGCCTGATGCTGCTGGCCGGTCCACAAGGAGGCACGCTGCATTTCAGCGAGGGCGAACTGGTAACCCTGGTCAGCGCCGTGGCAATTGCCGGTGAAATCATCCTGATCAGTCGCTACGCCGGCAAGGTCGACGTGCGCCGGGTCACCGTGGTGCAGTTGGCGACCGCTTCGGCGCTGGCATTCCTGATGATCGTGCCGACCCAGGAAACCATCCCCGACTGGTCCTGGCTGCTGGTCGTCAGTGCCGTCGGCCTGGGTGCGATGAGCGCGGTGATCCAGGTGGCGATGAACTGGGCGCAGAAGTCGGTCTCGCCGACCCGCGCCACGCTGATCTACGCGGGTGAACCCGTGTGGGCCGGCATTGTCGGGCGTATCGCCGGCGAACGCCTGCCCGGGGTGGCGCTGATCGGTGGGCTGTTGATCGTGCTGGCAGTGGTGGTGAGCGAGTTGAAGATCCGCCGCCAGGACGAGGCCGGGGTGCAGGACGATGAAGCTCGCCAGCGCGAAGCGGGTTGATTGAGTCCCCCAGAGCCAATCACCCGCTATGCTCTGTAAAAAAGTGTTTAAAAAAAAAACGTTGTCACGGCACATTTGTAGGATCCTGCAACCGCTTACGTGTTGGTGATCAACCGCTCGACACGTATGATCCTTGGCAAACTCCTCCAGATTAGAACGCTATGTCATTGATAGTGCTATTGCTTCTGCCTTTCGTGGGCAGTTGCCTGGCGGCCGTCCTGCCGCACAACGCACGTAACACAGAGTCCATACTTGCCGGGCTCGTGGCCCTGGTCGGCACGATCCAGGTGGCGTTGCTGTATCCGCAAGTCGCCGATGGCGGCGTCATCCGCGAGGAGCTGCTGTGGCTACCCAGCCTGGGCATGAACCTGGTCCTGCGGATGGACGGCTTCGCCTGGCTGTTCAGCCTGCTGGTGCTGGGCATCGGCACGCTGGTGTCGCTGTATGCCCGCTACTACATGTCGCCACAGGACCCGGTGCCGCGCTTCTTCGCCTTCTTCCTGGCGTTCATGGGGGCGATGCTTGGCCTGGTCATCTCCGGCAACCTGATCCAGCTGGTGTTCTTCTGGGAGCTGACCAGCCTGTTCTCCTTCCTGCTGATCGGCTACTGGCACCATCGCGCCGATGCGCGGCGCGGCGCCTACATGGCGCTGATGGTGACCGGCGCAGGGGGCTTGTGCCTGCTGGTAGGAGCGCTACTGCTCGGCCATGTGGTCGGCAGCTACGACCTGGACAAGGTCCTGGCTGCCGGCGACACCATCCGCCAGCATGCGCTGTATCCAGTGCTGCTACCCCTCATTCTTGTCGGCGCGCTGAGCAAGAGCGCGCAGTTCCCCTTCCAGTTCTGGCTGCCCCATGCCATGGCTGCACCCACGCCCGTCTCGGCCTACCTGCACTCGGCGACCATGGTCAAGGCCGGAGTGTTCCTGCTGGCCCGCCTGTGGCCGGTACTGTCGGGCAGCGAGGAGTGGTTCTGGATCGTCGGCGGCGCCGGTGCCGCCACCCTGCTGCTCGGCGCCTACGCCGCGATGTTCCAGAACGACCTCAAGGGCCTGCTGGCCTATTCCACCATCAGCCACCTGGGCCTGATCACCCTGCTGCTGGGCCTGAACAGCCCCCTGGCTGCCGTGGCGGCCGTGTTCCATATTCTCAACCACGCCACCTTCAAGGCGTCGCTGTTCATGGCGGCAGGGATCATCGACCACGAAAGCGGCACCCGTGACATCCGGCGCCTGAGCGGACTGTTCCGCCTGATACCGTTCACTGCCACGCTGGCCATGGTGGCCAGCGCGTCGATGGCCGGCGTGCCGTTGATGAACGGTTTCCTGTCCAAGGAAATGTTCTTCGCCGAAACGGTGTTCATCAACTCCACCGCCTGGGTCGAGGCGGCCCTGCCGGTGATCGCGACCCTCGCCGGGACCTTCAGCGTGGCCTATGCCCTGCGCTTCACGGTCGACGTGTTCTTCGGCCCCCCGGCCGATGACCTGCCCCACACCCCGCACGAACCGCCGCGCTGGATGCGTGCACCAGTCGAACTGCTGGTGCTCACCTGCCTGGTGGTCGGCATCTTCCCGGCACAATCGGTCGGCCCGCTGCTGGCCGCAGCCGCCCTGCCCGTGGTCGGTGGCACGCTGCCGGAGTACAGCCTGGCGATCTGGCATGGCTGGAACGCGCCGCTGATCATGAGCCTGATTGCCATGAGCGGCGGCATCGTGCTCTACCTGCTGCTGCGCAAACAACTGCAACGTGGCCGCTTCCCTTACCCACCGCTGATCGAACGCTTCAACGGCAAGCGCCTGTTCGAGCACGGCCTGGTCCGACTGATGCTGCTGGCACGGCGTGTCGAACGCCTGCTGACCACCCGACGCCTGCAGAAGCAACTGTTCATGCTGGTGCTCGCCGCCTTCATCGCCGGCCTCACACCACTGCTGTACAGCGGCCTGAGCTGGGGCGACCGGCCGAAGATTCCGGGCTCCGGCGTGTTCGTCGCACTGTGGCTGATCGCCATCGCCTGCGCCATCGGTGCGGCCTACCAGGCCAAGTACCACCGTCTGGCCGCGCTGATCATGGTCGGTGTCTGTGGCCTGATGACCTGCATCACCTTCGTCTGGTTCTCCGCCCCTGACCTCGCGCTGACCCAGTTGGCGGTCGAGGTGGTGACCACCGTCCTGATCCTGCTCGGCCTGCGCTGGCTGCCACGGCGGATCGAAGGCGTCTCGCCACTGCCCGGCAGCCAGGACCGCGCGCGCCTGCGACGTCTGCGCGACCTGGTACTGGCAGTGCTGGTCGGTGGCGGCATGGCGTTGCTGTCGTATGCCATGCTCACTCGCCAGACCCCCAACGACATCTCCTCGTTCTACCTCAGCCGCGCCCTGCCACAAGGTGGTGGTACCAATGTGGTCAACGTGATGCTGGTCGACTTCCGTGGCTTCGATACCCTCGGCGAGATCACCGTGCTGGTAGCCGTGGCGCTGACCGTGTTCGCCCTGCTGCGTCGCTTCCGCCCTCCGAAGGAGAGCATGCAGTTGCCCGCCCAACAGCGCCAGTTGGCACCGGACGTGGTCACCGACCTGGTCAACCCACGCAGCGCCACCGATACCGCGCTGGGCTTCATGATGGTGCCGGCCGTGCTGGTGCGCCTGCTGCTGCCGATCGCCCTGCTAGTGTCGATGTACCTGTTCATGCGTGGCCACAACCAGCCGGGCGGCGGTTTCGTCGCTGGCCTGGTGATGTCCGTGGCGTTCATCCTCCAGTACATGGTTGCCGGTACTCAGTGGGTCGAGGCGCAGATGAGCCTGCGCCCCCTGCGCTGGATGGGTACCGGCCTGCTCTGCGCCACCCTCACCGGTGCCGGGGCGATGCTGCTGGGTTATCCGTTCCTGACCACCCACACCGCCCACCTGCACCTGCCACTGCTCGGTGACGTGCATGTAGCCAGCGCGCTGTTCTTCGACATCGGCGTGTACACCGTGGTAGTCGGCTCGACCCTGCTGATCCTGACCGCCCTCGCCCACCAGTCGGTGCGTGCCTATCGCCCGGGCAATCCCGCCAAGTCCAGCCAAGCAGGAGCCGCCTGATGGAAGAAGTCATTGCAGTCGCCATCGGCGTCCTGGCCGCCTCCGGAGTGTGGCTGGTGCTGCGCCCGCGTACCTACCAGGTGATCATGGGCCTATGCCTGCTGTCGTACGGGGTCAACCTGTTCATCTTCAGCATGGGCAGCCTGTTCATCGGCAAGGAGCCGATCATCAAGGACGGCGTCCCTCAGGACCTGCTGCACTACACCGACCCTCTGCCCCAGGCCCTGGTGCTCACCGCCATCGTCATCAGCTTCGCCATGACCGCCCTGTTCCTGGTGGTATTGCTCGCCTCGCGCGGCCTGACCGGCACCGACCACGTGGATGGCCGGGAGCGTGAGGAATGAGCGGGATGAGCCAACTGATCATTGCACCGATCCTGCTGCCGCTGCTGACCGCTGCGCTGATGCTGCTGATCGGCGAGAAACACCGCTGGCTGAAGGCACGCCTGAACCTGCTGTCGACCTTCACCGGGCTGGGCATTGCCGTGTCGCTGCTGCTGTGGGTGCGCACCCAGGGCCAGGCCGAGTCCATCGGTGTGTACCTGCCGGGCAACTGGCCTGCGCCGTTCGGCATCACCCTGGTGGTGGATCACCTGTCGGCATTGCTGCTGGTGCTCACCGGCATCGTCGGCAGCTGCGCCTTGTTGTTCGCCCGGGCCCGCTGGGACGGCGCCGGCGCCAGTTTCCACGCCTTGTTCCAGATCCAGCTGATGGGCCTCTACGGCGCCTTCCTGACCGCCGACCTGTTCAACCTGTTCGTGTTCTTCGAAGTGTTGCTGGCCGCGTCCTATGGCCTGCTGCTGCACGGTTCCGGGCGGGCACGGGTCAAGGCTGGCCTGCACTACATCGCCATCAACCTGTTCGCCTCGTCGCTGTTCCTGGTCGGTGCGGCCATGCTCTACGGCGTGACCGGCACCCTGAACATGGCCGACCTGGCACTGAAGATCCCGCTGGTGCCAGAGGCCGATCGCGGCCTGCTGCATGCCGGCGCGGCAATCCTGGCCATCGCCTTCCTCGCCAAGGCCGGGATCTGGCCGCTGAATTTCTGGCTGGTGCCAGCCTACTCATCGGCCAGCGCGCCGGTCGCGGCGCTGTTCGCAATCATGACCAAGGTCGGCCTCTACGCGATACTGCGCCTGTGGACCCTGCTGTTCTCCGGCCAGGCTGGCGCCTCGGCGCACTTCGGTGGCGAATGGCTGGTGTACGGCGGCCTGGCGACACTCGCGGTGGCGGCGGTGTCGATCCTTGCCGCCCAGCGTCTGGAGCGCCTGGCGGCGCTGAGCATCCTGGTCTCGGCCGGGACCCTGATGGCTGCCGTGGGCTTCGGCCAGGCAGTCGTCACCGGTGCCGCCTTGTTCTACCTGGCCAGCTCGACCCTGGCGCTGTGCGCGCTGTTCCTGTTGGCCGAGCTGGTGGAGCGCTCGCGCTCGGCCAACGAGGCACCGCTGGACGATGAGGAGGATGTCATTCCTTCGCCACTGGAATCGCCGCATCCACCCAAGGGCATAAACCTCGACGACGAGCAGAAGGTGGTGATCGGCCAGATCATCCCCTGGACCATGGCATTCCTCGGCCTGAGCTTCATCGCCTGCGCCCTGCTGATCATCGGCATGCCGCCGTTGTCGGGGTTCATTGGCAAGCTCAACCTGATCAGCGCGCTGTTCAATCCTCAAGGGCTCGGCGTCGCACCCGAGCAAGCGCTGGGTACCGCCGGCTGGACCCTGGTCAGCTTGTTGGTGCTGTCGGGCATGGCTTCGCTGATCGCCTTCGGCCGGCTCGGTATCCAGCGGTTCTGGAAACCCGAGGAGCGTCCTTCGCCGCGCCTGCGCCGCTATGAGTGCCTGCCTATCGTCATCCTGCTGGGGCTGTGCGTGTTCCTCAGCCTCAAGGCCGAACCCTTGCTGCGCTATACCCAGGACACCGCGGCCAGCCTGCAAGCACCCGACGCCTACATAAAAGCGGTGATGTCGACCCGGACCCTGCCGGGCCCTACCACCCTGGCCAACGAGACGCAGCCATGAACCATCCCGCTCGCCAATCCACGGTCCTGAACCGGCTGTTCCCCGCGCCACTGCTATCAGTGGCGCTGCTCGGGCTGTGGCTGCTGCTGAATCTGTCGCTAAGCCCGGGCAACCTGCTGCTGGGCGCGGCCCTCGGCGTGCTGGCGCCAATCCTGATGGCGCCGCTGCGCCCACAGTACGCCCACGTGCGCCGCCCCCTGGTGATTGCCCGGCTGATCTGCCGGGTCGGCATCGACGTGGTGCTCTCCAACCTGCAGGTTGCCCGCGGCGTGCTGCGTGCCGGCAGCCGAGCGCCACGCTCGGCCTTCGTGCACATTCCGCTGCATCTGCGCGACGCCCACGGGCTGGCGGCACTGTCGATGATCACCACGGTGGTGCCCGGCACCGTCTGGTCGGAGTTGGCCCTGGACCGCAGCGTCCTGCTCTTGCATGTGTTCGACCTGGAGGATGAAGCGGCATTCATCGAGCACTTCAAGCACACCTATGAACGCCCGCTGATGGAGATCTTCGAATGAGCGGACTGCTCGCCCATGCCGTCCTCGCCAGCCTGTTCATCTTCGCCCTGGCCATGGGCCTGGCGCTGATCCGGCTGTTCCGCGGCCCCTCCGCCCAGGACCGGGTACTGGCGCTGGACTACCTGTACATCCTGGGCATGCTGATGATGCTGGTGCTGGGCATTCGCTACGCCAGCGACACTTATTTCGAGGGCGCGCTGATGATTGCCCTGTTCGGCTTTGTCGGCTCTTTTGCCCTGGCCAAGTTCTTGTTGCGTGGCGAGGTGATCGAATGAACGAGGCCGTCGAACTGCCGTTCTGGCTGGAATTGCTGGTGTCTGCCCTGCTGCTGCTGGGTAGCCTGTTCGCCCTGATCGGCGCCATCGGCCTGATTCGCCTGAAGGACTTCTTCCAGCGCATGCACCCTCCGGCGCTGGCCTCGACCCTTGGTGCCTGGTGCGTGGCGCTGGCCTCGGTGCTGTACTTTTCCGTGCTCAAGCAGAGCCCGGTGCTGCACGCCTGGCTGATTCCGATCCTGCTGTCGATCACCGTACCGGTGACCACCCTGCTGCTGGCTCGGGCCGCACTGTTTCGCAAACGCACCTCGGGAGAAGCAGTCCCCGAGGAAGTCAGCAGCGGCAAGGACCGGGGCAACTGACGAGTTTGGGTCAGGCCATGCGCCGGCAATACCGGCGCCTGGAAAGCGAGCATGCTCGCCACACCCTCAACCCTGGCTCAACCGCTGCAGTTCACGCCGTACCATCGCCGCATAGGGTGCGGGCTTGAGTCGATAGAGCTCTCCCGCCACCCAGCCAAGCCAACCGCCTTGCAGCTCATCACGCCGTGCCAGCAGCCGTTCGGCCTCCTGGATGGCCTGGGCCTGGTGCTGGCGGTGAAAGTCCGCCCGGGATTCACTCATTCGCTGGCCTTGAAGGTGCTCAGCTCACCTTTGCGCCACTTCGCCACCTTGCCGGTCACAGCCTTGAGCAATTTGCCCAGGCCTTCCTGGACCTGCTGCTGCGCGGCGAACACCAGCATCACGCCGTGGCCGTCACGAAAGACGATACCGTCACCCTCCGGCACCGAGACGAAAGCATAGTCGCCCTGCCCATAGACATTCAGCTTGATCTCGCGAAAACGCAGTTCCAGCTTGCCGCCCTCTCGGCTGGGCAACACGGCGGCGCGGAAGTGGTCTCCCACTTTCAATTCCAGACGCTGCTTATCATCGACCACCATGGCACTGTCGGTGTCGATCTCGGCCATGTACAGGCCTTCCGGGTTCTGCTCGGTGACATAGACGAATCGCCCATGGAACAGTTTGACCAGCTTGGCGCGCAAGTCGCCCAAGGCGAACAACGCATGGGTATCCAGAGTACTGACTGCCAATGAAAGGCTCCTCACATCGATTGCAACCGGCCACGCCACATACGCCTGTCGCGTCAGGTGGCTGCCATTTCTAATCAGGCCCGCGGGCCGCGGAACCGGGCAACGAAGCATCTGCGCAGCACGCTCGATGGGCAACCGGGAAAAGATTCACCCAGCCACCGCAGGGCCGCCCGAAGTACGCTTCGGCATGGATCCATAATGGGAAACGTAATGTCTGACAGTAAAAAGTCAGAAAGGATGCGACAAACCGTGCCAGCGTTTTCGCCAGAAAGGGCCACGAGGTTTCAGCCGCGCATTACAGAGGAGCGAATATGCACGAAAACACTGAAATTCGTCGAGAGTCCAGCGAAAATTCCTACTCGATAATTCCACGTTACATCGTTATTCCTGCCGGCATCGCCTTCTACCACATTGCCGAACGCACCACTGGCCGGGTGCGAGGATTTCGCCAACGGCACGAGGACGCCTGCGAACTGGCCCGTCGCCTCGAGCGCTGAATGCCTCAGGCCGCCTGGCACCTGGCCAATTGGGCCTGCCAGGCTGTCTGGCACTCCACGGCTTCGTCGCGGCTGGCGAACGCAGTGCCGCGCCGCTCGCCATCGACCAACACCACCCAACAGATCCGCTTGCCAAGGGCTTGCAACGACTGCGGCACACCAGTACCAATCATCACGGCCACATCGACTCGGCTATTCATCATTCCCTCCGGAATTTAATTAGCAACCTAACGATGTGCGCATGATACGTCCTGTCTGCCGCGAAAAAAAGCCTAGGCCAGTACAGCTGTATTGCACTGGCAGCAACAAACGTCTCAGTCGCGCCCGGACTCGGGGCGATACCCCAGGCACAAGCCTCCCCAATGCCGACCCTGGACGATGATCGGTACGGACAGGTCATGCATCAGTTCGCTGGTGTCACGGGCGTTGTGGGTGGGCACGTAGCGTCGCCACGCACCTGGGCCATCGCCTCGAACAAGGTATCGAGCTGGGTGCGGTAGGTTCGGGTACCTTCGGCGATCTCGCCTACCTGCACTTCTCATCCACGCACAACGGCCCACAAGGCCGCCGCCCTTGATGCAAGGCAAAAAAACACGAAGGCCCCAGGGACTGCTCCGTGGGGCCTTGCGCAGGGAGGCGGATCAGATCTGCCGCTGATGGCGGTCGAGCTGTTCGTGGCGCTCCTGGGCTTCGATGCAGTACTTGGTGGTAGGGCTGATCAGCAGGCGCTTCAAGCCGATCGGCTCGCCGCTGTCGTCGCACCAGCCGAAGCTTTCGTCGCCGATCCGGTCCAGGGCCATCTCCAGTTGCGGCAGCAGACGCTGGTCGCGATCGATGGCGTTGACCAGCCAGGTGCGCTCTTCCTCGACCGAAGCCACGTCGGCAGGGTCCGACGGGCTGTCCAGGCTTTCGATGGCGGTGCGGCTGAGCTCGATGCGCTCATGGGTTTCGACTTTCATCGCTTGCAGCATCGCGGTGAAGAACGCGAGCTGCTCGGCGTTCATGTAGTCATCGGCCGACATGGCCAGCAACTGTTCCTTGGTCATCGATTTCTCTATGAAAAAATGTGCATATGGGCGATTCGGGTGCCGCCGACGCCATCGCGTCGGCCGCGGAATTCTTCAAGCGCCAACCGGCACTCTTTTACAGGGGGCGGCAGTCTAAGGTGCGAAACGGCGGCGGGCAACCTAAATGAAAGGGGATTCGAGTGAAATGACCAGGAATCCGCCCATTGGTGGCGTATTTTCCATAAGGGACGCGTCTGGTAAGCGCACATAGGCAATATGCGGCAACAAATGCTGGTCTGCCAGCCCATTGGCAACGAGCGATAACGGGCTAGCGCACACAAAGGAACGTAGTGCGGCCTGATGGACCTCTTATCCCAGAGGTCCGACATCATGAACGACAATCTTCATCAACGCCTGGCACAGTTCAGCAGCCTCGACTGCGAGGTCGCCCGACGCTTCAGCGACCGCCCCACCCTGCTGGAAAGCGCCGAACAGCTGCTACTCGAGCGATGGCAGGCACACTACCCCGGCAGCCCACACGACCCTCTCCAGTTGTTCCTGGACAGCCGCCATCCACACACCGACCACGCCTGGATCCGCCCCCTGGCGCAAGTCCTGGTGGAGCGCTACTGCCAACGCAGCACGCTCAACCTGAACGACGGCGCCGACTTCCTCACCACCCGGCTGGACAGCGATCCGAGTGGCCAGGTAGTGATCGACCTACACGAGGCAGAGCTACTGATCAACGAGACCGGCCCGCTGCTGCTGGAGGCCTACCAACAGCAACTGATCGGCTACTGGCGGCGCTTTGACCAGCAAGGCGAGACGCCATGGCGCTGGTATGCAAACTACCTTCACGACCAGTTCCAACAGGCAATAGCCTCCTGCGCCAAGGACAGCAGCTGGCCTCAGTTCGCCCTGACCACAGCCAGACTGGTGCACGCCTACCCGCTCGCGGCGACCCGCAGCCATTGGCAAAATACCCGGGGCCTGACGGTGACCGGCCTCGCCGCCAACTTCTCCGCCGATGGCGACCTGGATGTGGACCTTGCCAGTGCGGTCCTGATCGAACACCGAGACCTAGACCCGGAACGCAACCTGACGCTGCTCTACACCCTGAGCGGCAAGCTGCTCAGATTCGAATCACGGCAATCCGTGCTGAATGCGATTCGCCGTTACCGCAACGCCAATTCCCCCCTCACGCCCTACACAATAGAACTCGACTTTCAATTCCCCTCCGCCTTCGAGAACCAGGCGCTAGGGTTGCTGCAACAGCAACTACAGCTCATCGAGCAGATCGCCGCCAACGCTCAGAACAAGCTCGACGCCATCACCCTGAGCCTCGACCTGGACCGCTTCACATCGCTGATCGACCTATGCAATGAAACCGAGGCCGCACAGCGCAGAAGCCTTTCGACGCAATTGCCCGAGTGGCTGCGCAACGCCAAAGGTCGGCCACTGATGCGCTACAGCACGCTGCTGGTCGATGTCGCACAGCGCTACCATGACGCCCGAGGGCGGTTCTGGCTGGACGACGTGCCCGATGCCGAAACCTTCGCCAACCAGCAACTGGCCGCGCGTTTCGCCGCGGATCATCCCGGAACGACCTGCACACCCGAGCAGGTGCGAGTCACCAATTACCAGGTGACCGCTGCCGCACTGCCTGGGCAGGGCGGCATCGTGATGTCTGGCGAAGAGAACCCGTTGGACTTCACGCTGGCCCAGTTGGCAATCGGCAATCTCGGCCTGCTCAAGCCAGGCCGGATCACCCTGGCTTCCACCACAGATACACCACTCCCGGCCTGGATGAATGAACACTACCTGCGGGCCGTGATCAGCAACCTCGATATTGGTAGCACCTACCCTGCCCTGCTGCGCCGCATGCTGCTCACCGATGTCAGCCAGCGTGAAGAACGCCAACGGCTGCTGATGGCACAGTTGCGCGCACAACTGCCGGCCCTGGCAATGGAATTGCACCTGCAAGGCAAAGTCGACGATGCCCAGGCTCCCGAACACATCAGCCAGGCACTCGGTCGACAACCAGGCGTGGACGCTAGCCAGTGGACCATCCGACAGCTGGGTTTCATCAAGTCTCCCGGTGCGGATGCGGACTATCCGCGCAACACCTGGCTGATCGAGCCACTGTCCCCCAGCGCCCAAAGCTGTCTGCTCTACCGCCCACTGCACCAGGACTCATTGTTGTATTTCCACGATCGCCTGGCCCTGTTCGTCGCCATCAGCACACCCGGCGCGCTGCAGGACGACCTGCTATATCGGCTACCGGCCGAGGACCGCAGGTTCTACGCACATGGGGGGTTCCTCGAGCCTCACCTGTTCTTTCCCATAGACGACCCCGCCTCCGTGCCTTTCGGCAAGCCGCCCGCAGTCATCCTGGCGCTCGACCCACCTCCTGTGGATCTGGGCCAGGCTCTCTACCTGGCTTGCGTCAACGAGTCCATCGCCCGCTTCGAGGAACGATCGGCGAGCACCGCGCAAACACGCTGGGAGCACTGGAAGACCCTGGGCTGGTTGCTGTTCAACACGCTGTTGCCCCTGGCAGGCAGTACTCTGGGCAAGGTGGCCTGGCTGGCGCAGATGGAGGTGGCACTGGCGGAGTTCGTGGAAACCGAACCAGTACGCGATCCCACCCGACACGAACTGGCGATGATCGACTTGCTGGTCAACATTGCCATGTTGCTGTTCTCCCACTCGTTGATGCGTCTGCGCCTGGAGCAGGAAAGCATCCTGCCAACGGCAACACTGCCGGTCGACCCATCAACCCCGGCAACCGAACCCGAGCCGGCCAGCACCGAACTGGTCACCCGGCAGAACTTCAATTTCAGTTGGTCGACCCCCGACAGAACCCTTAATGCTGAACAACAAGGGAACCTGGATAAGCTCCAGGCAAATTTGACCTTGTCGCAGTTGGGTACGCCCGCCCCCATAGGCCCGTTCCAAGGGCTGTACCTGCACGACTCCCGGTTTTACGCAGTGCTCGCGCATGAGCGACACCCCGTGGTCGACGGCAAGATCATCCGGGTTACCACCCGCCAGGCCTACGAAGTACGACATGACAGTGAGCGCCAGCAGATGCGCATCATCGGCCCGGACCAGACGCCCGGCCCCTGGTTGCGCCAGGATGAACTGGGCCGCTGGGCGCTGGACCTTGGGCTGTACTACAAAGGCAAGGGTGGCATGCCGATCACCGAGCACATGGAACGCATGCGCCTGCAAAGGCAGAACGCACTGGAGGCAGCGGACGCACTGATCAGTGCTGACAAAGCCGCGTTCGATAGCAAAGCGCGCGAAATGACGACCCTGGAGAAACTGGTCGCTGCCACTCGCGATGACAAGACGTTGAGTACATGCCAGGACAAGCTCAGCCAGCTTGCCACCTTCTGGCTCAACCACCTCGAGCACCTGAAAAGCCGCAATGCCCTGGCCCCCATGAAGAACTTCAGGATGGCGCAAGCCGCAGCCCTGCGTCAGGAGAGCTTTTGCCAGTTGGTGCTGCACAAGCTCCTCAAGCAACGCTTCGATCCCCATCGCACACAACTGTCGCAACTGGTCGAGCAACACCAGCGGGGCCAGCCGTTGGATGAGGCCGACACGCGCATCACCACGCAGCGTCTGGAACAGCAGGCCCAACTGCTTGAACGCATGTTGGAGAACAATGCTCGCCTGCGTCACACGCACGACGCACTGGCCAGGCTGGCGGGCCCGCGCTTCGAACAGATCGTCAAATGGCGCGACCTCGCTGCCAGCGTGCCGGCCAACGCGAAAACGGAACTGATCCTGCGCTTCCTGCAGGCGGAGAACCTCGTCAACCAACTGACGCTACTCCATGACTTGTCCCTGGAAGCGGCATTCTGGCTAGACCGGACCTGGGACAACCTGCAGTTGGGCATTGCCCAGCGGCTAAGTGTATTGGCGCAGCCACAGGTCGATGCCGAGGCCAACGTCCGCCTGCTCCAGAGCATCAGCGAGCGCCTGCAGACAAGCCAGCGGCAACTGCAGATCCTCCTCGACCTGACAGCGGACGCGGGTACACCTGACACCATCAGGCAACTGCAAGTCGGCGTGGAGCATCTGCTGCGCGATGTCGCACGCGATCTCGCCGAGCTCCCCGACTACCCGCCGGTCAGCACCCTGGGTCAACTGCGCCACAGACTCCCTGGCCTGATCGAGACTGCCGAGCACGGGGTGCTACTGGCCAAACCTCGCCCTGATGATGCGACTACTGTTGACTTGCCAGGGCCGGAAACCCACACGCCAGGGCGGACCTACCAGCTCCGACAGGGCAGTTGGGTGGAGCTCAAACCTGTCAAGGCTGCGCCTGGTTCCACGGGGCGCAGCCTCAAACGCCTGCTGAAGGAAAGCGCCGCCCTGATGGCCAGGACGCGGGAAGAGGTGGCCAGTGTCCGTCGAGCCGGCAACCGCTATCTACCGGTGGAAATCGAAGAGTCCGTGCTCCATCAGCGTGCACGCCTGCTGAACCAGGTCGAAGCCATCGAGGCCCGCCTGACCGCGGACAACGCCACCGACGAGGGTATCCAGGGGCTGGATGCCGAGGGCACGGCCAGAACCTTGCGCGCAGAAGCCGAAGCATTGCAAGAGCAGGCAACCAGGTTACGCCTGGAAGCGGCCCTGGCGCAGAAACCGCGCATGGCCGAGGTACAGTTCCTGATCGAACAAGGCCAGGTGCAATTGGCCAGGGTGGGTACACGTGTACGCCTGGCCAGAGTCAAGGGGCGCCCCGTCGACTTTCTCGATGAGTACAGTATCAGCCACAACGGTCAGGTGCTGTGGTACGCCCACTTTCATTACGCGGCCCAGGAGGCTGCCAAGGTCGATTTCACCGCAGGCCACCTGAAAACCCTCGCCCAGCGCCACGCGGCCGGGCAGCAAGTGACGGAAGCCAACGGCAGCGTCAGCGAAGTCTATCGCGCGCCGATCACCACCGCGGCGGCCAGCGCGCACTTCTTCAACCTCTGACCCCACAGGGCGCTGGCCAGCCAGCGCCCCACCTGCTTCACCGGTCCTTGAACTGCGCCTCGCGCTTGCCGATGAACGCAGCCATGCCTTCCTTCTGGTCTTCGGTGGCGAACGCGGCATGGAACACCCGGCGCTCGAAGCGCACGCCTTCGCTCAGGGTGACCTCGAAGGCGCGGTTGACGCTCTCCTTGACCATCATGCTCACCGGAATCGACTTGCTGGCGATGGTCGCGGCCACCTTCAACGCTTCCTCCACCAGCTCGGCCTGCGGCACGATACGCGCCACCAGGCCCGCTCGTTCGGCTTCCTCGGCGCCCATCAGGCGGCCGGTCAGGCACAGTTCCATGGCCTTGGCCTTGCCCACCGCGCGGGTCAGGCGCTGGGTGCCACCCATGCCAGGCAGCACGCCGAGGTTGATCTCCGGCTGGCCGAACTTGGCATTGTCGGCGGCGAGGATGAAATCGCACATCATCGCCAGCTCGCAACCACCGCCCAGGGCGAAGCCGGACACCGCGGCGATGATCGGCTTGCGCCGGTTGGCGATGCGGTCGGCGTCGCTGAACAGGTCCTCGACATAGATCTGCGGGTACTGCAGCTCGGCCATTTCCTTGATGTCGGCGCCAGCCGCGAAGGCCTTGGCAGAACCGGTCAGCACTACGCAGCCGATGCTCGGATCCTTTTCCAGTTGATCCAGCGCCTGATTGATCTCGCCGACGATCTGCGCATTCAGGGCATTGAGCGCCTGCGGGCGATTGAGGGTGATCAGGCCGACCTTGCCGTGGATGTCCAACAGGATGGTTTCGAATGCCATGCAGTCTGCTCCTTCAAAGATTGCGCGCAATGACCATGCGCTGAATATCGCTGGTGCCTTCGTAGATCTGGCAGACCCGCACATCGCGGTAGATGCGCTCCAGCGGGAAGTCGCTCAGATAGCCATAACCGCCCAGGGTCTGCAAGGCATCCGAACAGACCTTTTCGGCCATTTCCGAGGCGAAAAGCTTGGCCATCGAGGCTTCCACCAGCGCCGGACGCCCGGCATCGCGCAGCGCCGCGGCATGCAGCACCATCTGCCGGGCCACGGCGATCTTGGTAGCCATGTCGGCCAGGCGGAAGGCCACCGCCTGATGTTCGATCAGCGGCTTGCCGAAGCTCTGGCGCTCGTTGGCGTAGTCGCGGGCCACCTCGAAGGCAGCACGAGCCATGCCGACCGACTGCGAGGCGATACCGATACGCCCGCCCTCGAGGTTGGCCAGGGCGATCTTGTAGCCCTCGCCCTCCTCGCCCAGGCGGTTGCGTACTGGCACCTGCACATTGTCGAAGACGATCTGGCAGGTGTCGGAGGCGTGCTGGCCGAGCTTGTCCTCAACCCGCGCCACCTGGTAGCCAGGCGAGTCGGTGGGCACGATGAAGGCACTGATGCCACGCTTGCCGGCATCCGGATCGGTGACGGCGAAGACGATCACCACCCCGGCGTTCTGCCCGGAGGTGATGAACTGCTTGCTGCCGTTGAGCACGTAGTGGTCACCGTCACGCCGGGCCCGGGTCTTCAGGCTGCTGGCGTCGGAGCCGGCCTGGGGTTCGGTCAGGGCGAACGCGCCGAGCATCGACCCGCTGGCCAGCGGCGCGAGAAACTGCTGTTTCTGCGCCTCGTTGCCGAACTTGAGGATCGGCACGCAGCCCACCGAATTATGCACGCTCATGATCGTCGAGCAGGCGCCATCGCCGGCGCCGATCTCTTCCAGGGCCATGGCGTAGGCCACGTAACCGGTGTCGCTGCCGCCATACTGTTCCGGCACCAGCATGCCGAACAGGCCGAGCTCGGCCATCTCAGCGATGGCCTCCTTCGGGAAACGGTGCGCCTTGTCCCACTGCTCGGCGAACGGCTTCAAGCGTTCCTGGGCGAACGCCCGCACCGCATCGGCGATTTGTTGTTGCTCTTCAGTTACCAGCATGGTTCACCTCAGTACAGACACTCGACCGCCATGGCCGTGGCCTCGCCACCGCCGATGCAGATGGCCGCCACGCCACGGCGCAGGTTGTTCTGGCGCAGAGCCGAGAGCAAGGTCACCAGGATACGCGCGCCCGATGCGCCGATCGGGTGGCCCAGGGCACAGGCACCGCCATGGATGTTGACCTTCGCGTGGGGCAGGTCGAGATGCTTCATGGCCGCCAGGGTGACCACGGCGAAGGCCTCGTTGATCTCGAACAGGTCAACTTCGGCCAGGTTCCAGCCGGTGCGTTTCATCAGCTTGTCGATGGCGCCGATCGGCGCGGTGGGGAACAGCGCCGGGGTATCGGCGAAGGCGGCATGACCGTGAATCAATGCCAGTGGCTTGAGACCACGCTTTTCAGCCTCGGAACGGCGCATCAGCACCAGCGCCGCGGCGCCATCGGAGATCGAGCTCGAGTTGGCGGCAGTGACGGTGCCGCCTTCACGGAAGGCCGGGCGCAGTTGCGCGATCTTGTCCAGGCGCGCCTTGGGCGGTTGCTCGTCGTCCTTGACGATGCGCTTTTCCTTGCCCTCGGTGACTTCCACCGGAACGATCTCGGCTGCGAAGCGACCCTGCTTGATGGCTTCCTGGGCGCGGGTCAGAGAGGCAATGGCGAAGTTGTCCTGGGCCTCACGACTGAAAGCGCCGGTCTGCGCGCAGTCCTCGGCGAAGGTGCCCATCAGGCGCCCCTTGTCATAGGCATCTTCCAGGCCGTCCATGAACATATGGTCGATGATCTTGCCGTGGCCCATGCGGTAACCGCCACGGGCCTTGTCCAGCAGGTACGGTGCGTTGGTCATGCTCTCCATGCCGCCGGCGACGATGACATCGGCGCTGCCGGCCAACAGTTGGTCATGGGCCAGGATCGCCGCCTGCATGCCCGAACCGCACATCTTGTTCAGGGTGGTGCAGGTGGTGTGCTTGTCCAGGCCAGCGCCGAGGGCTGCCTGGCGCGCCGGGGCCTGGCCCTGGCCGGCGGGGAGCACGCAGCCGAACAACACTTCCTGGACGCTGGCGGCATCGATACCGGCGCGCTCGACGGCGGCGCGGATCGCCGCGCTGCCCAGCTGCGCCGCGGTGAGGCTCTTGAGGTCGCCCTGCAGGCCACCCATGGGCGTGCGCACGGCACTGACGATGACAATCGGGTCGTTGGCGAGGGTCATGTGCGTTTCTCCTTATTTGGCAGCCATGCGCAGCGCGCCGTCGAGGCGGATCACCTCGCCGTTGAGCATGCTGTTCTCGATGATGTGGCGGGCCAGCGCCGCGTATTCCTGCGGACGGCCCAGACGTGGCGGGAACGGTACCCCGGCGGCCAGCGAGGCACGGACTTCCTCGGTCATGCCTGCCATCATCGGGGTTTCGAAAATACCTGGAGCGATGGTCATCACGCGAATGCCGAAACGCGCCAGCTCGCGGGCAGCCGGCAGCGTCAGGCTGGCGATGGCGCCTTTGGAGGCGGCGTAGGCGGCCTGGCCGATCTGACCGTCATAGGCGGCGATCGACGCGGTGTTGATGATCACGCCGCGCTCACCCCCCTCGTCCGCCGCCCCCTCGGCCATGGCCGCGGCGGCCAGGCGCAGCAGGTTGAAGCTACCGACCAGGTTGACGTTGATGACCTTGGCGAAACTGCCCAGGGCATGCGGGCCGTGCTTGCCCAGGACCTTCTCGGCGCCGACGATGCCGGCGCAATTGACCAGCCCGTGCAGGCTGCCAAAGGCACTGATCGCGGCGTCGACCGCAGCCTTGGCGAGCTGTTCATCGCTGATGTCGGCCACCGCGAAGCGGGCGTTGGCCCCCAGTTCAGCGGCCTTGGCCTCGACGGCGGCGGCATTGAGGTCGACCAGCATGACCTTGGCCCCGGCCTCGATGAGCATCTGCGCGGTGGCGGCGCCCAGGCCCGAGGCCGCGCCGCTGACGATGAAGTGCTTGTTCTGGATCTGCATGGCGTATTTCCTTCAGGCGCCCGCAGCGATCGGCTGCGCGGCTTGTTGTCGGGCGATTTCCTGGTTGCGCAGGATGAAGCGTTGCAGCTTGCCGCTCGGGGTCTTGGGCAGTTCGTCGACGAAGTCGATCTCACGTGGGTAGGCATGGGCATAGAGGCGTTGGCGCACATGCTGGCGCAGGGTTTCCTGCAGTTCCGGCGTTCCCTCGCAACCCTTGGCGAGCACTACGAACGCCTTGATCAGTTCGGTGCGCTCCGGGTCTGGCTTGCCGATCACCGCGGCCTCGATCACCGCTGGATGCTCGACCAGCGCGCTCTCCACGTCGAACGGTCCGACCCGGTAGCCCGAAGTGGTGATCACATCGTCGCTACGGCCGACGAAGCTGATGCTGCCATCGTCGTTGAGTTCGACGGTGTCGCCGCTGAGGTAGTAGCGGCCGACGAAGGCCTTGGTCGGCAAGCCGTGGTAGCCGGCGAACCAGCACAGCGGCGACTGCTCCCGGTCCACCGCGAGAATGCCAGGCTGGCCGACGGGCAACTCGGCGCCCTGCTCGTCCAGTACCACGATGCGATGCCCGGGGATGGCGAAACCGGCCGCGCCAGCCTGTACCGGATGCTCCAGCGCATGGTGGTTGCACAGCACCATGCCCAGCTCGGTCTGGCCGTAGTGATCGTGGATAGTCACCCCCAGTTCGTCGGCGAACCAGCGAATCACCTCGGGGTTGAGGGGTTCGCCAGCACTGCTGACGACCCGCAAACGTCCCTTGACCGGCGCGCTGAAGGCCTCGCCGGCAGCGATCAGCAAACGGAAGGCGGTAGGCGATCCGGCCAGGTTGGTGATGCCCAGCTTGTCGATGACGCGTGCGCAGCTCTCGACACTGAACGGCCCGTCGTAGAAGGTCGTGGCGTGGCCCAGGGACAGCGGCCCGGTGACGGCGTAGTACAAGCCATAGGCCCAGCCTGGATCGGCCAGGTTCCAGAAGTTGTCCTCCGGACGCAGGCCAACGGCATCGCGCATGTAGCCCTGGAACGCGACAATCGCGCGCAGCGGCACCTCCAGCGGCTTGGCCGGGCCGCTGGTGCCCGAGGTGAACATCAGCAGGAACGGGGCGTCAGCGCGGCGCATGACCGGCGCGCAGACGCTGTCCGCGACTGCCAGCGCCTGGTGAAAATCCAGCTCGCCGGCAACCGCGCCAACTGTAACGAGGGTCGGGCAATCCGCCACATCGTCGAGCTTGGGGCGGTTGTTGCGGTCGCTGACCACCACCTTGGCCTGGGACTGTTCGAGCCGGTGCTCGATGGCCTTGGGGCCGAAGGCGGTGAACAACGGCTGGTAGACCGCGCCCAGGCGCCAGGTGGCAAGGATCGTCACCAGCAGCTCGGGGGTTCGTGGCAGCAGCCCGGCCACCCGGTCGCCGGCCACCACGCCCTGGGCCTTGAGCACGTTGGCGAAACGGGCGGCCAGGGCCTGCAACTGCTCGAAACTGTAGCGTTCGCTGTTGCCCTCCCGGTCTTCCCAGATCAGGGCAGGCTGGTCACTGCCGGTGTGTCGGTCACAGCACTCGACACAGGCATTGAGGGCCTCGAAGTCGCCATGCAGCGCCGCCGCGGCGGCCCGGGCATGGTCGAACGAACGAGCGGCCTCGGCGTAATCACGCATCGTCGGACTCCTGAGTTGTTGTTTTTGGAGTGGAACCATCGGTCCGACGATGTTCGCGCCGCGTCTGCGACGCGGCAATGGCCAAAGCTGTCAATCTGGATGACCGGTTTGGCCGCTAGCGACCGATGCCACGCTCACTGTCGTCGGCGATGCGCGCCATGCGCTGCATGAACTCCAGGGTCAGGCGCTCACTCAGCGCCTGGCGCTCGGCCTCGGGCTGCGACACGGCGAACGCAGCGGCATCGTAACGTTCAAGAAAGCGCTGCCAGAATGCGCGCCGGCACAGGTCGACAGCCATGGCCTGGGGGGTACTGGCAGCCTGCACGGCGTCCTGGGCAGCGCCGAGCTGCAGCTCGCTCACCACCGGGGAGCCGACTTCGTACATGCGCTGCGGCTGGAACGGCAGGGCCAGTGCCCGACGCAACTTGAGCCGATAGCGCAGGGCCAATGCGCCATGCTCGCTGGCCCGCAGACTGCTACCCCGCGCGAGGATGTCCGCCTGGGCGAACGACTGCAGGCGCTCCAGGCGGAACAGCCCTTTGCCCAACGCCAGCAACTGTGCCCCCGTCAGGCGGGTCGTTGGCTGCCCGGCCAGCGCATCGGCATGCAACTGCAGCACCTGGCTGAAAAGTGACAGCACACTGTTATCGTCGTTCGGCCTGCGTGCCAGCAGGCCACGGACAGCGGTGGCAAAGTCCGCATCGGTGTGGATGAGAGCAAGAATTCGCCATACCTGCCGGTGCAGGAATGCTTTCGACCAACTGTAGTCGGCCACGGCCTCCAGGCGCTCGAGCAACAGGAACAGGTCGTCGTTGCCTGGAACAGCCTGCAGTGTGTCCCACATCTGCCTGTGCGCCGCCGCGCCAGCACCGCTTGCGGCCCACCACTCTCGTCCTTGCGCATATTCGGGCGGTTCCTGGATAGGATCGAGTGCTGCAAGGTTGGCCATCTCATGCAAGGTCAGGCGATTGTCGTCGACCAGCAACGACTCGCGAAACACCTGGGGCATGTTGAGGATTTCCCGCGGCGCACCAGGCAAGGCGTTGCCACGCAGGTCGACCAGCTTCAGAGATCCGCAGAGCGACAGGCCTGTCGGCCACTCGCGCAATGCACATCTGCGCAGGCGCAGTTCGACCAGGTGCGACAGATGGTCAAACGGCAGGTTGAAGGCACCGACAGCCCTGTTCTCGCTCAGGTCCAGATGACTCAGCAGCGGCAGTCGACTCAGGGCTTCGACAGCATTGGCATCCAGCCGGATCTCGTTGCCCGCCAGGCGCAAGCGGCGCAGGTTGATCAGGTAGCCCAGCCCGTCCGGGCACCGCAGCAGATGGTTGTGGCTCAAGTCGAGCCGTTGCAGGTCGGTGAACGCGCGCAGAAAGCCGGCATGCACGTGACTGATCGTGGTGTCGTTGATCACCAGCGCCTTGACGTGGAAGAAATCGACCTGCAACGGCAGTTCCGGCAACGTCGCGACAGGCAGGTCGCTGAAGTTCAGGTGCAAGCCCAGGCGCTGCCCTCGCCCGCCTGTCAGCTGCGTTTCGCCCAGCCCGCGCCAGGCCCGCTGCAGGCGCTCGGCAAAGCGCTCGCGAATGGCACGAGAGGCATCGTCGAGCGCGAAACCAACCCAATCGCCCAGGGCCTTGTCCAACTGCTGAAGGTCGTCCTCGAGCGCCCTGAGCACCGCATGCGCGCGAACACCCCTGCGCCACCTGACCTCCAGCTCAAACTCCAGTTGCGCGTCGTCCAGCCCCGGAAAGTACTGGCGCAAGCCATCACGCAGAATTTCTCGCTGGGATAACCGACCCGCCCCGCGCCCGCTAAGCAGGTAGCCGACCCGCCCGTCTGCCAGACGCTGCCCGGGATTGAACCAGGCGTCTCGAGCTGGCCAGCCGAGCATGCCGGTGATGCCCTGCTGCGTGTCGGGCAGCACGGCCAGCAACCTTTCACGCAATGCCGCGCCTGCCTGGCGGGTCTCCCCTTGTGCGGCAAGGACATGTTCGAGCGCGCCGAAGATATCGTCGCCGGCCCCCAGGCCAACCTCTGCACCGGTATCATCGTAGACCCGGAACACCCCCTCCTGATGAACCAGTACCCAGTGTGGCGTGGCTTGCGTGCCGGTCTCGACGCTGGCCAGGGATTCGTGCTGGGCGACATCCCTGGCCAGGCTCAACCGCAGGCCATCGATCCCGAGCCTGTCGAGCAGCGCCATGGCCAGCACACCGCTGTCGTCGGTGTAGGCACTCGGCAGGTAGAGCCCCGCCAGCATTCGGTTGAACCGGGCCAGACGCGCCAACGCGCGCGCCCTGGTCATCAGCCCGAGGGGCAGGCGACGCTGGGCGATGGCTTGCTCGCGCTGCGCTTCGCTCACCTCCAGGGACAAGGCGCGCGCGTAGTTGCCAGGCAACCTGCTGAAGTTCTGGCCCAGCAGTTGGGCCAGTTCATCTTCGGTGTCGGGCAAACGGCTCAGGTGTGCCAGCATCGGGGCCCGCAGCGCAGCCTGCCGTTCGAGAATGTCGCTCACGGTCGACACCTGCGCACGTGTGCGACACCACGCCAGCAATGCTGGATCGACAAGTGCGGCAGGGTCTTGCCGCAGTTGCTGGAAAAACGTCTCGAGACGCTCGACGGCCTCGAAACGCTCCAGGGTGTCGCGCAGGTTGATCGGCGTGCGGCGATTCTCCACCAGCAGGCCACGCAGCTCGTCGATGTCCATATCGGCAGCGCGCAGGATCTGCCGGGCCTCGACTGCGGATCTGGGCTGTGCCAGCGGCCACAGTGTATCGAGCATCTGCGCGGCGTCATCCCAGGCCTGCGCCCGCTGGTAGAGCAACTGCCAGCAGCGCTCGCCATTGTGCAGCAGGCGCGGCTCGTAGGCGCCAGGGCGCACGGGATGACGCAGCCGGTACAGGCGCCCAGGCGCTGGCCGGTACATTTCGAAGTAACGCCCGCGCATCCGTATCCAGTCACGTTGCCCATCGCTGAAGCGGCCATCGGCCTGCAGTAAGACGGCACCGGGCTCGCTGGCGTAGGGTCCGAGGTCGTTGGGCCACAGGCGCAGCGTGTCCCCCTCGTCACTGACCCATTCCATCCCCTCCAGGAAAGCACTGCGCACGAACGTGACGGTCGCTACCGTACTTGCCGTGGCAGCAAGCGTGGCCGCAACCCCCAGCACATGCTCCAGCGCCTCGTGCTGGTGGCCAAGCGACCAGTCCGACATGCCTTCGAAGATCTGCCCTGCGCTGTGCACAACGACATCCGCCAGCAGAAGTGCACCCACGGCAGGAATGAACAACCCCGACAGGTTCAGCAGGTCCAGGCCCGCGGCCTTCCACGCGGCCAGGCGCGCCCTGCCGGCCGCAGTATCGGCCTCGGCCGTGGGTACCAGCAACTGGCGGGCATCGGCTTTCAGCCTGTGCACCTGTCGCCGTGCCATCGCCTGGAAGACATTGCCGGGCTGGACCTGTCCTTCCAGTTCCAGGTCCGGCATTGTGTCCTGCAGGCGCTTGTCCAGCCGGGCGACAAAAGCGGGACGCTGCTCCAGGCTGATGAGCCGGGTGAAGTGCTGGCGATAACGAGCGTCCTGCAGGTCATTGGCCAGCCCCCGGTTCATGGCGGCGGCCGAATCGTAACGGCGCAAGACCTCGCGCGGATCGCCGGGAAGATAGAGCAGCACACCCTGCTCCGTGCCCTGGCTGTCCCGCAGGTGAATCAGCAGGCCATCGGCCAGCGGTTGTCCGAGCACCTGCGGCAAGCCTGGATAACCCTTGATCTCGAACTGGACGTGCATCTGGCCAACATCGAGCACCTCCCGCAGGGCGAGTTGGTCGGCAGCGCTGATCCTGCCCTGGAGCGCCGCCATTTCCATGGCGAGCCAGAGTCCCGAACGTTTGTCATGGCCCAGCACCTCCTGGGTGGCCGCATCGTAGACCCGGTCCAGCTCGGCCTGGTAGAGCGCGCCCACGTCCAGCGCACGACAGGCCCCGGCCAGCACGTCAGCCGAGGACAGCAGCGTGTCGTCAGCGCCCGCCACCAGGCCGGAACCTTGGTAGAAACGCTCGCCCGCCGCGAAGTTGCTCATCAACCGCAACAGGCCGTTTTCACGCGATAAATGCGCATCGTAATCAAGCAGCGGTACCTGGGGTGGGCTGGTG
Organism: Pantoea sp. Cy-639; assembly: GCF_011752525.1. Lineage (GTDB taxonomy): Bacteria > Pseudomonadota > Gammaproteobacteria > Pseudomonadales > Pseudomonadaceae > Aquipseudomonas. The sequence continues at coordinate 167,719 of NZ_VWXI01000011.1, read as the reverse complement.
ATATCCGGCAGCACGGTCAACCACTCGAGCTGGCCGAACGTCACACCGTCCGGCAGCGGCCCGGCCAGCAGCGCGGCAAAGCGTTGCTCGGCAAACCGGTGTACAGGGAGCAGGCCCTGGGCGCGGCCCCGCAGGCGGGCCTGAGTGGCCTGGTGCGCGTTCAGCGCCTCACGCAGGCGCTTGACCTGGCTGCCCGAGGCGCGCTGCAACCAGCCGGGCAACCTCGAACCGATCCACTCGTCAATAGCGCTGGATTGCTGTTGGGAGGAGTCTGGGGAAATGGGGGACATGGCATGATCCTCTGCTGTTCGCGAGGTCGTCATGCTGGTCCAGCGAAGCATCGCGCATCAGCGGGAAACGCGCCTTGGGCAAACCGTCAGTGGCCACCTTCACGCGCCAGGATCAGCGCACGGTAGTGCCCGGGATTGCAGCCGAACCATTTGCGAAAGGCCTTGTAGAACGAGCTGCTGTCGGCGAACCCCAGGCGCTCGGCGATCTCACCCATCGCAGGTTCAGCGTGACTGAGCCAGGCGATGGCCAGCTCGCGCCGTACGCTGTCCTTGAGTCCCTGGTAGGTCTGTCCCTCCTCGGCCAGGCGCCGGCGCAAGGTCGAGGGTGACAAACACAGCTGGCGGGCCAGGCTGTCGCCGTCGGGCCACAGCGCCGGATCCAGACGCAGCAGGTCGGTACGGATGCGCCGGCCAAGACTGGCCGGGTCGCGGTAGCGAACCAGAATGTTGCCCGGCGCTTCGGCGAGAAAGCGCTGCAGCTCCTCCTCGCTGCGTCGCAACGGCAGGTCCAGGGACTCGGCAGCGATAATCATGCGCGTGCACGGACGCTCGAACTGCAGGTTTTCCGAGAACATCACCCGGTAGTCATCGCAGAACGGCGGCTCGGCGCAGCGCAGGTCGATGGCCAGGATCGGGATGCGTCGACCGGCCAGCCAGCACGCAACGCCGTGCACGATCATCCAGAAGGTGAAGTAGGTGAAAGCGCGACGCGGCTCGTCGCGGGGCTCGTTGATGACGATCTCGGCCAGACCTTCCTGGCGCACCAGGCCCGGCTGCAGGTCATCGAGCATCAGCGACAGAAACGCCAGCGCGGTTTCCAACCCGGCGCCCAGGGTCGGCTGGGCCATGCTCGCCCGGCACAGGAACGCCAGGCTGCCGCTGCGCAGGCCGCGCGGGTCCATGGCAAAGAACTCGTCGTTGCAGCGCCGCGCCAACAGGCGCCAGAGCCGGGCATAGGACGCGGCACTGACCCGCGCCTCGGGCCGGTGCAAGTGCTCGACGGCAATGCCGGCGCGGGCCAGCAGGCCGACGTCGGGCTCGCCGGCCGGGCAGGTCTGCAACAGCGCCTCGCGCACCAGTTGCATGGAAATGGTGTCTTTCTCGCTCATCGACGGTCCTGTCGGTGCAGTGCCGGCCATCTTAGGCCGCTCCATTCAAAACAGCCATCACAGACCAGCCGCCAGCCCCAGGAACGCCTGGATCAGGCGCAGCTCCCGGCGGCGCTCCAGGCAGCCGACCATATGCTGGTTGACCAGCCCCGCGCCGCTCAACGGCCGCGCCACCACTCGCGGGTCATGCGCCACTTCGGTGGAAGAGACCACTCCAATACCCAACTCGGCCGCCACCGCCTCGGTGACCGCCTCGCGGCTGTCCAGCTCCAGCAGCACCCGCGGTTGCACCCCACCCTCCGTGCAGGCCTTGTCGAAGGTACGCCGGGTGGTCGAGCTGGGTTCGCGCAGCACCATGATCTGCTTGTCCAGCTCGGCCAGCGACAGGTCGCCGACAGCGCCAGCCCAGGGATGTCCCGCCGGTAGCAAGGCACACAGGCGCGACTCGCACAGACTCTGCAAATGCAGGCCCTTGCGTGGCTCGATCTCGGTCAGCACCGCCACGTCGGCATGCTCGGACAGCAACGCGACCAAGGTCTCCTGGGCATTGCCCAGGCGCAGGTTGACGGTGATGCCCGGATAGCGCTCGCGCAACAACGCCAGCATCGGCATCACCCGGTGCGGCCCGTCGGCGGCCACCTCGAGGCGCCCGGTGAGCAACTGCCGGTTGGCCTCGAGCATGACCTGGGCCTCCTCGGCCAGACTGAACATCGCCCGGGTGATGGCCGCCAGGCGCGTGCCCTCCTCGGTCAGCTCGACCCGCCGCGCGGTACGCCGCAACAAGGTGATCTGGTAGTGCTCCTCCAGCGCCTTGACATGCCCGGTCACCGCCGGCTGGCTGATGAACAGGCGCTCGGCGGCGCGAGTGAAGCTGCCCTCGCGGGCGACGGCATCGAAGGCTCTGAGCTGGAACAGGTTCATATATATCGGCCTTACTTATGGCTGGCATAACGACAAACAATTTGATTGATGCATCCGCGAATTGCAACCTAGGCCCCATAGTTTTCCAGCCCACCGCCTGTGAGGAACCACGGAATGAGCAACGCCCCGATCCTGCTGACCCCCGGTCCCCTGACCACTTCGCTGCGCACCCGCCAGGCCATGCTTGTGGACTGGGGCTCCTGGGACCGCGACTTCAACCAGCTGACTGCCAGCCTGTGCGAGCAACTGCTGGCGATCATCGACGGCGCCGCCAGCCACCACTGCGTGCCGCTGCAGGGCAGCGGCACCTTCGCCGTGGAAGCCGCCATCGGTACCCTGGTACCCCGCGACGGCAAGGTCCTGGTGCTGATCAACGGCGCCTACGGCCAGCGCCTGGCGAAGATCTGCAAAGTACTGGGCCGCGCCTACAGCACCTTCGAGACCGCCGAGGACCAGCCGACCACCGCCGCCGACGTCGACCGCCTGCTGGCCGCCGACCCTGCCGTGACCCACGTGGCACTGATCCACTGCGAGACCAGTACCGGCATCCTCAACCCACTGCCGGAGATCGCCCAGGTGATCAAGCGTCACGGCAAGCGGCTGATCATCGACGCCATGAGCTCGTTCGGCGCACTGCCGATCGATGCCCGGCAGGTCCCCTTCGAAGCACTGATCGCCGCCTCGGGTAAATGCCTGGAAGGCGTGCCCGGCATGGGCTTCGTCTTCGCCGAGAAAACCGCCCTGGCCGCCGCCGAAGGCAACGCCCACTCGCTGGCCATGGACCTGCAGGACCAGCACGCCTACATGGCCAAGACCGGCCAGTGGCGCTTCACGCCGCCGACCCACGTGGTCGCCGCCCTGCACGAAGCGCTGCTGCAATACAACGAGGAAGGCGGACTGCCGGCACGCCACCAACGCTATGCCGACAACTGCAAGACCCTGCTCGACGGCATGGCCAAGCTCGGCCTGCGCAGTTTCCTGCCCGCCGAGATCCAGGCGCCGATCATCGTCACCTTCCACGCCCCGAAGGATCCGCGCTACCAGTTCAAGGACTTCTACGAGCGGGTCAAGGCCAAGGGCTTCATCCTCTATCCGGGCAAGCTGACCCAGGTCGAGACCTTCCGCGTCGGCTGCATCGGCGTGGTGGGCGCAGCGGGCATGCAGGCCGCCGTGAATGCCGTGGCCGACGTGCTGCGGGAAATGGAAGTGCTGGACATCTGACCCTCTGCCCACCGAACTCAAGGAAAACGCGCACATGAACTACAGCAACCCCACCCAGCTGCAAGCCGCCATCCTCGACTGGGCCGGCACCGTGGTCGACTTCGGCTCCTTCGCCCCCACGCAGATCTTCGTCGAGGCCTTCGCCGAGTTCGACGTGCAGGTGTCCATCGAAGAGGCCCGTGGCCCGATGGGCATGGGCAAGTGGGACCACATCCGCACCCTGTGCGACGTGCCGGAGATCGCCGAGCGTTATCGCAAGGTGTTCGGCCGCACGCCCAGCGACGACGACGTCACCGCCATCTACGAGCGCTTCATGCCGTTGCAGATCGAGAAGATCGCCGTGCACTCGGCGCTGATCCCCGGCGCGCTGGACACCCTGACCGGGCTGCGCCAGGACGGCCTGAAGATCGGCTCGTGCTCGGGCTACCCGAAAGTGGTGATGGACAAGGTGGTGGAACTGGCGGCGCAGAACGGCTACGTCGCCGATCATGTGGTGGCCACCGACGAAACCCCGAACGGCCGCCCGTGGCCGGCCCAGGCCCTGGCCAACGTGATCGCCCTGGGCATCGACGATGTGGCGGCCTGCGTGAAAGTCGACGACACCGTGCCGGGTATCCTCGAAGGTCGTCGTGCCGGGATGTGGACCGTGGCCCTGGTGTGCTCGGGCAATGCCCTGGGACTGACCTGGGAAGGCTATCGCGCCTTGAGCGCAGAGAAGCTGGAAAGCGAGCGCAAGCGTATTCACACGCTGTTCGCCGGATCCCGCCCGCACTACCTGATCGACACCATCAACGAACTGCCCGAGGTGATCGCCGATATCAACCGGCGCCTGGCCAAGGGCGAGATGCCGCAGAGCGTCTGACAGCAGGTTCCATCGCGGGGCCCGCCCGCCCCCATACAGGCCAGTGCACGCTGGCGTGGGGCGGGCTTGCCCCGCGATGTTTTGCGGCTCAGACCGCCCTGTTCAACTTCACCCACGAGGCGAACTTGTCGATGAATCCCTGCAGGAACGGCCGGGTCTTCTCGCTCAGCTTGCCCGATTCATCGAACAACGCCGCCGCCCCGCCGAGGTAGACCTCGGGCATCTGCAGGCAAGGCATGTCGAGAAACACCAGCGACTGGCGCACGGCATGGTTGGCGCCGAAGCCGCCGATCGCCCCCGGCGACACACTGGCCACCGCTGCCGGCTTGCCACTCCAGACGCTCTGCCCATAAGGCCGCGAACCGACATCGATGGCGTTCTTCAGCCCGCCCGGCACCGAACGGTTGTACTCCGGGGTGACGAACAGCACTGCGTCACTGCGCCGGATCTCGTCGCGAAAACGCTTCCACGCCTCAGGCGGCGCAGCGGTCTCGAGGTCTTCGTTATAGAGCGGCAAGTCGCCGATCTCGACGATCTTCAAGGCAAGGCTGGACGGCGCCAGCTCCGCCAGCGCACGGGCGACCTTGCGGTTGTAGGAGTCCTTGCGCAAGCTGCCGACGACGACCGCTACCGAATAGACCTGGCTCATGGCACTACCTCTGCTGGAAAAAGGGACGTAACTAGTTATAGATGACCGTTCCTCGTCCCCCTGATTTTTTTCCATCGGGCGGAAAACTTCCCAGGCGTTTCGCTGGTCTATGGGTACAGACATTTCCCACACGTTTCAGAGGTTTCCCCCGAAAATGGCAGCAGTAATGGTCGGCCAATTCCACGCCCGCGATGCCGAAGGCCGTATCTACCCGGTTCACGAGTTCCAGGAGTCGACGCTCCAGGCCGACGGCAGCACCCAGGGCTCGCCCATCACCACCTACCGCCTGGCCATCGGCGATCGGGTCAATCACCTCGGCGACAACCGTTTCGAGCTGGCCCAGACCGGCGTCGAGATCATCCGCATTCCCTGACGCAGTCGACCGTGTAGACCGGCCCTTGGCCAAGGTCCTCGCGCTGCAGCCCGTGCACATCGGCGACGAAACCTGCAAAGCCCTGGTCGAAGGCCCGGGCGAACGCCAGGTAGTCGAGGATCGAACGGGTCGCCTCGGTGAAGCGCTCACCCGGCATGATCAATGGAATACCCGGCGGGTAAGGCACCAGCATCACCGCCGAGACCCGACCCAGCAGTTGCTCGATCGGCACCGCCTCCACTTCACCACGCACCATCTGGTCATAGGCCCGAGCCGGACTCATGGCCACCTCCGGCAGGCGCGTGAACAGGCGCTTGAGCTGCTTGGCCGTGGCATTGGCGCGATAGCAGCCGTGCAACTGCTCGCACAAGTCGCGCAAGCCCAGCCCGTGATAGCGTGACGGCTGTTCGGCGACCACGCTGGGCAGGCACTCGCGCAACGCCGTGTTGCCATCGTAGTGGCGCTTGAACTCCAGCAACTCGGTCAACAGCGTGCTCCACTTGCCCTTGGTGATGCCCATCGAGAACAGCACCAGGAAGCTGTACAGCCCGGTCTTCTCCACCACCAGCCCGCGCTCCCAGAGGAACTTGCCGACCACCGCCGCCGGAATGCCGCACTCGCCCAGCACCCCGCCGGCATCGAGCCCCGGCATCACCAGGGTGACCTTGAGCGGGTCGAGCAGCACATAGTCGTCGCTGATCTCGCCGAAGCCATGCCACGCTGCCCCCGGTCGCAGTAGCCAGTCTGCTGCCTCCAGGGTCTGGGCGCCTTCGGCCATGGGCGGTTGCCAGATGCTGAACCACCAGTCGTCGGGGGCAATGCTTTCACGCAGGTTGGCCAGGGCACGACGAAAACTCAGCGCCTCGTCGAACATCTCCTGCAGCAGCGAACGCCCCGCCGGCCCCTCCATCATGCTCGAGGCCACGTCCAGCGAGGCGAGGATGCTGTATTGCGGCGAGGTGGAGATGTGCATCATGAAAGCTTCGTTGAAGCGGTCGCGATCCAGCTGGCGCAGCGCGCCGTCCTGCACGTGGATCATCGAGGCCTGGCTGAAGGCCGCCAGCAGCTTGTGGGTGGAATGGGTGGCGAACAGCAGCGGGCTGTCCGCCGTGCGCGGCGTGCCCATGGCGTAGCGTCCGCTGAAAAAGTCGTGGAAGGCGGCATAGGCGAACCAGGCCTCGTCGAAGTGCAGCACCTCGACGCTGGCGCCGAGCATCTGCTTGATCTGCCCGGCGTGGTAGCACAGACCGTCGTAAGTCGAATTGGTCACCACCGCCAGGCGGATCTTCTCCGCCCGCCCCTGGGCCAGCGGGTTGGCCTGGATCTTCGCCTGGATCGACGCCGAGCTGAACTCGCTGAGCGGGATCGGCCCGATGATGCCCAGTTCGTTGCGCTCGGGGCACAGGTAGATCGGGATGGCTCCGGTCATGATGATCGCGTGGACCACCGACTTGTGGCAGTTGCGGTCCACCAGCACCAGGTCGTCGCGACCGACCATGGCATGCCAGACGATCTTGTTGGCAGTTGAGGTACCGTTGATGACGAAGAAGGTGTGGTCGGCGCCGAAATTGCGCGCCGCCCGCGCCTCGGCCTGGGCCAGCGGTCCGGTGTGGTCGAGCAGCGAACCCAGCTCCGGCACCGAGACCGACAGGTCCGAGCGCAAGGTGTTCTCGCCGAAGAACTGGTGGAAAGCCTGGCCCACTGGGCTCTTGCGGTAGGCCACACCACCGCCGTGGCCCGGCGTGTGCCAGGAATAGTTGGATTGCGCGGTGTGTTGCACCAAGGCCTTGAAGAACGGCGGCAGCAGGTCTTCGAGGTAGATGTGCGCGGCCCGTGCCACTTGCCGGGCGAGGAACGGCACGGTGTCTTCGAACAGGTAGAGGATGCCGCGCAACTGGTTGAGTTCGCTCATCGCCTCGGCCGGCGCATTCTCCAGGGTGACCTGCTCGCCCAGGGCAAAGATCGGCAGATTTGGCGCACGCAGGCGGGCCAGGCGGATCAGCTCGGCCATGTTCTGCAGCAGGTGGCTGTTTTCGCCGGCACCCTCGGCGGCAATCAGCATGCAGGCCAGGCCGTGGTGGGTAGCGGCCACCAGGCGTGCCTCGGCGTGGTCGGCGGCCTTGATGATGGCAAAGCCGTCCTGGGCCAGCTCATCGGCGATGCCACGCACCCGCTCGCCGGCGACGCTGTCGGCCTTGATCGCGCGATGGACGATGAGGATCGGGAACTTGAGGTCCTTGTACATCGGGCGGCTACCTCTGCGGGTAATTTCCCTCAGGGTAGTCGATGCAATCGCGGGGCAAGCCCCTCGATTGGGCGCTATGGCAGACGCCTCAGTTGGCGGATGTCTCGGTCAGTGCCTGCCACAGCGACGGCCCACCCGCCGACTTGGCGATGGCCGCCAGACGCTCGGCATGGGCCTCCAGCTCTTCGGCACTGGCCATGATCACCCGTCCCGGCGCGCGCCCGGCGATACGACGGATCTCACTGCCGGTGCCGCCCTGCCCCTCTTCGCCACCGGCGCCGTCGCCGGCCAGCGACAAGCTGGTCTGGCCGCCAGTCATCGCCAGGTAGACGTCGGCCAGCAGTTCCGAGTCGAGCAGTGCGCCGTGTAGCTCACGGCCGGAGTTGTCGATGCCGTAGCGTTTGCACAGGGCGTCGAGGCTGTTGCGCTGCCCCGGATGGCGTGAGCGCGCCATCATCAGGGTGTCGAGGATGCTGCAGTGCTGCGAGATATCGGCGCGGTCGTGCTGGCCCAGCAGGGCGAACTCGTTGTTGATGAAGCCAACGTCGAACGCCGCGTTGTGGATGACCAGGGTGGCGCCCTGGATGAAGTCGTAGAACTCCTCGGCCACGTCGGCGAAACGCGGCTTGCCGATCAGGAAGGCGTCGGTGATGCCGTGGACGCCGATGGCACCCTCGTCACTCTCGCGGTCAGGCTGCAGGTAGACGTGGAAGTGCCGACCGGTCAGGCGCCGGCCCATGACCTCGACGCAACCGATCTCGATGATGCGGTGGCCTTCGCCCACCGGCATACCGGTGGTTTCGGTATCGAGAATGACCAGGCGCTGGTCTTGCTGCTGTTCCACGCGGGGGACTCCAACTGGCAGGGCTTGTAAGGACGGGGCGGGAGTATAACCCAAGCCCGGGCGTTATGCGGCCATCGCGGGGCAGGCCCACTTGCGCGAAGGCCACAGTAGAGGGCGCAGTTGAACGGTGCCTCAGCGCTGCGCGCGGACCTCGTCGACACCACGATTGGCCAGCTGGTCGGCGCGTTCGTTGCCCGGGTGGCCGATATGCCCGCGCACCCACTTCCAGGTCACCTTGTGCCGGTTGACCTGCTCATCGAGGGCCATCCACAGGTCGGCGTTCTTCACCGGTTCCTTGGCGGCGGTCTTCCAGCCACGCTTCTTCCAGTTGGTCATCCACTCGTTGATGCCCTTCATCACGTACTGGGAGTCGGTGGTCAGGACCACCTCGCACTCGCGCTTGAGCGCCTTGAGCCCCTCGATCGCGGCCATCAGTTCCATGCGGTTGTTGGTGGTCTCGCGCTCGCCGCCCCACAGTTCCTTCTCGACGCCCTTGAAAACCATCAGGACGCCCCAGCCGCCCGGGCCAGGATTGCCCTTGCAGGCACCATCGGTGTAGATCTCGACGCTATCGCTCATGTACCACTCGTGTTCAGTGCTTTTCGGATTCCGGATGGGGGGCGTTGCGGTTGACCTTGGCCAACGGCAGCGGCAGCAGCTTGCCCATCGGCTCGCGGCGCTCCAGACGCAGGGGCCGCAGGCCCACCACCATCTTGCGCGCCACCAGCAGGTAGACACCGCCGCCGGCCGTCTGCCAGCCGCCCGCCACCCGCTCCCAGCCAGCCAGGCGCTGCTGCCAGGCCGGTGAGGCAAGCGGCGGACGATAGCACCCGAAGCGGCGTTTCTCCAGCGCGAAGCCCAGCAGGTTGAGCCAGTCGCCAACCCGCGACGGCGAGATGCAGCGTGCCTTGCGCAAGGCACCCTGGCCGAAGAAATGGCGCAGGCCCCAGCCACTCCAGGGGTTGATGCCGACGATCAGCAGGTGACCGCCCGGACGCACCGCGCTGGCCGCCTCGCGCAGCAGGCCATGGGGCGACAGGCTGAAGTCCAGGCCATGCTGCAGCACCACCACGTCGGCGGCGTGCTCCGACAACGGCCAGGCCTGCTCCTCGCAGACGATCTCCACCCCGGGCAGCGGCGCGCCCAGGCGCACGTTGCGCTGTACCTGCGTGGCCTTGGGCGGGGGTTCGGCGCACGGACCGTAGTGCACCAGGTAGCCACCGAAGAAGCGTCCCAGCTCCTCGCCGAGCAGCAGTTCTTCTTCCTTGAGCATCAATTGCCCGAGCGGGCCGTTGAACCAGTCGCGGGCCAGGCGGATCAGCTCGACCCATTCGGGGTCGGCCTGGGCGAAGGCTTGGTCGGTCATTGCGTTCTCCCTCGAAGGTTCTCCGCCCGCGCCATCGCGGCTAAGATGCCTTCAATATCCAGGCTTGGCGATACGGATCCGCACCATGATACAGATCGATGCCCTACCCGCTTTCTCCGACAACTACATCTGGTTGTTACAGGATACTGCCAACCGCCGCTGCGCGGTGGTCGACCCCGGCGACGCCGCGCCGGTGCTCGCCTGGCTCGGCGCCCACCCCGGCTGGGTGCTGGCGGACATCCTGGTGACGCATCACCACCATGACCACGTCGGCGGCGTCGAGGCACTCAAGGCCGCCAGCGGCGCCCGGGTCTGCGGCCCGGCCCACGAGCGCATCCCGGCCCGCGACCTGGCCCTGGAGGACAACGCCACGCTGCAGGTGTTGGGCCTGGAGTTCCAGGTCATGGCCATGCCCGGCCATACCCTCGGGCACATCGCCTATTACACTGCGCAATCGCCCACGCCGCTACTGTTCAGTGGCGACACCCTGTTCGCCGCCGGTTGCGGGCGCCTGTTCGAGGGCACCCCGGAACAAATGCACCAGTCACTGCAGCGCCTGGCCGCGCTGCCCGCCGAAACCCTGGTGTACTGCACCCACGAATACACCCTGAGCAACCTGCGCTTCGCCCGTGCCGTGGAGCCGGACAGCGAGCCTGTTCGCCGGCGCTTCGAGGACGTTACCCGCCTGCGCGCCGACAATCGCATCAGCCTGCCGTCGAACATCGGCCTGGAGCGCCTCACCAACCCCTTCCTGCGCACTGCTGAAATATCCGTTAAACAAAAAGCAGACGAATGGAAGGGGCATTCGAACACCAGCCAAGCCGCTGTTTTTGCTGCCTTGAGGTCTTGGAAGGACGTGTTCTGATAACCCCAAGATATATCGCACTCTAGCCGTAAAGGTTGACCCGGCCGGGACCGGTTTCTAGAATCGCCGAAATTTTTGCCCGGATAACCGTCCCCGCCGATGTCTTCCCGTAGCCGCAGAACCGCTCATTCGGTCGCCCTGACGCGACTGGCACAAATCAGTGCGCTGGCGCTGGCCGCCACCCTGGTCGGCTGCCAGAGCACCCGTCAGCTCGACGAATCCGACAGCGTTCGCGCGCACAACTATCAGGCGCGGATCAAGCACAAGCCCGCCCCGCTGATGGTCAAGCACAAGGAGCAGGCACCACCCCAGGATGTCTGGGAGCGCATGCGCCAGGGCTTTGCCCTGCAGGACGGCATCGACGTCAACCCACGCATCGAACAGCAGCGCCTGTGGTTCGCCAGCAACCCGTCGTTCCTCGAGAACGCCGGCGAACGCGGCAGCCTCTACCTGCACTACATCGTCGAACGCCTCGAAGAGCGTGACATGCCGCTGGAGCTCGCGCTGCTGCCGGCCATCGAGAGCGCCTACAACCCGATGGCCTACTCCCGCGCGCACGCTGCCGGCATGTGGCAGTTCATCCCGTCCACCGGGCGCCACTTTAACCTGCGCCAGACCCACTTCTACGATGGCCGCCGCGATATCACCGCGTCGACCAACGCCGCGCTGGACTACCTGAACCGCCTGCACGACATGTTCAACGGCGACTGGCTGCTGGCCCTGGCCGCGTACAACGCCGGCGAAGGCACCGTCAGCCGTGCCATCGAGCGCAACGAGCGTCTCGGCCTGCCGACCGACTACTGGAACCTGCCGCTGCCGCAGGAAACCCGCGACTATGTGCCCAAGCTGCTGGCCCTGTCGCAGGTGGTCAACACTCCGGACGCCTACGGCGTCAACCTCAACCCGATCGCCAACGAGCCGTACTTCGAGGCCGTCGCCATCAACGAGCGCCTCGACCTGTCGCGGGTCGCGGCCTTCGCCGACATCGACGAGGACGAGCTGATCCAGCTCAACCCGGCGTTCAAGAAGCGCATGACCGTGGACGGCCCCAAGCAACTGCTGGTACCGACCGCCAAGGCGCAGCTGCTCAGCGACCGCATGTCCAACCTCAAGCCCGAGGAACTGGTCAGCCTGCAACCGAACAAGGCCGTGTTCCAGGCCGCCCTGGCCGAGACCAAGGCACCGGCGGCGCGCAGCTACCGGGTCAAGCGCGGCGACAACCTCGGCAGCATCGCCAAGGCCAACCGCGTCGCGGTCAAGGATATCCAGCGCTGGAACCGCCTCTCCGGCAACAGCCTCAAGGTCGGCCAGGTGCTGGCCCTGCGCGGCGGCAATGCACCGAGCGCGGCAGCCAACCGCGTGGCCGAGGCCAAGCAGCGCTCTACCCAGTACAAGGTGCGCAAGGGTGATTCCTATTACCTGGTGGCCAAGCGTTTCAATGTCGAGATGAAGCACCTCAAGCGCTGGAACCCGCGCAGCGGACACGCGCTCAAGCCAGGGCAGACCCTGACCGTCTACCTGTCGCACTGATGTGAGTTCCGGGGCTGCCTGGCAGCCCCAATCAGCCACATCCATCCGACCGAATCGCACCCTTTTTCCATTCCAGACAAGCTGTTACTGTAGCCCGAACCAAGCCCAACGCCCCCTGGATCGGATGCCGACTTGATACGTCCCCTCCTGCTGTCACTCAGCCTGGCCTTGAGCTTCCCCGCCGTCGCGATGGTGAGCGAAAGCCACGGATACGCGCAGTTCGGCATGCTCAAGTATCCAGCCAGCTTCACCCACTTCGACTGGGTCAATCCGCAAGCGCCCAAGGGCGGCACCTTGCGAGCGATGGCCTTCGGCACCTTCGACACGCTCAACCCCTACACCTTCAAGGGTTCGAGCCCGGTCACCACGCCCAACTTCCTGCAGTACGGCATCAACGAGTTCAACGAACCGCTGATGGTCGGCACCGGCATGTACGACCCCTCCGGCGACGAGCCCACCTCCAGCTACGGCCTGATCGCCCGTTCCGTCGAGTACAGCGAGGACCGCAGCTGGGTGGTGTTCAACCTACGCCCCGAAGCGCGCTTCCATGACGGCGTGCCCATCACCGCCGCCGATGTCGCCTTCAGCTACCGCACCCTGCTCAAGGATGGCCACCCGATCTACCGCACCAACCTGCAGGAAGTGGCGCGGGTCGACATCCTCGGTCCGCAACGCATCCGCTTCGTCTTCAAGCGTGCCGGCAACCCGCTGCTGATCCTGCGCCTGGGCGAGATGCCGGTGCTGCCCAGACACTACTGGGAAAAGCGCGACTTCAAGGCCACTACCTTCGAACCACCGCTGGGCAGCGGCCCCTACCGCATCAGCGAAGTGCAGCCCGGCCGCCGGGTGGTGTTCGAACGCGTGAAGGACTACTGGGGCAAGGACCTGGCGGTAAACCGCGGCAAGTACAACTTCGACCGCGTCGAGTACGAGTTCTACCGCGACGCCACCGTGGCCTTCGAAGCGTTCAAGGCCGGCGAGTTCGACATCTATATCGAGCACCAGGCGAAGAACTGGGCCAACGGCTACAACTTCCCCGCCGTGCGCCGCGGCGAGGTGATCAAGGCACAGATCCGCCACCAGATCCCGACCCAGACCCAGGGCCTGTTCATGAACAGCCGCCGCGCCACTTTCAGCGACCCGCGAGTACGCCAGGCGCTAGGCCTGATGCTCGACTTCGAGTGGACCAACCGCGCCCTGTTCAACGGTGCCTACCGCCGCGCCAGCAGCTACTACCCCAACAGCGAGTTCGCCGCCAGCGGCCTGCCCACCGGCAAGGAGTGGCTACTGCTCAAGCCGTTCCGCGACCAGTTGCCGGAAAAGCTGTTCACCCAGCCCTACCAGGTCAGCCACACCGACGGCAGCGGCATCAGCCGCCAGGCCCTGCGCCAGGCCCTGAACCTGCTCGGCCAGGCCGGCTGGAAGCTCAACGGCCAGCGCCTGGTCGACAGCAAGGGCCAGCAGCTGCGCCTGGAACTGTTGCTGGTGAACCCCAACCTCGAACGCATCCTGCAACCTTATGTCGAAAATCTTGCCAGCATCGGCATCGATGCGCGCTTGCGTACCGTCGACCGGGCCCAGTACAAACAACGGCTCGACCAGTTCGACTTCGACATGATCCTGATGACCCTGAACCAGACCCTAAGCCCGGGCCTCGAGCAGTGGCTGTACTTCCACTCCAGCCAGGCCGCCATCAAAGGCAGCAAGAACTACGCCGGCATCAAGGACCCAGTGGTCGACCACCTGCTCGACACCCTGCTCGCCGCCCGCAGCCGTGACGACCAGGTCGCCGCCGCCCGCGCCCTGGATCGCGTGCTGTCCTGGCAGAACTACATGATCCCCAACTGGTACCTCGACACGCACCGCCTGGCCTACCGCAACCGGTTCGCCTTCGTCACCACGCCGCCCTACACCCTCGGGCTGAACAGCTGGTGGCTCAAGCAGACTTCGGAGAAAGCCCAATGAAGCCAAGCAACCGCCTGCGCCCACTGCTCGGCAGCCTGCTGCTCGCCTGCCTCGCGCTCCCGGCGCTGGCCGCCCCGCAGCATGCCCTGACCCTCTACGACGAAGCGCCGAAATACCCGGCCGGCTTCAAGCACTTCGACTACGTCAACCCCGACGCCCCCAAGGGCGGCACCTTCCGCCAGTCCAGCTTCGGCGGCTTCGACAGCCTCAACCCGTTCATCAACAAGGGCGTGCCCGCCGACAACATCGGCGCCATCTACGACACCTTGATGCGCCAGAGCCTGGATGAGCCTTTCACCGAATACGGCCTGGTGGCCGGCAAGATCGAGAAGGCCCCCGACAACCGCTGGGTGCGCTTCTACCTGCGCCCCGAGGCACGCTTCCACGACGGCCGGCCGATGCGTGCCGAAGACGTGGTGTTCACCTTCAACGCCCTGCTCAAGGACGGCGCACCGCTGTATCGCCAGTACTACGCCGACGTCGCCGAGGTGGTCGCCGAAGACCCGCTCAAGGTGCTGTTCAAGTTCAAGCACGGCAACAACCGCGAACTGCCGCTGATCCTCGGCCAGTTGCCGGTGCTGCCCAAGCACTGGTACGAAGGCCGCGAGTTCAGCCGCGGCAACCTGGAGATCCCGCTGGGCAGCGGCCCGTACAAGGTCGCCGAGGTGAAGGCCGGCCGCTCGGTCCGCTACGAGCGGGTCAAGGACTACTGGGCCAAGGACCTGCCGATCAACCGTGGCTTCTACAACTTCGACGTGATGACCTTCGATTCCTACCGCGACAACACCGTCGCCCTCGAAGCGCTCAAGGCCGGCCAGTTCGACTATGGCCTGGAGGTCAGCGCGAAGAACTGGGCCACCGCCTACGACGTACCCGCCGTGCGCGACGGCCGGCTGATCAAGGAAGAGCTGCCCAACGGCAACCCTGTCGGCATGCAGGGCTTCATCTTCAACCTGCGCAAGCCGATGTTCCAGGATATCCGCGTGCGCCACGCCATCAGCCTGCTGCTGGACTTCGAATGGACCAACAAGCAGCTGTTCAATGGCGCCTACATCCGCACCGGCAGCTACTTCGAGAACTCCGAGATGGCCGCCAGCGGCCTGCCCAGCCCTGCCGAGCTGAAAATCCTCGACCCGCTGCGCGGCAAGGTACCGGACGAGGTATTCAGCGCCGCCTTCCACAACCCCGTCACCGACGGCAGCGGCATGATCCGCGAGCAGCAGCGCCAGGCCTACAAGCTGCTGCAGGAGGCCGGCTGGAAGATCGTCGACGACAAGATGGTGGACAAGGACGGCAAGCCGCTGACCATCGAGTTCCTGCTGGCCCAGACCCAGTTCGAGCGGGTGCTGCTGCCGTTCAAGCGCAACCTCGCCGACCTGGGTATCAACCTCGAAATCCGCCGCGTGGACGTGTCGCAATACATCACCCGCCTGCGCTCGCGCGACTTCGACATGATCGTCGGCGGCTACCCGCAGTCCAACTCCCCCGGCAACGAGCAGCGCGAGTTCTGGTCCAGCGCCGCCGCCGACAATCCCGGCAGCCGCAACTTCATCGGCCTGCGCGATCCGGCCATCGACCAGTTGGTGGAGCAGTTGATCAACGCCGACTCCCGGCAGAGCCTGATCGACCATTGCCGGGCCCTGGACCGCGTGCTGCAGTGGGGCTACTACGTGATCCCCAACTGGCACATCAAGACCTGGCGCGTGGCCTACTGGAACCACATCGGCCACCCGGCGGTATCGCCCAAGTACGACATCGGCATCGACACCTGGTGGATCAAGCCCGATGTCACGCCGGCGGTGAGCGAAGCCCCCGCAGCGCAAGAGGCCAACTGACATGCTGGCCTATATCCTGCGGCGCCTGCTGCTGATCATCCCCACGCTGTTCGGCATCCTGATCATCAACTTCATCATCGTCCAGGCCGCCCCTGGCGGCCCGGTGGAGCAGATGATCGCCAAGCTCGAAGGCTTCGACGGCGCCACCAGCCGTATCGCCGGCGGCGGCGCCGAAGTCTCGGTGGCCGGCTCCAACTACCGCGGCGCCCAAGGCCTGGACCCGGCGCTGATCGCCGAGATCGAACACATGTACGGTTTCGACAAGTCGGCGCCGGAACGGCTATGGATCATGGTCAAGAACTACGCCCAGCTGGATTTTGGCAACAGCTTCTTTCGCGACGCCAAGGTCATCGACCTGATCGCCGAGAAGATGCCCGTGTCGATCTCGCTGGGGTTGTGGAGCACGCTGATCATGTACCTGGTGTCGATCCCCCTGGGGATCGCCAAGGCCGTGCGCCACGGCAGCCACTTCGATGTCTGGACCAGTTCGGCGATCATCGTCGGCTACGCCATCCCGGCATTCCTGTTCGCCATCCTGCTGATCGTGCTGTTCGCCGGCGGCAGCTACTTCGACTGGTTCCCGCTGCGCGGGCTGACCTCCAACAACTTCGACGAGCTGTCCACCACCGGCAAGATCCTCGACTACTTCTGGCACCTGGTGCTGCCGATCACCGCGCTGGTGATCGGCAACTTCGCCACCATGACCCTGCTGACCAAGAACAGCTTCCTCGACGAGATCAACAAGCAGTACGTGGTCACCGCCAAGGCCAAGGGCCTGAGCCGTACCCGCGTGCTCTACGGCCATGTGTTCCGCAATGCCATGCTGCTGGTGATCGCCGGCTTCCCCTCGGCGTTCATCGGCATCTTCTTCACCGGTTCCCTGCTGATCGAGGTGATCTTCAGCCTCGACGGCCTGGGCCTGATGAGCTTCGAAGCGGCGATCAACCGCGACTACCCGGTGGTGTTCGGCACCTTGTTCATCTTCACCCTGCTCGGCCTGGTGGTGAAGCTGATCGGCGACCTCACCTACACCCTGGTCGATCCGCGCATCGACTTCGCCAGCCGGGAGCACTGACATGGCCCTCTCCCCTCTCAATCGCCGGCGTTTCGAGCGCTTCAAGGCCAACCGCCGCGGCTGGTGGTCGCTGTGGATCTTCCTGGTGCTGTTCACCCTGAGCCTGGGCGCCGAGTTCATCGCCAACGACAAGCCGATTGCCGTGCGCTACGACGGCCAGTGGTACTTCCCGGCGTTCAAACGCTACCCGGAGACCACCTTCGGCGGCGAATTCCCGCTGGAGGCCAACTACAAGAGCCCGTACATCCGCGAACTGCTGGCCAGGAAGGACGCCTTCGTGCTTTGGGCGCCGATCCCCTACAGCTACCAGAGCATCAACTACGACCTGAAAGTCCCTGCTCCCGCGCCGCCCTCGACCGACAACCTGCTGGGTACCGACGACCAGGGCCGCGACGTGCTGGCCCGGGTGATCTACGGTTTCCGCATCTCGGTGCTGTTCGCCCTGACCCTGACCATCGCCAGCTCGATCATCGGCGTGATCGCCGGGGCCTTGCAGGGCTTCTACGGCGGCTGGGTCGACCTCGTCGGCCAGCGCCTCCTGGAGATCTGGTCCGGCCTGCCGGTGCTGTACCTGCTGATCATCCTCGCCAGCTTCGTGCAGCCCAACTTCTGGTGGCTGCTGGGCATCATGCTGCTGTTCTCGTGGATGAGCCTGGTGGACGTGGTGCGCGCCGAGTTCCTGCGCGGGCGCAATCTGGAGTACGTCCGCGCCGCCCGCGCCCTGGGGATGCGCAACGGCCCGATCATGTTCCGGCATATCCTGCCCAACGCGATGATCTCGACCATGACCTTCATGCCGTTCATCCTCACCGGCGCCATCGGCACCCTCACCGCCCTGGACTTCCTCGGCTTCGGCCTGCCCGCAGGCTCCCCCTCGCTGGGCGAGCTGGTGGCCCAGGGCAAGTCCAACCTGCAAGCCCCGTGGCTGGGCATCAGCGCCTTCGCCGTGCTGGCGGTGATGCTGAGCCTGCTGGTATTCATCGGCGAATCCGCCCGCGACGCCTTCGACCCGAGGAAATGACATGCGCCAAGACACCCTGATCGAAGTCCGCGACCTGGCGGTGGAGTTCGTCACCGGCGAACAGGTCAACCGCGTGGTCGACGGCATCAGCTTCGACATCCGCAAGGGCGAAACCCTGGCCCTGGTCGGCGAAAGCGGCTCGGGCAAGTCGGTGACCGCCCACTCGATCCTGCGCCTGCTGCCCTACCCGCTGGCGCAGCATCCTTCCGGCACGATCCAGTACGACGGCAAGGACCTGCTGCACCTGGGCGAGAAACCCATGCAGCGAATTCGCGGCGACCGCATCGCGATGATCTTCCAGGAGCCGATGACCTCGCTGAACCCGCTGCACAGCATCGAGAAGCAGATCAACGAGATCCTGTTGCTGCACAAGGGCCTGACCGGCAAGGCGGCCACCGCGCGCACGCTGGAGCTGCTGGAACTGGTCGGCATTCCCGAGCCCAGGAAACGCTTGAAGGCCCTGCCTCATGAGTTGTCCGGTGGTCAGCGCCAGCGGGTAATGATCGCCATGGCCCTGGCCAACGAGCCCGAACTGCTGATCGCCGACGAACCCACCACCGCACTCGACGTGACCGTGCAACTGAAGATTCTCGACCTGCTCAGGGAACTGCAGGCGCGCTTGGGGATGGCCTTGCTGCTGATCAGCCACGACCTCAACCTGGTGCGCCGCATTGCCCACCGCGTGTGCGTGATGCAATGCGGCAAGATCGTCGAGCAGGCCGATTGCGCCACGCTGTTCGGCCAGCCGCAGCATCCGTATACGCAGATGCTGATCAACGCCGAGCCCAGCGGGGCGCCTGCCGCGAATGCCGAAGGCGCGCCATTGCTGGAAGTGAAGGACCTGAAGGTGTGGTTCCCGATCAAGAAGGGGCTGCTGCGCCGGACCGTGGACCATGTGAAGGCCGTGGACGGGGTGAACTTCAGCCTGCCCCAGGGGCAGACGCTGGGCATCGTTGGCGAGAGTGGGTCGGGCAAGTCCACCTTGGGGTTGGCCATCTTGCGGTTGATTTCCAGCCAGGGTGGGATTCGCTTCCACGGACAGAATCTGGAAGGGCTGAACCAGAAGGAAGTACGGCCGCTGCGGCGGGAGATGCAGGTGGTGTTTCAGGACCCCTTTGGCAGCCTGAGCCCGCGCATGTGCGTGGCGGATATCGTTGGCGAGGGGTTACGGATTCACAAGATCGGCACGCCGGCCGAGCAGGAAGCGGCGATTATCGCGGCGTTGGAGGAAGTGGGGCTGGATCCCCGGACGCGGCATCGCTACCCCCATGAGTTTTCTGGTGGGCAGCGCCAACGGATTGCGATTGCTCGGGCGTTGGTGTTGAAGCCGGCGTTGATTCTGCTGGATGAGCCGACCTCTGCGCTGGATCGGACGGTGCAGCGGCAGGTGGTTGAGTTACTGCGGAATTTGCAGGTCAAGTACAACCTGACTTATCTGTTCATCAGCCATGACCTGGCGGTGGTCAAGGCGTTGAGTCATCAGTTGATGGTGATCAAGCATGGGCAGGTGGTGGAACAGGGGGATGCTGAAGCTATCTTCCATAAGCCCAAGCATGGATATACGCGGCAGTTGTTGGAGGCGGCGTTTTTGGGCACGACATCGGTTGCCTGAAGCGCTGTTCCCACTGTTCAACTGAATTGAAGGGATAGGATGAAGCATTGATCTTCAGTTAAACGCGAGGCCTGCAGGAGCGACCTTGTGTCGCGACACAAGGTCGCTCCTGCAGGGGATTTGGATGGCCAGGCCCTGAGCGAGCACGCGCGGCGGATCAAGCCATGCGTTGCCAGCGAAGCCTGAAGGCTCAGTGCCCGCCCAGGCTCGCGCTGACCACCGGCTGGTCGGGGTCGTGTCCGAGGAACGTGACCTCCACAGCCATCCCCACCTTTGGACAAGGCATCGCACTCGGCCAGTCAGCCGCCAGCGGCAGCCAGCAACGACTCTTGTCGTCGAACCGGCCATCGGGGTCCCAGGGGAACTGGACCTCTACCCGCGCCAGGCGTCGATCCCCCCGGCCCTCCCCGCTTTCCACCGCAATCACCACGGCCGCCTGGCTCGCAGGCACCAGGGGCTTCTTGTGCACCACCGGCGGGCGATAGAGCACGCCCCACGGCAGCACCGCCTGGCCATCGGCGAACACCAGCACATGGCCTTGGGCACTGTGCCGGAAGTAAAAGCGAATACCCTCCTCTTCACACAAGCGCTGGACGAAGTGCAGGTCCGTTTCATCGTACTGCGTGCAGTAATCCCGCTCGGCGTAGGTCGAGCCCAGTTCGAAAAGATAGGCCTCGCCCACGATCCCATGCTCTTCCAGTATCAGGGCCACGATCCTGGGCACCGAGAGCCGTTGGTAGATCCTGCGGTTGGTACGGTGGCGCAAGTAGGACAAGTGCGGCACCACGGCCAGCTTGTAGCGTGTCGAGCGCGCGCCCTTGCCATTTGCCGCGATATGGTAGATCCGTCCGTGGATGCCATTGCCGCGCGCATCGAAGGTGAAGTACGCCTCACGATCGAAAAAACGCTGCAGGTCGCGTTCCGGCCACTCGCTGGCCAGCTCCACGTTGAAGAAGTAAGGCTTGTTGGCCATCTCCTCGCCGGTATAGGCGAGCACCTGAAAACCATGCTCCATGCCTTCTATCGTCAGGCTCATGTGAGTCTTATGGGCTGGGCTGAACATGCGCTGTTCTCCTCCTGCATGACAGAGGGCTGAGGTACACGAGACCATCGCCTGCTCCTGCCGGCAGCCGGCGCCTCGAGGCGATCGTGTTGCTTTGCGGCCTGGGCCGGCGGGCAGCCCGCTGCATCGGGCTGCGGGCGACATGCCAGGTCACACCCCGCTCTTCACCTTGGTCCAGACCCGCGTGCGGATCCGCTCGAGCTTCAAGGGCAAAGGCTCGAGCGGTATCAGCGTGGCGACCGTCTGCTGGTCGGGGTAGATCCACGGATTGTCCCGCAGCGCCTGTTCGACGAACGCGGTGGCGTCCTTGTTGGCGTTGGGGTACAGCGTGTGGTTGGAGGTCTTGGCGATCACCTCCGGGCGCATCATGTAGTTGATGAACGCCATGCCTTCCTTCGGGTGCGGCGCGTCCTTGAGCAGCACCAGGTTCTCCGACCAGACCAGCGCGCCTTCGCGCGGCAGACTGTAGGTGATGTTGCGCCCGGTGTTGTTCTTCTCGTTGATGGCCTGTGCGGCCAAGGCGCCGTTGGCCCAACCCACCACGGCACAGATGTTGCCATCGGCCAGGTCGGCGTCGATGCGCGAAGAATCGAAATACAGCACGTACGGACGGATCTTCATCAACAGGTCTTGCGCCTTCTGGTAGTCCGCCGGGTTGCTGCTGTTGCTGGGCAGCCCCAGGTAGTTGAGGGCGATCGAGACGATCTCGCTGGGTGAGTCCAGCATCGCCACGCCGCACGACTTCAACTTGCTGATGTTCTCTTCCTTGAAGATCAGGTCCCAGCTGTTCACCGGCGCCTGGTCGCCCAGGGCCGCGCGGACCTTGTCGACATCGTAGCCGATGCCAGTGGTGCCCCACAGGTAAGGCACGGCATAGCGGTTGCCGGGATCGTTGACCGCGAGCTGGGCCAGGATGGCGGGGTCGATATGCGACAGGTTGCCCAGTTGCTCGCGGTCCAGCGGCTGCAGCACGCCGGCCTGGATCAGGCTGGGCAGTACATTGGAGGTCGCCACCACTACGTCATAGCCGGTGCGTCCGGCCATGACCTTGCTCTGCATGATATCGGCGCTGTCGAACGCATCCATGTGCACCCGGGTGCCGGTTTCCTGCTCGAACGCCTTGGGAGTCTCCGGCGCGAGCAAGCCGAACCAGTTGTACAAGTGCATGCCGGGCTGTGCGGCAAGGGTTGGCGTGCTGATGGCAGCACACAGAAGCGAAGCCGAAAAAAGGGTTCGCAAACACAACGTTCTCATGCAACATCCTTATCCAAACGATATACCGTCGGGCCCCTCCTGGACCCAGACAGCGACTATACCGGGCATGTCCGGGTAGTAAATACCTACGAATACTTACCTTTGTCCTGCGTATTCCTAACCCAAAAGGGGTAGAAAATGCCGTTCGACCTGCATGGCCTGGCGTGGCACCGCTCGATCGGAAAGCTGATCATGCAGCTGGACCGTCCGGCATTCTGGAGTTCATTGATCCGGGTTCTGAACGAATACGTGCAGATCGACAACTGGGTGGTTCTGGTATTCGGCCATCAACAAGTGGAAGTGGTGAGCTTGCCCGAAGTCGCGGATGCCGAAGAGGTCGATGCGTTCATTCACCGCTATGTAAAAGGCCTGTACCTGCTGGATCCGTTCTATATCGCCAATCGGGAAAACCCGCAGAGTGGCTTCTTTCATCTGGCGGATATCGCCCCGGAATACTTCGTCAATACCGAGTACTACCACCAGTATTTTGCCCAGTACATTTCTGCGGACGAAGCACAGTACAACGTCCAGCTCGACGCGGACCGGACATTGTGCGTTTCGGTTGGCAGCAAGTTACGTTTCACCCCGGAGCAGATCACCCTGCTGGACATCATCAAGCCCTGGGTCACGGCCCTGATGCACCAACGCATGCAGTTCGAGACCGACGTCGGCAGGAACCTCGCCGAGCCGCCCTCGTGGCAGGAAACCATCGCCCAGCTGGGCACCCAGATCACCACGCGCGAAAGCGATGTACTCACGCTGCTGCTCAGCGGTTTTTCCAACAAGGAAATCGCCGGCAAGCTCGCTCTTTCGACCGAGACGGTGAAAGTCCACCGCCGCAATCTCTACGCCAAGCTGAACATCAAGTCGCAATCCGAATTGTTTGCCCTGTTCTTCATGCCGCGACAAGAAGCACTCGTGACCAGTTGAAGCCGAGTGCGGGCTCAACGCCCGCCCAGCATCGCCTGGCGCTCGCGCCAGATCTCCTGCACGAACGGGTCGGTCACCCCATACAGCCCATGCCCCCGGCGAATGACGAGATTGGCCGCCAACAGGTCATTGACCACCGGCTGTATCTCCTCCACCCGCACCTCACGCCCGATGAACGCCGAGTACGCCCCCGCCGCCTCGTTGGAAAACACCCCGCGGGTTTCGCCATCCACCGAAGCGATACGGGCGAAGATGGCCTGGGCCAGCACGCCCAGTTCCTCGACCTTCATCAGCTCCAGGTCCGCTGCCGCCGAGCGCAGCGTGGCCGCGATCACCGGCAGCACCACGTCGGCGCCAGAGGCGAGGCTCGGCGAGTGCACCAACTGACGCAGGGCACGGATGAACTCCTCGGGCCGGCTGCCCAGGGTCTTGAACGCCTCGCTCGCCACTGCCAGCGAAGGCAGGTTGTCCAGGCCGTCGGCCGCCAGCCGGTCGAGCCAGAAGGCGACATAGTCCTCGCCCAGCACCGGATAGGCCACGTTGGTCGCGCCGGCGAATGCCTGGTTACGCCGGGCGGTCAGCTCGTTGACCATTGCCCGGTGCGAGCCGGTGCCGATGAACAGGAAGTGCCCGCCAGGGGCTGGCCGCGGGTTGATGGCATCGCGCGCGGCCTTCAGGGCCAGCATCATCTGCTGCCCGTCCTCGGTGGTGATGGCGTGCTGCACTTCATCGACGATCAGCACCACATTGGCCTTGGCCTGGTCCACCACTTCGCCCAGGGCCTGGGCCAGCGTCACGCCGCCCGCCTCGCCCAGGGTGTCGACACTGAAGCCGAACTTGAAGCCGACCAGCTCCACCTCGGCACCACGCAAGGTCCGCAGGCGTTGCATGAACGACGAGGTCGGCGTCTGCAGGTCGTGCAAGGCCTTGCGCACGGCAGCGAGCACCAGCGTCACCGGGCTGGTCTGGGTATCGCTCCACAGGTCGACGTAGATCACCAGCGCGCCCTTGGCTTCCAGCGCGGGGATCAGGTCGTTCCTGAGGAAAGTGGTCTTGCCTGTGCGCCGCAGGCCAGACAGGAACAACCCCGAGCGCAGGCCGATATCCAGCGCGGAGGGCTCCAGCAGTTGCCTGGCCATGTCGGCCGCCAGTTCGGGGCGTAGGAAGATATCGGCCATCGGTTTATCCTGAATTATTGGTGAGCAATAATTATTGGCAGCGAATAATTCGCTGTAAAGCAGCCCTAGGCTGAGCGGTGATCACGGGCAATGGCGCGCGACGACCGGTCAGCGCCTCAGGGCGCAAGCAGGATGCCGCGCCCCGCCTCGCCTTCCCCGCCGGCAGCGCGCTCCAGCAGGTAACGCGCCGGCGGCTTGCCCATCGCCTTGCGGAACATGGTGACGAAGCCGCTGGCGCTCTCATAACCCAGCTCCAGCGCCACAGCCTGCACGCTCTGGCCCCTGGCCAGGCGTTGCAGCGAGAGGATCACATGCAACTGGCGCCGCCAACGACCAAAACTCATGCCCAGCTCCTGCAGCAGCAGCCGGCTCATGCTGCGCTCGCTCATGCCGATGTGCCGAGCCCATTCGCCACTCGGCGTCTTGCTGGCCGGGTCGGCCAGCAGCGCTTGCGTCAGTTGGCGCAGTCGACGGTCAGCAGGCATCGGCAGGTGCAAGTCCTCGACCGGAGCCTGGCACAACTCATCGAGCAAGGTGGCGATCAAGCGCGCCTGCGGGCCCTGCTCGGCGTACAGCGTCTCGAACCCACTGGCCTTGAGCAGCAATTCGCGCAGCAGGGGTGACACTGCCAGGGTGCAGCACACCGCCGGCAGGCCCTGCAGCGCGTCCGGCTCGACGAACAGGCAGTAGCATTCGGTCTCCCCCGAGCCGCGAACCGAGTGCAGCAGGTCGCCCGGGATCCACAACGCGCACTGCGGCGGCACGATCCAAAGGCCGGTGTCGACCTCGCAGTTGATGATCCCACGCACCGAATAGATCAGCTGGGCCTTGCGATGGCGATGGGGGGCGTGCTCCCAGTCCTTGCCGACCGAGGAAGCGTTGAGGGCGATGACCTGCCGGGCCATGCCGTCGATATCCCACGTGCGTGGGGAATGCGCTGCGTTGCCGGGCTGCATGGCGGATGTCCAGGCCTTTGGCTGAAATGAAAAATACAATGACAAGATTGCGCAATGACGTCCAGCGCTGCCGTGGTTATCGTGCAACTGCGTCGCCGACGCCTTGTTTTCAGGAGGACGAACCAGATGCTCTTGCACACCGCCTATTTCCCGCTGGTCTGGATGAAGATCGGCACCGCCGCCATCGACACTCGCGACGAAGGCTTCACCGCTTTCGAAGCACTGCTGGCCCGCGCGGAACCGTTCGTGCTGCTGGATGCGGACAGCGCCCAGCGCGAGGAACGCGAAGACGCCCATGAGGGGCGCAAGCAGCTGTCACTGTGGATGAAACGGCACAAGGCCGCGCTGCGCGCGTTCGTCAAAGGCCAGATCAATGTCGAGCCCGATGCCGGCAAGCAGGCGTTCCTGCGTGCGTTCGCCCCGAAGTTCGAGGCGTTCTGGGGGTATCCGCTGTTCGTGGTGGACACCCAGGAAGAGGCGTTCAAGGTCGCCGACCGGCTACTGGCGAAATCGCCAGAGGAGTGACGGGAACATGGGCCTGGTTGCCATCAACACCGTGGAAATCATGCCGGCCCCGGGTGCCAGGGCCGTCTTGCAGCTGCGCCTGGACGCCCTGCTGGAGACACTCAATGGCACCTCGGGCTGCAAGCGCTACACCCTCGCCTGCCGGGACACGGCGGACGGCCCCTGGATCATCACTGGCTATTGGGACTCGGTCGAACGGATGACCGCGCATTTCCAACTGCCCTGCCTGGCGGAACTGTTCGAACTGGCCACCCAACGGCTGTTGTCGAGGATCGGCTGCAGTACATTCCTGATCGCGTCGGCCTGACCAGCAAACGCCGTGCGCACGCTCATCAGGAAGGCGACGGCTCGCGCAAGGGGCACTTCATCCTGGTGGTGCTGCGCCCGCGCATCCTGGTCAGCCCGGAGCTTGCCTTGTGGGGGCACGCCCCCCCCCACAAGGCCGCCCGCTGCCGTGCGGTCAGCCGCGCATCGTGCCCAGTGTCGTTTCGAGCGCCCGCGCCTGCTCGCGCAGCGCCTGGCAGAACGGCTCGACCACGGCCGACGCCGGCCGGTGCTCCGGCTGGATCAACATCACCCGATACGGTACTGACAGCGCCAGATGGCGCATCGCCAATCCGCTGTGCGCCGCCTCCAGCCCGCTCAACGGGTTGATGATCGCCACGCCCAGCCCCTGCCGGACCATGGCGCATACCGACGCCGCGCTGGTGGTCTCGATCACCGTGCGCCGGTTCACCCCGGCAGCGCGAAAGTGTTGGTCGAGCTGCTGGCGGTAGGTGTCGAGGCTGGCCAGGTTGATGAAGTCGACCTCGTGGAAGTCGCTCAGGTCCAGCACCGCCCTGGCCTGCAGCGGATGCCCCTCGGGCAGCACGCAGACCATGTCGGCGCTGAACAGCAGTTCGCCCACCGCCCCCCGCGGCACCTGTTCGATTTCGGTCAGGCCCAGGTCGTGCTGCTGGGCCACCAGCGATTCCTCCAGCAACGGCGACTCCTGCGCGGTGATGCTCACGCTCACCCCCCGGTGTTGCTGCTGGAAGCGCTGGCAGGCCTTGGGCAGCAGGGTCTGCGAGAACAGCGGCAGGCAGGTGATGGCCAACCGGCCTTGTTCGAAGTTGCGAATGGCCTGGGCGAAGCGGTCGATGCGTTCGAGGCCGACGAAGGCACGCTCGACTTCCTCGATCAGCAGGTGCGCCTGGGCGGTGGCGACCAGGCGCCCGCCTTCGCGCTCGAACAGGTTCAGCCCCGTGACCTGCTCCATGCGCGCCAGTTCACGGCTGACGGTGGGCTGCGAGGTGAACAGCAGGCGCGCGGCGCCGGTGACGCTGCCGGCGGCCATGATGGCGCGGAACACTTCGATATGGCGGACGGTGAGTTTCACGGCAGGCCCTGGCTCGGCAGATGATGCAATGGATGGCACCGGCTTTGCCGGCGCCTACGGGGTCTTGACCCATATCAGATATGAATGATCGATAGAAGAAAAGGTATTTTTCTGGATAGATCATTGGCCTCACCATCGGGCTATCCATTACAAGGAACACCCCATGACCACCGCCTCCACCCTTCTGGCCAGCGCCGTCCGCGAACACGGCTCGCCGCTCTGGGCCTACGACGCACAGATCATCAGCCAGCGCATCGACCAGTTGCTGCAGCACTTCGACACTGTGCGCTTCGCGCAGAAGGCCAACCCCAACCTGCACGTGCTGCGCCTGATCCGCGCCCGTGGCCTGGTGCTCGATGCGGTGTCCCTCGGCGAGATGGAGCGCGCCTTCGCCGCAGGTGCCAAGGTCGGCGGCGAGCCGGCCGGCGTGGTGCTGACCTGCGACGTGCTGGACCAGCCGACCCTGGCCCGGGTGGTCGAGACCGGTATCGAGGTCAACGCCGGTTCCATCGACATGCTGCACCAGTTGGGCGAGCGCTCCCCCGGGCACCGGGTGTGGCTGCGCATCAACCCCGGCTTCGGCCACGGCCACAGCCGCAAGACCAACACCGGTGGCGAGAACAGCAAGCACGGCATCTGGCACGAGCAATTGCCCGAAGCGCTGGCCTGCGTGCAGCAGCACGGCCTGCACCTGGTCGGCGTGCACATGCACATCGGCTCGGGGGTGGACTACCAGCACCTGGAGCAGGTGGCCGGCGCCATGGTCGGGCTGGTCGGCAAGCTGGGCATGGACATCGAGGCATTCTCCATCGGCGGTGGCCTGTCGACCCCGTACCGTGTCGGCGAGCAGCCGGTGGACCTGCAGCGCTACGCCCGTACCTGGGCGGTGGCGCGGGCGGAGGTCGAGGCGATGCTCGGCCACCCGGTGCGCATGGAGATCGAGCCAGGCCGTTTCGTGGTGGCCGAGTCCGGCTGCCTGGTGGCCGAGGTCCGCGCCGTCAAACAGATGGGCGAGCGCCACTACATCCTGGTCGACGCCGGTTTCAACGACCTGATGCGCCCGACGATGTACGGCGCCTACCACCGCATGAGCCTGTTCGATGCCGTGGGGCGGCCGGTGAGCCGCCCGCTGCAAGCGACCGTGGTGGCCGGGCCGCTGTGCGAGTCCGGCGATGTATTCACCCAGGACGACGAGCAACTGACGCCCCAGGACCTGCCCCAGGCCAAGGTCGGCGACCTGCTGGTGATTCACGATGCGGGGGCGTATGGCGCGTCCATGTCTTCGAACTACAACAGCCGGCCGCTGTTGCCGGAGTTTCTGCTCGAGCAGGGTGAACTGCGGATGATTCGACGACGGCAGACGGTGCAGGAACTGCTGCAGTTGGAACAGATCGACTGAGTTACGCTGACGAAGGCGCCGCAGGGCGCTTTCGTCG
The DNA here is from genome assembly GCF_011752525.1 of Pantoea sp. Cy-639. Lineage (GTDB taxonomy): Bacteria > Pseudomonadota > Gammaproteobacteria > Pseudomonadales > Pseudomonadaceae > Aquipseudomonas. Next base: position 139,216 of record NZ_VWXI01000011.1, on the reverse strand, counting down.
CTGTCGGAGGGAAACGTTTCTCACCTCCGAATGGTCCTAGGCTTGTCGTCGCTGTAACTGGCCAGGCGGTCAAACAGGTCCCAGGTGAAGTGCGCGTGTGCCCCACTTTGCAGGCGGTGCACCAGGTTGCCGCGCTCGTCGTATTTGTAATGGGTGCCGGCATACTCGCGCAGCAAGTTATCCATCAGCTTGTTGCGACGCGGGTGGGTTCTACCCCATCGGCGCCACCAGGCGGTAGCCGACGCCCGCCTCGGTGACGATGAAACGCGGTGCCGTGGGGTCGTCACCCAGCTTCTGTCGCAGGTGCCCAACGACAATACGCAGGTAATGGGTGTCGTCGACATGGGTCGGTCCCCAGATGTCCTTGAGCAACTGCTGCTGGGTGATCACCCGCCCCGGGTGACCGGCCAGTTGCGCCAGCAGCGCATACTCCTTGCGCGTGAGGGCCACCTCGACGCCGTCCAGGGTCACCTTGCGAAACGCAAAGTCCACCACCAATGGCCCGAAGCTCGCCGCCGCTGCCACGCCGCCAGCCTGCGGCGCCTGGCGCAGCAACGCGCGCACCCGAGCGAGAAACTCCTGGATGCCGAACGGCTTGGTCACGTAGTCGTTGGCCCCGCCATCCAGCGCATCGACCTTCTGTACCTCGCTGGCGCGCACCGACAGCACCATCACCGGCACCGCGCTCCATTCGCGCAGCTCGCGCAAAACCTGCTGGCCATCCATGTCCGGCAGACCGAGGTCGAGCACCACCAGGTCGGGCTTGCCCAGCGCCGCCTGGGCCAGGCCTTCGCCGCCGGTGGCGGCCTCGAGCACCTTGTAGCCCTGGGACACCAGGCTGATGCGCAGGAATTTGCGGATCTGCGGTTCGTCGTCGATGACCAGCAGGGTTGCGGCTTGGCTCATGGGACTTCACTTTCGGTATCGGGTTGGATCGGCAGCGGCAAGCATAGAGTGATGCAGGTGCCCTGGCCATCGATGCCGTCTCCGACCAGGATGCGACCACCGTGGGCGCCGATCATGCCCTGGCAGATCGCCAGGCCCAGGCCGGTGCCCTGCCCGCCGCGGTCGCCACGGGCGGCGGTATAGAACATGTCGAAGATCTTCTCGCGCTCGTCCACAGGAATACCAGGGCCCTGGTCGCTGACTGCGAAGCACAGCTGTTCGTCCTGCACCTTCACCTGCAACACCAGGCGCCCTTGCGGCGGCGAGAAACGCGCGGCGTTTTCCAGCACGTTGACCAGCGCCTGCTCGATCAGCGCCGCATGCACGAACAGCAGCGGCAGCTCGCCCGGCACCTCGGTGTGCACCCGCAACGGCGCCAGCACCACCCGCAGGCGGTTCAGCGCGCTGCCGACGATATCGGCCGGGGCCACCCAGTCGCGCGCCAGCTTGAGGCCGCCATGGCCGAGACGCGTCATGTCCAGCAGGTTCTGGATGTAGCGGTCCAGGCGCTCGGCTTCGTTGCGCGTGCCTTCGAGCAGTTCGCGCCGATCATCCGCAGGGATGGCGTCGCCCAGCGCCAGCAGGCTGTCGATGCTGCCACGCATCGAGGTGAGCGGCGTACGCAGGTCGTGGGACACCGAGGCGAGCAAGGCGCTGCGCAACTGTTCGGTTTCACCGTGCAGACGCGCAGCCTCCAGTTGCTCGCCCAGCCGGGCGCGGGCCAGGGCCTGGGCCAGCGGCTGGGCCAGAGCCATCAGCATGCGCCGGCGCTGGGCGCTCAGCGGCTCGCCATTGCGCGGACGCACGCCAAGCAGGGCCAGGGGCTGCTCCTCCACGGCCAGCGGCCACCACCACCAGCGACCATGGGGCAAGGTGTCGCTGCCGAAACCCGCGGCCTGGCCATGCTGCCAGGCCCATTCGGCGGCGGCGCGCTCGGTGTCGGTGAAGGCATGGTTGCCGCCGCTGGCCACCTGCAACAGGCCGTCGCTGCTGCGTTCGAGCAGGCATACCTGCACATCCTGCCAGCCGTCCAGGTGCTGGCCGGCGGCGCTGAACACCGCCTGGCGGTCGGTGGCCACGGTGAGGCGGCGCGACAGGTCGAGCAACTGGTTGGTCTGCGCCTGAGTCTCGCGCAACGCCTGCAACTGACGACGCTGACGCGCGGCGAGGTTGCCGGTGAGCGCCGCCATCAACAGGAAGAACACCAGGGTCAGCACGTCTTCTTCGCGCTGGATGCTGAACGAGAAGTTCGGCGGGATGAACAGGAAGTCGTAGGTGAGGAACGACAGCGCCGCACAGGCCAGCGCAGGTCCGAGGCTGCTGCGCACCGCCACCAGCAGCACCGCGGCCAGGAACACCAGCGAGATATTGGGCAGCGCCAGCACGCTGGATACAGCCCACGACAGGCCCGCTGCCAGCACCGTGGCGACCAGCGCCAGCAGGTAGTGGCGCCACACCCACACCCGCTTCACTGCGGCCCGGGTCGGCTGCGGCTGGGTATCGCGGTCGAGCACGTTGATCTCCAGGCCATGGCTTTCGCGCAGCAGCCGCGCGGCAACGCCGGCACCGAACAGGCGCCGGCGCAGCAGGTCGCGGGACTGGCCCACCAGCACCAGGCTGGCACGACGCTCGAGCGCGTGCTGGATCAACGTGCGCGCCACCTCCCCCGCGCGCAACAGCACCACTTCGCCGCCCAGGCGCTCGGCCAACTGCTGGGCGGCCTGCAGGCGATGGCGGGCAACTTCGTCACGCAGCCGGCCATTGTCGACATGCACCACGCTCCAGGGCAGGTGACGGCGCTGGGCGACGCGGCTGGCATGGCGTACCAGGCGCTCGGCCTGCTCGTCGCCGTCGATGCCCACCAGCAAGCGGCCGCGCAACGCGGGGGCCTCCTGGCCACGCTGGCGATAGCCGCTGGCGAGGTCGGCATCGACCTGGGCGGCGGCGGTCTGCATGGCCAGTTCGCGCAGGGCGGTGAGGTTGGTTTGCGAGAAGAACGCGTCGATCGCCGCCCGCGCCTGCTCGGGCACGTACACCTTGCCCTCGCGCAGGCGCTCGAGCAGCTCGCGTGGCGGCAGGTCGATCAGCACCAGCTCGAAGGCTTCCTGCAGCACCCAGTCCGGCAGGGTTTCGCGCACCTGCACGCCGGTGATGTCGCGCACCTTGTCGTTGAGGCTTTCCAGGTGCTGGACGTTGACCGTGGTGTAAACGTCGATGCCGGCGGCCAGCAGCTCCTGCACGTCCTGCCAGCGCTTGGCGTGGCGGCTGCCGGGGGCATTGCTGTGGGCCAGTTCATCGACCAGCACCAGTGGCGGCGCGGCCTTGAGCAGGCCGTCCAGGTCCATTTCCTCGAGGGTCACGCCGCGGTATTCGCTGCGCAGCTGGGGTTGCTGGAGCAAGCCACCGAGCAAGGCCTCGGTCTCGGCACGGCCATGGGTCTCGACCACCCCGGCCACCACCTGCACGCCCTGGCGCTGCAGGGCATGGGCGGCCTGGAGCATGGCGAAGGTCTTGCCGACCCCGGGCGCGGCGCCGAGAAAGACCTTGAGCCGACCGCGGCCCTCGCGGGGCAGGCCAGCCAACAGGGCGTCGGCACGGGAGGGGTTGCTCATGTCTGGTCCTTAATCAAATGTCATGATCCGTGCTGTCTCGGTTGCAGGAGCGGCCTTGTGTTGCCAACGGGTTGCGCGCCAGCCCTGGGTTTCAGTGGCGTCGCTGAGATTGCCGGGGCTGCGTTGCAGCCCTTTGGCGACACAAGGCCGCTCCTACAGGAGGGCAGTGTCCGGCAGGGGTCAGTGCCCGGTCACGGGCGCCAGGCGCTCCAGCGCCTGGTTCAGCGCCAGCACGTTGACCACCGGCGGTCCGACCAGTGGGCGAAGCGTGGCCCCATCCACCAGCACTTGCAAGCGCTCGACAGGCACCTGCCGCGCCGCCGCCACCCGCGGCAGCTGGTAGGCGATGGCTTCCGGCGGCAGGTGCGGGTCGAGGCCGCTGCCCGAGGTGGTCAGCAGTGCCAGCGGTACCGGCCCCTGCTGCGCCTGGTACAGCGCGCCGGCCTCAGTCTTGATCCGCTCGGCCAGCGCCGGGTTGCTCGGCGCCAGGTTGCTCGCACTGCTGGGCACGGTGGCGTAGTCGCCGGCCGAGGGCCGCGACTGGAACCAGGCATCGCCCTTGAATGACTGGGCGATCAAGGCCGAGCCACGCACCTGGCCACGCTCGTCGCGCACCAGGCTGCCGTTGGCCTGTTCGGGGAAGGCGACCTGGGCGATGCCGGTCACCGCCAGGGGGTACAGCACGCCGGTGATCGCGGTCAGCAGCAGGATCAGGCTCAGCGCGGGGCGTACGTATGCGGTCATGTTCGTCTCTCCTTCAGACCAGGTGCAGGGCATTGAGCACGATGTCGATCAGCTTGATCCCGGCGAACGGCACGACGATACCGCCCAGGCCATAGATCAGCAGGTTGCGCCGCAGCAGGTGGGCAGCGCTGGCAGCCTGGACCCGCACCCCGCGCAACGCCAGGGGAATCAAGGCGATGATGATCAGCGCGTTGAACACGATGGCCGAGAGGATCGCGCTCTGCGGGCTGGCCAGGCGCATTACGTTGAGCACGGCCAGCTGCGGATAGATGGTGGCGAATAGTGCCGGCAGGATGGCGAAGTACTTGGCCACGTCGTTGGCAATCGAGAAGGTGGTCAGCGCGCCGCGGGTGACCAGCAGCTCCTTGCCCACCTGGACCACATCCAGCAGCTTGGTCGGGTCGCTGTCCAGATCGACCATGTTGGCGGCCTCGCGAGCGGCCTGGGTGCCGTCGTTCATGGCCATGCCGACGTCGGCCTGGGCCAGCGCCGGGGCGTCGTTGGCACCATCGCCGCACATGGCCACCAGGCGGCCGTCGTTCTGCTCCTGGCGGATACGCGCCAGCTTCTTCTCCGGGGTGGCTTCGGCCAGCACGTCGTCCACCCCCGCCTCGGCGGCGATGGCAGCGGCGGTCAGTGGGTTGTCGCCGGTGACCATCACGGTGCGGATGCCGAGCTTGCGCAGCTCGGCGAAGCGCTCGCGGATGCCGGGCTTGACCACGTCCTTGAGGTGGATCACACCGAGCAGGCGCTTGTCGACGCCGACCAGCAGCGGGGTGCCGCCGCTCTGGGCGATGCGCTCGACCTCGCGGGCCAGGGCATTGGGCATCTCCAGGCGCTGCAGGCCGACGAAGGCCAGCACGGCGTCGACGGCGCCCTTGCGGTAGCGGTGCTGCTGGAAGTCGATGCCCGACAGGCGGGTCTCGGCGCTGAAGGCGATGGCTTGGTACTGGCTGCCCGAAGGCTCGCTGAAGTCATGCAACTGGCGCAGGTACTCGACGATCGACTTGCCCTCGGCGGTGTCATCGGCCAGCGAGGCGAGCAAGGCCCCCTCCCCCAGCTCCCTGGCGGTGACGCCAGGGGCGGCGTGCAGGGCGCTGCAGCGACGGTTGCCGAAGGTGATGGTGCCGGTCTTGTCGAGCATCAGCGTGTGCACGTCGCCGGCCGCCTCCACCGCGCGGCCGGAGCGGGCGATCACGTTCAGGCGCACCAGGCGGTCCATGCCGGCGATGCCGATGGCCGACAGCAGGCCGCCGATGGTGGTCGGGATCAGGGTTACCAGCAACGCCGCGAGGAAGATCAGCGGCAGGCTGCCGCCATTGAAGTGGGCGAACGGCTGCAGGGTCACCACCACGATCAGGAAGATCAGGGTCAGGCCGATCAGCAGGATGTCCAGGGCGATCTCGTTGGGGGTCTTCTGCCGCTTGGCGCCTTCGACCAGGGCGATCATGCGGTCCAGGGTCGACTCGCCCGGATTGCTGGTGATGCGGATCAGCAGCCAGTCGGAGACCAGCCGGGTATTGCCGGTGACGGCCGAACGGTCGCCGCCGGACTCGCGGATCACCGGCGCGGACTCACCGGTGATGGCAGCCTCGTTGACCGCGGCGATGCCTTGCAGCACCTCGCCGTCACCGGGGATCATCTCGCCGGCCAGCACACGGACCACGTCATCCTTGCGCAACTGACTGGCGGCCACGGTCTCGAAACTGCCGTCGCTCCTACGGCGCTGGGCGGTCAGGCCCTGGCTGCCGGCCTTGAGGCTGTCGGCGCGGGCCTTGCCGCGACCTTCGGCCAGGGCTTCGGCGAAGTTGGCGAACAGTACGGTGAACCACAGCCACAGGGTGATCTGCACGGCCACGGCGGTGCTCACCCCGCTTTCGGGGGCAAAGCACAACCCGGTGGTCAGCAACGCGGTCAGGGCCACCACCAGCATCACCGGCGAGCGCTTGAGCTGGCGCGGATCGAGCTTGACGAAGGCCTGCACCAGGGCCGGGCGCCACAACACGGCGAAGCGGGTCTGGTCCTTGGCACCGTGCGGCGCCTTCACTTCTGGAATGGGCATGTTCATGGTGTATTCCTCAGAAACCCAGGCTCAGGTGTTCGGCGATCGGCCCCAGGGCCAAGGTCGGCAGGAAGGTCAGGCCACCGACCAGCAGGATGGTCACCAGCAGCAGGCCGGTGAACAGCGGGCCGTGGGTGGGGAAGCTGTTGAGGCCTTGCGGCGCGCTCTTCTTCGCCGCCAGGCTGCCGGCCAGGGCCAGCACCGGCAGGATGTAGCCGAAGCGGCCGATGAGCATGGCCAGGCCGATCATCACGTTGTGGTAAGGGGTGTTGGCGCCCAATCCGGCAAAGGCCGAGCCGTTGTTGGCGGTGCCGGAGGTGTAGGCGTACAGCAACTGGCTGAAGCCATGGGCACCTGGGTTGCTTATCGCTGCGGCAGGCCCTGGCAGGCTGGCGGCGATGGCGCCGAGCACCAGCACGCCGACCGGCATCACCAGCAAGGTCGCCACCAGCAATTGCACTTCCCGGGCTTGCAGTTTCTTGCCCAGGTACTCCGGCGTGCGGCCGATCATCAGCCCGGCGAGGAACACCGCGATCAGCACGAACAGCAGCATGCCGTAGAGACCGGCGCCGACGCCGCCGAAGATCACCTCGCCGACCATCATGTTGACCATGGCCACCATGCCGGTGAGCGGATTGAGGCTATCGTGCATCGAGTTGACCGAGCCGTTGGAGGCGGCAGTGGTGGTCACTGTCCACAGCACCGAGCCGGTGGTGCCGAAGCGGCTCTCCTTGCCTTCGAGCGGCGCGCTCTGCTGCACCTGGGCGCTTTGCAGGGCCGGGTTGGGCTGGTACTCGGACCACAGCGCAGCACTGCCGCCGATGAGGAACAGCGCCAGCATGCAGGCAATGATCGCGCGGCTCTGGCGCAGGTCCTTGACGTAGTGGCCGAAGGTGAACACCAGCGCCACCGGGATCAGGATGATCGAGGCCACCTCGAACAGGTTGCTCCAGGCCGTGGGGTTCTCGAACGGATGCGCCGAGTTGACGCCGAAGAAGCCGCCACCGTTGGTGCCGAGCTGCTTGATGGCGATCTGGCTGGCGGCCGGGCCCAGCGGGATAGTCTGGTCGGCGCCTTGCAGGGTCAGCGCATGGGCGTAGTCGGAGAAGGTCTGCGGCACGCCCTGCCATACCAGCAGCAACGCCAGCAGCAGGCACAGTGGCAGCAGGCCGTAGAGGGTGGCGCGGGTCAGGTCGACCCAGAAGTTGCCCAGGCTGCTGGCCGAACGCCGGGCAATGCCACGGCACAGCGCCACCAGCACGGCCAGGCCGGTGGCGGCGCTGACGAAGTTCTGCACGGTCATGCCAAGCATCTGGCTCAGGTAGCTGAGCGAGGCCTCGCCGCTATAGGACTGCCAGTTGGTGTTGGTCATGAAGCTGACGGCGGTGTTGAACGCCAGCGACCATTCCTGACCCGGCAGGTGCTGCGGGTTGAGCGGCAGCGAGCCTTGCAGCAGCAACACCGCGAACAACAGCAGGAAACCCGCCAGGTTGAAGGCCAGCAGGGCCAGGGTGTATTGCTTCCAGTTCTGCTCCTGCTCGGCATTCACCCCGGCCAGGCGATAGCAGCCCCGCTCCACGGGCCCGAGCAGCGGCGACAGCCAGGTACGCCGGCCTTCCATGACGTTGTAGTAGAAGCGTCCGAGCCAGGGTGCCGGTAGCAGCACGATGGCGAAGAACGCCAGCAGCAGCAGGTAATCGTAACTGTGCATGGCCGCCCCTTAGCCGCGATCGGCGCGCAGCAGCGCCACCAACAGGTAAACCGCCAACGCCACTGCCAGCAGCAGTGACAACCCGTCGAGCATGTACATGAGCCAATCTCCCTTGATGCGGCGTGAGGGCCGCTTTGGGGAAATTGTCCGAGCGAGGGGCGTAAAGGGGCGAGATCAGGGGTGGGCTCAGGGCATAAAGAAAACGTAAAGATCGCCCATGCCGCGCGGGGCGAGCCCGCCCCCACCAAGACAACCACCGTGGGAGCGGGCTTGCCCCGCAATGGGCATCAACGCTGCGGTGGATGCTGCGCGGCGTTGCGGCTCCAGTCCAGCAGCAGGCTGTAGCCCACCGCCAGCAGGGTCGGCCCGATGAACAGGCCGATGAAGCCGAACGCGATCAAGCCACCGAACACCCCGAGCAACACGATCACCAGCGGCAGGTTGCCGCCACGACTGATCAGGTAAGGCTTGAGCACGTTGTCCACGCCGCTGATGACGAAGGTGCCCCAGATCCCGAGGAACACCGCCATGCCGTAGTCGCCCTTCCACACCAGCCAGCCCGTGGCGGGAATCCAGGCCAGCGGCGGCCCCATGGGGATCAGGCTGAGCATGAAGGTCACCAGGCCCAGCACGATGGCCCCCGGCACCCCGGCGATCAGGAAGCCGATCAGCGCCAGCAGGCCCTGGGCCGCCGCGGTGCCGATCACACCGTTGACCACCCGTTGCACGGTGCCGGCCACCAGGTCGACATAGTACTCGGCGCGCTCGCCTACCAGCCGCTGCAGCAGACGGTGGACGAACGCCGCCAGGCGCGGCCCGTCACGATAGAAGAAGAACACGAAGATCAGGCTCAGGGTCAGTTCGAGCACCCCACTACCGATCTGCGCGCTGCGTGCCAGCAGCCAGTTGCCGACCTGACCCAGGTACGGCTTGGCCGAGGCCAGCAGCGCCGCGCCCTGCTGGTCGAGCGACTGCCACCAGGCCACCAGCCGCTCGCCGACGAAGGGAATGCCGCCGACCCAGGCCGGGGCGTCGGGCAGGCCATCGACCTGCACGTCGCGCACGAAGGCGGTAGCGTCGCGGATATGGTCGGCCAGGTTCAGCCCCAGCCACACCAGCGGCAGCGCCACCAGCAGGATCCACACCGTGGTCAGCAGGCTCGCGGCGAGGGTCTCGCGACCACCCAGCAGGCGGGTCAGCAGGCGCATCAGCGGCCAGCTGGCGAATGCCAGGATGGCGCCCCACAGCAGCGCCGAGATGAACGGCGCCATCACCCACAGCGCGGCGCCGAGCAGCGTCAGCAGCAGGATCTGGATCAACAGACGGTCATTGGTGGTCATCGGGCGCTCACTCAACGGATCAGTTCCAGGTGCAGGCCATCGGTCGCTGCGTCGCCCACTTCCAGGCGGGCGCTGCGCACGCCGGCCTGGATCAGTTGTTCGCGCCAGGCCTCGGCGCCCTTGCCGCTCAGGCTGGCGCGCAGGGTGCTGTCGAGGTTCAGGCTGCGCCCCAGCAACGCGGCCCAGTTGGCCTGGGGCACGGCGAGGTCCGGGTAGTCGAGCTTGCCGGTGTCGCGCAACTCGCGCAGCACGGTGGCCGGCGTGGGCAGGATCTCGCCCAGCGGGCTGTCGGCGACGAACTCCTCGACATGCAGGTAGGCACGGCGGTTGCCGCGGGTGACGCTGTACAGCGCGACCAGCGTGTCAGCTTCCTCGGCAGAGCGACGCAGGAGGATGAACGCCTGCTGCTCGTCACCGCCATTGAGACGGGCATTGGCGAACACGTCGTTGGCCCACAGGCTGGCCTCGCCACAGTCGCGGCCCTGGCACCAGAACAGCGGGTAGCCGCCATCATGCTGCAGCGCCTCGCGGGCACTGGTGAAGGCCTCGCGGGCGCTGCGCTCGACCGGCAGCTCATAAGTCACCGAGCTGACCTGGCCGCGGCTCTCGACCTTGTCGTCGACCCGCAGGCGGCCGCTGATCTTGCGCAGCGGACCCATGGGGTAGACCCGCTCCTGCTCCAGCGCAGGGCGCTGGTCGACCACCTTGGCGTCGACCGGAACAGGCAGGCTGCCAGCCCACAGCAGCGGGCTGGCGAGGGCGAGGCAAGCGGCGAAGGCGCCGCGCACGAATACGGGTGCGCTCATCGGCGGCCCTCGCGGCGGCAAGGCTGGAATGCGTGGATGTCTGGCATGTGCATGGTTGTCTCCCTTTCAACCCGCCAAGCCTCGGCACTTGCCAGGTGCAAGTCAAGAAATGCCAAAGAAGCGATTGAAACAGTCTGCAACAAGGGCAGCGCCCTGAGCGTCGTTCAAATGCAGGTGATGCCCGCCGGGCAGGGTCTGCTGCTCGAAGGGTAGCTGTTCCAGCAGTTCCGTGTGACGCGCCAGCATGCCGTCGGCGGCCACCACCAGGCAGGTCGGGCAGGCGAGGCGCCGGACGAAGGCCATGGCCTGGGCCTGGTTCAGCCGGGTGGGCGACGGCAGGGTCAGGCGACTGTCGCTGCGCCAGCTGTAGCCGCCGGGTACCGGCATCAGGCCACGTTGGGCCAACAACTCGGCGGCCTCGCGGCTGACCGCGACCATGCCCTTCATGCGTGCCTCGACGCCCTCCTCCAGGGTCGCGTACACCGACTTGCGCTTGCCCTCCAGGCGCAACTGCGCCTGCAACGCCGTGCCCAGGCGCTCGGCGGCATCCTGCTCGCTCAGCGTCGGCGGGATCACCCCGTCGATCAGTGCCAGGTGACTGACGCGCTCGGGCAAGGCACCGGCCAGTTGCACCGCGATGATCGCCCCCAGCGAATGACCGAGCAGGCCGAAGCGCTGCCAGCCCAGTTGCTCGGCAACCCGCAGCACGTCATGGGCATAGTCGGCCAGGGCGTAGCCGGCGCCCACCGGGCGGTGCTGCGAATAGCCATGACCGGCCAGGTCCAGGGCGACGATGCGCAGCCCGGCGAGCTGCGGCGCCAGGCGGGCGAAACTGTTGGCGTTGTCCAGCCAGCCGTGCAGGGCGATCACCGGCAGGCCATCGGCCGGGCCGAACAGGTGCGCGGCCAGCTCGATATGGCCGAGCGCCAGGCGCAGTTCCTCGACCTGGGCGCTCATGCCTGGCTCCAGCGTTCGAACAGGTTGCGGATCAGCGCGGCAGTATCGACCGGTCGCTCCAGCGGGAACATGTGCCCGCCCGGCAGGCTGTGGTATTCGCCCCTGGCCATGCCGCGCACGGCCAGGGCATGGTGCTTGCGGATCACCCGGCTCTGGGCACCGCGCACCATCGCCAGCGGTACCTGCAACTGGCGCGGCCGGGCCGGGCTGACGTGGGGAATGCTGCGGAAGATGCTGATCTCGGTGGCCGGGTCGAAGCGCAGGCGCAGGCCATCCCCGGCCTGCTCCAGGCCATGCTCGAGATAGGCTTCCAGGCAATCCGGGTCGAAGTGACGGAACAGGGTCTTGCCGGCGAAGTAGTGGCGTGCACTGTCGCGATCGGGGAACGCCTCGCGCCGGCCCAGGGTACGTCCGGCCGGGGTGATGCGGTCGATGAAGCCCAGGCGCTTGGCAGCCTGGATCAACCACTCGTCGGCGCGGGTCAGTACCGGCGAGTCGAGCATCACCACGCCACGGTAGAGCTCGGGCCGGCGCAGCGCCGCATGCAGGTGCAGCACGCCGCCCAGGGAATGGCCTACGCCCCACACCGGCGCTTCCTGCTGTTCGAGGTGATGCAGCAACTCGTCCACCAGGCTCTGCCAGTTGTCGTTCACCGGGAAGCGCGGATCGTGGGCGTGCTGCTCCAGGTGATGCACCCGGTAGTCCGGCGCCAGCGCGGCGAACAGCTTGCCGTAGGTGGCCGAAGGGAAGCCGTTGGCGTGGGCGAAGAAGATCTGCTGCGACATGGCCGCCTGCTCTGCACGGGAAATGGATGGCCCATTGTCAATAAGGGCCACGGGGGCGACAACGTTCGGAAAGGTCATCGCCAAGGGCAATCAGGTCATTCGCTGGCGGGTCGTGACGCAAGACTGCGCAGGAGCCAGACTTGCTGGCTCCTGCGGGCAGGGTGCGTCTCAGCTGGCGTGATGCAATTCGCGCAGGGTCATCAAGCCGGCCAGTGGCCACTCCCCCTCCAGTTCGGCCAGGCTGGCCGTGCTCAGGGGCGCCGGCTGCTGGCCGTGGCCATGCTCGAGCATTCCCACCAGGGTACCAACCAGCGGCTGATGACTGACCAGCAACACATGCTCCAGGCGCAGGCGCTCGATTTCACCGATCACCTGCCGGACATCGCTTTCCGGGGTCAGCCAGGGCACGGTGCGCACCGGCTCGGCAAAGCCCAGCGCATCGTGCACCAGCGCCGCGGTCTGCTGCGCGCGGACATAAGGGCTGGCGATGATCGCCTGCAAGGGCTGGCCGAGCAGCCGTGCGGCGCTGAACAGCACCTGCTCGCGGCCATGAGCGGTCAGACGCCGCTCGGCATCGGTGTTGGCCCGAGGCTCCGCCTCGCCATGGCGCAGCACCCACAGCTTCACAGCTTCGGTTCCTCGTCACGCGCCGGATGCGCTGCCGGGGCCACGGCATGCGGGGCCTCGCCTTCTGGTGCCCGGGCTGCCGGCCAGTCGGCGAACGGCCAAGGCTTCTGGTCGGTGTGGAAGGTGCCGAAACGGCCGATCTGCGCCAGGTACTGGCTGAGGCTGTCGCCGAAGTTCATCAGGCTGGCGCTCGGCGCGCCGTAGACCAGGCGGTAGACCAGTTGCACCAGCACCAGGCCGCCCAGCAGCAGTTCGGCGAGTTGCCAGACCACCAGGAACACCAGCATCCACAGCACCCGCAGGATGATCGACTCGCGCTGGGCGTGCTCGGGGGTATCGCTCATAGGTCGCTCCTTCAATTGAAACCACTGGTGGAAATGAAATCGACGTCGGTCTTGGGTTCGGCGCGCATCAGGTGCTCGATCACCTGGTTGAGGGTACGCCCCTCGAACAGGATGGCATGCAGCCCGGCCACCAGGGGCATGTACACCCCGACCTCCTGGGCCTTGGCCTTGAGTACCTTGAGGGTGTTGACACCTTCGGCCACCTCGCCCAGGCGGCTGACCGCCTCGTCCAGGGTCAGGCCCTGGCCGAGGGCGTGGCCCACCTGGTAGTTGCGGCTCTTGGGCGAGGAGCAGGTGACGATCAGATCACCGACCCCGGCCAGGCCCAGGAAGGTCATGGGGTTGGCCCCCTGGCTCACGGCGAAGCGGGTCATTTCGGCGAGCGCGCGGGTGATCAGCATGCTCTTGGTGTTCTCGCCCATCCCCAGGGCCACGGCCATGCCGGCGATGATCGCATAGACGTTCTTCAACGCTCCGCCCAGCTCGACGCCGAAGCGGTCGGCACTGGCGTAGACCCGGAAGGTGCGGCCATGCAGCACGGCCTGCACCTGCTGGCACAGCACCTCGTCCTCGCTGGCCACCACGGTGGCGGTCAGCGCATGCTCGGCGATCTCGCGGGCCAGGTTCGGCCCGGACAACACGCCGATGCGCGCCTGGGGGGCGATCTCTTCGAGGATCTGGCTCATCAGCTTGAAGCTCTGCGCCTCGATGCCCTTGGTCAGGCTCACCAGCCCCTTGCCGCGCAGCAGCTCGGCGTGAGGCGCCAGCACGCTGCGCAAGGCGCTGGACGGCAGGGCGACGAAGATCAGGGCGCTGCCTTGCAAGGTGGCGAGCAGGTCGTTGACCGGCTCGACCCCGTCGTGCAGGCGAATGCCTTTGAGATAACGCGGATTCTCGCGGTTGGCGCGCATCGCCTCGGCCTGGTCCGGGTCGCGCATCCACTGGCGCACGGGGTGGCCGTTCTCGGCCAGCAGGTTCGCCACGGCGGTGCCGAAGCTGCCGCCTCCAAGAACTGCAACAGGTTGCTGTTCGGTCATATCCAATCCGTTAACCAATAAAGTAAGTGGCGACTGGCGCATTATACGGGGCACATGCGCCAGAACCAGTGCCCGCAGCAGGTCTACCTGGCCAGATCACTGGTAAAAGCCGTCCGGTCGGTTAACATGCCTGACCCATTTCAGAAACAAGGCCGTTCCGTGTTGCCAGGCACGCCCCCTTACCCTCGCCTGCTGTTGCTGACCGCGCTGCTCGGCGGCCCTGCCCTGGCCGACGATCTGTTCGTCGACAACCAGGACCTGCCCCAGGTTCTGACCGCCACGCGCCTCAAACAATCCCCGGCCGCGGTGCCCGGCAGCATGACCGTGCTCGACAGCAGCCTGATCCGTGCCAGCGGCGCCCGCGACATTCCCGAGTTGCTGCGCCTGGTGCCGGGCATGATGATCGGCTACGGCGCCGGCAACCAGCCGACGGTCAACTACCACGGCAGCAACGTCAACGACGCCCGGCGCATGCAGGTACTGATCGACGGCCGCTCGGTGTACCGCGCAGGCCTGGCCACGGTGGACTGGAGCGACATCCCGGTGGCCATCGAGGACATCGAGCGCATCGAGGTGTTCCGTGGCCCCAACACTGTCAGCTATGGCGCCAACGCGCTGATGGCGGTGGTCAACATCCTCACCCGCAACCCGGCGGACAGCCACGGCACGCGCCTGAAGATGACCCGCGGCCAGGACGGCATCAACGACTATTACGTCAGCCACGGCTTCGGCTGGGACGGCGGCGACCTGCGCCTGTCGGTGTCCGGGCAACAGGACGATGGTTTCGACAAGGACCAGTTCGGCCATGACTACCGCGACAGCCGCCGGCTCAACCGCTTCAACCTCAGCGCCAGCCACAGCCTGGCGCCGAACCAGACCCTGGAGTGGCAGTTGGCGGCGAAGGAAGGCAGTAACCAGCGGCCCTACACTTACCAGCCGGTGTTCGGCAACTACCGGGCCGGCAACGATGCCGACGTCAATGCCAAGGACTATGCCGGCTCGGTGCGCTGGAACATCGACCTCAACCCCGAGCACAGCCTGTACATACAGGGTTCGGCCCAGCATTTCGATCGCCAGCAGGTGTGGCGGGCCTGCGACGCCGCCATCGCCTTCAGCCCGGAACTGACCCGGATGTGGCAGATTGACCCGAATTTCACCGAGAAGGTCGCGCGCAACCTGCATACCGGCAACCTGCCCTCCACCAGCGACCCGACGCTCGGCACCCTGATGAGCCAGGTGCGCGACCAGTGGCGCAACGGCGGCAGCAACACCATTTGCGGCGACGTCGACCAGAGCACCCGCGAGACCCGCTACGACCTGGAGATCCAGGACACCTACAGCCTCAGCGACAGCCTGCGCCTGGTCAGCGGCATGAACTACCGCTACGACCGCGCCGATTCGCAGACCTACTTCAACGGCAGCATCGACGACCGTACCTGGCGTCTGTTCGGTCAACTCGAATGGCGCGCCGACGAACACTGGATCCTCCAGGGTGGCGCGATGTACGAGGATGCCCAGCTGTCCGGCAACTCGCTGACGCCGCGCCTGGCGGTGAACTACCTGATCACCCCGCGCCACGGCCTGCGCGCGGTGTATTCCGAAGCGATCCGCTCGCCGGACATGTTCGAGAACAACGTCAACTGGAGCTACACGGTCAGGAACCTGAGCGCCAACCGCTACGGCCTGCAAAACGGCGAATACTTCGTCAAGACCCGCGGCCCGGGCAACCTCGACCAGGAACGCATGCGCTCGCGCGAACTGGGCTACAACGGCTACTTCAGCGACCTCGACCTGAGCATGGACGTGAAGCTGTTCTACGACGAGATCACCGGGATGATCAGCGAGCCGCTGAAGAACAACCAGTTCATCGCCAGCAACGCCAACAAGGCCCGCTTCAGTGGCAGCGAGGCCCAGTTCGACTGGCACGCCACTGCCCGCGACCGCCTTCGCGTCACCTATGCCTATGTCGACGCCTGGGCCAGCAACCCCGACGACCGCCGCCTGAGCGCACGCAACAGCGGTTCGGCGGGCTGGATGCGCGACTGGGGCGAGGGCTGGTCCAGCGCACTGTTCTACTACGGTGACGACGCCCTGAACCAGTATCGGTTCGAGCGCATCGACCTGCGCCTGGCCAAGCGTTTGCGCGTGCAGGGCAGCAACCTCGAGCTCGCCGCCCTGTGGCAGCAGCGCCTGGACAACGAACCGACCACGGCGCCGCAGAACCGCTACGACAGCCACCACCGTCTGAGCGTGAGTGCGGAGCTGGAGTTCTGATGGTGCGCCTGCTGCGTCTGCTGCTGCTCTGCCTGCTGCCCCTGGGTCCGCTGTCCGCCAGCGAAATCCTGCTGGTCGGCGCCGAGGAGCAACCCGGCATCCGCAGCTTCGTCGCCGCCATGCAACAGCGACATCCGCAGGATCAGGTGCACTTCCAGAGCGTGGCCATGCTGCCGCCCCCCGGCCAGCTCAAGGCCGATACACGCCTGGTCCTGCTCGACACTGCCGCACTGGAGTGGCGCCTGGGCGAAAACGCCGGACCACCGGCGCTGGCGCTGCGCGTCAGCCGGGTGCAGGCCGAGCAGCGCCTGGGAAAGTCGCGACCGGCATTTCTCACCCTGCTGTGGAGCGACCCGCCGCCGGCGCGCCAGTTGCGCCTGAGCCGCTACCTGCTGCCACAGGCCAGGCGCATCGGCGTGCTGTACGGTGAGCACAGCCGCTTCCTGCTCGACGAACTGCGCCAGGCGGCCCGCCCGCTGGGGCTGGAAATCGTCGCCCAGGAGTGGCCTGACCTGCGCGACAGCCGGCCTCTGCAGAACGTGCTCGGCAACAGCGACGTGCTGCTCGGCGTGGACGACCCCGAGCTGTACAACTCCAAGTCGGCCAAGAACGTGCTGCTCAGCAGCTATGGCCGGCAGATGGCGTTGATCGGCCCGAACGTCGGCTTCGTCCGCGCCGGCGCCCTGGCCAGCACCTACAGCGACCAGGACGACTGGCTGGCGGTGCTCGACCAGTTGCTGGCACAACCCTCGGCACGCTGGCCACGCAGCCTGTACCCCACGCACTTCGGGGTCAGCGGCAACCAGCAGGTGGCCCGCGCCCTGGGCCTGGAAGCCATCGACACGGCCACCGCGGTCCAGGCCCTGGCCGAAGGAGAACCCACCCCATGAGCAAACGCATGAGCTGGGACATCCATACCCGCACCCAGATCATCAGCCTCGGCCCTGCCCTGCTGCTGACCTTGCTGTTGATCAGCTTCTTCACCTTCGTGCGTATCCAGGACTTGCGCCAGGAGCTCAACCACACCGGGCAGTTGATCGCCAACCAATTGGCGCCCGCTTCCGAGTACGGGGTGATCTCGGGCAACAACGAAGTGCTCGACAGCCTGATGCGCGCCACTCTGAGCATCCCCCATGTGCGCTTCCTGGAGGTACAGGACAGCCGCAACCATATCCTGGTGTACGTCGAGCAACCGGACGAAAGCGTCAACCGCGCGCAGCGGGTCGAAGTGTTCCAGGCACCGATCCGCTTGCAGCAGATCCGCCTGGACAACGACTTCCTGCTCGGCAAGGCGCCGCCACCGAACATCGGCGACGACTACCTCGGGCGAGTGATCGTCGGCATGTCCGACGATGCCTTCAGCCAGCGCCAGCAGGAAATCGTGATCAAGGCGGCGATCCTCGCGCTGTTCGCCCTGCTGTTCACCTTCCTCCTGGCCCGGCGCCTGGCCATGAGCCTGTCCAAGCCGATCAGCGATATGGGCCATGCCGTGAAGGCCATCCAGCAGGGCGACTTCAACGCCCCCCTGCCAGTGGTCGACGACAGCGAGCTCGGCCACCTGGCGCGGCATATCAACAACCTGGCCAGCGCTCTCGACCAGGCCGCCCACGAACAGCAGCAAGCCATGGGCCAGCTGATCCAGGCCCGCGAGGAGGCCGAGCAGGCCAACCGCGCCAAGTCGGACTTCCTGGCCATGATGAGCCATGAACTGCGCACACCGATGAACGGCGTGCTGGGCATGCTGCAACTGCTGGAAACCACCCAGCTGACCAGCGAGCAGGCCGAATACACCGCCTTGGCCAGCGAATCCACCGGGCACCTGCTGAAGGTGATCAACGACATTCTCGACTTCTCGCGCATCGAACGCACCACGGTAGAGCTGGAGCACCTCGACTTCGACCTCGGCGAACTGATCGCCAGCAGCGTCCAGTCGTTCCAGCACACCGCCCAGCAGCGCGGCCTGGACCTGCGCCTGCAACTGCCACAAGGCAACGGCCACCAACGGGTGGTGGGCGATCCGACACGGATCCGCCAGATCCTGCTCAACCTGGTAGGCAATGCATTGAAATTCACCGAGCACGGCGAAGTCGCGGTGGAGGCTCGCTGGCAGCTACTCGACCGTCAGTTGCTGTGGCTGACCTGCACGGTGCGCGACACCGGCATCGGTATCGACAGCAACCGCCTGGAAATGATGTTCGTGGCCTTCCAGCAAGCCGACAGTTCGATCTCGCGCCGCTACGGCGGTACCGGGCTGGGCCTGTCGATCGCCCGCACCCTGGCCGAGCGCATGGGCGGCCAGCTGCGCGGTGAAAGCCGCGAGGGCCTGGGCTCGACCTTTACCTTGGAAATGCCGCTGGCCCTGGCCAGCACGCCGCCCACGCACCTGCCCGGTGCCAGTCACGATGCCGGCACCGCCGGCAATGGCGGGCGAATCCTGCTGGTGGAGGACAACCCGGTCAACCAGAGCGTGATCGAAGCCATGCTGCGCAGCCTGGGCTTCGAGGTCAGCCTGGCCATGGATGGCGCCCAGGCCGTCGACCTGGTCGGTCTGCAACGTTTTGCCGCAGTATTGATGGACTGCCGGCTGCCGCAGATGGACGGTTACGAGGCGACCCGGCGCATCCGCCTGATGCCCCAGGCTGCGGAACTGCCGATCATCGCCCTGACCGCCAGCGCCCTGGAGGGCGACCGCGAGCGCTGCCTCGCCGCCGGCATGAACGATTACCTGAGCAAACCATTCAAACGTACCGACTTGCAGCACGTGCTGCGCCGCTGGTTGCCCGGCCAGGCAGTCGCGACTGGAGATAAATGCTAAAGTGCGGCAGTCTTAAAGACTGGACAGGACCGCCGCGGGACCTGAAAATAACATTTCAGTGCACACCTGTACTTCTTTTGCCAGGTGCGCTGTGACTTTCACTACAACGCAATAGTCTACCTGTAGGCTGCCGCCCCGGATGCCAAGCGTTTCGGGTCGGCCGGGAAGATTCATCCCCTGCCACAGGGGGTTATTGAGGAGCTCGCATGACCAAACAAAACGCCTTTACCCGGGAAGACCTGCTGCGCTGCAGTCGCGGTGAGCTGTTCGGCCCCGGTAATGCGCAACTGCCCGCCCCGAACATGCTGATGGTCGATCGCATCACCCACATCAGCGAGGAAGGCGGCAAGTTCGGCAAAGGTGAATTGGTCGCCGAGCTGGATATCAATCCGGACCTGTGGTTCTTCGCCTGCCACTTCGAAGGCGATCCGGTGATGCCGGGCTGCCTGGGCCTCGACGCCATGTGGCAGTTGGTCGGTTTCTTCCTCGGCTGGCAGGGTCTGCCGGGCCGTGGTCGCGCCCTGGGTTCGGGCGAAGTGAAATTCTTCGGCCAGGTCCTGCCATCGGCCAAGAAAGTCACCTACAACATTCATATCAAACGCGTCCTGAAGGGCAAGCTGAACATGGCCATCGCCGA
Organism: Pantoea sp. Cy-639; assembly: GCF_011752525.1. Classification (GTDB taxonomy): domain Bacteria; phylum Pseudomonadota; class Gammaproteobacteria; order Pseudomonadales; family Pseudomonadaceae; genus Aquipseudomonas. Next base: position 119,520 of record NZ_VWXI01000011.1, on the reverse strand, counting down.
TGGTTCGGTCAGCGTCGACGGTCGCGAGATCTACACCGCCGAAGGCCTGCGGGTCGGCGTGTTCACCTCCACTGACAATTTCTAAGGGTTATTCGCATGCGCCGCGTCGTTATCACTGGTCTGGGCATCGTGTCGTGCCTGGGCAATGACAAAGCTACCGTCACCGAAAACCTGCGCAACAGCCGTCCGGGCATCCGTTACAACCCGGAATACAAGGAAATGGGGCTGCGTAGCCAGGTTTCCGGCTCCATCGACCTCAACCTCGAAGAGCTGATCGACCGCAAGGTCTATCGCTTCGTCGGCCACGCTGCCGCCTACGCCTACCTGGCGATGCAGGACGCGATCAAGGATTCCGGCCTGACCGAGGAGCAGATCTCCAACCCGCGCACCGGCCTGGTCGCCGGTTCCGGCGGCGCCTCCACGCTGAACCAGATGGAAGCCCTGGACACCCTGCGCGAAAAAGGCGTCAAGCGCGTCGGTCCATACCGCGTCACCCGCACCATGGGCAGCACCGTCTCGGCGTGCCTGGCCACCCCGTTCAAGATCAAGGGCATCAACTACTCGATCTCGTCGGCCTGCGCTACCTCCGCGCACTGCATCGGCACCGCCATGGAGCAGATCCAGTGGGGCAAGCAGGACATCGTCTTCGCCGGCGGCGGTGAGGAAGAGCACTGGAGCCAGTCGTTCCTGTTCGATGCCATGGGCGCCCTGTCGACCAAGCGCAACGATACCCCGGAGCAGGCTTCGCGTGCCTACGACGCCGACCGTGACGGCTTCGTCATCGCCGGTGGCGGCGGCATGGTGGTGGTCGAGGAACTCGAGCACGCCCTGGCCCGCGGCGCCAAGATCTACGCCGAGATCGTCGGCTACGGCGCGACCTCCGACGGCTACGACATGGTCGCCCCAAGCGGCGAAGGCGCGATCCGCTGCATGCAGCAGGCGCTGTCCACCGTCGACACCCCGATCGACTACCTGAACACCCACGGCACCTCCACTCCGGTCGGCGACGTCGCCGAGATGAAGGGCGTGCGTGAAGTGTTCGGCGACAAGGCACCGAAGATCAGCTCGACCAAGAGCCTGTCCGGCCACTCGCTGGGCGCCGCTGGCGTGCACGAGGCGATCTACTGCCTGCTGATGATGGAGAACAACTTCATCGCCGGCTCGGCCAACATCGACGAGCTGGATCCTGAAGTCGCCGACCTGCCGATCCTGCGCAAGACCGAAGAGAACGCCAAGCTCACCACCGTGATGAGCAACAGCTTCGGCTTCGGTGGCACCAACGCCACCCTGGTGCTCAAGCGCTGGGAAGGCAAGTGATCGCCTGATGCGCTGAACGAAAACGCCCCGACCTAGGTCGGGGCGTTTTTGTTTGTACTCGAACCAGTCCGCCTCCCCAGCAATCAGACCGAGAACCGCTGCACCAGGGTGTTGAGGTCTACCGCCAGGCGCGATAGCGCCTGGCTTGCAGCAGAGGTTTCCTCGGCCCCGGCCGAAGACTGGTGCGCCAGGTCGCGGATGGTGGTCAGGTTGCGATCCACTTCCCGTGCCACCTGGGCCTGTTGCTCCGAAGCACTGGCGATCACCAGGTTGCGCTCGTTGATCTGGCCGATGGCACCGGCAATCGCCTCCAGCGCCTCGCCGGCGGCATGGGCACCGTCGAGGGTCGAGCGAGCCTGGGCATCGCTGTGCTGCATGCCCTGCACCGCGCGCTCGGCACCACTGCGGATGGCGACGATCATCTGCTCGATCTCCTGGGTCGAGCTCTGGGTGCGATGCGCCAGGGCCCGCACCTCATCGGCGACCACCGCGAAGCCACGCCCGGCCTCCCCGGCCCGGGCCGCCTCGATGGCGGCATTGAGCGCCAGCAGGTTGGTCTGCTCGGCGATCGAACCAATCACATCCAGCACCTTGCTGATGTCGTGCACCTGCTGCGCCAATTGCCCGACCTCCTCGGCATTGCCTGCCACGCCATTGGCCAGCGCTTCGATGGCCGTGACCGTGGCACGTACCTGCTCACGCCCCTGGCGAGCGATACGATCGGACTCGCGCGAGGCCTCCGAAGTCGCCACGGCATTGCTCGCCACCTCCTCCACCGCGGCGGTCATCTGGTTGACCGCAGTGGCCGCCTGCTCGATCTCCTGGCTCTGCTGCTGCAGGCCACGGGTAGCATCCTCGGTCACCACACTGAGCTCCTCCGACGCCGAGGCCAGCTGGCTGGCCGAGTCGGAGATCCGCCCTATGGTCTCGCGCAGGCTCTGCTGCATGCTCTTGAGCGCGGCCAACAGGCGCGCCGGCTCGTCGTCGCCCTGCACGGTGATCTGCGGGGTCAGGTCGCCGGTGGCGACGGTCTCGGCCACCTGCAGCGACTGCCCGAGCGGTCGCACGATGCTGCGGGTCAGGGCCAGGGCCAGCACCACGGTGAGCGTCAGGGCAATCACCAGCAGCCCGATCACCCAGATGCGCGCACCGCTGTAGACCGCCTCGGCAAGGTTGGTGGCGATCCCGGCATGGTGGTTGTTCAGCTCGATCAGGTCGTTGAGGGTGGCGGTCATCTGGTCGGCGAACTGGTTCATCTCGCCGTTGACCAGCGCCGCAGCGGCCTCGATGCGCCCCTCGGTGGCCAGCTGGGTGACCTGCGCCTGCAGGCTCATGTACTGGCGCTCAAGCCCCTGGTAGCGATCGAGCAGGGTGCGCTCCTCGGGCAGCACGATCAGTGACGCGTAATGCTCCTGGGCCTTGCCCAGCCCAGCCTTGATCTCGTCGATACGCGCACGGTTCTGCTGCTGCGCGCTCGCGTCGGTATTGACCAGCAAGCGCAAGGTCAAGGCGCGGATGCGCAGCATGTCCTGGGTCATACGCCCCACCGAGATCACGCTGGGCAGCCAATTGTTGTCTACCTGCTCGGCCTGCTGACGCATGCTGGTCATCTGCTTGAGGGCAAAGACCCCCAGCGCCATCACCAGCAACGCCATGATGCCGAAGCCGAGCCCCGCACGCGGGGCGATGTTCAAGCGTCTGAGGCTCATTTCCAGGATCCCTCCCAATAAGCGTTGGTCCATCGCTTAAAGAAGGTATCGGGCGCTTGGGAAATTGCGTAAGACGAAAAAGCAATATCAAAACGCTACCCCCTGCTAAAAGGCACAGATTCGCGCGCTTTAGCAGCAGATAGCCCGACTTTTTCCACCTCACTGGCCTCATGCCCACGCCCAAGCATCGCCTGGGACAACCGTACCGACAGCCTCGCACGGCAAGGTTTCAGTCATGCCGCGGGAACCGTTATGCTGAGCGCACGCCATCCGCCTGGAGCCACCCCATGAGCAGCCCACTGGTCATCCGCCCTCGCGCCGAATCGGTCGAAGGCCAGCCAATCCTGCGCCCACTGCCTTCAGCCCAGTGCCGAAGCGTCGGCCCATTCGTGTTCTTCGACCATATGCTGGAGACCGACTATGCCCCCGGCAGCGGCGTGGACATTCGCCAGCACCCGCATATCGGGCTGTCGACCCTCACCTACCTGTTCGAAGGCCAGATCCAGCACAAGGACAGCCTCGGCTCGGACCAGCGCGTGCTACCAGGCGACGTCAGCTGGATGACCGCTGGCGCGGGCGTCGCCCATGTCGAGCGCACCCCGGCCCAGGTGTTCGAAGAAGGCTCGCGCCTGCATGGCCTGCAGGTCTGGCTGGCCTCGCCACAGGCCGATGAACAGGGCCCGGCGAGCTATAGCCATCATCCTGCGGCGAGCCTGCCGGTCAGCGACAGCCTGGGCGTGCGCATCTGCCTGATCGCGGGCACGGGCTTTTGCCTGGCATCGCCGGTACCGGTGCTCTCCCCTACGCTCTACGCCCATGTGCAGATGCAGGCGGCGACCACGCTGACAGTGCCGGCGGAGCATGCTCAGCGGGCGCTGTATCTGCTGGAAGGCGAACTGCTGCTAGACAGCGATGCCGTAGAGCCTTGCAGCCTGGTAGTGCTGCCAGAAGGTGAAGACGTGGTGTTGTACGCCGAGCAGGCATGCCAGCTGATGCTGATTGGCGGCGCGCCGCTGGATGGGCCACGGCGGATGAACTGGAATTTCGTGGCCAGCGACCCGGCCTTGATCGAACAGGCGCGGGCGCGCTGGGCGGCCGGGGATTGGCCTGCGGTGCCAGGTGAACACACACGGATCGAGTTGCCCCGATAGATCTGCACGGGTCAAGCCCGATCCCACAGACCCTAGTGGGAACGGGCTTGACCCGAGACAGGGCCCGCTCAGCGCCTGAAGACTTCCGCCAACAGGTTGTGCATGGCCTTGAACGCCCGCTCCGAGGTGCGCCGGTCATACTGCATCTTGCCCGGCACGTTGGCATTCGGATCGGTGAACGAATGCACCGCCCCACCATAGCTGAGCAGTTGCCAATCGACCTTGGCCGCGTTCATTTCCGCTTCGAACGCCGGCAACTGCTCCTTGGGCACCAACGGGTCCGATGCGCCATGCAGCACCAGTACCGAGCCCTTGATGCGTTTGCCATCTGCCGGATCCGGCGTGTCCAGGGTACCGTGGAACGACACGGCGGCCTTGAGGTCGGCACCGGTACGGGCCAGCTCCAGCGCGCAGCAACCACCGAAACAGAAACCGAACGCCGCGACCTTGCCCGGCTCGAGCAGCGCCTTCGATTGCCCCACCAACTGCGCCAGCACTTCCTGCATGCGCTTGCGCAGCTCAGCGCGATCATTCTTCAGCGGCATCATCGCCGCACCTGCCTCGTCGGCATTGGACGGCCGCACCGACTGACCATACAGGTCGGCGATCAACACCACGTACCCCTGCTCCGCCACTTCCTTGGCGATGCGCTCGGCGCCCTCGCCGATACCCATCCAGTTCGGCGCCATCACCAGGCCCGGCTGCGGCAGCGCGCCGGGGGTATAGACCAGGCGACTTTCATAGGCCTTGCCTGACAGGTGATAGACCAGCGACTCGACGATGACCTTGCTCATTCAGCTCTCCTTGGGCTTTCACGGGTCTGCACAGGATAGATGCATTCGTGGGTGCGGGCTTGCCCGGCGAAAGCGGCTTCGCGGGACAAGCCCACCCACAGATCAGCCGTGCGCAGACATGAAAAAGCCCGCCGAAGCGGGCTTTTTTTGCATCGGGTCAGGCAGACAGCTCGACCAGCAGCTTGTTCAGGCGACGGACATAGGCCGCCGGGTCCTTCAGGCTGTCACCAGCCGCCAGGGCCGCCTGGTCGAACAGGATGTGCGACAGCTCGGCGAAGCGATCCTCGCTCTGCTCGCCATCGAGCTTCTCGATCAGCGGGTGGGTCGGGTTGAACTCGAAGATCGGCTTGGAGTCCGGCACCTTCTGCCCACTGGCCTCGAGGATCTGGCGCATCTGCAGGCCCAGGTCCTGCTCGCCGATGGCGAGGATCGCCGGCGAGTCGGTCAGGCGGTGCGAGACACGCACCTCGGCGACGCTGTCACCCAGGGCACCTTTCAGGCGCTCGACCAGGCCTTCCTTGTCCTTGGCGACTTCTTCCTGGGCCTTCTTGTCCTCTTCGGAGTCCAGCTTGCCCAGGTCCAGGTCGCCACGGGCAACGTCGACGAAGGCCTTGCCATCGAACTCGTTGAGGTAGCTCATCAGCCACTCGTCGATACGGTCGGTCAACAGCAGCACTTCGATGCCTTTCTTGCGGAAGACCTCCAGGTGCGGGCTGTTCTTGACCTGGGCATAGGATTCGCCGGTCAGGTAGTAGATCTTGTCCTGGCCTTCCTTGGCTCGGGCCAGGTAGTCGGCCAGGGAGACACTCTGCTCGCCGCTGTCGTCGTGGGTCGAGGCGAAGCGCAGCAGGCCGGCGATCTTCTCCTTGTTGGCGAAGTCTTCGGCCGGGCCTTCCTTCATCACCTGGCCGAAGTTCTTCCAGAAGCCCTTGTACTGCTCAGGCTCGTTCTTCGCCAGTTTCTCCAGCATGTCCAGCACGCGCTTGGTCAGCGCCGTCTTCATCGAATCGATGACCGGATCCTTCTGCAGGATCTCGCGCGAGACGTTCAGCGACAGGTCGTTGGAGTCGACCACACCCTTGATGAAGCGCAGGTACAGCGGCAGGAACGACTCGGCCTGGTCCATGATGAACACACGCTGCACGTACAGCTTCAGCCCGCGTGGCGCTTCGCGCTGGTACAGGTCGAACGGTGCACGGGCCGGCACGTAAAGCAGCGAGCTGTACTCGAGCTTGCCTTCGACCTTGTTGTGGCTCCAGGCCAGCGGGTTCTCGAAGTCGTGACCGATGTGCTTGTAGAACTCCTGGTACTCCTCGTCCTTGACCTCGGTGCGCGGACGAGTCCACAGGGCACTGGCACGGTTGACGGTTTCCCACTCCTGCTCCGGCTGTTCCTCGCCTTCGGCGGCGGCAGCCTGCTCCTTGGGCAGCTCGATTGGCAGGGCGATGTGATCGGAGTACTTCTTGACGATATTGCGCAGGCGCCAGCCATCGGCGAATTCATCCTCGCCCGATTTCAGGTGCAGGACGATACGGGTGCCGCGCTGCGGCTTGTCGAGGGTGGCGACATCGAACTCGCCCTCGCCCTTCGACGACCAGTGCACGCCCTCGGCGGCCGGCAGGCCGGCGCGACGGCTGAACACATCGACCTTGTCGGCGACGATGAACGCGGAATAGAAGCCCACGCCGAACTGACCGATCAGGTGCGAGTCCTTCTTCTGGTCGCCGGTGAGGTGCTTCATGAAGTCGGCGGTGCCGGACTTGGCGATGGTGCCCAGGTGCGCGATGACGTCTTCGCGGCTCATGCCGATACCGTTGTCTTCGAGGGTGACCGTGTTGGCGGCCTTGTCGAAGCTGACGCGGATCTTCAGGTCGGCGTCGCCCTCGAGCAGCTCAGGCTTGGCCAGGGCCTCGAAGCGCAGCTTGTCGGCAGCGTCGGAGGCGTTGGAGATCAGCTCGCGAAGGAAGATCTCCTTGTTCGAATACAGGGAATGGATCATGAGGTGCAGCAGTTGCTTCACCTCGGTCTGGAAGCCCAGGGTTTCTTTTTGAGTCTCCACACTCATGGTCTTCAAAACTCCAATCTGTTGGTTGTGGCGCCTGGCGGCCGTCATGGCCTGCTTTTGCTGGCGGATGTCCAACAGATGGGGGCATGCCCGACTATTTCAAGGGCTTTTCCGGCTCAATCTTGAAATGCGCGCGCGCCGTGGCGATAGGCGAGTCGCGATCGCCCTGCCAGGCGGTGATGGCGACGTTGGTCACCCGCCTGCCCTGACGCCACAGGCGGCACTGGGCGAAGGTGTCGCGAAAATGCCCGGCGCGCAGGTAATCGATGGAAAAGTCGATGATCTTCGGAATGCTCGCGCTTTCGCTGTAGATCAGCAGGTACAGCGCCGCCGACAGCTCCATGAAGCCGGCGATGACCCCACCATGGATCGCCGGCAGCAATGGATTGCCGATGTTGTCCGGATTGGCCGGCAGGCGGAACAGCAGGTCGTCGCCCTGGCGCTCGCAGACGATACCGATCAGGCCGGCATAGGGAATCAGCGCCAGCAACGGCTGGTAGTCACCGCGGGCATGGGCCTCGTTCAGTTGCTGGCGAATATCGGCCGGAATCATGGGCGCGTCTCCTTAAGGCCGCGACCGAAACGCAGGCCGCCCTTGACCTCCTGGCCGAGGCGCATGAAGGTGCCAACCACCTGGCAGATCGGCTGCGTGGGATCATCCTGATAGGCCATGCCTCGGGTAAAGATCACATCGCGAGTCACCCGGTAGCACAGGGCATGACCGTAGATATCCTTGCCGGCCTCGGCCGGGTGCATGTAGTCGATACGCAGGTCCAGCGTGGGACACACCTCGAAGTCAGGCAGCGCACAGAGTGTAGCCATGCCACAGGTGGTATCCATCAACGTGGTCAGGGCACCACCGTGGATCGCGCCGTTCTGCGGGTTGCCGACGATCAGCGGCGACCAGGGCAGGACCAGGGTCATGCCTTCGGCATCGGCCTGATGCACGCGCATGTTCAATACCTGGCAATGTCTGAGGGCCGAGAGAAAACGCTCGGCCATGGCCTTCAAGGAATTGTCGCTCATTGATCCGTCACTGCATGAAATCGTTGGAAAGTCCATATAGCCCGGACAGTTATATATCTGTAACCTTTGTGGAACTTATTCGCCAGCGGCGAACTCGAAGGACCAAGAAAAGTTATTCCACCAAGGAGAGACACCCCCATGCGTAAACCTTTTGCTTTTGCTCTGATGCTGGCCGCTGCCATGGGTCTGGCTGCTTGCGATAAAGCGAGCGAAGACAAGGCCCAGGACGCACAGCAACACGCCGAGCAGGCCCAGGAAAAGATGGGCGAAGCTCAGGATAAGTTGAACGACGCCGCCAAGGAAAACGCCGAAGCTGCCAAAGATCAGGCCGAAGCGCAGCAGAAAGCCGCAGAGGAAGCCGCTCCGGCTACTCCAGCGCCAGAAACCGCGCCTGCTACCCCTGCCGAGCCTGCCAAGCAGTAATCGCGCAGCAGCTATAAAAAAACCCGACAATGTCGGGTTTTTTTATAGCTGGAACTTGCAATACCAAAAGGCTGAAAGGCTTCAGCCTGCAAACTCCGAAGTATCCTTGCCCGCCTCCGCAGAGGCACTTTCCGTCGGGGTGAACACCATCACTTCCAGCACCCTGGAATGAAACTCGCGGCGATACAAGATAAATACCACGCCCACACTCATGCCCATGAACAGCCACGGGCTGATGAACCAGCTCAACATCGCCATGCCGAAATAATACGAGCGCAGGCCGAGGTTGAACTGGTTGGCGGCCAGCGACAGTACCCGCGCCGCCCGCGAGGCAAAGGCCTTGCGCTCGAGCTCATTGACCAGGCGCTCGCCAATCATGGGCGCCGACCCCACCAATACGGCGGCGAAGTTGTATTGGCGCATGCACCAGCTGAAGGTAAAGAAGGCATAGACGAACACCATCGCCAGGCACAACAACTTTATTTCCGACATGCCCTGGGAGGCCTGCTGCACCAATGGCAGGTCGGCCAGCAGCGACAACGCCCGATCCGATGCGCCGAGCACGGTGAGGATACCCGCGAGGATGATCAGGGTGCTGGAGGCAAAGAACGAGGCGTTGCGCTCGAGGTTGCCAATCACGCTGGCGTCGGCGATACGGTTGTCGCGCAACAACATGCGGCGCATCCAGTCCTCGCGATAGAGATGCAGGACGCTGGCCAGGCATGCGGTGTCACGCCCTTTCCAGATGGCATAGCGGGTATAGCCACCCCAGCAGATGGCGAACCAGCAGGCTGCCAGGAGGTTACCCAGGTTGCTTTGAATGAAGCTCATGCGGGAATCCCATGAAACAGAGACAGACCAGCTTTCGACGCCCGGGCTCGGGAAAAGACACGCCCGGATTCGCTGCAGCGCCTGGCGTGGGAGCGGGCTGGTCCCGCGATAGCGCGTCGGCACAGCCACAAAAAACCCCGCTCCTTTGCAGGAAGCGGGGTTTCGATATCCACCTTCGGCGAGCGCCTTTCGGCTTGTGGCCGGCGCCCGCCCCTGGGTTTCAACCTGTCAGGCCAACGCCTCGCGCGGCTTGCCGAGCATGCGGTCGCACGCCACGGCCAGGGCCAGGGTGATGACCGAAGGCACCAGCCAGGCCAGCCCCTGATCACTCAGCGGCAAGTGGGCCATGAAGTCTGGCAGCACATGAGCGATGTCGCTGCCCTTGACTGCATCGACTACGCCGAACAGCAGCGAGACCAGCATCACTGGCGCCAGAATGCGGGTCGGCGAGTTCCACAGCTCCTTCACGAAGCTCAGGCCCACCACCACGATGCACGGCGGATAGATGGCGGTCAGCACCGGGATCGAGAACATGATCAGCTTGGTCAGACCCAGGTTGGAGATCACCAGCGAGAAACCGGCCAGGATCACCACCAGGGTGCGGTACGACAGCGGCAGGATCTGGCTGAAGTACTCTGCGCAGGCACAGGTCAGGCCTACCGCGGTGACCAGGCACGCCAGGGCGATCAGCACGGCGAGGAAGCCACTGCCGAGCGAACCGAAGGTGTGCTGCACGTAGGCATGCAGGACCGCGGCGCCGTTGGTGGCGTCCGCGGCAATGTCATGGCTGCCGGCGCCCAGGCGGAACAGGCTGACATAGACCAGAGCCAGGCCGACACCTGCGATCAGGCCGGCAATGATGGCATAGCGGGTGATCAGCTTTGGCGACTCGACACCGCGCGAGCGGATGGCATTGACGATGACGATGCCGAAGACCAGCGCGCCCAGGGTGTCCATGGTCAGGTAGCCGTCGGCGAAGCCCTTGGAAAACGCGGCAGCGGCATAGGCCGGCTGCGCTTCGCCGATGGTGCCGGCAGGAAGCGCGAAGGCCGCGATACCCAGCACGGCCAGGGCGATGATCTTCAGCGGGGCGAGGAAGCGGCCGACGGTATCGAGCAGCTTGCCCGGATACATCGACACCGCCAACACTACCAGGAAATACACCAGGCTATAGATGAACAGCGCGGTCGGGCTTTCGCCGGTCAGTGGCGCAACGCCCACTTCGAACGACACGGTCGCGGTACGCGGAGTGGCGAACAGCGGGCCGACCGAGAGGTAGCACACCGCCGCCAGCAGGCCGCCGAAGAACTTGCCGATCGGGCTGCTCAGGGCGTCCATGCCGCCGCCGACCTTGGCCAGGGCGACCACGGTGATGACCGGCAGGCCGACTGCGGTGACCAGGAAGCCAAGCGCCGCCATCCACACGTGTGGACCGGACTGCAGGCCGACGATGGGCGGGAAGATGATATTGCCGGCGCCGACGAACAGCGCGAACGTCATAAAGCCAAGCGCCAGGATATCCTGGCCTTTTAACACTTTCATTTAAGGAAATACCACACTGCTGAATCGGGAGTCGGAGGGGATTTCCCACAGGATTAAGGGAAATGCTGCCCGGCTTGGTGAGCCAGACCCGTTTAGCGTGTCGTTCCCTTTTGGGGTACGGGCACAGAGTGAACGCGTAGGGTACCTGTTTTGTCTGACAAACGCACTGGCACAGTGCTGCTTGTCCGATGTGCGTATGTGTTTGTCGTCTGGTTGAATGTGTTGGACGACAATTTATTGCTCATTTGCGCAGATGTCTGGTTGAAAATTCTGATTGAGGTGATCGAAATTTCTGTAGGAGCTGGCCTTGCCGGCGCCGGCACGAGGCCGTGCACTGCCATGGAAACGACAAAGGCCACCCGAAGGTGGCCTTTGTGCGCGTGGGGGGTCTTACGTGTTGCTTACTTCTTCATTTCCCAGCCGGTCAGCTCGGCCAGGGCCTTGCCGATGTCAGCCAGCGAACGCACGGTTTTCACACCAGCGTCCTGCAGGGCGGCGAACTTCTCGTCCGCAGTACCCTTGCCACCCGAGATGATGGCGCCAGCGTGGCCCATGCGCTTGCCCGCAGGTGCAGTCACACCGGCGATGTAGGAAACGACAGGCTTGGTCACGTTGGCCTTGATGTAGGCCGCGGCTTCTTCTTCAGCCGAACCGCCGATTTCGCCGATCATGACGATCGCTTCGGTCTGCGGGTCTTCCTGGAACAGCTTCAGGATATCGATGAAGTTGGAGCCCGGGATCGGGTCACCGCCGATGCCGACGCAGGTCGACTGGCCGAAGCCGGCGTCGGTGGTCTGCTTGACGGCTTCGTAGGTCAGGGTGCCGGAACGCGACACGATACCGACCTTGCCCGGCAAGTGGATGTGACCCGGCATGATGCCGATCTTGCACTCGCCCGGGGTGATGACGCCTGGGCAGTTAGGGCCGATCAGGGTAACGCCGAGCTCGTCGCACTTGACCTTGGCGTCCAGCATGTCGAGGGTAGGAATACCCTCGGTGATGCAGACGATCAGCTTGATGCCGCCAAAGGCAGCTTCAAGGATCGAGTCCTTGCAGAACGGAGCCGGAACGTAGATCACCGAAGCGTCAGCGCCGGTAGCTTCTACCGCTTCCTTGACGGTGTTGAACACTGGCAGGCCCAGGTGGGTGGTACCACCCTTGCCTGGGGTAACGCCGCCGACCATCTTGGTGCCATAGGCAATGGCTTGTTCGGAGTGGAAAGTACCCTGCGAGCCGGTGAAGCCCTGGCAGATGACTTTGGTGTCTTTATTGATCAGGACGCTCATTACTTGCCCTCCGCAGCTTTGACAACTTGTTGAGCAGCGTCGGTCAGGCTGGTTGCCGCAATTATGTTCAAACCGCTTTCTGCCAGTACTTTAGCGCCCAGTTCGGCGTTGTTGCCTTCGAGGCGAACGACGACCGGAACCTTGACGCCGACTTCTTTCACAGCACCGATGATGCCTTCGGCAATCATGTCGCAGCGAACGATGCCGCCGAAGATGTTGACCAGAACGGCCGCGACATTGCTGTCGGACAGAATGATCTTGAACGCTTCGGTAACGCGCTCTTTGGTAGCACCACCGCCAACGTCGAGGAAGTTGGCCGGCTTGCCGCCGTGCAGGTTGACGATGTCCATGGTACCCATGGCCAGGCCGGCACCGTTGACCATGCAGCCGATGTTGCCTTCGAGGGCGACATAGTTCAGTTCGAACTTGGCAGCGTGGGCTTCACGGGCGTCGTCCTGAGACGGGTCGTGGAAGGTCTTCAGCTTTGGCTGACGGTACATGGCGTTGGCGTCGATGTTGATCTTGGCATCGAGGCAGTGCAGATCGCCATCGGCCTTGATCACCAGCGGGTTCACTTCCAGCAGGGCCAGATCGTGATCCTTGAACAGCTTGGCCAGGCCTACGAAGATCTTGGCAAACTGTTGCACCTGCTTGCCTTCCAGGCCCAGCTGGAACGCCAGTTCACGACCCTGGAACGGCTGAGCGCCGACCAGCGGATCGATGGTGGCCTTGAGGATCTTCTCAGGAGTGTCGTGAGCGACTTTCTCGATGTCCACGCCACCTTCGGTGGAGGCCATGAACACGATGCGACGGCTCGAACGATCGACTACAGCGCCCAGGTACAGCTCTTTGGCGATGTCAGTGCAGGATTCGACCAGGATCTTGGAAACTGGCTGGCCATTGGCATCGGTCTGGTAGGTCACCAGATTCTTGCCCAGCCACTGTGCAGCGAACGCCTTGGCGTCTTCCTTGCTGCGAACCAGCTTGACGCCGCCCGCCTTGCCGCGACCACCAGCGTGAACCTGGGCTTTGACGACCCACTCGGAACCGCCGATCTTGTCGCAGGCTTCTGCCGCTTGCTCAGGGGTATCGACAGCGAAACCCTTGGAAACTGGCAGGCCGTATTCAGCGAACAGCTGCTTACCCTGATACTCGTGAAGATTCATGCTTTTTACCGTCTTCGTTAGGTACTGCGCTTCGGCGCTGCGCCATCACTGGCGCCGCACCACCTGTGACCGTTGACCCCGGGTTATCCCATGTGATCCGGTCCGGCGGACGTTCCGCGGTGAGTCTTGCACGCAAGACCCACGACGGGCAGCCCGCCGTGGTTTCTTATAATTAACGCTTCTTACGGTTGGCGACGTGAATGGCACCGCCATTCACCGCCAGCGCTGCTTCATGCAGCGCTTCGGACAGGGTTGGATGGCTGAAGACCATCATGCCCAGGTCCTCGGCACTGGTGCCGAATTCCATTGCGATCGCGCCCTGCTGCACCAGTTCGGCAGCCGATGGGCCGATCACGTGAACGCCCAGCACGCGGTCGGTCTTGGCATCGGCGATGACCTTGACGAAACCACCGGTGTCGTTGGCCGCCATCGCACGGCCGCTGGCCGCGAACGGGAAGGTGCCCACGTTAACCTCAACGCCTTCGGCTTTCAACGCCTGTTCGGTCTTGCCGACCCACGCGATTTCCGGGTGGGTGTAGATGACCGACGGGATCAGGTCGTAGTTCATCTGGGCCTTGTGGCCCTTGATGCGCTCGACGACCATGATGCCCTCTTCCGAGGCCTTGTGCGCCAGCATCATGCCGCGCACCACGTCACCGATGGCGTAGACGCCCGGCACGCTGGTGGCGCAGTGATCGTCGACGAAGATGTAGCCACGCTCGTCGATGGTCACACCGCTGTCGGCGGCCAGCAGGTCGGTGGTCACCGGACGGCGGCCGACCGCGACGATCAGCTTGTCGAAGACGATCTTCTGCTCGCCTTCGGCGTTGGTGTAGGTCACTTCGACTTCGTCGCCGTTGACTTTCGAGCCGGTGACGCGCGCACCCAGCTTGATGTCCAGGCCTTGCTTGGTCAGGGTCTTCTGGGCTTCTTTCGACACCGCGGTGTCGGCAGCCATCAGGAAGGTGTCCAGGGCTTCCAGGACGGTGACTTCAGCACCCAGGCGCGCCCAGACCGAACCCAGTTCCAGGCCGATGACACCTGCACCGATGACGCCCAGGCGCTTCGGAACGGCCTGGAACTCCAGGGCACCGGTGGAGTCGACGATGACTTTCTGGTCGACCGGCGCCGGCGGAATGTCGATCGGACGCGAGCCGGAGGCCAGGATCACGTTCTCGGCTTCGATGATTTCGGTGGTGCCGTCAGCCTTGGTGACCTCGACCTTCTTGCCAGCCAGCAGCTTGCCGTGGCCCTGGATCGAAGTGACGCCATTGGCCTTGAACAGGGTGGCGACGCCACCGGTCAGGTTCTTGACGATGCCAGCCTTGCGGCCAACCATCGCGGCGACATCCATCTTCACTTCACCGGTGGAGATGCCGTGGACGTTGAAGCTCTCCTTGGCTTCCTTGTACTTCCAGGAGCTGTCCAGCAGCGCCTTGGAAGGAATGCAACCTACGTTCAGGCAGGTGCCGCCCAGGGCCAGCTTGCCCTCGGCGTCGGTGTATTTCTCGATACAGGCAGTCTTCAGACCAAGCTGGGCAGCCTTGATGGCAGCCACATAGCCGCCAGGACCTGCACCAATCACCACTACGTCGAATTTCTGGGTCATAAAAGATTCCTTTTTAGCTTCAAGCGGCAAGCTGCGAGCCGCAAGACCGGCAGGCTTCTATCCGAAGCCTGCCGCTTGCAGCTCGCAGTTGAGCGTTAGATGTCCAGCAGCAGGCGGGACGGATCTTCCAGCAGGTTCTTGATGGTCACCAGGAAGGTTACCGCTTCCTTGCCGTCGATCAGGCGGTGGTCGTAGGACAGCGCCAGGTACATCATCGGACGGATCACCACTTGGCCATTGATGGCCATCGGGCGCTGGATGATGTTGTGCATGCCCAGGATCGCGGCCTGCGGCGGGTTGACGATCGGGGTCGACATCATCGAGCCGAAAGTACCACCGTTGGTGATGGTGAAGGTACCGCCGGTCATCTCTTCGATGGCCAGCTTGCCGTCACGGGCCTTCTTGCCGAAGGTGGCGATGCCGTTCTCGATCTCGGCCAGCGACATCGATTCGGCATTGCGCAGCACCGGAACCACCAGGCCACGGTCGCTGGAAACAGCGACGCCGACGTCGGCATAACCGTGGTAGACGATGTCGTTGCCGTCGATCGAGGCGTTGACCGCCGGGAAGCGCTTCAGCGCCTCGGTGGCCGCCTTGACGAAGAACGACATGAAGCCCAGGCGCACGCCATTGTGGGTCTTCTCGAACAGGTCCTTGTACTTCGAACGCAGGGCCATGACTTCAGTCATGTCGACTTCGTTGAAGGTGGTCAGCATGGCCATGTTCGACTGGGCTTCGACCAGACGCTCGGCAATTTTGGCGCGCAGGCGGGTCATCGGCACGCGCTTCTCGGTGCGGTCGCCAGCGGCAACGACAACCGGGGCAGCGGCAGCTGCGGCGGCAGGCTTGGCAGCCGGGGCCGGGGCCGACTTCTTGTTGGCGACGGCAGCGACGACGTCTTCCTTGGTGATGCGACCGCCCTTGCCGGTACCGGCAACGGTAGCCAGGTCGATGCCGTTCTCTTCAGCCAGCTTGCGCGCGGCCGGGGCGGCAACCGGGTCGTCTTCGCCGGCGTCGGCAGCAGCGGCAGCCGGAGTAGCAGCGGCCGGGGCCGCAGCCGGGGCGGCGGCGGCGGCGGCGGCGCCACCTTCAACGATCGAGCCCAGGACTTCGTCGGACAGGACGGTGTCGCCCTCGCCCTTGACGATGGCGCCCAGCACGCCATCGGCGGTGGCCAGGACTTCCAGGACGACTTTGTCGGTTTCGATGTCGACGATCAGCTCGTCACGCTTGACAGCGTCGCCCGGTTGCTTGTGCCAGGTGGCAACGGTGCCGTCGGCGACCGATTCCGGGAAGGTTGGGGCTTTGATCTCGATAGCCATTATCAGTGTTTCCTTAAATTCGGTTTCAGGTGCGCGAAGGCGTTAGACAGTGAAGGCGTCTTGCAGCAGTTTTTCCTGCTGTTCGGCGTGCTTCGATGCGTAACCACAGGCTGGCGCGGCGGAAGCGTCGCGGCCGGCGTATTCCAGGACCAGTGCCTTGTTGTGGCGGCCCAGGATACGGCGCATGTGGTGCTGGCTGCTGTACCAGGCGCCCTGGTTCATCGGCTCTTCCTGACACCAGACCGCATGCTTGAGGTTGGTGTAAGGCGCCAGGATCTCGACCAGGTCGTCCTCGGGGAACGGATACAGCTGCTCGATACGCACGATGGCGATGTCTTCGCGGCCTTCGGCACGGCGTTTTTCCAGCAGGTCGTAGTAGACCTTGCCACCGCACAGGACCAGGCGCTCGACCTTGGCCGGATCGATCGCGTCGATTTCCGGGATCACGGTCTGGAACGAGCCATCGGCCAGGTCTTCCAGGGTCGAGATGGCCAGCTTGTGGCGCAGCAGCGACTTCGGCGTCAGCACGATCAGCGGCTTGCGCAGCGGACGGATGACCTGGCGACGCAGCAGGTGGTAGATCTGTGCCGGGGTGGTCGGTACGCAGACCTGGATGTTGTGCTCGGCGCACAGTTGCAGGTAGCGCTCCAGACGCGCGGAGGAGTGCTCCGGCCCCTGACCTTCATAACCGTGCGGCAGCAGCATGGTCAGACCGCACAAACGGCCCCACTTGTGCTCGCCACTGGTGATGAACTGGTCGATCACCACTTGCGCACCGTTGGCGAAGTCGCCGAACTGGGCTTCCCAGATCACCAGCGCGTTCGGCGTGGTGGTCGAGTAGCCGTATTCGAAGGCCAGTACGGCCTCTTCCGAGAGGAAGGAGTCGTACAGATCGAAGCGCGGCTGGCCCGGGAACAGGTTCTTCAGCGGTACGTAGGTGCTGGCGTCCTTCTGGTTGTGCAGCACCGCGTGACGGTGCGAGAAGGTGCCACGGCCGATGTCCTGGCCGGTCATGCGGATCGGGTGACCTTCGAACTGCAGCGTGGCGTAGGCCATGGTCTCCGCGTAACCCCAGTTGATCGGCAAGCCACCGGCCTGCATCTTCTGGCGGTCTTCGTAGATCTTCGCGACCTGGCGCTGGACGACGAAGCCTTCTGGCAGTTCCAGCAGCTTGGCCGACAGTTCCTGCAAGGTCTTGAGGTCGAAGCGGGTGTCGTGACGCGCGGTCCAGGCGTGACCCAGGTACGGGCGCCAGTCGACGAACAGCTCGCGATTCGGCTCCTTGACCAGGCTCTTGACCACGTGCAGGCCGTTGTCCAGCGCGTTGCGGTACTCGTCGATCTTGGCCTGGGCGCGCTCGGCATCGATGCGACCGGCCTGGATCAGCGCATCGGCGTACAGCTCACGGGTGGTGCGCTGCTTGCTGATCTGCTGGTACATCAAAGGCTGGGTGCCGTTCGGCTCGTCGGCCTCGTTGTGGCCGCGACGACGGTAGCAGACCAGGTCGATGACCACGTCACGCTTGAACTGCATGCGGTAGTCGATGGCCAGCTGGGTGACGAACAGCACCGCCTCTGGATCATCGCCGTTCACGTGCAGGATCGGCGCCTGGATCATCTTGGCAACGTCGGTGGCGTACTCGGTGGAGCGCGCGTCCAGCGGGTTGCTGATGGTGAAGCCAACCTGGTTGTTGATCACGATGTGCACGGTGCCGCCGGTCTTGAAACCGCGGGTCTGCGACATCTGGAAGGTTTCCATGACCACGCCCTGGCCGGCGAACGCAGCGTCGCCGTGGATCGAGATCGGCAGAACCTTGTCACCCACGGTGTCGTTGCGACGGTCCTGACGGGCGCGCACCGAACCTTCCACCACCGGCGAGACGATTTCCAGGTGGGAGGGGTTGAACGCCATGGCCAGGTGCACTTCGCCACCCGGGGTCATCACGTTCGAGGAGAAGCCCTGGTGATACTTCACGTCACCGGAGCCAAGCTCGTTCATCTTCTTGCCTTCGAACTCGTCGAACAGCTCGCGCGGGTTCTTGCCGAAGGTGTTGACGAGCACGTTCAGGCGGCCACGGTGGGCCATGCCGATCACGACTTCCTTGGTGCCGTAGGAACCGGAGCGCTGGATCATCTCGTCCAGCATCGGGATCAGGCTTTCGCCGCCTTCCAGGCCGAAGCGCTTGGTGCCCGGGTACTTGGTGCCCAGGTACTTCTCCAGGCCCTCACCGGCCGTGACGCGCTCGAGCAGGTGGGTCTGCACGTCGGCGGAGAATTCCGGACGGCCACGTACGCTTTCCAGACGCTGCTGGAACCAGCTGCGCTGCTCGGAATCGACGATGTGGGTGAACTCGGCGCCAATGGTGCGACAATATGTCTTCTCGAGCGCTTCGAAAATTTCGCGTAGGCTCGCTTCCTCTTTGCCGATGAACAGGTCGCCGGCACGGAAGGTCGTATCAAGATCGGCATTGGTCAAGCCGTAGTGATTGATCGACAGGTCTACGGGCGCGGGACGCTGCCACAACCCCAACGGGTCGAGCTTGGCAGCCTGATGGCCGCGCATACGATAGGCCTGGATCAGTCGCAGAACTTCAACCTGCTTCTTCTCGTGTTCACTGCTCACGCTCCCGGCGGATACCGGTTGGGCGCGGCGCTGGTTCTTTGCCAGCAGTACGAAATGGTCGCGGATTGTCGAGTGCGATACATCGGTAGCGGTGCTGCCGTCGGCGGGCAACTTCTGGAAGTAGGTGCGCCACTCTTCTGGCACAGCGTTAGGGTCGTGCAGGTAGAGCTCATAAAGCTCTTCCACATATGCAGCGTTACCACCTGAAAGGTGGGCGCTATCCCACATGCGCTGCATCACGCTTTCTTGCATGCTTGGTCACCCTCGATTAGGGGACTGATCGGCGAGAGCCACAGCAAACCTGGAAAAGTCCGAAAACAGCGACTGAACCACGCCACCTGGATCCTGCTGATTTTCCGGGTACCAGCCCGGAAGCCCCTGCTGGTCTCATATCTTCATAGGTAATGAGCGCGGGCTTTGTGGGCCCTTGCTCGGGTTTTACCTCAGTGCGGGCTCACCACCCGCACCTCGGCTTACTGCAGGTACAACACTTTGTATCAGGTGCCGCTTTGCAGCAGCATGTTACGTACGTGACCGATTGCCTTGGTCGGGTTCAGACCCTTCGGGCACACGTTCACGCAGTTCATGATCCCGCGGCAGCGGAATACGCTGAACGGGTCATCCAGGGACGCCAGGCGCTCCTGAGTCTTGGTGTCACGGCTGTCGGCCAGGAAGCGATAGGCTTGCAGCAGCGCGGCCGGGCCCAGGAACTTGTCCGGGTTCCACCAGAACGATGGGCAGGACGTCGAGCAGCAGGCGCACAGGATGCACTCGTACAGACCGTCCAGCTTGTCGCGATCTTCCGGCGACTGCAGGCGTTCGATGGCCGGCGCCGGAGTGTCGTTCTGCAGGAACGGCTTCACCTTCTCGTACTGCTTGTAGAAGATGCTCATGTCGACAACCAGGTCACGAATGACCGGCAGGCCAGGCAGCGGGCGCAGGACCAGCTTGTTGCCCTTGACCACGGAGGACAGCGGCGTGATGCACGCCAGGCCGTTCTTGCCGTTGATGTTCATGCCATCGGAACCGCAGACGCCTTCACGGCAGGAACGACGGTAGGAAAAACCTTCGTCCTGCTCCTTGATCAGCGCCAGCACGTCCAGGACCATCAGATCCTTGCCGCCAGTGTCGACCTGGAAGGTCTGCATCTTCGGCGCAGAATCGGTGTCCGGGTTGTAACGATAAACTTCGACTTGCAACATAGCGGCCACCCTTAGTAAGTCCGGACTTTTGGTTCGAAGGCAGGAACTGTCTTCGGCGCAAAGTTGACGCCACGCTTGGCGACGCGCTTCTCACCCGGGTAGTACAGGGTGTGGCACAGCCAGTTTTCGTCGTCACGGTCTTCGAAGTCTTCACGGGCGTGAGCGCCGCGGGACTCTTTACGGGCCTCTGCCGCAATGGCGGTGGCTTCGGCGACTTCCAGCAGGTTCTGCAGCTCCAGCGCTTCGATACGCGCGGTGTTGAAGGCCTGGGACTTGTCGTTGATCTTGACGTTGGCGATGCGGTCACGCAGGCCGGCCAGTTGCTCGATACCCTTCTGCATGTATTCGCCGGTACGGAACACACCGAAGTAGTTCTGCATGCAGCTCTGCAGCTCGCGCTTGAGGCTGGCGACGTCTTCGCCAGTGGTGCGCTCGTTGAGCTTGTTCAGGCGGTTCAGGGCAACATCGACATCGGTGTCGCTGGCATCGCGGTACTCGACGCCATCGCTCAGCGCCTTCTCCAGGTGCAGGCCGGCGGCGCGACCGAAGACCACCAGGTCGAGCAGCGAGTTGCCACCCAGGCGGTTGGCACCGTGCACCGATACGCATGCCACTTCACCCACGGCGAACAGACCCGGGATGATGTGATCCTTGCCTTCGGCGTCCATGGTGATGGCCTGGCCATGAATGTTGGTGGCAACGCCGCCCATCATGTAGTGGCAGGTCGGGATGACCGGCACCGGCGCGACCACAGGGTCGACGTGGGCGAAGGTCTTGGACAGCTCGCAGATACCTGGCAGGCGGCTGTGCAGCACTTCCTCGCCCAGGTGGTCCAGCTTCAGCAGTACGTGGTCCTTGTTCGGGCCCACGCCGTTGCCGGCGATGATTTCCTTGACCATGGAACGGGCGACCACGTCGCGGCCGGCCAGGTCTTTCGCGTTCGGCGCGTAACGCTCCATGAAGCGCTCGCCGTGGGCGTTGATCAGGTAGCCACCCTCACCGCGGCAACCCTCGGTGACCAGTACTCCGGCACCGGCGATGCCGGTCGGGTGGAACTGCCACATCTCGATGTCCTGCACCGGCACGCCGGCACGCAGGGCCATGCCGATACCGTCGCCGGTATTGATCAGGGCGTTGGTGGTGGAGGCGTAGATACGGCCGGCACCGCCAGTGGCCAGCACGGTGGCCTTGGACTTGATGTACATGGTCTCGCCGGTTTCGATGCAGATCGCGATCACACCGACGAAGGCGCCGTCCTGGTTCTTCACCAGGTCAACGGCGTAGTACTCGTTGAGGAAGGTGGTACCTGCCTTCAGGTTGCCCTGGTACAGGGTGTGCAGCAGCGCGTGACCGGTACGGTCGGAAGCGGCGCAGGTACGGGCAGCCTGGCCACCCTTGCCGAAGTCCTTGGACTGACCGCCGAACGGACGCTGGTAGATGCGACCGGTTTCGGTACGGGAGAACGGCAGGCCCATGTGGTCCAGCTCGAAGACCGCGGCCGGACCTTCCTGACACATGTATTCGATAGCGTCCTGGTCACCGATGTAGTCGGAACCCTTGACGGTATCGTACATGTGCCAGCGCCAGTCATCGTTCGGGTCGGCCGAAGCGATGGCACAGGTGATGCCACCCTGGGCGGAAACGGTGTGCGAACGGGTCGGGAACACCTTGGTGACCACGGCGGTCTTGTGGCCGCCCTGAGCCAGCTGCAGCGCTGCGCGCATGCCGGCGCCGCCGCCACCGATGATGATGGCGTCGAAGGAAATCGTTGGAATGTTAGCCATGAATCAGATACCCCAGAGAATCTGCACACCCCAGACGAAGTAGGCGAACATGATGACGCCGCATACCGCTTGGGACAGGAAACGAATCGCAGTCGCCGACTTGCCGAACGCCATCGGCGTCAGGTAGTCGGTGGTGATGGTCCACATGCCGACCCAGGCGTGAGCGCCGAGGGCAACGAGGGCCAGGAGACTGAAGATTCGCATCGCGCTGTTGGAGAACAGGGCGTGCCACTGGGCGTAGTCGATACCCGGGTGGGCGGCGACGTAGCCGATCAGGAAAATGAAGTAAGCCGCGAGAACGACCGCCGAGACGCGCTGTGCCATCCAGTCATAGAGGCCCGAACGCGACAGGTTCGTGACATTAGTTACCATACCCAAACTCCTGCCAGAACGATCAGCACCACGGAGATGACAATCACGATTTTCGAGCCCAGCTTGCCGCCTTCCAGCGTCTCACCGATACCCATGTCCATGATCAGGTGACGCACACCTGCCACGAGGTGATACAGCAGGCCGGACAGCAGGCCCCAGGTCACGAACTTGGCCAGCGGGCTGGTCAGACACGCCTTCACCTCGGCAAAGCCTTCCTCGGAACCCAGCGATTTGCCCAGTGCATAAAGCATGATGGCAATGCCGAAGAACAGGATGACGCCGGAGATACGGTGAAGAATGGACGTGTACGCAGTGACAGGAAGCTTGATGGTCCTTAGGTCTAGGTTTACAGGTCGTTGGCTTTTCACGGCTTTTTTCACACTGAAGAGCCCCTAGCTAACAGGGCAAAGTTGTTGGTAAGTGTACTGGTCAGGTACCCACCACCCAGGAGAGCGACGACACCCAGCAGGACAGGCTTGAAAGCCTCTGGGAGTCGGCTGTCGAGTATAGACAGTTAGGCTGCTCATGACAACGCAAGGGGCTAGCCCGAATAGCGCATTGCCTTTAGTGAACAAAAGGCGTAAATGGGCGGGAATTTCGCGAAAAATCAGGCATCAGAGGGCGTTTCAACCAGCCTTTAGGCAAATTGACATTCGATTTTATCCCTCTATAGTGGTGCGGGCCCTGCGTGGGGGGTCTGTCTGATGATTTCAAGCATTAATAGGAGGCCACATGGCTGACAAAAAAGCGCAGTTGGTCATCGAGGGCAATGCCCCCGTCGAGCTGCCCATTTTAACCGGCACC
The DNA here is from genome assembly GCF_011752525.1 of Pantoea sp. Cy-639. Taxonomy (GTDB): domain Bacteria; phylum Pseudomonadota; class Gammaproteobacteria; order Pseudomonadales; family Pseudomonadaceae; genus Aquipseudomonas. Next base: position 96,495 of record NZ_VWXI01000011.1, on the reverse strand, counting down.
GTTGGTCCCGATGTTATCGACGTCCGCGGGCTGGGGGCATCCGGTCACTTCACCTTCGACCCTGGTTTCATGGCAACCGCCTCGTGCGAATCCAAGATCACCTACATCGACGGCGACAAGGGCATCCTGCTGCACCGCGGCTACCCGATCGAACAACTCGCCGAGAAATCGGACTACCTGGAAACCTGCTACCTGCTGCTCAACGGCGAACTGCCGAATGCCGAGCAGAAGGCCCAGTTCGTCAGCACCGTGAAGAACCACACCATGGTTCACGAGCAGCTGAAGTCCTTCTTCAACGGCTTCCGCCGCGACGCTCACCCGATGGCGGTGATGTGCGGCGTGGTCGGTGCCCTGTCGGCGTTCTATCACGACTCGCTGGACATCAATAACCCGCAGCACCGCGAAATCTCCGCAGTGCGCCTGGTCGCGAAAATGCCGACCCTGGCCGCGATGGTCTACAAGTACTCCATGGGCCAGCCCATGATGTACCCGCGCAACGACCTGTCGTACGCGGAAAACTTCCTGCACATGATGTTCAACACCCCGTGCGAGATCAAACCGATCAGCCCGGTGCTGGCCAAGGCGATGGACCGGATCTTCATCCTCCACGCCGACCACGAGCAGAACGCCTCCACCTCCACCGTACGCCTGGCGGGCTCCTCGGGCGCCAACCCGTTCGCCTGTATCGCCGCCGGCATCGCCGCCCTGTGGGGCCCGGCCCACGGCGGTGCGAACGAAGCCGTCCTGACCATGCTCGATGAAATCGGCGATGTCTCGAACATCGACAAGTACATCGCCAAGGCCAAGGACAAGAACGATCCGTTCAAGCTGATGGGCTTCGGTCACCGCGTCTACAAGAACCGCGACCCGCGCGCCACCGTGATGAAGAAGACCTGCGACGAAGTGCTGGGCGAGCTGGGCATCAAGAACGATCCGCAGCTGGAACTGGCCATGCGCCTGGAAGAGATCGCCCTCACCGATCCGTACTTCATCGAGCGCTCGCTGTACCCGAACGTCGACTTCTACTCGGGCATCATCCTCAAGGCCATCGGCATCCCGACCAGCATGTTCACCGTGATCTTCGCCCTGGCACGTACCGTGGGCTGGATCTCGCACTGGAAGGAAATGCTCTCCGGCCCGTACAAGATCGGTCGTCCGCGCCAGTTGTACACCGGTCACGAGCAGCGCGACATCGTTGACCTGAAAGACCGCAAGTAAGCCTTCGGGCCCAACGCGAAAAGGCTGCCCTCGGGCAGCCTTTTTCGTTTCTGTGGCAACCTTGTCGCAGGGCAAGCCCACGACAGGACCACCCCATGCCGATCAAGGTTTCTCGGCTTTCTCGCGCAACCCCTTGAGGGTATTGAACGGCGCATCCACCACGAACTTGTTGGCCAGCCACGACGGCACACTGCCGCCCGGCTCGGTGTGCACCTGGTAGGTCACTTCGGTACTGTCGCCCTTGGGCACCAGCTTCCAGAAACCATCCACCTGGGCAACCCGGACGAACCCCTTCTCTTCCGGCAGGTAGGTCGGCTCCTCCTTGAGCTTGCGGGTGACACTGCCATCGGCGTCCTGCACCGTGGTCACATGCAGGATCGAATCACGCGCGGTCACCGGCCACGGCGTATTGAACTGGGTATAGGTCCAGCTCTGGTCGCCTTCGGCCTTGAGCAGCTTCTGGGTCTTGCACTCATGGATCCAGGCACAAGCGCCTGCCACATCTTCCTGTAGCGCCTTGACCTTGGCCAGCGGCGCCTTGATCACGGTCACGCCTCGGTAGGCCTTGTACTTGGAGCCCGCCACCTCGCTGAGGGAAACCTTGATGCCCTCCTCGTCCTTGGCCACCTGCCAGTTCTCGGCCCAGGCTGCCGGGGCCAGCACCACACCCATGCCACACAACAGAGCAATACGCTTGATCGATCTCATCATCTTGTTCCTTGTTGTCGAAGATCCAACCTGTCACGCCGCCGTCATCTGCTCCAGCCATCCGATGATACGGATGGCGTCGTCACGATCGTTGCCGCAAATCTCCGCCTCTGCCTTGAAGCCACCACACACCTGCGGCCGTTCGGGCCTGCCGAACAGCGCGCAAAGGTTTTCGACATTCAGATGCAGGCAGCGTTCGCCAGCCGGCTTGCCATGAGGCATGCCAGGAATCGGCGAACTAATGGACGGGGCGATGCAGCAGGCACCACAGCCCTCGCGGCATTTCATGACAACAGGACTCCCAGGAGCAAAACGGGACGAACGTCCCTGGATACTAACCGCCCAAACATACGTTTGAAATTGCCAGGAGGATGATTTCACCCGTGACCCGGCAGTCAGTTGCGGAATTGAAACTCGATGGCCGCGCCCTCTACTTCCTTGCGACTATCGTTGCGCAACTGCAGCTGCATTTCGTTGCTGATCAGCCGGCCATTGAGCTGAAAAGGACTGTCATCGGCTTCAGGCTTGTCCGAGAACATCGCCGGCAATAACGGTTTGCGCGCAGCCGGCGCAGCGCCACCGACCTGGGGCTTGAGTTCACGCACCATGTCGCTGGGCAGGCTGAGATCCAGCCTGGCCTTGGGCAGCGGTTGCGCGACCGCCTTGCTGACCGGCTTCGCGCGAGGCTTGGATTTGGACGCAGGCTTGGCGACCGGCTTGGTGGCCGGCTTGCCGGACGCTTTTGCTGGCGCCTTGGTTGTCCCGCCCTGCGCCTTGGCCGCTGGCTCCGCAGCCTGGGCCATCACACCCTGGAGACAGGGCACGGCGAGGCAGAACAGAAGGACAAGTGGTCGAAGCGCTTTCATAAGTACCGGGAACAAGCTGGAAAAACGCGTATGCTCCCTGTTCCCCGCTCATCTGACAAGCCTACAAAAGTGAGACTGTCGACTCCCGGCACAATTGCCGCGCCAACAAGCCAAGCGTCACCACCGCCCGTTCGGCCTCCTTGTTCCAGGGAATGCCACAGTTGAGCCGGATACAGTGGTTGAATTGTTCGGTATTGCTGAAGATCAGCCCCGGCGCAATGCTGATGCCCTGCTGCAATGCCCGCACATGCAACTCCTGAGTGTTGATCCGTCCCGGCAGGCTGACCCACAGGATGAACCCACCGGTCGGCCGCGTCATTTGGGTACCCTCGGGAAAGTGCTGCTGCACCGCCAGTTGGTAGGCGCTGAGGTTCTTGCGGTATTCCTGGCGAATGAAGCGCAGGTGACGATCATAGCCACCGTTCTCCAGGTACGCGGCCACCCCCATCTGGGTCACGCTGCACGCCGAATGGGTGGTGAAGGTCTGCAATCGCTGGATCTCGTCCTGGTAGCGACCAGCGATCATCCAGCCGACCCGCACCCCTGGCGACAGGGTCTTGGAGAAGCTCGAGCAGTAGATCACCCGGTCCAGCCGGTCGAAGGCCTTGAGCGCCTTGGTCCGCCCCTGCTCGAACATCAGCTCGCCATAGATGTCGTCCTCGACGATCTGGATATCGAAGTCCGATGCCAGGCGCAGGAGCTGCTTCTGCCGCTCCTCCGGGATGGTGCCACCCAATGGATTGCTCAGTCTCGCAGTCAGCACCAGCGCCTTGATCGGCCACTGGTTGGCCGCCAGTTGCAGAGCCTCGAGACTGATGCCGGTGGCAGGATCACTGGGAATTTCGATCACCTTCAACCCCAGCAGATCGGCCAGTTGCAGCAACCCGTAATAGGTCGGCGACTCGGCGGCGATCAAGTCCCCCGGACGGGTCAGCACCCGCAACGCCATCTGCAGGGCATCGACGCAGCCATGGGTGACGATGACTTCGCGCGGATCGACCAGCACCCCGGCATCACGCATGCGAATGGCGATCTGCCGGCGCAGTGGCTCGAACCCGGGGCTGAACATGTAGCTGAAGGCGCGCGGACTATGGAAGCGAGTAACCTTGGCCAACTGCTGGTGCAACGCGCGCACCGGCAGGTAGTCGACGTGCGGCACCGCCGCACCGAACGGAAACACCCCGTCACGCCGCGCCTCGACCAGCACTTGCTGGATGATGCTGGCCCGCGTCACCAGGCCTGGTCGCTCGACCCGGGCGATATCCGGGGTCTGCGCGGTCAGCGCCGGGGTCTGGTGCACGTAGTAGCCCGACTGCGGACGGGCACGAATCAGACCCTGGTCCTCGAGATTGGCGTAGGCCTGCAGGACAGTGGCATGACTGACATTGAGCTGGGCGCTCATCTTGCGCACCGACGGCACCCGCTCCCCCGGCTGATAGACGCCACGACGGATATCGTCGGCCAGTTGCTGGGCGATACGCTGATACAGCAGCAGGTTGGTCATGGCGTGGTCTCGAAACGCGGACGGGATCGTTGTTCTTGTGCGGCTCACTGCGGAGCCAGAATACCGTAACAGTTGCAAAGTGTACTGGGACAGATCGCAGGATAGTCAACAATACAGTGGCGTGACAGCGAAACGGTGAACAACAACGTCAACGCGCGACGAACGCGTATCCGCCGATCGCAGCGCAACCCCACCTCACGCGACGCCATGGAAGGAGTTTGCCCTGCGATCGGGATGCCCGGCCTCAGCGCGCCGGCGCGAGCTTGCCCTTGTCGTCGGAGAACACGATCTCGACCCGGCGATTCTGCGCCCTGCCCCGCTCAGAGGCATTGGCCTCCACCGGATACTGGTCGCCATAACCCTCGACCAGGATACGCTTCTCGTCGACGCCCAGGTCCGCCAGCATGTCGGCCACCGACTGGGCCCGCTCCCGGGATAGCCGCACGTTGTCCTCAGGCGTGCCGGTGCTGTCGGTATAGCCTTCGATACGCACCACGCGCCGCGGATTGAGCTGCAGGAACTGCACCAGCTTGAGCACGGTGCGGCTGGCCGAATTCTTCAGCTCGGCCTCACCGGTATCGAACAGTACATCCCCCAAGGTCATGACCAGGCCACGATCAGCCTGCTCCGAAGCCATGGCGACGATCTGCGCCTCGACGAACTTGCCTTGCTGCTGCACGCTGGCCAGCTTGGCCTCGCGCAACCCCAACTGCAGGCGCTGTCGCTCCAGGTCGAGCTTGGCCAGGCGCTCCTGGTTCAGCGCCAGCTTGGCGTGCTCGCGAGCAATCTCGCTGTAACGCTGGCTCAGGTAGGCATAGTGGCGCACATCACTGCCCGTACCGACATAGCCGGCAAGGCGCTCGGCCCGCGCCAGCGATTCGCCAGCACGGATCACGTCACGCGGCGCACTGCGCAGCACATCGGAATCGTCCTTGACCTTGAGGAAGGCGGCATTGGCTTCATCCAGCGCCGATGCGCTGCGCTGGCTGGCGCACCCCTGCAACCCGACCAGCGCGAGCAGGGCCAGCGCGGACATCGCCTTGATACGGCTCATGGCTGCACCTCCAACTGCTTGCGCAGGCGCTTGACCCTCGACTGCAGCAATTGCAGCTGCTCGTCGCTCTTCTGCGTCAGCACCTGCGCCTCGGCCAGGCGCGCATCGAGCTCGGCCTGCTCGGCACGCATGCGCGCGTCGCGGTAGCTTTCGCTGATCATGTTGCTCTTGGCCCGCTCCAGCTTGTCCTCGGCCAGCTTGAATGCCGGCACCTGTTCATTGGCACCGACTGCCTTGGCCTGCTCCAGCGCCTGTTCCGACAGACGCAACTGTTCATTGGGCGCCGGGTCGTTGGCGCAGCCGGCGAGACCGACGAAAGCCAGGGCCAGGGCCAATGCCCGAGGAGCCTGGGATGAGAAGGGTGTATTCAAGCCGTTTGAGCCTCTTGCGCTTGATGACAGGGCCCGCGGATGGCTCGCGGGCAAAGCGGCAATAGTAACCTTTCTTTGGCCTCGGTAAAGCCAGGAGCGAGCATCCGCATGCGCCATCCAGACGCCGAGACAGCTCAGCACCGCCAATCTGCAGCGTCGGTCAGCGAGCAACCGGCTGCATCTGCGCCTTCCAGCGCTCGACATTGCGCTGCAGCACCGCCTCGGTGGCGCCGGAAATCGGCAGCTCAGTGAGTTTCTGTGCCAACTGCCCACGCAACCAGCTGTCATTGCATGCCGAGTTGTGCGACACCGCCAGGTACAGTCCCGGCCGATCGACTGGCAGGCCACGGCCGACCAGGTCATCGCCTACCCCGAGGCTCTGGGCCATGGCCATCCCGGCATAGCGTCCGGCAAGCGCATAGTCGACCTGGCCGAGCACCAGCTTCTGGAAGGCTTGCGTGAGGTTCTGCGCCGGCTCGAGCTGCAGCTGGGCCTTGGCGAAGGCGTCGAAGGCCGGCGTCAGGCGCGCCTTCTCCGACAAGCTGCCCCGGTAACGGGCAAGGTCGGCGGGACCGCTGAATTCGAGCGGACTGTCGTGCCGAGTCCAGACCAGGTACTCGTTGAGTTGCAAGGCCGGGTGGATATAGTCCAGGGCGGTCAGCTGGGCAACCTGCATCGGCGTGTCGAGCAGCAGGTCCATGCGCCCGCTGCGGACCTCTTCCAGCGCCTGCTCGCGCTTGCCCGCATGCAGGACCTCGACCTTGAGCCCCAGCGACCCCGCCACCTGGCGCAGCAGGTCGACATTGGCGCCGATCAGGTGTTTCGGATCCTCTGGGTCCTGCCAGGAATACGGCGGGGCATCCGGGCTGCCGGTAGCCACCAGGCGCTCGCACTTGCCCACCGCCCACGCCGGGGCCGACAGCAGCGCCAGTACCAGGACCAGCCCTCCCTTGCTCCTATGCAACACCATGCAACCACTCCCCGACCTTGGCGCGAGCGCCATAAAAAAACCCGGTCCGCCAAGGGCGAACCGGGTTCTTTATAAGTGAAGCAGGCGGATCAGACCAGCTTTTCCAGCTCCGGAACCGCTTCGAACAGATCGGCGACCAGGCCATAGTCGGCCACCTGGAAGATCGGGGCCTCCTCGTCCTTGTTGATCGCGACGATCACTTTCGAGTCCTTCATGCCAGCCAAGTGCTGGATCGCGCCGGAGATACCGACGGCGATGTACAGCTGAGGCGCGACGATCTTGCCGGTCTGGCCGACCTGCATGTCGTTTGGCACGAAGCCAGCGTCGACCGCGGCGCGCGAGGCACCGACCGCGGCACCGAGCTTGTCGGCCAGGGCGTACAGGTGCTTGAAGTTGTCACCGTTGCCCATGCCGCGACCGCCGGAAACGACGATCTTGGCGGCGGTCAACTCAGGACGATCGGACTTGGCCAGCTCTTCGTTGACGAAGGCCGACTTGCCGGCGTCGTGGGCAGCGGCAACCGCTTCGACAGCGGCCGAGCCACCTTCGGCGGCGACGGCGTCGAAGCCGGTGGTGCGCACGGTGATGACCTTGACGGCAGCGCTCGACTGCACGGTAGCGATGGCGTTACCGGCGTAGATCGGACGCTTGAAGGTATCGGCGGATTCGACCGCGATGATCTCGGAGATCTGGTCGACGTCCAGCAGCGCAGCGACGCGCGGCAGGATGTTCTTGCCATTGGTGGTGGCCGGGGCCAGCACGTGGCTGTAGCCCTTGGCCAGCTCGACCAGCAGTGGCGCGACGTTTTCCGGCAGGGCGTGGGCGTAGGCCGCATTGTCGGCGACCAGCACCTTGGCAACGCCGGCGATCTTGGCGGCGGACTCGGCAACGCCACCGACGTTCTGGCCAGCGACCAGCACGTGGATATCACCACCGATCTTGGCGGCAGCGGCGACAGTGTTCAGGGTGGCCGGGGCTACGGCACCGTTTTCGTGTTCAGCGACAACCAGGATAGTCATTTAGATTACCTTCGCTTCGTTCTTCAGCTTCTCGACCAGTTCGGCCACCGACTTGACCTTGATACCGGCGCTGCGGGCAGCCGGGGCTTCAACCTTCAGGGTCTTGGTGGTGGAGGCGATGGAGACGCCCAGCGCATCCGGAGTGACAGTCTCCAGCGGCTTCTTCTTGGCCTTCATGATGTTCGGCAGCGACGCGTAGCGCGGCTCGTTCAGGCGCAGGTCGGTGGTGACGATCGCCGGCAGGTTCAGCGCGACGGTCTGCAGGCCACCATCGATCTCACGGGTGACGTTGACCTTGTCGCCGGCAACCTCGACCTTGGAGGCGAAGGTGCCCTGGGCGAAGCCGGTCAGCGCGGCCAGCATCTGGCCAGTCTGGTTGTTGTCGCTGTCGATGGCCTGCTTGCCGAGGATGACCAGTTGCGGCTGCTCCTTGTCGACAACGGCTTTCAGCGCCTTGGCCACGGCCAGGGAGTTCAGCTCGTCAGCAGCTTCGACCAGGATCGCGCGGTCGGCACCCAGTGCCAGCGCGGTACGCAGTTGCTCCTGGGCGGCAGTCGGGCCGATGCTGACGACGACGATTTCACTCGCCACGCCCTTCTCTTTCAGGCGGACGGCTTCTTCCACGGCGATTTCGCAGAAGGGGTTCATGGACATCTTGACGTTTGCAAGGTCGACGCCGGAGTTGTCCGCCTTGACGCGAACCTTGACGTTGTAGTCGACCACTCGTTTGACAGCTACAAGAACCTTCATGGATTCCTCGTTACTCTCCGGTGAAAAGAAGATCGCCTGGGGACTGCCCGGCGAATGCGCGTGGGTACAAGGGCACCTCTAAAAACGTGTCGACACCGGCAATGTTCAAGTGACCGATCAGTCCTGTCCCGACCTTCACGGGCAAAACCCGCGAGTCATTTTCTGTCGTGGCGTGTAGACTCCACTACAAGACCCGATCCGGCCCGTAAACCCTGCTCTACGCCTGGTCTTTAGGGGTGCACCTGCGCCCGACGGTCAGCCTACGGCGAACGCGAAAGCGCTCGTATCTTGACCGTAACACCCAATCCGGTCAATACGGCAAATTGGCCAGCCTCCAGCCGCCCACCTGTGATTTTACGGGCCTCCGGCAAATTCAAACAAACGTTTGTATTGGACCCGCCAAGTGGTGTAGATATAATGCGCGGCCAAGACAAAACGGTGTAGTCCGTCGCCTGCGCAGCTACAGCAGCTGCACGCCGCGCGTGACCGTGAACACCCATAAAAGACCAGCAACAGCGATGAGCCTTGAGTAGGAGAGAACCTGTGGAACGCGAATACATGGAATTCGACGTGGTCATCGTCGGCGCAGGCCCGGCGGGCCTGTCCGCCGCCTGCCGCCTGAAGCAGAAGGCCGCCGAAGCCGGTAGCGAGATCAGCGTCTGCGTGGTCGAGAAAGGCTCCGAAGTCGGCGCCCACATCCTCTCCGGCGCGGTGTTCGAGCCCCGTGCGCTGAACGAATTGTTCCCCGACTGGAAGGCCATGGGTGCGCCGCTGAACACCGAAGTGAAGCGTGACGACATCTATGTACTCAAGGATGCCGGCAGTTCGACCAAGGTCCCGGACCTGTTCGTGCCCAAGACCATGCACAACCAGGGCAACTACATTATCTCGCTGGGCAACCTGTGCCGCTGGCTGGCCCAGCAGGCCGAGAACCTGGGCGTGGAGATCTACCCAGGCTTCGCCGCCCAGGAAGCGCTGTTCGATGAAAACGGCGTGGTCCGCGGCATCGTCACGGGTGACCTGGGTGTCGACCGCGAAGGCAATCCGAAGGACGGCCTGTATACCCCTGGCATGGAACTGCGCGCCAAGTACACCCTGTTCGCCGAAGGCTGCCGCGGCCATATCGGCAAGCAGCTGATCAAGCGCTTCGACCTGGACAACGCCTCCGACGTCCAGCACTACGGCATCGGCCTCAAGGAAATCTGGGAGATCGATCCGGCCAAGCACGAGCAAGGCCTGGTGGTGCACACCGCCGGTTGGCCGCTGGACGTGATGAGCGCCGAGAACACCGGCGGTTCGTTCCTCTACCACCTGGAGAACAACCAGGTAGTGGTCGGCCTGATCGTCGACCTGTCCTATGCCAACCCGTACCTGTCGCCGTTCGACGAATTCCAGCGCCTGAAGCACCACCCGGTGCTCAGCCAGTACCTCGAAGGCGGCAAGCGCATCAGCTACGGCGCCCGCGCCATCTGCAAGGGTGGCCTGAACTCGCTGCCGAAGATGGTGTTCAACGGCGGCGCGCTGATCGGCTGCGACCTGGGCACCCTGAACTTCGCCAAGATCAAGGGCAGCCACACCGCGATGAAATCGGGCATGCTCGCCGCCGACGCGGTGGCCGACGCGCTGATCGCCGGCAGCGAGGGTGGCAACCAGCTCGATGGCTATGTCAGCGCCTTCAAGGCCAGCTGGCTGTATGAAGAGCTGTACGCCAGCCGCAACTTCGGCCCGGCCATGCACAAGTTCGGCCCGATCCTCGGCGCGGCATTCAACTATGTCGACCAGAACTGGTTCGGCGGCAAGTTGCCGTTCACCCTGCACGACACTAAGCCGGACTATGCCTGCCTGAAGCTGGCGGCGGACGCGCAGAAGATCGACTACCCAAAACCGGACGGCAAGCTCAGCTTCGACAAGCTCAGCTCGGTATTCCTCTCCAGCACCAACCATGAAGAGGAACAACCCTGCCACCTGAAGCTGACCGATCCGAACATCCCGATCGCCAGCAACTTGCCGCTGTACGACGAACCGGCGCAGCGCTACTGCCCGGCGGGCGTCTACGAGGTGGTTACCCAGGAAGACGGCAACAAGCGCTTCCAGATCAACGCGCAGAACTGCGTGCACTGCAAGACCTGCGACATCAAGGACCCGGCCCAGAACATCACCTGGGTCACCCCTGAAGGCGCGGGCGGGCCGAATTATCCGAACATGTAAGCGCCCTGCCCGCGCGGCAAGAAGAAGCCCCCAGGCCGCAAGGTCCGGGGGCTTCTTCGTTTCAGGCGGTTCGCACTTCTTCGAACAGTTCCGGGTGACGGTCGAGCAACTTGAACAACTTGATCAGTGCTACCGGAGGCTGGGTCTTGCCGTTCTCGTAGCGGGAGAAAGCGTTCACTCCCCCGCCGAAGATCTCGCCAGCCTCACGCTGGTCGAGATCGAACTTGCGACGCACGGCGGCGATGAAGCCTGGGTCGACCAAGTCAGCATTGACCCGCTTATTGAAAGACAGCATCACGTCACTGATACGCGCCGCCTCCTCCATGCCCAGGACGGCTTCGCCGCACGCAGGACAATAGTCACCGAAAACAGCAGGAATGACCGTCGATTCGCCCTTGTACCGGTAAGGCATGTCCTGAGCGTCTGCAACCAGCTCTGCCCCCCCACAAATTGGACATTTCATTTCAAAGCTCCTTGAAGGAAACGATCAGCACACCCTCTACCACCATCAGTTTGAGATACACCCTGCCGATGGCAGTCCGGGGGCGGTAGACATCCTGCCAGGTACGGTGATCAGCGTAAGTCGTCATGCTTTTATGGAAATCACCGGGACACAAAGCCTGAACGACTTCGATCACGTCTCTGGAGTGCAACCCCATCAAGGCGGCACTACGGCTCGCCTCACGGGTCATGCCGAATCGGCCCTGCCGCAGTAGCAGGCGCACCCGTTCCAGCGGGCAATGAGGCGTTCTCTTTTCCATGAGAAATTAACCTTCCAGGTTATTTTTGGCTAATAGGTTATTCCAATACCCTACGCCCGGAAGTCTGCCTCACCGCCCCGCAAGCCTTACCGCCTCATTTGTCACCACACATGAGCGGCATCGACTCCGCGCCGAACGACAAAGGCTCGCGCCGCCCGAAATACAGTGCTGTCAGCAGCCCGACCGCGCCCATGGCCAGACAGAAGCCGACACACACCCACGGGCTCCACGGCATCAGCGCGATCAACGCCAGCGGCGTGGTGCTGGCCCACAATGCATAGGCAACGTTATAGGTGAAGGAGATGCCCGACACACGAATCTCGGCCGGGAACAGCCCGACCATCACCGACGGCACCACCCCCACCACGCCACAGGACAGCCCCGCCAGCGCGTAGGCCAGCCAGGCCATGCTCCACTGCCCCACCAGGTTGGCATACAACACGCCGATCCCCAGTGGCAGCAGCAGGCTGTAGATCATCAGGGCGCGCCAGGCGCCGATGCGGTCCACCAGCAAACCGGCCAGCACGCAGCCAAGATTGAGAAAGACGATACCCACGCTGCTCAAGGCAAAGGTCTGCCCGGCCCCCATGGCAAAGCGCTGCTGCATCACGGTCGGCGTGATCACCACCAGTACCACCACCGCCGAGGTCAGCACGCAGGTCAGCAGCGCCGCCGGCATCAGCGCCCGACGATGCCGGCCCAGCACGCTGCGCAGCGGGAACGCCACCGGCTGCGCCTGTTGCGCGCGCAGCGCCAGGAATACCGGGGTCTCGCTCAGCCAGCGGCGCAACCAGACGCCAATGACCCCGAACACGCCGCCCAGCAGGAACGGGTAGCGCCAGGCATAGTCCAGGATCTCCTGGGGCGTGAACACCTGCGCCAGCAGTGTCGCGGTCAAGGCGCCGAGCAGATAGCCGAAGGTCAGCCCCGCCTGCAGGAAGCCCAGTGCGTAACCACGCCGTCCAGGCGGCGCGTGCTCGGCGACGAAGGTCCAGGCACTGGGCACCTCGCCGCCGACCGCGGCCCCCTGGAGGATGCGCAGGGCCAGCAGGATCAAGGGCGCGGCATAGCCGATGTCGGCGTAGGTCGGCATCACCCCGATCAACAGGCATGGCAGGGCCATCATCAGGATGCTCAGGCTGAACACCCGCTTGCGCCCCAGGTGATCGGCGAAATGGGCCATGAGGATGCCGCCGAGCGGGCGTGCCAGGTAACCGGTGACGAAGATGCCGAAGCTCTGCAGCAGGCGCAGCCATTCGGGCATCTCGGGCGGAAAGAACAGCTGGCTGAGGGTCAGCGCGAAGAACACGAAGATGATGAAATCGTAGATTTCCAGGGCACCACCCAGCGCCGCCAACCCCAGGGTCCGGTGGTCGGCGCGGCTCAAACGCGACGGGCAGGCGGTATCGATGGCAGTCATGGGCAGGTTCCGCGGCTCGGCAAAAGGCCAAGAGGATAGCAAAACAGCACGCTGTCGCGGATCAGGGAGTACGGCTGAACAAGGGGTCGGTGTAGTTCAATGACCGCCGCACCTTCAGGTGGCCGGTGGACACGCCCAGTGGCAAGGACAATAGGCCGACCAGCACTGGCTGGTCGATGATCGCCATGAACGACTCCAGCGCCTCTGCATCCGGCGCGCGCGGCAGACTGACACTGACTGCCTGGCGCTCACCCTGTGGCACGGACGGTATCTTCAACTGGCGGGAATGGTACAGCAGCGCATGCTGGACCTGCGGGCTGACCCGGCAGAAACGGGCCAGGTCGACACCGACACGGCTGGCCAGCTCGATGTTGCCCAGCAGCAGGTTGAACGGTTGCAAGGCACTGTGTACCAGGCGTTGCAGGTCGCCGAAGCTCTCTACCGGCGCGATGCGGTAGTAGCCCAGGCCATTGAGCAGCTTTTCCAGCTGCAGGCGCTGGTCGGGGTACTCGTCAGCGATGAGGATGCGCATGGATTTGTTCGGCATCGTTCAGACCTGGTCAGCAAGGTGATCAAGGCAACTCCATGACCATACTGCGCCAATGCAGGCAAACGACGGGCGAGGCCCGGACGGGGTCTTTATTGATAGTTGCCCTGAAACATCTGGAAATCAAGTGGCCAGCACAGGAATTTTTCACCCCGCCTTGACGCCGCGTTCAGGACTCCCACTGGCGCATGCGCACTCGGCAATGCTTCATGGCGTTGACGATGTGCTTCTCCACCAGGCTGCGGGAAATGCCCAGGCGCTCGGCAATCTGCGGATGGGACAGGCCGTCGAGCTTGCGTAGCAGGAAGCTGTCCCGGCACACCGGGGCAAGTTCGTCCAAGGCCCGCTGCATCAGCGCCAGGCGCTGGTCGAGCTGCATGTGCTGGGTCGGTGCCGGGCTGTGCCAGCGCTCGTCGTGATCCAGCACTTCGAGGGGTTCGACCTGGCGCACCTGTTGCCGTCGATGACGATCGATCACCAGGTTCAACGCCGTGCGATAGAGGAAGGCACGCGGGTGCTCGATCTGCTCGCCCTCGCCACGCTCCAGCACCCGCAGATAGGCGTCATGGGCAACATCCTCCGCCGCCTGCCGGTTACCCAGGCGTGCGCTAAGGAAGCTCACCAACTCGCGATAGTAATGTTCCACGACGGCACCTGGCGTGTCCCTGCGCAAGCGCTGGCAGGCATGGGCAGTGGGTCTGGCTGATATCAGGGTGCGATCTTACAAATTATAATTATTCTCAGCAACACACCGCCCCACCTCCCCCGCCATCGGCTAAATCCGCCCATCTGCCCTTCGTCTAACTGGCACCCCGAGCACGTGCCGCTGGCCGCCCTCGGCCACCTTCTCCGGCTGGAAGCTCGTATGACACGCACCCACATCCTGCGCCGCAGACTGTTGCTCACCAGCCTGGGCCTGCTCGGCCTGGGCAGCCTGCTGGCCCTCAAGGGCCTGCCCTTCGGCGGCAAGTCCATCAGCACCGTGGCGGTGACCCGGGCCGATATCGAAAGCAGCGTGACCGCCCTGGGCACCCTGCAGCCACGGCGCTACGTCGATGTCGGCGCCCAGGCCTCCGGGCAGATCCGCAAGCTGCATGTGGAGGCTGGCGAGCCGGTGCGCCAGGGCCAACTGCTGGTGGAAATCGATCCGTCCACCCAGCAGGCCCGGCTCGACGCCGGGCGCTATTCGATCGAGAACCTCAAGGCCCAGCTCGCCGAGCAGCGCGCCAACCTGCGCCTGGCACGCCAGCAGCACCAGCGCCAGCGCGAACTGGCCGATGCCGGCGCCACCCGCCAGGAAGACCTGCAGGCCGCCGAGGCCCAGCTCAAGGTGACCCAGGCCCGCATCGACCGGTTCCAGGCCCAGATCCTCGAGGCCCAGGCCAACCTGCGCAGCGCCGAGGCGGAACTCGGCTACACGCGCATCTACGCGCCGATGGACGGCACCGTGGTGGCGGTCGACGCCCGCGAAGGCCAGACCCTCAACGCCCAACAGCAAACGCCGTTGATCCTGCGGATCGCCCGGTTGTCTCCAATGACCGTCTGGGCCCAGGTGTCGGAGGCCGATATCGGCAAGGTCAAGCCAGGCATGCGCGCCTACTTCACCACCCTGGCCGGCGGCAAGCGTCGCTGGAACAGCCAGGTCAGACAGATCCTGCCGGTACCGCCCAAGCCCCTCGAGCAGGCCGGCCAGGGTAGCGGCAGCCCAGCCAGCGCCAGTGCCGGCAGCGCCGCCGGCAAGGTGGTGCAGTACACGGTGCTGCTCGATGTCGACAACCCCGACGGCGCGCTGATGGCCGAGATGACCACCCAGGTGTTCTTCGTCGCCGGCCAGGCCAGCCAGGTGCTCAGCGTGCCGCTGGCGGCCCTGGACGAGGCCCCCGGCGATGGCCTGCACCTGGCCCAGGTGCTCGCTGCCGATGGCCGGATCGAGGCGCGCCAGGTGCGCACCGGCCTGAGCGACCGCCTGCGGGTGCAGGTCCTCGACGGCCTGCGCGAAGGCGAACGGCTGGTGATCGGCGCCCCCGCCAGCAGTGGAGGCTGAATGAGCACGCCCCTGATCGAACTGTGCGACATCCGCAAGGCCTACGGCGGCATCGACTCGCCGAAGGTCGAGGTACTGCGCGGCATCGACCTGCGCATCCACCCCGGCGAATTCGTCGCCATCGTCGGCGCCTCGGGCTCCGGCAAATCGACGCTGATGAACATCCTCGGCTGCCTCGACCGCCCCAGCAGCGGCCAGTACCGCTTCGCCGGCCGCGACGTGGCGGCACTGGACAGCGACGAACTGGCCTGGCTGCGCCGCGAGGCCTTCGGTTTCGTGTTCCAGGGCTACCACCTGATTGCATCCGCCTCGGCCCGGGAGAACGTCGAGATGCCGGCCATCTATGCCGGCACGCCACCGGCCGCGCGCCATGCACGGGCCCTGGCCCTGCTCGAACGCCTGGGCCTGGCCAGCCGTACCGGCAACCGCCCGCACCAGCTCTCCGGCGGCCAGCAGCAACGTGTGTCGATCGCCCGGGCCTTGATGAACGGCGGCCACATCATCCTTGCCGACGAACCTACCGGCGCACTGGACAGTCACAGCGGCGCCGAAGTGATGAGCCTGCTCGACGAACTGGCCAGCCAGGGCCACGTGATCATCCTTATCACCCATGACCGCGAAGTCGCGGCACGTGCCAGACGGGTGATCGAAGTACGCGACGGTGAGGTGGTGGGCGATTCGGCCAGCGTGCAGCCAGTGCTCCAGCCTGTGCAGCAACTGCAGGCCGGCGAGCTGCGCCAGCGCCTGGATCGCGGCGCCACCTTGCGCGGCGCCTGGAAAGGCGAGTTGCTCGAAGCACTGCAAGCCGCCTGGCGGCTCATGTGGATCAACCGTTTCCGTACCGCCCTGACCCTGCTCGGCATCGTCATCGGCGTGGCCTCGGTGGTGGTCATGCTGGCGGTCGGCGAAGGCAGCAAGCGCCAGGTGATGGCGCAGATGGCCGCCTTCGGTTCGAACATTCTCTACCTCAACGGCAAGCATGCCACTGCGCGTGAGCCGGCCGGCATCGTCACCCTCGACGATGTCGCGGCCATCGGCGAATTGCCCCAGGTGCGCCACGTCATGCCGGTGATCGGCGGCAAGCTGATGGTGCGTCAGGGCAACAACAGCCAGCCGTTCTACGTGGGCGGCAACAACACCTGGTTTCCCGAGGTCTTCAACTGGCCGGTGGTGCACGGCAGCTTCTACAGCGAGGCCGACGAGGCCAGCGGCGCCGCCGTGGCGGTGATCGGCCAGAAGGTCCGCAGCAAGATGTTCGGCGAACACCGCGATCCGCTCGGCCAGTACCTGCTGATCGGCAACGTGCCGTTCCAGGTGATCGGCGTGCTCGCCGGCAAGGGCGCAAGCTCGGGCAGCGAGGACAGCGACGAGCGCATCGTCGTGCCCTACTGGGCCGCCGCCATCCGCCTGTTCGGCGGGCGCGACCCGGAGTACGTCGCCATCGCCGCTCACGACTCGGGCCGGGTCGACGAGACCGAGGCGGCCATCGACCGCCTGCTGCGCCAGCGCCACCAGGGCAAGCACGACTTCGAACTGACCAACGACGCTGCGCTGATCCAGGCCGAGGCGCGCACCCAGAACAGCCTGTCGCTGATGCTCGGGGCGATTGCGGCGATCTCCCTGCTGGTCGGCGGCATCGGCGTGATGAACATCATGCTCATGACCGTGCGCGAGCGCACTCGCGAGATCGGCATCCGCATGGCCACCGGCGCCCGCCAGCGCGACATCCTGCGCCAGTTCCTCAGCGAGGCGGTGTTGCTGTCGATGCTGGGAGGTGTCACCGGCATTGTCCTGGCCTTGTGCATCGGTGGCGGCCTGCTGCTGGCCGGCATCAGCGTCGCCTTTACCCCGGCAGCGATCCTCGGCGCCTTCACCTGCGCGGTACTCACCGGCGTGGTGTTCGGTTTCATGCCGGCGCGCAAGGCCGCGCGCCTCGATCCGGTCAAAGCCCTTACCAGCGAATGAACCATGCCCATGCCCATGCCCAGCCGTATCAGCTTGTTGTCCCTGTGCCTCTGCCTCGCTGCCTGCGCCAGCACCCCGCTGGCGCCCTCAGCAGGCATCCAGCCCCCCGCAGCCTGGCAGGCGGGCAACGCCCTGCCCCCCTCCTGGCCAGAACGCCAATGGTGGCGCGCCTTCGCCAGCCCTGAGCTGGACCAGTTGATCCAACGCGCCCGCGACAACAGCCATGAGCTGGCCGCTGCCGCGGCACGGGTGCGCCAGGCCCAGGCCAGCGCGGTGATGGCCGGCGCGCCCTTGTGGCCCGAGCTGCGCCTGGGCCTGGACGGCAAGCGTCAGCACCTGCTGCACGGTCAGGACAGCGACGCGCTCGACAGCAGCCGTGGCCAACGCACCACCACGTCGTTCGGCACACGCCTGAGCGCCAGCTACGAGATCGATTTCTGGGGCGGCCTGCAGGCCGCCCGCGACAGCGCCCTGCGTAGCCTCGACGCCAGCCGCTTCGAGCGCCAGACCGTAGAACTGACGCTGCTCGGCGCCGTGGCCGACAGTTATCTGCAGGGTCTGGCCCTGGACGAGCGGTTGCGCATCGCCCAGCTCAACCTGGCCAACGCCGAGGATGTGCTGAAGCTGGTCGAGACCCGTGAGCGCTCAGGTTCGGCCACCCGCCTCGAACTGGCCCAGCAACGCAGCCTGGTGGCCGCCCAGCAACGTCAATTGCCGCTGCTCGCGCAGCGTCGCCAGGACAACCGCGTGACCCTCGCCACCTTGCTCGGCGAACCGGTGCAGCGCCTGTCCGTGGCACAGCAATCGCTCGACAGCCTGCGCTGGCCGGCAATCGACAGCGGCGTGCCCAGCGACCTGCTGCAGCGCCGCCCCGACATCGCCGCGGCCGAGGCACGCCTGGCCGCCGCCAGCGCCAATGTCCAGGTGGCCAGAGCCGCCATGCTGCCAAGGCTGCTGCTCGGCGCGGAACTGGGCAGCGGCGCGCGAACCTTCTCCAACCTGCTCGACAGCCCCTACCATACCCTGACCGCCGGCCTGCTCGCGCCGGTCTTCGACAAGGGCCGCCTGGCTGCCGCCCGAGCGTTGGCCCGGGCCCAGCAGCAAGAGTTGCTGGAGGACTACCGCGCCAGCATCCTCGCCGGTTTCGCCGATGTGGAGAAAGCGCTGAACGCGATCGATGGCGTGGAGCACCAGCGTCGCTGGCAGAACCAGGAAGTGGCACAGGCCCGCATCGCCTTCGACCTGGCCCAGCAGCGTTATGCCGCTGGCGCCGAGACACTGCTCAGCGTGCTGGAGACCCAGCGCACCTTGTACCTGGCCCAGGATCAGCAAGCGCAGTTGCGCCTGGCCCGGTTGCAGGGCAGCGTGGCACTGTACAAGGCGCTGGGAGGTGGCTGGGAGATCGCCCAGGCGCTGCCGGATCGGTGAGCAGCCCTGGGCCTCTCCAGGCGCTACCCACACCGGCCCGCTACCACGAAGGACGAGCCCGCCCGGCTCAGGACAGGATGTTCTTCATCGACAGGTGCCGCGCATACCAAGGCCGTTGCGGCACCTTGCGCAGGAACCCATCGATCTTGTCGTCCTGGCCGAAGGTGATGCGCAAGGCCAGTTTCATGACCTCGACATCCATCTCCACCGACTTGCCCGGGCGGGTGCCGGGCTGGGTGCTGCAGCCATGGGTGTCCGGCCCGAGCCAGGGGTCGCCGACCTCGACCCAGCGACCGGGGGCGAACCAGGGCACGCCGTTGACTTCCAGGCGCCGGACCTGGCCGGGATGGTAGCGCTCATGGGCACGGAACCAGTCGTCGATGCGGTCGTCGATCCAGCCATGAAACCCCCAGAACACCGGATTGACGTGGGACGAGAACGGATCGCCGAGGAAGTCGTTCTCACGCAGGAACCAGCGCCCGGCGAAGTCCGACGGATCGCGGGCGAACGGCACCGGGGCGCCGTTGACCGGATCGCGGGGGACGCTCGCCCAGCACATGTGCAGCCAATCGTGCAGGTTCATCTCCAGTTCCGAACCGAACGCGCCCAACGACAACCGCGACAGGTAAACCGGATCCTGGTACTGCGACTCCCACACCTGGAAGTTGCTGCAGAACGTCTCGCCGGCCTTGATCGCCGCCACCCACTGGCCATAGGCATCGTCCCCCGGGGCCTGCCAGGCCGGTGGCACCCGATGGCCGTCATGGTTGTCGTGATAACGGGCAAATCCGGCCCGATCGAACTCGACGCCCGGCTGCGGCAGCGGAAAGCGCTGCCACGACGGCAGGTCCTGCAGGGTACGGGCGTGCATCAGCATGTGCCGGTGCATGAACAAGAAGTCGATGCCCGAACCATTGCGGTGCTTGCGCGGGCCCCGGGCATCGCGCTCGACATCCCGCGGCCCAGGCTGCCAGCCCAGGCCACGCAGGGCGTTCTGCTTGTCCTTCGACAGCTTGTGCCACTTGTCCCGGGTGGCATGCCACAACTGGTGGAACAAACGGTGCTCGGCGCCGATCACCCAGGCCTGCATCCGTGGGGTGTAGGCGATGCGCTCGCGGGCTTCGGGAAACGGTCGCTTGGTCGCGACGAAGCGGTTGTCCTGCAACGGCAGGGTCAGTGGCCGGTCAAGGCGCTGCAGGTGTCCACTCAAGGTACCGCTACCGGCATTGGCGAACGCGCCCCAGACTTCGTCGAGCTTGGCCACGCACTCGTAATCCACCCCGCCCGAACGGGCGAGCAGACGCCAGCGCACTTCGCCAGTGCCGGCACCGACCAGGTCGCCAAGCACCCGGTAGGCTGCCTCGCCTTCACCACGCAGGCGCTCGCCAAGGTCGACGAAGCCGCGCAGGCCACGGCCTTTGGTGGCCACGTCGAGAAACACCTCGACACCCTCGAGCGGCAGGCCTTCGAGACCGCCATCGACACCTTCGAAACGCAGGTCCCATACGCCACGCAGGCGCTCGGCCAGGATCTGCCCGGCCGGATCGGCCAGTTCCACGCTCGCCTCCCCCGGGGTGACGATGTCATCCTCGGGGTCATGGGTCAGCTCCCTGTGGGCGTAGTAAGCGGCAGAGCCGGCAGCACCCGCCACGGCCAGGCCCGCGATGAATCCTCGTCGAGAAATTGTCATTGCGCCTCAGTCCACTCCCGCCCGCGGCGGTTTCTATCCAAGCTAGGACGTAACCTGCACGGTGAAATTTAAGCCGGGGCAGCCCGCTGCTAATTCGCGCCTTCAGTGACTCGTCTGTTCAGTACCCCTTGCCGACAGAGGCTCGACCATGACCGCCCTGATTGACCGACTGATCCGTCCAGCCAAAGCCACTCCCTACCGGATCTTCGACCTTCGCCTCAAGGCCATCGAGCGCCTGAGCCCTTCGCTGTGCCGCTTCGTCTTCAGCGGCGAGGACGTGACGCAGATGACCACCCTCGCCCCCGACCAGCGCGTCAAGCTGTTCTTCCCCACGCCATCCGGCGCCGCGCCCGGCTTGCCCAAGGACGGCCAGTGGCAACAAGCACGCCGCAACCTCGCGCCCGAGGACACGCCACCGATGCGCACCTATACCATCCGTGCCCTGCGCCGCGAAGCCCGCGAGGTGGACGTCGACTTCGTCCTGCACGGCGTCAACGGCCCCGCCTCGGCCTGGGCCACCCACGCCCGGATCGGCGACCGCCTGCAGATGGCCGCGCCCAACCTGGCGTACGCCGGCGACCCCGGTGGCTATGAATGGAAGCCGCCGCGCAGCGCACGGCGCATCCTGCTGGTGGGTGACGAGACCGCCTTGCCAGCCTTGGCCGGTATCCTCGAGGCGCTGGCCGACAACGCCACCGAACTGCCGGTGGAAGCCTTCATCGAGGTGCCCCTGGAGACCGATTGCCTCGACCTGCGCCACAGCCCGGCGACCCGCCTGCACTGGCTGCCCCGCGACCTGCTGCGCTGCGATCATGGCCAGGGCATGCAGCATGCCGTGCGCGAACTGGCCACGCTGCCAACGCCCAAGCCCGGCAAGGCGGTCAGACTGGAGGACGTGGATATCGAAAAGCGCCTGCCGTGGGAACAGGCCAGCGGCGAACGCAGCGACTTCCATGCCTGGGTCGCCGGTGAGTCGGGTACCGTGATGGACATTCGCCGCCACCTGATCCAGACCTGCGGGCTGCCACGGGACAGCCTGTCGCTGATGGGCTACTGGCGCGCCGGACGAACCTTCGGCGACTGAACGCCAGACCGAGACGATGGGGCCGCAAGCGGCCCCGGACAGACCTCAAGCAACCGCCGCCCGCAGTGCCTCGGCGAAACGCCCCGCCACCTCGTCGACCTGGGCGGCGTCGATGATCAGTGGCGGCAGGAAGCGCACCACCGCGCCATGACGCCCGCCCAGTTCGAGAATCAGCCCGCGGCGCAGGCACTCACGCTGCACCTTCGGCGCCAACAGCCGGCACGCCGGCGGATGTCCCAGCGCATCGAGCGTGCCTGCCGGGTCGACCAGTTCGACCCCAAGCATCAGGCCGCGCCCACGGATATCACCCAGTTGCGGATAGTCCCGGGCCAGGCGCTCGAGGTGTCCACGCAGGCGCTGCCCCATGGCCTCGGCGTGCTCGCACAGACGTTGTTCGACCAGATAGTTCATCACCGCCGAGCCGGCGGCCATGGCCATCTGGTTGCCGCGGAAAGTGCCGGCATGGGCGCCTGGCGACCACTGGTCGAGCCAGTCGCGGTAGACCGTCACCGCCAGCGGCAGGCTGCCGCCGATAGCCTTGGACAGGGTGACCACGTCCGGCACGATGCCCGCGTGCTCGAACGCGAACATCCGCCCGGTGCGGGCGAAACCGCTCTGGATCTCGTCGACGATCAGCGCCACCCCGGCCTGCTCGGTGATCCGCCGCAGGCCACGCAACCACTCGATGTCCGCCGGGATCACCCCACCCTCGCCCTGCACCACCTCGACGATCACCGCCGCTGGCAGCGCCACCCCGGCCTCGGGATCGCCCAGCAGGTTTTCCAGGTAGTGCAGGTTGGCACGCACCCCGGCCTCGCCCCCCAGGCCGAACGGGCAGCGATAGTCATAGGGGTACGGCAGGAACTGCACGCCACTGTTGAGCAGCGCCCCCAGCGGCTTCTTCGGCCCGAGGCTGCCCATCAGGCTCAACGCGCCCTGGCTCATGCCGTGATAGGCACCCTGGAAGGCCAGCACGGTGCTGCGCCCGGTGGCGGTGCGCACCAGCTTGAGCGCCGCCTCCACCGCATCGGTGCCGGTCGGTCCGCAAAACTGCACCTTCGCCTCACGCCGCAGGGGCTCGGGCAACAGGGCGAACAGGTCCTGGACGAACTGGTCCTTGACCGGCGTGGTCAGGTCCAGGGTATGCAACGGCAACTCGTCGGCCAGTACCCGCTGGATCGCCTCGACCACCACGGGGTGGTTGTGCCCCAGGGCCAGGGTGCCAGCGCCGGCCAGGCAGTCGATGAACTGGCGACCCTCGACATCCTCGACATGGATGCCACGGGCACGCCTGAGTGCCAGGGGAATGCGCCGTGGATAACTGCGGGCGTTGGACTCTTGCTGCTGCTGACGCAGCAACAGCGGGGAATCGGCAAATTCGTACAGGGCCTGCGCCGCAGTGGCGGGCTGGCGCTGGGCAAGGCTGGAAGCGGTCGACATCGGAAAAGCCCTCGCAAGCAAGCGAATGTGCCCGCCACGCTTCCTGTAACCGGATGTGTGCGGGTGGTTGTCGCAAGGAAAACGCTTTGGCGAGGCAAGGATTTAGCGCTTGGTGCGGGATTTGTCGGGCCAGCCCGACCTGATCGCGGGGCAAGCCCGCTCCCACGAACCGTGCCGCTCGCCGGAAGTGGGCCGGGTGGCGCTTTCACGGTCAGCCAGCCGGGCGCGCCGGCACCTGCAACCACACCCGCAGGCCGTCGGCCTGGCTGTCGAAACGCAAGCTGCCAGCGCAACGCTGGACGATCGCCTGGACGATGGCCAGGCCCAGGCCGCAACCACCGCTCTGGCCGTTGCGCCAGAAACGCTCGGTCAGGTGCTGCAGGTCTTCTTCGGGAATCCCCGGCCCATGGTCACGTACCAGGAAACCCACCTGCCCATCCCGCGCCTGTACCTCCAGCTCCACCGCCGCGTCGCCGCCATGGCGCAGGGCGTTGTCCAGCAGGTTGCGCAGGGCCGCCACCGCCAGTGGCGCCGGCATGCCGAGGTAGACCTGCGCCGCCTCGTCAGGCAGGCGCAGGAGGATGCGCCGGTTGTCGCCACCACCGGCATCCTGCACCGCCTGGCGCGCCACCTGTTCGGCGCTGCACTGCACGCCATCGTCGAACGACAGGCTGCCCTCGACCCGGGCCAGCATCAGCAACTGCTCCAGGGTGCGATGCATGCGGTCGGCGCCCTGTTCGGCATGCTCCAGCGCCTGTTCGCGTATGGCGCCATCGGTCATCCGTGCCACCTGCAAGTGGGTCTTGATCGCGGTCAGCGGACTGCGCAGTTCGTGAGCGGCATCGTCGGTCAGCCGGCGTTCGCGTTCGATCGTCTGGGCAATGCGCAGGAACAGCTGGTTCTGGGTGTCGAGCAACGGCTGCAACTCGCTCGGCAGCCCAGCCACCCGCAACGGCTCGACACTGTCGGCCCGCCGCCTGCGCAAGGCATCGCGCATGCGGTTGAGGGGGGCCAGCCCCTTGCCCAGGCCGATCCACACCAAGCCCAGGCTGCCCAGCAGGGCCATCAGCACCGGCGCCGAGGCGGCCAGCAGGATCGACTGGTTGAGCGCCTCGCGCTCCATGTGCCGGTCGGCGGTGGTGATGCGCACATCGCCGTGGTTATAGGTGAAGGTGCGCCACGAGGCACCGTCGATGGTCTGGTCGCGGAAACCGCTGCGCTGATCGTCCATCGCACCATCGTGCTTGTGGTTGCTGGCAAGGATCTCGCCACGCAGCGAACTGACCTGGCAGGCCATGCCGTCCGGCACGCTGAACTGGTCGGCCGAGAAGTGCGCCTCCTGGCCCTTGGCCGCCAGTGGTTGCGGCAGTTGGTCGATCAGCCCGGCGACCATTCGCGCCGATGCCACCAAGCGCTGGTCGAGGGAGAACATCATCTGCTGGCGCAGGTCGCGCAGCATCCAGGCGGCGGCCAGCACCCAGATGACGATGAAGGCGCTGCCGAGGATCAGCGACAGGCGTACCCGCAGGCTCACGAGACGGCCTCTCCGGGCGCCTGCGCAGGGCCCAGGCGGTAGCCGAGCCCGCGCACGGTCTCGACGATGCCATTGCCGAGCTTGCGCCGCAGGTGGTGGATATGCACGTTGAGGGCGTTGCTCTCGACTTCATCGCTGAAACCGTAGACGCAGTCCTTGAGCTGCTCGCCGGACAGCACCCGCCCGGGGTTCTGCAGCAAGGCCTGGAGCAGCGCCTGCTCGCGGCGCGACAGGTCCACCGGTTGCCCGGCCAGGGTCGCCGCGCAACTGCTCGGGTCGTAGCACAGCGGGCCATGTTCGATGACATTCACCGCGCGCCCGGCGACCCGACGCAACAAGGTGTGCAGGCGTGCGGCCAGTTCGCGCAGGTCGAAGGGTTTGAGCAGGTAGTCGTCGGCACCGGCCTGCAGGCCGTCGACCCGGTCGGTGACGGCGTCGCGCGCGGTGAGCACCAGCACGGGCAGGGTCTCGCCTTGCTGACGCAGGCGCCGCAGCAGTTTCAGGCCGTCTTCGTCGGGCAGGCCGAGGTCGAGGATCATCACGTCGAACTGCGCGGCCTGGAGCATCTGACGGGCCTGCGAAGCGCTCGCCACCCGGTCCACGGTCAGGCCCTGGGCCGAGAGGCCGGCGCAGATGCCGCTGGCGATCAGGTCGTCGTCCTCGCAGAGCAGAACGTGCATGGGGGAGTCCTCGGGGTGGGATGCGGGCATTGCACAGGGTGGTGATTAAGGGGGGATTATGGACCTTTTCGGTGGGTGCGTCGTTTGGGATTGTTGATAAGGGGATGTGGGGGGCAACAGGGGGTTGTTGGAGGTTTTGTGGTGTGGTCGAGCATGCTCGTCGGAAGATTTGTAGCGCTCTTGAGATCGAGCGCCGCCCGCGCGGCGCATCGCGGGCTATCGCCCACTCCCACATTTTTTTCGGGCGATGCAGTCCTGTGATGTTGTCGCTGTGCGCCTTGGTGCATGCCTCAAGCCAGGGGGAGCGCCAGCAGCGCCCACGCCGAAACCTCGCCATGCCAGCAGGGCGCATCGCGGGCTATCGCCCACTCCCACATCTGTTTCGGGCGATGCAGTCCTGTGATGTTGTCGCTGTGCGCCTTGGTGCATGCCTCAAGCCAGGCGAAGCGCCAGCAGCGCCCGCGCCGAAACCTCGCCATGCCAGCAGGGCGCATCGCGGGCTATCGCCCACTCCCACATCTGTTTCGGGCGATGCAGTCATGTGATGTTGTCGCTGTGCGCCTTGGTGCATGCCTCAAGCCAGGCGAAGCGCCAGCAGCGCCCGCGCTGAAACCTCTCCATGCCAACAAGGCGGACCAGGCAATGCCACAGGAGAGATTGGCCCGAAACAAATGTGGGAGTGGGCGATAGCCCGCGATGCGCCGCGCGGGCGGCGCTCGATCTGACAGGCCCCCACAGACTATCGCCAGACACCTGCCCACCCTCGCCCAATCTGCTTCCCCCGGTTAACCTTCCGTTAATAAGCCAAGGCCAGCATGCCACCATCCCAAGCTCTACCAAGGCGTCGACATGCGTGTTCTCCTGCTCTTCCTGACATTCCTGCTCGCCGGCCCGCTCCAGGCCAACCCCTTTGCCGTCAAACCGGACTTCCTGCCAGTCGACCAGGCCTTCGTGCTGACCCACGAGCGCCTGCCCGATGGCCAGATGCGCCTGCATTTCCAGATCCAGGACGGCTACTACCTCTACCAGAAACGCCTCAAATTCGACGGTCTGCCCGTGGACCAGCAGCCCGCGCTGCCCCAGGCACAAAACCACCACGATGAGTTCTTCGGCGACAGCGCGGTCTACCGTCAGCAACTCGAGCTGCTGCTGCCTGCCAGCGCCAGCGGCGAGCTGCGCCTGGGCTGGCAGGGCTGCGCCGACGCCGGCCTGTGCTACCCGCCACAGACCACCCCGATCGCCCTCGGCGGCGAAACTGTCGCCAGCCAGGCGCCCGCCCAGGCCAGCGACCAAGCCCTGGCCAGCGGCCTGCAGCAAGGCACCCTGGCCTGGAGTCTGCTGGCCTTCTTCGGCCTCGGCTTGCTGCTGGCCTTCACCCCCTGCTCGTTACCCATGCTGCCGATCCTCGCCGGGCTGGTCCTGGGCAACGGCGCCAACACCCGGCGCGGCTGGCTGCTGGCCGGCGTATACGTGCTGAGCATGGCCCTGGTGTACGCCGCCCTGGGCGTGGTCGCCGCGCTGCTCGGTGCCAGCCTGCAGGCCTGGTTGCAGCAACCCTGGCTGCTGGGCAGCCTGGCAGCGCTGTTCGTGCTCCTCGCCCTGCCGATGTTCGGCGCCTTCGAACTACAGTTGCCTGCCACCCTGCGCGATCGCCTCGACCGCGCCGGCCGGGGTACCCGTGGCGGCAACCTGTACGGCGCGGCGCTGCTCGGCGCGCTGTCGGGCCTGCTGCTCGGCCCCTGCATGACCGCGCCGCTGGCCGGCGCCCTGCTGTACATCGCCCAGAGCGGCGACGTGCTGCAAGGCGCCCTGGTGCTGTTCAGCCTGGGCCTGGGCATGGGCGTGCCGCTGCTGTTGCTGGTGACCCTGGGCAACCGTTTCCTGCCCCGCCCAGGTGCCTGGATGAACCGGGTCAAGGGCGTGTTCGGCTTCGTGTTCCTGGCCATGGCGCTGTACACCGTGCGCAGCCTGCTGCCCGAGGCGCTGCTGCTGGCCCTGGCCGGCGCCTGGCTGATCGCCCTGGGCTGGGCCGCCTGGCCGGCGCTGCACAGCCTGCCCGCCTTGCGCGCGGTGCCCCTGCTGGGCGCCCTGTGGGGCGGCCTGCTGCTGGTCGGTGCCGCCGCCGGTGGCAACGATCTCTGGCAACCCCTGCAGCCCTTCGTCGGCCAAGCCACGGGCCCGGCGCCAGGCAGCAGCCACGACGCCTTCACCACGGTGGACAACCCAGCCGACCTGCAACGCCAGCTGGAGACCGCCAAGGCCAATGGCCAATGGGTGCTGGTGGACTACTATGCCGACTGGTGCGTGTCATGCAAGGTCATGGAAAAACAGGTGTTCGCCCGGCCGGATGTCCAGGCCAGCCTCGCTGGCGTGCACCTGCTGCGCCTCGACGTGACCGCCGACACCCCGGCCAGCCGCGAACTGCTGCGTCGCTACCAGGTACCAGGCCCGCCCAGCCTGGTGTGGATCGGCCCCGAAGGTGACGAGCGCCGTGCCCGACGCATCACCGGCGAGGTGGATGC
Organism: Pantoea sp. Cy-639; assembly: GCF_011752525.1. Lineage (GTDB taxonomy): Bacteria > Pseudomonadota > Gammaproteobacteria > Pseudomonadales > Pseudomonadaceae > Aquipseudomonas. The sequence continues at coordinate 68,712 of NZ_VWXI01000011.1, read as the reverse complement.
CGCCGCCTTCCTGCAACACTGGGCCCAGACCAGGAGCCAAGGCTGATGCTGACCGTCACCCTGGGGCCGTTGACCATGGCCCTGAACCACCTGCTGCTGCTCGCCGCCCTGGGCATCGCCAGCCTGGTCGGCTGGCGCGTGGCCAAGCGCGGCGGCGAGAACCCCGAGTCGGCGCTGTTCAACCTGTTCCTGCTGGGCCTGCTGTTCGCTCGCCTGGGTTTCGTCTTTGCCTACTGGCCGATGTACCGCGACGATCCGCTGCAGGTCATCGACATCCGCGACGGTGGCTTCCTGCTCTGGGGCGGCCTGTTCGGCATCGTCCTGGGCACCCTGTGGCAGGGCTGGAGACGCCCGGGCCTGCGCCGGCCGCTGGGCTGGGCGCTGGTCAGCGGCGCGCTGTTCTGGGGGCTCGCCAGCCTGGCCAGCCACCTCTACAGCAAAGGCACCGAACTGCCGCAGATGGCCCTGCGCGACAGCCGCGGCCAGGCCGTGGCCCTGCACGACTACCGCGGCAAGCCGCTGGTGATCAACATCTGGGCCACCTGGTGCCCGCCCTGCCGACGCGAAATGCCGGTGCTGCAACAGGCCCAGAGCGACTACCCTCATGTGACCTTCCTGTTCGTCAACCAGGGAGAAACCCCGGAAAACGTCAGCACGTTCATGGCCACCACCGGGCTGAACCTGGCCAACGTGCTGTTCGACGGCACCGGCGAACTGGCGCGCAAGGTCGGCTCCATGGCCCTGCCCACCACCCTGTTCTACAACGCCGACGGACGTCTGGTCGGCAGCCACCTGGGCGAGCTGTCCCGCGCCAGCCTGCGTCACGCCCTGGAACCCTTCGACAGCGCCGAGGCGCCTGTACCACAAGGAAAATGACATGCGATTGAATGCGCTACTGCCCCTCACCCTCGCCCTGCTCGCCGCCCCGGCGCTGCAAGCCGAGGAACTGCCCAAGGCGGTCCAGCAACTGCAAGCCAAGGGCGCCGTGATCAAGGGCAGTTTCGACGCGCCCGACGGCCTGCGCGGCTATGCCGCCGAATACCAGAACAACGGCATCGCCCTCTACCTGACAGCGGATGGCAAGCATGTGCTGGTCGGCAGCCTGTTCGACGAACAAGGCAAGGACCTCAGTGCCGAGCCGCTGGAAAAGCTGGTGTACGCGCCGATGAGCAAAGAGATCTGGGCGAAGATGGAAAAGACCGCATGGATCGCCGACGGCAAGGCCGACGCGCCGCGCGTCGTCTACCTGTTCAGCGACCCCAACTGCCCGTATTGCAACATGTTCTGGGAACAGGCCCGACCATGGGTCGAGTCAGGCAAGGTGCAGTTACGCCACATCATGGTCGGCATCATCCGCGAAGACAGCCCCGGCAAGTCCGCCGCGCTGCTCGCGGCCAAGGACCCGGCCACGGCCTTGCTGAGCCATGAGAAGGCCGGCAAGGCCAGCACGCTCAAGCCACTGGCGAAAGTGCCGGAGGCGGTGCAGAAGAAGCTCGAGCTGAACATGGCGCTGATGGAGGAGTTGGGGCTGGCAGCCACCCCGGCGATCTTCTACCAGGACGAGCACGGCAACCTGCAGAGCCAGCAGGGCGCGCCGCGCCCGGAAATGCTCGGCAAGATCCTCGGCAAGCGTTGAACGCCGTCGCCGGCCCCACCCGCACCCTCGAACAAGGGTGCGGGTGGGGCCGGCGAGGGTCCGAGGCTACAACGCCTCCAGCTCCGCCATCAGGTCGCTCAGCCGATCGACCTTGTCCGTGTCCAGCGCGCTGTCCTGCAACCCCCTCACATACTCGGCCAACGCCTCCACGGTGCTGCACTCGAACATCGCCCGCAGTGGCACGTTCAACTGCAACGCCTTCTGCACCCGCGAGGCGATCTGCGTGGCCAGCAGCGAGTGCCCGCCCAGTTCGAAGAAGTTGTCGCGCACCCCGACCCGTTCGGCCTTGAGCACTTCGGCCCAGATACCGGCGAGGGTCTGCTCCAGCTCATCGCGCGGCGCCAGGTAGTCCTGGCCGTGTCGACCGCCGATGTCGATGACGGGCAAGGCCTTACGGTCGAGCTTGCCGTTGGCGTTGTGCGGCAGGCCGTCGAACCAGCCCCAGTGCTGCGGCACCATGTATTCCGGCAACTCGGCGCGCAGGCGCTGCCTGATCCGTTCGAGCAGCGCGCCATCGGCAATCACGTCCTGGCGTGCCACCAGGTAGCCGACCAGATGCTTGCCATTGGCGCCCTCCTGCACGCCCACTGCGGCATCGCGCAGCTCCGCCTGTTCATGCAGGCGCGCCTCGATCTCGCCCAGCTCGATGCGATAGCCGCGAATCTTCACCTGGTGATCGATGCGCCCGACATACTCGAGCACGCCATCCGGACGACGACGAGCCAGGTCGCCGGTGCGGTACAAGCGCTCGCCCGGCGCGCCATGGGGATGCGGAACGAAAGCCTGGGCGGTACGCAGCGGGTCACCGACATAGCCACGGCCGATACCGCTGCCGGCGACGCACAACTCGCCCACCGCCCCCAGCGGCACCAGGGCATGATCCTCGCCCAGCAGGTACAGCCGGTTGTTGTCGGTCGGCGTGCCGATCGGCAGGTAGCTGCCACGGGTAGAGGCCTCGTCGACCCGGAAGAACGCCACGTCGTCCGAGCACTCGGCCGGGCCATAGGCGTTGACCAGGCCAATCGCCGGGTAACGCTGCAACCACTGCGCGGCCAGTTCGGGGGGCATCGCCTCGCCGGTCGGCAGCATCCAGCGCAGGCCGTCGAGCGCCTGGTGGTCACCCGCCAGCATGCCCTGGATCAGCGACGGCACGCTTTCCAGCACGGTGATACCGGTGGCCTGGACGTGCGCCAGCAACCCTTGCGGGTCATGGGCGATGGCGTTCGGCACGATCTGCACCGTGGCGCCGAACAAGGGCGCGGCGAGGAACTGCCAGACCGAGATGTCGAAGCTCTGCGAGGCGGTCTGGGCGATCACGTCCTGCTCGTCCAGCGCCAGGTACGGCACTTTGCTCAGTTGGTTGTTGAGCATGCCGCGCTGCTCGACCATCACGCCCTTCGGCAAGCCGGTGGAGCCTGAGGTGTAGATCACGTAGGCGAGGTTGTCCGGCCTGCTGTGGATGCCTGGGTTGGCGCAGTCCACGCAACTTGCCTGCACCGTTTCCCAGACCAGCAGCTTCGGGCGCACCGCGCCGGCCACTTCATCGAGCAGCAGGCGCGCCTGTTCGGCGCAGGCGGCGCTGCACACCAGCACCGGCGTGCGGCTAAGCTCGACGATACGTTGCAGGCGCGCCGCCGGCAGGCCCGGGTCCAGCGGCAGGTAGCCGGCGCCGGCCTTGAAGCTGCCGACGATCATGCCCAGCAGGGCCAGGCCGCGCTCGGCCAGCAGCGCCACCGGCTGGTCGATGGCCACGCCCGCCGCCACCAGGGCATGGCCCAGGCGGTTGGCCGCCACGTTCAGCCCGGCATAGTCGTAGGACGCCTCCTGGCAGCGCGCGACCGTGCGCTGCGGATGAGCGGCGACCCGCGCCTCGAACAGCTCGACATAGCTCTGCTCCAGCGCATAGACGTGTTCGGTGCGGTTGCAGTCGTCGAGCAGGAAGCGTTGCTCCTGCGCGCCCAGCAATGGCAGTGCGTCCACGTCGCCCTCGAAGCCGTCCAGCAGCGCCAGCAGCAGGCGCTTGAACTCGCCCAGCAGGCGCTCGATGGTGGGGAAGTCGAAGTAACGCTGGTCGAACGACAGGTGCAGGCCAAGGTCATCGCCCGGGTAGCACACCGCAGTCAGCGGGAAGTTGGTGTGGGTCCGGCCCGAATCGGAACTGGCATTCAGGTGCTGGGCATGGTCGAGCACGGCGCTCTCCACCGGCGCGTTCTCGAACACGAACAGGCTGTCGAACAAGGGTTGGCCCTTGGGCAGCTCGCTGCATTCCTGGATGGCCACCAACGGCAGGTACTCGTACTCGCGCAGTTGCATGTTGCATTCGAGCAACGCCTGCAACCATTGGCGCACGCTGCGGCGCTCGCCTGGTCGGGGCAGTTGCACGCGCAGGGCGATGCTGTTGATGAACAGCCCGACCGTTCGTTGCATCTGCGGCAGGCTCACCGGACGCCCGGCCACGGTGACGCCGAACACCACGTCGCGCTCGCCGCTGTAGCGTGCCAGGGTCAGGGCCCAGGCCGCCTGGGCGAAGGTGTTGACGGTCAGCTGATGGGCCTGGGCCAACTCGCGCAGACGCGCGCCTTGGCTGACCTCCAGGCGGGTATGGCAGTCTCCCACCTGCATGCCGTCGCCGGCATGGTCATGGCGCAGCGGACGGTCGCTGGGGACGGCCGTGGCGCGTTCGAAGCCGGCCAGGTTGTCCTGCCACCATTGGCGCGCCTCGGCAAGGTCCTGACGTTGCAGCCAGCCGATGTAGTCGCGGTAGCGCGGCGGCACCGGCAACGCCGCCGGGCGGCCTTCGCCAAGGGCCTGGTACAGCTCGAAGAAGTCGTTCATCAGCAGCGAACGACACCAGGCATCGATCAGGATGTGGTGGTTGCTCATCATGAACCAGTAGCGCTCATCGGCCACCCGCACCAAGCGCAGGTGGAATGGCGCCTCGCGCAGCAGCTCGAAGCCGGCCTCGCGCTCCTCTTTGTGCAAGGCTTGCAGGCGCTGTTCCTGGGCGGCCTCGTCAAGGTCACGCCAATCCTGGTAGTCCACCGGCAGGCGGCCCGGCTTGTGGATGATCTGCAGCATCGCCTCGCCGGCGTTCCAGCTGAACGATGCGCGCAGTGCCTCATGGCGTGCCACCACGGCCTGCCAGGCCTGGGTGAAACGCTCGGGATCCAGGGCGCTGTCGATCCGATAGCGGTCCTGCATGTAGTACAGACCGGTGCCTGGCTCCAGCAGGGTATGCAGCAGCAGGCCCTCCTGCATCGGCGTCAGTGGGTAGACGTCTTCGATCTCGGCGGCCGGCACCGGCAACGTATCGATCTGCTCCTGGGTCAGTTGCGCCAGCGGGAAGTCCGACGGCGTGAAGCTGCCGTTGCCCTCGGCCAGGCAATGCGCGACCAGGGCCAGCAGTTCCTGGCGATAGGCTTCGGCCAAGGCCTCGATGGTCGATACCTCGAAGCGCTCGTTGCTGAAGCGCCAGCGCAACTGCAGGGCACCGCCATACACCTGGCCATCGACGCTCAGCCAGTTCGGCAGCGGCGCCTCCAGGTCATGGGGCAGGCCCGCCGGTTCATCCAGCGGCTGGAACAGCGCCGTGGCGTCGAACTGCTGGTCGAACTGGCCGAGGTAGTTGAAGGTGATGCGTGCCTGGGGCAACGCTGCCATGCGTTCGCGCACGGCCGGATCGGCCAGGTAGCGCAGCACGCCATGCCCCAGGCCCTTGTGCGGGACCTGGCGCAGTTGCTCCTTGATGCCCTTGATCGACGCCGCCCGGGCCGCCTCGTCATCGCCCGGGACGGGGCTCAGGCTCAGCGGATAGGCATTGGTGAACCAGCCGACGCTGCGGGTCAGGTCCATGTCTTCGAACAGACCGTCACGGCCATGGCCCTCGAGCTGCACCAACACCTGCGCATCGCCGGTCCAGCGGCACAGGGTGCGCGCCAGGGCGGTCAGCAGCAGGTCGTTGACCTGGGTGTGGTACGCCGCCGGGGCTTGCTGCAGCAATTGCCGGGTCTGTTCGGTGTCCAGCTCGATGGCCAGGCTTCGGGCATGACGCTGCAGGTTGCCGCCCTGAGGGTGGTCGCAGGGCAGTTCAAGGCAGGCGTCGCCCAGCTGGGTTTCCCACCAGTCCAGCTCGTCGCGCAGCGAATCACTGCCGGCATAGCTGGCCAGGCGCGCGGCCCAATCGCTCATGGCATGGGTCTTGGCCGCCAGCGTGGCGCCGCGGTACAGCGCCTGCAGGTCTTCCAGCAGCACCCGCCAGGACACGCCATCGACCACCAGGTGATGGATCGCCAGCAGCAAGCGTTGCGCCCCCTGCCCGTCGGTCAGCAGCAACCCTCGCAGCAGCGGCCCCTGATCGAGGTCCAGGCTGCGTTGCACATCGGTGTACAACGCCTGGCAGTCGGCAAAGTCGCTGACCGTGGCGGTCCACAACAGCGGTTGGCCGCCCGCCTGGGCGTAGTCGCCGTGCCAGCGGCCATTGGCCTGGACGAAGCGCAGACGCAGGCTGTCGTGGTGCGCCACCAGCGCGCCGAGGGCCCGCTCCAGGCGCTCGGCCTGCAGTGGCTGGCGTCCCTCGAGCAGCACCGCCTGGTTCCAGTGCTGTGGTTGCGCCACTGCGCTGTCGAAGAACCAGTGCTGGATCGGCGTCAGGGCGGTGCGGCCCTGGCGTAGCCCCTGCTCGATGTCGCTGGGCGCCGCGCTGCGGGTGACCACCGCCGCCAAGGTCTGGATGGTCTGGTGCTGGAACAGGTCGCGCGGGGTGAACTGCAAGCCCAACTGACGAGCGCGGCTGACCACCTGGATCGACAGGATCGAATCACCGCCCAGCTCGAAGAAGTTGTCCTGCACGCCAATGCGCGGCACGTTGAGCACTTCGCGCCAGACCTGCGCCAACTGGCTTTCCAGCGCATTGGCCGGGGCCAGGTAATGCTGGCGCGCCTGTTCCAGGTCCGGTGCCGGCAGTGCGCGGCGGTCGAGCTTGCCGTTGCCCATCAGCGGCAGGCGCTCGAGCAGCACCAGGTGCGCCGGCACCATGTACTCCGGCAGATGCCGGCGCGCATCGACCTTGACCGCGTCGCGCAACAGGGCCTGCGCCTCGCTGTCGGCCGAGGCCTGCGCGCACACCAGGTAGCCGACCAGTTGCCTGCCACCCGGAAGGTCCAGGGCCAGGACGACGGCCTCCTCGACATCCGCGTGCGCTTGCAGACGGCTCTCGATCTCGCCCAGTTCGATGCGGAAACCGCGGATCTTCACCTGCTGGTCGGCGCGCCCGACATACTCCACCAGACCGTCGGCGCACAACCGCACCAGGTCGCCGGTGCGATACAGGCGGCCACCGTCATGACTGAACGGGTCGGCGACGAAGCGCTCGGCGCTGAGGCCTGGACGGTCGTGATAGCCCTGGGCCAGGCCGGCGCCACCGATATACAGCTCGCCGATCCCGCCCGGCGGCAGCAAGGCCAGGTCCTCGTCGAGGATGTAGGCGCTGCGCGCCCCGATCACCCGCCCGATCGGCACGCTGCCGGCCTCGCCGGGCAGCGTGTCCGGAGCCAGGCAGGCCAGTGGCATGACCACGGTTTCGGTAGGCCCGTAGGCGTTGAACAACTGCTGCGGCGCGAACGCCTGGCGGATGCGTTGCAGGTGCTCGCCGGTCAGCGCCTCGCCGCCGGTGATCACCAGGCGCACCGGCAATCGCTGGCCTTGCCCGGCCAGGTGCTGGGCCAACTGGCTGCCATAGCTCGGGGTGCAGCCGAGAATGCTCACCTGCTGCTCGCGCAGCAGTTGGCAGATCTCTTCGGCGCCCCACTGGCCCTGGGCCCGCAGCACGACGCGGGCGCCGCACAGCAACGGGGTCAGCAGCCGCTCGCTGGCGGCATCGAAGTTGATCGAATAGAAGTGCAGTTCGCAGTCGTCGCTGCGCATGCCGAACGCGGCGATCACCGCCTGGCAGTGCATGGCGATCTCGCCATGGCTGACCACCACACCCTTGGGCTGGCCGGTGGAACCGGAGGTGTAGATCAGGTAGGCCTGGTGCTGCGGCAGGTTGAGGTTGTCCAGCGGAGCATCGCTGTAGCCCGACAGGTGCGCGGCGTCATCCTCCAGGCACCAGCTGGCCACGCCCTCGGGCAGCGGCGCCAGGCGCTCGAGCAGCCCGCGCTGGCCAAGCAGCAGGCCCAGGCGGCTGTCCTCGATCATGTAGCGCAGGCGGTCGATCGGGTATTCCGGGTCCAGCGGCACATAGGCGCCACCGGCCTTGAGGATGGCCAACAGGCCGACCACCATGTCCGGCGAGCGCTCCAGCGCCAGGCCGACGCGGACCTGCGGGCCGACCCCGCGCTCGCGCAGGGCGCGGGCCAGGCGATTGGCCCGCTGCTCCAGCTCGGCGTAGCTCAGGTGCTGGCCGGCGAAGGTCAGCGCCAGGGCGCCGGGCGTGCGCTCGGCCTGGGCGGCGAACAAGCCGTGCAGGGTCTGGTCGAGAGCGCAGTCCTGCTCGCCCTGGAGCTGGCCGATCAACAGTTGCCGCTCGGCCGCGCCAAGCATCGGCAGCTCGCACAGCCGCTGCCCTGGATCGTCGAGCATGGCCACCAGCAGCTGTTGCCAGTGCTCGGCCATGCGGGCGATGCGCGGCTCGTCGAACAGGTCGCGGCTATAGGTGAAGCAGCAGCCCAGGCGGCCATCGAGGTCGGTCACCTCGAGATACAGGTCGAACTTGGTGGCGCTGGCGTCGTTGACCAGGTAGTCCACCTGCATGCCGACCAGCTCGCGACTCTGCTGGAAAGCCCAGCGCTGTACGTTGCACATCACCTGGAACAGCGGATTGTAGGCGCTCGAACGCGGTGGTTGCAGTGCCTCGACCAGTTGCTCGAACGGCAGGTCCTGGTGCGACTGGCCTTCGACAATGGCCTGGCGCACCTGCTCGAGCAACGCGGCGACGCTCATCTGCCCGTCCAGCTCGCAACGCAGCACCTGGGTGTTGAGGAAGGCACCGATCAGCCCTTCGCTTTCCGGGCGGATACGGTTGGCCACCGGCGCGCCGATGCGCAGGTCGCGCTGGCCGCTGTAGCGGTGCAGCAGGACGGCCAGGGTGGCGGTCATGGTCATGAACAGGGTCAGGCCACGCTGGCCGTTGAAGGCGTGAACGCGTTCGACCAGTGTCGGGGCGAGGTCGAAGCGGTACAGCCCGCCACGATGGCTCTGCACCGCCGGACGCGGGCGGTCGCTGGGGAGGCTCAGCACTGGGTGCTCATCGCCCAGGCGTGCCTGCCAGTAGGCCAGCTGGCGCGCACCCTCGCCGCTCTCCAGCCACTGGCGTTGCCACACGCTGTAGTCCAGGTACTGCACCGGCAGCGGTGCCAGCGGCGACTCGCGCTCGTCGACGAAGGCCTCGTACAGCTCGGCCAGCTCACGGGCGAAGATGTCCATGGCCCAGCCTTCGGTGACGATATGGTGCAGGGTCAGCACGAAGTAGTGTTCGCGCTCGGCGGTCTTCACCAGGCAGGCGCGCAGCAATGGCCCCCAGGCCAGGTCGAACGGCTGGTGCGCCTGGTCGTCCGCCAGTTGCTGCAGGCGTCGCTGCCGGGTGTCTGCGGCGCCAGCAGTGAAATCGTGCCACTGCAGTTGCAGGCTGCTGTCGTCGGCCACGCACTGGCACGGCTTGCCGTCGACGCTGGGGAAGGTGGTACGCAGGGTCTCGTGGCGCACGATCAACGCCTGCAAGGCGCGTTCGAAGGCATCCACATGCAGCACGCCGCTCAGGCGCGCCATGCCGCCGACGTTGTAGGCGGGGCTGTCCGGCTCCATCTGCCAGAGGAACCACATGCGTTGCTGGGAGTAGGACAATGGCACGGCCTGGCGTCGATCGACCCGGGCAATCGCGCCCTGCCGGTTGCGCGCGCCGCTTTCGTGCAAGCGCGCGACCTCGGCGCAGAAAGCCCCCAGCTCGCGGGCCTCGAACAAGGCCTTGAGCGGCAACTCGACATCCAGCGCCTGACGGGTGCGCGAGACCACCTGGGTCGCCAGCAGCGAGTGACCACCGAGGGCGAAGAAATCATCCCGCAGGCCGACCTGCTTCAACCCAAGCACCTCGCGCCAGATCGCCGCGACCTGCTGTTGCAGTGGGCCCTGCGGCTCGACATGTTCACGCTGCTGCCAGACCGGCGCCGGCAGCGCCCTGCGCTCGACCTTGCCACTTGGCCCCAGGGGCATCCGCGCCAGGTGGATCAACTGCGCCGGCACCATGTAGGACGGCAGGCGCTCGGCCAGGGCCTGCAGCAACGCGGCATCCTGCTCGACACCACTGTAGTAGCCGACCAACTGGGCGCCGACGGCGTCCTGGTGAATCAGCACCAGGGCCTGCTCGACGCCAGGCTGGGCCAGCAGCACCGCCTGCACTTCCTCGGGCTCGACACGAAAACCACGCACCTTCACCTGCTGGTCGAGGCGTCCGAGGTAGTCCAGCGACGCACTGGGCACATGCCAGCGCGCCCGGTCACCGCTGCGGTACAGGCGCGCGCCGTTGCCGTCGGGCTGGGGCACGAAGCGCTCGGCGGTCAGGCCCGGGCGACCAAGGTAGCCTCGGGCCAACCCTGCGCCCCCCAGGCACAGTTCACCCGGCACACCTGGCACGCAAGGTTCGAAGCCATCGTCGAGCACCCGGCACAGGACATTGCCCAGCGGCCGGCCGATCGGCGAGCGCTCGCCATCGCTGGCCTGGCATTGCCAGTGGGTGACGTTGATAGCGGTCTCGGTCGGGCCATAGCGGTTGTCCAGCCGTACCTGTGGCAGCAGGTGCAGCACCCGGTCGCGCAACGCGGCGGACAGCGCCTCGCCACCGCTGAACAACCGGCGCAGGCTGGTACAGGCAGCGGCCTGCGGCTCCTGGACGAACACCTGCAACAGCGGCGGCACGAAGTGCAGCGTGGTCACCCCATGCTGCTGGACCAACTGGGCGATGCGTTGCGGATCACGGTGTTCGCCCGGCCCCGCGAGCACCAGCTTGCTGCCGGTGACCAGGGGCCAGAAGCACTCCCACACCGATACGTCGAAACTGATCGGCGCCTTTTGCATCAGCACGTCGCTGGCCTGCAGCGCATAGGTCTGCTGCATCCAGTGCAGACGCTCGGCCAGGGCCGCATGGGTGTTGCCCACGCCCTTGGGCTGGCCGGTGGAACCGGAGGTGTAGATCACATAGGCCAGGTTGTCGCCGTGCAGGTGCAGGCCGGGCGCCTGGCTCGGCCAGTTGTCCAGGTGCAACTGGTCAAGGGCGATGGCGCCGACACCGTCGACCTGTGGCAGGCGCTCGAGCAGGTCGCTGTGGCTGAGCAGCAGGCCAGCCTGGCAATCGGTGAGCATGTAGGCCAGGCGATCGGCTGGGTAGTCGATGTCCAGCGGCACATAGGCGCCGCCGGCCTTGAGGATGGCCAGCAGGCCTACCAGCAGTTGCGGCGAACGCTCCAGGGCGATGGCCACGCGGGTATCCGGGCCGACGCCCTTGTCACGCAGGTAGTGGGCCAGGCGGTTGGCCTGCTGGTGCAGCTCGGCATAGTCGAGCTGGCCGCCCTCCCAGACCAGCGCGGTGCGCTCGGGGGTCAACCGCGCCTGCTCGTTGAGCTGCTCGACCAGCAGCCGCTCGGCGCCTGGCATCACGGCTTGGCCCCAGGCCAGCAACTGCGCCTGGGCGGGCTCATCGAGCAGGCGCACGTCGCCCAGCGCCCGCTGCGGATCGGCGCACACCTGCTCGAGCAGGGCCAACAGGTGGCCGGCCAGGCGCTCGACGGTAGTCGCCTCGAACAGCTCGGCGGCATAGTCGAAAGCCAGGGTCAGGCGCCCCAGGTGGTCTTCCTCGCTGTGCAACTGCAGGTCGAACTTGGCCTCGCGGCTGTGCCATGGCAACTCTTCGGCGAGCAGGCCCGGCAGCCGGCGCAGGGCCGACAGGTCGCGCTGCTGGTGGTTGAACATGACCTGGAACAGCCCCTGCTCGCGCGCCTCGGGCAAGGCTTCGAGCAGTTGCTCGAACGGCAGGTCCTGATGGGCCTGGGCCTCCAGGGTAGCTTGGCGTACCTGCTCCAGCAGCCGGGCGAACGGCAGGCGGCCATCGAGCTCGGCACGCAGCACCTGGGTGTTGATGAAGAAGCCGACCATGCCCTGGGTTTCCAGGCGCGGGCGGTTGGCATTGGGCACGCCGACGCGGATATCGCCCTGGCCGGTATAACGGTGCAGCAGCGCCTGCCAACCGGCCAGCAGGACCATGAACAGGCTGGCCTGCCGTTCACGGGCCAACGCCTTCAGGGCCGTCCCCAGGCTGGCGGGCACCTTCACGCTCAAGCGCATGGCGCTGTTGGCCTGCTGGCTGGTGCGTGGCTGGTCGGTGCACAGGTCGAGCACCGGCAGGTCATCACCCAGCCTGGCGGTCCAGTAGCGCAGTTGGCGCTCGGCCTCGCCGCCGGCCAGCCACTGGCGCTGCCAACGGCCATAGTCGGCATACCCCAGCGCCAGCTCAGGCAGCGACGCCGCCTGCCCCCGGGCCGCGTACAGGCGGGCGAACTCGTCGAGCAGGATATTCAGCGACCAGCCGTCGGCGACGATATGGTGCAAGGTCACCCACAGTTGGTGCTCTTCATCGCCCAGACGCGCCAGGGTCACCCGCAGCAGCGGCCCCTGGCGCAGGTCGAACGGCTGCTGCGCCTCGTCCTCCCGGCGCGCGGCCACTTCGTCCGGCGCCAGGCCCTCGAGGTCGTAGCGCTGCAAGGTCAGCGGCATCTGCGGCAGGACGCGCTGCAACGCCTGGCCGTCGACCTCGTCGAACAGCGTGCGCAGGGATTCGTGACGGGCCACCAGCGCCTTGAAGCTGGCCTCGAGGGCCGCTTCGTCGAGCTCGCCACGCAAGTGCAGCCCCGCCGGAATGTTGTAGGCGGCCGATTGCGGCTGCAACTGCCACAACAGCCACAAACGGTTCTGGGCCAGCGATTGCGCCAGCGCCTGGGCGCGATCACAAGCCTCGATCGCACCCGGCGCGCTACCTCCCGCGGCAAGCTGGACCGCCACGGCGGCGCTGTACTCGGCCAGGGTCGGCGCCTCGAACAAGGTCCGCAGGCCCAGCTGGGTCCCCAGTTCGTCAGTGAGCTGCGCGGTCACCTGGGTAGCGGCGATGGAGTTGCCGCCCAGCAGCAGGAAGTGATCGTCCGCCGCCACCGCCTCGACCTGGAGCACCTCGCGCCAGACTGCGGCGATGCGCGCCTGCAATGGGTCGGCAACGTGTCCTCCAGCCCTTGCCGGCTCAAGCGCCGGAAAACGTGCATAGCAATCCAGGCTGCCATCGCCCATGCGCAGGCGGCAGGCCGAACGCTGCAGCTTGCCGCTGGACGTCTTGGGCAAGGCGCCCGGGTTGAGCAGCAGCACCGCTGCCGGAGCCTGGCGGCAGGCATCGGCGATCACCCGGCGCAGGGTATCGATCAACACCCTGGGCTCGACCGCCTTCTGCACGTTGCGACTGATCTCCACCGCCACGCCGATCCCCTCCTCGCCCTGGTCATCCACGGCGAATACCGCCACACGGCCCTTGCGCAACACCTCCACCTCGCGCTCGAGGGTCTTTTCCAGATCTTGCGGATAGAGGTTCTGGCCACGCACGATGAGCATGTCCTTCAGGCGTCCGGTGACGAACACCTCGCCGTCGCGCAGGAAGCCCAGGTCGCCGGTGCGCAACCAGGTCTGGCCATCGCGCTCGACGAACGTGCGGGCACTGGCCTCGGGATTGCGCCAATAGCCCAAGGCGATGCTCGGGCCGGCGGCCCAGATCTCGCCAACCTGATTGTCGCCCAGCGACAACTGCCGGCCCGGCTCGACGATGCGCACCGTATGCCCCGGCTGCGGGTAGCCGCAACTCATCAGCACACTGCCCTGGCCCGGCTCGGCGCGATTGCCGGCCAACGCCTCGGCGTCCAGCGCCAGGGCGCCGATACCCTGGCCGCGACGGCTGCCGCTGACGAACAGGGTGGCCTCGGCCAGGCCGTAGCTGGCAAAGAAACTGTCGGCCGCAAAACCGCAAGCGGCGAACTTGGCAGCGAAGGTGCTCAGGCTGTCCTGGCGGATCGGCTCGGAACCGGAATAGGCCACACGCCAACGGCTCAGGTCGAGCCCGGCCAGGGCCGCGTCGCTCACCCGTTCGCTGCACAGGCGGTAGGCGAAGTCCGGGCCGCCGCTGATGGTGCCGCCGTATTCGCTGATCGCCTGCAGCCAGCGCAGTGGCCGGGCGAGGAAGTAGCCGGGGGACATCAGCACGCAGGGCACGCCGCTGAAGATCGGCTGCAGCAGGCCGCCGATCAGGCCCATGTCGTGGTACAGCGGCAACCAACTGACGATCACATCGTCAGGGTTCAGGTCGATGCCGAAGCCGTGGCGGATCAGTTGCTCGTTGGCGACCAGGTTGCCGTGGCTGACCTGCACCCCCTTGGGCAACGCGGTGGAACCCGAGGTGTACTGCAGGAAGGCGATGTCATCGGCCGCCAGCAACGGTGGCTGCCACTGCCCGGCCAGGCACGGGTCCAGCCCGTCGACCGCCAGCAAGCCCGGCGCCTTGTCGCCACCGAGCCCCTGCAGGCTGTCGCACAGCGCCTCGACGGTGAGCAGCAGGCGTGGCTCGGCGTCATCGATAATCGACAGCAGGCGCTCCTGGTGGTGCTGGCGCGAGGACTCCGGGGGATAGGCCGGTACCGCGATCACGCCGGCGTACAGGCAGCCGAAGAAGGCCGCCACATAGTCCGGCCCACTGGGGAACAGCAGCACCGCGCGCTCGCCGAAGCCGGCCTGGGCCTGCAGCGCCACAGCGATGGTCCGGGCACGCTGATCGAGGTCCCGGTAACTGAGCACGGCCTGCTCGCCAGGCGCATCGGCGAGAAAGCGCAAGGCGACCTGGTCCGGGGTCCGGGCAGCGCGCTGCACCAGGGCCTGGACCAGCGATTGCGGGAGTTCGAAGGCGTCCGTCATGGAATGTTCCTGCCAGTGTCTGGGTAAGTCGCGCCCACACCACGCCGCGCAAGGGCGCGGACGGCGGCGATGGGCAGCCGGATGTACACAGGGGAACGGATGGGCAAGGCAAGAAATTAGCGTCGCCCGACTGCCGCAGCGGTAGCGGGCAAGGCCGGAAAGTTGAAGTGCTTCACAGCCTGCGGCTTAGCACAACATCGAATAAATACTCATTAGCTTTCGCAATTGACAATCATTATCATTCTGCATAGCTTGTCGCTCGTCGTAGGAAGCATCCCCTTTCGGTGTGCTCCCTTTCCCTTCCGAGACAAGGTGACTTCCATGGCGGAACAACTATCCACAAGTAAGTGCGATTCACCCTTACTCCAGGCCTTCGTCGACAACCGCAGCATCCTGGTCAAGATCGCCGCGCGCATCACCGGTTGCCGCTCCCGTGCCGAAGACGTGGTCCAGGACGCCTTCTTCCGACTCAGTGCCGCCCCGCAGATCACCTCTTCGTTCAAGGCCCAGCTCAGCTACCTGTTCCAGATCGTGCGCAACCTGGCCATCGACCACTACCGCAAGCAAGCCATGGAGCTGAAATACTCCGGCAGCGAGGAGGAAGGCTTGAACGTGGTCATCCAGAACGCCTCGCCCGAAGCCACCCACATCAACCTCGCCACGCTCGAGCACATTGCCGACGCCCTCAACGAACTGCCCCAGCGCACCCGCTACGCCTTCGAGATGTATCGCCTGCATGGCGTGCCGCAGAAGGACATCGCCAAGGAACTGGGCGTATCGCCGACACTGGTCAACTTCATGATCCGCGACGCACTGATCCACTGCCGCAAGAGCAGCCGCCAGGTCTGAAGACCCAGTGCCTGCAGGGGCCGGCTTGCCGGCCCTGCGTCAGGCCAACCGGCAACGATCGAAGAAACGCTCCCGCCCCAGGATCATCAGCGCCGCCCGCTTGTGCGGGAAATCGAACTCCTTCTCGCAATGGAAGCACTGGTCGTGCATGTAGCCGATCATCTTGCCGTTGTCGGCCCGCGGCTCGGCCACCACCCGCTGGGTGCGCGGGTCGTCGAGGAACAGGTAATGCACCAGCGCCGACAGCCAGCTGGCCACCTTGTGCGGACCACGGTGCGCCTCTTCCCCCACCAGCATGTGGATGCCGCGGTCGTAATCGTCGGCCGGATAGAACGGCGCGATGCGGTCTTCCTTGGCCCAGTAGGCCTCGAAGTAGGCGAAGGGCTCGTCGTCGAAGCAGCCGATCAGGGTCAGGGTATGCGGATCCTGCTCGAGCTTGGCCAGGTATTCACGGTGCTGCGCCAGCGTGCCGCCCTCCTGCCAGAACTGCACGACCCGGGGATGATTCTGCCAGCGGTTGAAACGCGCCAGGTCCTGCTCGATCTCCAGGGTGCGCAGCGAGACCCAGGCACCGAGGCGCGCGTCGAAGCGCCGGTACACCTCGCCATGGGGCTTGGGTGCCCGGCGCGGATGGCGCTTGCCCTGGCTGATCTGCATCTGCTGCGGATACACGCCAGCCAGCGACTCGCCCAGCCAGGGCTGGGGCAGTTGCCAGAACAGCGTGCGTTCGCACAGGTACTGCCCGGCCTGCTCACCCGGTAGCAGCAGGCCACTGGCCACGGCCCGCGGCTGCGCCTGAGGCAACCGCCAGTCCAGACGCTGGCAGGCCGGATCGCGGGACAGCAACCAGTAGCAGGCGGCCCACAACGCCTGCTCGGGGCGCTCGGGGCAGATCTGCTCGAGGTGGATTTCAAGCGCGTCGGCGTTGACCAGGCGCACACCGATCAACGGCCGCCCTTCCAGGGTCAGGCTCAGGCGGCAATCGCCCTCGTCGGCGTGCAAGGTGCGCCAGCGGGGCGCGCAAAGGGGCGGCGAAGCGGCATCGAACGGCATGGTCTTGGCTCACGGGGGAATGAAAGAAAGGCTCACTCCAGAGAACGTGACCGGTGCCGTGCGATTTAGTCCCGTGGCGCCTCGACGGTGATCTGGTAGGGCTGGAAGATGTGCAGCAGTTCGCCGTCCTCGCGCAGGCGGCGCAGTAGCCCGGCGAACGCCTCGGGGCTGATCGGCGCGCTGGGGCGCAGCAACGCGTAGTGATGATAGACCTGGTCGACCCGCTGCGAGGCGAGCAACTGGCTGACGCTGTCCGGGTTGCGCTTGAGGAAGTCGCTGAGGAACGAACGGGTGACCAGGGCGATGTCGGCCCGGCCACGCTCGACCATGCTCAGGTTGCTGTCGTGGGAGTAGGTCAGGGTCGCCCGGTAGCGCTTCTTCAGGTAGGCCGGGTCCGGATTGAAATCGGCGAAGGCATAGTGATAGCCGTTGAACAGGGCCAGGCGCTTGCCTTCAAGTTCATCGAAGTAGCGCTGGTCGCGCCCTGGCTGCTGGCGCGCGACGAAGATCTCGGCATCCTCCAGCCCCATGTCCACCGCCTTGTGCTCGATGCCCTGCCAACCCCATTGCGGGTTCTCGAAGACGGCCATGTCGGTGCGCCCCTGCTGGAAATCGCCGAAGCGCCGGGGAATCGAGGTGGGCACCAGGACGAAACGGTAGTCTGCCTGCAGCCGGTTCAACGCCTCGACCAGTTGCGGCAGCAGGCCGGTGTCCGCCCCTTGCTCCGGGCGCACGGTATAAGGAGGGAAGTGCGCCGCACCGACCTTCACCTCGACAGCCTCGCCGGCCCGTACCGCGACAGTCACGAACAGCGCGGCGAACATCAGGGAGAACGACACCTTGAAGCTGGGCAGTGGGATCAAGACGAGACACTCGTTGCGGATAGTGGCCTGGATGCGCCTAAGCTAGGCGTTTTCCGGTATGGGCACAACAGCCGGATATGCCAAAGTGCCAGGGGATGCCTTGTGCCGCGACATTGGCTACCCTCTACGGGTCCGCGCACCCGAGCGCGAAGTACAGCGTAATGGATTAGGGAGCCTGGCATGGGCCACTGGTTGGTGATCGACCTGGAAGCCACCACCGACGAAGGCGGCTGGCCGGTCACGGAGATGGAAATCATAGAAATCGGCGCAAGCCTGGTCACCCGCGACGGTCGCGAGGTCGATCACTTCCAGCGCTTCGTGCGCCCCAGGCGCAGGCCACAGTTGACGCCCTTCTGCCGCGAGCTGACCCACATCAGCCAGGCCGATGTCGACGGCGCTGCCCCGTTCACCGAGGTCTGGGGGCAATTCGAGCGCTGGCTGGGCCATCACCAGGGGCAACTGCAGGCCTGGGTCAGCTGGGGCGACTACGACCGCAAGCAATTGCTGCAGGAATGGCACCACCACCACCTGCGCAGCCTGCTGGAACAGCTGCCGCACATCAACCTCAAGCAGCGCTTTGCCAAGGCGCGTCATCTGCAGCGCCCCGCCGGACTCAACAGCGCCCTGCAACTGGCCGGCCTGCAGTTCGCCGGGCAACAGCACCGGGCCCTGGAAGATGCCCGCAACACCGCGCGCCTGCTGCCCCTGAGCCTGCCGGCGGGCACTGCCTGAAACAGATGACGCCAGGAAAGGCCTTGGGCATACTGGCCAGCCCTTTTTCCTCCCTGTTCCAGGAGTCGTCCCATGTTCAAGGTCAACGAGTACTTCAATGGCACCGTCAAGTCGATCGCCTTCGAAGGCCACGAAGGTCCGGCCACCGTTGGCGTGATGGCGCCGGGCGAATACGAGTTCGGTACCGCCAAGCGCGAGATCATGCATGTGGTCTCCGGCGCCCTGACCGTCAAGCTGCCGGGCAGCGACAACTGGGAGAAGTTCGAGGCGGGCAGCCAGTTCAACGTGCCGGCCGACAGCAAGTTCCAGCTCAAGGTCGCCGTCGACAGCGCCTACCTGTGCGAGTACCGCGACTGAGCTGAACGCCCTCATCGCGCAGAAAAGCCCGCTTCCACAGACGCCACCAGGACGTCGTGGGAGCGGGCTTGCCCCGCGATGGCTACTCGCGCAGAAAAGCCGCCACCTGCTGCGCGGCTGCCTGCAGATGCTGCTCATGACTGAACCCCGACGCCTTCAATGGCTTGAGGTCATGATCCCCCGCCACCAGCCAGCTCAGTTCGATCGCCGGCGATAGCGCATACCCCTCGACCGCCTCACGATTGCCCAGGGCATCACGCTCGCCCTGCACGATCAGCGTGCGCGTGCGCAGCGCCGCCAGATGCTCGACTCGCGGCTTCTCCGGCTTGCCCACCGCATAGAACGGATAACCCAGGCACACCAGCGCATCCGCCCCCAACTCATCGGCCAGCAGGCTCGCCATGCGTCCGCCCATGGACTTGCCGCCAACGGCCAACCGACCCGCGACAAAAGGTCGCACCTGTGCATATACCGTTCGCCAGGTTTCCAGCAACACCTTCTGCGGATTGGGCGGCCGCTTGCCGCCGCTGACACGCCGCTCGGCCATGTACGGAAACTCGAAGCGCACCACCCCTACCCCTTGCCGGGCCAGCCTTTGCGCCATGTCCTCCATGAACCCGCTGTCCATCGGCGCGCCCGCGCCATGGGCCAGGATCAGGCAGCCGGACGCGCCGTTTTTCCCCGCCAGATGCGGAGGATCGCAGCGCAAGCCTGGGACATTTGCGATCTTCGCCCATTGATCCCCGTCAATACCGGCACTTTGCCCATTAATCATGCTTGCCTCGCTGTTTAGCCTGCCTATAACCGTGGATGGGAACCCATACATGAACACAACCAGCAGTACCGCCTACAACTATCAGGTGGTCCGCCAATTCGCCATCATGACGGTGGTGTGGGGCATCGTCGGGATGGGGCTCGGCGTCTTCATCGCCGCCCAGCTCGCCTGGCCCGCCCTCAACCTCGACCTGCCGTGGACCAGCTTCGGCCGCCTGCGACCCTTGCACACCAACGCGGTGATCTTCGCCTTCGGCGGCTGTGCCCTGTTCGCCACCTCCTATTATTCGGTGCAACGCACCTGCCAGACCACCCTGTTCGCGCCACGCCTGGCCGCGTTCACCTTCTGGGGCTGGCAACTGGTGATCCTGCTGGCGGCGATCAGCCTGCCACTGGGCTACACCAGCTCGAAGGAGTACGCCGAACTGGAATGGCCGATCGACATCCTGATCACCATCGTCTGGGTCGCCTACGCCGTGGTGTTCTTCGGCACGCTGATGAAGCGCACCACCAAGCACATCTACGTGGGCAACTGGTTCTTCGGCGGTTTCATCCTGACCGTGGCGATGCTGCACATCGTCAACAACCTGGAACTGCCGGTCAGCCTGACCAAGTCCTACTCGGTCTACGCCGGTGCCACCGACGCCATGGTGCAATGGTGGTACGGCCACAACGCCGTGGGCTTCTTCCTCACCGCCGGCTTCCTGGGGATGATGTACTACTACGTGCCCAAGCAGGCCGAGCGTCCGGTGTATTCGTATCGACTGTCGATCGTGCACTTCTGGGCGCTGATCACCCTGTACATCTGGGCCGGCCCGCACCACCTGCACTACACCGCCCTGCCCGACTGGGCCCAGTCGCTGGGCATGATCATGTCGCTGATCCTGCTGGCACCGAGCTGGGGCGGCATGATCAACGGCATGATGACCCTCTCGGGCGCCTGGCATAAGCTGCGCAGCGACCCGATCCTGCGCTTCCTGGTGGTGTCCCTGGCCTTCTACGGCATGTCCACCTTCGAAGGCCCGATGATGGCCATCAAGACCGTCAACGCCCTGTCCCACTACACCGACTGGACCATCGGCCACGTGCATGCCGGCGCCCTCGGCTGGGTGGCGATGATCTCCATCGGCGCGCTGTACCACACCATTCCGAAAGTGTTCGGCAAGGAGCGCATGTACAGCATCGGCCTGATCAACGCGCACTTCTGGCTGGCCACCATCGGCACCGTGCTGTACATCGCCTCGATGTGGGTCAACGGCATCGCCCAGGGCCTGATGTGGCGCGCGGTCAACAGCGACGGCACGCTGACCTACTCGTTCGTGGAGACCCTGGTGGCCAGCCACCCTGGCTTCATCGTGCGCTTCGTCGGCGGCGCGATCTTCCTCACCGGCATGTTGCTGATGGCCTGGAACACCTGGCGCACCGTGCGTGCCCCGGCTGCCGAGCAAGCCACCGCCAACGCCCAGCTGGCCTGAGGAGTAGAGCCTGATGAAACACGAAGTCATCGAGAAAAACGTCGGCCTGCTGGCCTTGCTGATGGTGTTCGCCGTCAGCATCGGCGGCCTGACCCAGATCGTCCCGCTGTTCTTCCAGGACGTCACCAACAAGCCGGTCGAAGGCATGAAGCCCTACACCGCCCTGCAGCTCGAGGGTCGCGACATCTACATCCGCGAAGGCTGCGTCGGCTGCCACTCGCAGATGATCCGTCCGTTCCGCGCCGAGACCGAGCGCTACGGCCACTACTCGGTGGCCGGCGAGAGCGTCTGGGACCACCCGTTCCTGTGGGGCTCCAAGCGTACCGGGCCGGACCTGGCCCGGGTCGGTGGCCGCTACTCGGACGACTGGCACCGCGCCCACCTGTACAACCCGCGCAACGTGGTGCCGGAGTCGAAGATGCCGTCCTACCCGTGGCTGGTCGCCACCCAGGTCGACAACAGCCACACCGACGTCAAGATGCGCACCCTGCGCACCCTCGGCGTGCCCTACACCGACGACGACATCGCCGGTGCCCGCGAAGCGGTCAAGGGCAAGACCGAGATGGACGCGCTGGTCGCCTACCTGCAGGTGCTCGGCACCGCGATCAAGAACAAGAGGTGAGTGCGATGGAAATGGACATCGGCATGATCCGCGGCCTGGGCACCCTGGTAGTGATGATCGCCTTCATCGGCCTGTCGCTGTGGGTGTTCAACCGTCGCCGCGACCGTGATTTCGCCGAAGCGCGCCTGCTGCCCTTCGTCGACGACCGCCTGCCCCCCGCCGGGCAGGAACCTGCTGCCATGAAC
Source organism: Pantoea sp. Cy-639 (assembly GCF_011752525.1). Classification (GTDB taxonomy): domain Bacteria; phylum Pseudomonadota; class Gammaproteobacteria; order Pseudomonadales; family Pseudomonadaceae; genus Aquipseudomonas. Next base: position 47,161 of record NZ_VWXI01000011.1, on the reverse strand, counting down.
GCAGCCGTGAGGAGTAACGGGCAATGACCACCTTCTGGAGTACCTACATCAGTGTACTGACCATCGGCAGCCTGATCGGCCTGACCTGGCTGCTGCTCGGCACCCGCAAGGGCCAGAGCAGCAACACCACCGACCAGACCATGGGCCACAGCTTCGATGGCATCGAGGAGTACGACAACCCGCTGCCGAAATGGTGGTTCTGGCTGTTCGTCGGCACCCTGGTGTTCTCGGTGGGCTACCTGATCCTCTACCCGGGCCTGGGCAACTGGAAAGGCATCCTGCCCGGCTACGAGAACGGTTGGACCCAGGTCGACGAATGGCAGAAAGAAATGGACAAGGCCGACGCCAAGTTCGGCCCGATCTTCGCCAAGTACGCCGCCATGCCCGTTGAGGAAGTGGCCAAGGACCCGCAGGCACTGAAGATGGGCAGCCGCCTGTTCGCCTCCAACTGCGCGGTCTGCCACGGCTCGGACGCCAAGGGCTCGTACGGCTTCCCCAACCTGACCGACAAGGACTGGCGCTGGGGCGGCGAGCCGGAGACCATCAAGGCCACCATCATGAACGGTCGCCACGGCGTGATGCCGGGCTGGTCCACGGTGATCGGCGAGCAGGGCGTGGCCGATGTCGCCGCGTTCGTGCTGACCAACCTCGACGGCCGCAAGCTGCCTGAGGACGCCAAGGCCGACCCGGTCAAGGGCAAGGAGATCTTCGCCAGCAACTGCGTGGCCTGCCACGGCCCCGAAGGCAAGGGCACCCCGGCCATGGGCGCGCCGAACCTGACCCACCCGCAGGCGTTCATCTACGGCTCGAGCTTCGCCCAGCTGCAGCAGACCATCCGCTACGGCCGCCAAGGCCAGATGCCGGCCCAGGCCGACATCCAGGGCAATGACAAGGTGCACCTGCTGGCGGCGTACGTGTACAGCCTGTCGCAGGAGGCGGCGCCGGAAAGCGCAAGCGTCAAGTAACCTCCCCTGTGGGAGCGGGCCCGCCTGCTCCCACAAACCTTCCCGCCAAACCCGCTCCCGCAGCCCTCCCCCGCCTTGCACCCCCTCCGAACGCAACTAAGCTTGTTGCCACAGTGGCTTCGCCCGAAGCGACCGGAGCAGACGTGGTGCCCAGCCTGATACCTCGCCCTCGACTCCGCCCGCCCGGGCCTGCGGCTTTGGGATGACGCCTTGCGTGCCCGTCCCAGCAGGAAAAGCTTGACCGATCGATCAGAAAAACATGGAAAACGGTACACATTACAAATATTTATTTGTGTACAATCGTTCGACCCCAACGCTGCGGGACGGTAGCGCAAAGGGGCTGGACACGGGTCGGCGCAAGTCTTCTTGCGTTGCCATAACCCTGGTGGTTATCGATACTGGCGCCGATTTTCCAACCAACAAGAACACCCAAACCGTGGAACCTTAGAATGAGCACTGCAATCAGTCCGACTGCTTATAACTATAAGGTCGTCCGCCAGTTCGCCATCATGACGGTGGTCTGGGGGATCCTTGGCATGGGGCTCGGCGTCTTCATCGCCTCGCAACTGGTATGGCCCCAGCTGAACCTGGACCTGCCATGGACGAGCTTCGGCCGCCTGCGCCCGCTGCACACCAACCTGGTGATCTTCGCCTTCGGTGGCTGTGCCCTGTTCGGCACCAGCTACTACGTGGTGCAGCGCACCTGCCAGACCCGCCTGATCTCCGACAGCATGGCCGCCTTCACCTTCTGGGGCTGGCAGGCGGTGATCGTCGGCGCGCTGATCACCCTGCCGATGGGCTACACCACCACCAAGGAATACGCCGAGCTCGAATGGCCGCTGGCGATCCTGCTGGCCATCGTCTGGGTCACCTACGCCCTGGTGTTCTTCGGCACCATCGTCAAGCGCAAGACCAAGCACATCTATGTCGGCAACTGGTTCTACGGCGCCTTCATCGTGGTCACCGCGATGCTGCACATCGTCAACCACATCTCGCTGCCGGTGAGCCTGTTCAAGTCGTACTCGGCCTACGCCGGCGCCACCGACGCGATGATCCAGTGGTGGTACGGCCACAACGCCGTGGGCTTCTTCCTCACCACCGGCTTCCTGGGGATGATGTACTACTTCGTGCCCAAGCAGGCCGAACGCCCGATCTATTCCTATCGCCTGTCGATCGTGCACTTCTGGGCGCTGATCACCCTGTACATCTGGGCCGGCCCGCACCACCTGCACTACACCGCCCTGCCCGACTGGGCCCAGTCGCTGGGCATGGTCATGTCGATCATCCTCCTGGCGCCGAGCTGGGGCGGCATGATCAACGGCATGATGACCCTCTCGGGCGCCTGGCATAAGCTGCGCACCGACCCGATCCTGCGCTTCCTGGTGGTGTCCCTGGCCTTCTACGGCATGTCCACCTTCGAAGGCCCGATGATGGCCATCAAGACCGTCAACTCGCTGTCGCACTACACCGACTGGACCATCGGCCACGTGCATGCCGGCGCCCTCGGCTGGGTGGCGATGATCTCCATCGGCGCGGTCTACCACATGATCCCGAAACTCTACGGCCGCGAGCAGATGCACAGCGTCGGCCTGATCAACGCGCACTTCTGGCTGGCCACCATCGGCACCGTGCTGTACATCGCCTCGATGTGGGTCAACGGCATCACCCAGGGTCTGATGTGGCGCGCCATCAACGACGACGGCACCCTCACCTACTCGTTCGTCGAAGCGCTGCAGGCCAGCCACCCGGGCTATATCGTCCGCGCCCTGGGCGGTGCGTTCTTCGCCTCCGGCATGCTGCTGATGGCCTACAACGTGCTGCGCACCGTCCGCGCCGCCAACCCGGCACAGGCTGAGGAAGCCGCCAAGATCGTCGTCGTGGGAGCGCACTGATGAAGCACGAAGCAGTCGAGAAGAACATAGGCCTGCTGGCCTTCTTCATGGTCATCGCCGTGAGCATCGGCGGCCTGACCCAGATCGTCCCGCTGTTCTTCCAGGACGTCACCAACAAGCCGGTCGAAGGCATGAAGCCCCGTACCGCGCTGGAGCTCGAAGGCCGTGACATCTACATCCGCGAAGGCTGCGTCGGCTGCCACTCGCAGATGATCCGTCCGTTCCGCGCCGAGACCGAGCGCTACGGCCACTACTCGGTGGCCGGCGAGAGCGTCTGGGACCACCCGTTCCTGTGGGGCTCCAAGCGTACCGGGCCGGACCTGGCTCGGGTCGGTGGCCGCTACTCGGACGACTGGCACCGCGCCCACCTGTACAACCCGCGCAACGTCGTCCCCGAGTCGAAGATGCCGTCCTACCCCTGGCTGGTGGAGAACAAGCTCGACGGCAAGGACACCGCGAAGAAAATGGAAGTGCTGCGCACCCTCGGCACTCCCTACACCGACGAGGACATCGCCGGCGCGCGCGACGCGGTCAAGGGCAAGACCGAGATGGACGCCATCGTGGCGTACCTGCAAGGCCTTGGCACCCTCATCAAGAGCAAACGGTGACGCTGATGGATATCGGGACGATTCGCGGCCTGGGCACCGTCGTGGTGCTGGTGGCCTTCGTGGGCCTGGCGCTGTGGGTGTTCAACCCGCGGCGCAAGAAGGATTTCGACGAGGCCACGCAGTTGCCGTTCGCGGATGACCCTGAAGCCATCAGGCATGTCGAGCAAGCGAAAGCGCATGAGCGCGCTTCTGGGAGCAAACAGCAATGACAACGTTCTGGAGTCTGTACGTCACCGTACTCACGCTAGGCACCATCTTCGCCCTGACCTGGCTGCTGCTGTCGACCCGCAAGGGCCAGCGCGAGGAGATCACCGACGAGACCGTCGGCCACGCCTTCGACGGCATCGAGGAATACGACAACCCGCTGCCGAAGTGGTGGTTCTGGCTGTTCGTCGGCACCATCGTCTTCGCCCTCGGCTACCTGGTGCTGTACCCGGGCCTGGGCAACTGGAAAGGCATCCTGCCGGGCTATGCCTACCTGGACAACGACAAGCAGACCGAATTCGCCAACGGCCAGCAGGGCTGGACCGGCGTGCACGAGTGGGAAAAGGAGATGGCCAAGGCCGACGCCCGCTTCGGCCCGATCTTCGCCAAGTTCGCCGCCATGCCGCTGGAGGACGTGGCCAAGGACCCGCAGGCACTGAAGATGGGCGCGCGGCTGTTCGCCTCGAACTGCTCGGTGTGCCACGGCTCGGACGCCAAGGGTGCCTACGGTTTCCCCAACCTGACCGACAACGACTGGCGCTGGGGCGGCGAGCCGGAGACCATCAAGACCACCATCATGAACGGCCGCCACGGCGTGATGCCGGGCTGGGGCACGGTGATCGGCGAGCAAGGCGTGGCCGATGTCGCCGCCTTCGTGCTGACCAACCTCGACGGTCGCAAGCTGCCCGAGGACGCCAAGGCCGATCCGGCCAAGGGCCAACAGATCTTCGCCACCAACTGCGTGGCCTGCCACGGCCCCGAAGGCAAGGGCACCCCGGCCATGGGCGCACCGAACCTGACCCACCCGCAGGCGTTCATCTACGGTTCGAGCTTCGCCCAGTTGCAGCAGACCATCCGTTACGGTCGCCAGGGCCAGATGCCGGCCCAGGCGCAGATGCAGGGCAACGACAAGGTCCACCTGCTGGCGGCCTATGTCTACAGCCTGTCGCACCAGGACCCACAGGCGCCGATCCAGGCCGAGTGAGCGGATGACCGAACGTGGGAGCGGGCTTGCCTCGCGAAGGTGTCGAAGCTGACCACACCTTCGCGGCACAAGCCCGCTCCCACCGTCGTTTTGGCGGGGGCAAAAACCGCCGCGCCTGACCTGGATCAATTGACAGTCGCCATATCACGATTCATGCAGGCAACCCAACGCGACGAAGTGTCGCAGCGCAACCCGGGCGCGCCAACACAGGCGTATCATGGGCTGCAGAGCGCTAGCAGAACGCGCGAGACTGCGGCCGGCACGCACTGGTCGCGGCGTTTCTCCACTGCCGTGGGACTTGATGATGAGCAAGCAAATTCCGGTACATGATGTCACCCCGCCTGCCAACAAAGGGAAGGATTCCGTCGACCTCTACGCCTCGCGCGAAAAAATCTACACCCGTGCCTTCACCGGGCTGTTCCGCAGGTTGCGGATGGTCGGCGGCGCCGTGCTGTTCCTGCTCTACTTCGGCACCGTGTGGCTGAACTGGGGCGGTCACCAGGCCGTGTGGTGGAACCTGCCGGAACGCAAGTTCTACATCTTCGGCGCCACCATCTGGCCCCAGGATTTCATCCTGCTTTCAGGCCTGCTGATCGTCGCCGCCTTCGGCCTGTTCTTCATCACCGTCTACGCCGGCCGGGTCTGGTGCGGCTACACCTGCCCGCAGAGCGTGTGGACCTGGGTGTTCATGTGGTGCGAGAAGGTCACCGAGGGTGACCGCAACCAACGCATGAAGCTGGACAAGCAGCCCATGAGCGGCAACAAGTTCCTGCGCAAGTTCGCCAAGCACAGCCTGTGGCTGCTGATCGGCTTCGTCACCGGCATGACCTTCGTCGGCTACTTCTCGCCGATCCGCGAACTGGTCCTGGAGTTCTTCACCGGGCAGGCCGACGGCTGGGCCTACTTCTGGGTCGGTTTCTTCACCCTGGCCACCTACGGTAACGCCGGCTGGCTGCGCGAGCAGGTGTGCGTGTACATGTGCCCCTATGCACGCTTCCAGAGCGTGATGTTCGACAAGGACACCCTGATCGTCTCCTACGACCCGCGCCGCGGCGAAGCCCGTGGCCCGCGCAAGAAGGATATCGACTACAAGGCCAAGGGCCTGGGCGACTGCATCGACTGCACCATGTGCGTGCAGGTCTGCCCCACCGGCATCGACATCCGCGACGGCCTGCAGATCGAGTGCATCGGCTGCGCCGCGTGCATCGACGCCTGCGACGCGATCATGGACAAGATGAACTATCCCAAGGGCCTGATCAGCTACACCACCGAGCACAACCTGTCGGGGCAGAAGACCCACATGCTGCGCCCGCGCCTGATCGGCTACGCCCTGGTGCTGCTGGTGATGATCGGCGCCCTGACCACCGCCTTCGCCACGCGCTCGCTGGTCGGCTTCGACGTCGCCAAGGACCGGGTGCTGTACCGCGAGAATGCCCAGGGACGGATCGAGAACGTCTACAGCCTGAAAGTGATGAACAAGGACCAGCGCGACCACGTCTACGTGCTCGATGCCGCCGGCCTGCCGGACCTGCAGCTCGAAGGCCACCGCGAGATCCGCGTCGCCGCCGGCGATATCGTCAACCTGCCGGTGCAACTGTCGGTCGCCCCGGAGAAACTGCCCTCCACCACCAACGAAATCACCTTCATCCTCAAGGACGCCGACGACAGCGCCAGCCAGGTTGAAGCCAAGAGCCGCTTCATCGGCCCACAGATCCGCTGAGAGAGAACTTCGACAATGCCTGCAGCCACCGCCACCAGCCCCTGGTACAAGCACCTCTGGCCCTGGATCATCATCGGCATCCTGACCACCTCGGTGTGCCTGAGCCTGACCATGGTCAGCATCGCCGTGCGCAACCCGGACAACCTGGTCAACGACAACTACTACGAAGCCGGCAAGGGCATCAACCGCTCGCTGGACCGTGAGCTGCTGGCCCAGACCCTCAACCTCAAGGCCAGCGTCCACCTCGACGAACTGACCGGCGAGGTCGAGGTGCGCCTGACCGGCAACAGCGACCCACAGGCGCTGGAGCTGAACCTGATCTCCCCGACCCAGCCGGACCGCGACCGCAAGGTCCAGCTGACCCGCAGCGAACCAGGCCGCTATGTCGGCCAGCTCGACGACAAGGTCGAGGGACGACGCTTCGTCGAACTGCTGGGTAGCCAGGGCGATCATGTCTGGAGGTTGTTCGAGGAAGAGAAGGTCGAGCACGGCGTGACCCTGCAACTGGGTGACGAGGCCATCCAAGGGGCAGAACACCTGTAGGATCGCCCTTGCATCGCGATGGCGGCACAGCAGCCCCGAGCATGTGACACCACTGGAATGATCGGGGCCGCGCTGCGGCCCATCGCGCAGCAAGGCAGCCCCAGCAGGGTGCTTGCCAGACGATTTGTGTAAGGCCGACGACCGATGACCCACCCCATCCCCTGCTACCACTGCGCCCTGCCCGTCCCCGGCGGTAGTCGCTTCAGCGCCGAAGTTCTCGGCGCCTCCCGGCAGTTCTGCTGCCCGGGCTGCCAGGCGGTGGCCGAGTCGATCGTCGCCGGCGGCCTGGAGCACTATTACCAGCACCGCAGCGACACCAGCGCCAACCCCGAGGCGTTGCCCCGCCAGTTGCAGGACGAACTGGCCCTGTACGACCGCGACGACGTGCAACGCACGTTCGTGCGGCACGAAGGCCCACTGGCCGAAGCCACCCTGCTGGTCGAAGGCATCAGTTGCGCGGCGTGCGGTTGGCTGATCGAGAAACACCTGCGCAACCTGCCCGGCGTCGCCGAGGCGCGCCTGAACCTGTCCAACCATCGTCTGCTGGTGAGCTGGGACGACAGCCTGCTGCCACTGTCCAGGCTGCTCGCCGAACTGCGCCAGATCGGCTACGCCGCCCACCCCTACCAGCCCGACCAGGCCGCCGAGCAGTTGGCCCGGGAAAACCGCAGCGCCCTGCGCCGCCTGGGCGTGGCCGGGCTGCTGTGGTTCCAGGCGATGATGGCGACCATGGCCACCTGGCCGGAATTCAACATCGACCTTTCACCCGAGATGCACACCATCCTGCGCTGGGTCGCGCTGTTCCTCACCATCCCGATCGTGTTCTACAGCTGCGCGCCGTTCTTCAAGGGCGCCGCCCGCGACCTGCGCACTCGCCACCTGACCATGGACGTCTCGGTGTCGCTGGCCATCGCCCTGGCCTTCTGCGCCGGAATCTGGACGGCGGTCACCGGCCATGGCGAACTGTACTTCGATACCGTGGGCATGTTCGCCCTGTTCCTGCTCACCGGCCGCTACCTCGAACGCCGCGCCCGCGAGCGCACGGCAGCGGCCACCGCGCAACTGGTCAACCTGCTGCCGGCTTCGTGCCTGCGCCTGGGCAGCGACGGCCAGGCCGAACGCATCCTGCTCGGCGAGCTCAAGTGCGGCGACCATGTGCAGGTGCTGCCGGGCGCGGTGATCCCGGCCGACGGCCGCATCGTCGATGGCCGCTCCAGCGTCGATGAGTCGCTGCTCACCGGCGAATACCTGCCCCTGCCGCGCCGCAGCGGCGACCGGGTCACCGGCGGCACCCTGAACGTCGAGAGTGCGCTCACCGTCGAGGTCCAGGCCCTGGGCCACGACTCGCGCCTGTCGGCCATCGTCCGCCTGCTGGAACGGGCACAATCGGAAAAACCGCGGCTGGCTGAAATCGCCGATCGGGCCTCGCAATGGTTCCTGCTGTTCAGCCTGGTGGCCGCCGTGGTGATCGGCTTAGTCTGGTGGCAGCTCGATGCTTCCCGGGCATTCTGGATCGTCCTCGCCATGCTGGTCGCCACCTGCCCCTGCGCCCTGTCGCTGGCCACTCCCACCGCCCTCACCGCCGCCACCGGCACCCTGCACCGGCTTGGCCTGCTGGTGACCCGCGGGCACGTACTGGAGGGTCTCAACCAGATCGACACGGTGATCTTCGACAAGACCGGCACCCTGACCGAAGGGCGCCTCGCCCTGCGCAGCATCCGTCCACTGGGTCGGCTCGACAGCGACCAGTGCCTGGCCCTGGCCGCCGCCCTCGAGAACCGCTCCGAGCACCCGATCGCCCGCGCCTTCGGGCGTGCCGCGCGGCCGGCCGACAGCGTCAGCGCCGTTGCCGGCCTGGGCCTGGAGGGCGAACTGGACGGCGAACGCCTGCGCATCGGCCAGGCAGCCTTCGCCTGCGCCCTGAGCAACGCCGAAGTGCCAGCAGTACCGGAGCAGCGCGGTCAGTGGCTGCTGCTCGGCGACCGCCAGGGCCCACTGGCCTGGTTCGGCCTGGATGACCGCTTGCGCGAGGATGCCTTCGACCTGGTCGCAGCCTGCAAGGCCCGTGGTTGGCAGACCCTGCTGCTGTCCGGCGACAGCTCGCCGATGGTGACCGAGGTCGCCGCGCAACTGGGCATCGACCAGGCGGTCGGCGGCCTGCGCCCGGACGACAAGCTCGCCCGCCTGAAAGCCCTGCAGGCCGAGGGGCGCAAGGTGCTGATGCTCGGCGACGGCGTGAACGATGTGCCGGTGCTGGCCGCTGCCGACATCAGCATCGCCATGGGCAGCGCCACCGACCTGGCCAAGACCAGCGCCGATGCCGTGCTGCTGTCCAACCGCCTGCAGGCGCTGGTGCAGGCCTTCGAGCTGGCCCGGCGCACGCGTCGCAACATTGTCGAGAACCTGCTCTGGGCGACCCTGTACAATGGCCTGATGTTGCCGTTCGCCGCGCTCGGCTGGATCACCCCAGTGTGGGCCGCCGTGGGCATGTCGATCAGTTCGCTGGTCGTCGTGCTCAATGCCCTGCGCCTGACCCGGCAACCCGGTCTGCCGGCCACCGCCGGCCACGCCGAACCCGCCACGGCCTGAGCAGGAGACCGCCAATGCCCGCCCTCTACATCATGATTCCCGCCGCCCTGCTGCTGGTCGGCGTTGCCGTGTACATCTTCTTCTGGGCAGTGGACAGCGGCCAGTACGACGACCTGGAAAGCCCGGCCCACAGCATCCTGTTCGACGATCAGGACCCACGCCACCAGGCCGCCGTGAACCGCGAAGAGGCCAGCGCCGAAGACAAGGACCCGTCCCCACGTGCCTGAGCTGATTCCCTTGCTTGGCTCGGCGCTGGTGCTCGGCCTGCTCGGGGGCGGCCACTGTCTGGGCATGTGCGGCGGCCTGATGGGCGCCCTCACCCTGGCCATCCCCCCCGAACAACGCGGTCGACGCCTGCGCCTGCTGCTGGCCTACAACCTCGGGCGCATCCTCAGCTACGCCGCCGCCGGCCTGCTGCTGGGCCTGGCCGGCGTGGCCCTGGCCAGCAGCCCGCTGGCAACCGGCCTGCGCATTGTCGCGGCACTGCTGCTGATCGCCATGGGCCTGTACCTGGCCGGCTGGTGGAGCGGCCTGACCCGCATCGAGGCCCTCGGCCGCGGCCTGTGGCGCCACGTGCAACCGCTGGCGACCCGCCTGCTACCGGTGTCCAGCCTGCCCCGCGCCCTGCTGCTCGGTGCCCTGTGGGGCTGGCTGCCCTGCGGCCTGGTGTACAGCACCCTGCTGTGGGCCGCGAGCCAGGGCGATGCCCTGCACAGTGCGGCATTGATGCTGGCATTCGGCCTCGGCACCTGGCCGGTACTGCTGGCCACCGGGCTGGCCGCCGAACGGGTCGGCAGCCTGTTGCGCAAGCGCGGCGTGCGCATGGCCGGGGGCGTGCTGGTGATCCTGTTCGGCCTGTGGACCTTGCCTGGGCCACACCAGCACTGGCTCATGGGGCACTGAAGCCCGCGCCAGCGTCGAAGTGTCCTGACGCCATCCAGGTGAGTCCTACCCTCCATGGACTCACCCGCACAAGGAATCCCCATGCCCTTTCCCCACTGGATCGCCCTGCTCCTGCTCGGCCTCGGCTACCTCCTCGCACTGACCCATGGCAGCCTCGGACTGCTCGCCCTGCCAAGCTTGCTCGCGCTGTTCTGCAGCGGCCTGCTGGTGCGCCGCCAGGTGCGCTGGCAACAGACGCTCGGCCACCTGCTGTTCATCGTCCTCGCCATCGCCCTGGCGCTGCACTGGCTGCCCGGCTTCCACGGCGCCAGGGTGATCGACAAGGCGGTGCTCAGCGAAGGCGCGGTGCCGTTCTCCATGTACCTGAACCTCGACAAACCGCTGATCGGCGTCTGGCTGCTGCTGGCCTGCCCCTGGCTGGTGATGCTGCGCGGACGAGGCCTGGCCATGAGCCTGGGGCTGATCCTGCCGCTCACCCTGCTCGCCTGCCTGGGCGGCGCCTGGACCCTGGGCCTGGTGGCGTGGGCGCCGAAATGGCCTGACCAGGCCTGGCTCTGGCTGGCCAACAACCTGTTGCTGGTGAGCCTGACCGAAGAGTTGCTGTTCCGCGGCTACATCCAGGGCGGCCTGCAACGTCTGTTCAAGCATGAGGGGCTGGCGCTGCTGCTGGCCGCGCTGCTATTTGGCCTGGCGCACCTGGCCGGCGGCTGGCAATGGTTCTACCTGGCCACCCTGGCCGGGGTGGGGTATGGTCTGGCCTACCGCCATGGCGGACTGGCAGCAGCTGTGCTGTGCCATGCCTGCGTCAACCTGGCGCATTTCGCCGTCTTCACCTATCCGATGCTGGCCCTCGCTTGAACAATCGGTCATGATCCGACCTGATCGTCATTATTCATAAAGAAAACTGCAATATTGGCGGCAACTTACGCGATCAGGCCGGCTTCACCTAGTGCAGCCGCGCCGATCACGCCTTGCCCCAGATCAATGCAAGTTAAATATTCATTCAATAAAACCAAAGGCTTGCCGATACCCGTCGAAAGCCTTGCGGATTGAACAGCCAATGCGTAACAACCAGCCGATTACCCAGAGAGAACGGACTTTCCCTGCCCAGCAGCGGTTGATCTCGACCACCAATGCCAAAGGCGTGATCACCTACTGCAACGATGCCTTCATCGAGATCAGCGGTTTCTCCCGCGAGGAACTCATGGGTGCGCCACACAATCTCGTGCGCCATCCCGACGTACCGCCAGCCGTGTTCGCCCATATGTGGCAGACCCTCAAGCAGGGCCTGCCGTGGATGGGTATCGTCAAGAACCGCTGCAAGTCCGGCGACCACTACTGGGTCAATGCCTACGTCACCCCGGTGTTCGACAGCAACCAGGTGATCGGCTACGAGTCGGTACGGGTCAAGCCCACCGCCGAGCAGATCCGTCGCGCCGAAGCGCTGTACCAGCGCATCAACCAGGGCAAGTCGGCCATTCCGAAACGTGACAAGTGGCTGCCGGTGCTGCAGGACTGGCTGCCGTTCATCCTGGTCAGCCAGATCGGCTTCCTGATCGGCAATTGGCTCGGCCATTCCTGGGGCTTCGCCCTGGCCGCCGGCCTGTCGGTCCCGCTGGGCCTGCTCGGCCTGAGCTGGCAACAGCGCGGCCTCAAGCGCCTGCTGCGCCTGGCCGAACAGACCACTTCAGACCCATTGATCGCACAGATGTACACCGACAGCCGCGGTGTCCAGGCACGCCTGGAAATGGCCATGCTCAGCCAGGACGCACGGATGAAGACTTGCCTGACCCGCCTGCAGGACAGCGCCGAGCAGCTCAGCGACCAGGCTCGCCAGTCCGACGCCCTGGCCCACCAGAGCTCCTCGGGCCTCGAACGCCAGCGGGTGGAAACCGAGCAGGTCGCCGCCGCCGTCAACCAGATGGCCGCCACCACCCAGGAAGTGGCCAACCATGTGCAGCGCACCGCCGATGCGACCCAGGAAGCCAATCGCCTGACCAGCCAGGGCCGCAACATCGCCGGCGAAACCCGCGACGCCATCGAGCGCCTGTCGGCGGCCGTGGGCGAGACCGGCCTGACCGTCACCCAGCTGGCCAAGGACAGCGACGAGATCGGCGGCGTGGTCGACGTGATCAAGGGCATTGCCGACCAGACCAACCTGCTGGCGCTCAACGCCGCCATCGAAGCAGCCCGCGCCGGCGAGATGGGGCGTGGCTTTGCCGTGGTCGCCGATGAAGTGCGCCAGCTGGCCCAGCGCACCGCCGAATCGACCGGACAGATCCACGGCCTGATCGCCAAGTTGCAGCAGACCGCCAACAATGCCGTGCAGACCATGGAAACAGGTCACCGCCAGGCCCAGGAAGGCGTCGAACGGGTGATGGAGGCCGACCAGGCACTGGTCGGCATCAGCGAAGCGGTGGCCAACATCACCGACATGGCGACCCAGATCGCCGCCGCCACCGAGGAGCAGACCGCGGTGGCCGAGGAGATCAGCCGCAACATCAGCACCATCGCCGACCTCGCTGACCAGACCGCCGGCCAGGCCCAGCGTTCGGCGCTGCTCAGCGAAGAACTGACCAACACCGCAGGTACCCAGTACTCGCTGGTCGAACGCTTCAACCGCTGATCGACGACCCAACCTCGCGGGGCAAGCCCGCCCCACAGCGTGCATGGCTGTAGGGCAGGCTTGCCCCGCGAGGCGTTTTACCAGTCCAGTTTCAGGCGGCTTTCGAAATAGCGCGTCTCACCTGTCAGCGGATCCACGAAACGCAGGCTCTGGGCCAACAGCTTCAAGGGCCGCGTGTAATCATCCTGCTCGCTGGCCAGTCGTGGATAGAACGGATCGTTGCAGATCCCCGCCCCCAGCGCCGCCATGTGCACCCGCAACTGGTGGGTCTTGCCTGTCACTGGCGACAGTCCGTAACGCCACAATTCACCCTGCTTCTCCAGCACGCAGGCATGGGTCTCGCTGTTATCCACCCCCTCGACCTCATGCATGCGGAAGAACGGCTCGCCATGCACCAGGCGACTGCGGTGCACCAACGGGAAGGTGTGCTGGGGCAAGGCCGCAGCGATGGCCTGGTAACGCTTGTCGATGCGCCGCTCGGGAAACAGTCGCTGATACGCGCCGCGGCTGTCGGGGTTGGCCGAGAACAGCACCAACCCGGCGGTATGCCGGTCGATACGGTGCAGCGGCACCAGGTGCGGGTTATCCAGGCGCCGGATCAGGCGACGTAGCAGCGTCTGCTCGACGTATTCGCCCGTAGGTGTCACCGGGAGGAAATGCGGCTTGTCTGCCACCACCAGATGCGCGTCGACATGCAGGATGTCCTCCTGTACGGGGATCGGCTTCTCGTTGGGCACCTCGCGGAAGTAATGCAGGCGCATGCCTCTGCGGTAGGGAAGATCGGCTGCGATCGCCTGCCCCTGGGCGTCGAGCACCCGGCCGCGGGCGAAACGGTCGAGCCACTGCGTGCGGTCGATACCCTTGAAGTGGTCACACAGGCAATCAAGCACCGTCGTCCATTGCCCTGGCGGCAGGCATACGGTGCTGGCTTGCTGGCGGGCGGGGTCGAAAGGCGTGGTCATCGTCGGGCTCGATCTGGCGGGGCGGGCATTATCCCCTACCCCGTCCCCGTCAACCAGCCTCGCAGGCCGGCTCGCAGCGCGCCTTGAGCCAGCGCAGCACCTGCACCGCCTCCCAGCGGCCGGGGTCGTACAACGCATAGCTCATGCCCTGGTAGCCGACCACATCCAGCGGACGATGGTAACCAGCGCGTTGGAACAGCGCCTCGATCTCGGCGAAACACGTGTTGAAATGGACCTTGCCGAACGGCGTGCACTCGTCGGTGACGATGCCGTCGAGGCGCAGCTCGAGCACGGCGTCGCACACACGCTCTGGTGCCATGTGGTTGATGCTGTACTTGAGTTGCTCGACATTGAGCATGGCGTTACCTCGATACTGTATTTATATACAGCATACGGAGCATGCCACACCGCCGTCAATGCACGACTCAGCCGAGGAAGGCTGCCACCTGTTCGGCGTCGAACGGCCACCCCAGCTCGGCACCGGTATCGCAGCGACGCAATACCGGGATACTCAAGCCGTAGCGCTCGAACAACGCCTCGCTGTCAGCGATATCAACCAGCTCGACCAACAGGCCGTGCTCGACGAACGGCATCAGCACAGCCTCGGCGACTTCGCACAAGTGGCACCCAAGGGTGCCGAACAATTGGGTTTCCGGGAGCATGCGGACATCCATAAAGCGCATGAGTGGATGCTCATTCTAGGTCCGCGCCGGCCATCGCGCACCTGACCTGGCTCAATCCTGGCCGGTGGCGCCAATTCGCTGCCGTCACGGATCGCTGCCAGGTCACTGCTTCACGCAGGTCGGCGGCTTTTTTCTTGGGTTTGCCGTGGATTGGGTTAAGGTTTATCGGTAGCGGCCCGGTCGGCGCAGTTTTTCACCGCGCATGCTCACCGGCACGCGTCACTGAACCTTCCGCGCTCACCGTCACTCGAAACAGCCATACACACCTCACAGGGAGTAGCACCTTCATGGCCAGCAAATCGGCAAAGACCGCACAAGAGACTCTGATGGCTGACTTCCAGGCCCTGGTTCGCGACACCGAAAAACTGCTCGCCGACACCGCCAACCTGGCGGGCGACCAGGCCGACGAGCTGCGCGAACAGATCCACGACCGCCTCAGCCAGGCCCGGGAAACCCTGCAACTCACCCAGGACTCGGTGCGCCAGCGTGGCCAGGCCGCCCTCGGCAGTGCCGAACAGTATGTGCAGGAGAACCCCTGGCAGGCCATCGGCATCGCCGCCGGCGTCGGCCTGCTGATCGGCCTGCTGGCCAAGCGCTGAGGAGCGGCCATGGACAACGACGCCACCCCGGGCAGCGCCGCCACCGGCAGACGCCTGGGCGCCGCCGTGCTGGGGCTGTTGCACAGCCATATCGAGCTGTTCGGCATCGAACTTCAGGAGCAGAAAGCCCGCACGCTCAGCCTGCTGCTGTTCGCCGGGCTGGCACTGGTCTTCGCCTTGCTGCTGCTGACGGCCCTCTCCGGGCTGCTGCTGGTGCTGCTCTGGGACAGCTATCGACTGGCCGGCATCATCGGCCTGTGCGCGTTCTACGGGCTGGCCGCGCTGTACTGCGCCCTGCGCCTGAAGCGCGCGGTATTCGACGAGTCCTCGCCCTTCGGTGCCACGCTCGAAGAGCTGGCCAAGGATCGGGAGCGCCTGCTGCCATGAGCCTGCCGCAATTGCCAGACACGCGTAACCCACGGGAACTGCGCAAGGCGCTGTTGCGCCTGCGCATGGAAATGCACCGTCAACAGATCCGCCACGAATCCACCCAGTTGCTCGAACCGGTACGCCGCCTGCGTGGCATGGGCAGCTCGTTCGGCGAAGGGCTGGGGATCAAGCACGGCTCCTTGTGGGGGCTGGGCGCCATCGTCGCGCTGGGCTTTCTTACCGGCAAGGGCGCGCGCAGCGGCAATCTCGCTCGCCTGGTACGCCTGGGGACCAGCCTGGTGCCACTGATCCGCCTGCTTCTGGGCAGCGGTCGACGCCCCTGAGCAACGGGCGCACCCTTGCCAGGGCGCGCCCGACACAGGAAGCTATGGCCATTCGACCATGGGAGATTCCGCCTTGGACTGGCATACCCTGCTGACCCGCGAACGCCTGGGCAAAGCCCTCTCCAGCTCCGAAGAGCTAGGCCGCAGCACCTTCCACAAAGACCACGACCGCATCATCTTCTCTGGCGCCTTTCGCCGCCTGGGGCGCAAGACCCAGGTCCATCCGGTCACCAGCAACGATCACATCCACACACGCCTGACCCATTCCCTGGAAGTCAGCTGTGTCGGTCGTTCGCTGGGCATGCGCGTTGGCGAGACCCTGCGCGACAGCCTCCCTGACTGGTGCGCACCCAGCGACCTGGGGATGATCGTGCAGTCCGCCTGCCTGGCCCATGACATCGGCAACCCACCGTTCGGCCACTCCGGCGAAGACGCCATCCGCCACTGGTTCCAGCAGGCCGCCGGGCGTGGCTGGCTGGACGACATGAGCGACGACCAGCGCGCCGACTTCCTCAACTTCGAAGGCAACGCCCAGGGTTTTCGCGTGCTCACCCAGCTCGAGTATCACCAGTTCGATGGCGGCATGCGCCTAACCTACGCCACCCTCGGCACCTACCTCAAATACCCCTGGACTTCCCGCCACGCTGACGCCCTGGGCTACAAGAAACACAAGTTCGGCTGCTACCAGAGCGAACACGGTCTGCTCGGGCAGATCGCCGGCAAGCTAGGGCTGCCGCAACTCGAGCACCAGCGCTGGGCTCGGCATCCGCTGGTGTACCTGATGGAGGCCGCCGACGATATCTGCTACGCCCTCATCGACCTCGAGGACGGCCTGGAGATGGACCTGCTGCAGTACGCCGAAGTCGAGGCGCTGCTGCTCGACCTGGTCGTCGACGACCTGCCAGAAACCTACCGACAGCTGGGCCCGCTCGACTCGCGCCGGCGCAAGCTGGCGATCCTGCGTGGCAAGGCTATCGAGCACCTGACCAATGCCGCGGCCCAGGCATTCGTCGAGCAGCACAAGACCTTGCTCGCCGGC
The DNA here is from genome assembly GCF_011752525.1 of Pantoea sp. Cy-639. Lineage (GTDB taxonomy): Bacteria > Pseudomonadota > Gammaproteobacteria > Pseudomonadales > Pseudomonadaceae > Aquipseudomonas. The sequence goes on along the minus strand of NZ_VWXI01000011.1, from coordinate 30,130 downwards.
CAGTTGGCCGGCGACCTGGTCGAGCACATGCATGGTCCGGCCAAGCGCTGCGTGCTGCGAGCCAAGGACATGGCACGCAAGAAGATCTTCCAGGACAAGCGCAAGACCCTCCACGAGATCGGCGCCTATACCACCCTCGAAGTGCTCCTCAACACGTTCTGTGGGGCAGCCCTGGAACAGCATGGCGGGCGCACGCCGTCGTTCAAGAGTCGGCGCGTGCTCGACCTGATCGGCAATAACGCGCCCAGCCCGCACGAGTCGCTGCATGCCGCCTTCCTGCGCATGATCGACTTCATCGCCGGAATGACCGACAGCTACGCCAGCGAGATGGCCTGCGAGATGACCGGACGCTCGAGCCCTACCTGAACCAGACGTGACCACGGGTGATGAATGTCCATCACCCGATTAGTCTGTAAGAAAGCTCCCACATAAAACTCCACCCAATAAACTTCGAGCCCAAAAACAGCACCTGACACAACCAAATAAAGGCCAAGTTTTCCGGCTGCGCGCCATATGTGTAGAAACCTTTCGTATAAAGCGTAGGTAATTTCCTATATCCCGGTTTTGAGCTATTCCCCCTCTGAACAGCACCTTTCAACTGAGCTAATGTGCGGGCTGCTTTCGCCACCGTGCATGGAATGTTGAATATGAACTCAGTATTTATCGTCGACGATCATCCGATCATTCGCCTGGCCATCCGCATGCTGCTGGAAAACCAGAGCTACACGATCGCCGGCGAGTCGGACAATGGCGTGGACGCCATGCAGATGATTCGCGAAACCCGCCCGGACCTGGTCATCCTCGATATCAGCATCCCCAAGCTCGACGGGCTGGAAATGCTGTCGCGCTTCCAGGCCATGGCCCTGCCCTTGAAGGTGCTGGTACTGACCGCCCAATCACCGGCGCTGTTCGCCGTGCGCTGCATGCATTCCGGTGCCGCCGGCTATGTCTGCAAACAGGAAGATCTCAGCGAGTTGCTGAGCGCGATCAAGGCGGTGCTGTCCGGCTACAACTATTTCCCCAGCCAGGCACTCAACCCCGCCCAGGCCAGTTGCAGCCACGAGCTTGAGCTTTTTCGCCAAGTCAACGATCGCGAGTTGATGGTCCTGCAACTGTTTGCGCAAGGACGCAGCAACAAAGAGATCGCCAAAGGCATGTTTCTCAGCAACAAGACCGTAAGCACCTACAAGAAGCGTTTGATGCACAAACTGAAGGCCGGCACCTTGGTGGAGCTGATCGAAGTCGCCAAGCGCAACGCGCTGGTCTGAGGTCGCAATGTGGAGGTACATCGCCATCTCGCTGTTGTGCATCAGCCTTGGCGCCCCACTGCACAGTGCCTGCGTGAGCGCCGACGAGGGTGATACCTATACCCTGCTCAGCCGCGCCACATCGACAGCGGTCTACCCTGCCCCCAAGCCTGCGCAGCAGGCATGGCTGAAGACCCGCCGCGAGCTGGTGCTGGGTACCTCCGCGCCAGACTACCCGCCTTTCGATATCACCCGCGGTGGCCGGGAGTACCAGGGGCTGACTGCAGACTACGCGGGCCTGATCGGCAAGGCCCTGGGCCTGCCGGTACGCGTGCAGCGCTTTCCCAGTCGCCCGGCGGCGGTCGCAGCGTTGAAGAATGGCCGCATCGATCTGCTGGGCAGTGCCAATGGCTACGAAGCGGCCATCGAGGAACTGGCGTTATCACGTCCCTATGCCGTCGACCAGCCGGTGCTGGTGACGCGCGAGGACGAAACGCGCGCCCTCGACACCGGCCTGCCCGGAATGCGCCTGAGCATGCTCTATCACTACCTGCCACCCGAAGAAGTCCGGACCAGTTACCCCAAGGCCAACCTCCTGACCTTCGAGTCCTCGACCCAGGCCCTGAACGCCGTGGCCTTCGAGCAGGCCGACGTATTCATTGGCGATACCATTTCCACTCACTACCTGATCAGCCAGGGTCATTTGCCCCAGTTGCGCATGGCCAACTTCGGCAAGCACGAGGCGGTCGGGTTCAGTTTCGCCTTGCGCCAGAGCGATACGCTGCTGCTGTCGCTTGTCGACAGCGTGATCGACGCACAGCCCAATGCCACCCGCAACGACATCCTCAAGCGCTGGAGCGCTGGCAGCGGCAGCCTGCTGACCGACCGCAAGCTGCAGTTGTCCCCACGCGAAGAAACCTGGCTGCGCGAGCATCCCCAGATGCGGGTGGTGGTCAACGAGACAGCTGCCCCGCTCACTTTCTTCGACAGCAACGGGCGCCTGCGCGGTATCGTCGCCGACCTGCTGGAGCTGATCCGCCTGCGGACCGGACTGAGCTTCGCCATTCGCCGTGCCAGCGGCGATGGCGACATGATCGAGCAACTCGAGACCGGGCGTGCGGACATCATCGCCAGCCTGTCTGCCGATACCCGCCAGGGCACACCCTTGCATATCAGCAGGCCCTACCTTGAAAGCGCCTTCGTGCTGATCAGCCCTGCCGGAAACAAGCAACCCACCAGCCTCCAGCAACTCAAGGGCAAGCGCGTCGCCGTCCCTCGGGGCAGCAGTGTCGCTGCGTTGCTCGCCAGCCGTCACCCACGCGTCCACCAGGTGGCCACCGAAAGCACCTACTACTCCATGGCCCTGCTCGGTAGCGGCGCCGTGGATGCAGCCATCACCACCCTCATCGATGCCAACCACATGCTCACGACCAGCGACGACCTGGTCATCCGCAGCACAGTCGGCACGGAGCCTGCGACCTTTTCGATGGCCACCCTGGCACAGGCCACCGAGCTGGCCTCGATCCTCGACAAGGCGCTGCTCAGCATCACGCCGGAGGAGCTGGGGATCATCAACAGCCGCTGGCGTGACCATGGCACGCCCGAAGACGCCTATTGGCGCAACTATCGCGGCATCATCCTCCAGGCCATCGCGCTGACCGCCGTGCTGCTGGTGCTGGCCCTGGCCTGGAATGCCTGGCTGCGGCGCCAGATCAAGCAGCGCCGGTGTGCCGAACGAGCGCTGAACGACCAGCTCGAGTTCATGGGCGCGCTACTCAATGGCACCCCCCACCCCATGTATGTGCGCGACCGCGACGGCCATCTGAAGAGCTGCAACGAGAGTTACCTGCTGGCCGTCGGCGCCAACCTCGAGGCAGTTATCGGCAAGCGCCTGCAGGACAGTCAGTTCGGCGACAGCGACTACATCCGCCAGGTGCAGGACGACTATCGACGGGTAATGGACGAAGGCCGGCCACTGATCCTCGACCGACCACTGCGCCTGCGGGACCGCGAACTGACGATCTACCACTGGATCCTGCCCTACCGTGACTCGCTGGGCGAGATGCAAGGCATCATCGGTGGCTGGATCGACATCAGCGAACGCCGCGCACTGGTGCAGGACCTGCGCCTGGCCAAGCAGCAGGCTGACAATGCCAACCGTGCCAAGAGCACCTTCCTCGCCACCATCAGCCACGAAATCCGCACGCCGATGAACGCCCTGATCGGCATGCTCGAACTGGCCTTGCGCCGCGCCGACAGTGGCCAACTGGATCGACCGGCACTGGAGATTGCCCACCATTCGGCCAGCGACCTGCTGGGGCTGATCGGCGACATCCTCGACATTGCCCACATCGAGTCCGGACACCTGTCGCTTGCTCCGGAGCCCGTCGACCTGGCAGCCCTGATCGAGTCGGTCGGGCGCGTGTTCGATGGCCTGGCCCGACAGAAAGGCCTGACACTGGAGGTGACGATCGGCGCCCAGGCCCGCTGCCACGCCTTGCTCGACCCCCTGCGCTTCAAGCAGGTGCTGTCGAACCTGGTCAGCAATGCCATCAAGTTCACCGAACAAGGCCAGGTACATATCAGCGCCAACCTGGGCGATACCGACACGCCCGGACTACCGACCTTGGAGCTGGAAGTGCGTGACAGCGGCATCGGCATCCACGAACAGGACCTCCAGCGCCTGTTCACCCCCTTCGTGCAGGCCAACCCCTACAGCGACGGTGCACGCGCCGGCACCGGGCTGGGACTGGTCATCAGCCGCAACCTCTGCACGATGATGGGCGGCGAGCTGAGCCTGAACAGCCTGCAGGGCGTGGGCACGCGGGTCCGACTGGTGATGCCGCTGCACCGCGTCGACGCAGTCGAAGCGTCGCCCTTGTTTTCCTCCGAGCTCGAACGCCCGGACCCACGGTTACGCATCCTGGTCGTCGACGACCACCCCGCCAACCTGCTGCTGATGGCCCAGCAACTGAGCTACCTCGGGCTACGCCAGGAAAGTGCCCGCGACGGTCGCGAGGGGCTGCGCAAGTGGCGCGAGGGCTGCTTCGACATTCTCATCGTCGACTGCAACATGCCTTGCATGAACGGCTATGAGCTGGCCAGGACCGTACGTGACGAAGAGCGCCTGCATCGCAGACCACGCTGCGCAATGCTCGGCTACACCGCCAACGCGCAGCCAGAAGTACGCCAGCAATGCCTGGACGCCGGCATGGACGACTGCCTGCTCAAACCCATCGGATTAAAGGTGCTGGGTGAACGCCTGGCGGCACTTGGCCACCGATGCAAGCCCTGCAAGGGCTTCGACGAACCCGGTCATCGCTTCGATCTGGAGGGGTTGAACGCTATCGTCGGCGACAGTGCCAGTGACCGTGACCGTCTGCTGGCCGCCTTGCTGCAAAGCCTGCGCGATGACTTCACGACACTCATGGCCATCGATCCCCGGCAGGACACCGGCACCCTGACCAGACAGGCACACAAGATCCTCAGCGCAGCGCGGATGCTGGAGGCCAAGGCATTGATCCAGGCCTGCGAGGCACTGGAGGCGCAGGGATTATCGACGCTACAGCGGCAACGACACCGCCAGGTACTGGCACGGCAGATGCGCCGCGTGGAGAAGGCCCTGGCCAGGCAGTTGGAACGCCCGGCCAGGGACTGCTGAAACGGTGCCCGACCAGGCGCACCGCTTTCGGCATCAGGAAGCCGGGTTGACCGGTTTTTCCGGGTACCAGGCGTCCAGCAGCGGGCTGACTTCGATCTTGGTCAGTTCGCTGCGACCCTTGAGCCAGGCTTCAACGGCTGCACGCTGCGCTTCGGTGACCGAACCACGGGTGGCCTTGCAGACCAGGCCGAAATCATCGCCACCGACGTAGTCGAGGCCATTGGCATCCATGGCTTCGGCCAGGAAGGCGTCGAGGAAGGCATCGATGGCTTCATCGGACAGGTCTTCCTTGAAGTCCAGGTTCAGTTCGAAACCCAGCTCCTGGAATTCGTCCACGCACAGTTTCTTGCGCAGGCGACGGGAACGGTTGGTAGCCATGAAACAATCCTCTCAAGTAATTACGCGCGGCACTTTACCAGTTTCCAGGGCAAAACGGCGCTTTTCCATAGAATGAGGCCCATATTCGTGATGCTTGGGGCATAATGCGCACTATCATTTCGTCCTGGGGCCATCATCTCCTACAGCCCCGTTACCCTCTTCCCTCGCCTGAAGGGTTAGTGCCTATATGATCAAGACGCTCCGCCCCCTCCTGCTCGCCGGCCTGTGCCTGCCTCTTGCCCTGCCCGCCCTGGCCGCGGCGGTCAACACCAGCCTGCCGCCCAAAGTGCAACAGGCCCTGAAGACCAACAAGCTGCAAGATTCCGCACTGTCCCTGGTGATGCTGCCCCTGGACGGCCCAGGCACGGCAACGGTGTTCAACGCCGATGTCTCGGTGAACCCGGCCTCGACCATGAAACTGGTCACTACCTACGCCGCCCTGGAACTGCTGGGACCGACCTTCCAGTGGAAGACCGAGTTCTACACCGACGGCACCCTGAGCAACGGCGTGCTCAACGGCAATCTCTACCTCAAGGGTGGCGGCGACCCCAAGCTGAACATGGAGAAGCTCTGGCTGCTGATGCGCGACCTGCGAGCCAACGGCGTACGCACCGTGACCGGCGACCTGGTCCTGGACCGCAGCCACTTCGTGCAGCCGAACCTGCCACAGTTCGATGACGACGGCGGCGACCTCAACAAACCGTTCCTGGTAAAGCCCGACTCGCTGCTGGTCAACCTCAAGGCCCTGCGTTTCGTTGCCCGCAACGACGGCGGCAAGGTGATGGTTTCGGTGGAACCACCGATCGCTGGCATCCGCATCGACAACCAGGTCAAGGCGCTGTCCGGCAAGCAGTGCACCGGCGAAGTACGCTACAACCCCGTGGTCCAGCCCGACGGCGGTATCAGTGTCACCGTCAGTGGCCAGCTGGGGGATGGTTGCAACTCGCAGACCTACCTGTCGCTGCTGGATCATCCGACCTACGCCGCCGGCGCGGTACGCGCGATCTGGAGCGAACTGGGCGGCAGCATCCAGGGCCGCGACCGGGTCGAGGACGTGCCCAAGTCGGCACGCCTGCTGGCCCGTGCCTTCTCACCCGACCTGGTGGAAGTGATCCGCGACATCAACAAGTACAGTAACAACACCATGGCCCAGCAGCTGTTCCTCAGCATCGGCGCGCAGTTCCGCACCGACGCCGATGGCGACGACGCCCGCGCCGCCCAACGCGTGGTACGCCAGTGGCTGGCCAAGAAAGGCATCACCGCGCCGCACCTGGTGATGGAGAACGGCTCCGGCCTGTCCCGTGCGGAACGGGTCAGCACCCGCGAGATGGCGGCGCTGCTGCAGGCCGCCTGGAAGAGCCCGTATGCCGCCGAGTACATCAGCTCGATGCCGCTGGTGGGCATGGACGGCACCATGCGCAAGCGCCTCAAGCGCACGGCCATGACCGGCGAAGGGCATATCAAGACCGGCACCCTCAACACCGTGCGCGCCATCGCCGGCTTCAGCCGTGACAGCAATGGGCACACCTGGGCGGTAGCGGCGATCCTGAACGATCCCAAGCCGTGGGGAGCTTCGCAGGTTCTCGACCAGGTACTGCTGGACCTCTATCGCCAGCCCAAGGCGGTGAACGGGACAGCAGCGCTGCCTTGATCCGCACAAGGCCATAGTGATGGCCGGCAACGCCGGCCATCACGCGGTGACTCACCTCAGCGCAGGCGCAGTTGCCAGGCTCGGTGAATCCGGTTGTTGCGGGCGAAGTCCGGGTCCAGGGTCTGGGCACTGATCTCCTCCACCGCATAACGCGAGGCCAGGTTCTCGTCGAGCTGGAACTTGCGGAAGTTGTTGGAGAAGTACAGCACCCCTCCTGGCGCCAGACGCGCCATGGCCAGGTCGAGCAACTCGACGTGGTCGCGCTGGATATCGAACACACCTTCCATGCGCTTGGAGTTGGAGAACGTCGGCGGGTCGATGAAGATCAGGTCGTAACTGTCCTGGGCGCTCTGCAGCCAGGCCATCACGTCGCCCTGCTCCAGACGGTTGCGCTCGGAGAACCCATTGAGCGACAGGTTGCGCCGCGCCCAGTCCAGGTAGGTCTTCGACAAGTCGACGCTGGTGGTGCTGCGCGCGCCGCCCTTGGCTGCATGCACGGTCGCCGTGGCGGTGTAGCAGAACAGGTTGAGGAAGCGCTTGCCGGCCGCCTCACGCTGAATGCGCAGACGCATCGGACGGTGATCGAGGAACAACCCGGTGTCGAGATAATCGGTGAGGTTGACCAACAGCTTGGCGCCACCTTCGCTGACCTCCATGAACCGCCCTTCGGTGGCCTGGCGCTCGTACTGGCGCGTGCCGCTCTGGCGCTCGCGGCGCTTGAGCACCACACGCTGCGGATCGACGCCCAGGGCCTGGGGAATCGCGGTCAGGGCGTCGAGCAGACGAGCCTGGGCCTTTTCCGGATCGACCGAACGTGGCGCGGCGTACTCCTGCACATGCACCCAATCGTGGTACAGGTCGACCGCCAGGGCGTATTCGGGCATGTCGGCATCGTAGACCCGGTAGCAATCGACCTTCTCGCGACGGGCCCACTTACCCAACTGCTTGAAGTTCTTCTGCAGGCGGTTGGCGAACATCTGCGCGCCTTCGGACAAGCGTGCCGGCTCGCTGGCCAGCGGAGCCTGGCGGCGGGGCTCACCGTCAGCCACCTCAGCCTGGGCCTGGCGCCGCTCGCCAGTGACGAACTGGTCGGGCTGCACCTTGAACAGCAGCAGCTTGCACGGCAATGCGCCGTTCCAGAAAGCATATTGCTTGTGGCTGCGGATGCCCATGCGCTTGCCCAACTCCGGGGCACCGGTGAACACCGCCGCCTCCCACCCCATGCAGGCCTGACGCAGGCGCTCGCCAAGGTTCTGGTAGAGGTACAACAGACTGGCCTCGTCGCCCAGGCGCTCGCCATAGGGTGGGTTGCTGATCACCAGGCCTTTCTGGTTCTGGTCCGGGCGCGGTTCGAAACTGGCCACCTCGCCCTGGTAGATCTTCACCCAGTCACCGAGGCCGGCGCGCTCGACGTTGTTGCGACCCGGCTGGATCAGGCGCGGGTCGACCTCGTAGCCACGGATCCACAGTGGCGGCTTGGCCAGGCCTGCCTGGGCACGGGCCAGGGCCTCGTCATGGACCTTGCGCCACACCGCCGGCACGTGGCCGAGCCAGGCACTGAAGCCCCAGCGCTCACGCTTGAGGTTGGGCGCGATATCGGCGGCGATCATCGCCGCTTCCACCAGGAAGGTGCCCACGCCGCACATCGGGTCGGCCAGGGCGCCGCCCTCGGCGGCAATGCGTGGCCAGCCGGCGCGGATCAGCACCGCCGCCGCCAGGTTTTCCTTCAGCGGTGCAGCCCCCTGCTGCAGGCGGTAGCCGCGCTGGTGCAGGCTGTGACCGGAAAGGTCGAGGGACAGGATCGCCTCGCCACGGTCCAGGCGCAGGTGCACACGCACGTCCGGATCGACCTTCTCCACCGACGGGCGCAGGCCTTCGCGGTTGCGCAGCTTGTCGACGATCGCATCCTTGACCTTGAGCGCCCCGAAGTGGGTGTTGTCGATACCCGAACCATGACCGCTGAACTCCACCGCCAGGGTACCGTCGGCAGCCAGGTGGTCGGCCCAGTCGACCGCGTGCACACCGTCGTACAGGTCGTCGGCGTTCTTCATCGGGAAGCGTTTGAGCACCAGCAGCACCCGGTTGGCCAGACGCGACCAGAGGCACAGGCGGTAGGCGGTTTCCATGTCGGCATCGCCGCGGATGGCCGAGGTGTGTTCACGCACCTCGTTCAGGCCCAGTTGGCGAGCCTCTTCGGCGAGCAAGCCTTCGAGGCCCTTGGGGCAGGTGAGATAAAGTTCGAAACGGTCCGACATGTTCAATCCAGAGCCTTGGGCTAGGTAGATGGCAGCCGACGCATCGGCGGCCGCTGTTTTCCCGCACACCCTTCCTGCAGGTGCCCGGGTGGCCTCGCGAGACCTCTCGCGGGACCGGGCCGCCCGACAGATCAAGCCTTCGCCGGTGGCGGAACAGGCTTTGATCGTCGGGCAGTATGGAAATTTCCTCGACGCTCGGGGCAGATGTGACCCTTCGTCGCATTACTAAATATTTCAGTCATCAACCGACAGCACTGGCCAAATGACTTCAACACTGACTAAACCCTGATCATAGCGGGCTCAACGGCAAACAAGGTTGAGTCGCATTTATTTACTTATCCTTTCACCCTATGAAAGGTTACGTCCTTATGACAAATCGATCATTCACACTGTGACTCGCATTCGATAGAACTGACCTCAGGTCGTCTCGCAACGGGACGACACTTCCAGCCCGCCACGCCGGCAGCGGGCGCATACCGGCAGAACGATTCTGCCCGGCCTCGGAGAGGCCGACGGGACATTACAGTCAACAAGTGAGGGCAACACCCTATGAGAAGACTTAAGCGTGATCCGTTGGAAAGAGCATATTCACGTGGCTACCAATATGGAGTCACCGGCAAATCCCGCGAACTTTGCCCGTTTACCCTGCCATCCGTCCGCCAAGCCTGGATCAACGGCTGGCGCGAGGGCCGTGGCGATAACTGGGACGGCATGACCGGCACCGCTGGCATCCATAGACTCAACGAAAATCACGCCGTTGGCTGAACGAGGACACTGAATTAGAGTCACCATGCGCGCCCTATCCGGGCGGCGGGCTGCGGCCCAGGGGGTCCCTTGAGGGACCCCTTTTTTATGTTCGCCGATTACTGCCGAGGCATGGCGGCAATCGCATCCACCGCCTCGCGAATCAGCGCAGGCCCCTTGTAGATGAAGCCCGAGTAGATCTGCACCAGGCTGGCACCCGCGGCAATCTTCTCGGCCGCATGACGCCCCTCGGTAATCCCGCCGGCGGCGATGATCGGCAGTTTCCCGCCCAGCTCGCCCGCCAGGACCTTCACCGTGTGGGTGCTCTTCTCCAGTACCGGCGCCCCCGAAAGACCGCCTGCCTCGCCGCCGTGCGGCAGGCCCTCGACACCGTCACGCCCCAGCGTGGTATTGGTCGCGATCACCGCGTCCATTCCCGATTCGAGCAACGCCGCAGCGACCAATGCGGTCTCTTCGTCGCTCATGTCCGGTGCGATCTTGATCGCCAGCGGAACCCGCTTGCCATTGGTCACGGCCAGTTGCTCACGACGCTCAGCCAGGGCATCGAGCAGTTGCTTGAGCGAGTCGCCGAACTGCAGCGTACGCAGGCCTGGAGTATTGGGCGAACTGACGTTGACCGTGATATAGCTGGCGTCGTTGTAGACCTTTTCCAGGCAGATCAGGTAGTCGTCCTGGGCACGCTCGACCGGCGTGTCGAAGTTCTTGCCGATATTGATGCCCAGCACTCCGGTGTAGCGCGCGGCGCGTACCCGCGCCAGCAGGTGGTCGACACCGAGGTTGTTGAAGCCCATGCGATTGATGATCGCGGTCGCCTCTGGCAGGCGGAACAACCGTGGCTTGGGGTTACCCGGCTGTGGGCGCGGAGTGATGGTACCGATCTCGACGAAACCGAAGCCCAGCTGGGCGAAACCGTCGATCGCCGCACCATTCTTGTCCAGGCCCGCCGCCAGGCCCACCGGGTTGGCGAAGTTCAGGCCCATGACCGTCACCGGCAACGCCGCAGGCTGCTTGCACAGCAGGCCATTGAGCCCGAGACGGCCACCGGCGCCGATCAGGTCCAGCGACAGGTCGTGGGAGGTTTCCGGGGAGAGCTTGAACAGCAGCTGGCGGGCCAGGGTATACATGGGCGGGCGGACTCGCGGTGTGTGAACGGGCGATTATAGCCAGCACGCCGTCACGGCGACAGGGCCAAGGCACATGACCTGCAATGTCTGCCCCATGCGGCCCATGAACACGCCCTGCCCGAAATCATCTGCACAGCCTGCAGGCCGCGGCACGGGAGCACGAGCGTCTGGGAATTCGACTAAATCACAGGCAAAGAAAAACCCGGCCAAGGCCGGGTTTTTCATGAAGCATCAAACCAATTACTTGGCCTGGGCTTCAACCTGAGCTTCTACGCGACGGTTGATCGCGCGACCAGCTTCGGTGGCGTTGTCGGCAACCGGACGGGTTTTGCCGTAGCCAACCGAGTCAACACGGCTCGGAGCGATGCCGTACTGCTGGGTCAGGACTTGCTTGACAGCGTTGGCGCGACGCTCGGACAGCTTCTGGTTGTAAGCGTCTGGGCCGACGGAGTCAGTGTGACCTTCCACGGTGGTGGTGGTCTGTGGGTACTGCTTCATGAAGTCAGCCAGGTTCTTGATGTCGCCGTAGCTGTTTGGCTTGACGACCGACTTGTCGAAGTCGAACTTGACGTCCAGCTCAACGCGAACGACTTCGGCAACAGCCGGGCAGCCGTCGGCGTCAACGGTGACGTTGGCCGGGGTGTCAGGGCACTTGTCGACGTTGTCGCAAACGCCATCGTTGTCGCTGTCGGAGCAGACTTCGGCAACAGGAGCCGGAGCTGGGGCAACTTTGCCACCGCTGCCACCGAAGTTCATGCCCAGACCGAGGACAACAGCACCTTCGGTGTTGTTGGCGTCGATGTTGTGCTGCAGCTCAGCGCCGGCACGAGCGAAGAACATGTCGGTGATGTACCACTTAACACCAGCGCCGACGTTGGCGAAGGTGGAGTGGTCGCGGCCGCCACGGAAGGCCTGGCCTTGGCTGTCGTGAGCGAAGCCAGCCGAAACGTATGGACGCAGAGCGTCGCCAACGGTACCGAAGTGGTAGGTAGCGTCCAGGCCGGTGCGCGAGCCTTTGATGTTCTTGTTGAACACGTCGCCACGAGTGTTGTGGGTCTCGTTGTACTTCAGGTCCAGGGAGACGTCGTCGGTCAGGAAGTAACCGATGCGAGCGCCTGGGTTCTGGCCGTCACCGTCGAAGTGACGGTCTTTGTTGAACCACTGGTTGGTGTAGTTGATTTCGGTCTCGACCGCGCCTTGGCCCTGGGCCAGTGCGCCGAGCGAAGTCATGGCTACGAAAGAGCCAATGGCCAAGCCCAAGGTGTTTTTCAATTTCATCCGTTAAATCCCCATCTGGTGATAGTTAAGCGGCCCCACCAACAATCCGGCGGACAGCTCGTCGGCAAGTCTAGCAGAACTTGCCGGGTGGTTAGAGATATTTGCGCACGGCTAAGTTTCAGCCAACCCTGCGAATTTCTCCCTAAGCTTGTCGAGCGCACGTTTGTAACGCATTTTCGTGGCACTCAGACCCATGTGCATGATGTCGGCGATCTCCTGGAACTCCAGTTCCGCGACGAATCGCAGCACCAGGATCTCCCGGTCGATCGGGTTCACATGCACCAACCACTTGTCCAGCCCGCCCTTCTCTTCGGCCTTCGGAGCCTTGTCCTCGGACGCCTCTTCCATGGGGTCCAAACTCAAGGCATCCATCAACCTGCGCTTGCGACGCTCCTTGCGGTACTGGGTGATGCATTCGTTGTAGGTGATGCTGTAGAGCCAGGTCTTGAACTTCGACTTGCCCTCGAAGTTCTTCAACCCATACAGCACCTTCAACATCACCTCCTGACAGACATCGTCGGCATCCCGATCGTTCCCCAGGTAACGCGCACAGACATTGAACAGCGTGCGCTGGTAGCGCCGCATGAGCTCCTCATAGGCGCGGGTAACGTGAAACAGCTCCTCATGCGAACGCGCCACCAACTCCTCGTCGGTGAGTTCTCGGGGGTCGTAGCGCATGGGCGGCGAGTGAACTTTATTCAAAACGGATCTGGCCGACAGTCAGGTCAATGTCGCCGCGCGGCCCCGATGGGCCGATTTCGCGGCGGCATACATTAACAGCTTTTGGATGTTCAGCGGCTATTCACGCGCTGCTCGAGCAGCTCGCGATTGGCCAGCGACACCAGCTCCCCCTCATCGGTCAGCAGCGTCGTCTTGACCGTGCCGATCTCCTCGATATGCCCTTCGACCTCGCCAATCCGCACCTGCTGGCCCACCTGGTAGAGCTCGCGCACATAGATTCCGGCGATGATCTGCCCGGCGATCTCCCGACTGCCCAGGCCCATCGCCAGCGCAACGGCCAGACCAACGGTCACCAGACCGATGACGATCACATGGTTGAGCAGGTCAGTCTTGACCTCGAGCTGACTGATCGCCACCGAGATGCTGATGATGATCACCAGGCCCTGGACGATGCGACCGACGCCGGCAGCGTACTCCAGGCCGATGCCTTCGGCAGCGCCGCGCACCAGGCCATTGGCCAGTTGTGCCAGCAGCACCCCGGCCAGCAGCACCAGCGCCGCGCCAAACACTTTGGGCAGGTACAGGGCGAGCATGTCCAGGGTCGCGGAAACCCGCTCCAGGCCCAGCGATTCAGCGGCCGAGACCAGGAAGATCAGCAACACGAACCAGTAGACGATCTTGCCGATCAGGGTCGAGATCGGCACCTGGACGCCCACTCGGGCAAGCATCTTGGTCAGCCCGGTGCCACTCATCAGGCGGTCCAGGCCGAACTTGGCCAGCACCTTGGAGAGCAGGGTGTCGAGCAGCTTGGCAACCACGAAGCCAAGCAGCACCACGACCAGCGCGCCGAACAGGTTGGGGATGAAGTTCGCCACCTTGGTCCAAAGGGCAGTCATGGCGGTGACCAGACTCTGGGTCCAGAGATCGAGTTCCATATTCAATCGGCCTTATCTGCGTTTCTGCCGGCGGCAGAGTTGCGGGTAGAGTGTCTGCGGACCGGCGCGACATGCGCCGAGCCATTGTTCACGGCGATCAACAGCGCCTGGCTCCATCGGCCAAGCAGGCTGAACAGGTCGCCCGCGCCCACCTGGCGGTTGGCGGTCTTGAGCACGCGCCCCAGACAGGCGTCATCGTCGCGGTCCTGGCCGGACGGTGCAGCCTTGAGCAGGTCGCGCAAGGATTCTTCAAACGGATCGTGCATGGGCACCTCGCGTAATGTCTGTCAAAGACGAGGGCGCCGAGCCATGGGTCACACGGCGATGTGGGACGAATGTTTCAAAATGAGTGCGCGAACACGCCACGAGGCACCTCACACCCATCGCAACCGCCGGAACAACCACCACTGCCCAACCGCCAGGCCCAGCACGATCAGGCACGCGAACAGAAAACCATAGGGGTTGCCCGAACCCGGAATACCGCCAACGTTGATACCCAGCAGGCCGGTAATGAAGCTCATGGGCAGGAAGATGCAGGTAATGATGCTGAAGCGGTACATCGTCCGGTTCATCCGCTCGCTGCGCCGCCGATCCTCGCTTTCGAGCACCAGGGCCGCCCGTTCGCGGGCCAGTTCCAGCTCTTCGAGGTAGCGGATCAGGCTGTTGTTCAGCTCGTTCCAGTAATCGGTGTCAGGGTCGGCGAACCAGCTGCACTTGTTGCGCGACAACTGGGCATAGATGTCACGCTGTGGGGCAAGGAAACGGCGCAGTGCCGCGGCACGCCGCCGAATCTGCTGCAGGCTCCCGTGCTCCGGCGTATACCGTTCGTCGGATTCCACCTTCTCTTCTTCGAGATCGACCGCTTCCGCCAGGTCGCTGACCAGGGCCTGGACCTTTTCCGTCAGCAGCTCCCCCATCAGCAGCAACAGCTCGGACGCCGACTTCGGCCCCCTGCCCTCGTCCAGTTGCTGGAGAATCTCGTCGCTGGCGCGCAACGGCCGCAGGCGCAACGAGATGACTCGACGCGCCTCGGCGAAGATCCGCACCGAGACCATGTCCTCGGGCTCCGCGCCCGGGTTGAGGTTGACCCCGCGCAGGAACAGCAGCATCTGCTCGCTGGTCAGTTGCAGCAGGCGCGGCCGGGTGTTCTCCTCCAGCAGCAGGTCGCAGGCGAACTCGCTCAGGCCACTGTCGTGCAGCAGCCAGGTACGGGTCTGTGGGTGACTGCGGTCCCAGTGCAGCCACAGGCTTTCCTGCGCCTGCAACTGCAAGCCGTCCAACTCGGTACGGGTCAGCGCACGGGCGCCGCCCTTGCCGTCGAGCACCAGGGCATGCACCAGCCCCCACTGCGCGTTGTCTTCCTCGAACATCAAAGCTCCATCAGCGCACGCGGCGCGTCACTCGGGCATCTTCAGCGGGCTTGGCGAGACGATCACGCCATTGTTGTCGGCATACACGTACTCACCCGGGCGGAAGGTCACACCGGCGAAGGTTACCGCGACGTCGAGGTCGCCGATGCCGCGCTTGTCGGTTTTCATCGGATGGCTGGCCAGCGCCTGGATACCGACGTCGGTCTGGATCAGCACGTCGACATCGCGCACGCAGCCATAGATCAGCAGGCCTTCCCAGCCATTCTTCGCCGCCTTCTCGGCCAGCATGTCGCCCAGCAGCGCACGACGCAGCGAGCCGCCGCCGTCGACCACCAGCACCTTGCCCTTGCCGTCGAGCTCGACCTGCTCCTTGACCAGTGAGTTGTCCTCGAAGCACTTGATGGTGACGATCTGGCCCCCGAAGGAGTCGCGGCCACCAAAGTTGCTGAACATCGGCTCGAGCACCTGGACCAGCTCCGGGTAGGTATCGCACAGGTCGGGGGTTACGTAATGCTGCATGGGAAACTCCTGTCAGTCACAACGAAAGGTCGGGATCTTGCGCCGGGACAAGGCTACACCGGGGATCGGGGCCACGTCATCCGGGACCGGTCAGTCAGTTTCCCCATGCTCGGCCACACGGCTCAACCCGCAACCAGAGACGCCGTCGCCACGGTCGAGGCATGCACCGGCGCCTGCGGATCGCGCAACCAGCGCTCCACCAGCGGCCACACCTGGGCCTGTGCCGCCTTGCTGACCAGCATGTCGACATGACCGAACACTTCGAAGCCTTCCTCGCGCCCCAGGCGCAGGAACTGCTTGCTGTCGCCACCCACCTGTTCGAACAGCTTGCGACAGGCCCAGACCGGATCCTGGAAATCACCGGCGCCGGCCACCGCCAGCAACGGCACATCGACCTTGGCCAGCCCCGCCCACCAGTCATGTTCCTTGTCGCCGAAGCGGCCGAACAGGCCATTCCAGCGCAGGCTCTCCAGGGCCACGCCAATCGGCTCGTCTTCCGGGCCGCGCTTGAACCGCGCACCGGAAATCTGCGCGAAACGCTTGATCAGCATGCCTGCGCCCCATGCCACCGGCGGCACTTTCAGGGGCCAGTAGATGCGACTGACCTGGGTGCCGAAGAGCGCGACGCTGGCGACCAGTCCTTGCTCCAGGTAAGCACCGCCCAGCGCCGCTGCCAGGGTCGTGCCGCCCAGCGAATGGCCGATCCAGTGCGGCGCCCGGCCAGCCTGCTCATGGACGAACGCAGCGATCACCGGCAGATCGTAACGCGCGTAGTCAGCCACACGGTTGTGCCGCCAGTCGCGATTGCGCGGCGACAGGCCATGGCCGCGCATCTCCGCGATCCACACATCGAACCCGGCGCGCGCCAGGAACGCGCCCAGGCCCACGCCCTTGGGCGAGTACCAGAAGCGACGGTTGGAGAAACTGCCATGCACGAGCACGACCGGCACGCCCTGGGCACGCCCTTGATCGGCCAGTCCCAGGCGGGTGACTGCCAACTCGACGCTCGCATCCGGGCTGTTGCCGGCCTTGATCCGATAGACGTCTTCGCTGAGGTCGCCGCGACGCTCGGCACTGAGCAACGCGACGGGAAATTGGGTGCTGCTGCTTTGCATGGATTCACAAACATCTGGAAGACAAAAACATGGGAGCGGGCTTGCCCGGCGATGACGCCCATCGTCGCTGGCGCCATCGCGGGGCAAGCCCGCTCCCACATCCCAACGCGGGCGCGGCGAGCGCGCCCGACGGATCACATCAGGCCGCGCCCTGGCCCTCGGCCAGGAAGAACCAGGTCTCGAGCACCGAGTCAGGGTTCAGCGACACGCTCTCGATACCCTGTTCCATCAGCCACTTGGCCAGGTCCGGGTGATCCGACGGGCCCTGGCCGCAGATACCGATGTACTTGCCGGCCTTGTTGCACGCCTGGATGGCGTTGGCCAGCAGCTTCTTGACCGCAGGATTGCGCTCGTCGAACAGGTGGGCAATGATCCCCGAGTCGCGGTCCAGGCCCAGGGTCAGCTGGGTCAGGTCGTTGGAGCCGATGGAGAAGCCGTCGAAGTACTCGAGGAACTCGTCGGCCAGCAGCGCGTTGGATGGCAGCTCGCACATCATGATCACGCGCAGGCCGTTGTCGCCACGGGCCAGGCCGTTCTCGGCGAGCAGGTCGACGACCTGGCTGGCCTCGCCCAGGGTGCGCACGAACGGCACCATGATCTCGACGTTGGTCAGGCCCATCTCGTTGCGCACGCGCTTGAGGGCGCGGCACTCGAGCTCGAAGCAGTCACGGAACGACTCGCTGATGTAGCGCGAAGCACCACGGAAGCCCAGCATCGGGTTCTCTTCTTCCGGCTCGTAGAGCTTGCCGCCGATCAGGTTGGCGTATTCGTTGGACTTGAAGTCCGACAGACGCACGATGACCTTTTTCGGATAGAAGGCCGCGGCCAGGGTGCTGATGCCCTCGACCAGCTTCTCGACATAGAAGCCGACCGGGTCGTCGTAGCCGGCGATGCGCTTGTCGACGCTGTCCTTGAGCTCCGGCGGCAGGCCTGCATAGTTCAGCAGCGCCTTGGGGTGCACGCCGATCATGCGGTTGATGATGAACTCCAGGCGCGCCAGGCCGACACCGGCGTTGGGCAACTGGGCGAAGTCGAACGCGCGGTCCGGGTTGCCGACGTTCATCATGATCTTGAACGGCAGCTCAGGCATGGCATCGACCGAGTTCTGCTTGACGTCGAAGCCCAGTTCGCCCTCGAAGATGAAACCGGTGTCGCCCTCGGCGCAAGATACGGTGACGCCCTGACCGTCCTTGAGCACCTGGGTGGCGTTACCGCAACCGACCACCGCCGGGATACCCAGCTCACGGGCGATGATCGCCGCGTGGCAGGTACGCCCGCCACGGTTGGTGACGATGGCGCTGGCGCGTTTCATCACCGGTTCCCAGTCCGGGTCGGTCATGTCGGAGACCAGCACGTCGCCGGGCTGGACCTTGTCCATCTCGGACACATCGTGGATCACCCGGACCTTGCCGGCGCCGATACGCTGGCCAATCGCGCGGCCCTCGACCAGCACGGTGCCCTTCTCCTTGAGCAGGTAGCGCTCCATGACATTGGCGCTGGCGCGGCTCTTCACGGTCTCGGGGCGGGCCTGGACGATGTACAGCTTGCCATCGTCGCCATCCTTGGCCCACTCGATGTCCATCGGGCGCTGGTAATGCTGCTCGATGATCATCGCCTGCTTGGCCAGTTCGTTGACCTCGGCGTCGCTCAGGCAGAAGCGCGCGCGCTCGGCACGGTCGACCTCGACGGTCTTGACCGAGCGACCGGCCTTGGCTTCGTCGCCATAGACCATCTTGATCGCCTTGCTGCCCAGGTTGCGGCGCAGGATCGCCGGGCGGCCGGCCTGCAAAGTGTTCTTGTGGACGTAGAACTCGTCCGGGTTGACCGCGCCCTGGACGACGGTCTCACCCAGGCCGTAGGCGCCAGTGATGAACACCACGTCGCGGAAGCCCGACTCGGTGTCGAGGGTGAACATCACGCCAGCGGTACCGGTTTCGGAACGGACCATGCGCTGCACGCCGGCGGACAGGGCGACCAGCTTGTGATCGAAGCCCTGGTGCACGCGATAGGCGATGGCACGGTCGTTGAAGAGCGAAGCGAAGACTTCCTTGGCGGCCCGGATGACGTTGTCGACGCCACGGATGTTGAGGAAGGTCTCCTGCTGGCCGGCGAAGGAGGCGTCCGGCAGGTCTTCGGCTGTGGCCGAGGAGCGC
Source organism: Pantoea sp. Cy-639 (assembly GCF_011752525.1). GTDB lineage: Bacteria > Pseudomonadota > Gammaproteobacteria > Pseudomonadales > Pseudomonadaceae > Aquipseudomonas. The sequence goes on along the minus strand of NZ_VWXI01000011.1, from coordinate 10,998 downwards.
ACGGCCACGGCCATGTTCGGGTTGTCCTTGGACATTTCGGCGAACGCTGTGCGGATCTCGGCATCGAGGCGGGCCGGGAACTCGGCCTCCATCACCCACTGGCGGATCTGCGCGCCGGTCTTGGCCAGGGCGTTGACATCGTCGACATCCAGCGCGTCGAGCGCGGCGTGGATGCGCCCGTTCAGGCCGCTCTGCTCGAGGAAGTCACGGTACGCCTGAGCCGTAGTGGCAAAGCCGCCCGGCACCGAGACACCGGCACCCGCAAGGTTGCTGATCATCTCGCCCAGGGATGCGTTCTTGCCCCCCACATGCTCTACATCATGGACGCCGAGCTTATCGAGGGAAACTACGTACTCTACCAAGGTGATCTCTCCACTAACTGTATTGGAAAAGCTCAAGGGCGCTCGCCTGCCGACTCTGCGGCTTGGCCGGGCGCTTGTGGCCTGGACCTGGAAAATAAGTGAGAATGCCGGGCAACCGCGTTCGGCAAACCGAACCTATCATATCCAGAAATATCCGGCAGATTAAGGCCCCTCGCGCAAATGAAACGATCCGCGTTCTTCATCTCCGACGGCACCGGCATCACGGCAGAAACGTTGGGGCAGAGCCTGCTCGCACAATTCGAGAGCATTCCGTTCAATAAATTCACGCGCCCCTACATCGACACGCTAGACAAGGCCAGGGCCATGGTCCAGCAGATCAACGCCGCGGCCGAGCGCGACGGGGTGCGTCCGATCATTTTCGACACCATCGTCAACCAGGACATCCGTGAAGTCCTGGCCACCTCCAATGGCTTCATGATCGACATCTTCTCGACGTTTTTATCCCCGCTCGAGCAGGAATTGACCGCCCATTCGTCGTATTCCGTCGGCAAGTCGCACTCGATCGGCGGCAACTCCAACTACATGGAGCGCATCGAGGCGGTCAACTTCGCCCTCGACAACGACGACGGCGCGCGCACCCACTACTACGACAAGGCCGACCTGATCCTGGTCGGCGTGTCGCGCTGCGGCAAGACCCCGACCTGCCTGTACATGGCCATGCAGTTCGGCATCCGTGCGGCCAACTACCCGTTGACCGAGGAAGACATGGAGCGCCTGCAACTGCCGGCGGTGCTGAAGAAGTACCAGCAGAAGCTGTTCGGCCTGACCATCGACCCCGACCGGCTGACGGCCATCCGCCACGAGCGCAAGCCCAACAGTCGCTATTCGAGCTTTGCCCAGTGCGAGTTCGAGGTGCGCGAGGTGGAGAATCTGTTCCGTCGCGAGAGCATCCCGCATATCAACTCCACGCATTTCTCGGTGGAGGAAATCTCGGCGAAGATCCTCGTGGAAAAAGGCGTCGAGCGGCGCTTCAAGTAACGCCAGGCATGGCGTACGCCTTGCTGGAGCCCTGGCCGGCCGGCTGAAATGAAAAAGCCCCGGCATCTCTGCCGGGGCTTTCTTTTACTGCACCACCTGGATCAGGACGGCACCACCGCCGCCTGCCCGCTCAGCGCCAGGTCGACCAGCTCGCGGTTGGCCACCGCGTACATCGCATAGTCGGTGCCCGTGGCATTGCGCAAGTCGTCGAGCATGGCACGCCAGCGCTCGACCATCACCCGGTGCTGCTCGGCCCACAGCGCCACGCGGGCATCCATGTCGTCCGGCGCGTCGGCCATCTGCAGTACCGAGATGGTGATCGCCCGCTGCTGCAGGTCGATATCGTCGCGGAACGCCTCGCGGGCCAGGGCCTGCCAGTTGTTCTCCACCGGCAGGTTGCTGATCTCCTGCAGGTACCAGGTCAGGTCCAGCGAACTGCCCACGGCGAAGAACGCCTTGGCCACCTGCGCCGGATCGTGACCGGTGACATCCGAGGCCTCGATGATCGGCAGCAGGGTGTACAGGTGCGTGGTGCCGGCGACCATGCGCGCCAGCAGCTCAGGCACGCCGGCCTCGACGAAGCTCTGGTAGCGGACCATCCAGCGCTCGCGAGTCGGGCCTTCCAGCAGCTCGTCGAGCTTGAGCCCCAGCTGGGCGATCTTCGGCCCGAAGTGCGCGACATCGCGACCGGCATCCTGCTCGTTGCGACGGCTGCGCAGGAACCAGCGGGTGGCGCGACGGCCCAGGCGCATCAGTTCGTCCATCAGGGTCAGCTGGATCTCGGCCGGAACCTGGTAGTCCAGTGCCTCGATCTGACGGAACCAGTGCGGCAGGTGGAAGATGTCACGCACGATCACATAGGCACCGGCCACATTGGCCGGGCTCATGCCGGTGGACTCCTTCAGCCGCTGGACGAAGGTGATGCCCATGTTGTTGACCAGGTCGTTGGCGATCTGGGTACTGACGATCTCGCGCTTGAGGCGGTGGCGGCGCATCGGCTCGCCGAACTTGCTCACCAGCGACGGCGGGAACGCAGTTTCCATGTCGCGGGCCAGGTAGTCGTCGTCCGGGACCAGCGACTTGAGCAGTTGCTCCTTGAGGTCGATCTTGCTGTAGGAGATCAGCACCGACAGTTCGGCACGGGTCAGGCCCTGGCCAGCCGCGAGGCGCTCGGCCAGTTGCTCCTCGGTGGGCAGGAACTCGATGGCACGGTCGAGCTTGCCGCGGCTCTCGAGGTCAGCCATCAGGCGCTTGTACTCGGCGATGCGCTCGCGGGCGCGGCGCGCCGCCAGCGACAAGGCCTGGGTCTGCTTGTAGTTGTTGCCCAGCACCAGCCCGGACACTTCGTCGGTCATGCTGCCCAGCAACTGGTTGCGCTGCTTCTCGGTCATGTCGCCACCCTGCACCACTTCGTTGAGCAGGATCTTGATGTTGACCTCGTGGTCGGAGCAGTCGACGCCGCCAGCGTTGTCGATGAAGTCGGTGTTGGTGGCACCGCCGTGCAGGCCGAACTCGACGCGGCCAAGCTGGGTCATGCCGAGGTTGCCGCCCTCGCCCACCACCTTGCAGCGCAGCTCGTTGCCGTTGACCCGCAAGGCGTCGTTGGCCTTGTCGCCAACATCGGCGTGGCTTTCGCTACTGGCCTTGACGTAGGTGCCGATGCCGCCGTTCCACAGCAGGTCCACCGGGGCCTGCAGCAGAGCGTGCAGCAACTCGGTCGGGGTCAGGCGGTCGGCTTCGATGGCGAAGCGCTCCTTCATCTGCGGGCTGATGGCGATACTCTTGGCGCTGCGCGGGAAGATCCCGCCACCTTCGGACATGATGCTGGCGTCGTAGTCGCTCCACGCCGAGCGCGGCAGGTCGAACAGGCGCTTGCGCTCGACGAAGCTGGTGGCCGGATCCGGATTCGGGTCGACGAAGATGTGCAGGTGGTTGAACGCCGCCACCAGTTGCAGCTTGTCGGACATCAGCAGGCCGTTGCCGAATACGTCGCCGGCCATGTCGCCGATGCCGACCACGGTGATCGGATCTTGCTGCACGTTGATGCCGCGCTCGCGGAAGTGGCGCTGCACGCCGACCCAGGCGCCACGGGCGGTGATGCCCATCTTCTTGTGGTCATAGCCGGCCGAACCGCCGGAGGCGAAGGCATCGCCCAGCCAGAAGCCGTAGTCGATGGCGATGCCGTTGGCGATGTCGGAGAAGGTCGCGGTGCCTTTGTCGGCCGCCACCACCAGGTACGGATCGTCGTCATCGTGACGCACCACGTTGGCCGGCGGCACCACGCCACCGTCCTTGAGGTTGTCGGTGATGTCGAGCAGGCCGGAGATGAAGATGCGGTAGCAGGCCACGCCCTCGGCGGCGATCTCGTCCCGGCTGCCGCCCAGCGGCAGGCGGCGTGGCAGGAAGCCGCCCTTGGCGCCGACCGGCACGATCACCGAGTTCTTCACCTGTTGCGCCTTGACCAGGCCCAGCACCTCGGTGCGGAAGTCTTCCTCGCGGTCCGACCAGCGCAGGCCGCCGCGGGCGACGTTGCCGAAGCGCAGGTGCACGCCCTCGACCCGCGGCGAGTAGACGAAGATCTCGAACTTCGGCACTGGCTTGGGCAGCTCGGGGATCAGCTTGGGGTTGAACTTGAAGCTGAAGTACGACTTGTTCTGGCCGTTGGCGTCCGGCTGGTAGAAGTTGGTACGCAGGGTGGCCTTGATCAGGTCCAGGTAGCGACGCAGGATGCGGTCCTCGTTGAGCACCTGGACATCGTCCAGGGCGGTGAGGATTGCCTGCTCCAGGCGCTGCTGCTTGTCGTCGAGGTCGTCCTGGGTCAGCTTGCGCGCCAGGTAGAAGCGGGTCTTGAACAGCCGGGTCAGCTCGCGGGCGATATCGGTGTGGTTGTTCAGGGTGCTGGCGATGTAGCCCAGGTCGAAGCCCAGGCGGATCTGCTTGAGGTAGCGGGCATAGGCGCGCAGCAACGCCACGTCGCGCCACGGCAGGCCGGCGGTCAGCACCAGGCGGTTGAAGGCGTCGTTCTCGGCGTCGCCCTTGACGATATGGACGAAGGCGTCCTGGAAGGTGTCGTTGAGCTGCTGGATATCCAGGTTCAGGCCTTCGCTGTAGGTGAAGGCGAAGTCGTGGATCCAGAACTCGCGGCCGCTGGCGTGGCGCAGGCGATACGGGAACTCGCCGAGCACGCGCAGGCCGAGGTTCTCCAGGATCGGCAGCACGTCCGACAGCGCCAGCGGCGTGTCGGCGTGGTACAGCTTGCAATGCAGCTGGCGCTCACCGAGCTGGGTCAGCGGCTGGTAGAAGCTCATGGCCAGCGGCCGGGCCTCGGACAGGCTCAGCACGTGCTGCATGTCGACCACCGCCGAATGGGCGGCGAAGCGCTCGCGGTAGCCGGCCGGGAAACCCTTGGGGAAGTCGGCGAGGATGTTGGTGCCCTGGGCCTCGCCGAAGTTTTCCACCACCAGCGCCGAGAAGTCGTCCTGCCACGAGCGGCAGGCCTGGACCACTTCCTTTTCCAGTTGCTGCGGGTCGATGTCGATGCGGTTCTTCGGGTCGACCCGCAGGATCAGCTGCACGCGGGCCAGCACCGACTCGGAGAAGAAGGTCCAGAACTCGCAGTCGGTGGCCTTCAGGCGCTCCATCAGCACCTGCTGGATCTTCTGGCGCACCTCGGTGGAGTAGATCTCCCGCGGGACATAGGCCAGGCAGTAGCAGAAGCGACCGTACGGATCCTTGCGCAGGAACACGCGGATCTTGTTGCGTTCCTGGATCTGCACGATCGACATGGCCGTGCTGAACAGCTCGTCGACCGGGGTCTGGAACAGGTCGTCGCGCGGCAGCACCTCGAGCACCTGGGCCAGTTCCTTGCCCAGGTGGGCTTTCGGGTCGAAGTGCGAGCGGCGCTCGACCTCGGCGACCTTGCCACGGATGTAGGGGATGGTGTGCACGCTCTCGCCATACACCGACGAGGTGTACAGGCCCATGAAGCGGCATTCCCTGATCACGTTGCCGTCTTTGTCGATCTGGCGGATCGACACGTAGTCCGGGTAGGCCGGACGGTGCACGCGGCTCGGTTGCGAGGCCTTGGCGAACGACAGCAGGCGCGGTTCGCGCAGGTAGGCGACGGCGTAGTCCTCGATGCGCAGGTCGTCGGCGCCCAGGCCGGCGCGCAGCAGGCGAGCCAGGCCGAGGAACGAGGCTTCGTCGTAGACCAGGTGGCCACCGCCGGCATCGGCCTCGACGGTGAACTCCTCGTAGCCGAGGAAGGTGAAATGGTTGTCCAGCAGCCACGACAGGAAGCTCTTCACCTCGGCCTTGTCGTTCTGCGCCGGGCCGAAGGCGTTGTGCTCGACCAGTTCCAGCAGTTCGCGGATCTTGGCCTTCATCGGCTCGAAGTCGGCGACCACGCCGCGCACCTCGGCCAGCACCTGCTCCAGCTCCTTGGCCAGGGTGCTGAGCTCGGCGGCATTGGAGCAGCGGTCGATCTCCAGGTACATCAGCGACTCATGGCTGACGCCCTCGCCCTGGCTGCCCTTGGGCAGCAGCTCGGCCAACTCGCCCCTGGCGCCGCGGCGCACGCTGAGCACGGTGGTCTGCAGGGTGTGGATGCTGTAGCCGCGGCGGTTGAGCTCGGTACGCACCGAGTCGACCAGGAACGGCAGGTCATGGTGCAGGACCTCGACCACGGTGTGGGTCGACTGCCAGCCGTGGCGTTCGTAATCGGGGTTGTAGACCCGCACTTGCGGGTGCTGGGGGTCGAAGCGCTCGATGATGCGCCAGGCGGACAGCGTGCAGCCGGCCAGGTCCGACAGCCTGCGCTGAGTAAGTTCGTCCAGAGAGATGATGCCGAAGAACTGCTCGGCGAACAGTGCCACTTGTGGCAGGGACTGTTCGCTGATGTGCTGCGCCAGGGCCGCTTGCAGTTGATGCTGGAAGTCGGCTTTGCTGGCTGCGGTGAAGAACGCCATCTGTGGTACTCCGCTTGGGCTTTGTTATAGGTGAAGCGTCGCGTACGTGCGCCTTGTACGGATCAACCATAGCCAACCCGTGGCAAGACAGGAGCGTTGGGCACCTGCAAAAGCGACTGCCCGGTGGCTGTGCCTTTACGGGAACCCATCGACTGGGCAGCTTAACGACTGAGCAGTCATCCCGGCTTGCAGCGCTGCGACAATTTCGGTCAATGCGCGGTAACTTTACGTTTATCGATAAGCGCAAGGCTGTCAGAATTCCTTTTCATTTCCATTGACCCGAGCCCTCTCATGCAATTGAAGACCGCCCTGCTGTTCGCCACGCCCTGCGACGACGAGGAAGACAACATGGCGACCCTGTGCTGCCACAGCGACAAGGGCCAGATGTTCCTGCTGACCCGTTACCCGGACGAAGACACCGTCGACCTGACCCTGGACGACGAGCCCTCGACCCTGGACGGACTGAAGGTAACCCTGGCTGCCGATCGCCTGCTGATCGAAGTGGCGCCCGGGGATCGCGATGCGCTCAAGGGCGACGAGCAACTGGAGATCATCCTGACCAGCGCCGGCACCGACCTGGACGAAGTGAAGCAAACCCTGCGCAACATCCTAGACGGTACCGGCACCTTCGTCTGCGAAGTCTGAAGCCGACCCATCACCTGCAGGCGCGGCCTTGTGTCGCGAGAGGATCGCAACGCGGCCCCAGGATTTGCCCGCCAACACCCCAGCGCCGGGGCTGCTGCGCAGCCCTTTCGCAAGGCAAGGCCGCCCCTGCAGGCTGCGCGCAAGGCATCCGGACATTGACAGGCCACCACTCGCGCAGGCATTGTCTGACAACCTGATCAATAGGCACTTCCCGTCCATGCTCGAGCTCCAGCGCCCCGACACCCTCGTCGAACGCGTCGTCGGCGCCATCCGCGCCGAAATCGATGCCGGCCGCCTGGCCGCCGAATCACGCCTGCCCACCGAACAGCAACTGGCCGAACAGCTGAACGTCAGCCGTTCGGTAGTGCGCGAGGCCGTGGCGCAGCTCAAGGCCGACGGCGTGCTGATCGCTCGTCGCGGGCTTGGCTCGTACATCTCGCAGACGCCTCACGGCACGGTGTTCCGCTTCCCCGACAGCGGTCGCAAGCCGGACCTGGTGCAGATGTTCGAAATGCGCCTGTGGATCGAGACCCAGGCCGCCGCCATCGCCGCCCGCCGCCGCGACGCCGACGACCTGAGCCGCATGGCCCTCGCCCTGGGCACCATGGAAGACCCGCGCAGCGATTTCGCCACCGCCTCTGCCGCCGACGTGGCCTTCCACCGCGCCATCGCCGAAGCCAGCAAGAACGACTACTTCGTCGCCTTCCACGATTTCCTCGGTGGCCAGCTGGCCGCCGCGCGCCGTACCGCCTGGGAAAACTCCGCCAGCCCCGCAGTGGGCGGCTCGGCCGATGCCCTGCGCGAGCACCGGGCGTTGTACCAGGCCATTGCCGACGGCGACCGCCTGGCCGCCGCAGCCTGCGCCGAAGCGCACCTGCGGGCCTCGGCCAAGCGCCTGAAACTCGATCTTCCCGCCCTCGACTGATCCCGGAGAACCCCATCGCGACCTGGCGAGGCTTTCACGCGCACTAGTTAGTCTGACAACCTGATAAGCAGATCCACCGACAAGAATTCCAAGGTAACCCCTGCATGACCTACGACTACTGCATCATCGGCGGCGGCATCGTCGGCCTCGCCACCGCCATGGCCCTGCTCGAACAGCGCCCCGGCGCCTCGCTGCTGATCCTGGAAAAGGAAGCCAGCCTCGGCCGCCACCAGACCGGCCACAACAGCGGCGTGATCCACGCCGGCATCTACTATGCCCCCGGCAGCCTCAAGGCCGAGCTGTGCAAGCGCGGCGCCCAGGCGACCAAGGACTTCTGCCGCGAGCATGGCATCGCCTTCGAAGTCTGCGGCAAGCTGCTGGTAGCCTCCAACGAGCTGGAGATGCAGCGCATGCAGGCGCTGTACGAGCGCTCGCAGCAGAACGGCCTGAAGGTCGAGCGCCTGGACGCCGCCGCGCTGCGCGAGCGCGAGCCGAACATCGTCGGCCAGGGCGCGCTGTTCCTCGATGCCACCGGCATCGTCGACTACACCCAGGTGTGCAACGCCATGGCCAAGGTGATCCGCCAGGCTGGCGGCGAGCTGCACCTGTCGACCCGCGTGCAGGCCATCCAGGAGCACGCCGACCACGTCGCCATCGGCACCGACAGCCACACCTGGCGCGCCCGCCAGCTGGTGGCCTGCGCCGGCCTGCAGTCCGATCGCCTGGCACGCCTGGCCGGGGTGCAGATCGACCACCAGATCATCCCCTTCCGCGGCGAGTACTACCGCCTGCCGGCGAGCAAGAACCAGATCGTCAACCACCTGATCTACCCGATCCCCGACCCGGAGCTGCCGTTCCTCGGCGTGCACCTGACGCGGATGATCGATGGCAGCGTCACCGTCGGCCCCAACGCCGTGCTCGGCTTCGGCCGGGAGAACTACCGCAAGCTCTCGGTGAACTGGCGCGACGTCGCCGAATACATGCGCTTTCCGGGGTTCTGGAAAACGATCTGGAACAACCTCGGCTCCGGCACCACCGAGATGAAGAACTCGCTGTTCAAGCGCGGCTACCTGGAGCAGTGCCGCAAGTACTGCCCGTCGCTCGAGGTCGAGGACCTGCTGCCCTACGAGGCCGGCATCCGCGCCCAGGCAGTGATGCGCGACGGCACCCTGGTGCACGACTTCCTGTTCGCCGAGACGCCACGCATGGTGCATGTGTGCAATGCGCCGTCGCCGGCCGCCACTTCGGCCATTCCCATCGGCCAGATGATCGCCGAGAAAATCCTCAAGGCCCGCTGATCCACCCGCTGCATCCACAATTACAAAGACAACAAGGAAAACCCGATGTCGGTACACGAGACGGCCCTGGCCGCGAGCGAAACACCCGAACAGCAACGCAAGCGCCTGCGCAAGGTGGCGGCGGCGACGATCTTCGGCTCGATGCTGGAGTGGTATGACTTCTACCTGTACGCCACCATGGCGGCGATCGTCTTCTCGAAGATCTTCTTCGACCCGAGCAACCCGGCGGTGGCCTCGCTGCTGGCATTCTCCACCTTCGCCATCGGCTTTATCGCGCGCCCCTTCGGCGGCGTGCTGTTCGGCTACCTGGGCGACCGCTTCGGGCGCAAGCAGGTGCTGGTGATCACCTTCTGCATGATGGGCCTGTGCACCGCGCTGATCGGCCTGATCCCCGGCTACGCCACGATCGGCATCTGGGCGCCGATCCTGCTGGTGGTGATCCGCATCATCCAGGGCCTGGGCGCCGGCGCCGAGCTGTCGGGCGCGGCGGTGACCTCCTACGAGCACGCCAGCGAAGGCAAGCGCGGCAGCCAGGGTGCCTGGCCGGCACTGGGGCTGAACCTGGGGCTGCTGCTGTCATCGCTGACCGTGTACCTGCTGACCATGAACGGCAATGAATTCCTCCTGGCCGGCGGCTGGCGCATTCCGTTCATCGCCAGCATCGTCCTGGTGGCGGTGGGCCTGTGGGTGCGCAAGAGCATCCCCGAGACCCCGGACTTCAAGGCGCTCGACAAGGCCGACGACAAGCCGCAGACGTCGCCGCTGAAGCTGCTGTTCCAGAACGACCTCAAGGGCCTGGCCGTGGTGTTCTTCGTCGCCGTCGGCTACAACGCCCTGAGCTACATCTTCAAGACTTTCTCGCTGGCCTACCTGACCCAGTTCAAGGGCGTCGAAGCCCATGTCACCTCGCTGTCGGTGACCCTCGCCAGCCTGGTGGCGATCTTCGCCGTGCCGTTCTTCGGCTGGTTGTGCGACCGCTGGAGCAGCAAGACCGTGCTGATGCTTGGCGGAGTGCTGTCGGCGCTGTTCGCCTTTCCGTTCCTGCAACTGCTGTCGACAGGCGAGCCGCTGCTGATCTACGTCGCCATCGCCGTCGGCACCGGTATTCTCGCGCCGATGATGTTCGCCCCGCAGGGTTCGTTCCTCAGCCGCCAGTTCCCGCCCCAGACGCGTTCGTCCGGCTTCGGCACCGGGCGCGAGATCGGCACCGCGGTGGCCGGCGGGCTGGCGCCGCTGGGAGGGCTGGCCTTGGTGGCGAATTCAGCGACCCACTCCACCGACGGCGTGGCGCTGATCCTCGCGGTGGCCGGCGTGCTGGTGGTGCTGTTCGCATTCTTCGACCAGGGCTGGCGACACTCGAAGTCGAAGAACTGAGCCATCCCACCCGGCAACCCCCAACCTGTAGGAGCCAGCCTTGCTGGCAAAGCCGGCTCCTACAGGGTTCCGCCGGGCTTCGCCGCCTGCATTGACAGCCCCGCAGCATCAGATATTCCCCGATACATCCTACAAATCCATCAGACGCTTCCCTGATGGATGAGCCTCCCTCCCCCTAGTATCATCTCGCCTTCACGGACCACCCGGGACCTTGCGTCCCTGCCTAAGGAAGGCTGTACCTGATGACCGCTGCACCCGCCGTTCCCGCGCTCACCGAGCGCGAGATCCAGATCGCCGTCGCCCCCCTGCACACCCTCCTCAGCGAAGACCTCGGCGCCGCCGCCGCTTCCGTCGACCACTGGCTGCAGGAAATCAGCTACGGCCTGGTCGACCTGCAACTGCTGCGCCAGCACGCCGAAAGCATCCCG
>NZ_VWXI01000010.1 GCF_011752525.1 Pantoea sp. Cy-639 | reverse complement strand
CGCCGATGGAGCGGTTGTTTCGTAGCCTGAAAACCGAATGGGTGCCGACGGTGGGCTACATGACGACGGCGTTGGCCGAGCAGGACATCGGGCGATATCTCATGCAGCGGTACAACTGGACACGGCCGCATCAGTACAACGGTTTCGTGCCGCCGGCGGTGCCGACGGTGGGCTACATGACGACGGCGTTGGCCGAGCAGGACATCGGGCGATATCTCATGCAGCGGTACAACTGGACACGGCCGCATCAGTACAACGGTTTCGTGCCGCCGGCGGTTACTGAGGAAAAACTCAATTCTGTGTCCGGGAATTGTTGACCACTACACACGTGAGGCCAATGCTACCGTCCTAGAGCCTGCATCGCGCGTTTAGCTTATGCACTTTCAGAAGCCGCGTTTACAACCGATCACTGATATCGGGATGCCTGCCCAAGCCTTTAGCCTCATCGGCGCCAAGGGCCAGACGCTGATCAATCTCACCACAGCCCCGAGCGCGCACTGCTCGGAGCGGAAAAGCTGATCGCGGAGAAACTGCGCAAACGGTATCGAGGGCAGCGGGCTCCAATCCCACCGGGCTGAGCTGAGCCGCTCCAGCCTGCCGCCGTCGTCTTGGTCAAACTAGGCTCACGTATCGATGAACAACCGCTCGCAGTCATCGAACGCTAAGCTATCCATACAGGCTTTCAGCGATACCGAGCGTCTCATCTAGAACAGCAGGAGCAGAACGCATCGGGCACCTGCTGTGCTTTGAGAACAACGAAAAGTCAGGCGGCCTGTGCCCGCCGCTTGATTAGTCCCTCACGCCACGCCTTGAGCGCTTCCAAATCTTGCAGTAGCTCTGGCGCCTCAGGAAGAAACGCTGGATTTTCCGCGGACTGGCTGTGTTCGTAGCAACTGTACTTGGTCATCAACATATCAATGAGCTCACAGTCCTCAGGGAGAATCTGAACAGCCCTCAGTCGACCATCGGTAGTTACGCTGCGTCGATGTCTGAGCACCACCTGATTCAGCAAGTCTTCCTCGACCGAACGCTCAACAAGCTTCCTGAAATCACTGCAGATACCCTGAGCCAAATCTCTATAGCTAACGGCTCCACCCGCCTCGCCTGCTTTTCTTGCGACATCCAGTCGCGCTATCAAGATATTGTTTGCCGACTTGGTGTTAGCGTTCCAAGTCGCTTGATCAGCAGGATGGCCAGCAGCACCATTGTAGGATTCGATGCACATCGGGCGGTAATGCTCCTTCCTCCATTTTTCGCCAACCTTGCGCGCCACATCTTCCAGGATACCGTACAGCGAAAGTCGGTGAGTCAGCACAATGACTTGACGCGTCTTGGCGAGTTCAACCAGCCGGCACGCGACAGACCATTCGAAATCCTGGTCGAGCGAGGAGATAGGATCGTCGAAGACAAAGGGAGCGACGCCCGGTTTGTCGCAGACGTCCGCAAGAAACGCCGCCAGGGAAATAATCCGGCGCTCCCCTTCACTCAATACCCCCTCTGGCATGCTACGAGCGTTTTTGACACCTTTGAGCTGCAGCTGATGCAACACCTTGCCATTACGCGTACGGGTCTTGACCAGCTCTACCTGAATACGCGTAGCCCCTAAGGCTCGCAGCTCATTATTGAAGCGCTCGACGTATGCCTCTGTAACTACAGCCTGCGCAACCTCAGCAGCCTTAAGGGAGATACCACGCGAGCCAGCCAGGCCTTTCCAACCGTCATAGGCTTTTACTTGCTTCAGACGCTCAATCTCTACGCGAACTGCTGCAGCCTGCTGAGAGACCCATTTTCTGGCCTCGAACGCAAGCTTATCTCTCCCCGCTTGTACGCGATCAAAGCCTAGCGCGTCCTCGTCAAATTGCTCTGCATCCAGCTCTAGCTGATCCTTGCTTGCGTTCAGCCGCTCGATTGACTCATTTTGGGCCTGCACAGCAATCGCCACCACTTTCAACTCATGCTCGACAAGTGCAGTTCTAGCAGCCGCCGCGAATGCCCAGAAATCCTTGAGGTACGTGCGCCACTCTTCGGGAAGCTCTGCCGCCTCGCATTGGGTCTGCAGGTTTGCCTCTACCGGAATGGCTGTCAACTGCTCCAAAGACTGGGTATACAGCTGCTCGGCAGTCGTGGCATCTGCCTCCAGCTGGCTATGGACAAAGGTCTCGAAATCTTCGAGGCGATGCTTGGCCTCCGCTGAAAGCTCCTGGTGACAGAGCAAGCATCGGGCCTCGTCAGTCACCGGAAACTCGCGGTCAGGATAAGGCAACGCCGAATAGAGTTTGGCGGCATTCCACATGGCACGCCACGTTGGGGTACCAACACCGTCCAGTACTGCTGACTGTACTTTTGCGCCTTCAACAGCGATTTGGCGCTTCTCGCTGGCGTCCTTCCGCAAGTTTCGGATGGACTGGAGGTTCGCTTCACAGAAGGCTTTGATACCGCCCTCCAGATCAGTGATGATCTTCTGAAGCTCCATTTTCCTGCGTCGCTTCTGCGCAGCCAGTGCTTTGGGGTCATCGGCCTTCAACCGGTCATTTAACGCGCCCAGTTGAAGCTCATCCTGCTCTCCCCAAGCCAATGCTGCCGTCAGCGCTGCCGGCGCAAGCGTGCCTAGCTTTCCGTAAATCGCTTTGGTGGGTGTTCCCTCATAAGCTCCTGGGAGAGCCGGTAATGCACTGATAAGCTTCTTCTGCTCATCATCGAGGGCTTCTCTGACCTGCTCGACAACGGTCGCGAGTTTTTCGAAAAGCCCCACGATCGGAGGAATGTAGGTCGCGGTGCTCTCTGCCGTCAGGTAATGGGCAGCCTCTTCGCTATCGAAGATGTCTACACCTCTCAACAGGTCAATGGCATCATTTCCCACCTGCCATTCGTTCGAATGCTCAACGCCATTGTGCAATGCGACGATGCTGCACTTGCTTTGCGCGGGCACGTCTTTGAACACATTGGTCTTCAGTTCGACCGCTCGTGGTTTCCCAGCCATCTTCTTGAGAATTCGTGTGTAACTGGACTTACCTGACCCGTTGTGACCGTAGATCACAGTGAGGTTGGCAGCCGCGAATTCCAGTGGCTGTCGTGGCTCAAGATTCTCAATGCCGGCGATATCAGAGATGCGAACAAGTCTCAACTCGTCATCAGCATTATGCTTGTGGGTCAACTCATCGAAGGTACGGTGCCCTGTTGCCTTCTGGCCGGCAGGTGTTTTAAGTATTTCGCAGATTTCAGCGATATCCGCTGCATCCACCCCTCCTTTTTTTAGAATCCTGTCAGCCGCTTCTTGCAGCCAATCGTTTTGCTTGAGCAACCACGTACGAATATCGGTTTGAACGTCCACTTACTTCCACACTCCCTGATGGTAGATCGTGGCGAAGCTAGCAAGATAAAAGACACACAGCTAGTAGGTTTACATTTAATTCTTAACTTTGAATTAGCCAAAAAATCGACGGTCAACTTACTGGCGTCAAATTTTATATTTCATAGGGAAATACTGTACATCCGCACAGACCAAGCGACGTAAAGTATCAGAGTCTTGGAAATGCACACGATCCCTCTAATGCGGCAGAATGGAACCGGCTGATGACAGTTCAAACAGCTCAGCCGGGAATACGAGAGGAAATCCTCCCGCACTCGAGCGCCCGCGGCCTGAATGCACCGAACCGACATCCGAAAGGCTCGTGCTCCTCAATGTCTCGGACAGCGAGCGTACTGTAAGCGCCCGCCCAACTCACCTTGCGTGAGCTGATCCGGATCCAGCCCGTCCTTAGTGGCCTATTTGTCAGCACCGGCACCCTAGCGAGACTGCGCTGCTTGTTGACTGGAAGGCGTTGCAGCACACTAAGCGTCCATCGTAAAGCAAGGTTCTGGCCAGCTTATGAACAGCCCACTTATAGCCTATTGCGTTGGTCCTGTGCCCAGTCACGGTATGCCATAAACCAGTTGACGTCTTCACCACATACGCTCTGAATAGCCCACCCTCTAAGGAAAGGACTCAGAACGTGGAATCTGCCAATCATGCTGACATCAATCGCGCCGTCTTCGTAGTAGATGGGCCAGCGCATATTCAACGCAACCTTCGGCTGAGCGACCTGGCCACTTTCCCTCGCGTCGTCATCCTCGGTGAGCCCGGGATCGGCAAGACTCATGCCCTAAAAAAACTGGCAATCGATGCCAAGTCATCGGTTGTCGAGGTACTCGACTTCACGGCCTCTCCCCCATCCGCCGACGAGGTGTTTCTGGATGCTTTGGATGAGTACATGGTCTATGAGCAGAACCTACTCGAACTTTCCAGAACTTTGAAAACGATTAGTCGCTGGCGCATATCCTGCCGCACGGAGTCATGGCGCCCGGCGTTCGTCACCAAGGCGCTTCGCACACCAGCTAAAGATCAGATTGTTGTCGTAAAGCTGCTGCCGCTCGATGTGTTCGAGCAAATAGCGCTACTCGAGCACTATCGTTGCCTGGAGCCGCCTGAGTTTTTACGTCATGCCGGTCAGGCAGGCGTCTCTACGCTAACCAAGAGCCCACTCAGCCTTTACCTGTTGCATAGAATCGTCACCGCGACCGGTGCATGGCCAAGGTCGAAACGTGATTTGTTTCACTCAGCCGTCAAACAACTTGGCAGCGAACATAACTACTTCCACCAGGAAACCAGGCGCTTTTCTGTAGATGAATGCTTGTCGAAGGCATCAAGATTGCTGCTGCTGATGTTAGTGACAGGCCACGGCACGGTCAGCCGCTTCGAGTCGTCGAACTCCGAGGAGCATGCAGCACGATCCATCACTCTCAGCCAGTGCGGGTTGTCCAAGGACGAACTAGACGGCGTGTTGGGTACTGCATTGTTTCAGGGTGACGGCAAGCATTTCACACCTGCCCATCGGGTCGTCGCGGAGTATTTGGGGGGGCATGCCCTCGCCCTGGCAGTCAAAGGCAGCGGCGATCATTATCGCTGCCCGCTGAGTCGCGCTACCGGCCTGATAACAGGTGACGATGGCAAAAGCCCTAATGACTTACGTGGCCTTTATGCTTGGTTTGCCGTCCATCTGGCCGAAATAGGCCTGCATGCCCAAGCGCTAGAGCTGGTTCGCGCAGATCCTGAGGCTGTACTGCTATACGGCGATGCGGCCGTATTCGACAACCATGCCCGGGAGCTATTGATTCAGGCACTGGGCGAACAAGACCCGCTTTTCGCGAGGCTTCC
The DNA here is from genome assembly GCF_011752525.1 of Pantoea sp. Cy-639. Taxonomy (GTDB): domain Bacteria; phylum Pseudomonadota; class Gammaproteobacteria; order Pseudomonadales; family Pseudomonadaceae; genus Aquipseudomonas. The sequence goes on along the minus strand of NZ_VWXI01000010.1, from coordinate 206,344 downwards.
TGATGTGTCGGTTTCAGGACTGGTAGGGCCGGATATCGAGCCTTACATACTACAAAAGTTAAAGGCCCCATCCTCCTCTGCGCACACAATTTATGTCTTGTTATTGGCCATTCCCCGAAGCGAACCACTTCCTTCGTTGTCCGCCGAGTGCAAGCGGATTGTGCTGGACTGGCGATATGACCCACGTCTTCGATGCCTCGCAGTCGATGCCTGGGGGCATTGCGCGCGCGCGACATGCGAGGAGTATCGAGGGTTCTTTAACGCGCTTGAGCTCAGTCCTCATCTCGGTTGCCAGGCGGTCAGGGTTCAGTTATTGGCCGCTCTCGGTAGCAAACAGGTAACGACTGCCGATGTCGATTCAATACTTGCCATCCTGCATGTCTTCGTTGAGCAAGGCGCTATCGTGCAGCTCGTACTCGATTCGTTAGCCTCTGTGCTGGTCCAGCAGGGGCTAGGGGGGCGGGTATTTAACGATCGCTATTGCTCGCCCGCGCCCGTGGACCGCCTGTTTATCGAGTCGGTAGGAACGCTTTTGCTGAAAGATCCGGCGGCGACTGTTGATTTCGTTATGCAGATAGTCACGCTGATCGATGTCTCCCGTGACGCCCGAAACGAACAGGTCTTTACCCGCGCGTTGAAACACTGGCTCATGAAGGCCAAGGACCATGAAGATAAGCTTTTCGAGCAATGCGTACTCGGCTTTAAAGACAATTACGATATTTCAGAGCGCCTGCGATTGCTCAATGTCACGGCCACACCACAGAGATTGAACTGGGTGCTAGAAAACAAAGGGGGTGACGCGCAAGGCGGGTTTAAGAACGCGGCGATACTTTGCATGCAACTGGTGATCGGCTCAAATGACAAGCAGTTGGTCCGACATGTAGAAACGTTGCTCACGCCCCGAAAAGCGGAAGTAGAAGGTATATTTGAAATTTTGGCGACTGCCCGCGCTGACGATGACTTGGAGGATGACGCGTTTACGCTTCCACCCTGGTCCATTGGCGTTCCGATACCGGAGGACATGAAGAAACGGATGGAGGAGATACAAATAGCCTGCGCATATGCAATCCGCTATTGCATGAGAGCGTCGGAAAGCGACAGTAAACTTAACGTTATGCTGCTAGAACTGGTCTGTCGCACCCCGCAACTTCCGCTTGGCTCATTAATGTACACGGCGGCTGCGCTGCTGCATGCCGAGCAAACCGGATTTGCCGATATGCCCGTGCTGTCGCTGTCTACCTACGCCAGTGCGATCGAGGGTTCGGCGGCTGTCATGGAGGAGGAGCGGCGCGAGCGCGTCATCCTGCTTTGCCTCGATCAATTGTTGATCGCTGCCGATGCAGGTGTAGCTCTGTTGGATCAGCTTATGAACTGCTCTGATAGTGTCGTCAACTTAGTCTTTGACTGCATTGCCAAGCAGGATCGTCCATCTCCTGCGATGACAGAAACGATTCGTCGTCACGCTCTCTCATGTCCAGACCTACCTCCCTATGCCCTGGTGCCGCTGCTGCGTGCCATGGCCAGGCATCTGTCTCGTCGCGAGTGTGTCGAGATCACTGAAACGCACCTTTCATCCCCAAACTTAGGCGCCACTACCACATTTCTCTGGGCATGCTTCGGTATGCTGGCCGCGCCGGGGAGATTCCACACCCCTATTGCCTTCAGCATGGAAACGGCAGACCGGAACGCCCTCTATGAGTGCGTGACACGGGCAGATTTTTTCCGTGACTTTTTCAGTGCTGCCCCGAAGGTGGAAGTGCCGTTGGTCAAATGCCTAATCGAGGGGCTGGGCCGTCATGCTCAGCACCACCCTGAGACCATGGATGAAGGAAGTTTCGTACTCTCCCGGCTCATCGCCGATCTGGGTAGCCCCTTGGATGAGGCAGCGATCGAGGCGCTGGATGATCTGTGTGCAATGGAACATCTGGGAGCATGGCGGACTCTGCTTCAACACGAACGCGCGAACAGTCAGCGTGGAATGAGAGCGATGCAGTACAAGCACGTTGACGTTCAATCCTTCGACAATGTGCTAGGCGGCTGCGGCCCCATCAGTGTGAGAGACCTCCGGGCGCTGCTGGTCGAGCTACTGCTTCAGCACAATAAGGAGATGGATTCGAGCGAGAAATCTACATGGCAGCAATACTGGGACTACCCGAAGGGCACGGACACTCAGAAAAGAACGGGGTCACCTAAAATAGAGAATCATTGCCGGGATCACCTCGTCATTCGGCTCTGTGACTGGCTGAGGGCATTCGGGAATATCAAAGCGACCAGCGAGGTACAGTTGAACGCGCAAGTCAGGGCGGATGTACTTGTTCGCGATGAGAAAGGTCATGTTGTGCCGATTGAAATCAAGCGCCATGACCACAAACAACTGTTAACCGCACCACTGAGCCAGCTTGCATTCTATACACGCACTCAAGGAGCCAATGGTTATGGTATTTACTTGGTGTATTGGTTCGGGAAAGCGCTCAAGACGTACAATGGAGTGAAGGCCAGCAGTGCTGCCGAGCTTTCAGACCAGCTCAAGCAGATAGTGCTGAGCCACGGCCTCGACAAGATCGAGGTGGTCGTCATCGATGTCTCCAAGAGAGGCCGTGACGTATAGGATGTCTCTAAGAGAGGCCGTACAGTGATGTGCGGCCCTGAGGGTGGCGGCGAATATCCTCCGCCTTGCCGTGCCATGATGCGACTTCTGCCCCCCTCTAGTCCTGAAGGTTCCTCTGCGCAAGCCCATAGGGAAAGCGAAACCGTGAGAACGACATCCAGCATTCCTTCCGTATCCGTACTCTCTGGCACGAGCCCTTTCAGAGTGCCGACGAGCTTTTCGTCCTCATCGTGCAACATCACACCACCGGCGTCCGGAAGGTCGAGCCAGGATGGACACCTGCGCGGCGAGCGTCGCCAGGTAATGAATGCGATAGCCGATCACCTCGCTGTTGACGTGGGTCCCTCCACCTAGGTGCGACCATTGATATCCGTGCGCTTGACCTGTTCAACCGTCGACACTTGTTCAACCGTCGACGTTGGCCCATTGCTGGGCGGCGTGGGCAACTTCAGATGCGCTTCGTATTAGGCGAGGTTGGGGATCGGGGATGCGAACTCGAGCCGTTGCCCAGCAAGCTCTGCAGCAACAGACTATGCATTGGCTCGATGGCTAGCCCGATTTTTTCGATGCGGATCATTGAATGAAGGTCCGACCAATTGCGCGCAGTCTTGAAAATCTTCGGTTAGCCATCTCCCTGTGGTCGATGGTGCGTCCACGGACAGCGAAATAAATTGGTCCGGGGTACGGAAAACGCATTCTGTGAACAGAAATCGATGAACAGCTTAGCTCATCACCGGGATTTTCAGCCAGAAATTACGCTATGCCGGACTTGTCATGAACATCTAACATTGCCCATAAGTTAAATTCAATATGACCGAAGCCCCCATAACCTCTTGAGGCTTCGCTCGTCATCAAAGCCGACTGGTTTGAAAAGCCTGGGAGTTGCTGCTCTGCGCCATTGACTGGCGCAGTCATCATGGACGATAGATCATCCAACCGTCACAGGAGATGCTCAGCATTTTGGCCGAACGTGTATCTATAGCCCCTGCAGAACGCTTCCCATTCTTCACCAAGCCACTCCGATCGACGTTTGACCTGCCTCAAATCATGCCGGGCTGCCTGTTTCGCGGTGAACCGTTTCCTGGCCTTCTCGAGGTCAAGCAACGCCACTTTCACGCTCGGCTCGCTGAAATCTACAAAGACATGTTTCAGGTACAAGCAACCATGTTGCCACCGCCCAAGGTTCAGCCTGGCGAGCACTCGGCCGTACGCCTCTAAAATCTCATGGTGGCGTCTGGGGCCAACTGATTCTTCTAGCCCCTGGGCATAAAAGTCTTCCAGCGACATGTAGCCATCAAGAGCCGCCGTCACCATCACCGCATGCCAGTCTCCATCACGTTTCTGCACATGGGCATGGAGAAGCGATGGTGTCGCTACTCCCAGCAACGCCGCCGCCCTGAGGGCCTTCGCCTCGCGGGCAACTGTCGGATGACCAAACGGGTGGGCAAAACTTCGATAGACGTGCCCAACTTGCTGTTTCTTGTAGAAAGTCTGGCCCTTCAGCTCGACTCTCAGGACACCGCTCTCCCCACCTCTACGAAGGTTAGGAGCTTCAACCCAGACCCCGGGCGCATTGAGGATATCCCCCACCGACGGGGTGCAGACTCTCGGACTTGAGAAATTATTATTGTTCATTGAGTTCACTTATTTGCCTACCATGGCGCGGAGAGCCTCAGAATTTAACAATCAACTCGGGAAGAAGTCGACACTGCAACGCCGTGCTACCGCCGGCAAGTGCCTTTCGAGGGGCAAGCCCGCTCCGTCGCCTGCACAGGCGCAATGGCCCGTGCATTCGACGCGTCCACGAAGCCATTACCCATGGACGCGCGGGCAATACTCAGTTGCCCTCAGAGGTGTTTGCGAAAGAACGGCACCAACTGCTCCAGGGCCTTGGCGACCGGCGCAGGCTGGTCATACAGGTCGTAATGAGTCGCTCCTTCGACGATCTGCAAGGTCTTGTCGCTGGAACGCGCTCGATCGAACAGGTCGAAGCCATCGCGGAACGAGCCGAACGCACCCGGTGTCCCACCGCCAATGACGATGTGCAATGGCTGCGTCAGCAGGCGCTCGGCAAGGAAAAATGCGTCCCAGCCCAGTGCCGGTGCCACGCTGGTAAAGCGCAGCTGGTTCGGCGAGCCGGGTTGCTGGCCGCGTGGCGTCTTGTAGTAGTCGATGGCCTCGACAAGGTCGACATCGTGAATACCCGCCTGCTCGCGCTCGGCCTGGGAGTTGGGAATGTAGGTCACCAACAGCGGCTCGGCGCCGCGTGCTTCGGCGGTGCGTTGCTTGCCGATGGCTTCCAGGGTTTTCAACGCCGCGTCCGCGCTCATGTCGCCTTCGCGCATGATGCGTCCGTAATTGGCTGCCACCACGGTGCCCACGGCCTTTATCCGGCGCTCGGTCATGGCCGCGTTGACCGCGTAGCCACCGCCTCCGCAGATACCCAGCACGCCGATCCGGGCTTCATCGACATAGGGCAGCGCCACGAGATAGTCCACGGCGCAACGGAAGTCCTCGACCCGCAGGCTCGGGTCCTCGCTGTAACGCGGCTCGCCACCGCTGGCTCCCTGGGTGGAGGCGTCGAAGGCCAGGGTGATGAAGCCCTGCTCGGCAAGTTTCGCCGCATAGATCGCGCCGGACGTCTGTTCCTTGCAACTGCTGATCGGGTGGGCGCAGATGATGGCCGGGTATTGGCGGGCTTCATCGAAATCCTTGGGGAAGCGGATATCCGCGGCGACCGGCCAGAGACGGTTGTTGAAGGTAATGCTTTTCATGGATAGGTCCTCGTTCACGGATGCTGCCTGAAGAGTAGCGGTTTCGGTAAAGTCTACGGCGGCCTTGACCTGGTTATAATCCAGCAGAATCAGCATTCAGCCATTAGCAGGGCTTCTTAATGAGTGGGAACAATCTCAAGGACCTCACCGCCTTCCTGATGGTCGCGGAAGAAGGCAACTTCACCCGGGCAGCGGCTCGCCTGGGGATTTCCCAGTCGGCGCTCAGCCAGGTGATCCGTGGTCTGGAGGCGCGGTTGGCGGTACGCCTGTTCGCCCGCACCACACGCAGCGTGTCGCTCACCCCCGCCGGAGAAAAACTGCTGCAGCGGGTCGGCCCGGCCATGGCGCAGATCGACGCCGGCCTGCAGGAGATCACCGAACTGCGCGACAAGCCGGCCGGCACCGTACGCATCAACGCCGACGAGTACGCCGTGCTCAACGTGCTGCAACCGGCCATCAGTCGGGCCCTGCCCGGGTTTCCCGATATTCGCGTCGAGCTGAGCATCGACTACGGCCTGAGCGATATCGTCAGCGGCCGCTACGATGCCGGCGTACGCCGCGGCGGCCTGCTTGCCCGGGACATGATCGCCGTGCAGATCAGCCCGCCTCACCCGATGGTGGTGGTCGCCTCCCCCGCCTACCTGGTACGGCGCCCGGCACCCAGGCACCCGCGCGAATTGACCGAGCATGCCTGTGTCAACCTGCGCCTGCCCACCCACGGCGAGTACTTCCCATGGGTCTTCGCCAAGGCGGGCAAGGAGCAGCGCATCAAGGTCGACGGCCAGTTCGTCGGCAACAACATTGCCTCGGCGCGCGATGCCGCGCTGGCCGGCCTGGGGTTGGCCTACCTGCCGCGTGAGTATGTGCTCAAGCCTCTGGCGCGCGGCGAACTGGTCGAGGTCCTGGCCGGCTGGTGCAAGACCTTCGAGCCTTACTACCTCTACTACCCCAGTCGCCAGCATCGCTCGCCCGCGTTCCTGTGGTTGCTCGAGGTGCTGCGCCACGAGCCTAGGGCACCATCCCGCGGCACCGATGGCGGCAGCGCATGATCGCGCCGGCACTGACCTGACCGCGATCGCGCGATCTTGCCATTACTGGCCGCAGCGCAATGGCCGTCGTTCGTAGTTCAAGGCTTCATCGCGCGACGACAACGCATAGCTCGCCTGGCAGTGCTGGCCATCCCAGCGAACCGTCAAGGTCCCCTCCACCTCCTCGACCAGCGCCAACGCCTTGCCGCTCGGGTCGGATATCGCCAGCTGCTTGCCGCTGGCGTCCTCCAGCGCGGCGCCGAACGGGATACGTCCGCCCTGGCTGTCGAACAGCTCGAACTGCACGCGCCGCCCGCTCTTGCCCGTATAGCGTGCCAGCACAACCGCCCCTCTTCGCGGCACCAACTGCTGGGTGGCGTTGTCGATCTCGATGTCGGCGCCCAGGTCGCGGGTGTCCAGGCTGATCCAGGGTGGTACATGAAAAACTGGTGTAGGGGATTGTCCGAGTCTCGGTGTAGAGCACCGTATCATCGGGCGCATCGCGCGGTATCGTGATATTGCCAGGCCCGCTGTAGCTGAGGTAGCGCAGGCTGGCCGAGGTACAACTGGCGTGGGCCGCCCCTGCAACGCTGCACAGGAGGGCGATGCCCAAGCCCTGGAAGGCTCGGGCGCTAAGGAAGTTGCCATGGTTCATGCTGCCTGTGTGCTCCCTGGGGGCTGACGCAGAAAGCGCGTAGGCTATGCGTTTGCCTGCCGGTCACACATCAGACGAATCCTAATGCGCCGTCCATGGTTGACTCATGCCGGCGATAAAGGCCCGTCCTCCCTGTCGAGAGGACTGCCTGGTTCGGCTGCCGCCTGCGCGGCCAGCTTCTCCCGATCGGCCTTGCTGATGTACCTGGGCTTGTTGCTGCGCGGCGCCAACTTGGCATTGGCCTTCTTGGCATGGGCCTTGAGCAGTTGCTTGATCTTCTTCTGACGGTTCATGGTTCACTCTGAAAGGGTCGCGTTGGGCGCATCATACCGGCCGCAGCGTCCTGACGCCGAATCATGAATTGACTGGCCTAGCAGCCATCGGCACGCTCTCGTGACAACGATGACGGGGCAGAACCCGCATCAAGCCGCCGGACAAACCAATCGGCCACGAAGGCGGTGCGCTCGCTCGCATGGTTATAGAGCGTGTGCTCGCCATCCGCCCAGACGCGCAAGCTGGCATCGCGGCTGTCGGCGCCGGCCAGGAAGGGTTGCAGGTCCTGCGGCTTCACCAGCGGGTCGGCTGCGCCATGCAGCACCAGCAGTGGGCAGGCAATGCGATCGCGCTCAGGGTCGAAGCTCATGCGCCGGAAGTTCTCGGCGATGGCCGCTGCATCGTCGCTACCCAGCATGGCACCGGCCTGTTCGACGAACGTGCGAAACGGCAACAGCACCGGCGCCGCCAGGCCGCCGTTGACGCAGCAGGCCTGGATGCGGCCATCGGCCGCCGCCGTCCGCGCAGCCCACAACCCGCCCACGCTGTTGCCCCAGATGCCCGGTGCGCCGAGGGTGGTGTCGCTCGCGATGAAGTCGATGAAACGGCTGTAGGCGGCCGCCATGTCCACATCGACGAGCAGGCCCTGGCGCATGCGGGTCTCGCCCTGCCCTGGCCCCTCGGCCAGCAGCGTGGCCAGGCCGCGTCGAGCGAGCGCGCGGGCAATTGGCAGGTAAGCCACGCCCCAGCCACTCTGCCCACCGAACAACAGCACCGTGCCGCGTGCCTGCCGCGCTGCTGGCCGCACCAGCCAGGCGACCAGATGGCCGTGCGCAAACGGCAGTTCGACGCGAGCCATGCGACCTTCGGACCACGCGCACAACTGGCTGGTCGCCGTTGCCAGGCGGTCATAGAGCGTGCGCTTGCGCGAGTTGTCGTAGTTGAAGGCCATCTGGGCGAACAGCAGGTTGGCCAAGGCACAGGCCTGGGCCTCGACCGCCGTGACCCGGCAGCCTGCCTGGGCAGCCTGGGTCGCCCGCTCCAGCTGGGCCTGTGCCAGTGCCTCGGCGACCTGGTCCCAGGCCTCGCCGGCGCTGGTGCGCCGGAACAGTGCCTGGGCATCGCTGAAATCCATGCCGCAATCGAGCAGGCGGCTCATCGGCATGGCACGCTGGAAGGCCTGCGTGGCGGAACAGAGAGTGTCGCTCATGCGCTGTGCTCCATGGTGGTGACCGCGCAAGCGCCATCACGGCCGCCCTCCTCGATCCAATGCAGTTTGAGGCGCAGGTCATCGACCAGGGACGCCAGCGTTTCCAGGTGTGTAACCGAGCCAAAAACGGCGAAGTCAGGGCGGCCGATATAGGCCTCGATGCCATGTTCGCGCATGAAGCTGGACATTTCCTCATCCAGTTCGGCGACCGCGCCGGGTATCTGCTCATCTTTGGCCAGCACCACGATGTGGCAGCCAAGATGCGCCAGGAAAGCCTGTTGCCTGGCGCCAAGGAACGGCAGCGGGTCGTGTCGCGCCACCAGCAGGAAGCCATGGCCCACCACATCGTCCAGGCGCCCCTCGGCAGTGCCGCGCCGCACTCGCGACTGCGGCCCTGGCAGGCCGGTGGAAGGCAGCAGGCCGCCATCGGCCTCGCGGTGCAGCACACCGTTCTCCAGCCTTGGGAAAGCCGGCATCGGCGGCATCCGGCCATTGGCGAAGGCCTCGTCGCGCGCCGCGGCCCGTTGCGGATCGGCCTCGTTGGTCACCTGGCCGAGGAACAGCGACATCTCCATGATCCTGCGGGCATGTGGTCGCCGCTCGGCCTCGTAGCTGTCCAGCAGCGCGGGGGATGCCCGGCCACTGAGCACCAGGTCGAGCTTCCAGGCCAGGTTGATGCCGTCGCGCATGCCGGAGCAGGCGCCCTGCCCCATGTACGGCATCATGGCATGGGCGGCGTCCCCGCCCAGCAGCACGCGCCCTTCGCGCCAACGCTCGGCCATGCGGGTCTGGAAGGTGTAGACCACATTGCGCAGGAACTTGAAGTCCTGCGGGCCAACACCGTATTTCTCCTGCAGCCAGCGCCAGCCTTGCGCCGGATCTTGCCAATCCTCGATGCGCTCGCCTTCGAGCAGGCGCACTTCGAAACGGGTGCGATGCTCGCCGATGGGCATGTACATGTGGCCGCGCGCCGGGTCACAGAAAATGGTCAGTTGCTTGAAGCGTTCGGCCGCCGCCGACAGGTTCTGCGAATCCAGGTTCAGCCAACGATGCTTGTGGCCATGGTCGGTGCGCTCGATGCCCAGCGCCGTTCGCACAAAGCTGTTGGCGCCATCGGCGCCCAGCAGGTAGCGCGCCGTCAGTTGCCCAGGTGCCTGGGATACCTGCCCGGCATGGGGGCCGCATGCGGTGGGTTGAATCGTCAGCGCCACGCCATCCGCGCCCTGCTCCAGGGCGACCGCTTCCCAGCCGCGGAACAGCTGGACATTGGCCAGGCTGGCAATGCGCCCGTGGATGGCATCCTCGATGTCGGGCTGGTAGATGGAGTTGTGTGCCGCATAGCCGCACTGCTTGCCCTTCCAGTGCAGCTCCAGCAGCAACTCGCCGGCAGCGTTGACATAGTGGTAGGTAGGCAACGCCAGCGCATCGCGCATGGCCTGGTCCACATCGCCGCAAGCCTGGACGATGCGCGCCACCTCGCCATCGATATGGGTCAGGCGCGGCAGCCCATACAAGCTGGGCCAGCGTTCCACCACGGCCACCTTGTAGCCGGCCTGGCCTAGCCGCGAAGCCGCCACCAGGCCGGTGGGGCCATAGCCGATGATCGCCACATCGTAGTCAGCCTGGGCGGCATCTGGTTGTCGGGACATTATTGTTCTCCTTGTCGTTGGGCACTGGCGCAACAGGTCACGCCGGGAGGTGCGACGGGTTTCAGCTCGGCCTGGCCCCCTCGTAGGCGGCTTGCAGGACCGCGCGCACGGCAGCCCGATCCAGTGGCCGAGGATTCCAGTACGGCCGCTGCGTGGCGATATCCGCCGCGCGCTCGAGCTCAGCCTCGGACATGCCCAGCTCACGCAACGACGTCGGCGCACCGTTGCCGTGGGCCAGGTCCCAGGCCCCCGCCGCCGCGCTGTCCGGCGTCCCCAGCGCCCGGGCCATGTCGCGCATGGCGTCCTCGGCGAAGGGCGCGTTGAAGCTCAACACATAAGGCAGCACCACGGTGTGGGTCTGGGCGTGCGGGAGGTTGAAGCTGCCGCCCAGCGTGTGGCACAGCTTGTGGTGCAAGGCCATGCCACCGTGGGCCAGCACGGTGCCGCACAGCCAGGCGCCGTAAAGGGCTGAGCCGCGGGCCTCGATATCGTGTGGATTGGCGCGGATGCCTGGCAGCCCGGCCGCCAGTGCCCGGATGCCCTCTTGCGCCATCAGCCGGGTAACCGGGTTGCCGGAGGCGGCGTAGAGCCCCTCGGCGGCATGCGCGATGGCGTTGATGCCACTGGTCACGGACAGCTCCACGGGGAGTGAGCATGTGAGTTCCGGGTCGTAGATCACGGTCCTGGGCAGCACCTTCGCATCGCTGCCGGTACGCTTCTCGCCGTCCTCGGTGATGCCGTAGATGGGCGTCATCTCACTGCCGGCATAGGTGGTCGGCACGGCCAGGATCGGCAGGCCGCTGTCCAGTGCGATGGCCTTGCCCAGGCCGATGGTGGAACCACCGCCAATGGCGATGGCGCAGTCGGCACCGCGTTCGCGTGCCACCTGCCGCGCCGCGCGGGCGGTCTCGATGGGCACATGCATCACCGCCCGATCGAAGACCCCTGCCGAGCGGGTCCCAAGGCGCTGTGCCATGGCTTCGGCCGCATGCCGTTGCTGCGGCGTGGACAGCAGCAAGGCCCGCTGCACGCCTAGCGCGTCCAGTTCGGCTTCGAGCTGGCCAAGGCTGCCGGCGCCAAACACCACGCGGCTCGGCAATGACTGATAGACAAATGATTGCAACATGACGACTCCGATATCAGGAACGTAGGTAATCGACCTGGTGGCGCGCGGTGCGCAGCGCGCCCAGCGCCTGGCGCACCCGCAGATGTTCAGGGTGTGTGGCGTAGGCCTCCAGGGCCTGCGGGGATTCGAAGTCGGCGACCAGTACCACGTCGCAGGCATAGTCCACGGCACTCTGGTCGATGCCCACCTCGATCTGCTGCAGCCCCGGTATGCGGCCGCGCAGTCCCTCGAAGGCCTGCTTGACGTGTTCGCGGGCCAGGCGCCGGTCCTCCGAGGATTCACCGGCAAGCCGCCACATGACGATGTGCCGGATCACGCGTGCATCTCCACCGCGCCAGCGGTGTTGAGCACGAAGTCGTACCGCAGGGTGTAGAACGGCACCGGGGAGCGCGTGCCATCGGGTGCCAGGCCAGGGTCATGCCGCACCCAGTCGGCCACCAAGGTCGAGCGCACGCCGAATACGGCATCCGAATCCAGGTAGGCGCAGCCATTGCGGAACACATGGGTGATCAGCCGCTCGTAGCCAGGCGCGACGATCATGAAATGCAGGTGAGCCGGCCGCCAGGGATGCCGCCCCAGCGCCTCGAGCATGCGCCCGACCGGCCCATCGTGGGGAATGGGATAAGGCACCGCCAGGATCGAGCGGAAATGAAAGTACCCTTCGTCATCCGTGCGCAGGCGTGCCCTCGCGCGGTGCTCATGCTCACCGTCAGGCGCTGGTGATTGCACGTCGTAGTGGCCCTCTTCGTCCGACTGCCAGACGTCTATCAACGCGTTGGCCACGGGCTGGCCATCGAGCCCGCGTACCTGCCCGCTCACGAAGCAAGGCTCGCCACAAGCGCCATTGGCGATGTCCGCGCCCAGCGCAAGCTCGGGGGCGCCCTCGACGAAGAATGGCCCGAAGACGGTGGACTCGGTACAGGCGCAAGGCTTGGCGTTGTTCTGTGCCGTCACCAGGGTGGACAGCCCCAGGGTGTCGGACAGCAGGATGAACTCCTGGCGCTTGTCATCGGTGATGTGGCCTACCTCGGTCAGAAAGCCAATCGCCTGCTCCCACTCCACTTCGCTCAGCGCCACCTCGCGGGCGAAAGAATGCAGGTGCTGCACCAGGCTGGTCATGAGGGTCAGCAGCCGCGGATTGTCGCAGGCGGCCATCGCCGCAATGACCGCCTGGGTGATGGTGTCTTCATTGATGCTACGCACGATGTTGCCTCCTGGCACAGGCCTGAGAGTTGCCGTGGGGCCATGGTCACGCAGCGAAAGTGGAAGAAAAATGCCTAGAATAGAATTCTTATTTCCAGCAGATGGAAGAATGCACCGCCATGGATCGTTGGACGCAAATCGAGCTGTTCGTACAGGTCGTGGAGTTGGGGAGCCTGTCCAGGGCCGCTGAGAAAGTGGGCTTGTCCAATGCGGCAGCCAGCCGCTACCTGAGTGCCCTGGAGGAACGCCTGGGAGCCCGGCTGGTGGAACGCACGACCCGCCGGATGTGGCTGACCGACGCCGGACGCAGCTACCACCAGTGCTGCAGCGCCATGCTGGGCGAAATGGCCGAAGCCGACGCCGCCGTCAGTTCGGCGGCGACCAACCCAAGCGGCATGCTTCGCGTCACCAGTTCCGTGTCGTTCGCCATGAGCCACCTCGCCCCCGCATTACCGGCGTTCAGGCAGCGCTATCCCAAGCTTGCCGTGCAGATCACCACGGCCAACCGCTATCCCGGCTTTATCGAGGCAGGTATCGATGTGGCCATACGCACGCGGGAAAACGAAGGGGATTCGGGGATCACCGTGCGCCGCCTGGCGCAGATGCGCCGGGTGCTGGCCGCCTCGCCGGCCTACCTGGCAAGCCACGGGCGCCCGAAGGAGCCGGCAGACCTGGCCCGGCATCAGATGCTGGTCTACAACCTGGCGAACGATCCCTACGTGCTGCATTTCAACCGGCACCAGCAAACCTGTGCGATTCCCATCACCGCGGTACTCGACGCCAACGAAGGGCAAGTGATACGCGCCGCGGCGCTGGCTGGCCTGGGCATCCTGATCCAGCCTCAGTACATCATCCACGACGACATTGTCGCGGGCCGGCTGGTCCCGGTGCTGTGCGAGTGGGCGCTGCCGCCCCTGACGATCAATATCGCCTACCAGAGCCGCCGCCTGCAGCCGGCCAAGGTCAAGGTGTTCACCGAATTCATGGTCGAGCGTTTCGCGAAGCTCGAACTGGAGCGCAAGTGGGCGTCATGAGCGCCGTCGGGCGCACCTCGCAAGCCGAACAGCCTCCGGCCACGCCCTGCTGTTTTCCAGGGGCGCGGCGCGAAGGTCGCTGTCAAAGGGCCTGGACGGGATTCATCAAGGCATCCGGATACGCGGTGGCCTCGCCCCGTGCCCGCCAGGGCGCGATATCACGGTTGCGCGAGGCGACGGCGCCTTCCCAGAGCTGATAGGCATCCTCGCCCAGCAGCAACCGCACGGGAGCAACCGCGCTCTCGACCATGTCGATGATCACCGCCACGCCTTTGACCGGGTCGCCCATCTGCCGACCATTCTGGTTGGCGTAGTACTGCGCCATGCCTGCATGCAGCTCGGCATACTCGGCGATCTCGCGCTCGGCCTTCATCGCCGCACTGCCCGCGAAGTCAGTGCGGAATGCGCCAGGCTCGATCAACGTGACGCGAATGCCCAGCGGCTTGACCTCGTGGTGCAGGGCCTCGCTGAAGCCTTCCAGGGCGAACTTCGAGGCGTTGTAGAGACCGCTGCCGGGAAACGCCACCAGGCCGGCGATGCTGGTCAGGTTGAGAATGTGCCCGCTCCTCTGCGCGCGCATCTGTGGCAACACCTCGCGGGACAGCTCGGCGGCGGCGAAGAAGTTCAGCTCCATCTGCGCGCGGAGCTGTTCGCAAGAAAACGCCTCCAGGGCACCGTAGGAACCGGCACCCGCGATGTTGGCCAGCACATCGATGCGGCCGAAGGTGTCCATGGCCGCCGTCAAGGCGGCTGCACGCGAGCCGGCATCGGTGACATCCAGCGTCAGCGCCAGGGCACGTTCGCCGTGAGGCGCGGCAATCGTTTGCAACGACTCCAGACGCCGCGCGCCAAGCACCGCGTTGTCGCCCTTGGCCAGCACGGCCTCGGCCAAAGCGCGGCCGAGGCCGGACGATGCACCGGTAATGAACCAGGTCTTTTTCATGAGAACTCCTAGATGACGGGGTCGACGACGCATCAGGCAGTGCCCATGCGTCGCCGGGATATTCGGGGATTGGAGGGGATGTACATTACCCAGCGAAATCGGTACGTCACATGCCGGAAAGTACAAATAATCTTCTCGATCGTACGGATCGCTCACTCATGCCTGATCGCGGGTTCAGGCAAAAGCATCGACGCCGACAAGCTCGGCCGACAACGCCCACAGGCGCGCTGCCTGCACGGGGTCGATGGCATAGCTGCGCACCCCGGACTCCGTCGGTTGCGGGCTATCGTCGCGCAGCGCCACGTCGCAATCCTCGCAGTACAGCCCGCCCCTGCCGTCGAGCAGCGCCGAGGTAGCGGCCCATACCGTGGTGGCCGCGCCTTGCGCCACGGACTTGAAGGTCGGATCGATGACCTTGCCGGCAGCGTCGAGCCACCCCAGTGCGGTCATCTCGTCCATCGCCATGTGTCGCTGCAGCGGCGTGTAGATCTTGCCCGGGTGCACCGAGAACGCACGCACGCCCTTGGCCAGGCCCAGGCTGTCGAGATGCCTGGTGAACAGCGCGATGGCGGTCTTGGACTGACCATAGGCCAGCCACTTGTCGTAAGCACCGGTGAACTGCACATCGTCCCAGCGCATGGGTGAATAGTGATGGCCCAGCGATGACAACGAAACGACTCGCGCACCGGCGGCAATGGCCGGCCAGAGCCAGTTGACCAAGGCGTAGTGTCCCAGGTGGTTGGTGCCGAACTGCGACTCCCAACCGTTGCCGACACGGGTCAGCGGGTTGGCCATCACCGCCGCGTTGCAGATCACCAGGTCGGCCTGCCGGCCGCTGGCGACGAAGCGCTCGGCACAGCTGCGGACACTGCCCAGGTCGGCCAGGTCGAGGGTATCGACCGCGACATTCGTCACACCGGCCAGTGCCTGGGCTGCCACCGTTGGCTGGCGTGCCAGCACCAGCACCTGGGCGCCTGCCCCGGCCAGGGCCCGCGTGGTTTCCAGGCCCAGGCCGGAGTGACCGCCGGTGACGATGGCCAGCTTGCCGGACAGGTCGATACCCGCCAGCACCTCGGCGGCGCTGCTGTGGCGCCCGAAACCTGTGCTCAAGGGGGTCTGTGCATCATCTTGCAGGGCCATGCCCGCTTGCTCGGTCGTGTTCATCACAACTGGATCTCCACCAGTTCGGCGCCATCGAAGGCGGTGTCTTCGCCTTGTGCGCGCCAGCTGTTCAGGTCGGCCTGGCGCTTGGCCAGGGTCGCCTCCCAGATCGAGTAGGCGTCGCGGCCAAGCATCAGGCGTACCGGCGGCGCATCGCTGGCCACCACTGCCAGCATAGACAGGGCCGCCTTGGCCGGATCGCCCATCTGCCGGCCGGCGGAGCTCGCCAGGTAGGTTTCGAACGGCTCGATCATCGGCCGATAGGCATCGATGCGTTGCAGCGGGCGCATGTTCACATCGCCGGCGAACTCGGTACGAAATGCCCCCGGCTCGACCAGGGTGACGTGGATGCCCAACGGCTTGGCCTCGATGGCCAACGCCTCGGTCCAGCCCTCGATGGCGAACTTGGCCGCGCAATACGGGCCAGCGGCATTCATGGCCACCAGGCCGGCAATGCTGCTGACGGTGAGAATGTGGCCTGCGCCCTGCTTGCGCATCTGCGCCAGTACGGCGCGGGTCATCTCCGCGGCCGCGAAAAAGTTCAGCTCCATCTGCTCACGCAACTGCTCGAGGCTAAATTCCTCGCAGGCGCCGGCCACGCCGCGGCCGGCGACGTTGGCCAGCACGTCGATGCGGCCAAAGTGCGCCAGGGTCTGGGCCACGGCGCGCTCACGCGCGGTGGCGTCGGTGATATCCAGGGCCAGCGGCAGTACCTGGGCTGCACGCCCTTGGGCGAGGGCTTGCAGGCGATCCAGCCGGCGCGCGGTGACGGCCACGTGGTCACCGCGTGCGATGACCGCCTCGGCCAGCGCCTTGCCGAGGCCCGACGAGGCGCCGGTGATCAGCCAGACTTTGTGTGGGGTGTTCATAAGGTGTTCTCCTGGTTCTGGGCAGGGATGGCGGGTGCGCCCAGCCACGCCGGTTGTGGCGCCCACCACGGGCTGCCGTGATGCGGTGCGTCGAGGTCCAGCCGTTCGCCCATCTTCGGTGTCGCCACCGGTATGCGGTATTCGCCGGCGAAGCGCAGCACCTGGTCGAAGGGGGCCTCCCAGGTGTGCATGGCCAGGTCGAAGGTGCCGTTGTGGATCGGCAGCAACCATTGGCCGCGCAGGTCGCGGTGCGCCTGCACCGTCTGTTGCGGGTGCATGTGCACATAGGGCCATTGCGCGTTGTAGGCCCCGGTTTCCATCAGGGTCACGTCGAAGGGCCCGAAACGCCGGCCGATCTCGGCGAAACCGCTGAAGTAGCCGGTGTCACCACTGAAGAACAGCCGCAAGCCATCATCCTCGAGCACCCAGGACGCCCATAGCGTGCGGTTGCCGTCGCTCAGGCCCCGGCCAGAAAAGTGCTGGGCGGGCGTTGCGGTCAGCCGCAGGCCGGCGATCTCGGTGCCCTCCCACCAGTCGAACTGGCGAATGCGCTGCGGCTCGACGCCCCATTGGCGCAGGCGATCGCCCACGCCCAGCGGGGCCAGGAACACCTCCACCTTGGGCGCCAGGGCACGTATGGCGGCATGGTCGAGGTGGTCGTAATGATCATGGGAAAGAATCACCGCAGTGATCGGCGGCAGTTCCTCGATCGTGATCGGGGGCGCATGGAAGCGTTTCGGCCCGGCGAACGACACCGGCGAGGCCCGTTCGGAAAACACCGGGTCGGTGAGCCACCAGCGACCGCGCAGCTTCATCAGCACGGTCGAGTGCCCCAGGCGATAGAGACTGCGCTCTGGCGCTGCATCCAGCTCGGCCCGGGTCAGTGTGTGGATGGGCAGCGGCGTGGCCGGCGCGGTGCCGGCGGGCTTGTTGAAGAACACATCCCACCAGGCGCGCAGCGTCGACTCGGGCAAGTCGCCAGGGCCGGCGGCGCGGTCATTGTGAAAGCGTCCGCCTTGCCAGCGTGGCGAGGCGGCGTAGTCGCCGAGGCGCGGACGGAACAAGGTGAATCGGCTCATGGCTGGTACTCCCGAAGCGCTGCATGGCAAAGCGGTATGGCTGCCACGATACGCCTTGAGAGTCGAACGACCCATGTCGTAAAGTCCGCTTATCTTTTTCAAGCGTACGGAATCAGTCCATGGATCCTTTGTCCGACGTACTGTCGCTGCTGCAACCACGCAACCAGTTCTATGCCGGTTTCGATGCCGCTGGCGACTGGTCCTTCGACTTCCCCGCCCATGACGGCATCAAGTTCACGGCCGTGATCCGGGGCACCTGCTGGGGTGTCACCGATGACCTGGAGCAGCCCATCCGCTTCGACGAGGGCGATTGCTTCCTGCTCAACAGCGATCGGCGCTTCACCCTGTCCTCCGCCCCCAACCTGCCTGCCGAGCCTGGTGATCACTTGCTCGACATCGTCAGCCGCGACGGCGTCGCCGTGCACAACGGCGGCGGCGAGGTGTTCCTCATCAGCGGGCGCTTCGCCTTCTCCGGCGAGCATGCCGCCGTGCTGTTCGAGGCCCTGCCCGCGATCATCAACATTCCCAAGGCCTCCAGCCAGGCCGAGGTGCTGCGCTGGTCTCTGGACCAATGGGCGAACGAACTGCGCAACCCTCAGCCCGGCGGCGCACTGATCGCCACCCACCTCGCCCACCTGATGCTGGTCCAGGTGCTGCGGCTCTATCTGCAGAGCGCCAACGAGCTGCCCAAAGGCTGGTTTCTCGCCCTGACCGACCGGCAGATCAGCCTGGCCATCGCGGCGATGCACGCCGAACCTGCGCGGCAGTGGTCCCTGGAGGGGTTGGCACGTATCGCCGGGGTGTCGCGCACGGTGTTCGCGCAACGGTTCAAGGCGTTGGTCGGCAATACCGCGATGGATTACCTGGCGCGCTGGCGCATGCTGATGGCCGCCAACCGGCTGCGCAACGGCACCGACAACATCTCGACCATCGCCTTTTCCCTGGGCTACGAGTCGGAAAGCTCGTTCAGCACCGCGTTCAAGCGCATCATGGCCGCGACGCCAAGCCAGTACCGTCGGCGCTCGGCCCACTGCGCGCTGGAACAGTGAAGCGCGTGCAAGGCCTAGCGTGCGCTGTCCGACGGCTTGCGCAGCAGGCTGAAGGCCATGCCGCCCAGCAACGCCACGCCCGCCAGCAGCACAGCCCACAGGCCGATGCGCTGCCACCCTGTGCCTGGCGCAACGGCTTCAGCGGCAGGCGCCATGGCGTCCGGCACCGCGCTATCGAGGGTAGCGCGGCCCAGGCTGGCCAGACGCGCGGGGCTGTAGCCAGGTATCAGTGTCCCCAGCGGTAATGCCGCAGACTGGGCCGTGGCGTCGCCGACGCGCAGGGCATAAGGCGCGGAGCCTCGGGCGAGGAACACCACTTCGGTTTCAGCAACCGCCACGCGGATCCGCGGTGTGTCGCTCCCCAGGCCGTTTCCACGTGGGTCGACACGCAAGCGCAACTGCCTGAGTGGTACGCCTGGCAATGCGATCTCGTCCTGCACGGTCTCCTTGCCGTCCTGGGGCAGGCGGTACAGCAGACCACTGGCCAACGGTTGCCACTGGGCATTGCTGGCGTTGCGCGAAGCCAGGCTGACCGGTGCCAGCACGTTGCCTGGCGGCAACGTGAGCTGAAGGCGTTCGAGGGGCAGTGCCAGCGGCAAGGTCCATGTGTATTCCCCGGCCGCACTCGAGGTCGCTGGCAGCGGCGCCGACCAGGCCAGTGCCGCCGACTGAGTCTGGCCGCCCAGGCTGGCCACCCGCGCATCGAGCAGTGCCGGGGCCTGTTGCGGGGCCTGCCAGAGCAGACGCAGGTAGCGCGCGCTGGCCCCCGGCAAGCTCACGTCGCGTTGCTCGACCTGCTCGCCATCGAACGCCAGCCGGGCGACCTGCCCCTCCCCCCAGGGCTGCCAGTGCTGCAGATCGTCGCTGGCTTCGATGGAGAAACGCTGGAAACCATCCTCCTGCGCGCGCCAGTCCAGGCGCAGCCTGTGCAAGGGCCCGGCGAAGGCGCTGGCGTCCAGCAGCCATCCGCGCAGCACTTGCCCTCCCTGGCCGGCGGCCGGCGCCGCGACCTCGACCAGCGTGCCGTTGTCACTGCGCTGGACCCGTATGGCCGGTACGGCCTCGGTGTCGAGCGTCCCGCGCAAGGGGAACCACTTGACGACCGCCTCCCGGGTCGGCGCCTCGGTCTGCAGACGGCCCTGGGTCAAGGCATAGGCCAGCTCATCGCCTTCTTTATCGAGCACCCGCAGATCACGCAGGTCAGCATGGCCGGCGGCCATCTGCACGCTCAAGGGCACCGCCAGGCGGTACCAGGGCCCTTCGCCTTCCAGTTGCAGGGGCACCTGGGCAGCGTGGGCCAACGGCGTGGCCAGCAAGGCCACCCAGGCCATCGGTACGAACAGCTTCATGCATTCACCTGTGCAGACTCGGACTTGCGCGGCGGCAGTGGGGCAAAGTAGCCGACCACCAGGAGCAACACGCCAACGCCAATGAAGGAAACGATACGCTCAAGGCCACCGCGGTTGCCCAGCTCGACGAAGAACAGCTTGGCCACCACCACGCCGATCAGTGCGGCGCCCAGCAACCAGAACTCGCGCCGCCCGCGCAGGTGGCCGAAGATCATCAGGGGGAGCGCGATCAACGTCCAGACGATGGACAGACCGGCCTGCACCGGCATCGACGCCAGCAACGCATCCAGCTCATAGGGCACCGAGCCCCAATGATGGACCGCACGGAACACCGCGGCCGTGAGCACCACGAACAGGCTCGCGCCGACCACGCCCTGACACAGTTGGCGGGCATGCCGGTCCAGGCCCAGTTGCGCCAGGCCGTGGCGCAGCCAGGCATGGACCGCCAGCAGCACCAGCAGCATGCCCAGTTCGAGCGGATTGAGCAGCGGCAGGTACGGCAGCGGATCAGCGCTACCGTCACTGGCGATATTGGCCAGCCACAACCAGCCCAGCATCGCCACTGCCACCGGCGCAGCCGCCAGGATCCGGTATTCGCGCGGATAGGCGGCCACCGGCCAAGGCCACGCCCGGGGCGCGGCCATGGCCATGAGGAACAGGCTGGGCAGCACTGCCCAGCCCAGCCAGCGCCAGGCATTGGCCTGCTCGGCCAGCGCCATCATCGCGTAGCGCAGCTCCAGTGCCAGTACCGCCAGCACCAGCCAGCAACCGAATACATGGGCGGCGCTGCGCACGCCTGCCGCCAGCACGCCATCCAGGCGCTTGAGCGACCAGAAATGCACGGCGAAGACCAGCCCCCAGGCCAACCAGCCAAAACCGGCGGCCGGGTGCGCCGCAGAAGCAAGCGTGAACAGCAGGATCACGCTCGCCACAGGCATCAGCAGCGTGCATAGCCACGCCAGGGCCGGCCAGCTCAAGCGCCTGGCCAGCCAGCTCCAGGCCGCCACGCTGAGGCCCGCGACGGCCAGCAAGGCCGCGCTCTGCTGCGCGAGCCCGACAAAACGCAGCACTTCGCCGGCCAAGGCCATCGCCCACCAGCCAAGCCCCCAGGCCAGCAGCAGCTGGGACAAGCGCTGCAGGGTCATGCCCTGCAGCAAGCCTGGCTGCTGATGGCGCTGGACATGGTACAGGCGCCAGGCCCCGACCTGCGCGGCCAGTGCCAGCGCCAGCGGCGTCCAGAAACCGGCGTGGGCCAGGGGCCGCAGCGTGTCATCCGGGCCCTGCTCAAACAGCAGCGGACCGACGACCAGAAAGGCGATCCCCCCCGCCACTTGCAACGCCAGCCCGAACAGGAAGCTTGCGCGCAGTTGCAACAGCAGGCTCAACCAGATGATCAGCAGGCCGCTGCCCGCCCACACCGCCGCGGCGATACGCCAAGGCAGGACGAACAACACCGCGAAATTGACGAACAGCAAGCCCAGCAGCATCGCCAGTGACAAACCACGCATCAGGCGCCGGTCCTCGCTGATCGATCTGTCGCGCATCGCGATCAGCATGCCCGCCACCAAGGCGACGCCGATCAAGGCGCAGACCACCAGGTCCGCCCATCCGGACCGGGCCTCCAGGCCATCGGACTGCATCCCGCCGAGGAACACCGCGCCGCCCAACAACTGCACGGCAATGGCACTGAACAGGAAACTGCGTGCCTGCAGGCGCAATCCTGCGCACAGCGTGACCAGCCCGAGCAGCGCCCAGGCGATGGCCGTTCCCTGCGCCTGCAGGCACAACGGCGCGATCAGGAACAGGAACGCCAGGCCTGCCACCGCCAGCCAGGGCGCCCCGCGGCGTTCCCACCCATGACAGTGCGCCGCCGGCGCCATGCGCAGTTGCCCGTAGCTGAACAGCAGTGCCACGCCGAGCATCAAGGCGCCCAGCGGCGCGCCTTCGAGCAGGCTGTCCTGGCCGAGCCCGAGCTGGCCAAGGAAGGCCAGGCCGGCCCCCACCTGCAGCAGCAAGGCGAACAGCCGCGCCAACGTTCGCCTTTGGCGCAAGCCCAGCCAATAGATACCGGCGCCCTCCACCGCCCAGGTCGCCGAGGTCCAGCGCGCATCCAGGCCCAGTGGCACGGCCAGGGTGCCGAACACCACGCCCAGGGCAAGACAGGTTTCCATCAGCAGCGTGTTGCGCCCACGCAACAGCTTGGCCAGGACCAGGTAGAACAGCCCCAGCCCCAATGCGCTGAACGCCGTGGCGAAGGGTATGTGCTGGACAATCGCGTACTGCAGGCCGAACCCCACCAAGGGCGGGCCGAACACCACGGTGGCATCGATATAGTCGGTGCGCCCGCGCGCCCAGTGCCGCAGAACCTCGCCCGCCTCGGGCAGCCCTGCCTGCTCGCGCAGCTTGCGCCGGGTGAACAGCAGGCCGATGACCACGTACATCAGGAACAGCACGACCAGGAAAGGCTCGGTGCTGCTCAACAGTTGCGGCGTATACCCATGCAGCCCCCAGGCGAAACCGATGCCGAAGGTGCCGACGAAACCGACCAGGTTGAGCAGGCGCCAGGCCTTGAACCAGGCAATCGCGAAGATGCCGGCGTTGAGCAGGATGAAATAGCTGAACAGCGCCACGTGATTGCCGCTGCCCGTGGCGGTGAGGATCGGCGCCGCGAAGCCTCCCAGCGCCGCGGCCACGGCCAGCCCCAGGGCGTTCTGCGCCACGGCCAGGATTGCCGAGAACGCGGTGGTCAGTACCAGCAGCGCAAACGCCAGCCGCGGGTCGAGCAACGGGTGCAGGCGCATGGCCGCGAACACGGTCAGGTACAGCACGGCAACGCCGGTGCCCTGCAGCATCAACCCATACTGCGGATTGCGCCGGCGCAGCCACCAGCCCAGGCCCAACAGCACCATGGCGCTGGCCGCAACGCCGGCATAACGCAGCTCCAGCGGCACTACCATGCCTTCGGTGGCATAGCGCAGCAGGAACGCCAGGCCCAGGAACAACAGGAGCACGCCGACCCTGAGCACGGTATTGCCGCCCAGCAACCAGTTCCTGGCCAGGGCGATTCCCCGTCCGAGCAGCGAAGGCCCGCGCGGACGGCGCGGCTCGCGGGGCGGCTCAGGCAGGACTTCGGCTTCAGGCGGTGTCGCCTCGACCCAGGCGTCGGACAACGCCGGCAAGTCAGGGGGTGCCTCGTCAGCCTGCACCGTCAGGGGCAGCTCGGCCTCTGCCAGAGGCTGTTCGGCCTGCACGGTTGCGTCGTCGACAGGCACCTGCCCTGCGTCCTCAGGTGCTGCCTGCACGCCGCTCAACCGTGCCAGGCGTGCTTGCAAGGCGGCGGTCTCATCCTCGAAACGCTTGGCCAGCCCCTGCAGTTGCGTGCGCATTGCCGCCTGCTGGTCGGTCAGTTGGCGCAGGTGCAGCGCCTGGCCGATGGCCAGGCCGAGCAATGCCCCAAGCAGCCCGGAGGTGATCGACTCGCCGGCCGCCAACCCCAGCACCAACCCCACCAGCATGAAAAGCCATTGCATGCAGACACTCCCTCGGGCTTGTTCGCAGGTCGCGCCAAGCCATTTACAAGAATTCCATTACGCTTCCCTCTGCGGCATGCGTGTGCAGCGCAATGCCATCAAGGTCGAGGAGAAGGCCTTGAAGTTTGCGGTACTGGACTTTCGTGCACAAGCGTGGCCGGAGGCAGGTCGCGCGCAAGAACACCCCGCGCGGTTGCGGCATGCGCGGAATGTGACAGGTTTCGCAGGGCACTCACCGGTCGAAGGCGGGAAATCCGCTGGGGCGGGCAGCCTGGCGAAGCACATCCTGAATCACCGACACCACCTGCGCCGTCGCCGCCTCGACGCTGCCTTCATTCCGGCACAGGGCCCAGCCGTGGTCGGCAGCCGCCCGTTCGAACGCCTCGGTACAGGCGACATGCTCCTGCACATGGTGCAGCACCGTGCTGTTCAACCCGCGTGTGCGTGCCGCGGCCCTCGCCCAGGAAATCTCCGGGGCGGTGACGACCCCCACGTGCAGGTCTGGCACGCGCACGTTCTGTTCGAGGTTCAGGCGCAGAATCTCGGCGAACGGCACCAGTCGGCGAAACGCGGCATCGGAGGGGTACCAGCGATCGATCAGGATGATGCTGTCCGCTGGCTGCCTGGCCAGCACCTGTCGCGAGATCCAGGCGCGACTCCTGGCAAGGCGCAGGCAGACATCCAGCTCCAGCGCCCGGCAGGGATTTCTCGCCAGCCGGTTGACCAGGGCCATGGTCTCTCCCCGGCAGGGGTCGCTCTTTTTCTCGCAGATGCGGATCACCTTCCGTTTATCCGCCCTCAGTACCTGGGTGACGGATTCCAGAAGCGTGGTCTTGCCGGTGCCCTTGGGCCCATCGAACGAAATGAACAGTGATCGGGTCATGCTTCGGAATATTTTGACGGTTTGACAATGGATGACGCCAAGGCGCGACTCGCGCCCTGGCACCTTGTTCAGGCCTGCGACTTGCGCCGCCGCGCCCACCACCAGGCGCCACCCGCGAGCAATCCCGCGCCCACCGCCAGCACCGCGAGCTTGTAAGGCCGTAGCGCACGCCGCGCGGCCTCCAGCCATTCGCTCAGATAACGCTTGTTGGCCTGGTCGAACCGCGGCGCTTCACACTGCTTGCCGAAGTCTTCGGCCCATGGGACGAATGGCCCCTGCTGGACATAGCGCTTGTACAGCGCGATTTCCTGGTCGCTGCCGGCGACCCAGCTAGCGGCCGTGCACAACACCGCGGCGAAGGCCTGGCTGCTGTGCGGCAACTGGTCGGCGGCCTGGTTGGCCAGGTCGGCGGCGACATACCGGTAGTGATAGCGCTGATCGGGCTTGGCTTCGCTGGCCAACTGGCGCTGTACCTCGCCGGCAGCGAGGAATGGCCCAGGCTGCGGCGCCGGGTTGCCGAGGCTGAAGCTACCGCCCAGCCAGGCGTAGTCCGGTGCCATCTCGTAGCCCAGGATCTCCATGCCGGCCGTCCGTGCCAGGGTCGCTGCGCCAAACAGTGCCTCGGCCCGGCCTGTGGGGGTCCAGCGCGAGACCGCGTCCTGACGGTTCTGCCCGTAGGCCTTGGCGTCGGCCTGCAATTGCGCCGTGGCGAAATAGCCTGGCGCCTCGGCGTAACGGCCTTCGCGCAGCAGGCGCCGGCCCAGCAGCTCGCGCAACTGCGTCGCCACCGGGCGCGGCGTGTAGCCGCCCTCCTCGGCCTGGCTGGGCGGCGCCGCCGGCACATGGGCGTCGACGTAGCCCTTGAGCTCATCGACCGTCAGCACCCGCTCGGCCACGTCCGCCGTATCCTGCCAGTAGATTTCCTGGCTGCGGTACAGCTGGTCGAAGGCTTGCAGGTAGTCGCCACGCTCCAGCGCCAGGATCGCGCCTTCGCCCTCGACCCTGCAGCCTGGCTTCACGCTTTCGTAGTCCCAGTCCGGCGTTTGCCGCGAGCCCCACGACTCGTCACCGGGAAACGCAGCGGCGGCCTTGGCATAGGCGGCTGCCGCCTGGGCCTTGTCGCCGTCGCGCAGGGCCAGCTTGGCGCGCAGCCACCAGGCCAATCCGCTGTCGCCAGCGTGCTGCAGGTAGCCTTTGGCGGCCGCGTAGTCACCCTGCTGGTAGCTCAAGGCCGCCAGGCGGTCGGCATCGTCCAGGTCATCGCCGGCACTGGCCTGCAGCAACTGGCTCAGACTGTGCTCCCGGGCCGGTGGCTGCCGCTCGTAGTCCCAGCCGATATGGCTCAACAGGTAGGCGCCGAGCAGCTTGCGCACCATCGGCTGCTGCAGCTGCGCCTGCAACGGTGCGTCCGGCATCGCCACCAGCTCGCCGGCCAGTTGCCGCAGCGAGCTGTAGCCACTGCCCGAGCCCAGGCGGCTCTGGCTGGCGTACAACGCGATGGCGCTGTTCCAGTCGCCGGCGAGCTTGGCCAGGCGGGCCTCCTCGCCGAGGCTGGCCACGCCGAGCTCCAGCGGATCGCTGAAACCGTCGGCGCTCAACGTCCGGGTGGTCTGGAAGGCCTGGCGGGCCTGGGCCTGCAGTGCCTGCGCAGAGGTTTGCCGGGCCTCGCCACTCAGCGCCACCAGCGCCCGTCCCCGCGAATAGGCCGCCCAGGTGCTGCGCAGCTTGCGTTGCTCGGCAGGCAGCGCCAGGACCTGGCTGAAGTAGTCCGCCGCCAGGGCCGGGTTGTCGTTGGCGAACGCCACCGCACCGGCCAGGTACAGGCGCAGCTCCTGCGGCAGTTCGGCGCCCTGCTCCAGCACCGCTTGCGGATCGTCCAGGCGGCGCAGTTGCGCGACCTTGTCGCGCAGGTTCTCCGGCAGCTCGCTGGCCTCGACCTGGCTACGCTGCTCGCGATAGGGGCGATCGTTGTCGTCGCCGTCCCAGTAAGGGGTCAAGGTGTTGTCGGTGGTGGGCTTGAGGCCGGCCACCGCCTGACCAAGCCGATTCACCTCGAAAGCGAAGTTGCCTTCCGGCAGTTCGGCCAGCGTCTGCGCCCGATCCGCCAGCAGGCGCATCGGAAAGTCGGGGCCACAGGCCAGCGCCGTGCCGAACGGCACGCTCAGGGACAGGCACAACAGGTGCCGAGGCCAGTTACGGGTAGACATTCCATGCTCCTTGGTCGATTCCATGGCAGCGTGCCCAGCCCAGGGCGCGCCGGCCGCCAGCGGCGACGCGCGCGCTGGTCTGGCGGTTGAAGACAAGAGGTTGTGAAGAGGGCTGCAGGCGATAGCCATTGAGGCCATCGGCGGCGTCGCAACGGTCGGCCAGCAACGTCACCCGGGCGGGCAATGGCTGGTCGAGATTGCCGCTGTTGACCAGGCTGATATCGAACAGCCCCGCCGCGCCCGACACCTCGACCCGCCACTGGCCTGCGAGTGCATCGCCACGCGCGACGGCCTTGAGTGTGGCCAGGCTCCAGGCCCGACGGTCGTCGGGTAGCGGCAGGCGAAACCAGATCAACCCGGCCAGGTGCGCAGGCGGCTGCTGACGCAGCTCCATGGCCAGTTTCGCGAGCTGCTGTGGGTCGGCCAGCAGCTCACGGCGCTCGCCGGCCCGGTTCAACGGCGTTTCGCTTTCCACCACGAGCGTGCCGCCGGTATCGGGCAGCAATGCAACGCCATAGGCGGGCAAGGCAAGGTAGAACGGTTTTTCGCTGACCTGGCTCCAGCGTTCGGCCCAGGTCCTGGCCTGGACCGGGTCGAACAGGCCATGGCGCGGGTCGCTCACCGCATGCACCTGCAGCACGCTGCTGTCCACCGTGCGCAGCAGCGCGGCCAGACGCGGGCTATCGAGCCAGGCCGGCAAGGCGGTGATGCTGAGTGTCAGGCCAGGCGGCAGTTGGGCGCGGAGCTTTTCAAGAAAGTCGATATAGCCAGGCAGGCGGGCGCTGCCGCTGTCGTGATCGATTTCCAGGCCAGCCAGGGTTATCCCGGCCGCCTGCCAGTCGCTGAGCAACTGGTCGATCTGGCCCTGGGCGGCCTGCTGGTCCAGCGCCGGCAGTTGACCATCCAGGCGTACCACCGCGATCACCGGTCGAGCATCGGCCTTGAGCCGGGGCAAGTCGACCAGCGCCCGGCTCCAGCCGGCCCTGGGCTGGGCCTGCAAGGCCAGCACCCGCAGGGTCGAGAAATCGGCGCGGCTGTCGGCCAGGGCCTGTTCATGGGCGGGACGCCACTGGCGCTGCCAGATGTACAGCTGTTGATCGAGCGGTGCTGCGGATTCTGGCTGGCAGCCGCTGATCGCCCCGAGCACGAGGCCGATGCACAGGCGGCGCAGAAATGACATGGCGGGCATACAGTCCTTGGTCTGGCGCGCTCGGGCGCCGTGGCGAGGGGGCGATCTTACCCCAACGGCCCTGTGCAGACACGCTAGTCGGCGACCGCGGCCGCCCCCTGCGCTTCGAGCAGCACGGCGCCCTCCCCAGCCTGCCCCAGGTGATCGCCCGGGTTCCTCAGCGGGCAGTCGGTCATCGACAGGCAACCACAGCCGATGCAGCCATCGAGCTGGTCGCGCAACTGGCTCAAGGCATGGATGCGCGCGTTGAGCATGTCGCGCCACTGGGTGGACAACTGCGCCCAGTCCTTCGCGGTGAGCGCCCTGTCCGCCGGCAACGCGTCCAGCGCCGCCTTGATCGCCGCCAGCGGGATGCCGGCGCGCTGGGCGATCTTGATGATCGCGATCTTGCGCAGCACATCGCGGTTGAAGCGCCGCTGGTTGCCCGCGTTGCGCGTGCCCTGGATCAGCCCCTTGGCCTGGTAGAAATGCACCGTGGCAACGCTGACGCCGCTGCGGCTGGCCACAGCCCCCACCGAAAGCGGAACACTGACGTCGATCTTCATCCTGGACAGTCCTCTTGACCTCATCAATACATGAGGTCTTATAAGGGACGGCCTGTCATCCCGCAAGGGCCCGCCAGCGCGGCCCGTTGCCCCCACAGAGTCGAGATTCCATGGAAAGACCAGACCTCATCGCCACTTCCCCCGTCGTACCGCCCGCCGGCTGGCGGGCGCTGCTGTCCGGTGCCAACGCTGCCCGCCTGCTTGCCCTGGCCGGCGGCGTCGCGCTGCATGCCGTGAACGTATATATCGCCACCACCCTGTTGCCTACCGTGGTCACGGCCATTGGCGGGCTCGACCTCTATGCGTGGAACACCACCTTGTTCGTGGTCGCCTCGATTCTCGGTTCGGCGTTGTCCAGCCGCCTGCTCGGGCTGACCGGGCCGAAGCTGGGCTACGCCCTGGCGTCGCTGGTCTTCGCGCTGGGCGCGGTGATCTGCGCGGTCGCGCCGAACATGCCGTTCATGCTGCTCGGGCGCCTGGTCCAGGGCTTGGGCGGCGGGCTGCTGTTCGCCCTGGCCTACGCGATGATCCGCATCGCTTTCGACGAAGCACTGTGGTCACGCGCCATGGCCCTGGTCTCGGGGATGTGGGGCGTCGCCACCTTGATCGGCCCCGCCGTGGGCGGCATGTTCGCCGAGTGGGGCGTATGGCGCGCGGCGTTCTGGTCGGTGGCCGGTGTCGCGGCACTGTTCGCCTTGCTTGCCTGCTGGACGCTGCCTGGTCGGGATCCGCAACAGCCCCGTGGCGGCAAGGTTGCCCTTCCCTGGCTGCAGTTGCTGCTGCTGACCCTGGCGCTGCTCGCCATCAGCACCGCCAGCGCCGCGACGGGACTGGCGCTGAACGGCTTGTGGCTGCTGCTCGCGATGACGCTGGCGGCGCTGTTCCTGCGCATCGAGCGCAGCTCGCCCAACAGGCTGCTGCCAACCATGGCCCTGCACTGGCGCTCGAGCCTGGCGGGGCTCTACGCCATGATGTCGCTGCTGGTGCTGATGGTGACCAGCGGCGAGATCTTCGTGCCGCTGTTCCTGCAAGTGCTGCACCAGCAGTCGGCCTTGGTCGCGGGCTACCTCGCGGCGCTGATGGCCGCCGGCTGGACCCTGGGGTCGATCATCAGTGCCGGGGCAAGCGCACGTGCCATCGACCGGGCCTTCCTGGCTGGCCCGTTGCTTGGCCTGCTCGGCATGATCGCCCTGGCCTGGCGGGTACCGAGCCAAGACGCGGGCTCCGTGCCGGAACTGGCGCCGATCTGCCTGGCGCTGGGCCTTGTCGGGCTCGGCGTGGGCCTGACCTGGCCGCACCTGCTGACCCGGGTGCTCAAGGCAGCGCCGCCCCATGAGCAGGAGCTGGCTGGGGCATCGATCACCGCGGTTCAACTGCTGGCAACCGCCACAGGCGCGGCACTGGCCGGCATGGTCGCGAATGCCGCAGGGCTGATCGAACCGGGTGGCGTGCCAGGCACCGCAGCGGCTGCGCGATGGTTGTTCGTGGTGTTTGCGCTGGCTCCCCTTTTGGCGGTTATCGTCGCCAGGCGCTGTCGTTGAAACCTGCCAGCACGGTTTTCGGGCTGTCGCCTTGATCGTTCAGGGCGATAGCGCGGCTGCGTGACACTCAACGAATATTCGGGAGCATGTTCGTTCGGCTAATTCGCTATAGGCGCGAAATGCCTTATTTCAAGAAATCACATCGACCAAGTCGGTTTGACTTGCCGCAGGCGTCCACTTCTGGCAGTGCGCGCAAAAACAAGTGCCCGCATATACGCGAACGATGTTCATCCTCATTGCCGGGCAGTAGAGACAGGCCCTTTCGAACACCCTGCAAATGCACATAAATCCCGCTTATCTGTTGACTTGCAGCCATGTGCCAAGCTGTGAAAAAACCGAAAAACAAACGGGATAATTAAAAATAAATAATAAAAAACAACAGCGCCGGGAGCGTATAACTTGAATGTGCAGCACGCCGACAGCCCGATAAATCACAAGTTCAAATGGACTTGCAAAAACAATACGCCGGTCTAGTTTTGATTTTGTCATCAGCCGTGCCCCCTGCCAGGTGCAGTGCTTGGGAAAGTATCGACTGGGAATAGTTAGTTAGCTGCCTTTTATTGCTGAAACGGAACTCGGAATAAAACAATAAAGAGGGATGCTTGATGAAGCGCAGCCATGGATATCGTGCGCGCTCGAAAAGTGCGCCAACCCGCTATTTCTGGTTGTCATTAGTTGTCTTCTCGGCCTTGGTAATCACCAGCTTCGTGCTGTTCGAACAGCCGATCCAGGCGTTCCTCGCCCAGTTCGCGCTGTACCTGCCTTCGACGCCTGCGCAAAAACTCAACCTGGCGCTGCTGCTGGTCATGTTGCTGGCCCTGGATGTCGTGCTGCCTGTGCCGTCGAGCCTGGTCGCGCTGCTGGCGGTCGCCACCCTTGGCAGCGTCGGCGGCTACCTGGTGATCTTCATTGGCCTGTGCCTGGGTGCCGGGTTCGGCTATGCCTTGGGCGCCGGCTATTTGCGCGTGCTGTCCAGCCGCCTCGGCCTGCACCAGCGCCAACCGGGGCAACTGGCCTATCGGTTAGGCACGCTGTCGCTGATCTGCCTGCGCGGGGTGCCGGTACTGGCGGAAACCTCGGTGGTGGCCGCGGGCATGCAGCGCTATCCATTGCGCCCGTTCCTGCTGGTCACCACCCTGGCCAACGCGGGCCTGGCATTGGCCTACAGCGCCATCGGCAGTCTCCTCGTCGAGCAGAACGCGCTGCTGGTGGCCATCCTTGCCAGCATGGTCCTGCCGGTGGTGTTCATTGCCGCCTGCAGCCTCTTCAACAGTTGGCGCAAGCGCGAGCGGCGCGACACTCTGCACGGGCGCTTCGAGGTCAGCTACGACTACCCAGTGGTGTTCACCGACCACCTGTTCGACCCGCGCAACCCCTGCCTGCGCCAACAACTCACCGCCAGCCACAAAGGCCCGGCGACCGTGCTGGTGTTCGCCGATGAGCAACTGCTGCAGTGTGCGCCACGACTGGCTGGGGAAATCGTCGACTACTTCGCCGCCCATGCTCCCGCGCTGCACCTGCAAGCCGCACCGATCGCCGTGCCGGCCGGGGAACTGAGCAAGGATGGGCAAGTGCTGCAGCAACTGTACGCCGACATGCTGGCCCATGGGCTCGACCGGCATTGCTACGTGCTGGCCCTGGGCGGCGGTGCGGTGCTGGACGCGGTGGGCTATGCCTGCGCCACCTTCCACCGCGGCATGCGCCTGGTCCGTGTGCCGACCACGGTGCTGGCCCAGAACGACGCCGGCATCGGGGTGAAGAACGGCATCAACGCCTTCGAGCAGAAGAACCTGCTGGGGGCGTTCTACCCCGCCAGCGCCGTGATCAACGATTTCCAGCTGCTCACCAGCCTGGGCCACCGCGACCAGATCGCCGGGCTTGCCGAGGCGGTCAAGGTAGCGCTGATCAAGGACCAGGCGTTCTTCCAGTGGATGGAACAGCAGGCCGACGCCCTCGCCCGCTTCGACCATCCGGCCAGCCGCCATGCCATCCACCGCTGCGCCGAACTGCACCTGGGGCACATCACCGGCGCCGGCGATCCGTTCGAACGTGGCAACGGCCGCCCGCTGGACTATGGCCACTGGGCCGCGCACAAGCTGGAAAAGCTCAGCCAGCACCGGCTGCGCCATGGCGAGGCGGTGGCGGTGGGCATGGCCCTGGACGCGCTCTATGCCAATGCCCAGGGCCTGCTCGGCGATGCCGAGAGCGAGCGGGTCATCGGCCTGTTGCTCAGGCTCGGCTTCAACCTGTGCCCGCCGGAACTGGCCCTCAAGGATGGGCAAGGCCGCTCGCGGGTGCTGCTCGGGCTCGAGGAGTTCCGCCAGCACCTCGGCGGTCAGCTGTCGATCCCCATGCTCTGTCGGATCGGCGCGTCGGTCGACCTGCATGAAATCGACGCCGCCGTGATGGAGCAGGCGCTGCAGCGGCTGTCCAGCCGCGGCGCTCTGGCGGTCGCCCTCGGCGAGGGCTGCGCACAATGAATCCGACCCCGCAGTTGAAGACCTGGATGACCGTCGGCCGGGTGTCCAACCTGCCGACCGTGTGGACCAACACCCTGGCCGCCGCCCTGCTCGCCAGCAGCGCCGGTGCCCTGGCGCCGCCCTCGTCGCTGGTGTGGGTCCTGCTGCTGGCCCTGCTGTCGCTGTTGTACCTGGCCGGCATGTTGCTCAACGACCTGCTGGACGCCGACTGGGACCAGCAGCACGACAACCCGCGGCCGCTCACCCTGGGACTGGTCAGCCGGCAGCAGTTGCGCCTGGCCGTCGGCCTGCTGTGGCTGCTGGCCGCGGCCGCGACCCTGGGCCTGACCCGGCTGGTCGAGCAGCCGCACTGGCTGCTGGGCAGCGTCACCCTGCTGGTGGCCTGCATCCTTGGCTACAACCTGCTGCACAAGAAGTACGTCCATAGCGTCTGGCTGATGGGGGCCTGCCGCTCCGCGCTCTACCTCACCGCCGCCGCGAGCCTGGCGATGCCCGCCGAGCCGAGCTGGCTGTGCGCGTTGCTGCTGGGCATCTATATCAGCGGGCTGACCTACCTGGCGCGCCAGGAACACCTCAACCAGTTGCTGAGCCGCGTCCCGCTGTTGCTGATGCTCAGCCCCCTGGCCCTGGCGGGCTACGCCGACAACCTGTGGTTCTGGGCAGTACTGGCGCTGTGGCTGGGTTGGCTCGGCTGGCACTACTGGCGACACCTGGCCGACCCGCATCGACGCCAGGTACGCGCCTTCATCGGTGCCGGACTCGCGGCCCTGCCGCTGTTCGACGCGCTGGTGATGGCCGTGGCCAACCAACCCCTGGGCAGCCTGCTGTGTGTCCTGGTGTTCCTCCTGCTTCCCTATTTCCAGCGCTGGATCAAACCGACATGAACATCGACAACACCGCATCGCCCACGGTGGCGCTCGAGCAGCGTCGCGACTGCCTGGAAGCCCGGCACCAGGCCCTGGCCCAACAGCTCGGGCAACACGAGCTGCGTTGGTGGCACCAGGCACAGGAGCAACTCGGCCAATCCCCCGACGCCCTGACCTGCGCGCGCCTGAGCAGCCAGTGCAAGCGCCAGTTGCGCGAACAGGCGATACCTGACGACGGTGACTGGAGCACACTGCAACTGGCCCGTGCCCTGCTGCTGGCCCGGGCCCTCGGGCAGCAGGCCGCGCAAGACCAGTTGCCACTGCTGCGCCAGTTGTTCCTGTGGGGCGACGACCAGGAAAAAGTCGCCCTGCTCAAGGCCCTCGACTGGCTTGACTGCCACGGGCAGTGCCTGGCCTTGGCCCTGCAGGCCGGACGCACCAGCAACAGCCAGGTGTTCGCCGCGCTGGCCCTGGACACCGCCTACCCGTCGCGCCACTACCCGGAGCGGGCGTTCCACCAACTGGTGCTCAAGGCCCTGGGCATGGGGCTGGACGTACGCCGCCTGCACGGCCTGGCCCAGCGTCACGGCGTCACCCTCAACCAGCTGGCCCTCGACCTGCTCGACGAGCAGCTCGCAGCGCAGCGCCCGGTGTCCCCCGGCCTGCCCCAGGTGATCGCCTTCGAGCTGCTCAGCCCGGCGCAACGCCAGCGCCTGCTCGGCCTGGCCGAGCAGCAACGTTTGCCTCCCGCCTGGCATGACTGCCTAGCCCCCTGCGCAACCTGAACCGCGACGACGTTCTTCCCTGACGAGGATTCACCATGCCCAAGTATTTCGACCCGCATATCCATATGGTCAGCCGCACCACCGACGACTACCAGAACATGGCCGCCGCCGGCATCACCGGGGTCATCGAGCCGGCGTTCTGGCAGGGCCAGGCCAGGACCAGCGTCGGCAGTTTCATCGACTACTTCGACACCCTGCTCGGCTGGGAGCGCTTTCGCGCCAGCATGTTCGGCATCCATCACTTCTGCACCATCGGCCTCAACCCCAAGGAAGCCAACGACCTGTCGGTGGCCGACGAGGTCCTGCAGGTGCTGCCGCGCTACCTGGTGAAGGACGGCGTGGTCGCGGTCGGCGAAATCGGCTACGACGACATCACGCCCGAGGAGGATCGCTTCCTCGCCGCCCAGCTGGACCTGGCCAGGCAGTTCAACCTGCCGGTGCTGGTGCACACCCCACACCGCGACAAGATCGGCGGTACCAAGCGCACCCTGGCGGTGATCCGCGAGGTGGGCATCGCCGAGCACCTGGTGATCATCGACCACCTCAACGAGCTGACCCTGCCGCTGGTACTCGACAGCGACTGCTGGCGCGGCCACTCGATCTACCCCAACACCAAGATGTCCGAACAGCGCATGGTCGCCCTGCTCCAGCAGTACGGCACGGAAAAGATGGTGGTCAATAGCGCCGCCGACTGGGGCATCAGCGACCCGCTCAAGGTGCCCAAGACCGGCCAGGCCATGCTCGGCGCAGGCTTCAGCGAGGCCCAGGTGGAACAGGTGCTGTTCCATAACCCGGTGGACTTCTTCGCCCAGAGCGGCCAGTTGGACAAGGCCCTGGTCGGCACCCCGCTGCCGATCGACCAGCGCCGCCAATGGCAGGAGAACTCGGCCCTGCGTGGCCAGGACCCGGTGATCAAATGACCTGCGCCATGGGCTGGACCGCCACGCAGCTCGGCTATTGCGCCAATGTCCACCCGACCCGCGACCTGGCCGGGCTGCAGGCCTCCATCCTGCGCCACTTCCAGGGCGTGCGCGGGCGGCGCGGGCTGAGCGAGCAGGACAGCGGCCTGTGGATCTGCGCCCACGCCGCCGCCGAGCTGCGCCAGGCGCCCGCGCGCCACGCGTTTGTCGACCTGCTGCGGCGCAGTGGCCTGCGCCTGACCTCGCTCAACGGCTTCCCGTATGGGCAGTTCCATGACGGCGCGGTGAAAGCCGAGGTCTACCTGCCCAGCTGGGCCCAGCCGCAGCGTCTGGCGTACAGCCTGGACCTGGCGCGGATCCTGGCCCAGGCCATGCCGCCCGACTGCCCGCAGGGGGTGATCTCCACCGTGCCGCTGGGCTACGCCGCCACCTGGACCCCGGCCCTGCAACAGCGTGCCGAGCACCACCTGCGTCAGCTCACCGCCGCGCTGGCCCGGCTGCACCTGGAGAGCGGCCGGAAAATCGTGTTCTGCCTGGAGATGGAGCCGGATTGCGTGCTGGAAACCACCCGCCAGGCCATCGATTTCTTCCGTCACTGGCAGTCCAGCGACCCTCACCATGAATACCTGGCGCTGTGTTTCGATGTCTGCCACCAGGCGGTGATGTTCGAGGACTGCTACCAATCGCTCGAACAACTGCGCCAAGCCCGGGTCCCCATCGGCAAGATCCAGCTGTCCAACGCCCTGGTCTGCCGCTTGCCCGCCACGGACGACGCGCACCGCCAGCAGGTGCTCGCCGTGGTCGGCGATTTTTGCGAAACCACCTACCTGCACCAGGTGAAGGCCCGCGACAGCCAGGGGGGCCTGCTGGCCTGGCCGGACCTGCCCGCCGCGCTCGCGGCCTGCAGCCGGGAGTCCGGACGCTACGCCGAGTTGCGGATTCACTTCCATGTTCCGCTGTTCAGCGAGCACCTGCTGCTGCCCGAACTCGGCGCCACCCAGGACGCGTTGTCGCGGACCTTCGACTATCTCGCCGAACACGATGACCTGCGCCCGGTGCTGGAAGTGGAAACCTACAGCTGGGGCGTGCTGCCCGACGCCGTGCGCCCGGCCGACGAGCAGGCCCAGCTCGAAGGGATCGCCGCCGAGCTGCTGTGGGTGGAACAGCAACTGCGCTCGCGGCGACTGCTGCAGGCGCCAGTCCGGGAGGTAGCGCCCCATGCGTTCTGAGCCTGCACGCCGGCCGCTGCTGCTGATCAACGTGGTCGGGTTGACCCCCGCGCTGCTGGGCGCCGCGACACCGCACATCAACCGCCTGCTGCAGAGCGCGCGGATGGCCAGCCTGCAACCGGTGTTTCCTGCCGTCACCTCCACGGTACAAGCCTCGATCCTCACCGGTCAGGCACCGTCGGCGCACGGGATCGTCGGCAATGGCTGGTATTTCCGTGACACCGCCGAGGTGCGTTTCTGGCTGCAGCCCAACGGGCTGATCCAGGGGGAGAAGGTCTGGCAGACCCTCAAACGCGAGCTGCCCGGGTTTCGCTGCAGCCAGCTGTTCTGGTGGTACAACATGTACGCCGACGTCGATGCCGCCATCACCCCGCGCCCCCACTATCCCGCCGACGGCCGCAAGCTGTTCGGCCTGTATTCCTCGCCAGCCGGCCTGCACGAGCAGATCGAGCGGCAAATCGGCACGTTTCCGTTCCCGAGCTTCTGGGGGCCGGCGTCCGGCATCGCCTCGAGCCGCTGGATCGTCGACTGCGCCATCTGCGAGTTCCAGCTCAACCAGCCCGACCTGCAACTGGTCTACCTGCCCCACCTGGACTACAGCCTGCAACGCCTGGGGCCGGATCACCCATCGATCGCCGATGAAGTGCGGGCCATCGATGCCGAGGTCGGCCGCCTGCTGGATTTCGCCCAGGCCCAGGGCGCGGCGGTGATGCTGCTGTCCGAGTACGGCATCGAGGCCGTCGAGCAGTCGCTGTCGATCAATCGCCTGCTGCGCACGGAAGGCTGGCTGCAGGTGCGCCAGTCGCTGACCTGGGAGTTGCTCGACTGTGGGGCCAGCGCGGCCTTCGCCGTGGTCGATCACCAGGTGGCGCACGTTTATATCAGGCGGGCCGAAGATATTCCCCGGGTCAAGGCGCTGCTGCAGCGCCAACCAGGCATCGAGCAGGTACTGGACAAGGCCGCGCAACGGGCCTGGCAGCTGGACCACCCGCGCAGCGGCGAACTGGTGGCGGTGGCCGCAGCGGGGTACTGGTTCGACTACCACTACTGGCTCGACGCGGACAAGGCGCCCGACTTCGCCCGTACCGTGGACATCCACCGCAAGCCCGGCTACGACCCGCTGGAGCTGTTCATCGACCCCGCCATCCGCTTCCCGCGGCTGAGAGTGGCGCGGCGCCTGCTGCAGAAGAAACTCGGTTTTCGCTACTACATGGACCTGATCCCGCTGGATACCCGAATGGTCCGCGGCAGCCATGGCCGCCTACCTGCCAACGAGCAGGTCGCGCCGCTGCTGATCACCGATTGTGACCTGCCGTTGCCGCGCAGCCTGGCGGCAACGGCGGTGAAACAACTGCTCCTGCAGCATTTCCTGGGGCACTCATACACCGAACTGGCCAATGCCAAGGAGCTTCCATGCGGCGCGCCATCTCCCTGACCGTTCTCAGCACATTGGCCGGATTGGCCCATGCCGGGGACACCAACACCTTCGACTGCAGTAATTTCCTGCGGTTTGCCGACAACCTCGAACAGACCCGGGCGCAGTTCGCCCAGGGGCCTGAAGCGCTGAGCTGGAACTGGTTCGTGTGCCTGAACCAGCCGGCGGCCAACAACCTCGATCGGGTCTGGGAAACCTTCAAGCCCTCCGACCAGGTCTACCTGAGCAATGGCGCCGCGCCGCAGCCCTACGGCCAGAGCGTGCCGACTCCAGCCGAGGTGCTCAAGGCCGGCACGGCCATGGGCATGAACCCCGAACGTGCCTTCCACAACCTCAACGCCGTCCAGCAGGTCGACGGCCTGGCGCTGGAGATGGGTGGCGCGGTGCCATCGACCGAGAGTGGCAAGCCGGTGCGTTTCCAACTGCTGATGGGCCAGGACACCTTCGACTACATCGTCAAGGAGCAGGTGTACAACATGAACGGCCAGGCTGCCCTGACCAGCAACCTGGACTTCCCTTCCACTGCCTGGGAGCTGAAGGCTGCCTGGCTGTGGATCGGCGCCGACGCCGGCTACCAGAAGACGCTGCAGGACGATGGCTACTACATCGCCCAGGCCTACTACCTGCAACAGGATGGTTCGTACGCGGTCGGCTATGCCGCGCTCAGCGGCCTGCACGTGATCAACAAGCTCAACCCCGGCTGGGTCTGGACCACCTTCGAGAACCGCAACAACGCCAAGTACACGGTGACCAACGCCATCCCGCCCAAGCCGATGACCAACAGCACCGGGCCGACCACCGCGGCGCAACCGGTCAACCGCGACTTCCAGGGCCAGTACCCGGACCTTGCGCAATACGAGCTGATCGGCACCCAGTTCGAGACCAACCCCAAGCTGCTCGCCAATTCCCAGCTCGAATCCGCCTTCCAGTACCAGTCGTCCTGCTTCGCCTGCCACGGCACGGCCGCCTATTCGAAGCAGAAGGGTTATTACAACTTCGCGCACAAGGAACAGGGCGGCATCGTCTATCCCACCGAACCGGTGCCGGACTCCGCCTTCGCCGGCTACAACAAACTGGACTTTGTCTGGTCGCTGAAGCGCGCCCAGTGGCAACGCTAAGGAGCACGACATGAGCGTATTGAACTTCCCGCGCATCTACCTCAACGGCCATATGTACTGGAACCCGCCGACGGGCAACAACAACGACATGTACCCGTTGTACGACGCGGTCAGGGCCGAGATGAACTGGCGCTTCCTCAAGTACTACAACATCACCCCGGAAAACGCCGCCAGCACCCTGATGCCCTGGACCATCGCCCCGCGGGTGCTGCACGAGGCGCCCGACTACGTCACCCAGGTACCGGGCAACGTCGGGCAGAACCCACCGATCATGATCCCCGGCGAGTGGGACCTGTTCGGCGACAATGCCTGTGGCACCGTCGACTACAAGCAGACCCGCTCCCTGGTCCTGGGTGGCGAACTGCCCGGCGGCGGCTATGTCGACAGCGACGCGCTGATCGGCCAGCCCTTCAACCTGTTCGGCAATCCGTTCGCCAGCCCCAACCCCACGCCTGCCCGGTTCGTCGACGTCAGCCCCTGGCAGAACACCTTCACCGCGCTGTACTTCGACCGGATGGTGCTGGGCAACGACGAGTGCGGGCTGGTCCTCCAGCGCGAGTTCCGCATGCTCGACCGCTTCCTCAACTTCAACTGGGCCGGCAGCCTGGGCGGCCTGATCTACGTGACCACCACCTGGCAGACCTGCTTCCCCAGAGAGAACCTGACCTGGACGGTGGGCGACTCGGTACTTTTGCGCAACCTTCAGCAGCAGATGCTGCAGCAGAACGCCAAGGGCCTGATGTTCCGCTTCTCCACCTTCATGACCTGCTACGACAAGAACGGTGTCTTCAACGACTACCCGCCGATGAACACCCGCTCCACCACGCCCTTGGCCATGGCCGCGATACAGGATATCTACCAGCGGGGCCTGGAGGACACCACCCAGATCGTCTTCAACCCCGCCTACAGCCGCACCGCCGGCACCCTGGGCCTGTGGTTCGACGACGAGTACCCCACCGCGCCGGCTGGGCGGCGGCTGGTCCCGACCGAGAACAAAATGCCGCTGCAGCGCCCTGGCGCGCAGCCGAGCTCGGCGACCCTCGGGGTGCTTTCGGCCGAGGTCCACGGCAACACCTTGTCGCTGGACCTCGGCAACACCTTCCCCAGCTACCCGGTGGACAAGGCCGCGGCCATCCCGGCGCCAGAGAAGTACGACGCAGGCACCTACCAGCTCGGGGTGCGCAACGGCAACCAGTTCACCCCGGTGGTCAGCTTTGGCTACAGCGACTATCAGCAGTCGGCGTTCCGCCTGCGCTCCGGCATTCTCGACCTGCCCCTGAGCGCCGAGGCACAGAAGACGCTGGCCAGTGGTCCCCTGGAGTTGCAACGGGTGGCGGACAGCCCGCTGCTGGCCTCGACCCAGCAGATGTGGACCGCCGAAGTGGTCGAAAGCGGCAGTTTCGTCGACGTGGGCGCCAGCAAGACCCTGCAGATCATGGTGCAGTGCGACGGCAAGCCCGCGCCGGCCGGTACCGTGGTGACCGTGGCGGAATACGGCAACGCCTACATGATGTGCACGACCGATTACTACCTGGCGTTCAGCAACCAGCCTGAGTTCACGCTGTTCATCGACTACCCGGAGAATCGCAAGAACAATACCGCCAACCTGCCGCAGTTCGTCGGTACCGCCGCACTCACCCGCCAGGTGACCGAGGGCACCGGTCGCCAGCTCACGGCCATACGCGATGTCGAGACCATCGGCGACGGCGTGGAGGTCAGCTACCAGGAGTACCTGCCGAGCCCGGGTGCCGTTGCCTTGCGGCCTTGCCTGGCGTTCGAACAGCCGATCCAGTGCGAAGGCACGTTGGAGAAACCGACCAGCACGGTGCATTACAGCACCACGCGGATCACCACCGACGCCAACGGCATCGCCCGCCTGACCGTGCGCGGTGTGGCGCCGGGCTTCCCGACCTTGCGCTTCTTCCTGCCAGACGAGAGCGTGCCGTTCAGCTTCCAGCTGGGCGAGGCCTATGTCGACTTCCTCGCCCCGCTGCGCGTCCTGCCGCTGGAGCCGCAGTTGCAGAAGGACTTCGTCGACACCTGGAACCGCGTCTATCAGGACCAGGATGCCAGCACCCAGATCTGGGAGTCGTTCATCTACCCGCGCATCCTGCAGCCGTACTTCTACCTGTACCCGATCATGAACAAGTACATGCCGCTCAACTCCCTCTCGCGGGTAGAAGGGGCGATCGACCAGTTGATCGTGCTGATCAGCAAGGATTACCAGGAAGAAAGCACGCTGGCGATGCCGATCACCCGGGACATGCCGCAAAGCCGTCGCGCGGTGCTGGAGCTCTGGGCCAACGCGCTGGTGAAACGCAACTACCCACCCTGCGAATTGAGCATGGATGACTACAACCAGGCTTGAGGCGCACGCCACTTGCCCCAGCACACCGGGTGACAGGGCCTGTCACCCGGCATTTCACAGGAGTGTCCCATGAACCTCAGTCTTCTGAACCGCCTGTTGCTGCTGGGCCTGCTGTTCTGCCCCTGGGCCCTGGCCCAGGCAGACAGCGGCGCTGTACCTCTCAGCAGAGCGGTGTACTTCACCAGCGGCGTGCACAACAACGCGGGCTGCAACGCGAGCAATGGCAATTGCATCGCCAAGCGCGCCGACAGTGATCCTTCCGACCCGTTCTTCCCCGCCTACTGGACCAGCGAGTGGACCATGTACCGGGTGATGCGCAACTACCAGCGCAACCCGCCGCCCTACAGCGATCCACCCAGTACCCTGTCACCGTCGGACTACACGGTGTCCCGCGGCACCAGCTACTACGACAGCACCTACATCCCGGCGGACGGCGACGGCTTCGGCGCGATGATGGAGCACTACGAGAAGTACTGCCTGCCGATCTTCCCGATCAAAGACAACAACTACACCTGCTCCTTCGTGTCGCTGGGCAACAAGGCGTACTTCCTGACCTACCCGCAGGACCGCCCCAAGGACATGCCGGCGTGCTGCATGTTCTCGCCCATGAACCATCCGCCGCGCCAGGACTTCGTCAAGCACCTGCCCTATAGCCCCGCGCGCAGCCAGCACCTGGGCGGCAGCGTGCAGGCCTACGCCCTGGACCTCGCCTCGCCCCAGGGGCCGATCCTGTTCGGCTTTGCGTTCTACAAGACCGCCTCGGGACAACCCCCCTTCCGACCGCCGCAGTCGTTCTATTTCTCCGGCGATGCCAGCATCGCCAACGCGCCGATCGTCAGCCAGAACTACCGGGGCTTTCGCCGGGTCCAGCCGGACCCGCGCCAGACCTGGGCCCAGGTCGCGGCCATGTGCCCGTCCAACCCGCCGCCCTGCCAGCTGTTCAACCCGCCCACCCCGCAGAGCAATGGCCGCAAGGCGCAGTGGGACCAATTGACCCTGCCTAAACCCTGAGCCACGACGAGGGATCGCCATGAAAACCCCATTTCGCGTGTCCATGTTGCTGCTGGGCCTGGTGAGCCTGCCGTTGCTGGCCAGGGAACAGGCCATGCCGGCCACCCTGGCCAGCACCCTCGACTGCCAGACGCCCAGCCGCGCACCAGCCGCCGATGCCAGCCAGGCGCAATTCGACCAGTACAGCTGGCAGATGTTCGTGGCCCTGAACTGGCCCGCCATGGCCGGACGTCGCGGCAACCCGGACTGTACCCGGCAGCCCGGTGCCGCCGGCTATACCGTCTGGCAGACCTACAAGACGGTGGCCGAGATCTTCCTGCCCGGCGCGGCCAACCCAGGGCCGTGGAACACCCCGCTGGCCGCCCGCAACCTGAGCA
The DNA here is from genome assembly GCF_011752525.1 of Pantoea sp. Cy-639. GTDB lineage: Bacteria > Pseudomonadota > Gammaproteobacteria > Pseudomonadales > Pseudomonadaceae > Aquipseudomonas. Next base: position 163,850 of record NZ_VWXI01000010.1, on the reverse strand, counting down.
TCATCAACATCGCCGCGCTGAAGAACAGCTCCCAGGTCAATGCCGTCGACCAGGCTGTCGGCGGCTGGCTGATCGATCAGGCCGGCAACCCGACCTACTACGACATCTCGGCCAACCAGACGTCCTACAACTACATCCTCGCCAACCAGTTCTACAATGCCGATGTGGTCGGCAAGGCCCGTGACATCCGCTTTCCCTATGGTGCCATCGAGATCAAGTCGAGCTGGCGCATCCTCACCCCCCGCGACAACGCCAGCCGCTACCTGACCCTCAACGCGCAGGTGACCCGGTTCGACAGCCAGGGCCGGCCCATCGGGGTCGGCAACGCCTACCTGGGCCTGGTCGGCCTGCACATCATCACCAAGGCCAGTGGCTACCCGCAGTGGATCTGGTCGACCTTCGAGCAGGTCGACAACGTGCCACCCAAGGCGCAACGCAACGGCCAATGGGTAGACCAGCCAGTCGCCGGGGTGAACTACTCGTACTTCAACCCCAGCGCGCCCGCCGCCAGTCTCAACCAGTCGCCCTGCAACTGGCAGACCCAAGGCGTGCACCTGGTCTGCGTGCCCAAGCCCGGCACCACGTTCCAGACGCCGAACCCGCTGGACCGGCTCTACCCGATCGCCGCCGACACCCAGCAGGTCAATGCCCGTTACCGCAGCGATCCGGGCCTGCAGAACAGCGTGCTGAAGTACTACCAACTGGTCACCACCCAGCGTCCGCGCTTCCCCGACAACCCCGGCAACCCGCTGGGCCAGCCGACTCCGGCGCTCTCGGCCAACGTGACCCTGGAGAGCTACATCCAGCCCAACAGCAGCTGCATGAACTGCCATTCCATGGCCACGCCGGTCAAGAGCCCGTACAAGTCCGACTATTCCTACCTGTTCAAATTCGCCAAGTCGCCGCTCGCGACCCCAACCTGGACGAGGACTGAACCATGAGCATCCTGAATGGCCCGCGCGTGAACTTCTGGGGTGGCATCCGCACCGACGTCAGCCTGCCCAACAACTCACCGAGCATTCCTTACAACGGCAATCCGAACTGGCCGTTGTTCGACCTGACCACCTCGACCCTGGCGCCTGGCGCCCAACCCTATGGCGACGACCAGCTCAACAGCATGATCAACGCGCCCACCGGCGACTACTACACCGCCGGCGGCTGGAATCACTATGGCCAGCATGTGGTCGACCTGCAGGATGCCAAGATCAGTTCCCAAGGCAGCCCAGGCAGCGTCGCCACCACCGGCGACCTGGTGGGCAGGCCGGTCTACCTGCTCGGCTCGACCGATCCACTCACCGGCCAGGGGCCGGTGTCCGGACCGATGATGGTGGATCTGGACCCGACCTCCACGACCACCACGCAGATCTTCGTCGGCGGCCTGCAGATCGGCGGCAACGATGACGTACAACTGCTGGTCAAGTGCAACACCGTGTGCAGCAGCCTGGATGTGAAGAAGCGCGTGCTGCTGCCCAGCTCGATGGACGCGCCAGGCTCGTTTCGCCTGAGTGGCACGTTCCAACTGACCTTCCCGTTGAGCAGCATCGTCAGCTGGAACAAGAACAGCGCAGGCCTGCGCGCGATCATCAACGCCCCGGGGGCGACCGGGATCGTGCTGCGCTTCGTGATGTTCGAGATGTGCCCTGCGATGACCACCGCGCAACTGGACGCCGACTATGCCGCCGGCCGCTATACCCCGAACCCGAGCATTGGTCGGGTCGTCGGCACCCTGGCCCCGGCCTTCGCCGGCGAGCCGGCCAGTTGCCAGGCGGGCCGCCAGTTGGTCAATCGGGACACCGGCAGCACCGGCTATGCCGACCTGGCCGGCAATGGTTTCTTCAGCATCGACATGGTCAACCTCATCCCGAAAGAGACCTTCAGGGCCATCCGCGACGACATCACCAGTCCCATCGGGCCCAATGCGAACTACGGCCTGGTCAGTATCGCCGCAGGCTCGACCCCGCTGGGCACCCTCGACCCGAAGGCCAACCCACTGCTCAACTACTACGTGTACGGTGGCCTCGTCGACCTGCCCATGACCAGCAACCAGCTCAATGCGCTGCGGACCAATCCGCTGAGTCTCAACGCCCCCGGCACAGTCGCCGGCACCGGCCTGGCCGTCACCGAGTCGGTCTATCGGGTGTACGCCGACCAGCGCAACGTCTACCTCGAGGACTACCCCAACGGCCTGCCGATCACGCTCCAGGTCCGCTACCTCGGGGGCGCAGTCCAGCACCCCGCTGAGATCGACATCAAGGGCGCGCCTTCGGGACCGTCCTACCTGGCGCCGCAATACTGGCGTTTCCTCGACTACCCGAGCTCGATCACGGTGAACACCGGCCAGCTCGCCGTCAGCCTGAAGGTGGGGGTGAAATCCGGCACCACCGCCCAGGCCGGCTTTGTCGCGCTGACCTACACCGTCAACGGCCAGGCCAATGGCGGCTACTTCACCAACCTGCGCAAGTATGCCCAGACCGACTTCGGCATCCCCAGGGGCAGCCGCATCACCTGGCAGCAGGTGTACCCGAACGTGCTGCGCTTCCACTACCTGGCATTCCCCGCCATGTCGCGCTTCATTCCACTGAACCAGCCCGACGCGATCATGGCCGCCAAGGCGCCGATCCTTGCCCGCACCGCGGACGCCTACAAGGGCACCACGCTGTACATGCCCGTGGTCCGCTCGATGTCGCCCAGCCAGCGTGCGCTGCTGCGCGCCTACCTGACCGGCGAGCCCTGGCAGCCGCCGCAGTAGCCACGCCCCTGACCAGCCCTGGGAGAGTGCCCATGCCATCGATCGAGATACCGCCATCGCCCCGCGAGACCCTGCGCCCCAGCGCGATCATCGCCGAGGACCTGCTCAACCCCCGCGGCCTGTGCCTGCAAACCGACGGCAGCCTGCTGCTGGCCGAAGCAGGCTCGGGCCAGGCCGAGCAACCGTTCAGCGGCCGGCTCAGCCGGCTGCGCCCGGACCCGGACACCCCCGGCGGCTACCTGCCCCGCGAAACCGTGGCGCAAGGTTTCCGCGCCATGAACATGCAGGCGCGCATGCTGCGCGATGAAGTCATGGGGTTGTCGGACATCGCCTGCGGTGACGGCCACTGCCTGGCCAGCCAGACCGACTATGTCGGCGGCTCGTGTCTGCTCGACCTGCAGTTCAGCCCGCCCGAGCCGATCTTCCATAGCCACGGCAACCTCAACGCACTGTGCTACTACCCGCCCCGGCGCAGTTGGCTGGCGGTCAAGCCGGACACCAACCAGTTGGTGGAGTTCAGCGCCGGCCAGCCGGAATGCGTGCTGGTGCAGTTGCCGGAACTGGCGCAAGGCCAGGAAGCGGTGCCCGTCACCCTGGTCCATGAACCGGCCACGGACGCCGTGCTGATCAGTCTGTTCTCCGGTGAACTGCACGGCGATCCGGGCCGCAAGGGCATCGACTTTGCCGCGCGGGCCGGCCAGGTGATCCGGGTCTGGCCGGCCAGCGGGCATATCGAGGTGCTGGTACGCGGCCTGCAACTGCCCACCGGCCTGGCGCTGACCGTCGAAGGCAACCTGCTGGTGCTGGAACTCTGCGACAGCCTGCAGCAGCCCCTGCCCGCCAGCTGGAGCGGTGAGACCCTGCATGGCGGGTTCACCCGTTTCAGCGGGAGACTGCTGCAGTGCGACCTGGGCAACGACCAGGTGACGGTGCTTGCCCGTGGCCTGGATACGCCGTCCAACCTGTGTCGGGTACAGGACACTGTGCTGGTCAGCGAGGGCATGGGCCTGGTGGGCCGCACGCTGCCGGGGCCGCATGGCGCTGAGGTGCCCTTGCGTGGCTGGTTGCGGCGGGTGCAGCTCTGACCGGGGGAAAGGCAGGTGACCGACCCGGGATGTTCACGGCGTGCCCGCGCGCCTTGAACATCCCGAGCAGCGGGCCCGGGCTTTGCCCAGATGCTTGTGCAAGAACGGCACAGTCTGGGCCACCGCAATCAATCTTGAGCTGCAGAGGCCCCCGGGGACAGGGGCTCATCGGCTCCACTGCTGGCCTGCGGTTCACCCTCGGCCCCCAGTGCGGCGATGGTCAGTTCCTCCATCAATTGATGCTGTGCGGCCCGCCGAGCATCTCGCACGCGATTCATTTCAGTCACCCGCTCACCGTCCATGACGGTGTGCTCATCCATCAGTGCAGCCAGTTGCTCATGAAAAGGCGCATCGACAGTCTCGAACCGTGCTCTATAGGTCTGCTGCAAATGGTCCTGCCAGAATGAACGCTCTACAAGAGAGGCAGCAATTGCAGCTGACGTTTCTGCTTCCTGGACACGCGCCAGTGCAGCTGCGACACGCGCCTCGTCCACCCGTGCCGCCCTCCTGAACAGCATGTCACCTGGTTGCACAGGTAAGTCGAGCGTATCGCGCAAGGAGATTCGATAGGCCAACCCGACCTCGATTTCATCAGGATCCGCCCCGCCTGCACGCCGGGCTTGTACATCCTCGATTGCGATGAGGTTTACCTGGTCCAGGCGCCACAACTGTCGCCCCAGATGCAGCAAGCCTTCCTCTCTGTTATCGACACTGCGTTGCGTCTGCCACACCAGCATGCGCAGCTCCAGGTTGCTGAAACAAAGCGCCGCACCGTCCTGACAATTGGTTTCGCCCACTTCATTGAACAGCTCCTCGCGCAAGCTGGTGTGTTCCGACATGGCCATGATCATCGCGTAGACGCGCTCCGCCAATGCTTGCGGGCGTTGATGAAAATCGGCCGAACGCAGCAACAGCGTGAGCATGGAGAAAAACTCACCTGCCCGAGGTGCAGACTGGACATTGTCCCAGCACAATGAAAATACCCCTCTGCGGGTGCTCTGACAGGCATCCAGCCAACGTTGACGAGAATGCTGGGTATCGACGACCACCTCTTCACGGAGTGTTCCCACGGTTTCCATGGAGACACGCAAGCGCAAGCTCTGCGCCTCGGTCAACGGATTACCCCTCAGTAGAATGCTGCGGCGTATCCACCCGGGCGCTCGGTAGAAGTGCTCAGGCAACTCAACAATCTGATTGTCACGCAAATCGGCCAGAAGCAAGTCCGGTCTATCCGTCAGTGCATTAGGTAGATCGCGGATCCCCGTACTGCGCATATGCAATCGGCGCAGCCGGCCAAGTCCGCTCAACGAGAACGCGCGCCCAAGTGGATTGAACGACAAGTTGACGTACTCCAGAGCCTCACAACATGCCAGGATGGTTGCTTGAGCCGGACTCAGCACGATCTGGTTAGCGAACAGGTCCAGGTTACGCAGTGTTCTTATCTGCATGAGCTGCAACGGCAGTTGGGTGAGCTGATTGCCTGGGAGCTCTAATGTGCTGAGGTTTGGAAACGCCCGTATGAACTGTTCGGGCAATGCTGTAAGGCCCACTTCAAACAGTGCCAGCTCGGTGACATGAGCGAAACGGACCTGCTCGGGCAGGTCAGGCAGCACCGGCAGTGACAAGTTGAAGACAGCCCAACGATAACTCTGGGTTTGCTCGATGGATGAACCTGGGAAAGTGAGACGGCGCTGCCAGCAACTGAGCAGCGAATCGCGCAACTCTCGCCGAGCAATGCGCTGCGCCCCTGCAGGAGAACGCATTTGCCACTGATGAAGACGGGTCCCAAGCGCCTCCAGCTCCTGCCCCAACCTCGACAATTCCGGCTCCAGATTCAACCCCGCGGCCTGCACGTCGTTGATCCAAGTCGTGGTTTGCTCATCAGTGAACGAGGGATATAACGCTCGAACCGTGGCAAACAGCGCTTGCGGTCGCCGGCTATTCGATGCACCTGCTTCTCCCCGCCCAGTCAGTGGATAACCGATGCGCCCGTCCTGTAAACGCTGGGGCGGCCTGAACCATACTTCGTTGTCCAGGCGCTGCCCAAACAATGCCTGGACTTCTGCGCGCCGGGCTTTGACGTGCCGGCCCAGCAGAACCCGCAGGTTATGGGCAACCGGATCGCCCACTCCCAGGGCCTGCCGCTGTTCCTGGTCATAGGCTGAGGCCATGACTTCGAACAATTCCCCCGGAGCCCCCGTGGCTCTCCCTTGATCATCAAGCAGTTGAAAGCGCCCGGCACGATGCAACAGTCCGTAGTGTCGAGCACCGTGTTCACTCGCCAGCAACTCGAGGTTCGCCTCGCGCCCAGGCTCAAATAGCCGCCAGCGAATGCCGGTGGAGGCATTGGGCAGGTACTTGCTCATTGCTACCGCCGCTCTTGCGGTATCCGCATCTTGCGCAGAGTCGATCACAAAGGCCTCGAAGGCTCTTGCTGTGCGTATCCGCTGAACACAGTCGTGGGCAGCTTCCGACAGCCGCAATGAAATGCGCCCATCGACTTCCAGCAAACGACGATCGGCGACACTGGCAGCGTTCAGCAATTCTCTCGCCGCCGGTCCGTGCAAACTGCTGAATGCCCTGCGCAAGAGCGCCACACTCGGTGAGTCTGCTTCTTGCGCACTGTCGTACAGCCGTTGGAACAGCTCACGTCGCCGACTCGACATGTGCTCCGCCAAGCCTGCATCGCTGTTCGTGATGCTTTCCAGCATACTGCGGGCATGTCCCAGCACGACTTGATCCGTTACCGTTTCACCTGACTGAAGCTCACCAATGACATTGCGAATGCGCTGATCCAGTTTGATGCGTAACACCGTGTCCAATAGTGCGGAATCAGGTGGCTGACCATGGACATGCAGTGCTCGCAGATGGTCTGCATCCAACGCATGTGCCGCCAAAGCCTGGTCTACCTGCTCATCATCCAGTCCCCGAACTTGCTCGCCAAGACGGCGAAACATGACGTGGCGGTCATCCCACTGGGCAGGCTGTTCACTCCACAGACGCCAGGCACCTGCGCCGTTGTGGCATAGCAACGGCGCGTGAGACTCTCGAGCCGAGAGCCGCCAGTCGCCCGTCGTCGTTCGTTGCTCCACTGCGTAATAGCCGCCGTCGATTTCCACCCATGCACGCTCTCCCAGGCGATGGATACCCTGGGCGTCCCGAACAGCGCCAGGTGCCGGAGCGGCAACGCGAAACGGGGTCAGGTCCTGGTTCCACAGTCTGACCGTGCCATCTTCAAGTTGAGCGGGTACCAGTTCATCCACTAGCGTGGCGCCCTGCCATATACGCCGGGTCAATAGCAGACCCGCCGATGTCAGCGTCATCGTCGCGACATCCCCCGCTACGTTGAGCAGGTGGCCCAGCGCTTCGTTGTCGTCCCCTTCCCGCCATGCCGCCATGCCATGGTAGACCTCGCCCAGCAGCTTCCAGGCCGTGATGGCAAGCAACCCTGCGCCAATGGCAGGCACGAACAGGCCTGCCAGGTTCAGGAGTGTCCAGCCCTCGGCAGCCAGGCGCCGGTCATGTGCGGCTTCGACTTCTCGATCCAGCTTCGCCACCGGTACGGCAATCAGGGATGCATCATCTTTGATCTGGGCAATACGCGCTGTCGCCAACGTATTGAACAGCGGCATGCCATACGGTTCGAGCGTTTCATCGAGATCGTAATTGGCAAGCGTTGCCAGGTCGGCATAGGCCGGAATGATTTCGCCATAGAAAGCCTGGCTATCGCGCCGACATACAAACCGACTGAAGAATGCCTGGTAGGCAGGCTCGCGTAGCCGTCGGCCCAGTGCGTTGGCGAAATCCCGCAGGCTATCGAACGCACACCACGCCCCCTGCTCATCATCCGGAATGTGCACGAGGACGCGCTTTACCGTGTTACGGATAAAGCCTTCGTCCATGACCGCGAGCACGACGATCTGCTGCATTGCATAACCCAGCAACTGCAGGCGATTGGCGACGACAAGATCACCGTTGAGCCGACCCAGTACGTCGTCATTGCAAAGCTCGACGATCAGCTGCAGCTCAGCCCCCGTCAGCACGCCTTTGAGCTTGGCCTCATAGGCATCAACCAACAGCGCATCACGCTGAGTGTCGGCCAATAAGCGCGGTGCTGCCGAGGGCTGATCGAACCCGACTGCAGGCTGCAACACCGTGTCCAGATGACGTTGATACTGTGCGCCCAGATCCAGTTCTCGACAAAAACGCGCAAACTGGTCTGCGCCAGGTGGTGTTACGTCTCCCTGTCGAGGGTTCAGCAGGCGGTTTCCCCTGGGCTGCGCCCCCTCCTGGGTTCTATCCGATGCGCATTGCGCCTCGGTGAAATTACGCAAGGCAACCTCCACAAGAGGCATCGGCTCGTACTTCACTTCGCTCAGGTGCGCTCCGACGGGTATCGAGTTGATCACGATCTCCCGTTTGCCAACCAACATTTCCCAACGGCGAACGTTGTACTCGTGACCGAACTTCGTCTGCATTTGCGACGCAAGAATCGGCGTTGCGAACGTATCGATACCCTCAAGCTGCGCCATCACCCTGGAAAGCTTGCGACGAGTATCCAGGCTGCGTCGCAGCGCAATCCGAAGCTGTTGCAGTTCTTGCGCTGAAGCTGCCGTCAACCAGCCCGGGAGGCGCTTGGCGATGATGCTGTCTTGGTAGGCTTGCGCCAACGCGAGTGCGTCGGGAACGGTGGATGCTTGATCTGCCTGCATGGTGTTGCCCAATAGGATGAGTGGACAATCAACCTATGGGAGTGCCCGACGGGAAGGGGCTAAACAGTTAGCACCAATGTTTGGAACCTCTCATTTCATGCCAATGTGCAAAAGTTTCGTGGTAGCGGCGGTGCGCCGCTCCCGCAGCGATGGATATCGTACAGACCCTGCCGAGCAGCGGCCTGTGCCACACTGTCGGTGCCCGCCCTTCGCCAAGGATGTCCCGTGCCTCTCTCCCCCTGCCCGTCGGCCCCGCCAACCGCACTGCTCGATGCCCGCCACCTGGGCCGTATCGATCCGACCAGCCAAGCCCCCTTGCTCGTGCCCACCGACTTCGCCCTGTACCCAGGCGACCGGGTGGCCATCACCGGTCCGTCCGGTTCAGGCAAGAGCGTGCTGCTGCGCCTGCTGGCGCTGCTCGATGCACCGAGCAGCGGCGAGGTGCGCTGGCACGGGCAGCCGGTGACGACGCAGTCGGTACGTCAGTACCGGGCCAGTGTCTGCTACCTGGCGCAGCGTGCCGCGCTGGTCGAGGGCAGTGTCCGCGACAACCTGCAACTGCCGTTTCGCCTGAAGGTCCGCCACGGGCGCCACTTCGACCTCGACACGGCCCAGCGCTGGCTGGAACGCGCCGGCAAGCCGCCAGGCTTTCTCGACAAGAGCGCCGACGAACTTTCCGGTGGCGAGGCACAGATCGTCGCATTGCTGCGCACCTTGCAACTCGCCCCCGACGTCATCCTGCTCGACGAGCCGACCTCGGCACTCGACCCCAACTCCGCGGCGCGGGTGGAACAGCTGGTGCTGGACTGGTTCGCCGAGCCCGGTCACGGCCGCGCGTTCGCCTGGGTTTCCCATGATCCGGCCCAGGCCCGGCGCATGGGCGCGCGACATTTGCGCATGCACCAGGGCTGCCTGGACGGCGAGCCGCGTCCATGAACTACCTGAGCCTGTCCTACCTCGACCTGGCGATCGCCTCGAGCCTGATCCTGGTCAACGGCCTGCTGTCGGTGCTGCTCAAGCTGCGCCTTGAGCGCCAACTGTTCTGGGCCGCCTCGCGCACCATCGTGCAGCTGCTGGCCATCGGCTACATCCTTGGCTGGGTGTTTCGCGTCGCCGAGTGGTACATCGTGCTGCCGTTGATGCTGACCATGACCCTGGTGGCCGGCAACGCTGCGGCCAGCCACGGCAAGCTGCGCTATCGCGGCCTGCTCAGCGACAGCGTGGTGTCGATCTGGCTGAGTTCATGGCTGGTCACCGCCGTGGGCCTGCTACTGGTGCTCAAGGTCCGGCCCTGGTACGAGCCGCAGTACGCGATCCCGATCCTCGGCATGATCCTGGGCAACACCCTGACCGCCGTGTCCCTGGGCATCGAACGCATGACCCGCGAGCTGGCCGCCGGCCGCGCCGTGGTGGAGATGATCCTGTCGCTGGGCGGCAGCCGCTGGGAGGCGGCCCAGGCCGCGGCGGTGCAGGCCGTCAGGGCCGGCATGATGCCGACCCTGAACCAGATGACCGTGGTCGGCATCGTCAGCCTGCCGGGGATGATGACCGGCCAGATCCTCGCCGGGCAGAGCCCCACCGAAGCGGTCCGCTACCAGATCGTGATCATGTTCCTGATCGCCGCGTCATCGGCGCTGGGCACCGTGTGCGCGGTACTGCTGACCTTCAACCGCCTCTTCAGCGCAGCCCATCAGTTCATGCCGCACAAACTGGAGCCCAGGCGCTAGGCCGGGCCGCGAGTGTGTCCAGCGCGTCCGCCGCGAGGCTGTAGCGGCGGTCGTCGTGGCTGACGAGCAGGCCGACCAGCGACAAGCGCTTGAGCACTTCGCGAATGCTGATGGCGGTCAGTTCGAGGGTCTGCAGACGGCTATGCACATCACGCGCGCGCAGCGCCTGGCCCTCGGCCGCGGCCTGCTGCAGCACCGCGATGACCTTCAGCCTGAGCAGGCTGCTGCGCAGGCCGTAGTGGCGCAGCAAGTCATGGATATGTTCATTGCTGCTGTTGCAGTCGAATGCTTTCACTGACGCCTCCCTGGCGTGCGAGGGGATGAATCCGTTCCGGGTTGCGTCTGCCGCCGCTGCGCCCTGCCCGTCCGTTCAGGCGCTTTCAGGGTGCAGCGAACGCCAGTGCAGAATCTGCTGCTGGATATTCCAGTAGATGATCTGTTCGTACAACGCTTTTATGAAATCCGCGTCGAACTCACTGCCGGCAGCCCACGCAAGGCGTTGCTCGAGCATCGCGGCAACGCGCTCCGGCGCCGGGATGGCCTGCTCGTTGGCCTTGAACTGCACGGCAGCCTTGACGTAGCCCAGGCGCTTTTGCAGCGCCTCGAAGATCTGCCGGTCGTGGAAGTCGATGCCCGCGCGGATGTCTTCCAGGCTGGTGCAGGCGGCGGGTTGTTTCGGTTGCGACATGTGAAGGGTCTCGATTCTGCGATGAAGGGGTCAGATGACGTCGAAGCGCGAGGCGAATTCCCGGACCTGCGTCGGCACCTGCAGGTCGTGCGCCGGGTTGTCCTGGCGCAGGGCGCGCCAGGCGGCGGGCTGGGCCTCGGCGATGATCTCGTCGATCAGCGCATCGACCTGGCGGGTGTCCTGGTGATGCGGGGTGGTGATCAGGTGCGCGGTGTCGCCCGAGGTTGCCAGGCAGTACTTCTTGGCGATGCGCGCCGAAGGACAGGGAAACACCACGGTGATCGAGTTGTCATGGCGCCAGGCGTCGATGCCGGCGGCGCGCATCCGCTCGACGGCATGCTGGGCGATGCCCAGGCAGTGCTGCACCCGCCGCCGCCATTGCGCCGGCGAATGACTGCGCAGCGCCGCCCACATCATCAGCGGCGTGTGGCCATTGCGCGAGCCGCTGATGGTCTTGTCGCTGGCACTGATGTAGTCGACCTCCACCGAAATCCGCTCGACCGCCTCGCGCTTGGCCACGACGATGCCGCAGGGGATCGGCGAGCCGATCATCTTGTGCCCGGAGACGCAGATCGAGTCGATGCCATCGGCAAAGCTGAACGGCTGCGGGCGGTCGACGAAAGGCAGGATCATCCCGCTCAAGGCGGCGTCGGCATGCAGGTAGTAGTCCTCGCGGGCGATGCCGGCCTGCGCCAGGCGCTGCTGGATCAGGGCGATATCGTCGACCGCGCCGCGCAGGGTGGTGCCGATGTTGGCGAAGATGATCGGGTGACGCTCCTGATCGGCGGCGATCTTCGCCATCAGGTCGTCATAGTCGATCTCGCCGTTGGCCAGCGAGTCGACGGCGCGGCAGCGGATGCGCAGCAGCTTGACGATCTTCGCCACCGAATAGTGGGTGTCCTTCGAGTAGTACAGGGTGCCGCCGGGGAACAGCTCGCGGGCCAGGTAGCAGCCGAACATGTTGCCTTCGGTGCCGCCGTTGGTGACGTAGCCCCAGCTGTCCTCGTGGCGGATGCCGAACAGGTCCGAGAAGTACGTCATGACCTCGCGCTCGAAGTCGAACGAGTTGAGCACGTAGTTGCTGGGCGCCGCCCAGTCGCCACAGTTGTTGATGGAAAAACGCAGGAAACGGTGCAGTGGGGCGTAATCGAAATCGGCATTCTCGGGATAGCCGATGTTGAAGAACTGATGCTTCAGGCAATGCTGCCAGAACTCATCCAGCCGGGCCTTGTCGGCCGTCGACATAGTCATCTCTAACTCCTTTTAAACTGACCTGCAGGCCGCACCCTGTGCCGGTGCGGCCCGTTGCCGGGTATCAGGCGGCCGGTTGGCGTGCTTCGACCAGCGCCCACCATTGCGCCAGGGTCGGCGAACTGGCCAGCTCCTCGAAGCTCACCTCGATGCCACGCGCCTTCAGCTCCGTGGCCAGCTTCATCACCTGCAGCGAGTCCAGTCCGTAGAAGATCAGGTTCTCCTGCGGGTCGAGCTCCTCGCCGTCCTCGAGCAGTTGCACCAGGCGGGTGTGCAGCCATTGTCGGGTACTGTCCACCGCCAGCAGGTGGCGCAGCTGCTTCTTGTCGATCTTGCCCACCGCGGTCAGCGGCATGCGCTCGATCATGCGGATGCGATCCGGCAGCTTGAACTCGGCGATGCCCAGCTCCAGCAGGTGGCGGCGCAGCGCCGGGGCCTTGAGCGCGGAGTTGCGCGAGACCACGAAGGCGCAGCTCTTCTCGCCCAGTTGCTCGTCGGGCATTGCCACCAGGCCGGCATGGGTGACGTCCGGGTGCAGCACCAGCAGGTTCTCGATCTCTTCGGAGGCGACCTTCTCGCCGCCGCGATTGATCTGGTCCTTGATCCGCCCGACCACCCGCAGGTCGCCGCTCGGCATCAGTTGCACCAGGTCGCCGGAGTAGTAGAAACCGTCCTGGTCGAAGGCCTTGGCATTCTGCTCCGGGCTCTTGTAGTAGCCACAGAAGGTATACGGCCCGCGGGTGGCGAGCATGCCGGGGGTGCCGGCGGGCACCGGCACGCCATCCTCGTCGACGATCTTGATCTCGTCATCGGGGCTGACCGGGCGGCCCTGGGTGGTGAACACCTGCTCGTCGCTGTCGTCCAGGCGGGTGTAGTTGATCAGTCCCTCGGCCATGCCGAACACCTGCTGCAGACGGCAACCGAGCACGCTCGGCACCTGCCGCGCCAATGAATCGGCGAACACCGCGCCGCCGACCTGCAGGTACTGCAGCGACTGCAACTTGTCGCGGTGCGCCGGCGCGGCCTGCAGCCACAGCACCACCGCGCTGGGCACCAGGGCGACGGTGTTGACTTCGTGGCGCTGGACCAGCTCGAAGCAGCCCAGCGGCTCCGGGTTGGCGGCCATCACCACACAGCCGCCGGCATGCATCACACCCAACGCCCCGGGGGAACTGAGCAGGAAGTTGTGCGCCGCCGGCACCGCGCACAGGAAGCGGGTATGCGCATTCAGTTCGCACACCTCGGCGCAGACGCGGGCGTTGTAGTGGTAGTCGTTGTGGGTGCGCGGGATCAACTTGGGCGTCCCGGTACTGCCGCCAGAGAGCTGGAACAGCGCGACCTGGTCGGCAGCCGTCGGCGCGTAGGGCAGCGCCTGCGCCGCGGGCGTGTCGAGCCACTGTGCCAGGCTGTGCTCGGCAGCGTCCTCGCCCAGCAGCAGGGTGACCTGCGCACGCGAGCCGACTTGCTCGAACAGTTCGACGAAGCTGTCGTCGCGGAACACTTCATGTTCGCGCGAGGCCACCAGCAGCTTCGGCGCGATCTGGCTGGCATAGGCGGTCAGTTCCAGCTTGCGGTGGCTGTACAGCGCATTGAGCGGCGCGATGCCGGCCTTGAGCAAGGCGAACAGGACGATATAGAACTCGGCGACGTTGGGCAGTTGCACCAGCGCCGTATCGCCCTGGCCGAGACCACGCTCGGCCAGGCGCGAGGCCAGGTTGGAGGACAAGCGGTCGAGGTCGGCGTAGCTGAAGCGGCGCTCGGCGCAGATGACCGCCACGGCGTTGGGCTGAGCCTGGCAACGTGCCTGCAGGATCTGCGACAGCGGCTGGTCGATCCAGTAGCCACGGTCACGGTAGGTTTGCGCCCGGTCCTCGGGCCAGCGGGTGAATTCGAGAGTCATAGGGGTCACACGTCGGGGAATCGGATTATTGGGAAACACCGCAGGCACGCAGCATGGTGCGCAGCTTGGTCTGGACTTCCGCCCACTCGATTTCGGGTTGCGAGGCTTCGACGATGCCGGCGCCGGCGAACAGCCGCACGCGCTTGCCCTTGATCGTGCCGCAGCGGATGGTCACCACCCACTCGCCGTTGCCGGCGGCATCGCACCAGCCCACCATGCCGGTGAACAGGCCACGCTCGTGGTGCTCGACGAAGCGGATCAGGCGCCGCGCCAGTTCGGTCGGGTAACCGCACACCGCCGGAGTCGGGTGCATTCGGCAAGCCAGTTGCAGGGCGCTGACGCCCGGGTCGATCAGGGTGCCCTCGATGCGCGTCGACAGGTGCCACAGCGCCGGGGTGCTGATCAGCGACGGCCGCGCCGGCACGTTCAGTTGCAGGCACTGCTCACCGACCCGCGCGGCGATGTCGCTGGTGACGAACGCGTGCTCGTAGTGGTCCTTTTCCGACGCCGCCAGCCACTCGGCGTTGCGCTGGTCGGCCTCGGGGTCGGCCATGCGCTTGACCGAGCCGGCCAGGGGGTTGGAGACGAAGCTGGCGCCTTCCTTGCGCACCAGCAGTTCCGGGCTGACACCCAGCAGCGTACCGCCATCGGCCATCGGCACGCGGAAGTGGTAGCCATTGGGATTCTGTGCCCGCAAGTTGCGGGCGATAGTGTCGACATCGACCGTGTCGGCAAATACCAGTTCACGCTGGGTCGATAGCACCGCCTTGCGAACATCGCTGTGGCGGAAGTTGACGATGGCCTGTTCCACCGAGCGCTTGAAGGCCAGTTCGCCGGGAATATCCTGCTGTTCGAGAAGTTCCGGCAAGTTGCCGCCTGCGACTTCCCGGGTCATGTCGCGAGTGCGCCACTGGCTCTGTTCGGGCAAGTACAGGCAAGATGCCTCGCGCGGGTCGAACGGCACGGCGCCGACGATCACCGGGTTTTCCTGCCCGGCCTGGCGGGCACGCTCGAACGCTTGCGCCAGAGCCTTCTGCAAGGCACTGCCGGGGTCTTCGCCACCGGCGGCAGGGGTTTCGATGCGTTGCATGGCTCCGCTGACAATCAGTTCCCGGTCACCGGAGGTGAACGAGAACGCCCCACTCTCCAGTACTGCCTGGTCCATGTCACTCGCCATGAGGACGCTTGTTCTCATCTTGGTACAGCCTCCGTGCTTGATCGATTAAAATTCTACTTGAATCTTAATCATTATCGTTTCTAATAATAGAGGACGCCATTTTCAAGGGCTTGTCAATCACGTGATATGAGTCAGTCATGAGAGAGTTAACTTCGATGCAAGCCGCCTGTTGGATCGGGCGCACTGCTCATGCGGCACTAGGGAAAGTTTCAGCTCATCTGTACGCGGAGTTCGACGGCCACGGGATCGACCTGGACAGATTGCGCACCGCGCTGGCCCAGGTCAGCCAGAGGCATCCCATGCTGCGCCTGCGCATCAGCGAACAAGGCCAGCAATACCTCGCCCCCCTCGACCAGGCACCGCAGCTGGAGGTCGAGGACCTGCGCGCGCTGAGCGCGCCACAGGCCGAGCAACACCTGCTGCGCAAGCGCGAGCAATGGAGCCACCAGCAACTGGACCTGCGCCACGCCAACCCGGCACGCTTCGCCGTGAGCCTGCTGGCGGGCGACCAGGTTCGATTGCACGTCGATACCGACATGATCGCCATCGATCCTTCGAGCTTCCGCCCGCTGCTGGAGGACCTGGCATGCTGCTACGCCTCCCCTGCCCAGCCCCTGCCCGCCACCCCGGCATTCTTCGACTGGTGGGACCTGGCGCGCAGCGACAGCACGCTCAAGGCGGCGCACGAGCGCGATCGGCGCTGGTGGCGCGAACGCCTCGGCGACATCGCCCCGGCCCCGACCCTGCCCTTGCCGGCGACTGCGCCCGAGCACGCCCACAGCCAGCGCCTGAGCACCCGCCTCGACGCACGCCAGCGCCAGGCCCTGACGCAACTGGCGCGCACGCGCCGGCTGACGCTGTCGAACCTGATGCTCGGGCTGTTCGCCGCAACGCTCGGCGCCCATACCGGCGACACGCGTTTTCGTCTCAACGTGCCGGCGTTCTGGCGCCCGCCGCTGGTGGACGGCGTCGAGCGCGTGGTCGGCGAGTTCGCCAACGTGCTGATCCTCGATGTCGACCTCGACGCGGCGGCCACCCCGGCCGCACTCTGCGGGCAACTGTCGGGGAAAATGATCGATCTGCTGGAACACAGCAGCTATTCAGGGGTCAACGTGATGCGCGACCTGTCGCGCCACCACGGCACCCCGCAACTGGCGCCGGTGGTGTTCACCAGCGCGCTCGACCTGCCGGAAGGCGAGCTGCTGTCCGAACAGGTACGCCGCAGCTTTGGCGATCTGAACTGGGTGATTTCACAAGGCCCCCAGGTTGCCCTGGACGCGCAGGTCGCCTGTGCCGATGGCGGCATCCTGATCAACTGGGACGTGCGCCTCGACGCCCTGCCCCAGGCCTGGATCAACACCCTGTTCGAGCGCTTCGTGGCGCTCGTCAGCACCGTGGCGGCCGACCCGCGGACGCTCGAGCGGACGCTGCCGCGCAAGGCCTGCGCACAGCCCCTGAACGCCTTGCAACAGGCCTACCTGCTCGGCCGTGGCACCCAGGTACCGCTGGGCGGCGTGGCCATGCAGGAGTTTCGCGAATACCGCGGGCAGATCGACCCTGCCCAGGTGCGCGAGCGCTTGCAGGCGATGGTCGAGCGCCACCCGAGCCTGCGCACCCGCATCGATACGCAACGGCTGGTGCAATACGTCAGCGACGAGCCGCAGGTCAACCTGGAGGAGATCGACCTCGCCCACCTGCCACTCGACCAGGCGCTGCACGCCATCGACCTGCGCCGCGACGACTACGCCCACGCCCAGTTCCCCCTGGATCGCGCGCCGTGGAATGTCACCCTGTTCCAGTTGCCCGGCCAGCAGCAGGTGGCCTTTGTGCGCATGGATGCGCTGATTCTCGATGGTCGCTCGATCGCCACATTGATGCTGGAGCTGTTCGACGGTCATGTACCCGCGACGCCTGCCCATGAAGCCAGCGCCCCGCCCGTCGCGGCCAGCGATGCACGCCAGGCGGCCAGTGCCTACTGGAGCGCCAAGCTGGCTGCGGTGGACAACGCGCCACGCCTGCCCTGGCAGGTGCCCCTGGAGCAGGCCGGCGCTGCCCGCTATGCGCGCCAGAGCCTGAGCATCGACAAGCAGCGCTTCGCCGCCCTGAGCAAGGCCGGCGCCCGCCAGCGCCTGTTCAAGAACTCCGCGCTGATGGCCGTGGTGCTCGAGGTGTTGTCCCGCTGGCTCAGCGAGGGCGACCTGTGCGTCGCAGTGCCGGTGGCGCCGCAGACCGATGCCGCGTTCGCCAACCGCTCCAGCTTCATCGCCATCAACTGGAAGGCGCACGATGCCAGCTTCGGCGAACGCGCCGCCCGCTTGCAGGTGGATGTCCTCGAAGGCTTGCAGCACCTGGCGTTCTCCGGAGTCGACCTGGCCCGCCTGCTGTTCGAGCGCTGCGGCCCCGGCCCGGTGCTGCCGGTGGTCATCACCAACGGCCTGTCCTGGCCATCGGTGCCGGCCAGTAGCGGCATGCATCTGCACGACGGCCTGACCCAGACGCCCCAGGTGGCCATGGACGTGCGTTTCTGGGCCGACGCCGACGGTGCCCTGCGGCTGGATATCGACTACGCCCGGGACATGCTCGCCGCAGCGCAGGTCAGCGACATCCTGCGTGCCTTGGGCCAGGCCATCGAACAGATTGCCGAGCGCGGCGAGTTCGACCTCGACACCCGCGCGCTGGTCGATAGCCACCACTACTGCCTCAACAGCCCGCCCGCACACGCAAGCCAGGAGCCCTTCCTGGCGCGCATCGCCCAGCGCCTGTTCAGCCCCGAGGCAGACAAGGTGGCGCTGATCCAGGGCGAACGACAGCTCAGCTACGCCGAACTGGGCGATGGCGTCGCCCGCATCATCGCCGCGCTGCGCGCCCGCGGGCTGGACCAGGGCAAGGTGCTCGCCCTGTGCCTGCCGCGCAGCCCGGAGCACACCCAAATGACCCTCGCCTGCGCGCTGACCGGAGTGATCTGGGTGCCGATCGACGCTGCCGCGCCCGAGGAGCGACGCCGCTACCTGCTGGACAACTGCCGCCCCGACCTGGTGGTGCTGGCCGATGGCGAGGCCTTCGGCCACCCGGCCGCGCGCTGCGCCGAACTGCTGGCCGAACCCGCGGCGGCCCCCCAGGCGCTGGCGGACCTGTCGCTGAACGAGGCGCCGGCCTACTACCTGTATACCTCCGGCACCACCGGCCAGCCCAAGTGCGTGGTGCTCAACAACCGCGCCACCGCCAACGTGATCGGCAGCACCCTGGCGCACTGGGCGGTGGACGCGCAGGACGTGTTCCTCTCGGTGACCCCGCTGCACCACGACATGTCGGTATTCGACGTGTTTGGCAGCCTGGCCGCCGGTGCCACCCTGGTCCTGCCGAGCCCCGGCGAGGACAAGGACGCGCGCGCCTGGAACCAGCTGGTTGCCCGCCACGGGGTGACCCTGTGGTGCTCGGTGCCGGCCATCCTCGAGATGCTCCTGGCCTGCCGCGCGGGCGATAGCCTCGCGAGCCTGCGCCTGCTTGCCCAGGGTGGCGACTACATCAAGCCGGCGGTGATCGCCGAGCTGCGCGAGTTGTTGCCGGCGGCGCGGCTGATCTCCCTCGGCGGGCCGACCGAGACCACCATCTGGAGCATCTGGCACGAGATCGGCGCCGATGACCGCACGCAGATCCCCTATGGCCGGCCCCTGCCGGGTACGGCCTATCACGTGCTCGATGCCCAGGGCCGGCATTGCCCGGCAGGCGTGGTCGGGCGCATCCACACCAGCGGCGCCAACCTGGCGCTGGGCTACCTGCAGGGTGGCGAGTTGCTGCAGAGCGACTTCGTCACCCTCGACGACGCCCACGGCCAGGCCGTGCGCGCGTTCCGCACCGGCGACTGCGGGCGTTACCGTGCCGATGGCGTCCTGCTGTTCGACAGCCGGGTCAACGGCTATGTGAAGGTGCGCGGGGTACGCGTCTCGCTGCCGGACATCGAAATGGCCCTGGCCAGCCACCCTGCCCTGCACCACGTGCTGGTGGTCGATTTCGGCGACCCGCGCCTGGGCGAGGTCAACCTGGGAGCGCTGTATGTCGCCGATCCCGAACAGGGCGACCCGGGCGTGGCCGAACTGCGCAACCACGCCCGCCAGCACCTGGCCCAGTCCCATGTGCCGACGCGCTTTGTCTGCGTGGCCGAGTTGCCGCTGTCACAGAACGGCAAGCCCGACCGCCCGCGGGCCAGGGCGCTGCTCGACAGCCAGGCTCCGGCGGACACCGCGGCCACTGTTCGCGACAAGGTGCTGGAGATCTACCTGACGGTGCTCGGTGCCACGCGCCCGGCCGGCAACGCCGTCGACTTCCTCAGCCTGGGTCTGCGCCCCCAGCACCTGAAGACCCTGGCGGCGCACCTGCAGGCACGCTTCGCCGTGGCCCTGTCCCCCGGACAACTGCTGCGCTGTCGCAACCCCGAAGACGTCGAACGACTGCTCGACGCCTGAGTTTCGCCACAACCCCAGGGGGCACAGCGCCCCCTGACAGCAAGATGCATGGAGACACACTGGATGAAGGACACACCCACCGTAGACATCGCCGGCATCGGCATCGGCCCGTTCAACCTGGGCCTGGCCGCGCTGCTGGCCAGCCACCCGGGCAGCAGCGGTGTCTTCCTCGAACGCAAGCCCGAGTTCCGCTGGCATGAAGGCCTGCTGCTGCCGGGCACCACGCTGCAGGTGCCGTTCCTGGCCGACCTGGTGACCATGGCCGACCCGACCCACCCGTTGAGCTACCTGAACTACCTGCACCAGCACGACCGGCTGTACCAGTTCTACTACTACGACAACTTCCAGGTGCCGCGCCGGGAGTACGACCACTACTGCCGCTGGGCCTCGCAGCAACTGGCGAGCTGTCGCTTCGCCGAGGAGGTCTGCGATGTCGCCTATGACGCCCAGGCCGATCGCTTCCTGATCGAGAGCCAGTCGCTGTCCGGCTTCAAGCGCCAGTACCACAGCCGGCACCTGGCCGTGGGCATCGGCACCTCGCCGATCCTGCCGCGCTGGGCCCAGGTCAAGAGCAGCGCGCCGATCATGCATTCGGCCGAGTTCGGCAAACGCCAGGCGCAATTGCGCGACTGCCGCCAGGTAACCGTCATCGGCTCCGGCCAGAGCGCGGCGGAGTGCGTGCTGGCCTTGTTCAGCGAGCTGACCCCCGAGCGGGTAGCGGCAGGCGCGTCGATCCGCTGGATCACCCGCACGCCGGGCTTCCACCCGATGGAGTATTCCAAGCTGGGCCAGGAGTGCTTCACCCCGTCCTACATGGCGTACTTCCACAGCATTCCCCGTGAGCGCCGCCGCGAGATCGTCGCCGGCCAGGGCCTGCTGTACAAGGGCATCAGTTTCTCGACCATCGGCGACATCTACGACTTGATCTACGAGCGTTCGATCGGCGGCGCCGAGACCGGGCTGACCCTGCTGTCCAACTGCGAGGTGGAACGCATCGAGGACCATGCCGGCCGCCTCAAGGTCGTCTACCGCCACCGTGAACTGGAGCAGGTCGGCGCCTTCGAAGCCGACGCCATCGTCGCCGCAACCGGCTACGGGCATGCCTGGCCGCAGTGGTTCGAGCGCCTGAAGGACAGCCTGCTGGCCACCGACGAACACGGCGACTGCATCGTCGATGAGGACTTCACCGCACGCCGTCGCGATGCCGGCGCCGGACGCGTGTTCGTGCAGAACGCCGAGATCTTCCAGCACGGCGTCGGCTCGCCCGACCTGGGTATCGCCGCCATCCGCAACGCGACGATCCTCAACCAGTTGCTGGGCCGCGACCACTATCGCCTGCCCAAGCGCTCGGCCTTCCAGCAGTACGGCATGCACGACGCCTGACCGGCGCACGGCACAAAAAAAACCGGGGCACCAGGCCCCGGTTTTTTCTGCCGGCCATTCAGCCTGCCAGGATTGCAACCTGCTCCAGCCGCGCGTCAGCGCCAGCGGCGCTGACGAACTGCGCCAGCACCTGCTCGATCGCCGTGCGCACACGGGCCATCTGCGCGGCGCTGTAGCGGTCCGAACGGTAGGTCACCACCAGGCGCAGGGCGCGCTGGCCGTCGATCACGTTGTCCATGATCTCGAACTGGATGCCGAACATCGACTGGTTCTTCTCCGGGTCGATCTGGCGGTAGCGGATCGACCCGGCCTCGGGGGCCGGCAACTCGCCGTTGAGCGCGTTGTTGGCGTGGATCTGCACATACACGTCGAACAGCAGGCCGTCCGCGGCGGTCATGCCCAGCGCCTGCTGGATCTGCTCCATCGGTACATCGGCGAAGGCCATGGAGTCGTTGATCATGCGACTGGTGTGCTCGATCAGCGCACCAACGCTCTGCTGCGCATCGAACTGCACGCGGTGCGCCACCATGGTGGTGAAGTAGCCCACCGTGTCGTAGTACGCAGGATCAGTGCGCCCCGACGCCGACGTGCCGATGACCAGGTCGCGCAGGCCGCCCACCTTGTGCAGGGCCACGGCGATGGCGGTGTACAGCACGCCGAACAGCGACGCGTTGTTCTGCCGGGCGAAGCCATGCAGGCCATCGATCAGCGCCTGCTGCGGACGGATCTCGAACCACTCGGCCCGGGTCGTGGCCGCGCCGCTGGTCACGCCGGCCTGGCCATCCACGGCCGGCAGGGCCAGCCCGGGGGTCGCCGGGCGCAGCATGTCGGTCCAGTAGGCCAGGTGTTGTGCGTCGATACCTTTGGCCTGCTCGCGCTGCGCGTACTCATGGAACGAGGGCGCCGGCGCGTCCCAGATCGGCGCACGGCCATTGGCGCGGGCCTGGTAGGCCTGGGCCAGCTCTTGCATCATCACGTTCAGCGACCATTCATCGATGGCCATGTGGTGCACCAGCAATGACAGGCTCTGGCGCTGATGCTGCGGGTCGCGGAAGAAGCGCACGCGCATCGGCAGCTCGCGCGACAGGTCGAAGCGGTAGCCGGCCTCGCTGGCCAGCGAAGCGCCCGCGCTGTCGTGGCTCGACCAGAACCAACGGTAGCGCGGCAGCTCGGCCAGCGGCACGATCTGCTGGTACGCCTCGCCCTCGCTGAAGTGGAAGGTGCTGCGCAGGCTGGCGTGGCGCTCGACGAGGTCGGCGAACGCCTGCTCGAACAGCGCCTCGTCGACTTCATCGAGGAAGTCCATGGCGAACGGCAGATTGAAGATGGTGCCGAAGTCGAAGGCTGCATAGGCGCGGCCCAGCGAGGCCTGGGCCAGGGCGAACGGCGCCTTGCGCACCTCCGCCGCCTGCCCGGGCAGCACCGGCCGGACGCCCTGGCCCAGCACCTGGGCGCGCGCGGCCAGGGCCTTGGCCGTGGGCGCGCTGAAGAAATCGTTGAACTGCACTTCGAGGCCATGGCTGCCCAGCAGCTTGCCGATGATGCGGGTCGCCAGCAGCGAATGACCGCCGAAATCGAAGAAATCGTCGTCCAGGCCCATGCCCGGCTCGGCCAGGGCGCTGCGGAACTCGCCCAGGATGATCTGCGCGGCATCGTCGCCTGCGCCCGCGACCTGGACCTGCGAGAGCGCGGACGCGGTCTGCGCCGTCGCCTGCCACTGCCGCCAGGGCAGGTGCGGCGCGCCGACTGGCCGGCCGGCATAGGCATTCATGACCATGCGGTACAGGTCATCCTCGCGGCAGGTCTGGTCGAGCACCGGGTGCAGCACGAAGGCCAGGATCGTCGCCTGGCCATGCTGCTGCACCAGCGCATTGAACGGCGGTTGCCGCTCGGCATCCCAAGGCTCGCTGCGCAGCGCCTGCACGCACGCTTCGGCCTGGGCCTCGGCGTCGACACTCGATACAGCGACGCAGGTTCGCCAGTCCGTGGCGTGCAGCTTGTTCAGCTCGCCGTCATCGTTGAAGCAGTAGCGGGCATTGAGGTCCGGGACCTGCTCGATCACCGCCTGCAGCGCCTGCTCCAGCCTGGCCAGGTCCAGGCCTTCGGCGAAGCGCCAGGCGCTGAAGTGGCGCAAGGACTGCTCCGGATATTGCTGCTGCGTGAGCCATGCATGCTCTTCAAAACCACTGACAGAGAGCTGCGCGGCAGCCTCTGGATTTCGTTCCATCATGGAAAATCCCGCCTTTAGCGAACATTGACAACAGGTAGTTGGGACGGCGTCTTGCCGACAGACCCATCCTCGGTCCGGGGGTGGCCCCAGCTGAACTGGGTGCCAGGGTGGTGTGCGCGAAGGGCACGTTGCACGGGTTACAGGAACCTCGTATGCTTTGAATATTAATCATAACTATTCTCATTAGTCAAAAATCTGCACTAAGGGAAGCGTCAGGGAGATGTACCGTGGACAACGGACCGTTCACGCTCGAGCAGCAACTTGCCCAGTTGTATGCCGAGCACCACAGCTGGCTGTACAGCCTGCTGCGACGCATGCTGGGGAACACCTTCGATGCCGCCGACCTCACCCACGATGTCTACCTCAAGCTGCTGCGCCGCGGCAGCATCCCCCCTGCCCCGGTCTGCCGCTGCTACCTCACGCAGATCGCCAAGGGGCTGGTGATCGATCTCTATCGCCGGCGGCGGGTCGAAGCCGGCCACCTCGAGGGCCTCAAGCAGCAGAGCGAGCCGCTGGCCCCTTCGGAAGAAACCCGCGCCCTGCTCCTGGAAACCCTGACCCAGATCGAGGCCGTGCTGCTCGAGCAGCCAGCCAAGGCCCGCCAGGCCCTGCTGTTGTACAAGCTCGGCGGCATGGCCCACCGCGACATCGCCAGCGAACTGCAGGTGTCGGTGTCATCCGTCGAGAAATACATCGCCTCGGGGGTCCGCGCCTGCGTGCCGATCGTGGCCGAGGCCGGCGCCTGAGGGCGGCCGCCGATTGAGGAATTCACGTCGCTGTACGGAATGCACGGTATGCACTGTGCGAAACGCCAGGCGACAAGGACATCAGGCCCGCCCACGGCGGCCTGCCGTGGTCATTTCAGGAGATTCGATGAGCGCCAACGATGCAAGCGAGGCAACCCCACTCCCCAGCGGCACGGTATCGCAGGTGCTGCAACCGATCCGCAAGCGGCTGATCGTCGCCGGCACGCTGGCCGCCCTGGGCAGCATGCTGACCCTGGTGCCGCTGGCCGGCATTGCCCACGTCGCGCAGCGCTGGCTGGCGCCGGATGCCGCCCTCGACAGCGCCCAGCTCGAGGCCACGGCCTGGCAGGTCGCGGGGATCAGCCTGCTGTGCCTGCTACTGGGCATGGCCCTGGTCTCGCTCGGCGAGATGCTCGCGCACCTGGCCGACAACCACATCACCCGACACCTGCGCCAGGCCATCACCCAGCGCCTGGCCCGGGTCCCGCTGGGCTGGTTCACCAGCCGTGCCTCGGGCGAGGTCAAGCAGGCGATGCAGGACGACATCGGCACCCTGCACAGCCTCACGGCGCACTTCTACACCACCCTGGGACGCACCCTCGGCGCGGTGACCCTCTCGACGCTGTACATGCTCGCCATGGACTGGCGCATGGCGCTGGTCTCGCTGCTGCCGTTCCCGTTGTTCCTGCTGTTCTTCGTCCGGGCCACCAAGGCCAGCGGCGCGAACATGCAGGCGTTCGGCGCGGGCATGGCGCGGATCAACAACGCGGTGGTCGAGTTCGTCAACGGCATCCCGGTGGTCAAGGCCTTCGGCATCGAGGGCAAGGCCCATGGCAGCTACCGCGACGCGGTGGACGCCTTCGCCGCGGCCTTCACCGATTTCACCCGGCCCCTGGTCGGTGCCATCGCCAACGCCCATGCCATGCTCACCCCGGTGGCGGTGCTGGGCGTGGTGCTGGGGTTCGGCACGCTGTTCTGCAGCCTTGGCTGGATCACCCCGGTCGAACTGCTGCCCTTCGCCCTGGTCGCCCCCGGCCTGTGCGCCCCGCTGCTGCTGCTCAGCTATGTGATGCATGACCTGCAGAACGCCACCGGCGCGGCGCAGCGGGTGCACGCCCTGCTGCAGACCCCGGTGCTGGAGACCCAGCCCGGCGCCCCGGCACGGCTGGCGGCGGATGCGCCGATCCATGTCGAACACCTGAGCTACAGCTACGATGGCCTGGCGCCGGTGCTCGACGATGTCAGCTTCACCCTCGAGCCGGGCACCGTCACCGCCATCGTCGGCGCCTCCGGTGCCGGCAAGTCGACCGTGGCCCGCCTGCTGCTGCGCTTCTTCGACCCCACGGCCGGCCGCATCCGCATCGGCGACGCCGACCTGCGCCAGCTCGACAGCACCCGCCTGTACCGGCATATCGGCTTCGTGCTGCAGGACGTGCGCCTGATCCAGGCCAGCCTGCGCGACAACATCGCCCTGGGCCGCCCCTCGGCCAGCCAGCAGGAGATCGAGCACGCGGCGCGCCTGGCCAACATCCACACGCGCATCCTGGCGCTGCCACGGGGCTACGACTCGGTGGTCGGCGAAGATGCGCAGCTGTCCGGCGGCGAACTGCAACGGGTGAGCATCGCCCGCGCCGTGCTGCTCGACCCGCCGGTGCTGGTGCTCGACGAAGCCACCGCCGCCGCCGATGCCGAGAACGAGGTGCAGATCCAGCAGGCCCTGTCGCGCTTCGCCCAGGGCCGCACCGTGCTGGTGATCGCCCACCGCCTGGACACGGTGATGCACGCCGACCGGATCATCGTGCTCGACAACGGCCGCATCCGCGAGCAAGGCAGCCATCGCCAACTGCTCGCCCGCAACGACCACTACGCCCGTCTGTGGGCACTGGGTGGCTACCCACAGGCCATGCAAGAGGCGCAAGAGCCATGCTGAACACCTTCAATCGACTGCTCGGCGACGACGCCGGCATCCTCCATCGCTACCTCGGCATGACCCTGGTCTACGGCCTGCTGTGCGGGCTGAGCATCGTCTCGGTAGTGCCGGTGCTGGCCAGCCTGCTGGGCAACGACATCAGCGCCGCCAGCCGCTGGCTGGCCCTGCTGCTGGTCGGCGTGCTGCTGTGCTGGGCACTGCGCCGCAGGGTCGAGCGCGCCGGCATCCGGGTCGGCGTCGCCGTGCTGCAGCAAGGCCGGCATCACCTCGGCGACCATGTCGCGCAACTGCCGGTGGGCTGGTTCAGCGCGCCCAACACGGCGCGTCTGAGCCATGTCACCGCACAAGGCATGATGGCCCTGGCGCAACTGCCGGCCCATGTGTTCACCCCGCTGATCACCGGCCTGGTCACTCCCGTGGTGGTGGTGGTCACCCTGTTCCTGCTCGACCTGCGCCTGGGGCTGCTGGCCCTGCTGGCATTGCCGCTGCTGCTGGCAGTGTTCGCGCTGACCGCGCGCCTGGGCCAGCGCGCCGATGAGCGCTACCACGCCAACACCGCCCAGGCCAGCCAGCGCATGGTCGAGTTCGCCCAGGCGCAATCGGTGTTGCGCGCCTTCAACGGTGCCGACGGCGGCAGCCATTTCCTCGAACAGGCGATCGCCGAACAACAACAGGCCGCCAAGCGCCTGATCCAGGTGTCGGCGATGTCGGTGGTGGTCAACACCTGGGCTGTGCAGGTGGTGTTTGCCGCGCTGCTGCTGGCTGCCGCCTGCTGGCTCGGCCCCCTGGCCGGCGAACCTCTGCCTCCGGCCACGCTGATCCCGGCGGTGCTGGCGCTGCTGCTGCTCAGCCGCTTCGTCGACCCGCTGCTGGAGGTGGCCAGCTACAGCGAGGTGCTGCGTAGCGCGCGCAGCCAGCTGACGGTGGTCCGTGAGCTGTTCGCGGTCGAGCCGTTGCCACAGGCGCGGGACACGCAAGTGCCGGGCGACGGTTCGGTGGAGCTGCATGAGGTCAGCTTCCGCTACGCCGAGGACCAGCCCGAAGTGCTGCGCCAGCTCAGCCTGAGCATTGCCCCCGGCAGCATGACTGCCCTGGTCGGTGCCTCCGGCTCGGGCAAGAGCACCCTGATGCGCCTGATCGCGCGCTTCTTCGATGTCGACGCAGGCAGCGTGAAGGTGGGCGGTGTGGATGTACGCAGGATCAGCAGCGGCCAACTGGCCGCGCAGATCAGCCAGATCTTCCAGGATGCCTATCTGTTCCAGGGCAGCATCGCCGACAACATTCGCATCGGCAAGGCCGACGCCAGCGAGGCCGAGGTACTGGCGGCGGCCCGCGAGGCCGGCGTGCTGGAGATGCTCGAACGCCTGCCCGATGGCCTCGACACCGCCGTGGGCGAAGGTGGCGCGCGTCTCTCCGGTGGCGAACGCCAGCGCATCTCCATCGCCCGGGCGCTGATCAAGGACGCGCCGATCCTGCTGGTCGACGAGGCCACCGCCGCGCTCGACGCCGAGAACCAGGCCGCGATCAGCGAAGCGCTGGCACGCCTGCGTGGCAAGCGCACGGTGATCGTGATCGCCCACCAGTTGTCGACGGTGGCCATGGCCGACCAGGTCGTGGTGCTCGACAACGGCCGCGTCAGCCAGCAAGGCACGCCGGCGCAACTGCGCACGGAGCCGGGCCTGTACGCCCACTTCCTGGCCCAGCGGCGCAGCGCCAAAGGCTGGCGGATCGCCGCGCAATCGGTCAGCGAGGACAGTGTTTGAAGCGCGCCGCCCTGCCCCTGCTGTTCGTCCTGCTGTGCGGCCTGTCGCTGACGGTCGGGGTCAGCCAGGTCTCCTGGTCGGCGCTGCTGGCCCTGTCCGACGATGCCTGGCTGACCCTCACCGCCAGCCGCCTGCCGCGCCTGGCCGCGCTGGTGCTCACCGGGGTCGGCCTGGCGGTGTGCGGGGTGATCCTGCAACAGATCGTGCGTAACCGTTTCGTCGAGCCGGCCACCAGCGGCGGGCTCGACGCGGCCAAGCTGGGGATCCTCATCGCCCTCACCACCCTGCCGGCGGCGAGCACTACCAGCAAGATGCTGTTCGCCCTGGCCTTCTGCTTCGTCGCCAGCCTGCTGTACGTGGCGATCATCCGCCGCATCCGCTTCAAGAACACCGTGCTGGTGCCGGTGATCGGCCTGATGTACGGCAGCGTGCTCAGCGCCTTCGCCGAGTTCTACGCCTACCGCCACAACTTCCTGCAAAGCATGCAGGGCTGGCTGCTGGGAGACTTCTCGCGGATCGTCCAGGGCAACTACGAGATCATCTACCTGATCCTGCCGATCGTCGCCCTCACCTACCTGTTTGCCCAGCGCTTCACCGTGCTCGGCATGGGCGAAGGCATGGCCAGCAGCCTGGGGCTCAACTACACCGCCCACGCCGCGCTGGGCCTGATGCTGGTGGCGGTGACCGTGTCGGCCACGGTGATCACCGTCGGCGCGATTCCCTTCGTCGGGCTGGTGATCCCCAACCTAGTGGCGCTGCGCTACGGCGAGAACCTGGCCCGCACCCTGCCCATCGTGGCCTTGGGCGGCGCCTCGCTGCTGCTGGCCTGCGACATCCTCGGACGCCTGCTGATCTACCCCTTCGAAGTGCCCATCGGCCTCACCGCCGGCAGCGTCGGCGGCGTGCTGTTCCTAATCCTGCTGATCAGGCAATTCCGATGAACAGCTTCCCTATCCGTTACGCCATCTGGCTGCTGGCCGCGCTGCTGGCCCTGGGCTTCGTGCTGCTGGGCTCGGGCCTGGATTTCGGCTATGTCATTCCCAAGCGCCTCAACCGCCTGGCGGCGATGGTCATCGCCGGGGTCTGCGTGGCCTACGCCTCGGTGATTTTCCAGACCATCGCCGGCAACCGCATCCTGACCCCGGCGATCATGGGCTACGAGGCGGTCTACCTGCTGTTCCAGGCGCTGCTGATCCTGTTGCTGGGCACCCAGAGCCTGGTGCTGCTGGGGCGTCATGCCAATGTTGCGCTGTCGATCGCGCTGATGCTCGGCTATTCCTGGTGGCTGCACCGCTGGCTGCTGCGCGACGGGCGCAGCAACGTCTACCTGCTGCTGTTGCTGGGGCTGGTGCTGAGCATGGTGATGACCACCCTCACCCAGTTCATCCAGCTGAAGATCAGCCCCGGCGAGTTCTCGATCCTGCAAGGGTTCAACTACGCCTCGTTCAACAAGGCCCAGCCCACCCAGGTGCTGTATTCGGGCCTGCTGGCGGGTGCGGTGTGCCTGCTGGTCCAGCGCCTGTTGCCGACCCTCGACGTACTGGCGC
Source organism: Pantoea sp. Cy-639 (assembly GCF_011752525.1). Lineage (GTDB taxonomy): Bacteria > Pseudomonadota > Gammaproteobacteria > Pseudomonadales > Pseudomonadaceae > Aquipseudomonas. The sequence goes on along the minus strand of NZ_VWXI01000010.1, from coordinate 134,499 downwards.
TGGGCCGCGACCAGGCGCAGTCCCTGGGGGTCGACTACCTGGCCAGCGTGCGCCTGCAACTGGCGCTGATCGCCGTGCTGGTGGCGCTGTCCACCAGCCTGGTCGGCCCCACCGCGTTCATGGGCGTGTTCGTCGCCAACATCAGCTACGCCCTGGCACGCACCGCGCGGCACCGGGTAACGCTGCCGCTGGCCTGCGCCGTCGCGATCATCCTGTTCATCCTCGCCCAGTACCTGGTCGAGCAACTGTTCAACTACAACACCTCCGTCAGCATCCTGATCAACCTGGTCTGTGGCGTGTACTTCCTCACGCTGATGGTTCGCACACGAGGCACCGCATGATCTCCCTCAGCCATGTCCACAAGGCCTACGGCAACAAGCCGGTACTGACCGATGTCAGCGTGCGCTTCCCTCGTGGCCGGATCACTTCGCTGATCGGCCCCAACGGCGCCGGCAAGACCACCCTGCTGATGCTCATGGCACGCCTGCAGAACCCCAGTCGCGGCGAGCTGAGCCTCGACGGCGAAGCCCTGGACAGCATCGCCGTGCGCGACTACGCCAAGCGGGTGGCGACCATGCGCCAGGCGCCGGAGTTCAACTTGCGCCTGACCCTGGAAGAGCTGGTGGCGTTCGGCCGCTTCCCCTACAGCCGCGGCAACCTGACCCACGAGGACCGGCAGGCGATCGACCACGCCATCGACTTCCTCTCGCTGCAACCGCTGCGCCAGGCCTATATCGACGAGCTCAGCGGTGGCCAGCGGCAGATGGCGTTCCTGGCCATGACCATCGCCCAGCAGACCGACTACCTGCTGCTCGACGAACCGTTGAACAACCTCGACATGAAGCACGCCGTGCTGATCATGCGCGCCCTGCGCCGGCTGTGCGACGAACAGGGGCGCACGGTGATCATGGTGGTCCACGACATCAACTTCGCCGCCAACTATTCCGACCACATCGTCGCGATGAAACGCGGCGCCGTGCACTGCAGCGGGCCGGTGGACGAGGTGGTCAACGCCGCGCGCCTGCGCGAGCTGTTCGACCTCGAATTCGAGATCCTGCGCAGCGAGCAGGGTTTCGTCTGCAACTACTTCAACCCAACCACGTCAAGGGAACTGATATGAACCCGGGCAACCGCAACACCCTGGCCGTCGCTTTGCTGGCCCTCGCCGCCGCGCTGCAAGGCTGCGACCAACCCAAGGCCACCAGCGCCGCGCCGCAAGCGGCGGCGACGGCCAGCTACCAGCCGATCACCCTCAAGCACCCGCTGGGCACCACCGAGATCGACAAGCTGCCGCAGCGCGTGGTGGCCTTCGACATGAGCGAGCTGGACAGCCTCGACCAGCTTGGCGCCCCGGTGGTGGGCATGGCCAAGGATTATGTGGTCGATTTTCTCGCGCGCTACCGCGACAACCCGGACATCGCCGACGTCGGCACCACCATCCAGCCCAACCTCGAGCGCCTGCACGCGCTCAAGCCCGACCTGATCCTGATCTCGCCGCTGCAGGCGCAGAGCTACCCCGAGCTGACCCAGATCGCGCCGACCCTCTACGACGACCTGGACCTGAACAACCAGCACGGCAACTACCTGGACACCGCCAAGCGGCACCTGCTGCAGCTCGGCCAGATCCTCGGCAAGGAGGACCTGGCGCGACAGAAGGTGGCGCAGATGCAGGCCAAGATCGACCAGACCCGCAAGATCACCGAAGGCCGCCCGGAAAAAGCCCTGATCGTGCTGCACAACAATGGCTCGTTCACCTCCTATGGCGTGCAGTCGCGCTACGGTTTCATCTTCGACACCCTCGGGGTCAAACCGGCCAGCGCCGACATGGCCACCGGCCTGCACGGCCAGCCGGTCTCCAACGAGTTCATCCAGCAGGCCGACCCGGACATCCTGTTCGTCATCGACCGCACCGCGGTGATGGAGCGGCGTGCCCAGCTCAACCTGGACAGCCTGGACAACCCGCTGCTGCGCAAGACCAAGGCCTGGAACAACGGCCGGGTGGTCTTCGTCGACGCCCAGACCTGGTACCTGTGCACCGCCAGCGTCACCTGCCTCGAGCGCATGGCCGACGAGGTGATTCGCGGCTACCAGGGCTGACCTGGCGCAAGCGCCGGGGTCGTCGGGCATGGCCTGCGGCGGCCCCTCTTAAATGCTAATGATTTCTATTGAGGATTTTTTTCGCTGGCACGGAAACCTTTGTGAACCCCTTCACTCTTCCTGCGCATCGAAAGGAATCCAGCATGTCGGAACGCTGTACGCCACGGCACGTCCGCCCCGCATCACAACGGGCGGCGTCGCACTTCGAGTTCAACCGCATCTTCACCGCCGTGCACATGGCCCTGCTGCTTGGGCTGGGCGGTACGGCCGTGGCCGCCGAACCTGCCGACCAGGCGCAGGAGACGGCCGGGCCAGGGCGCCAGGAGGCCGTCGCCGGCAAGCTGGAGCTGGACGAGACCATGGTCGAGGGCAAGCTCGACCGCGCCGAGCTGCCGCCGGTCTATGCCGGTGGCCAGGTGGCCAGCGGCGGACGCGTCGGCCTGCTGGGCAACAAGGACTTCATGGAAACGCCGTTCAGCACCATCAGCTACACCGACAAGTACATCGAAGACATCCAGGCCCAGAACATCACCGACATCATCGCCGCCACCGACCCCACGGTGTTCAGCAACGGGCTGTCCGGGACCTACAGCGAGAACTACTCGATTCGTGGCTTCGCCTCCAACATCAATGACGTCAGCGTCGGCGGCCTGTACGGCATGGCGCCCTACTACCGGATCTCGCCAGAGATGTACGAGCGTGTCGAAGTACTCAAGGGGCCTTCGGCGCTGCTCAACGGTATGCCCCCTGGCGGTTCGGTGGCAGGCAGCATCAACCTGGTGCCCAAGCGCGCAGGCGCCGAGCCACTGACGCGCTTCACCACCACCTACATGTCCAACGCGCAGCTCGGCGGACACCTGGACGTCGGCCGGCGCTTCGGCGACGAGCAGCAGTTCGGTGTGCGCTTCAACAGTGTCTACCGCGATGGCGACACCGCCACCGACCACCAGCGGATGAAGGCACAGCTCAACTCCCTGGCCCTGGACTGGCGCGGCGAGCGTACGCGGCTGTCCGCCGACCTCTACCAGAGCGAGGACCGGGTCAAGGCGCAGAACCGCGGCATCGGTATCGCCACCGGCGTGTCCGTACCCAAGCCACCGAAGTCCGACACCCTGCTCAACCCGGACTGGGGCTATGTGCAGACTCGCGACAAGGGCGTGATCGTGCGCGGCGAGTACGACCTCAACGACGCCATCACCGCCTATGCCGCTGCCGGCACCAGCCGTACCGACTACGCCTACAACGGTGCCATCTCGTCCCAGGTGCTCAACAGTGCAGGCGACTTCAAGACCACCATGGGCCAGTTGAAGATCGACCTGGAGAAAACCTCGGGCGAGGCCGGCCTGCGCGGCAAGCTGGACACCTTCGGCATTGGCCACCAATGGTCGCTCAACGCCACCCACTACTCCGACAAGGAAAAGGACTACGGCCGCCGCTTCGTCCCCGGCGCCGACTGGATCACCAACATCTATCACCCGGTCTGGGGGCCGAAGGCAGCAGAAAGCTGGCCGGCGATCCTCCACACCGAGACCCGCCTGAGCAGCTATGGCCTGGCCGATACCTTGTCGTTCCTCGACGATCGCCTGCAGGTGACCCTGGGCGTGCGCCGCCAGCAGGTGCTGACCGACAGCTTCAGCGTCAGCACCGGCGCGCGCACCTCGCGCTATGACGAAAGCGCCACCACCCCCGCTGCCGCGGTGCTGGTCAAGGTCACCGACCAAGTGTCGCTGTACGCCAACTACATCGAGGGCCTGAGCAAGGGCGGCAGCGCGCCGATCAGCGCGGCCAACGCCGGGGAAGTATTCGCCCCGTACAAGTCCAAGCAGAAGGAAGTCGGGGTCAAGCTCGACCTGGGCGACTTCGCCCATACCGTGAGCCTGTACCAGATCGAGCGCCCGGGCAGCTACACCGACCCGGCCACCAACATCTATTCCTTCGGTGGCGAGCAACGCAACCGCGGGGTCGAATGGAGCTTCTTCGGCACCCCGGTCACCGATGTGCGCCTGATGGGGGGCGTGGCCCGGGTCGACCCCAAGGTGACCAAGGCTGCGCTGAGCAGCAACGAAGGCAAGATCGCCACCGGCCAGCCGAAGCTGCAAGGCAAGCTGGGCGTGGAGTGGGACACGCCGATGCTCGAAGGCCTGACCCTGACCGCCAACGCCACCGCCGTGTCGAAGCAGTACATCAGCGCCGACAACAGCCAGTCGATTCCCGGCTACACGATCTATGATGTCGGCGCGCGCTACGCGCTGCAGGTGGCCGACCACCCGGTGACCCTGCGCGGCACGGTCAACAACGTCACCAACAAGGCCTACTGGGGCATGCCGCTGCTGTCCAGCCTCGGCCTTGGCGCCCCGCGCACCGTGCAGCTTTCCGCCACCGTGGACTTCTGAGCGGCCGCGAACAGGCCTGATCGGCCAAAGCACGTGCAGTTCCTGCCAGCCGCAAGGCGCAGGGCTGCACAAAGCCGTGCCGAACGTTAAGGTGCCCGTTACCTGCCTCCATGGATGCAACGGGTACCGCCATGACCACCCTCAACCGCATCAGTCTGCTGACCCTGCTCGCCGGCATGCTCCTGGGCGACATCGTCATCGCCAGCGTCGGCCTGCTCGGCCTGTGCGCCGCCGCCGTCTACCTGAACATGCGCCAGGACAGCCACGACGACACCCCGAGCGAACCCCGCTTCCTCGCTTGACCAGGTGCTGGCGCAGGACACCTGGACGAGCATGCAAGTGCCGCCACGGACGGTCGCAGGCTTCGTGCTAAGCTGCGCCGCCATCGCTCCTGCCCCTTCATCACCGAGGTTCCCGATGTCCGCCAAACGCGTACTGATTGTCGAAGACGACGCCGACGGCGCCAGCATCCTCGAGGCCTACCTGCGCAAGGACGGTTTCGACGTCAGCGTCGCCGAGGACGGCGCCCGAGGCCTGGCGCTGTTTCGCCAGTGGTCGCCGCAGATCGTGCTGCTGGACATGATGCTGCCCAAGCTCTCGGGCCCCGAACTGCTCACCGAGATCCGCCGTCTGGGCAACATCCCGGTGATCATGGTCACCGCCATCGGCGACGAGCCGGACAAGATCGGCGCCCTGCGCTACGGCGCCGACGACTATGTGGTCAAGCCCTGCAACCCGCGGGAGGTAGTGGCCCGGGTGCATGCGGTACTGCGCCGCTACGACGCGCCGGCCCAGCCGCGGCAGCGCCTGGAGTGCGCCGGGGTGTGGGTCGACAACGAGCGCATCGTCGCCGGGGTGTTCGATGCCGCAGGCCAGGAGCAGCCGCTGGACCTGACCCGTTCGGAGTTCCTCCTACTCGCCGCCCTGCTGCGCACGCCCTCGAAGGCGTTCAGCCGCGACGAACTGCTGACCCTGTGCATGCCTGACAGCGACGCACTGGCGCGGATCATCGATACCCACGTCCACAACCTGCGGCGCAAGCTCGAGGCCGTGGGCATCCACGGCGTGCTGGTAACGGTACGCTCGGTCGGCTATCGGTTTCGCTGAGCATGCGCAGAAGCTCGCTGTGGATCTGGGTCGGCCTGCGCATGACCCTGCTGGCGGTGGGCGCGGTGCTCAGCATCGTCGCCTGCATGTACCTGTACTACTGGATCTCCGACTACCGCGTGCAGGCGTCGATGACGCCCGAGGACCGCGCGCAGTACCTCAGTGCCCTGGCCGATGTCGAGCACAACCAGGCCGCGCTCTGGCAACTGCTCGAACGCTACTACGACATCGAGGACTTCCTCCCCGGCTTCGGCGACAACACCGACTGGCTGGCTCTGTACAGCTTCGTCATCCTGGTGATCCCGGTGGTGATCATCGTCGGGCTGCTGCTGTCGCGGCCATTGTCGCGGCAGTTTCGCAAGATCGCCCAGGCGGCGCGCCGGGTCGCCGATGGCGACCTCGAGGTCCGGGTGCTCCAGTACCCCGGGCAGCCGGCGGAAATGCAGCGCCTGTGCGGCGACTTCAACCAGATGGTCGAGCGCCTGTCGCTGTACGAGCGTGAGGTCGCCCAGTCCAGTTCCAACCTCGCCCATGAGCTGCGCACGCCGCTCAATGCCGCGCTTGGCCGGGTGCAGGGCATGCTCGACGACGTGTTCCCGCTGAGCCCCGAGCAGTTGCGCCTGGTACAGGGACAACTGAACAACCTCAACACCCTGGTCGGCGACCTGCACCTGCTGTCGCTGGCCCATGCCGGGCAACTGCCGCTGCATGTCACCGGTTTTTCCCTGGCGCGCCTGGTCGAGGAGCGCCTGGACTGGTTCGCCCCGCAGTTCGAAGCCGCCGGGATGCGCGTCACCCCTCTACTCCCCGACACCCTGGTACTCGAGGCCGACCGCAGCCGGCTGGGCCAGTTGATCAACATCCTGATCGAGAACGCCATCAAGTACGCCTCCGAGGGCCGGACCCTGGATGTCACGGCGTGGCGCGAAGGCGACTGGTTGCAACTGGAGTTCCGCGACCGTGGCCAGGCCATCGCGCAGAAGGACCTGGGCAACATGTTCGTGCGCTTCTGGCGCGCCGAGCAGTCGCGGGCACGGGTCACCGGCGGTGGCGGCCTGGGGCTGTCGATCGCCCAGGCGATCTGCGAAGCCCATGGCGGCAGTATCGGCGCGCGACGACGCGACGAGGGCGGGCTGGCACTGCGCGTGACATTGCCGTTAAAAGCCTGCGCGTGATAGGCGCCGCCGGCGCGCAGCCAGGCGGACGATCAGCGCAGGCAAAAAGCCATGCTTCTTGACCGGATCTTGATAAACCCTGCACAGCCCCTTCAGCTTGTTCCCCTAGCATGCCTGCCGGTCAGCCAAGAAGGCTGACGCCGCGTGGCGCCGCCTGCGGCTTCGTCCATTTTCCGCGCAGTGATCGCCATGCCCAGACTTCTCGCTCCAACCCTCACCCTGCTTGCCTTCGGTGCCCTGTGCGGCAATGCCCAGGCCATGGACATCGGCGCTGCCATCGGCGGCACAGGGCAGAACGGTTTCGTCGGCCGCCTCGGCCTGGGCTTCGACTGGGACAAGCGCTGGCTGCAGAGCGACAGCGGCCACCTGACCGGCTACTGGGACGCCGGCCTGACCCACTGGGAGGCAGGCAAGCGCGCCGCCGCGCGCACCTCGCTGTCATTCGCCCCGGTGTTCGTCTACGAATTCGACAGCGCCGGCAGCGTGGTGCCGTTCATCGAGGCCGGCATCGGCGTGTCGCTGTTCTCCGGCAGCCGGGTCGGCGACCGAACCCTGGGCTCGTCGTTCAACTTCGAGGATCGCCTGGGCGTGGGCCTGAAGTTCGCCAACCAGGACCGAGTCGGCCTGCGCGTGATCCACTACTCCAACGCCGGTATCCAGCAACCGAACAACGGTATCGAGTCGTACTCGCTGTTCTATCGCCACACGTTCTGAGGCTGAGGGAGCCCTGTGATGAAAGCCATCCGCAATGTCCTTGGTCTGGCCGGCTGCCTGCTGCTGGGCGCCTGCTCCCTGTTTGCCCGGCCCGTGCCGGAACAGGCGACGATCCGGGTCTACCCGGTCCCTGCCGCGCGTATCGTCACCCTGACCGCCGTCGATGGCCAGGCGCTGGCGGACGGGCAACAAGCCTTCGTTTCACCAGGTGCCCATCGCCTATCGCTGCGCCTGGATCCACAGGCCCCGGGCGGCACAGGCTGCCAAGTGGAGCTGAGCCATGCACGCTTCGAGGCCAACCAGGTCTACGGCGTGTTCGAAGGCGACTGGAACGGCACTGCGACGCTGTTCCTCAAGGGCGCCCGGGGCGAGTTGCTGGACACTCGCAACCTGTCCGCCTGTCAGGCTCGCAACGGCGGCGACGCTTCAGCCCTTGCCCGTTAGGCGGGCGTTGCGCGCCGCCGCTTCCAGCGCGGCGGCGAAGACTTGCCGTTGCGACGGGTCGAACTCGCAGAGAAACAGCTCTTCCACCGACTGCTCGTAGACCCGCCACATGGTCTTGCGCAGCGCGCGTCCGGCCGGGGTGATCCTGGCGATCGCCCCGCGACCGTCCTCGCTGGCCTTCTCGCGCGTCACCAGGCCGTCCTTCTCCAGCCGGTCAACCAGGCGGGTGAGGTTATAGCGCTCGATGGCCATCGCATCGGCCAGTTCGTGCATGCGCCGGGCCCCCTGCTCACCGCTTTCGATCCCCCACAACGCGTCGTACCAGGCATAGGGCGGCAGTTTCTGCTCGGCCAGGCGTCGTTCGATTTCACGGATCAGGCAGCGGTGGGCGCGGATGAAGCTGTACCAGAGATCTGGCGTGGGGCTGGTCATGGAGACTCCGGGGTTTGATTGCAGTTGCAATCATAGCGTCGCCAGCGCTAGATTCAATTGCAACTGCAACCAGTTCCCTGTTCCGGCCCATCGGCCGGCGCCGATCACACCCAGGAGAGCCAGCATGAATTCGCGCCACTCGCTACGTGATGAAGACCCACAGGAAACCCGTGAATGGATCGACTCGATCGCTTCGGTGGTGGATATCGAAGGCCGCCCTCGCGCGCACTTCCTGATCGACCAACTGCTCGAGTTCGACGGCTCGCGCCACGGCGACTTCCACGGCCGCGTCACCACCCCCTACCTCAACACCATCGTCCCGGAGCGCGAGCTGCCCTACCCGGGCGACCGCGAGCTCGAGCAGCGCCTGAACGGCTATATCCGCTGGAACGCCCTGGCCATGGTGCTGCGTGCCGGCAAACATTCCGGCGTGGGCGGCCACATCGCCACCTATGCCTCGGCCGCGGTGCTCTATGACGTCGGTTTCGAACATTTCTTCCGGGGCCGTACCGAGCAGTTCGGCGGCGACCTGGTGTACATCCAGGGACACTCCGCGCCAGGCATCTATGGCCGCGCCTTCGTCGAAGGCCGGTTGAGCGAGGCACAGCTCGACAATTTCCGCCGCGAAACCGAACGCGACGGCATCTCGTCCTACCCGCACCCACGGCTGATGCCCGAGTTCTGGCAGTTCCCCACCGTGTCCATGGGGCTGGGGCCGATCACCGCGGCCTACCAGGCGCGGTTCATGCGCTACCTCGACAAGCGTGGCCTCAAGCCCCAGCAGGGACGCAAGGTCTGGGCCTTCCTCGGCGACGGCGAGATGGACCAGCCCGAATCGCTGGCGGCGATTTCCCTGGCCGGCCGCGAGCGCCTGGACAACCTGATCTTCGTGGTCAACTGCAACCTGCAGCGCCTCGACGGTCCGGTGCGCGGCAACGGCAAGGTGATCCAGGAGTTCGAGGGGTTGTACCGCGCGGCGGGCTGGAATGTGATCAAGGTCGTCTGGGGCAGTGGCTGGGACGCCCTGCTGGCCAAGGATGCCAGCGGCCTGCTGCGCCAGCGCATGATGGAGTGCGTCGATGGCGAGTACCAGACCTACAAGTCGCAGGACGGTGCCTATGTGCGCGAGCACTTCTTCGGCAAGTACCCGGAGCTGCTCGAACTGGTCAGCGACCTGAGCGACGAGCAGATCTGGAAGCTCGGCCGCGGTGGCCACGACCCACTCAAGGTGTACAACGCCTATGCCGCGGCAATGGCCTGCGAGGGCCGGCCGACGGTGATCCTGGCCAAGACCGTGAAAGGCTTCGGCCTGGGCGAGGCTGGCGAGGGGCAGAACATCAACCACCAGTTGAAAAAGATTGGCGCCGACGCGGTACGGGCGTTCCGTGACCGCTTTGGCCTGGCGCTCGACGACCGCCAGCTTGGCGAGCTGGCGTACCTGCGTCCGCCCGAGGACAGTGCCGAGGCTCGCTACCTGCGGACACGGCGCGCGGCCCTGGGCGGCCAGGTGCCGGCACGCCAGGCTCAGGTGCCACCGCTGGAGATCCCGCCACTGTCGGCGTTCCACGCCCTGACCAGCGCTACCGGCGAACGCGCCATCTCCACCACCATGGCCTTCGTGCGCCTGCTCAGCACCCTGCTCAAGGACCCGCAACTGGGACGTCTGGTCGTACCGATCGTGCCCGACGAGTCGCGCACCTTCGGCATGGAAGGCCTGTTCCGCCAGATCGGCATCTACTCCGCCGTAGGCCAGCTGTACACGCCACAGGACGCCGGCACACTGTCCTACTACAAGGAAAGCGTCGACGGTCAGATCCTCCAGGAAGGCCTCAACGAGTCCGGCGCCACCTCGTCGTGGATCGCCGCCAGCACGGCCTACGCCAACCATGGCGTGACCACCCTGGCGTTCTACATCTTCTACTCGATGTTCGGTTTCCAGCGGGTCGGCGACCTGCTGTGGGCTGCTGGCGACGCCCGCGCCCGAGGCTTCCTGCTCGGCGCCACCTCCGGGCGCACCACGCTCATGGGCGAGGGGTTGCAGCATGACGACGGTCACAGCCACGTACTGGCAGCCACCGTGCCCTGCTGCGTCGCCTACGACCCGACTTACGCCTACGAACTGGCGGTGATCGTGCAGGATGGCCTGCGCCGCATGTACCAGGCGCAGGAAGACATCTACTACTACATCACCCTGCTCAATGAGAACTACCCGCACCCCGACCTGCCCGAAGGTAGCGAGCACGGCATCCTCATGGGCTTCTATCGCCTGCCGGGCGAGTCTGCGCGGCGGCCAGGGCGGCATGTGCAGCTGGCCGGCAGCGGCGCGATCCTGCCGGAGGTGCTCGCTGCCGCACGGATCCTCGAGCAGGACTACCAGGTCAGCAGCGAGGTGTGGAGCGCCACCAGTCTCACCGAGGCGAGCCGCGAGGCGCGCCAGGTCGAACGCTGGAACCTGCTGCATCCGCTGGAGCCGGCCCGCGTGCCCTACCTGGCCCAGGTGCTCGAAGGGCATGAGGGCCCGCTGGTGGTGGCGACCGACTACCTGAAGATCCACGCCGAGCAGATACGCCCCTGGGTTGGCCAGCGCCGCTTCGTCGCACTGGGCACCGACGGCTTTGGCCAGTCGGACACCCGCGAAGCGCTGCGCCGGCACTTCGAGGTGGACCGCCAGTTCATCGTGCTGGCGGCGCTCAGGGCGCTGGCCGACGATGGCCAGCTGGATGCCGCGCAACTGGCCCAAGCGCTCGAGCGTCTGGGTATCGACCCTGACAAGGCCGATCCTGCACTGGTCTGAGCCCAGCCGTCACGGACAAGAAAAGACCCCGCCGACATTCAATCGGCGGGGTCTTTTTTCCCAAAGCCTTCAAACAACCTGATATGCAGCGATTAATTCCCCAAGCTCACCGACACCCGAGCAATATCGTAAGCTCCCTACCAATTAAACGGCACGTTTAGTGATTAAACAAATTTACATCTTTCATACAAAATCACACGATCATTCACAGTCATTAAATTTGTTTCACGAAAAACGTCGGCCAATGTCTGGCCAGGCGATTGAAAAGCCGCGCCAAGCCAGACAGAATGGCGCCGCCGCCTACTTAAAGAGCGGACGTCCTGCTGCCCATCCGGTCGGCGGGAAGCCATCATGTTCAACCGGTGCCTGTCCGTTCGCCAGTACCCAGTAATACAAGGGCCCCGCCCCGCTGTCAGGTAGACAAGGCGAATAAGCAGGTTTGTTCAGCTCCTTGAAACCGACAGACCGCCCAACTTTTCACAAAGTTTTTACATTAACTTTGCATAGTCATGCGGGCAACTTACATTGCCGAGGATATATATGAATTCCCACGTCACCGATGCGCTGTTTTCCCAGCATCCCACCTCCGAACGCATCCTGCTGACCGGCGCCACTGGTTTCCTCGGCGGCTCGGTAACCGCCCAGCTCATCGCCGATGGCCATGCCGCCGACCTGTGCTTCCTGGTGCGTGCCGAGGACCGCCAGCAAGGCCTCGAGCGCCTGCGTGACAACCTGCTGCAGCACGGCGTGAGCCAGGCCGACAGCCAGGCCCTGGAAAGCTCGCAGATCATCTGTGGCGACTTCCTCGACACCTCGTGGCTGGGCCGTGAAACTCCGCGCCTGATGCAGGTCGACCGGGTGATCAACTGCGCCGCGGTGGCCTCGTTCTCGAAGAACCCGACCATCTGGCCGGTGAACGTGGAAGGCACGTTCGCCTTCGCCGAAGTGATGAGCCGTTCCAAGCGCCTCAAACGCTTCCTCCACGTCGGCACCGCGATGTGCTGCGGCCCGCAGCAGGAATCGCCGATCAGCGAGTCGTGGGAGTTCCCCGAGGCCGAGCAGCAACTGGTCGACTACACCGCCTCCAAGGCCGAGATCGAACGGCGCATGCGCGAAGACCTGCCCAGCCTGCCGCTGGTGGTGGCGCGGCCATCGATCGTGGTCGGCCACCGCAGCCTCGGCTGCCAGGCGTCGGGCAGCATCTTCTGGGTATTCCGCATGGGCTTCGCCCTGGAAAGCTTCACCTGCGGCCTCGACGAGCAGATCGACGTGATCCCGGTGGACTACTGCGCCGAGGCGCTGATCGGCCTGACCCTCAAGCCGCAGCTGAGCCACGACCTCTACCATATCTCCGCCGGCCACAGCTCGGCCTGCACCTTCGGCGAGATCGACGAAGCCTATGCCCTGGCCAATGGCGCCGAGCCGGTCGGCGAGCGCTACCGCAAGGTCGATGTCGACGACCTCAAGTCGCTGGCCAGCAGCTTCGAGACCCGCATCGGCCCGGCCAACCCGCGCCTGGTACTGCGTGCACTGCGCCTGTACAGCGGCTTCGCCGACCTCAACTACCTGTTCGACAACAGCCGCCTGCTCGAAGAGGGCATCGCTGTGCCGCCGCGCTTCACCGACTACCTGGATGTCTGCGTGAAGTCGTCCAGCGGTGTCAGCATCGCCACCCAGATGCAAGCGGACTTCAAGTAACACACCACAGGCCAGCGCCTTCCTTCGGCGCCACGGGGCAAGTCCCCGTGGCGCCACCCTCGCCCTTCTCCCTACGCGGCATCACGCTCGTCATAGCGCAGCAGACGCCCGGCATTGCCGAGCACCAGCAAGGTGCTGAGGTTGTGCAGCAACGCCGCGATCATCGCCCCCGCCGCGCCCAACAGGCCGAACGCCGCCGCCAGCATGATCGCGAGCGTCCAGCCCAGGCCGATCAGCACGTTCCATTGCAAGGTACGCCGGCACAGACGGCTGAGCCGCACGCAGGTGGCCAGGCGTCGCAGGTCGCTGTTGATCAGCACGATATCCGCGGCAGCCATGGCGATATCGGTGCCCCCCGTGCCCATGGCCACGCCGACCACCCCGGCCTTGAGCGCCAGCGAATCGTTGATGCCATCGCCGACCACCATCGGCCGGAACCCGGCGCGGATCTCCTCGTTGACCTGGCGCAGCTTGTCCTCGGGCAGGGCCTGGGCCACCACGTTGCCGATCCCCGTCTGCCGGGCCACGGCTTCGGCGACGCTGCGCCGATCGCCGGTGAGCAGCAACTGGCGGCCAAGCCCCAGTTCGCGCAGTTGCGCCAAGGCCTGCGGCGCCTCGCCGCGCACGCTGTCGGCCAGCAGCAGCCAGGCCAGGAAGCGGCCATTGAGCGCCAGGCCGGCGATCGGGCCGTCATGCTCCGGCACCGGCGGCAGGTCGATGCCCAGGCGCAGGAACAGCTCCGGGCGGCCCAGCGCCGCCTCTCCCTGCGCAGTGGCGGCAACCACGCCAAAACCCTGGCGCTCGTGCACTTCGTCCAGCACCAGGTGCTGGTCGTGGCTCAGGCGATTGGCCAACGCCCGGCTCACCGGGTGGCTGCTGGCCGTGCCAAGGCTGGCGGCCAGTCGCACGATCGGCGCCTCGTCCGCCCCTGCCTGGGCCGGCAGGATACGTTGCAGTTGCAAGGCGCCATGGGTCAGGGTGCCGGTCTTGTCGATCACCAGCGACGACAGGTCGGCCAGCTCCTCGAGAAACGCCGAGCCGCGGATCAGGATGCCATGCCGAGCGGCCACGGCGATTCCGGCGATGGCCGTGGCCGGCGCCGACAGCACCAACGCACAGGGACAGGCGGCCACCAGCACGGCGAGCATGGCCTGGGCATCGCCGGTGATGAACCAGGTGGCGGCGGCGATCAGCAGCACCAGCACCAGGTAGCCGCCGGCATGACGTTCGAGCAGGCGGGTGATCGGTGGCTTGGCCTGCTCCGCGCGCTGCATCAGGGCGATCACCTTGCCCAGGGTCGAGTCGTCGCCGACCGCGTTGACCTCGATCCGCAACAACCCGTCCAGGTTGATCGCCCCACCGTAGACCTGCGCCCCGACCGTCACCTCCTGCGGCAAGGCCTCGCCGGTGATCGGCGCCGTGTCGAGGCTGGCCTGGCCGTGGAGGATCCGGCCATCGGCCGGCACCCGGTCGCCGGCCCGGACCTCGACCACGTCACCCGCACGCAGGCTGGCATTGTCGACCTCGCGCACCTCGCCGTCGGTGTCGACCCGTCGCGCCTGGCTGCGCGTCAGCCGGCCAAGCGCCTCGATGGCCTCCTGCGAGCCGATCATGCTGCGCTCTTCGAGCACATGCCCCAGGATCATGATGATCGGCAGCAAGGCTGCCGTGGCCAGATCGCCAGTGGCCCAAGCGCCCAGCATGGCCAGGGCGATCAACTGGTCGGTGACGCCATGCAGGCTGGGCCGCAGCAGGCTGTGCCAGGCCGAACGCAGCACCGGCACGGCCACCAGCAATGCAGCCAGGCCCAGCACGAGCTGCGCCACGCCGTCCTGGGCCGGCGCCAGCCAGCGCCAGGCCAGCCCCAGCCCCAGCAAGCCGAGGGCGAGCATGGCCAGGGTCAGCTGCCGCGCGGCCTGCCGACGCTCGTCGGCGGACAGCAGCCCAGGACCCAGCGGGATATGGGCATGGTGATGCCCATGGGCGTGATGGTGCCCATGAGAGTGAGGGTGCGCGCTCATCGCGGTCGGCTCCGATGGAAACTGGTCGCAGGGTGCGCCAGGCAAGGTTCAGGGTTCATGGGCGGGGGCCTTCGAGGATCAGGTGTCCGCTGTCTTCGGGATTGACCGTGGTGACGCTGCCAGCGCGGGACAGGATCGCCGGCATGCGTTCGCGGTACAGGCGCAGCATCAACCCCGGGTCGTCCTGGCGCGCCAGGCCGGCGATGGTCGCGGTATCGGCATTGGCCCGGGCCAACCGCTCGCGCGCCTGGGCCTGAGCCACCTGTAGCGTGCGGTCGGCGTCCTGGGTGGCCTGCTGCAACTGCCGGGCGGCGTCATTGCGGGCATCGGCCATCGCCTGCTCGGCCAACTGGCTGGCGGTGAGCACGGCATTGAACGCGCTCACCGCCGCCTGCGGCAGCGACGACTGCACATCGACCCGCACCACTTCGATGCCCAGGCCGCCACCGGCAGCCTCCAGTGCCGCCAGGCTGTGGTTGATGCCGCGTTGCAGGTCGCCGCGCAGGCGTTCGCGGCGCTCGGCCAGCTGGACGTCGGCGCCGACCAGCTCGGGGCGGGCGACCAGGATCGCATCCATGTCCCGGGCCGCGCAGACCTGCACGGCATTGCGCTCGACCAGGCGATCCAGCGCCGCGGCCAGGTGCTCGCCCTGTCGGGTGAAGGCGTAAGGTTCGACGACCTTGTAGAACACCCGGACCTCCAGCTGGACGATACCGGCGTCGCCGGTCAGCAGATAACCGGAGCCCGCCGTGGCATCGCTGGCCAGGCTGCCATCGCGATCCGAACGCCGGGCCAGCTCCGAGCGCAGCAACAGTTCGACCCGGCGCTCGCTGACCCGGTCGGCCGAGGGCAGCGTCAGCACTTCTTCGAACGGCCGTGGCCAGGCCAACAACAACCCGGCGTCATGAATGCGCTGCTCGGCGCCCAGGCGCAACACCACGGCACGGTTTTCCGGGCCGATCTCGCGCACATTGCCGAACAACCAGCCCAGGGCCGCCAGCAGGGTCACGCCATACAGCGCAATGAAGCCGATGCGCGCCGATTGCAGCCAGGGGCCCGCCACGCCTTGTCGCGGTTCAGTCATGAGCATGCCCTGCCCCGTTGCCTGCCGGCGCCTGCGGCCCGTCCACCAGGGCGCGGAACGGCGCGGCGTCGGTGCGCAGCACCAGGCGCGTGCCCGGTGTCACCACGCTGCCCAGGGTATCCAGCGAACGCAGCAGCTTGTACAGCTCCGGTGCGCTGGCATAGGCCTTGGCGTACACCTGCGCCGCCTCGACCTGCGACTGGGCCTGGACCCGCGCGGCTTCGACGTTGGCATCCGCTTCGAGGATGCGGGCATCGCGCTCGGCGGCCGAACGGATCTCGGCGGCCTTGCGCTTGCCCTCGGCGGTGCGCTCGGTGGCGATGGTCTCGCGCTCGGCGCGCATGCGATCGACCGTGGCGTCGAGGGTCACCCTGGGCAGGCTCAGGCGCTCGATGCCGACCTGCAGCACCTTGATGCCATAGGTCTGCGCCAACGGCTGCTCGATCTGTGCCTGCAAGCGCCGCTCGAAGGCGTCGATCCGCACCCGGTCAGCGTCGACGTTGACCAGGTCGGCCAGTTCGAAGCCGCTGGCCCCGGTCTCCAGCGCCGAGCCCATCAGGGCGCGGATCTGTCGCGCCGCCTCGTCGGGCTGGTTCTGCACCGCGCGCATGAAGCGCTGGATGCTCTGTGGGTCTGGGGCGACCTGCCAGACGATGTAGGCCTGCACGATGATCCGCAGGCCATCGCGGGTGCCGACATCCTGCAGGCCGCTCGAGGTGGTGCGCAGGCGCAGGTCGACCGGTACCGCGTTCTCCAACGGCAGCGGCCAGCGCCAGGCCAGGCCGGGCTCGGTCAGCACCCGTATCGGGTTGCCGAAACGGGTGATGACCGTGGCCTCGCCGACCCTGACCTGCACGAAACAGGCCGCGGTGGCCAGCAGCATGATCAGCAGCAGCGCCACCAGTACCCGTCGCCAGGCCTTGGCGGGTGGGCTGGCCGGCGCGTCGTGATGATGCCCGTGGTGGTGATCGCAGGTGGCTGCGCAACCCTGCGCGGAGTGGGCGTGGGGGGCGTGAGGGCTCAATGGCTGCGCTCCTGTTGGGGTCGGGTGGAGACCGGATCGGCCGGTGCGGCGAAGCTGCGCAGGTCCAGGGTCGGCGCCTGGGCCGCGCCCAGGCGGTGGTCGATGATCAGCAGATTGCCGCCAGCCAGGCCCTGGTTCAGGCGGGCCAGGTACTGCTCGAGGATGAACGCCTGCCCGGCCTGCTGCCAGGCGCTGCGCTCGGCGTCGAACGTCAGCTTCGCGGCCTGGGCCCTGGCCGTGTTCTCATGGGCCGCGGCGCTGGCCTTGTCGCTCAGTGCGGCGGCATTCTGTCGGGTCAGGCTGGCTTGCTGCGCCGCCTGGCCACGGTCCCGGGCGACCAGCGCCTGGGCGCTGATCTGCGCCGCCTGCACGCCGTGGTAGGCATTCGCCGCACCGGCCGGTGGATGAATCGCCTCGACGGCAGTGGCGAGGATCTGCACCCCGCTGTCCAGGCGGTCGAGGTCGGCCTGTACCGCGCGCCCGATATCCCGCCCCAGGGCCTCGCGCTGGGCGCCCAGCAGCTCATCCAGCGAGCGCTTGGCGAAATCGTGGACCAGCACCCGGTTGGCGGTACTGCGCACCAGTTGGGCGATGTCGCTGCTGTGGTAGGTGGCCGCCAGCGCCGAAGCGTCGTCCAGGCCGATGCGATAGATGAAGCGCACGTCCATGTTGACGATCTGCACGCTCTGCCCGTTGCCCTCGCTGCCGGCGATCACCTGGGCGTTCTCGGCCACATGGGTGGCGTCCCACAAGCGGTTGGCACTGGCCGGCGCCGCGCCCTCGGCATCGCCCGGCGGCTCGACCTGGCTGGCGTCGCCGGCGGTGGCGAGCGTGCGCAAGGTGCCGTTGTCCACGGCGACCACACGGCCCAGCGGCCAGGGCAGGCCGACATGCAGCCCGGGGGGATAGACCTGCACCGGGGCGCCGAATCGTTCGTACACGCCACGGCCATCGAGCGGTACCTGGACCACGCCGCTGAGCAACCAGCCGCCCACGGCCACCAGCCCGGCGACGGGCAGCAGCGCCCGGCGCATGAAGCCGAACGCCCAGACCTGGCGCAGGTCGATGCCGAAGCGCTGCTGCACCTCGCCCTGCAGGAACGCCAGTGGCCGCGGTGGCCATTGCATCAGCCCTGCCACCAGGCTGCGCGCCACCAGTGCAGGCTCTTCCTGCGGGCGCCGTGGCTGGAATGTCGCCAGCACCGCGCGCAGCATCAGTTCCAGGGCCAGCAGCCCAGGCAGAAGCGCCATCAGCACAGCCAGGCGTGCCGGCCACAGACGCTGGCCATCGGCGCTCACCAGGCACACCAGGGTCAGCACCTGGACGACCAGCACCAGGCGCAGCACCGCCGCCAGGGCGTCAGCCTCCGGCCAGTGCACGGCGCCGACAGCGGCCAGGTGGCGCTCGACCACCAGCAGGCCGAAGGCCAACGCCGCCAGCAAGGTCATGCTCAGCCAGCCGGCCTGCCCTACCGCGACCGGCGCCGGCAGGTCGAGCTGCCAGCCCCCCGACAACAGCGCCAAGGCCAGCGCCGCCAGGGCGAACAGGCGCAACGCCGGGTAGCCGACCCGTTGCAGTTGCCGGCGCAATGCCTCGCCGATGCGTGCCACCCCGCGCTCCAGCGCACTCAGCGGCGCTTGCTCGTCGGCTGCGCTGGCCACGCGCCAGAACGCCAGTTGCGCCGGCCGCACACCCAGAGCCTCGGCGCGCCAGCTGGCCGGAACCCAGGCCGACTGGCCGACCGCCCCCAGCAGCAACAGCGTGGCGGCGTTGACGCTCAGCAGCACGCTCCAATGCGCCGCCGGCGCGAACAGGCCGACCAGCATCGCCAGCAGCCAGAGCAGGCCCGCGAGCAGCAGCGCGCCATGGCTGAACACGACCAGGCGGCGGGCCTGGCCAGGTGATTGCTGGAAGCGGGGCGTGCCCTCCAGGTCCGCGGTATCCAGGTTGACGCTCATGAAGACTCCAGGCTGGGAACAGTCGCCACGGAAACGGCACTACGGCGCAAGGCGCAGGCAATCCACGGACATATTTCGTTATGTTATATCGACGCTTGTGAAAAAAACGTGCACGCCGGCGCCGTCATGCACCCCGTCCGCACCCCCGCAGGCAAGTGCCTGAGCCGCCTCGCACTTTTTTCACATCCGGCTCACCGTTCTGCAACATCCACCTTCCTACAGTGCACGCACTCTCGGACCGTGGCGCCGCCAAGCACCTGGTCCGCTCGTTCCATCACCCCGGAGTGCGCGCATGCTGCAAGGCATCATCGATAACCCTGCCCCTCTCGCCACCGCGCGCTCCCAGCGTTGGTCAATGCTGGCCGTGCTCCTCACCGGGGTGTCCGCCCTGCTGGCGCTGGTGGCGGTATGCGGCTGGATGAACAGCACGCAGATCGCCGACCTGGGCAGCGTGCAGCAGATGCGCAGCCATGGTGTCTATGCCGACTGGGACCAGGGTTCGGTCATCGTGCTGGTGCGCCATGCCGAGCGCTGCGACCGTTCCCAGGGCGCCTGTCTGAACGACCCCGCCGGCATCACTGTCGCCGGCAGCCAGGTCGCTGGCAGCGTCGGCAACGGCCTGCGCCGGCTGGGCCTGGCCGATGTCGACCTGCTGGCCAGCCCCGAGGTGCGCACCCGACAGACCGCGCACTACCTGTTCGGCAAGGAAATCGCCACCGAAGACTGGCTGGCCCGCTGCAATGCGGACTTTGCCGACGCGGCGCTGGCCCGCAAGCGCCCCGGCCACAACCTGGTGCTGGTCACCCACAGCGGTTGCATCGACCAGCTTGAACGCAGCCTCGGGGTCGCCGGCGATCAACGCACCCCCGGATACGCCAGCGCGCTGCTGGTGAGCCTTGGCGGCAATGGCAAGGCCAAAGTCCTCGGCCAGATGAACGCCGGGCAATGGCGCAAGCTCGACACGGGCAAAAAGACCTGAGGGGTGCGGCCGATCTGCAAGGCCGCGCCCGGGGTCAGTAATCGCCGCGCTTGCGAAATGCCCAGCGCCCGGCAATCACGGTAAAAGTCACCACCAGCGCCACCAGCACCCAGAAACCATGCGGATCGTCCGCCAGCGGCACGCCGCCGACGTTCATCCCGAAGAAGCCGGCGATGATGTTGATCGGCAACGCCAGTACCGTGACCACGGTCAGGGTGAACAGGGTGCGGTTGTTCTCTTCGGTGAGCTTGGCGGCGATCTCTTCCTGCAGCAGCTTGATGCGTTCGACCAGGCTGGTGAGGTCGTTGATGATCACCGAAAATTCCTCGGTGGACGCGCGCAACTGGCGGATATCCTGCTCGCGCAGCCATTCCGGCGGCCGGTTGAGCAGGCGCAGCAACGAGCCCGGTTCCAGCGCCAGCAGGCGCTGCAGGCGCACCAGCACACGGCGCAGGCTGCTCAGTTCGGCGCGGTTGTCGCTCAGGCGCAGGGACAGCAACTGGTCCTCGATCCGGTCGACCTTGAGCGTGGTCTCGCGGACCACCTGGGTCAGCAGGTCGCCCTGGTCGCGCACCAGGTGCACCAGCAGCTCGACGGTGGAGCCGAAGCGTTCGCCGCGCTTGACCGAGGAGCGCAGCTCGTCCACCGAATGCAGTGGCTGCAAGCGCGCACTGACCAGCAGGCGACTGCGGGCACAGGCCCACAGCGTGGACACGTCCGATGACACCATGCCGAAACTGAACAGCACGTCGTTGACCACCGCCAGCAAGGCTGAGTCGATGTGCTCGATGCGGGTCGAGCGCGAGCCTTCGCGCAGGGTCTCGAAGAACGTCTCCGGCAGGTCGAGGTGGGTCTTCATCCAGCGTTCGCAGGCTGCATGGGCGAGGTTCAGGTGCAGCCAGAGGAACTGCTCGCCCTGCCCGTCCTGCAACTGCGTCACCGCCTGGGCGACGTCGAGCTCGCGGCCAGGCTCGCCGGGACGGAAGACATAGGCATAGAGCAGGCCGTGCAAGTCGGCCTCATGGGGGCTGGCGGGGTTAGCGACGGGCATCGGCGGCCCTCCGCGCGTGGGCGCCAAGGGCGGCGCCCTTGACCGCGGGCAAGCCCGCTCTGGCAGGGTCGTGCAACGCCGGGTCCTCATGGCCGTGGTGCGGCCGATCATAGCGCCGGGCAAGTGACAGGCCGATGACGGCTGTTCCCGTGGCCGACGGCGTGCTAGCCTCCGCGCGCCCTGCGCGTGCGGGGCTGTTCACCTCAAGGAGTCAGGCAATGGACCTGCAGTTTCTGGGCACTTCTTCCGGTGTGCCCACCAAGGCCCGCAACGTCAGTGCGACGGCGGTCATCGAGGCTACCGGCAACGGCTGGTACCTGGTCGATTGCGGCGAAGGCACCCAGCATCAGTTGCTGCACAGCGCGCTGTCGATGCGCGAGCTGCGCGCGATCTTCATCACCCATGTCCACGGCGACCACACCTTCGGCCTGCCAGGGCTGCTGGCCAGCGCTGGCATGTCCGGGCGCAAGGCGCCGCTGCCGCTGGTGATGCCCGCCGCCTTGCAGGACTGGGTACGCCAGAGCCTGGCGCTGAGCGAGACCTACCTGCCGTTCGAGCTGCAGTTCGAGGCGCTGGAGACCTTCCAGGGCTTTGCCAGCGGCAATATCTCGGTGGCCACGGTCGAGCTGTCGCACCGCGTGCCGTCCTATGGCTACGTGTTCGCCGAGCACGATGCCGAACCGCGCCTGGACAGCGCCCGGCTGCAGGCCGCCGGGGTACCGGCCGGCCCGCTGTGGGGCCAGCTGGCGCGCGGTCGCAGCGTCGAGCACGAGGGCCGCCCCCTCGACCCGCGGGACTATCTGCAACCGGCGCGGCCGGCGCAGCGCATCATCGTCTGTGGCGACAACGACCGTCCCGAGCTGCTGGCCGAGCTGGCCAAGGGCGTGGATGTGCTGGTGCACGAGGCGACCTTCACCGAGCCGGTGGTGGAACGCGCGCAATCGACCTTCGGCCACAGCACCGCCGCTGCAGTGGCGCGCTTCGCCGAACAGGCCGGGGTGGCCAACCTGGTACTGACCCACTTCAGCGCGCGCTACCAGGCCGGCGCGGGCGGGCGTGGCAACTCGATCGAGGACGTGCGCGAGGAAGCCCGGGGGTTGTACCACGGTCACCTGGTCCTGGCCGAGGACCTGCAGCGCTATCACCTGGGGCGCGATGGGCGGTTGAGCGAGGTGGTCTGAGCACTGCGCCAGCGTGGGCAGGCTGTGCACGCACGACGATGCGCAAGCCCGCCCCCACGTATCTCGATGTCCCCTCTGTTTCCTCTATGCCCTAAGCTCCCCGGCCCCTGGCACTCGCCGCCCTGGTGAAGCTTGCACATACCCGCAGGTTCACAACCCCACCGCCCTTCACGTAAAGTCGATCCCACCCGCGGTCATGGACACCCCGATGGACAAGTACGCGCCACGCCAGTGGCTCCCCCACGAAAAGCCCAGCCTGCCAGGATCACCCTCCACGCCCCTGCACGCCCCGGCCAAGCGCCTGGCGTTCGGCGCCGTCGGCCTGCTGGTGGCCATCACCGGCGGCCTGGGCAACGCCCTGGTCACCGCCAACCTGCCGTTCCTGCAGGGCGCACTGGGCGCCACCACCGCGGAAATGGCCTGGCTGCCGGCTGCCTACGTGATGACCAACGTATCGATGAACCTGCTGCTGGTGAAGTTTCGCCAGGAATTCGGCCTGCGCGCCTTCACCGAGGTGTTCCTGGTGCTCTACGCCCTGGTCACCCTCGCCCACCTGTTCGTCAACGACCTCAACTCGGCGATCGCCGTGCGCGCCGCCCACGGCATGGTCGGCGCCGCGCTCAGTTCGCTGGGCCTTTACTACATGATCCAGGCCTTCCCGGCGCAATGGCGACTCAAGGCCATGGTGCTCGGGCTCGGCGCCTCGCAATTGGCGATTCCACTGGCCCGGGTGTTTTCCGAAGACCTGCTGCAGATCGCCGAATGGCGCGGCCTGTACCTGTTCGAACTGGGCCTGGCACTGGCCGCGCTGGGCTGCGTACTGCTGCTCAAGCTGCCACCGGGGGACCGCTTCAAGACCTTCGAACCCCTGGACTTCCTCACCTTCAGCCTGATGGCCAGCGGCACCGCGCTGCTTTGCGCGGTGCTGTCGCTGGGGCGCATCGACTGGTGGCTGGACGCGCCATGGATCGGCGTGGCCCTGGCCGCCGCCATCGCCCTGGTGTTCAGCGGCCTGGCCATCGAGCACAACCGCAGCAACCCGTTGCTGATGA
The DNA here is from genome assembly GCF_011752525.1 of Pantoea sp. Cy-639. GTDB lineage: Bacteria > Pseudomonadota > Gammaproteobacteria > Pseudomonadales > Pseudomonadaceae > Aquipseudomonas. Next base: position 111,295 of record NZ_VWXI01000010.1, on the reverse strand, counting down.
CCCGCTGGCTGGGCAGTGGCGCGATCATCCGCCTGGCACTGTGCGTGATCCTGATCCGCATGGTGATCTCCGAGCAGTCCACCGGCGCGGTGGGCTTCCTGCAAGCGCTGAACATGGGCAACGAGCAGATGCGCACGCTGTACGCCATCATGCTGCTGGGCGCCGTCGCCGGCCTTGCCACCAGCGCCCTGACCATCAGCCCGCAACACCTGGTCCTGCCACTGTTCATCTCGCTGGCGGCGATGGCCACCGGCGCCTTCATGGACAGCAGCTCGAGCAACCTGACGCGCCCGGCGCAGATGTACCTGAGCCAGTTCCTGCTGGCCTTCGGCAGCACCTTCTTCGTCGGCCCGTCCATGGCCCTGGGCATCAGCCACGTGCGCGCCAACCCGCGCAACCTGGTGAGCTTCTCGGTGTTGTTCGGTATCTGCAACAACCTCGGCGGGCTGATTGGCTCGGCCCTGCTCGGTACCTTCCAGACTGCCCGCGAGAAATTCCATTCCAGCACCCTGGCCGACCAGCTCAGCTACCTCGAACCCCTGGTCAATGCCCGGGTCCAGGGCGGGGGCGCCAGCTATGCCGGGGTCATCGCCGACCCGGCCCTGCGCAACGAAGTGGGCATGCGCCTGCTGGCCAGCGCCTCGACCCGCGAGGCCAACGTGCTGGCCTACAACGATGTGTTCATGCTGATCGGCACGATCGCCATCCTGACCATGGTCTGGATCTTCATCCGCAGCCTCTACCTGCGCCAGCTCGCACGCCAGGCTGCCCTCCCCGACTCTTCCAGCGGTGCCACGACCCGATGACCCAGGAAACGCCAACGACCACCACCACCGCCATCGCCGAAGCCCCGGAGGGCATGGCGCCACCGACCGAGCCGAGCAGCCCGCAGCGTACCCGCCGGGTGCGCCTGCTGTCGTCGCTGAGTTTCGCTGCCGTGGCCTTGGCCGGCATCCTGCTGGTGCTGTATGCCTGGCGCCTGCCGCCATTCAGCAGCGCCATCGAAAGCACCGAGAATGCCCTGGTGCGCGGCCAGGTGACGATCATCGGCCCGCAGTTGGGCGGCTATATCGTCGAGGTGCCGGTGCACGACTTCCAGTTCGTCCGGCAAGGCGACTTGCTGGTGCGCCTGGACGACCGTATCTACACCCAGCGCCTGGCCCAGTCGATCGCCCAGCTCAAGCAGCAGCAGGCGGCGCTGGCCAACAACCTGCAGCAGCGCAACAGCGCCGACGCCACCATCGCCCAGCGCCAGGCCGCGATCACCGACGCCGCGGCGCAGGTCGACAAGACCCGGGCCGACCTGCAGCGCAACCAGGCGCTGGTCAGTGACGGCTCGGTGTCGCAGCGCGAGCTGGATGTCACCCGTGCCGGCCATGCCGCTGCCGTCGCCAGCCTGGCCCAGGCCAAGGCGGCGCTGGAGATCGCCCGCCAGGACCGCGAGACGGTGGTGGTCAACCGCGCCTCGCTGGAGGCCTCGGTGGAAAATGCCAAGGCGGCTGTTGAGCTGGCGCGTATCGACCTGGACAACACCCGGGTCAAGGCCCCGCGCGACGGCCAGCTCGGCCAGATCGGCACCCGTCTGGGCGCCTACGTGAACCCCGGCGCGCAACTGATGGCACTGGTGCCGGACACCCTGTGGGTGATCGCCAACATGAAGGAGACGCAGATGGCCAACGTGCGCATCGGCCAGCCAGCTACCTTCACCGTCGATGCCCTGAACCATCTGCAGCTGCGCGGCCATGTGCAGCAGATCTCGCCAGCCACAGGTTCGGAGTTCGCCCTGCTGCAGGCCGACAATGCCACCGGCAACTTCGTCAAGATCGCCCAGCGTATCCCGGTACGCATCACCGTCGATGCCGACCAGGCGGACGCCCGCTCCCTGCGCCCGGGGATGTCGGTGGTGGTGAGCATCGATACCCGCGAAACGCCCTGAAGGGGTATGGGATAGGCGGCCACTCGCGCGGATGCGATCAATCAGGTATGGCGGTTACTCCTGTGGCAACCAGAAGTTCCTCAAGCAAAAAGCCCCGGCTTGGTGGCCGGGGCTCCTGATGATGAATTCAGCGAATGACAGAGTCAGATCACGCCCTCTACCCGCCATTCACTGTAGAAGTAAGTCGGACCATTCTGACTCAGGCCAAATCCATGCCGCGAAACCGTATTGACGTGCCAGACGACATCCACGTCGTAACGATCGACAGCCAGGGTGCGCGCAGCCTCTTCGGCGTCGGACCTTTCCGAAAACCAACGGGTGACCAGCTTGATATTCCGCCCGGGTTGCTGCTGAACGTCATCGTCATTGCTCACCAGGCGGACGTTTGAAATACGCTCGCGGCGCGCCCGCAACTGATCCTGCCCCGCTTTGTACTTCCCGACCCGATCGGCGCCAACGGCCTCAAGGGTGCCTTGGCGTACGAACAGGTAGCCCATCACACCTGTCACGCCCAAGGCCACAACACCAGCGATGATCGAAAGCATCCAGAATGTTCTCCCATCGCGACGTCTACGCAGACTTGGTCAGCGGCTTCAGATCGGTACTTTTGCCAGTTTGGCTGCCGGGCGCTTTACGCGTGCGCTGAATGGCCAAGAGCACACCGCCAATCAGCAGAAAAATGCCAAGCACTTCCAACGGCGGTGGCATGCGTTGCGTCCAGGCAAGACCGTAGACCAACCCGGCGATGGTCTGCACCACTGCGAGTTGCCCCGCAATCGAGATCGGCACCAAGCCGGAGGCGCGATTCCACAACAGTGTGCCCACCCAGGAGACAAGCACCCCCATCACCAACGCCCCGACCAGCAGCGGAACAAGCTGACCAGCGTCGTCGTAGTGCAGGTGCACGGCACCGGAGCCGATGGCAAACGGCAGGGCAAGCAGGGACAGCGCCAGTGCGCCGATCCCCATCAGGTTGGACCACGTGGACGACGAGATCTCCGGGTGCTTGCGCAAAAAGCCCGCGTTGGCAATCGCATAGGAAGTCCACAAGGCCAGTGCCACCAGCGCCGAGCCAATACCGAGGAGCAAGTCCAGATCCAGGCGGCCGCTCATCGCGCTGTCCCAGCGGCCCTCCATGACGTTGACCAGAATGAGACCGACCATGATGAAACTGATCGGGACCAGCAGACGCGAGAACGGGAACTCGCGGCGTATCCAGTTACCGGCCAGAGCGACGGTCACCGGCAGGGTGCCAATGATGGAGGTCGCAATAGGCGCACCCGCATGGGTGATCGCCTGGACCAGGAAGAAGTAGTAACCCAGGTGCCCGGAAAACGCGAACAACAAGGCGGTACCCCAGGTTCGCCCATTCAACCTGCGGATGTCTGCACGGCGGTGGATCAGCAAAAGCGCGACAGACAACACGCCAAAGACCATGTATCTGCCCAGGGCGAGCGCCACTGAGTCCGACTCGGGCAACAGCAGCGGGATAAGAAACGCCAAGCCCCAAATCAGGTTGGCACTGAGACCGCACAAGACGCCGAAGTACGTTGGCGAAAGTTTCATACCCATGTCAGAAGCTCCCTACTTCACGGTCCGCCAGGGCTGTACTGGGCGGGTTGGGCCTGGAGGCAGCAACGTCACTGGTGGCGCCAGCTTTGCGAGCGGAGAGGGCCTGCCTGGTAAGCGCACGCATCAAGTCCGCATGGAACTCGGACGGCAGCAGCATGCGCCCGGTGATGGCCAGGTACTTGCGGCTCAGGTCCGGATCGGCGCTGATGGCCTGAAACATCTTCAACCGGAACGCCTCGTTACGTTCGACCAGGGAGTCTGCGCAGATACCCTCCACGTGAGGGAGGATCGTGTCGCAGAACCGCTGCTGGTACTCGGCCAGGCCCTGCGCGATCCCGGCCTTGTCCAAGGCGCGGTCGGCAAAGGACCGGGCCAGCAAGTCGGCCGAGGACAGCGCGAAACCGCAACCGACCCCACTCATCGGATCCAGGGACAGCGCCGCATCCCCGACAAATGGGACCGAGCCCACCACGGGCTGACGCACCTGGCTCGGATAGTCGCCATACCCCATCAGTTTCGAAAGCGGGACCGCGGCAGTGGTCGAGGGGCCCTGCGGTAGAGCGTCGAAGTATTCGAGGAAGTGTCGCATCCGCTCGTCGGTGCCGCGCCAGCTCTCTATCCGTGCCTTGTCGGCGAACAGCACGAGCAGGGTCCGGCCTTCGACGAGCGAATAAGTACAGGCCAGGTCACGCTCATGCATGATGAACGTCGAAGGCTTGCCCTGCGGGGTCTCGATCCCTGAGAAGTAACCGAACAGGCAGGCGCGCTCGTTCGGGTAGAGCGTAGCTTCGCTACCCAGCAGCTTGGCCAATCGCGACTGTCGCCCATCGGCAGCTACCACCAGCCGGGCATGGATGGACTGCTCCCCTGCCTCGCTGGTGGTATGCAGATGCCAGCCTTGCTCGTCCTCTTCGATGCGCTCAACGCTGGTTGCGTCGTGATAGTGCACGCCACATTCCTGTGCGGCCTCTCGCATGGCCGGATCGAGCACACGCCGCTCCAGGTTGAGGGCGAACGAATCCGGCACATCGGGCAGGTAGCCACCCGGCCCTTCGATCAAGCCACCGGGCGTGACGAAGACGGCCTTGGCAGACACTGAACAATCCGTGCCGCGCAGGTGCGCCAGGCCGAGTTCGTTCAACAGCGGCACCGCGTGCGGCTGTATGAAGTGCGTGCAGAGTTGCTTGTGCGGCTGGCTTGCCATCTTCTTCTTGTCGAAGACGGCGACTCGGTAACCCATCTTGCTGAACCGGATCGCGGTGGCCATGCCAGCGATGCTGCCGCCTACCACTGCAATATCCAGCTCCGTGCGGTCAGAACGCAGAGTGCTCATCAATTTGCTTCCTTTCTTCTACCAAGGTTGGCGTTTCATCGGAACCTACACCGGCGCGTCGGCGCATCCGCAGTCGATGTGGTGACGATGGGCCTGGCCTGCGCTGCCATCGGTGGCATGGCCATCGCGCTTCCACCAATCCAGCCCCCCGATCAACTCCTTGACGCGAAAGCCCGCGGTCGCCAACTTGATCGCCGTCTTCGTCGAGGCGTTGCAACCGATGCCATCGCAGTAGGTGACATACAGCGGCGACTTGCTCAGGCCAGTGAGCGAGCTCTGAGAGATCGACCGGTGCGGAATGCTGATCGCGCCGGGGATATGCTCCACCGCGTAGGCTTCACTGCTGCGACCATCCACGACCACCAGTTCCTGCCCACTCGCAAGCGCCGCCTCAAGGTCTGCCGAGTCGATTTCGTACGCCAGTTTTTCCTGGTAGAACTCCAGCTGGGTCCGCCGCTCTCGCGGCATCTCTTCTGCAACCGGTGTCGCGTGCTCATCCGCCATGAATCGGTTGGCGATGGCGAACAGATCGCCCAGCGTACTCGGGGCCACCAGGGAGTCGGCGTACTCACCTACGTCAACGCTACTGTCCTCAAGCAGCGAAACCAGCACGCCAACGGTCAGCAGAGAGTCCAGACCCAAGGTGTTGAGTGTGGTGTCGTCCGAGTACTGGTGGATATCCACCGGCCTGCCAAGCGCTTCTTCCAGGTATTTGCTGACACTTTCCTTGACGGCTACAGACATGGTTGCACCTCTTCTAATGGCTCGACGGTCCCGTCTGCCAGAAATTCAAAATGGTTAAGGTTCGAATGCATGACGGCGGCTTTGACCTGCTCGATCAGTTCCCGTCCGACGACGGGTGTGCTTGACTCAGCCGTTGCGGCGGGCCACCAGGCGAAGACTGCCGGGCGCATGTAACCGGGCAGTACGTCGCGCAAGTGCGTTTCTACCTGAGTCATCACTTGCCGCTGCCGGGACAGGATGACGAGGACGACGACGTCCCGAGCTGCGCGGCGGACCACACCGGCGAACACCCCCTCCACCCCCGGGCAACCCAGGGCAGCATGGCGAACCTCGCTCAGGTGCGTGCGACGACCGGCCAGCCATACGATCTCTTCGTCACCGTGGCGATGGAACACAAGGTCGCCGTCCGCGGTGTAGCTGCAGATATCCCCTGTCCGGAAGAATCGGGTCCCTGCCAGGCTGACAACCTGGCGAGCCGTCTCATCCGGCCGGTCGAAGTAGCGGCGCATCACCTGCTGGCCACCGATCCACAGCTCACCCTCGACACCCGGTTCGCTCAGCGCTTCGCCATCCTTGACGAGCCTCACCGCCATACCCGGTAGTGGGCGGCCGATCACACTGGCGGCCTGAGGGCTGTCGGCCACCGTCACTATTTCCCGGCTCACGCTGAAAATGGTGGCTTCAGGCGGGCCAAAGGCGTGCAGGAAGCGCGTCTGCGGCAGCTGCTCCCGCCAGATTGTCACGAGCGCTGGGTCGCAAACCTGCGCACCGGTCATCACCGTATGCAGATCCGGGAGCTTGGCCCGCGTCAGTTGCCGCCCATCGCCGGTGATCATGGCAAGTAGCATCGAGACTGCCACCAGGTGGGTGATCCGTTCGCGCCCGAGCATTGCACGGATGACGGCCCCGGCAGGCAGGTTGCGAAACTGGAAGACGTACCCCCCCAACGACAAGGGCAACAACGTGTCCTCCAGCGACACGTCGACGTTGAACGGTGACAGGCTCAGGACACGAGAGTCCGAGGTGAAGCGAAGCACCTGGTTGTGATTGCAGAAGTAGGTGAACAGCGCAGCTACGTCGACTTCGACCCCTTGAGGCTCTCCACTGGGACTGGAGGCGAAGATGATATAGGCAGCCTGGTCTGGCTGGTGCGCCACGGTAACGTGGCCTGCCGCGGGCCCCGCCAGCAGCGAGGCCAGTTGCGTTGCGTTCAGGACACGATCAGACGAGATCTGCGCATCCTGAGCACTCAGATTGATCAAGACGACCGGCTTCAGCCGGGCGACCAGTGCACGCAGCCGAGCCGCCGGCTCGGTCGCGTCGAGCGGAACATAGACGGCCCCGCACTTCCAGATGGCGACGGCAAGGATCGGCATGACCGCCCGTTTCTCGGTCAGCACCACCACCCGATCCCCGCTGCTGACCCCTTGGCTGGCCAACCAATGCGCAACCGTCCTCGCCCCCTGTTCCATTTCGGCGTAGGTGTAGCTGCTTTCGCCATCGCTCACTGCCGTGCGCTCCGGCCATCTGAGCGCTGCGGCCACAAACAGATCGCCGATGGCGGGTGCCGCACCCGGCTTGTCTGCCGGGTCGACCGACCATGGCGGCATGGACACCGATCGGGTGTCGACTGCAATATCCATTGAATGACTCCCTTCCCTGAGTAAAACCCTGCTCGCCCTGCCCCATCACGTCGCCGCGAACGTCTCGGCCTCGTGGCATTGCGCATCAGCCAGTGCCCTGGCCTGCTTGACGCAGGTGGCAACGGCATTGGCGACGATCTCCAGCCCTGCGGACAACAGGGCGTCCTCGATCGTCAGCGCCGGCATGAGCTTGAGCACCTGATCTTCTGCGCCGCACCGCTCGATGATCAGGGCATGGCGCAGGCATTCCTGCGCGATGCTATCGGCCATGTGCGGGTCGACACATTCCATGCCGTAGAACAACCCACGTCCGCGCACGTCGGCGATGACACCGGGGAATTGCTCCGCCAACCGGTGCAGCGTGCCTTGCACCATCTTCTCGCGGCGCTGGATATCCAGTTGCAGCTTCTCATCCGACCAGAACATCCGAAGTGCGGCGGTGGCCGACACGAACGCGAGGTTGTTGCCGCGGAACGTGCCGTTGTCTTCGGCCGGTTGCCACTTGTCGTGCTCCGGAGCGATCAGCAGCAGGGAGAATGGCAACCCGAAACCGCTGAGCGATTTCGACAGGCAAACCAGGTCAGGTTGAATACCGGCGAATTCGAAACTGAAGAACTGCCCCGTACGCCCGCAGCCCGCCTGGATATCGTCGACGATCAGCAAGATGCCATGCTCGCGGGTCAACGCACGCAGGTCTCGCAGCCACTGCGCCGAGGCGATATTGATCCCGCCCTCGCCCTGGACCGTCTCGAGCACTACCGCTGCCGGTAGGTCGATGCCCGAACTGCTATCGGCAAGCAGCTTGCGCAGGTAGGAAACGCTGTCGACCTCACCCGGCAGATACCCATCGTAGGGCATCCTGGTCACGTGGGTGTCCTGGACCTGCTGGCGATGGTAGCGATTGCCGGTGAGGCCGAGCGAAGTGCCGGACATACCATGAAAGCCGTTGGTGAACGCCACGACATTACTGCGCCCTGTCACCTTGCGCGCCAGTTTCACAGCCGACTCGATCACGCTGGTACCCGTCGGCCCAGTGAACTGGAGCCGATAGTCCAGCTGTCTCGGCTTGAGGATGATCTGGTAGAACGCGTCGATGAATTCGCGCTTGGCCACCGTGTGCATATCAAGTGCGGCCTGAATGCCGTCCGACTGCAAGTACTCAAGCAGCGCCGCCTTCAGTTGAGGCGGGTTATGGCCATAGTTCACCGAGCCGGCGCAGCTCAGAAAGTCGAGGTAGCGGGTGCCGTTGGTGTCATACAGGTAGCTCCCGGCTGCCCGTTCGATCACCATCGGGAAACGGCGACAATATGACCGCACTGTCGATTCGTGATCAGTGAAAACCGCACGCTCATCCATGATCGTACTCATTGCACTTCGGCTCCTGTGAATTCGGCGACACGGTCGGTATGACATGCCGCCTTGCGTTGCTTCTGGGCTGACGTCCTGGTGTTCTGATCTGTGTTCAGCTTGTCTGAAAGCGACTCGTAGATATCGCGTGCCCTCAATGCCAGCAGACTGAACGAACCCGCATCGCCATAGCCATGCGAAGACTCGCAAAGCCCGTTCAGGAAGAGCGGCGGCACAGCATGGCCTTCACGTGCCGACAAGCTGTAGTCGCGCTGGATGTGCAGGATACCGTTCTGGTTGTGCGCCAGGTGGTCTTGCAGCCCTTGCAGGATCGCTGGGCAACTCTCCTCGCCTTCGCCGACGCCCAGGTTGCGGAACCCCGTGGCCAATACGATGGCATCGATGTTCTCGATCTTTGCCACGGCGCCGGTGTTCACTTCCCTGACCTCAAGCTGCAACTGCCCTTGCGTTGCGCCCTGAACACCGCAAGAGAGGATTTCGCTCGAGGAGGCCATGCGGATACGCTCAGCCTGGCGCAGTTTGTCTTCGTACATCCGGGCGTACAGGCTGGTGATCACATCCTTGTCGACCGACGAGTAATTGGTGTAGTGCAAGTGTTGATTGATGCGCTTCTTCCCGTCGCCCGACAGGTTGTAGTAGTAATCGACAAACTCTGGGAAATACACGTGCTCGCTGAACTGGCTGGTGTCTTTCAAACGATAGCCATAGGCACGCATCACGTTGCTGATCTGTGCATCCGGGCAGCGGTCGCGTAGATGCAGCACCAGTTCCGCCGCACTCTGGCTGCCGCCGATGACGGCGATATGCTGCAGAGGCGCCGCTGTCGCCAACGCCTCCAGGCGTTGGTTGAACTGCGTCAGGTGAAACACCCTGGCGGGATCGCATTCGGCAAACACGCTTGGGATCAAGGGTGTACGGCCAGGCGCCACGACCACGCTGCGTGCCCTGATCGACTCGCCCGCTTCGGTCGTGACGATAAACAGATTGGCGTCGTGCGGGTCCAGCCTGAGCGACTCGACCGCTGTGCCGTAGCGCACTTCGCCGGCAAAGAAATCCGCAACCCACGACACGTATTGGGCATATTCATAACGCAGCGGAAACTCCAACCCCAGGTTCAGGTGGTCGAACAGGCGCTGGTTTTCGACCAGAAAGTTCATGAAGGTGTATCGGCTGCGTGGGTTGCGCGGCGTTACGAGGTCGCGACAAGGATGGTTTTGAATATCCGAACCCGGCAACAGCATTTCCGGCTGCCAACTCGGGCCTGGACGCCGTTCCAGAAACAGCCGCGAACCGGGGAACTCATACTCTTCAAGGGCAATGGCCAGTGCAATGTTTGCTGGTCCGAAGCCAACACCAACGATGTCGTAAGTTTGCATAAGGTTCTCACATCCATGTAGTCATTGTTCTTGCGGTCATGCCACCGTGGCATGACCGACATAATCCCAGCGTTTTATTTGCCGGCCTTCGAACTCAAGAAACTCATGCACCCTGGCAATCATGCGTTCTCCGCTCGACTTCCTGGTGTAGCGGGCAACCACTTCCACGCCCGCCACATGTGCTGAAAACACCCGCAACTTCTTTTCCAGCGTGTAGTCGGTCAAGTCGGCGTAACGTGCCTGCAGAAACGCGCGCAGGTTATCTGCGCCGTTCACGCTGAGTTCGTTGTACTGGACAACGACATCGTCCGTGAAACAGGCCATGATTGCCGACAATTCCATCGTATTGAAGGCGTTGACGATATCCTTCAATATCGACTGGTAATGTTTTTCCAGGTCCTTCTCAAACATCCCCATTCCTTTCTACCTCGTATGCCTAGCTGGCAAGGGTTGACAGAATCCGCTTGACGGCCGTTCTGGCGATATCGAGCTTGCCGGTATACAGGCAAAAGTCGTGAGGCAGATCGTCGAAGTGGCAATGCCGGATAGCGACATCGCGCTTCTCCAACAAGGCCTTCCACGACAACCCTTCGTCACGCAAGACATCACAGCCGGCGGTGACCAAGGTGCAGTGCGCCAGCGCACAACGCTCCTGTGCGCTGAGATTGAATGGATCGAACCCTTGCGCCTGGAAGTAAGGCAGCAGGAACCCCTTGAAACGGCGCATCGCGCTCGCATCGAGAAAAAAGCCTTCGCCAAATTCCGTGTATGACGGATATTCCGACTGCAGTTCCAGTACCGGATAGATGAGTACCAGGCGGGCAAAGCGGCCGGGGCGAAGACGTGTGGCGATATACAAGGCAAGCAACGCACCGACGCTATCACCGGCCAGAACGATCGGTCCGCGGTCGTCGCCCAATTGGGCATCGATAGAGTGCATCAGGCCCGCGAGGGATGCCTCCACCGTGTGCTCCGGTGCCTTTTGATAGTCGAATGCCTCGATCGGCGTTCCTAGTGCGTTGGCCCAGAATTGCAGCAGCGGTGTGAAGATCGCGCTGTTGTAATAGACCATCCCCCCACCGTGGATGTAGAACACCCGACCGATCGGCTTCTGCGCCTCGCCATCAGCGGCGACCGGGTGAATGATCGTCGCGTGCTCACCCTTGACGATTTGCGCGCCGGCCTGCGGTTCACCGCTGGCAAAGCGCTGGATCCACCGTTGTGCGTTGCTACGGTCTTCCATGACGCTGACAGCCGGGCGGCCCCCACCCATGATCTTGCGCACTGCGGCAAGCGCCCGGAACTCTGGGTGCAGACGGTTCACAGGTCGCACTCCTCGAATGCTCCGGCAGGCGTGACGCGATACGCCGCACTGCTGCCAGGAGCGCATTCGCGTTCATCATCGAACCGCAGTTCCCCGAGCACGGTGCTCCAGGCCTTCGCTTGCAGGTTGGCACCGCGTGCCTGCACCGCGACCTGCATCGCGGCAATGGTCTCCCAGAAATAGCAGCCGGGCTCGCCGCCGTATGCCACTCGATATGCCTTGCGCAGCGCCTCGGCATCCTGGCCTTGGGGCTTGGGGACCAGGCCGATGACGAAGACATCGCCGCCATAAGCGCGTGCCGGAGCGATGATTTCCGGCGCCAGGGCGTCGTCGGTCAACAGCAAGGTCCGCCCCTTGCCACCGCACTCGGCCATGAACTCGACCGAACGCCGGAAGTTGCCGCTGAACAGGATGCAACGGCGCCCAAGGTCCGCTACCGCTGCCTGGTTGCGCAGCGCATCGGCAACGCTTCGCCCATGAACGCTGCCGTCGTGGTGGATTTCGTCGAGCCGCAGGTCATGGCGCCGGCAGAAACGCTCGATCGCCTGCGCGTAGGTGTCGTCGTGGTCGCAGATGCGATACGTGGTGGCGTTGCGCGTGAGGTGGCGCGCCGTTGCCGCCGGTAGAAGCAGAGGAATATCCAGCGCGGCATAGGCAGGCGCCGCCGCTGCTGCCGCTGCCGAGGCAAAATGACCGATTACCGCATGCGGTCGCCATTTCCCGATGTCGGCAGCGACTTGCGCGGCGGTGTCGGCATCGGCGTTGTCATTGAACAGTTTGATCGTTACAACGTCGCCTTCGCGCTGGCTGCAGCATTGCTCGAACAAGGCGACCGCGCGCTTGAAGGTGACGGTGTGAACGGAGCGTCGCTCGTCCAGACAAGCGACCAGGGCAAGGCGAACGCTCATGCCGGCACCCCCGCTGGCGACTTTGCCGCCAACTGCCGCGCCAGCTCGACTGCCACGGCCGGAATGTACTTGGCGCCACGGCCGGAAAAGCCTGTGGCCAAGACGATCCGCTGATCGTCCGGGCTCGGCCCGATGTGCGGCAGGAAGTCGGGGGTATAGCCATCGTAGCCAGGGCGTGTATCCAGCAGTTGCATGGCCTGTGTACCGGTCAGATGTTGCGCAAGCTCGGCGTTGCGCGCGCCGGCACCAGGCAGATCGAAGAACAGTTGCTGGTGGCTGGCCGCATCATGCTGAAGCGCCCCGCCGGCAAACAGGAATTCCGAGCCATCGGGCCGAATGTATCCGCCCGACACTTCATCGATGATGCAGTGCGCCGGTACGGCCTTGGCTGGGCTACGCACGCTGCTGAGCGGAATCGACCGGCAGTACATTCCGGGAACCTGGGCCAGCGATGGGGTCGCTGCGCCAGCTGCCAGTACCACTCGGCGCGCCCGCAGGGTAGCGTGCGCGAGCATCACCTGTGCCGACTCCCGGTCGGCACCCACCCTCAGCACAGTGCTGCCTTCCAGGACCTGTGCGCCATGCTCTTTCGCCGACTGCACGAACAGGCGCGCGGCCAGACGGGTATCGACGTACCCGGCCAAGGGTTCATGCAGCACGATGCCGCCAGCCTCGACAAGATGCCTGAGTTCAGGAGGTAGCGCGGGCGAAGAAGCTGGTAGTACATGAATCGGGTACTGCGCATGGTCGTGCCCGGACAACGCGGCCAATGAAGCTTCGCGGTTGGCCTGCCTGACGCAGTAATACAGGCCGCACGCCACGAACGGCGAAGGGCCGGGCAATGTCCAGTTGCTCCACTCACGCACACCGCGGACTGCCCAGCTCATGAGTTCGGGATGAGGGTCATAGACGCGCACGATTCCGCGCGAATGCGCCGTGGCCCCTGCGCCACCTGCCGAGCCGGCTTCTATCAGCATCGTGTCGAGCCCCAGGCGAGCGCACTGATGGGCCAATGCCGAGCCCATCAAGCCTGCGCCTACAATAATGACGTCCTTCATCGGGTATCTTCCGCAGGTAGGCGCAACGTCAGTCATGGATTGCCAAGGACTTGCGTGCGTCGGTGAACGACTCGACGCCACCGTCATTCCACCAGATCGTATAAAAGTGAAAGGGCGTGTCACTGTCATTGCGCACGAAATGACGCACGCCTTGCGGAATGAAGACCTGGTCACCCTTTGTGACTTCGAATTCTTCGTCGCCGATGATGACGACAGCCTTGCCTTCGATGCCGATGAACAGTTCGTCCTCATCCGCCGGTTGGTTAACGTGATCGAGTGAGGCGCTGTGCGGCGCCACGATGCAATACGCCGATCCGAACGGTGCGTTCACGTTTGTCCATGGAAACGTCCGAACGCCGTCCAGTCCGTATTCATGGCTCAACGTCTGATCCGACAACCTTTTGATCAACACAACTATCCTCCTTGAACTTCAAAGCAAGTGAAGTCAGCACTTCTGCGGACTGCGGCGGTACCCACGGGTTGCCAGGCCGAACACCTTGGCGCATCGCGCCAGGTGTTCGGCCAAAGGCTTCCCTGAAAGGGTCAGGTGGGTTGCAGGCTCTGCTGCTTCTGCGCAATAGGTTCGAATACCCTGCGACTGGACAGGGCGAAATGACTCGAACCGGAGAGCTTTGCGGCCTCTTTCAAGCGCGTGATCAGCACACGCTCATCGGTTTTGCCAGACGAACTGATCGACAGCGTTGGCGACCATGCGAACAGGTTCGGGTGCATGTAGCCCGGCAGTTGTTCATGCAGATAGCGCTCGGCATCCAAGGCGGTTTCCAGGCTTGCCGTCATGACCACCAGCGCGATGCAGTCACGGTTGCTTCGATGAATGACCGCCACCGCCGCACGTTCGATGCCGGGGTAACTCAAGGCCAGTTGCCGGATTTCCCCAAGGTGGATGCGCCGGCCGTTGATTTTCACCTCGTCGTCGTTACGCCCCTGGAAGACGACATTGCCATGCTCATCGAAGCAACAAATGTCGCCTGTGCGGTAGTACCGAATGCCGTCCACTTCGACGAGGACACGGTCGTTCTCATCAGGTTGATCGAAGTAACCACGCATGACCTGTTCGCCGCCAACCCAGAGCTCGCCGTGCTCTCCGGGTGCAAGAACCTCCTGGCCGTCGGCCATTATCTTGAGGCGCACATTGCGCAACGGCTTGCCAATGGGGTAAGCGGTCTTTCTCTCATTGTCGATGACATCGATCTGATGGGTCAGGCACACGATGGTCGCTTCGGTCGGGCCATAGGCATTGATGATGCGAATGTTCGGCAAACGCGACTTCCAGAGATTGATCACGCCCGGATCGCAGACTTCGGCGCCGGTCATGACCATTTCCATGTGCGCGAAGTTTTCTGCCGTGATGTGCTTGCCCTCTTCGGTAATCAAGGTGAGCAAGGTCGACACGGCGATCAGGTGGGTGATCTTCTCTCGGATCAATATCGATCGCATGATCGCACCAGCGTGCATCTGCCTGAACTGGTAAACGAATGCGCCAAGCGACAGCGGCAGCAGCGTATCTTCAATGGAGACATCGAAGTGGAAGGGCGACAAGCTGAACACGCGAGAGTCCGGGGTAAAGCGCAACACCTGGTTGTGGTTGCCGAAATACGCCGTCAGGCTTCCCGCGGTGATTTCCACCCCCTTTGGCTCGCCGGTCGATCCCGAGGTGAAGATGATGTAGGCAGGGTCGTCGGCCCCGTGTGCAACCGTACCGAACGCCGCTTCAGGCCCGGCAAGCAATGCCTTCAGACCCGCGCGGTCGAGCCACGCAGACGCTGGCACCAGTGCCTGCTGGTCTGCCAGTGCGATCACCATGCTCGGCTGCAGACGTTCGATCAGTTTGCCTAACCGAGCTTGAGGTTGCGCACCATCGAGTGGCACATAGACAGCACCGCACTTCCAGATAGCCGAGGCCAGGATGGGCATCAGCGCGCATTTCTCTGCCAGCACGGCAACGCGGGAACCTGCTGCTACACCCCGCTCATGCAGCCACTTCGCTAGCGTTTGCGCATGCTGTTCGAGTTCGGAAAAGGTGTAAGCATCGGTACCGTCGGACACTGCAGTCTTGCCTGGCGTATTGCCTGCAGGCATGCAGAACACATCGCCCAGCGCGGGCGCTGGCGTCGATTCGAATGCGGGGTCGATTGACCAGGGTGGCAAGAGTACGTTCATGAGCACAGCACTTCCTTGTTGTCTCGTTGACTGGACGAATATGCATGGGGTTATCCAGCACCCCAGCCCTTGATTGCCAATACAGAAATACATGGAGAAACTGCAGGTCGAGGATTCAGTGATCTGCGACCGATACTTCATAGGCGTGAAAGGGGGAAGCGATCAGACCAATCCAGGTGCAGAAATGCGTCCTGCACCTGAAGTGCGTCTGTCAGCTACGCACATGCCCCCTGTTCATGCGCCTTCTCTCGACACCACCGTGTGAAAGAAACGTAGCTTCGGCTTGCTGGTCGCGCCCATGCGCTGGTAAAAGCCGATGCCCAGTTGATTGTCGGGTGGCGTCTGCCACTGAGCGTGGCCGATCTTTCGCTCGCGGCAGAATGCGTCGAGGCAATCGAAGAAGCGCCGGCCGATACCATGACCTCGGTATTCATCTTCGATGTACAGGCAGTCCATGTGAGCAAAGTACGCGGCATCCCACGTCGCATAATCCACCGTCGCCGTCATGAAGCCACACAGGTGACCGTTGGCCTGCGCCACCCAGCCGAACAGGTCGGGTGATGTGCAAAACAACGCCTCGGACCAGCGTTCGACCTGGTTGTTCTCCACCCATGTCGCCGCCTCATATTCCGCATGCCGTCGACAGAGACGCAGGAGTTGGGGAAGATCCGCCTCGCGTATCGTTCTGACCTCGATATCCATGCCTACACCCACCCCGTAAAGGTGCTTTGCAGGTACGCTTGCACATCGTCCGTGCCTGGCCGCACCGCCTTGGGGGAAGCGTTCAGCATCGTGCGCACCCACGCATCGCGTTCGAACTTCATGATTTCAAGTTCCCACACACACGCGATGATCCCGGTTTCTGCAAGTGACGCGACGTTCGTCAGCTTGCGATTGTCGACCACACACTTGTAGACACGATGCTGCAGCATGTTCGCATCGACCCACTGACTCAGCAGAAGATAGTCACCATCCAGCGCCAGGTGGAGGATCGCAAAGCCGAGGCCATGATCGGCACTTCCAGACGGTGCGCCCATCATCGCGCCAATGTGTGTGGCCAATTCATCTTCGTTGGGAAAGCAGGCGACTTTCTCTGGGTCCGCAAATAGGCCATAGACCTTGAATTTGCGGTCATTGACCGATACGACCGGATAGGGCCGAGCAAGGCGCGGCTGATAGTTCATCGTATTCATGCAAGCTCCAGCGTACGATCCGGCTGAACGACGGGGGCGTTGATCAGCGCCTGCAGCTCGAGCTTCATATCGGGACACAACGGGCCGACCATGTCGGCAAACAGGGCCCAATGACGCCGCCGCTGCGACAGGTTGTCGGTGCTGGCGAGCACTTCGAATACTTCCAGGGCGGCGACTGCCATGTTCGAAATGGAGAACGCCTCGAGTGATGCAGCGGCCTGCCATCGCGTTTGGGCGGCTGCTATGCGTGCAGCATGGTCTTCAGCGAGGTTGCCGCTACCCGCTGAAACTGGCGAGAAATCCTGCTGGTAGGCATCGATGATGCGGTCATACACTTCGCGCCGCCAAAGCTCGAACTGGGAACGGTCGAAGTTCTCCGTCGCATTTTCCGGCGCGCAGATGGCGGCGAACAAACGGATCGCGTCGGCCGGGTGCTGGGCAACCAGTTCCCTGATCCATACAGCGTGGCCGCGGCTGGTCGAAAAATCGACGCCGTCCAGCTTGAGAAACTGGTTGGTCAGGCAAACTCCTGGCTTGGGCGAATGCTGATCGATCGACTGCAAGGCGGCATAGCCAAGAGCGTGGCTGTAGGAGCAATCGAATCCAAGGAAGTGAACCAGTTGTGTGTCGTTGCCCCACCATTCGGAAAATGCCCCGCGCTCGGCATGCAGGTCCAGATGTTCTTTCAACGTTGACCGATAGCCTGCCAACCCCATGAACCAGGTATGGATCGGTTGTTCATGCAGCCCTTCGACTGCCTCATCGAGCTGAAGCCCGGCGTCGTGGGGACGTGTTATGCCCCAGGTCGCGGTTTCGTCGCGCAGCATTTCATCGAGGTAGCTGCGCAATGCCGGTCGCATCGGGGCATGCCGATAGTGCTCGCGCAAGCTCGGATAATTCTTGCCGAGCTGCCAGACCCAGCGCTCGACCGTACGCGGCTGCATTGCCCCCTGGCACACCATGCAGGTCATGTGGTCAATACAGTCGATATCCGGTGCGCGTGCACATTCTTCGCACTGGCTTGCATCGGACGACGCCCCACAATAATTACAGTGCGTGCGACCGAGGCCTTCATAGCCGTACACGTTGCACGCGTCGCAATGGAAGACTTTGGTCGGTTTTTTATGCAGCTGTCCGGCCTGGTGGGCGAGATGGTAATAGTGGCTGGCACTGTCGGTGAAGGCTTCGCTTTCACCCGCCTGGAGGAAATGATCGCATTCGATACTGATCATTTCGAGGGACAGTTGAATTTGTTTGCTGTTCAACTTGGCGAGCGCAAACGGATCGCGTCGAAGTTGCCGCGCCTTGCGCAGCATATAACTTTGATAGTCGTCGGAATAACACAGCAGCAGCACATCATGCCCTTGCTGTTTCAACGTCCTGGCGCAGACATCAGCCGCAAGGAAAGGCCCCGAAAGATGACCAAGATGCAGGTCGCCGTTCGGTGTGGGCGGCGTAATCGTGACAATGAATTTCCTTTTCATTTTATCTCACTTCAGCTGATGTAATCGAACCGTCACCATGCTTATCAAGCATGGGTTCGCACATTTGTATCTCGGTCATTATTTGTCGGTTTACCGGATACACATCAAGCCGGCACTCGCGTGAAAACAATAAAACATCGCCAGTGCGTCATGATTCCGAAGAGCATCCCTGCGCCCTATTAGCGACAAGAATCTAGAAGCTTCCGCTCAATGAAGTAATGGATATACAACATCACTGCGTGTAAGACATTCGCCATTGCTGGTGTCAGCGACCAACCATTTGGATATTCGCAAGTTGGTCAACCAATTACCGATACGACAGATCGGTCAATATGACGCATCAATACGCCAGCGTTGTCGGTGGTCAAGCAACCGATTGAAGTTGGGTAATTGCAGGAAGGGGAAAACGAAGGGGTCAAGCGTGTCGCCAGAGAAACAGCGCCCATCCTCTGGGGCTGACACCCAGCCTGTGGGAGCTGGCGAAGCCAGCGATGGCCTCCTCGAGCGGCGGTTCGACGACAATATCATGCCTCGGTCCGCCACCTGCCCCATACCCTGCGGCCTCTCGTCGCAGCCTCATCCCCCTTGGCAAATCCTGCACAGGCCGTAAAATCCCGCATCCTTTTCGCCCGTCGCCCTACCCGGTGGCCACCCTGCGCAAAGACAGCGTCCGTGCCTCATCACATCGCGCATGTGCCACAGGCTCAACCGCCCCCCGCCCGGCCATCCCGCAACTGGCCCAGCGGTTGAGTCTTGCCAAGGTCGCATTCCGCCCGGGCCAACGTGCGTGCCATCCTGGCCAGGCCTGGAGCACGCAGCCGAGAAGGCGCATCTGCTCTTTCAACCTTGAGGTACGTATGTCTCCGCGTTTGCTGGCCATGGCGCTGGCACCCCTGCTCGGCCTGTTCATCATTGCCCTGGGCAATGGCTTCCTGTCTTCCCTGACCACCCTGCGCCTGGGCGCGGCCGGCGAATCGGCGACCACCATCGGCGTGGTGTCCTCGGCCTACTTCATCGGCCTGACCCTGGGCGCGGTGTTCAACGACCGGCTGATCCTGCGCATCGGCCATATTCGCGCCTACAGCAGTTTCGCCGCACTGATCGGCGCGACCATCCTGCTCCAGGGCCTGTTCTACGACACCACCTGGTGGTCGGTGCTGCGCCTGATCAACGGCTGGGCCGCGGTGGGCGTGTTCCTGGTCATCGAAAGCTGGCTGCTGCTGGCCGGCGACGCCAAGATCCGCGGCCGCCTGCTGGCGCTGTACATGATCGCCTTCTACGGCGCCGGCGTGATCGCCCAGGCCACCCTCGGCGAGATCACCGGCCTGGGCGACACGGCGCCGTTCATGCTCGCCGGCATGCTGGCCACCTTGTCTGTGCTGCCGATCGTGATCCTGCCGCGGGTATCGCCGCTGCTGGACCAGGTCGAGCCACTCAAGCCGCGCCAGTTGCTCGGCGTGGCGCCGACCGGGCTGGTCGGCTGCTTCGGCTCGGGGGTCGCCATCGCCGGCATCTACGCCCTGCTGCCGCTGTACCTGCAGCGCATCGGCATGGATGTGGGCGAAGTCGGCGGCATGATGGCCTGGGTCATCCTGGGGGC
The DNA here is from genome assembly GCF_011752525.1 of Pantoea sp. Cy-639. Lineage (GTDB taxonomy): Bacteria > Pseudomonadota > Gammaproteobacteria > Pseudomonadales > Pseudomonadaceae > Aquipseudomonas. The sequence continues at coordinate 91,575 of NZ_VWXI01000010.1, read as the reverse complement.
CATGTTGCTGCAGTACCCGGTGGGCCGCTGGTCCGACCGCAAGGACCGGCAGACCGTGCTGATCGCCCTGGCCGCGCTGTGCACCGTGCTGTCGGTGCTGATCGTGCTGCTGCCAGCAGACACCGTGTTGCTGCCGGCCTTGCTGTTCCTGCTCGGCGGCGGCGTGTTCGCGCTGTATCCGGTCGCGGTCAGCAGCGCCGCCGACCGCGCCCCGGCCGATGCGCTGGTGCCGATGATCCAGGGCTTGCTGCTGATCAACTCGCTGGGCTCGGCCATGGCGCCGCTGGCCATCTCGCCGGTGATGACCCACTACGGCGAGGCCGGGCTGTTCTGGGCCTTCGCGGTGATCAACCTGGCGATGGTCACCTTCTTCGCCTGGCGCCGGGGCAAGCGCCCGGCACCGGAACACCCGGCACCGTTCGCGCCGACCGCGACCTTCTCGCCCAGCGGCGCCGAGTTGCGGGTGACCGAAGAATTGATGCATGCCGTGCAGGAGCACCCGCAGATGAACGAAATGTCGCCAGAACGCGACAACCAGCGAGCCCCCGGCACATTCTGAGCCACCCAGCACCGCCGGCCTGGAGCCCCTCTCCCGGTCGGCAGAAGCGCTTCGCAGGACTCGGCCTGGTGGCGCCTAGCGCCAGTACTGCGGCTGGTCCACCACCTGCTGGTGCGCCTGGAACAGCAACGGCAGTTCCTCCTTGAGGAAATCCAGCCAGGTCCGCACCTTGGCATCGAGGTAGTGGCGCGACGGGTAGATCGCGTAGATTTCCCGCTGCCGCAAGCGATGCGGCGCCAGCAGCCGGCACAACCGCCCCTCCTGCATGGCCTGGCTGGCCGAATAGTACGGCAGCAGCCCGACGCCCATGCCCAGCTCGGTGGCCTTGAGCATGGCATCGGCGACATTGGTGAGGAAGGTGTCCTGGGGCACGATCACGCAGCTGTCGGCTCCCTCGCCGAACGACCAGTCCTCCTCGAACAACGGGTCCACCGTGCGCAGGCAGACATGCTGGTGCAAGTCTTCGGGACGCTCGGGCACGCCATGCCGGGCCAGATACTCGGGCGAGGCGCAGAGGATGCTGCTGATGCTGCCCAGCGGGATGGCGATCAGTTGCGAGTCGGGCAGGTCCTGGCCGATGGTGATCACCACGTCATGCCCTTCGGCCAGCGGGTCGGGGTTGCGCTGGGACAGGGTCAGCTCCATCACCACCTCAGGGCAAGTGGCGTTGTAGCGCGCCACCAGCGGCATCATCAGCAGGCCCAGGCCGTGGGAGCAATGGAAGCGCAGGCGCCCGCGCGGCGTGAGGTGGGCGCCGCGGGCTTCGTCCATGGCCTCCTCGGTGAGCAGCATGATCTGTCGCGAACGTTCGAGGAAACGCTCGCCCGCCTCGCTCATGCGCAGGCGCCGGGTGGTGCGGTGCAGCAGGCGGGTCTGCAACTGGTTCTCCAGCTCCGCGACGATCCTCGACACCTGCGCCGCCGAAATGTCCAGGGCATGGGCGGCAGCGGCGAAGCTGCCGCACTCCACTACCCGGGCGAAGGTACGCATCGCATGCAGCATATCCATGGGCTGGCGCTCTCATTCATACATCAAAGGCAGGAATCTATCACGGCACAGACCATTTATTGTGAAACGTAAATGAATGGATCATCACACACGTCCCGAAATCAGGAGCCTGCCATGAAACGGTCCATTGCCTTCCTCGCCCTGTGCGCCACCCTCTCCTCCTTTGCCGCCCTCGCCGACAGCCCGGCAAGCAGCAGCAGCTATGCCTACGGCACGCCGCTGGACGTGGCCAAGGTGATCTCCATCACTCCCGCCAGCAACGCCGGCAACTGCCAGCTCGGTACCGCGCACATGGTCTATGTCGACCACCAGGGCCAGACCCGCGAAATCGACTACCGCGAAATGGGTGACTGCTCGCAGCAGTGAACGGCTTGGAAAAATACCAGCCAACGCGTTGAAAGTGCATTTGCCTGCCCCTCACGCCAGCGCATGATCTGCCGGGACAACAACAAGAACGCTCCGGCCCGTCCGCTCACTGTCACGGCCACACCCGTAGCGCACCCTGTAGGAGCCGGCCTTGCCGGCCAAAAGCTGTGCACGGCGCAACCATGCTCGCCGAGCATCAGGCCAGCAGTTCGCTGATCCAGTGCGCCTGCTCGGTCATCTCCCGTACTTTGTGCTCTGGTACCGCCTGGCGCGCCCGGGCGAAGTTGGCCAGGGTCTGCTGCTTCTGACGCAACATACGCTGCCACTTGAACAGGAACGCCGGGCTGCGTGCAGTCATCAGCAATGGGCCGAAGTACAGTTGCTCGGCGCTGTAAACCACAGGCTCGCCAGGCTCGGCGACGATGATCTCGTAGTCGAAGCGGTTCTCCCGCAGCACTTCCTCACAGACGATGCGATAACCGTTGTCCATCAGCCATCGGCGCAGCGGCGGCTCGCCGCCATTGGGCTGCAGCACCAGTCGCTCCTGGCCGCCCAGATGGCCACGGCCGGCCTCGAGGATGTCGCGGATGGTCTCGCCCCCCATGCCACAGAGGCTGACGACCGTGATGCCGTCCTGCGGCTCGATGGCCGCCAGGCCATTGGCCAGGCGTACCGTGACCTGTCCGTCCAGGCCGTTCTCGCGCACCGTGCGCCGCGCCGACTCATAGGGCGTCAGCGCCACTTCGCCGGCCACCGCTGCCGTGATCGCGCCCCGGCGCGCCAGCGCCACCGGCAGGTAGCCGTGGTCCGAGCCGATGTCGGCCAGGCGCGCGCCTGCCGGCACATGGGCCGCCACGCGCTCCAGACGCATGGACAATGTGTGTTCGTTCAACTGCTGCCTCTTCACTCGCAACCTGGGCCCGGCGCCTGCGGCCGGGTCGGGGGCGCGATTCTGCCGGCCCGCGCCGCGCATTTCAAATGCCCGCGACCGCCGCCTGCCTCGACCTGCCCCGGCCGCTCGCGTAGGCTTGCCGCTTTCCCTCCGTTGCAAGGCGAAATCCCATGGCAAACAACGACATCATCTACACCCCCGACCCGGACGCCGACTCGATCTCCTCCGACGTCGCCGAGTACAACGGCATCCTGGTCAGCACCCAGATCCCGGTGCACGCCGACGGCAGCCTGGCCCTGGGCGACATCACCAGCCAGTGCGAGTGCACCCTGCAGGCGCTGAAAGTGGCCCTGGAGCGCGCCGGCAGCTCGATGGACCGGGTACTGCACCTGACCATCTACCTCACCGACATGGCCGACCGCGCCGCGTTCAACGAGGTGTACCAGCGCTTCTTCAAGCAACCCTGGCCAGTGCGCGCGGCGGTGGGCGTAGCCTCGCTGGCGTTCGAAGGCATGCGTGTGGAAGTCACCGCGATGGCAGCCAAGGGCTGAACCTGCCTGCGCCATCGCGGGGCAAGCCCGCGATGGCGCCACCTGGCACCCTGTGCGTGCCCCCGACGCATTTCACCGCTACAATGCCCGCCTTACCGTGACAGCCCGAATCTATAACGACATGTCCCTTCCAAAACATCACCTGGAACTGCTCAGCCCTGCCCGTGACGTGAGCATCGCCCGCGAGGCGATCCTGCACGGCGCTGACGCCATCTATATCGGCGGCCCGAGCTTCGGCGCGCGCCACAATGCCTGCAACGAGGTCGGTGATATCGCCGCGCTGGTGGAATTCGCCCACCGCTACCACGCCCGGGTGTTCACCACCATCAACACCATCCTCCACGACAACGAGCTCGAACCTGCGCGCCAGCTGATCCACCAGCTGTACGACGCCGGCGTCGACGCGCTGATCGTCCAGGACCTGGGGGTGATGGAGCTGGACATCCCGCCGATCGAGCTGCATGCCAGCACCCAGACCGACATCCGCACCCTGGAACGGGCCAAGTTCCTCGACCAGGCCGGCTTCTCCCAGCTGGTGCTGGCCCGCGAGCTGAACCTGCAGCAAATCCGCGCCATCGCCGCCGAGACCGACGCGGCCATCGAGTTCTTCATCCACGGCGCGTTGTGCGTGGCCTTCTCCGGCCAGTGCAACATCTCCCACGCCCAGACCGGCCGCAGCGCCAACCGGGGCGACTGCTCCCAGGCCTGCCGCCTGCCGTACACGCTCAAGGACGACCAGGGCCGCGTGGTGGCCTTCGAGAAGCACCTTTTGTCGATGAAGGACAACAACCAGACCGCCAACCTGCGCGACCTGGTGGACGCCGGCGTGCGCTCGTTCAAGATCGAGGGCCGCTACAAGGACGTGGGCTACGTGAAGAACATCACCGCCCACTACCGCAAGGAACTCGACGCGATCCTCGAGGACCGCCCGGAACTGGCGCGCGCCTCCAGCGGGCGCACCGAGCACTTCTTCGTCCCCGACCCGGACAAGACCTTCCACCGCGGCAGCACCGACTACTTCGTCAGCGACCGCAAGATCGACATCGGTGCCTTCGACTCGCCGACCTTCACCGGCCTGCCGGTGGGCGTGGTGGAAAAAGTCGGCAAGCGCGACCTGCAGGTGCTCACCGAGGTGCCACTGACCAACGGTGACGGCCTCAACGTGCTGGTCAAGCGCGAGGTGGTGGGTTTTCGCGCCAACATCGCCGAGCTGCGCAGCGAATCCGAGGAAGACGGCCAGAAGCGCTACCGCTATCGCGTCGAGCCCAACGAGATGCCTGAAGGATTGCACAAGCTGCGGCCGAACCATCCGCTGTCGCGCAACCTCGACCACAACTGGCAGCAGGCCCTTCAGCGCACGTCCGCCGAGCGCCGCGTCGGCGTCGAATGGCACGCGGTGCTGCGCGAGCAGCGCCTGGCACTGACCGTCACCAGCGAGGAAGGCGTCAGCGCCCAGGTTGCCCTGGACGGCCCGTTCGGTCCGGCGAACAAGCCGCAGCAGGCGCTGGAGCAGTTGCACGACCTGCTCGGCCAGCTGGGCACCACGATGTACCACGCCAACGCCATCGACCTCGATGCGCCCGAGGCGTTCTTCATCCCCAACTCGCAGCTCAAGGCCCTGCGCCGTGAAGCCATCGAGGCGCTGACCACGGCGCGGGTCGAGGCGCACCCGCGTGGCGGGCGCAAGGCCGAGACCAGCCCGCCACCGGTGTATCCCGAGTCGCACCTGTCGTTCCTGGCCAACGTCTACAACCAGAAGGCCCGCGACTTCTACCACCGCCACGGCGTGCAGTTGATCGACGCGGCCTACGAGGCCCACGAGGAACACGGCGAAGTGCCGGTGATGATCACCAAGCACTGCCTGCGCTTCTCCTTCAACCTGTGCCCCAAGCAGGCCAAGGGCGTCACCGGCGTACGCACCAAGGTCGCGCCGATGCAACTGATCCAGGGCGACGAGGTACTGACCCTGAAGTTCGACTGCAAGCCGTGCGAGATGCATGTGATCGGCAAGATGAAGGGCCATATCATCGACCTGCCGACCCCAGGCAGCGCAGTGGCCCAGGTCGTCGGCCACATCAGCCCGGAAGACCTGCTCAAGACCATTCCCCGCGCGCCGCACTAAGGTGTCTGCGCTTCCCCAGGCCATCAGGCGCCTGGGGGAGCGGCAGCCCTCGTCAGCGCCCTGCCCCAGGATCTCCTGACCTGTGAAACCGGTGAGATTTGTAGAGTCCCTGAGAGCGGTGGGGATTGTGGGAGCCATGGGGGGTTGTGGGGGTTGTGGGAGCTGTGGGAGCTGTGGGAGCTGTGGGAGCTGTGGGAGCTGGCGAAGCCAGCGATGGAGCGCAAAGCGCTCCCGGCAAGCAAAACAACACAAAAGTCTCATATGAGCTATTTATGTCTCATATGTTATAGTCCGGCTCTTTCGTCTTATTGCGCCCTGCCAGCAACCCGGCAAGCGCTCATCGACTCGAGGCCATTCATGCGCAGATCCCTCCAAGAAGAACGCCTGCTCAAGGCGCTCGCCCACGCCATCGTCGTCCAGCCCCGCGCCACCCTCAAGGAGCTGGCGGAAACCGCCGGTGTCAGCAAGGCCACCCTGCACCGCTTCTGCGGCACCCGCGAAAACCTGGTCGCCCTGCTCGAAGACCACGGCGAGCAAGTGCTCAACCTGGTCATCCACGAAGCCGACCTGGATCGCGCCGAACCGCTGGTGGGTATTCGCCACCTCATCGCCGAACACCTCAAGCACCGTGAAATGCTGGTGTTCCTGATGTTCCAGTACCGCCCCGATACCTTGCTCGGCGACAGCGAGGACCGCCGCTGGCTGGCCTACACCCAGGCCATGGATGCATTCTTCCTGCGCGCCCAGCAGCTCGGCGTACTGCGCATCGACATCAGTGCAGCCGTGTTCACCGAAATGTTCATCACCATGGTCTATGGCATGGTCGATGCCGAACGACGCGGCCGGGCGGCCAGCGCCAACACTGCCCAGGCCCTGGAGCAGCTGTTCCTGCAAGGCGCCCAGACCCCAGCCTGAGCCTCCTGCGCTACCGCGATCTAGACCGGGTCGCGGCGCTCCCGCTGCGCCTGCAATTGCCGGCGCATCTCCTCGCTGGCGCCCTGGGCCTGGGCAAGGATGGCGCGCAGCCCCTGGACCTGGGCGTCGCGCTGCTCCAGCTGTTGTTCCAGCTGTGTGCGCAAGGCCTGGGCCTGGCGCTGCTCGACCTGCAGGCGCTCGTTGTCGCGGTGCAGGCGGGTCAACTCCTCCTGGCGCGCGCCCATGCCCAGTTGCAGCGTCTGCAACTGCCCCTGCAACTGACGCACCTGGACTTCATGGCGGCGCTGCTCCTGCTCGCGCTGATCGCGCTGACTGACCCGATCCTGCTCCAGCGTGGCCCGGGCATCGCGGTGTTTGTCCTCCAGCGAACGGATCTGCTCGTCCTTGTCGGCCAGGCGCACCTGCAGCTCGCCTAGCGCTTGACTCAGGCTGGCGCTGCGCAACTGCTCCGCGTGGAGCGCAGCCTGGGTGGCGACGAGCTTGTCGGTCTCGACCTGCAAGGCGTCGGCCTGCCGCTCGCTGTGACGCTGCGCCATCTCCAGGGACTGGCGGGTCCGCTGCAGTTGTTCCTGCAACTGTTCTCGCTGGCGTTCGAAAGCGGCTTCGGCCTCATCGATCCTGGCCTGCCCTTCCTCGCGCAACTGGTTCGCCAATTGCTCCACCAGACGCTCCAGCGGCTCGCTGAGGCTGGCCGTGCCCTGCTGCGAAAGCGGCTGGCGATCCAGCTCCTTCAGGTAGCGATGGATGGTGGTCTTCGAGCCGGTGTTACCCAGCTCGATACGTACTGCATCGATACTGGGATACAACCCACGGGCCATCAGCATCTGCCGCGCCTGCTGCACCGCAGCCCTGTCGATTCCGCCCCGGGACATGTTCGCTCCTGTAGATTGATATCGTGGTATGTACCACGTAATACGCGCGAATTCTGCCGTTGCCGGCAGGCAATTTCAAGACACGCAAGAGCAATCATCAGGCCTGAGGACCCGGTCAAGGTGTCGCCGGCACACCATTGATCTCGCCCTTGCGCAAGCTCAGTACGCTGTTGCCCAGGGCATCGCTGGCCTGCAGGTCGGCGCCGCGGGCGGCCAGGGCGTCGAGCAGTTCCCGGCGCTGGAACAGCGCGGCGTACATTGCCGCCGTCTGGCCGTTGGCATTGCGTTGATCCGGGTTGCAACTGGCGTCGAGCAGGCGTCGGGCGATACGCACCTCGCCCTTGAAGATCGCCCCCATCAGGGCAGTGTTGCCACGCAGGTCCTGCGCACAAGGATCGGCGCCCGCGGCCAGCAACTGCTCCACCGCCCCGCGCTGGCCGTGATAGGCGGCAAGGATCAACCCGGTGTAGCCTTTTTCGTCATGCACGTTCAGGTCGTAGCCGGCCTGGATGAATTCGCCAAGCATCGGCTGGTCGCCGCGGCGCGCGGCATCGAGAAAGTACTCGCGCAGGCGTTGCGCGGTATCACCGCCCTGCCCTTGCGGCTGAACCTCGGCCTGGGCCGTGACGGCCAGCAGGCTGAGCGCGAGCGCTGTCATCCATCTTGCCATGGGGTTCTCCTTCGCAAGAAAAAGGCGGGCCCAGAGGCCCGCCCATCGACGCATCAGTCCTGCAGCTTGGCTGCCAGTTGCTGGACCCGCTTGAGGTCGGCCTTGGCCACCTTGGCCAGCCCGGTGCCGTAATCGGCGTCGGCCTTGTAGAAGAACGACAGCATGATGTAGCGGCTCTCTTCGTCAGTGATCGCCAGGGCCTCGCCGAGGCTGTTGATCAGGTCGGTCTGATCCTTCTTGGCGTAGCTGCGGAACAGCTCGCCGGTCTGCTTGAAGTTCTGCTCGCGCTGGATCTTCGCCTGCTGGGTGGTGCCGCTCAGCGGGGTCTGCACATAGCGCGCGCTGGCCTGCTCTTCACGCGGTTGCAGGCGACTCGGCTGGTAGTTCACGCCACTGTCGCTGTGGCCGTGGTTGCCCAGGCCGTCCTGGTTGATGGTGTTGACCGTGGCGCGTGGACGGTTGACCGGCAGGCTCAGGCCGTTGGCGCCCACCCGGTACATCTGGGTATCGGCGTAGGCGAACAGGCGGCCTTGCAGCAAGCGGTCCTCGGAAGGCTCGATGCCTGGCACCAGGTTCGACGGGGCCATGGCGACCTGCTCGGTCTCCTGGAAGAAGTTGTCGACGTTGCGGTCGAGCACCATCTGGCCGATCTTGCGCTCGGGCACGTCCGGCCAGATCTTGGTGGCATCCAGCGGGTCGAAGTCGAACTTGGCCAGCGCTTCAGGCTCGAGCACCTGGATGTACAGGTCCCACTTCGGGAAGTTGCCTTTGTTGATCGCACTGACCAGGTCGTGGGTCATGTGGCTGTAGTCCCGACCCTGGACCTGAGCGACCTGTTTCGGGTCGAGGTTCTTCTGCCCTTGCAGGCTCTTCCAGTGGAACTTCACGTAGTGCACTTGGCCCTTGGCGTTGACCAGCTTGTAGGCGTGCACGCTGTTGCCGTCCATTTCGCGGTAGCTGGCCGGCGTACCCTCGTTGGAATACAGCAGGGTCAGGGTGCGGGTCGCTTCCGGCACATGGGAGAAGAAGTCGAAGCGCCGCGCGTCGTCGTCGAGATTGTTGCGCGGGTCAGGCTTGAAGGCGTGGACCATGTCCGGGAACTTGATCGCGTCGCGAATGAAGAAGGTCGGGAAGTTGTTGCCGACCAGGTCCCAGTTGCCATCGGCGGTGTAGAACTTGGTGGCGAAGCCGCGTGGGTCACGCAGGGTTTCCGGCGAGTGGTTGCCGTGCACCACGGCGGAGAAACGCACGAACACCGGGGTCTTCTCGCCTGGGCGGAACACCTTGGCCATGCTCAGCTCGCTGATGTCGGCGCTGGCGGTGAACTGGCCGTGGGCGCCAGTACCGCGGGCGTGGACCACACGCTCGGGGATGCGTTCGCGGTCGAAGCGCTGCAGCTTCTGCAGCAGCTGGGCGTCCTGCAGCAGCACCGAGCCGTTGGCCCCGGCGGTCTGCGAGTTCTGGTTGTCGCCCACCGGGGCGCCGTTGTCGCGGGTCAGGGTGGCGGCCTGCACCGACAGCGACAGCAGGCTGGCGGCCAGGGTCGTGGCCACCAGCAGGCGACCGGGCTGGAACAGTTTGAACGGGGTCATGGGGTACTCCTAAAGGCTCTATACAGGCGTCTTGATGCGCCTGGAAAGGGTAAGGAGCCCGCGGCCGATCGCTAAATTGATCCTGCTCATCAGTGCAATTGGTAATTTCAATCCCGCTGCTTATATGCGAATGCTATGGAGGTGCGCCTTGATCGATCGGCGGCGGGCCTCCACGGCAGGTCGCGGGGCAAGTCGCGCTGCTCCCACAACGATGAATGACCAGGCTTTCGTACAAACCCTAGAAATCGACCTTGCCTCGCCCGGCCTTGACCGTGCCGCGCCTGGCTTTCGACTCCAGGCGGCGGGTCTTCGAGCCCAGGGTCGGCTTGGTCGGACGACGCTTCTTCTCGACCTTGGTGGCGCCCAGGATCAGTTCGACCAGGCGCGCCAGGGCATCGGCGCGGTTCTGTTCCTGGGTACGGTATTGCTGGGCCTTGATGATCAGCACCCCGTCAGCGGTGATGCGACTGTCACGCAGCGCCAGCAGCCGCGCCTTGTAGAACGCCGGCAGCGACGAGGCAGGAATGTCGAAGCGCAGGTGCACGGCGCTGGACACCTTGTTGACGTTCTGCCCGCCTGCACCCTGGGCGCGGATGTAGGTGAGCTCGATTTCGGCATCCGGCAGATGCACGTTGTTGGAGATGGTCAGCATGCTGGCCCCTTGGTGATGACGCGCCCATTATCACACCTCCTGGCCGCTGCCGGGCGTGATTGCCACGGCCCCATTGACTCTCAAGCCGGCTTCAACGTTAGGGTGATGGGGCAGTGACTTTCCCGCTCATCGTCAAGCATGCCCTGGAGAACCGTAACGTGAAACCTGGCCCCATCGCCGCCAACGGCATCCCCGCCCACGCCGATACCACGCTGATCGACATCGCCGGTCATCCGGTGCCGGTGATCACGGGTGGCCTGTACGACCGCTATCGCTCCAACCCACCGCTGGCGGTGATCGCAGCCGAGTCCCCCGACCTGGACCTGAGCTGGTTCGAGAGCCTGGAAAAGACCCAGGTCGATATCGGCTTCGCCTCGCACTCACCGAATTTCTACTACCGCAACAGCCGCATGACGGTGGTCCACACCGCCGATCTCAAGCGGCTCAAGGCGCTGATGCCGACCGAGGTGCTGGCCCAGGTGCAGCCGTTGCAGGTCTGGCCGGGCCGTGGCCTGGTGGCGTTCACGGCCTACACCTATGACTACTGCGACAACGACAGCTACAACGAGGTCGCCCTGTCGATCATCACCGGCAGGCCGGGCCAGACCAGCCTGGGACCGCTCACCCTGGTTGGTCAGGCGTTGTCGAAGGATTTCTGGGGTTATGTGCTCAAGCTGCCGGTGAACACCGAACTGGCCCGGGTCCGTGGCGTGGTGGGCTACAACCTGCCGAAATGGCTGACCCGCATCGACCGTCACGAGGACGCCGACAGCGTGGCGTACAGCATCGGCGACAGCCAGACCGGCAAGCTCGACCTGGTGTTCAAGGGGCGCAAGCTCGACAGGCTGTCCGGCGCGGTCGAGCTGGTGAACAACAGTTTCACCAACCTCGACGTCCACGGCCAGCCGACCTACGGCCATGCCACCTCGCGCCAGAGCCGACACGCCGTGAGCCTGAGCCCGCGCAGCGCCGAACTGGTGCTCGGTGATGGCAGCCTGTCGAGCTATATCCGCACACTGGACCTGGGGCGAATGCTCAAGTACGAATACGTGCCAGAGTTCCAGAGCGCGCTGTACGCACCGCAGCCGCTGGCGGCCCTGGGCCGCGGCCACTGAGCGCGCGGCCTGGCCACTCAGCGGCGGGGGCTGGCGACCAGCTGCCCGCCGGCCATCTCGTCACGCAGCCGGTCCAGCACCCGCTGCGTGTTGTCGGCGCATGGCATGCCTTCCGGCTTGCTCTCGATCCCGTCGATCACCAACAGCAACTGTGCTTTGTTGCGTGCCAGACGCTGCTGCAGCAACTCGATTTCCTCGACCTTGCGCTTGAGGCCGCCGAGCAACGTCTCGTGCCGCCAGCCGTTGGCATTGGCCGGCAACAGCTGGCGGATCTCCTCGAGGGAGAACCCCGCGGCCTGGGCACTGGTGATCAGCTCCAGGATCCAGACCGCTTCGGCCGCATAGTCGCGGTAGCCGTTGGCCTTGCGCGCCACCGCGTGAATCAGCCCGCTCGCCTCGTAGAAACGGATCCGCGATGGGGCCAGGCCAGTGATCCTGGCCAGCTCGCCTATTCTCATGGGGCACCTCGAAATGCCATTGACCTTGAAGCGAACTTTAATCCTAGAGTGGCGCTGCGGCCAAGCGCCGCCAGTTCATCGACTTCCAGCAGGAGAGACGAAAATGGGTTACGTCACGACCAAAGACGGCGTACAGATCTTCTACAAGGACTGGGGCCCGCAGGACGCCCAGGTCATCTACTTCCATCACGGCTGGCCGCTCAGCGCCGACGACTGGGATGCGCAGATGCTGTTCTTCCTCGCCCACGGCTACCGGGTGGTGGCCCACGATCGCCGTGGCCATGGCCGCTCCAGCCAGGTGTGGGATGGCCACGACATGGACCACTACGCCGATGATGTCGCCGCGGTGGTCAAGCACCTCGGGGTCACGGGCGCCATCCACGTCGGCCACTCCACCGGCGGCGGCGAGGTCATCCACTACATGGCCCGTCATCCTTCCGATCCGGTGCCCAAGGCGGCGATCATCGCCGCGGTGCCACCGATCATGGTGCAGACCGCAAGCAACCCTGGCGGCCTGCCCAAGTCGGTGTTCGATGGCCTTCAGGCCCAACTGCTGGCCAACCGCGCGCAGTTCTACCAGGACATTCCGGCCGGCCCGTTCTACGGCTACAACCGCCCCGGCACCAAACCCGACCAGGGGGTGATCCTCAACTGGTGGCGGCAAGGCATGATGGGCGGCGCCAAGGCTCACTACGACGGCATCGTCGCCTTCTCCCAGACCGATTTCACCGAGAGCCTCAAGCAGGTCAAGGTGCCGGTGCTGGTGATGCATGGCGACGACGACCAGATCGTGCCGTACGACAACGCCGGCCCGTTGTCGGCCAAGTTGCTGCCCAAGGGCACGCTGAAGACTTACGCCGGCTTCCCCCACGGCATGCCGACCACCCACGCCGAGGTGATCAACGCCGACCTGCTGGCGTTCTTTCGCGCCTGAATAAACGCGCTGGCCGCCGGCACGTCATGGCAATGGACGGGCTGGCGAACAGCGCGGTGGATCGCCCTGGCGCAGGAACAGGCAAGCGGTGCCGACTCAATGCACGGCATCGAACCGGCTCATGCCATAACCCCTGATCCGCTCGATCCACGCGTCCGCCGCTTCATTGGAGCATCCATGATGCATGGCACCTTCATGTATGAGGTGGTACTCCATGCGCAGGGTCGTCGGTATCAGGCCTGGGTCATCGGTATTGATGGTCACCGGCATCGGCCGCTTGCGCAGCTTGAAGAGGTTGTGCCTTGCCCCGGCCTCCAGCTCCTCCTGTTGCGGAGGATTCCAGCGGTAGATCGGATGGTCGGCGTGCCTGTCCAGCTGGCCGATGTAGACGTTGGAACTGGGGTTGGTCTCGATCATCAGCCCCAGGCGTGCGTAGCGCTCGATGCAGGCATCCTGGATCGCCAGCATCAGGCTCAGGTCGTCGGCATCGTCGTGGTCGTGGACATAGCTCACGCGCCCTTCACAGGTCGCTTCCTGCTGCTCCAGCCTGGTCTGGCCAGGTGGGACAACCCTGCCCTGCAGCACGGCCAGGCGCACCTGGCATTGGGACCTGCCCTGCTGGGCAGCCTCGTGACGCGCTCGCAGGATGAACAAGCCCTCGGCCGTGTCCGATCTTGGTTTGCCGAGGTGCCGCGACAGCCGGGTGAAGTCCGGGACCGCCGCCTGTTGCAGGCCTGCCTCAGCGACCAGCAGATCGTCTTGTGCTTGCGACAGGGTCCTGCTGCAGTTCCTGCGCAAACGCCAAGCCCGATAAAGCCGCCATAGATCTTCAGTGCTCGGCGTGGTTTTGCCGCCCCAGTTGGCCCATGGAACCTGTTTCAGCATTTTGGCAATCCGCAGTTCCAGGCGCGCGACAGGTACCTGCAACCCTTCGACATTGCGCAACCTGAGCGCTTCGCGCCAGGCCCAGACCAGATTGTCCAGGTGCTCGTCGACCGGCAACTGCACTTCGCCATGACGTTCGAGCCAGTCCTTGGGGGAAATACCCAGTGCCAGGGCGTGTCCCAACCTGTCGCCCGCACGCATGCCACAGAACCTGACGGTCTCCTCGACCCGCCTGAGGCCGGACAACGGATGCCCGTAATCCTCGCCAGCATGGATGCTCAGGTGAAGGCTTGTCGCTGGCGGGGCCAGGAGCTCGGACGAAGGCACGCGAGGCCTTCGCAGCCAGCGAAAAACAGGGGCGCACCACTCTATCGGCCAGCGGTTCTCATCACCGGCCACGTCGAGCCCGCGGATGATTCGCGCAGGCAACGCCTGGTAGGCGACGGGCTCAAGGTTGTCGTCGAAAGGTTGCGACAACGGCCAGGGAACCGCTGACGCCAGCACCTGCGCAAGCTCGTGGGCCGTGCTCCACAGCTTGTCCCGGGTAATGTCGCCCAATCGGTTGAAGTGGACGCACAAATGCCAGTGGCTGCGGGAGTGGGCATGGGGGGCGGTGCCTTGCGTGGCAAGCTCCAAGCCTGGGATATGCGCATGGACGGCGCGGAACAGGTTGCCGGCCAGTTGCCCCTGGTCAAGGCTGTCGATGCCGACCTTGATCTCCGCCTTGTCGCCTGGCCGCTGGAAGATCCAACCCACCTTCTCCTGCAACTGATGCAGCTTCGACTCCGCGAGCTTTTCCGACACCTTGCGGGCCGGCAGATGAAAGTGCCCCGAAGTGAAGCGCCGCAGGCCGTTGCCGTCCATGACCATCTCTCGCCGCAGGCTCATGATGTCGACAAACAGCAGCAGCACGCCTGCGCGCAGGACGTTGCTTGCTTTTTTGCTTCGATAGCTGCGCCAGAGCAGAAGGAAGAGGCACATCCAAGCCTGCCGGTACCTATGCCTGGCCGCTGCATCTGCTAACGCCCGCAACAGTAGCCTGTCAGTCACCGGTTCGTTCGCGCCAGTGTCAGTTGCGAGCACGATGCCATCGCGCAAGACCTGCCAATCGATCGTCGCCAGGTTGTCAGCTTCAGTCCTTGTATCGTCACACGCGATTGTTGCAAGCGATGCGTCCAATGCCTCGTCGGGCCGTGGATCGCTTGCCAGCGATCCCGTCCAGGCCTCGAGCATTCGCCAGATACGCTGCAAGCGCATCCGTATGCCCTCGGCGTCCTGGCTTTTTTCAGGCCATTGCCCGGCAAATACCAGTTGCGCCAAGACGAAACCGTCACCCAGCACGCCACCAAGGTGCAGATGCCCCTCGGCCATGGCGCAGTTGAACCTGGGAGGCACGAACAAGGCATTGCGCGATTCCAGGATCTGCTGCAAAGCAAGCGCCGTAAGCGGCTCCTGCTCGCTTCGCCCAGCCAGCCCCCAGGTGACCAGAATAGTAGGGTCTATCTCCGACAGCAGTTCTGCATAGCGCTGAATCAGATCATCCTGGACATACGGACCCTCCTCCCACACCAGCAACTCCTTTATCGCGTCATCGAGCGCTGGCACTTTCGGGTTTTCCAGGAACGTCTCGTTGCACAGGTACTGCGCTGCGGCTTCCAGCGTGTTGGGTCGGCCTCTCCTGCCTGTACGGGCGTCGATATCCGCAACAATGGCGTCCCTGAGCTTGCGCTTCAGTCCGCCACTGTCCAGCCTGGCATGTGGAGCTTCCTTGCGCGCCTCCAGCCATCGTCCCAGATAGCAGCGCAACGTATCGGAAACCTGCTCGCTGCCAAACAGCGCACCGATCGCCCGCTCGGGGTAGGAACGAACCAGCATCAGCCTTGCTCTTTTGGGGTTCTTCCCAATTCCAGAGACTCGATAGCACGGCGCAACAAATTGAGCTGCTTAAGGTCCGGATAACGTTGCTGTACATCAGCCAACACCGCTTCGCCGTAGCGCTTTGGCCGTAACTGCTTTTTGCTGGCGCCTCTCTGCAATGCTCGTTTTATCGAGGCAGAGCTCAGACGCTCCGTCGTGGGCGGCATGCCCAGCGCCTTGAGCAGGTAGGCGCGGCCTGCCATGGCCACAGTGCTTGGCTCATCCAGTTCTCGTTGCTGCGCGATTTTGAAGAACGACTGATAGAGCTGGCGAAGCGGATGCGACTCCAACAGTGTGGTGAGCGCCACGACAGGCCTTTCCTGCTGCGCGTCCTCCACCTTGCTGAGAAACGGCTGGATGTTCTGGGTGAACAGGTTGTTTTGCGAAAAGTCGCCACGGCGATTGAGCAGGTTCACCGTGGAGATATCCACTCCCATGCCAAACAAAGGACCTTTTTCGAAGCTGGCAATCGCCGCCCAGAATGCATTGAAAGCCGAAAGCCCCGAAGCCACGACATCACTGAGCAGCTCAGCTTTCGGTTGTGCATTCACTGCCAGTGGTCGGTTGAACATAGGCAGTTGGTTGTACGTCTTGTTCAACGCGCAATAAATCAGCCAGGGCGAACGTGAGGCTGCTTGGACCTTGCTCTTGAATCGCCACTCATTGAGCGCATTGACCAACTGTTCTATCGCCAACCTGCGTGCGCCGTCATTCGCGCCTGCGTACTGGGAATAAGGAGTAGGCTCGTCTTCCTGCCCCATTTCCTCATACTCGATGTCATCCAGCGAGTAATGCACTGCCTTGGTCGCCGCCACACTTACCGCGCTGTGATAAGGCGGGTTTGCACAGATGCGATAGACATCATCCTGTGTCACCTCGCGCACCAGGCTGGTCACGACCAGCTCGATGATCCGACCACAGCAGAGCAGCGTTGCCCGCTTGCTGGTGCTGTAGAAGTTGTGATGGGTCACCATCTCCACCAGGAGGTTCCAAACCCCGGCATCATTCTCGCTTCCGGCCTTCCAGTTGGCCGGCACGACAGCCCGCCCTACTTCCGGCGTGGCAAACGGCACGACGGCTTCGGTCTGCAGCGACCTGAGCCATGATTCTGGCAAGCGCCCACGCAAGTCGTCTTGCCAGGCCAGCTGTGCGCGATTTTCCGTATACCTGAGCTCTGTCAGGCCCACCTGTTCAAGTGGCTGGAAAAGCGGTGTGGCGAGCACGCTGCCTTCACCCTTGGCCCAATGCTGCATGGCGATCAGCACCAGGCAGACCGGCCCGGCGGACGACTCGAAGGAGAAATGGCTCAGCAGCTCCGAGCACCATTTGTCCAGAAAGAGCGAGGTGGACTCATACCAGGGCCGATACAGCATGCCAGCGGTCATCCTGGATTGCCGGCCCAGGTCCAGCTCGCACAGGCGCCACATCATGTTTATTTCAGGTATCGGCGTGTCATACCCAATGAACGCGTTTTCGAGGCTGGCTATTTCCGAACGGACCCGCGCCAGCAACTGCGACAATGCCCTGACCGTAGGAATAGGAATCTCTAGCGCGCTGTTCTCACTGTTGTTGACAGCGCCTGCCAGCAACACCTTCAGCCAATGAGCCAAATGCTTCAGCGTGAGCCAAGGCCTGCCGTGCTCTCTATCCTCTCCCCCCAGCAGAATCCTGTAGCTCTGCAAGTATTCACTGACATCCGGCATCCGCATCCGTCGGTGCAGCGGCAAGATCTTGCGCAGGTACTCCATGGCCAGGTCCTCGGCCATTCCTTGGGCATTGTTCTTGAACTGTTCGCTGCCCAGCGTCAGGCGCCGATAGGTGTCCCTTGAGGTCACTTCCCGGTACAGCGCGAGATCACCGCAGACAATCGGCAAAAGCGCCGGGCTGGCCAGGTAGCGGCGCACGACCTCGAGGTTCTCGAAAGCGCGGTGCAGCGTGGTGTCGACATCGTCGATCGGCAGCACCAGCAGTTTTTTGCCCAGCAGCCTTGCCGCCTTGCTGAAAAAGTCGTGGACCGCGCCGGCCAGGGCTTGCGAACCCATGAAGGCGCGCAGGCGATCCAGGCCGATGCCCTCGCCCTGGCTTTCCCTGCCCGACAGCGCGGTTCCCAGGGCCTGGAGGCTGTCATGCAGCGCTTGCCACAGCTCCGGCTCGCGTTCGCGCTGGGCCTTGACCGCGGCGTCGCCCAGTACGGCGGCGACCACCACGTTGAGGAACAGGTCGTCACCATCTTCGAGCTGGGAAGGGTCGATGGGCTTGAGGATGTGCACCGCGTCGGCGACGCCTGGATCGGCGAGGCCTGGATACGCCTGCTCGACCGCCTCCAGGTACTTGATCAGGTTGACGATCACCGTGGTCTTGCCCGTGCCGCGGTTGCCATCCAGGAAGATGGTCATGTGACCTCTTCCGTTGGCATAGCGCGTCGCGTCGTGGTTCTGGTCCTGCGTGTCGTCTGGCAGGGCTTCCTTGAGCATCTGCGCCATCTTCTCGTACACGCTGCGCGCCAGCAGTTGATTCACCGTGAGGCGCCCTGCCCGCTCTCCCTGGTCCAGGGGCAGGTAAATGTATTGCGGATCGAGCGGCATAGGACTTCCTGTGTGATTCGTCAATCGCGGTCCGTCGCATCACCCTCGACGTGGCGGCCAAACGGGCGTGGGGGGCGCTTGTGTGCGGGCATTCTCGGCAGAATGCCCGCGACAATCAATAGCACGATGCCAGCATGCCCCCCGGCCACGTCTGCGCCCGAGGCTAGCCAGCCAAGCCCTCGAGGCATTCCACCGACGGTACGAAGAACAGCCCGCCAGTGACCGCGCGGCTGTAGTCCAGCAACCGGTCGTAGTTGCCCGGCGGCTTGCCGACGAACATGTTCTCGAGCATCTGCTCGATCGGGGCCGGCGAGCGTGCATAGCCGATGAAATAAGTGCCGAACTCACCCACGCCCGGCCGGCCGAACGGCATGTTGTCGCGCAGGATCTTGATCTCCTTGCCGTCCTCTTCGAGGGTGGTGAGCGAACTATGCGAGCAACTGGGTTTTACCGCGTCATCCAGTTCGATATCGGAAAGTTTGGTACGGCCAATAATCAGTTCCTGTTGTTGGGTGGACAACTTCTCCCAGCCGGCCATGTCATGCAGATACTTCTGCACCAGCACATAACTGCCACCAACGAATGGCGGATCCTCGGCACCGACCAGGGTGAACCTGGCCACGTCCCGCGGGCCGGGATTCTCGGTGCCGTCGACGAAACCGATGATGCTGCGCATGTCGAAATAGCGAAAACCCTGCACCTCGTCGACCACCGTCACCGCCGCGCCCAGGCGCTTGCACAGCTGCGCGGCCAGCTCGAAGCACAGGTCCATGTGCTCGGCGCGAATGTGCAGCAGCAAGTCGCCGGGAGTGGCGACAGCGACTCGCTCGCCGCTGCCGAACTCGCGAAAAGCGTGCAACTGCGCGGGTTTCGGCGTGCCGAACAAGCGTTCCCAGGCCGTGCTGGCAAAGCCGACGACACACGACAGGTTGCCCGCCGGCACGCGCTTGCCCACCGAGCGCACCAGCGCGGCGATGTCGCCGCACAGGCCGCGCACGGTGTCCAGGTGTTCATCGCCAGGGTTGAGGGTGGCGACCAGGAAGATCGCACTGCGGGTGATCGGGCTGTCGACAGCCTGGGGTTCCGGTTCGTATGTATCCATTGGCATCAGGCACCTTGATCACGGATTGGGACAACGTGGATTATTGCGCGATATTCAGCAGGACGAATAACATCAGCGCCGTCTGGTATAGCACACTTACTTGCTCAAAGAGCGCTTCATAGATGATATCTATCAAGTGATCCGCGCTATCGATTTGACTGCGTCAAATTGTCTCGGCTAACTTTCGCGACGTTTGAAAGTTGATGCGCGATATACACCAGAGTTTGCCCTGAAGAACGCCACCGCAAGGACCGCAGGCGCGCTCGCAAGCAGCCCCCGCCATCGCCCCACCCTTGCCTGTTCACCCGACCTGCGCCCGGCAACGGCCCGTGTCCTTGCGTTCGAGTTGTAGCAATGTCCGTCAATACCCCCTCCCGGATCACCGAGCTGGTCATCGCAGCCGGCACCAAGAAAGCCCACCTGCCTACCCGCGCCACGCTGATCCTCGGCTTTCTGGCCGGCGCGTTCATTTCCCTGGGCTTTCTCCTGGCCCTGCACGTCAGCACCATGATCCCCGCGCAATGGGCCTCGTTCGGCAACCTGCTGGGCGCCGCCGTGTTCCCCATCGGCCTGATCCTGGTGATCCTGGCCGGCGGCGAGTTGCTCACCGGCAACATGATGAGCCTGCCCCTGGCGATGTTCGCCCGGCGCATCAGCCTCGGCGCGGTGGCGCGCAACTGGACCCTGGTGACCCTGGCCAACCTGCTCGGCGCGCTGTTCGTCGCCTGGTGCTTCGGCCACCTGCTGGGCCTGACCGAAGGCCCGTACCTGGCCAAGACCCTGGCCGGGGCGACCGCCAAGGTCAGCGCCGACTTCCTCCATGCCTTCGTTTCCGGCATCGGCTGCAACTGGCTGGTGTGCCTGGCGGTGTGGCTGTCTTATGCCAGCCGCGAGATGAGCGGCAAGATCCTCGGCATCTGGTTCCCGATCATGGCGTTCGTGGCCATCGGCTTCCAGCACGTGGTGGCCAACATGTTCCTGATTCCGGCGGCAATCTTCGCCGGCTACCTGAGCTGGGGGCAGCTGGTGGAGAACCTGGTAGCGGTATTCCTCGGCAACGCGGTGGGCGGCGCGATCTTCGTCGGCCTGGCGTATTACGTGTCCTACGGCGTGGCGACCGAAGCCGAACAGGCCGCATGACAGCAAAAGGGCCGCAGCAGCGGCCCTTCGTTCATCTCAATGGTAGGCATCCCCCGGCAGCACCTTGCCGCGGAACACGTGGTAGCTCCAGAACGTGTAGCCCAGGATGATCGGGATGATGAACAACGCGCCGATCAGGGCGAACAACTGGCTGGTCAGCGGCGCAGCGGCCTGCCACAGGGTGATCGCCGGCGGTACGATGTTCGGCCAGATGCTGATCGCCAGGCCCAGGTAGCCGAGGAACACCAGCCCCACCACGGCCATGAACGGCAGGTGCGAATGGCGCTTGCGCAAGGCCTTCTGCACCACCACCACGGCAGCCACCGCCAGCACCGCGATCAGCACCGAGCGCAACACGTGGCCGGCACCGAACCAGCGCTGGGCGATGTCGTCGTGCAGCCAGGCCGTCCAGGCACAGATCAGCACGATCACCAGCGCCAGCAGGTAGGCCAGTGGCCGGCTGTAGTGACGCATGCGCGCCTCGAGCATGCCGTCGGTCTTGATCAGCAGCCAGGTACTGCCCAGCAGCGCGTAGGTCAGCAGCAAGCCGACACCGCACAGCAGCGGGAACGGCGCCAGCCAGTCCCAGCCACTGCCGGCGAACTGCCGGTCGAGCACCGGGATGCCGTTGATGTAGGTGCCGATGGCCACGCCCTGGAAGAAGGTCGCCAGCACCGAGCCACCGATGAACGCCTTGTCCCACAGGTGACGCTTGTGCGCCTCGGCCTTGAAGCGGAACTCGAAGGCCACGCCGCGGAAGATCAGTCCGGCCAGCACCAGCACCAGCGGCAGGTACAAGGCCTCGAGGATCACCGAATAGGCCAGCGGGAAGGCGCCGTACAACGCCGCCGCGCCGAGCACCGCCCAGGTCTCGTTGCCGTCCCACACCGGTGCCACGGTGTTCATCATCACATCGCGCTCGCGCGAATCGCTGATCAGCGGGAAGAGAATCCCCAGCCCCAGGTCGAAGCCATCCATGATCACGTACATCATCAGACCGAAGGCGATGATCACGCCCCAGATGACCGACAGGTCGATACCTTGAATCGTCATAGTTCAGCTCCTGCTCAATCGGCGACGGACAGCGGGCGACGCGCGGTGGCCAGCGATTCCGGTTGTTCGGGGCTCGGCAGTTGCTCGTGCGCGACCGGGCCCTTGCGCACCAGGCGCATCATGTAGCCGATCCCCACGGTGAACACCGAGAAGTAGATGAGCACGAACAGCGCCAGGGTCAGGCTCATCTGCGCGGCACTGTGGTTGGAGGCGGCCTCGGTGGTGCGCAGCATGCCGTAGACCACCCACGGCTGACGGCCTACTTCGGTGGTGAACCAGCCGGCCAGCAGCGCGACCAGCCCCGACGGCCCCATCAGCAGGGCGAACCAGAGGAACAGGCGATTGCGGTACAGCGCGCCGTTGCGCCGCAGCGCCAAGGCCAGCAACGCGCAGGCCAGCATCAGCATGCCCAGCCCGGCCATGACCCGGAAGCTCCAGAAGATGATCGTCGAGTTGGGCCGGTCCTGCTTGGCGAAGCTCTTGAGCGCCGGGATCTGCTTGTCCAGGCTGTGGGTCAGGATCAGGCTGCCCAGGTACGGCACCTCAAGGCTGTAGCGGGTGGTTTCGGCCTCCATGTCGGGCAGGCCGAACAGCACCAGCGGCGAGGCCTCGCCCGGGGTGTTGTGCCAGTGCCCCTCGATGGCGGCGATCTTCGCCGGCTGATGCTCCAGGGTGTTCAGGCCATGGGCGTCGCCGACCACCACCTGCACCGGGGTGGCGACCAGGATCATCCACATGCCCATCGACAGCATCTTGCGGATCTGCGGCGTATCACGCCCGCGCAGCAGGTGCCAGGCCGCCGACGCCGCGACGAAGAACGCGGTGGAAAGGAACGCGGCCAGCGCCATGTGCGCCAGACGGTACGGGAACGAGGGGTTGAAGACGATCTTGAACCAGTCCAGCGGCATCACCCGGCCATCGACGATCTCGATGCCCTGCGGAGTCTGCATCCAGCTGTTCGAGGAGAGGATCCAGAACATCGAGATCAGCGTACCGATGGCCACCATGACCGTGGCGAAGAAGTGCAGCTTGCGCCCCACCCTGCCCCAGCCGAACAGCATGACGCCGAGAAAGCCCGCCTCGAGGAAGAACGCGGTGAGCACCTCGTAGGTCAGCAACGGCCCGGTCACGCTGCCGGCGAAGTCGGAAAAGCGCGCCCAGTTGGTGCCGAACTCGTAGGCCATGACCAGGCCCGAGACCACGCCCATGCCGAAGTTGACGGCAAAGATCTTCGACCAGAATTTGTAGAGATCCTTGTAGACCGAATGGCCGGTTTTCAGCCAGCAGCCTTCGAGCACGGCCAGGAAACTGGCCAGGCCGATGGTGATGGCCGGGAAAATGATGTGGAACGAGACCGTGAAGGCGAATTGAAGCCTCGCCAGGTCCAGAGCACCCAGATTCGACATGACAATATCCTTGTTGACCACCAGCCACGCTCCGGGCAGCGCACCCGCAGCGGCGGCAGTCGATGAATGAAGCGCGAGGGCTCAGCCGGCGACGGCGTGGATCAACGCATCGGGTTGCGCGTGCTCGAGCTTGATGGCGACGAACTTGGAGGTCGGCGTGAAGGTGCGGTCGCCATAGCTCTCCAGCGGCACCAATGGGTTGGTCTCCGGGTAGTAGGCGGCGGCCTGGCCTTCGGGGATGTCGTAGGCGACCAGGGTGAAACCATGCACCCGGCGCTCGACACCGTCTTCCCACAACGACACCAGGTCGACCTTGTCGCCCGGCGCAAAGCCCAGGCGGCTGATGTCCGCCGCGTTGGCGAAGACCACCTCGCGCAGGCCGAACACCCCACGGTAGCGGTCGTCCAGGCCGTACAGGGTGGTGTTGTACTGATCGTGCGAGCGCAGGGTCTGCAGGATCAGGTCAGGCTTGTCGCCACGGGCCAGCACCGCCTCGTTGACCAATTGCGCTGGCAGTTCGGTGGCGCTGAACTGGGCCTTGCCGCTGGCGGTGTTCCACTCGCGTTCGGCAGCGGCGTTGCCCAGGTGGAAGCCCCCCGGATGGCGCAGGCGGGCGTTGAAGTCGGTGAAACCTGGGATGGTGTCGGCGATCAGGTCGCGGATGCGGCTGTAGTCGGCCACGGTCCATTGCCAGTCGATCGGCCGGTCGCCGAGAGTGGCCTTGGCCATGCCGGCGATGATCGAAGGCTCCGAGCGCAACAACGGCGAGCGTGGTTTGAGCTGGCCATGGGAGATGTGCACCATGCTGAAGGTGTCTTCCACGGTGACCCCTTGTGGGCCTTCGGCCTGCAGGTCGATCTCGGTACGGCCCAGGCACGGCAGGATCAGCGCGTCACGGCCGGTGACCAGGTGCGAGCGATTGAGCTTGGTCGAGATGTGCACGGTCAGCGCGCAGTTGCGCAGCGCCGCGTGGGTGCGCGGGGTGTCCGGGGTGGCCTGGGCGAAGTTGCCGCCCAGGGCGATGAACACCTTGGCGCGTTGTGCCTCCATCGCCTGGATCGCCAGCACCGCGTTGTGCCCATGGCCCCGCGGCGCGTCGATGCCAAAGCGTTGCTCGAGATTGTCCAGCAGCCAGGTCGGCGGCTTCTCGTCGATGCCCATGGTGCGGTCGCCCTGCACGTTGCTGTGGCCACGCACCGGCGACAGGCCGGCGCCCGGACGACCGACGTTGCCGCGCAGCAATTGCAGGTTGACGATCTCCTGCACGGTCGGCACCGAGTGGCGATGCTGGGTCACACCCATGGCCCAGCACATGATCACCCGCTCGGCCTTGCGGTACATGCGCGCGGCCAGCTCGATCTCGGCCTTGCTCAGGCCGGACTGCTCGATGATGTGCGCCCAGGACGTGGCATCGACCTGGGCCAGGTAGGCGTCCATGCCATCGGTGTGGGCCTTGATGAAGGCATGGTCGAACACCGCCGGCAGGCCGTTGGCCTGGGCCTCGCGCTCCCACTGCAGGAGGAACTTGGCCATGCCGCGCAGCACCGCCATGTCGCCGCCCAGGGCCGGACGGAAGTACGCGGTGTTGGTCGGTTCGGAGCCGTTGCTGAGCATCTCGAACGGATGCTGCGGGTGCTGGAAGCGCTCCAGGCCACGCTCCTTGAGCGGGTTGAAGCAGACCACCTGGGCGCCCCGCTCCACCGCCTCGCGCAGCGGTTCGAGCATGCGCGGGTGGTTGGTGCCGGGGTTCTGGCCGATGACGAAGATCGCGTCGGCCTGTTCCAGGTCGTGGAACACCACGGTGCCCTTGCCCACCCCGAGGGTGTCGCCCATGCCCAGGCCGCTGGCCTCGTGGCACATGTTCGAGCAGTCGGGGAAGTTGTTGGTGCCGAAGCTGCGCACGAACAACTGGTACAGGTAGGCCGCTTCGTTGCTGGCCCGGCCCGAGGTGTAGAACTCGGCCTGGTCAGGCGAGTCGAGGCCGTTGAGGTGTTGGGCGATCAGCGCGAAGGCGTCTTCCCAGCTGGTCTCGACATAGTGGTCGGTGGCCGCGTCGTAGCGCATCGGATGGGTCAGCCGGCCCTGGTATTCGAGCCAGTAGTCGCTCTGTTCGAGCAAGGCGCTGACGCTGTAGCGGGCGAAGAAGTCCGGGTCCACCGAACGGCCGGTGGCCTCCCAGTTGACCGCCTTCGCGCCGTTCTCGCAGAACTTGACCATGCCGTTCTCCGGCGACTCGCCCCAGGCGCAGCCCGGGCAGTCGAAGCCGCTGTCCTGGTTGGTCTTGAGCATCGCGCGGATGTTCTTGACAGCGTTCTCGCTGCCCAGCCAGGCCTTGGTCACGCTCTTCAACGCGCCCCAGCCAGCGGCCGGGCCGTTATAACTCTTGATATGTTCTTCTTCGCTCATCAGGGTCACCCTTGATCGTCACGTTCGGAATAACCAGCTGCAAGTTCCGTCCAACTTAAATATCGAAACTCGCGAACTGCTGACCCGTGCAGACTAAGTTCTGCATGACACTAGCGTCCAATCAAAAGTCATGACGGCTTGATCGGCCTCCTCTATCAAGGTTGGCTGATAGAGAACTTCGATCATGCAGTCATTAATTATGATTGGACATTGTTACCTGCACTTCATGACCTGCTGCCGCGTCGGCCACCGGAACACGGCAGCGCCCTCACTCGCAGGTGCTTTTCAGACCACGCCCGCGGCAAAGCCGATGAAGTCCAGCACAGCTCCCGCCGCGAACGTTTCCCCGGCCGGCACTTCCAGCAAGCCATCGGCCTGGGTCGCGCTGAGCAGGGTTGCCGAGCTCTGGTTCTCCAGCAAACGCGCGCGCCCGCCCTCGAGGCGTACCCTCAGGTATTCCTGGCGCTTGCCGGCCTTGGGCCAGGCAAAGCCTGCCACTACCGGCACCCGCAAGGGTTGCACCTGCGCCACGCCCATCCGCGCCAGCAGGTATGGCCGCGCCAGCAGCAGGAAGGTCACCAGCGCCGACCCAGGGTTCCCCGGCAGCCCCAGCAGCGGCACGCCGCCAACCCGGGCGAAGGTGAACGGCTTGCCCGGCTTGATCGCCAGTTTCCACAACTGCACCTCGCCAGCCTCGCGCAACAGCGCGCCGATACAATCGGCATCGCCCACCGAGACCCCGCCGCTGCTGACGATCACCTGTGCCTGGCGCGCCTCGTCGAGCACCGCGCGCAGCCGCGTCGGGTCATCCGGCACCTGTCCCAGGTCGAGCACCTCGCAACCGAGCCGCTCGAGCAGGGCCGCCAGCACCACCCGGTTGCTGTCGTGGATCTGCCCTGGCTCCAGGACTGCGCCCGCACCCGCCAGCTCGTCGCCGCTGGAGAGCAATGCGACCTTGGGCCGGCACAGTACCGCTACCTGGCGGATGCCCTGGGATGCCAGCACGCCGAGGGCGATGGGGTCGAGCCGCGTGCCTGCCGCCAGCAGCGCTGCCCCGCGGCGGATTTCGTTGCCCTGGACACGAATATTGTCGCCACGGCGCAACGCCCCGAGGACACTCACCCGGCCTTGCCCGTCGACCTCGCAGTTCTCCTGCAACTGCACGCTGTCGGCTCCGGCCGGCACGGGCGCCCCGGTGAACACGCGGGCGCAGGTGCCAGGCTGCAACGGCATCGGGGCCTGCCCGGCGAACACCACCTGAGACACTGGCAGCGGCTGCTGCGCAAGGTCATCGTGACGCAACGCGTAGCCGTCCATGGCACTGTTGGCCCAGGGCGGCAGGTCGAGGGTCGCGCGCAGCTCCTCGGCCAGCACCCGCCCATCGGCCTGGCCCAGGGGCACCTGCTCGCGGGCGCTGAACGGCGCCTGGCGGGCCAGTGCCAGCAACTGCTCGAGCGCTTCGTCGACCGTCATCAAGCCGTTCATGGACGTGGCCCGCAGGGGCCGGCGGCCTTCAGGTGAGGGACGAAGTTGCACGGCCGATGCCGCGCGTCGAGCTGCTCCACCAGGATCCCCTCCCAGGCCGTGCGGCAGGCCCCGGTCGAACCCGGCAGGCAGCACACCAGGGTGCCATTGGCCAGCCCGGCCAAGGCACGGGTCTGCACCGTGGAGGTGCCGATATCGAGGATCGACAGCGCGCGGAACAGCTCGCCGAAGCCGTCGATGCGCTTGTCCAGCAGGCAGCCAACCGCTTCCGGGGTGCTGTCGCGCCCGGTGAAGCCCGTGCCGCCGGTGATCAGCACCACCTGCACCGCGTCGTCGGCGATCCAGTGGGCCACCTGGGCACGGATCCGGTACAGGTCGTCCTTGAGCAGCGCCCTGGCCACCAGGCGGTGGCCCATGTCCACCGCACGGCTGGCCAGCAGCTCGCCGGAGGTATCGGTCTCGAAAGTGCGGGTATCGCTGACAGTCAGCACGGCGACATTCAACGGAATGAAGACCGCATCGGGTTTGACACTCATGGATTGGCCACTCGATTGCTCAGAAAAGTCCAGGCGAAACTAGAGCGACTGTTTCGGTGCGTCCAATCGATAATATGAACCGGCCAATAAGCGCGCTCTATCGAATTTCATCATCAACAAGTTCTATCAATTCTTCGTTATTTCCCATTGGACGCTGCGAGCACTTCACTTTAACTTTCGCCGCCTTGAAACATGGTTTGACGCCATGTCCCGACTGCAACTTACCGGCAAGGCGCCCATGGATATCAAACAACTCAAGTTCCTGGTTGCCCTAGACCAGTCCCGCCATTTCGGGCAGGCCGCAGCCTTGTGTCATATCACCCAGCCGACCCTGTCGATGCGCCTGCGCAACCTGGAGGACGAACTGGGCCTGGTGCTGGTGACCCGCGGCCAGCGCTTCGAGGGTTTCACCGAGGCCGGCGAACGGATCCTCGCCTGGACCCGCACTCTGCTGGCCGCCTACGACGGCCTCCAGGCCGAGGCCGCCAACTGCCGTGGACGCATCGTCGGCAGCCTGCGCATCGGCATGGTGCCGTTGTCGAGCTTCAACCTGATGGACCTGCTCAAGCCATTGATCGACAGCTACCCGCTGCTGCAGGTGCAACTGTCGTCGCTGAGCTCGGAACAAGTCACCGACGGCCTGAGCCGCAACCAGCTGGACCTGGGCATCTGCTACCTCGACCAGATCAACCGCAGCTACTTCGAGGTCATCGAACTGGGCACCACACGCCTGGGCCTGCTGTTCGACACACGGCATTTCGCCTTCACCAATCCCAGCCTGTCCTGGGAGGCCATCGCTGCACTGCCGCTGGGGCTGCTGTCCCAGGGCATGCATTACCGCCAGTCGATCGACCTGAGCCTTCGCAGCCGTGGCCTGCACCCGCTGTCGCTGATCGAAAGCGATTCCACCTATCAGCTGGTGCAGGGCGTCTGCGCCGGCCTGTGCTGCGCGATCATGCCGCTGGACCATGGCCTGGAAGGCCTGAGCGAACACCTGCGGTTGCTGCCGATCAGCGACGCCAGCATCCATGCCCCGGTCGGCCTGCTGCTGCGGCGCAGCGAACCGCGTTCGGCCCTGGCCGAACAATGTTTCGATGCCGTGCGCCAGTTGCTGTGGCCCTCGCCCATCCATCCACCCCTGGAGCTCACATGAACGATACCGCCGCCCTGACTCACCTGGACAACCACGGCCACGCGCGCATGGTCGATGTCGGCGACAAGCCCGACACCCACCGCGAGGCGGTGGCCGAAGCCTGGGTGCGGATGAAGCCCGAAACCCTGACCCTGATCAGCGCAGGTGGCCACCCCAAGGGAGATGTGTTCGCGGTCGCCCGCATCGCCGGGATCATGGCCGCCAAGCGCACCCATGAGTTGATCCCGCTGTGCCACCCGCTGCTGCTGACCGCGGTCAGCGTCGAGCTCAAGGCCGTGGCGCCGGATTCGGTGCGGATCATCGCCAGCGCCGCGCTCAACGGTGCCACCGGGGTCGAGATGGAGGCGCTGACCGCCGCCAGCATCGCCGCCCTGACCCTCTACGACATGTGCAAGGCCGTCGACCGCAGCCTGCAGATCGACTGGGTAAGGTTGCTGCACAAGTCCGGCGGACGCTCGGGGCTGTACCAGGCCGAGGTGACGGCATGATCCGGGTGAGTTATTTCGCCCGCTACCGCGAGCTGCTCGGCCGCGACGGCGAGACCCTGGCCTGGGACCCGGCCCTCGGCAGCCTGCGCGCATTGCGCGCGCAACTGGTCGCACGCGGCGAGCCGTGGGCGCGGACCCTCGGCCAGGCCAACCTGCTGTGCGCGCGCAACCAGGACCTTTGCGGCCTCGACGAGCCCCTGGAGGATGGCGACGACATCGCGTTCTTCCCCCCGGTCACCGGGGGCTGACGGACCTCGCAGGCCCCTCCGTACATTGCCCAGCCTGTTCTGTTACCTGGCTAACCGGGCAAGGCCCCGCCCTCGTCGGCAAACGCCTGTGCCAAGTGCTCGATCACCGCCCGTACCCGCGCGGTATGGCGCAGGTCCTGGTGGGTGACCATCCACACCTCGTAAGGCTCGCGCCGTGTGCGCTGCGGCCAGACCCGCCGCAGGCCGTCGCGCAGGCCCAGGGCCACGGGGATCTCGCCGATGCCCAGGCCCTGACCGATACCGCGACGCAACATCATGCTGGCATTGGCCGCCAGTACCACCCTGCCCGCGCCGATCGGCACGTCCACCAGGGTCGGCTCGGCGCGGTCGCGCCAGTACGGCTCATAGACCACCAGGTCGTGGCCGGCAAAGCTGCCATCGGCCGGCGTGCCCCGCCGTTGCAGGTAATCGGCCGAGGCGAACAGGCCCATCTGCCAGCTGGCCAGCTTGCGCAACACCAGGTCGGGATTGTCCGGGCGCTGGTTGCGGATGGCGATGTCGGTTTCGCGCTGCGACAGGTTGACGATCTCCGAGCTGCCGCTGAGCACCACGCGGACCTCGGGGTGCTCGGCGTGCAACAGGCGCAAGGCCGGGATCACGAACTCGTGGGCCAGCGAATCGGTGGTGGCGATGCGCACCTCGCCGGCCTGCTCGTTGTCGGCGCCACGGGTACGCCGGGTCAGCTCCAACGCGGCCTGCTCCATCTTCTGCGCCAGTTCCACCGCCACTTCGCCGATGGCGGTCAACTGGTAGCCGGCCGGTGTGCGCAGGAACAGGGTCGACCCCAGGTCCGCCTCCAACGCCGCCACACGCCGGCCCACGGTGGCCTGGTCGACCCGCAGCACCCTAGCGGCGCGGCGAAGGGTCTGCTCGCGGCTCAGGGCCAGTAGCATCCGGGCATCATCCCAGTTCATTCGTTCACTCCTCGATGGCGGCGGCCTGGGCAAGCCCACGCCCACGCGCCGTTGTACCGCCTCCCGGCCGTAACGGCCTGAAGAGAATTTGCGAAGGGGAGGCGCAAAATCGCCGCGCGACCGCAGAATGCGTGTCCCCTACCCTGTAAAGCACCTTCTCGCTGAATGACAGAGGTCCTCATGCGTCACATCGTTCCCAGCCACATGACCGCCATCGACATCACCCAGCCTGGCGCCCCCGAGGTACTGCAAGCCGCGCGCCACGCCACACCGCAACCCGGCCCGCGCGAGGTGTTGATCCAGGTCCACGCCGCCGGGGTCAACGGCCCCGACCTGCTGCAACGCAAGGGCCTGTACGATCCGCCCGCGGGTGCTCCGGACATTCCGGGCCTGGAGATCGCCGGCATCGTCGTCGCACACGGCGAGCAGGTCAATGGCTTTGCCGTCGGCGACGCCGTGATCGCCCTGGTCCAGGGTGGCGGCTACGCCGAATATGCCGTGGCCGACGAACGCACCACCGCGCACCTGCCGGACAACCTGTCGATGATCG
Source organism: Pantoea sp. Cy-639 (assembly GCF_011752525.1). Taxonomy (GTDB): domain Bacteria; phylum Pseudomonadota; class Gammaproteobacteria; order Pseudomonadales; family Pseudomonadaceae; genus Aquipseudomonas. Next base: position 60,959 of record NZ_VWXI01000010.1, on the reverse strand, counting down.
AGGGTGCCGCGCTGCCCGAGACCTTCATGACCGTCTGGGTCAACCTGTTCCAACGCGGTGGTTTCAAGGCCGGCGACAGCGTGCTGATCCATGGCGGCGCGTCGGGCATCGGCACTACCGCCACCCAGCTGGCGCGGGCCTTCGGTGCCACGCAGGTGTTCACCACCGTCAAGGGCGAGGACCAGCAGGCGGCCAGCCGCGAACTGGGCGCGGACCTGGCGATCGACTACACCCGCGAGGACTTCCTCGAACAGGTCATGCGCCACACCGACGGACGCGGCGTCGACGTGATCGTCGACATCATCGCCGGCGACTATGTCGAGCGCAATTTCAAGGCCGCCGCCATGGACGGGCGCATCGTGCAGATCGGCGTGGTCAAGGGCCCGGCGACCAACCTCGACCTGTTCCCCATGCTCACCAAGCGCCTGACCCACATCGGCTCGACCCTGCGTGCGCGCAGCCTCGACGACAAGGCCGCGATCCTCGCCGAGCTGCAGGCCAAGGCCTGGCCCCATGTGCGCAGCGGCGCGGTCAAGCCGCTGATCCACGCCACCTTCCCGCTGGCGGCGGCCAGCCAGGCCCACGCGCTGATGGAATCCGGCCGGCACATCGGCAAGGTGGTGCTGAGCGTGGCGCACAAGGGCTGAAGCGCTGCGCCTGGCACGCCTTACCTGCTGTTGGCCTCCTGCAGCAACGCCCGCGCAGCCAGCTTGCCCAGGGCATTGCCGGCCAGCGGGCTGTCACCGGTGAGCAGCTTGCGATCCTGGTGGACGGCGCCGGAGATGCCCTGGTTGATGATCTCGATGCCCTGCTCGCGCAGCCGCTCACCGAACTTCCAGGTCAAGTGGCCGGGCATGTAGCCGATCTCCGGGGTCTGGGCGTCGAGCGCATCAGGGAAGGCGCAGATGCGATAGCCCTCGTAGAGCCTGCCACCGGCCAGCAGTGCCGCCGGGCCATGGCACAAGGAGATGACGAAGCGATCGTGGTCCGCGGCCCAGTTCAGCACCCGGCCAACGTCCTCGCTCCCTGGCAGGCCGATCAACGCGCCATGCCCCCCGGGAATGAACACGCCGATGTAGTCCGAATCCGGCCCCAGGGCCTCGTCGATCACCTCGGCGAGCTTGTACGGTTGCTGGAAGGCCGGCTTGTAGCGCTCGAACAGGCCGAGCACCTGCTGGTCCTCGCGAGGCATGGCCCAGTACTCGAACTTGACCGGGTTGCCCGACAGGGTCGCGACGTCGAAGGCGAACCCGGCCTTGTCCAGGTGGTACATCGGCAGCAGGGTTTCGACCGGATGGTTGCCGGTGGAGAACAGCGTGCCGTTGTCGGTGGCCAGGTAGCGCTCGTCGGCGCCGATCAGCAGGATCTTCCAGCGCCCGTCCTGGTAGGCGTCGGGGTAGTCGGCGCCGCTGAGGTCGGACCTGCTCGAGGTGAACTGGCCGAGGGAATACGGCGAGGGGAAGAAGGCGTTGTCTTCGGCCGGATCGGGGGTCGGACGCTTGTCGTCGTTGGGCTGGGTCATGGCTGTACTCCTGAGTGGATACCGATGACGAGACCTCCGGCCGCGCGCCAATGAGGGGTGTTCCCTGATTGGCGCTCCACCGGGGCATCGACGTGACGCGGGCAACGCTGCGCAGGGCGCCGGCGATGCGCCCTTGGCTGCACCACGCACGGATATCCCTCCAGCAGGAGCTGCTCGTGGGAGCGGGCTGCCCCGCGAAAGCCCTGAGCAGTCTAGCCGAGCGCCGCCGGAGTATCGACGTCGCGCAGCACACCCACGTCGTTCACCTCGATCACCACCACCTGCGTTCGATGCCGTTGCAGCACCGAGCGGGCGCCTTCGTCACCGGCCAACCGCGCAAGCTCAGGCCAGTAGTCCCGCCCGAACAGTACCGGATGCCCGTTCTGTCCCTGGTAGCGCGGTACCACGATAGCCGACGAATCGGTCGCCTCGATCAGACACCTGTAGCTCTCGGGCAGGATCCACGGCATGTCGCCCAGCAGAACGGCGACCGCCTGCGCCTGGCTGTCGCCCAGCGATGCCACGCCGGCCGCCAGGCTATGGCCCATGCCCAGGACCGCTTCGGGGCTGGGAACGATCCGGCAGCCGGCAGGCAAGCCAAGGTCCTCGCCCCGCTCGCCGCCACGCAGCACCACCCGCACCTCGTCGAACGCGGCCTGCGCCCGTTCCACGCTGTGCTGCAGCAGGCTGCGCCCGTCCGCCAGGCACGCCCGGCGCTTGTCGGCACCGAAGCGCGCGCCCTGCCCAGCCGCCAGGACCAGCGCGACAACCGTCACAGGGCCTCGCGGGCAATGCCGCTGCGGGTACGGAGAATGTCGGCGAGTACCGCCAGGGCGATCTCCGCCGGGGTCTTGCTGCCCAGGTTGAGGCCGATCGGCGCGTGTATCCGCGCCAACTCGGCATCCCCCAGCCCACCGATGCGACGCAGGCGTTCACGGCGCTTTTCCGAGGTGGCGCGCGAGCCCATCACACCGATATAGAACGCTTCGGTCTGCACCGCTTCGAGCATGGCCAGATCGTCGATCTTCGGGTCGTGGGTGAGCGCCACCACCGCCGTGTCGCGGTGGCAGCCGCCGTTGGCGATGAACAGCGAAGGCAGTTCCCGACGGATTTCGATCCCGTCGAGCACCACGTTGTCCATCACCTCGTCCCGTGGATCGCAGAGCACCACCTCGAACCCCAGGCCCTTGCCGAACTCGGCGCAGAAGTGCGCGACGCTCGAATAGCCTGCCAGCAACAGGCGCTGGGCGGCACCGATGCGCAAGCGCACCCGCTGTGCCTGCTGTTCCACCCGGGGGCCCTGGCTGTGGTCATCGCGCAAGCGGCGCTCGCCGCTACGCAGGTCGACCTCGCGCAGCAGCCGACGGCGGCCAAGCAGCGCTGCCTCCAGCTCGCCGAGGTGCGCCTGGGTGGCGCAGTCGGCGGGCAGGCGTTCGACCAGCACATCGAGGATGCCGCCGCACGGCAGGCGGATGTTCGAGCGGCTGTCGCTACCATCGCCGTAGCGCACCACGACCGCCGCGTCGGCGAACTCGCCCGCGCCGACGCGCTCGAGGAAGTCATCCTCGACACACCCGCCAGACAGCGAACCGAGCCACTGGCCCTGGTCGTTGACCGCCAGCAGCGAACCCGGCGCGCGGGGCGCCGAGCCGTAGGTGCAGAGCACCGTGCACAACCACACCGGCAGCCCATCGCGGGACCACTGCGCGGCCTGGCGCACTACCTGCAGGTCGAGATGCTGCACGGGTCAGTCCGCCTTCAGCTGGGCCAGCTGCTGGGTGCTCAGGTCGCCCGGCAGGCCGCCCCACGCTTCGCGCAGGTAGTTGACCATGTCGGTCAGCTGCGCGTCGTCGAGCTTGTCGGCGAAGCCCGGCATCGGCTGCATGCGCTCGAAGCCGGTGAACTGCTGCTCGCGGATACCGTCGACGATCACCTTGACCAGGTTGCGCGAATCGGCCTGGCGCAGGATGGTATTGCCCTGCATGGCCACGGCGATATGCGGCTTGCCCTCACCGTCGCCGCCATGACAGCCGGCGCAGACATTGAGGTACTGCTGGCGGCCACGCTTGGCGCTCTCGCCCAGGGTCTCGTGGGCCACCGCCTGGACCACCTTGGCCGCCGGCGGCTGGTCGCCGAGCAGGTAGGTGGCCATGGCCGACAGGTCGCTGTCTTCCAGGTGCTGGGTGCTGTGGTGTACCACCGGGTACATCTCGTTGAACATGCTGCCCTGGGCGCTCATGCCGTGCTTGAGGAAGGTCGCCAGGTCAGCCTGGTTCCAGCCGCGCTCGGCGAGGTCCTTGGCCAGCAGGCTCGGGGCCAGGTAGCCACCGAGCAGGCCGCCGGTCAGGCGCTTGTCCTGCTGCAGCGCACCGATCGGGTTGCGCGGGGTGTGGCACTCGCCGCAGTGGCCGAGCACCTCGACCATGTACTGGCCGCGCTTCCACGCCTCGCTGTTGCCCTTGCCCTCTTCCAGTTGCACGCTCTTGCCGTACAGCATGTTCCAGCCCATCAGGCCCAGGCGCACGTTGAACGGGAAGCTCAGGCTGGTTTCCGGCGCCGGACGGTTGATCGGCGCCACGGTCTTCAGGTAGGCGTGGATGGCGTCGGAATCGGCCCGCGGGATCAGGTGGTACGAGGTGTAGGGCATGGCCGGATACAGGTTGGCGCCGTCCTTGCGCTTGCCCTCGGTGAGGGCGGCGAAGAATTCATCGTCGCTGTAGTTGCCGATGCCGTACTGCTTGTCCGGGGTGATGTTGGTGCCGTAGATGGTGCCGAACGGCGAATGGATCGGCAGGCCGCCGGCAAACGGCGCCCCGCCTTCGGCGGTGTGGCAGGCCATGCAGTCGGCGGCGCGGGCGAGGTATTCGCCGCGCTTGACCTGGTCCTGCTCGGCTGCCTGGGCGCCGAACGACAGTACGGCGACACCGATGGCCAGGGCCAGGCCGCTGAGAACGCGCGTCATGCTCAACCCTCCTTGACCAGGCCGAGGTCGCCCAGCACATCGCGGGTCGCCTCGTAGTAGCGCACGTAGCCGGTGCAACGGCACACATGATGGCCAAGACTGGCCTCGATCGCGTCCTCCAGCTCGCTTTTCTTCAGCGGCTGGCGCTGGGCCTTTTCCACCAGCACCGTGGCGGCGTTGACGAAGCCCGGGGCGCAGTAGCTGCACTGGAAAGCGAAGCGGTCGACGAACTTCTGCTGGATCGGGCTCAGTTCGCCCAGGTTGCCAGCCTCGTCACGCTTGGCGTGGCCTTCGATGGTGCGGACTTTCTTGCCTTCGAAGTAGTGCGCGCCGGTGATGCAGGTCCGCACTTCCTCGCTGGTGCCGTCGGGGTTGTCGACGATCACCACGCAGGCATGGCAGATGCCCTGGCCGCAGCCCAGGCGCGAGCCGGTGAGGTTCTGGTATTCATGCAGGTAGTCGATCATCGCCAGGTCATCGGGGACCACTTCGGTGACGACGGATTGACCGTTCAGGGTCAGTTGCAGCTTGCGGTCAGCCATTGAGGGCCTCCTTGACGCGGGCGGGGGTGATGGGCAGGTCGCGCACACGCTTGCCGATGGCATGGGCCACGGCATTGCTGATGGCGCCGACCACCGGGATCATCACCACTTCGGCGATGCCCTTGGACGGGTCGGTGGACGACAGCGGCGGCAGGATCTCCGACGTCTGCTTCCACACCGCGACATGCTTGGCCATCGGCAGGCGATAGCGGTTGAAGTTCCAGTCGCCCTCGCCCGGGCCACCCTCGTACAACGGCATTTCTTCCAGCAGGGCATGGCCGATGCCCATGGCGATACCGCCTTCGAGCTGGCCCTTGACCAGTTCCGGCACCAGCACCCGGCCGCACTCGACCCAGCTGTGGTGGTTGAGCACGCTCACTTCGCCACTGCCCTTGTTGACCTTGACCTCGACGATGGTCGCCACCGGGCTGTAGTAGGTGACCATGGCATTGTTCAGCTGGGTCGCCGGGTAGGCGGCGTTCTGCCGGTCCAGCAGGTGGAAGCCGGCGCTGTTCATCTGTGCCTTCTTGGCGTTCGGCGCACCGTCGCCGTACTTCACCGCCAGGCCGTCGAGCGGCAGGCGCTCGCGCACGCCGTCGATGACGAAGTCGGCCTCGGCCCAGCTCCAGCGGTTGAACGCGTGTACGCTGACGCCGGTGACCAGGCCCATTTCATGGGCTTTCTTGGCCAGCACCGGGAACGGGATCGGCTCCAGGCCGTTGCCGGTCAGCGCGCCGTTGACCCACACCGCGTTCTCGCGACGCACCACCAGCGGGTTGGCCTGGCCGCCGAACGGCCCCTGGCGCCACAGCGCCACGGCAGCCGGCCACAGGCCGTGGTTGAACAGCACACGCGCCGCCTCGCGGGTCGCGTGGCTGAAGTAGAACGCCGAGTTGGTCGCCGACGACGGCGAGGCCAGCTTGGCGACCCAGCGCGGGTTGCGCAGCGCGGCGTCCTGCTCGGCCTGGCTCATCAGGTAGGGGTTGCCGCTGGTGCTCAGGGCCAGCTCCGGCCATTCGGTCTGGGCGGTCTTGACCTCGTCGGCGGCGCGGCCCAGGAAGTCACTGACCACGAAGGCCTGGGAGGTGGACATGCCGGTGCCCAGCTCGGTGCCGATGTGGCGCAGGCTGATCTGGCCGTCGGCGCTGAACTCGACAGCCGCCAGCGGTGCCTCGGCACCGGTGCCGAAGTCCTTCTGGGTGATGGCGAAACCGACGCCGTACCAGTTGTCGTGGTCCTTGGCATCCTCGGCCTGCTTGCGCGCCTGGCGGTTCTTCCACCACTCGTGCTGGCTGGCCTTGTCGAGGATCTCGTGCAGGCGCAAGGCACCGGCCGGTACCGCGCCCTGGGTGTTCTTCATGCCCGACTTGAGCGCGTTCCTGCGGCGCAGCTCGATGGCGTCGACACCAAGGCGCTCGGCGATCTCGTCGACCATCATCTCGGTGGCGGCCATGCTCTGCAGGGTGCCGTAGCCCCGCATGGAGCCGGCCTCGACGCCACGGGAATGGTAGGCGGTGACCGACAGATCGTTCTGCGGCATGTAGTAGATCGACTGCGCGGCGGTAGCCCCCACCGCGGCCACCGACGGGCTGTAGTTGATACGCCCGCCGCCATCGACGGACATGTCGGCGCGGAAGATCTGGAAGCTCATGTCGTTCTTGTCCACGGCCAGCTGGTAGCGCATGTCGAACGGATGGCGCTTGATACCGCTCTGGAACTGCTCGTAGCGGTCGTTGGCCAGGCGGATCGGCACGCCCGCGCCGTACAGGGCGGCGACGGCGGCGTAGAACGGGAAGATGTTGTTGTCCTTGGAGCCGTAGCCGACGGTGTAGCCCGGGTGCATGTTCAAGTGCTTCAGGCCGAAGCGCGACGGCTTGATCATGTGCACGCACTCCTGCGCCACTTCGAACGGGCACTGGCTGGCCACGACGAAATGCAGGGTGCCGGTGGCCGCGTCATACCAGCCGTTGCCGTTGTCCGGCTCGAGCGCGGCCGGCTCGATCGACTGGGTCTTGTAGCGTTCGTCGAACAGCAGCCAGTCCTCGGGCGGCTGCTTGAGCTGCTCGTCGATGCGCTGGGCGTGGTACATGCCCTGCTCGGTGAGGGTGCCGTGCTGCTTGGGCTCGGCATTCCACACCGGCTTGCGGGCCAGGATGGTGGGGAACAGCGGCGAGTCCTTCAGGCTCGAGAAGGTGTCTTCGTCATACGGTGTCTTGCCGCCCACCCGCACGAAGCGGAAGCTGCCATAGGGATCGCGTTGGTACAGCGGCGCCTGCGCGCCGTAGCGGATCGCCTGGTCGTTGAACTGCAGCTTGAGCTTGGCCTTGCGAAAGCGCTCGAAGTCGTGCCAGATCAGGATCGCCACCGGGTGGCCGATGAACATCGGCACCTGGCCGGGTGGCAGCAACGGGTCGGGCGAATGCGCCTCGGGCCAGACGATGCCGTCCTTCTTCAGGTCGTCGGCGGTGACCACGCGGTCCGGCTGCAGCTCGGCGCCGAGCAGCGACAGGTCGTAGCCCGCGTACAGGCGGTCGGCCTTGGTCGCCTTGAGCAGCAAGGCGTGACCCTGCTGCTGCGGCCAGCCGGGCATGTCCTTGCTGCGGATGTCGCGGGCGAAGACTTTTTCGCCACAGACCTTGGACAGCGCGTCGTTACGCACGCGCACCTTGCCGTCATGGTTCATCCACTTCTGTGGCGAGGTGGTGACCTTGCTTTCCATCAGGGCGGCGAACGCCTGGCTGCCAAGCGGCGCCATGGTCACGCCGACACCGGCGACCAGCCCGCCTTGCAGGAACGAGCGCCGGGAGATATCACGGTTGGACATGGTTGATCCTCTGGACAGCTCGTGGGCTGCCCATGTTTTTTCTGGTGCGAGAGAAACTGGAAGGGCGCGCACGATCACAAAATCTGACTATTAAGTCAAGATGGACAACACGCACACCCTACCTTAGTCAAGCAGACAACTTGTCGCGGCAACAAAAGATTGCCGTGGTGCATAAACGCAAAGGGGCACAGCGACTCCAACACCACCTACTTCACCGCCGTCACCGCCAAGGGCGAATTCGACTGCCAGATGCCCAGCGGTGGCCTGGTCGCGGTGGCCGGCATGGGCATCTACGAGCCTTCGCCGACCTGCATGAGAGAAGGCCAGTCGCCCATCTACCAGTGATCAGCCCTGCGCGGCCGACGCCGGCAGTTGGTCGCGCAGGCCGCGCAGGGCCGCGCGCAGCTCCGCCGGGCGCACCGGCTTGGCCAGCACGGCAATGCCTCGTTCGTGCAAGCTGGCCTGCAAGCGGTCGATATCGTGGCCGGTCATGATCAGCGCCGGCACGTTCCAACCCCGCTCGGCCCGCACGGCATCGATGCAGTCGATGCCAGTGGCCTGGGGACCCAGATCATAATCGGCGACGATCACCTCGCAGTCGCTGCTCAGCCCCGTCGGCGAGCTCCGCGCCTGCACCTCGCAGCCCCAGCGCTGCAACAGCGCGCAGGTGGCCTGCAGCACGTTGCGGTCATCCTCCACCAGGCACACCCGCAAGCCGGTGAGCAAGCCCGCCTGCTGCGCTTGCTCGAGGCTGACCCGCGGGGCCTGAGCATCGACCCGGGGCAACCCGTCCAGGGTGACCGTGGTGCCGTGCCCGGGGCGAGAGCGCAAACGCACCTGCAGGCCCATCAGCCCCCCCAGGCGCCTGACGATCGACAGCCCCAGGCCGACGCCCTCGACGTCCTTGTCGCGCGCCTCGCGCACCCGGTAGAACTCCTCGAACACCTGCTCCTGGTGCTCCTCGGCGATTCCCCGCCCCTGATCGCAGATGACGATGGCCAGCTTGTCGCCACGCGGACGCACCCCGACCAGCAGGGGGCGACCGGCGGCGTACTTGAGGCTGTTGGACAATACGTTCTGTACCATGGTCGCCAGCATGCCAGGGTCGGCGCGCGTCCATTGGCGGCTCGCCACCAGGCGCATCTCCACGCCGGCCCAACGGGCCGCCTCGGCGTTCTGGCGCAGCAGTTCCCGGAGCATGCCGTCCACGGCGAAGTGCTCGTACTTCGGCTGGACCCGGCCGTTGTCCAGGGTGTACAGGTCGAGGATCGAGCGGAACAGCTGCGACACGTTGAGCAGCGAGCGGTCGATGCTGTCCACCAAGCGCCGCTCCTCGTCACCCAAGCGTGCCTCGCGCAGGCAAGCAGTGAACAGGCCGATGGAGTGGATCGGCTGGCGCAGGTCGTGGCTGGCCTGGGCCAGGAAGCGCGATTTCTCGCGGGTCGCGGCCTCGGCCAGGGCCGTGGCCTTGCGCGTGCGTTCGAGCAGCAGGTGGGCATAGAACGGAATCAGCGTGCTGGTGGTCAACAGCATCAGCAGCAGGAACGGCTGCTCCTGCCAGTAGGGTGTCAACCGCCAGACCACCAGCAGCGCGCACAGCGCCAGCACGGTGGCGATGGCCAGGTAGCGCGAGCCGAAGCGCATGCCATTGCCCAGGTTGATCCAGACCATCACCGCGTACAGCGGCAAGGCGGCCTCGCCGCCGACCACCAGTCCGAAACTGGTGCCGGTGTAGTCCTGGATCATGCCGAAGATGCGCCGCGCCGGATAATGCCCGGGCCAGCGCGAAATGGCATGGCGCATGGCGATGGCCATCACCACGAAACCGAGGTAGTAGAGCAGCACCGGCAGGTAGGTGAGCAACGAGCGGCCGGGCAGGAAGCCCAGCAGGGCGACATAGGCGATCGCACAGGAGGCGACGATGATGCGCAGGTTGGCTTGGTCCAGCTCGTTGTTCTTCTCGAACCTCATGGGTAACGTCCTTGTGCGCCAGTCGGCATTTACGGCACCGGCCTGGGGAAAAGGCCAGTCGAGGCTGCTAGGCTCTGCACGAAAAGCCTTGATACTTGTTCATGTTGCGTTGAAAACAGCCTTGCCTGACCTGCGTCTCAAGACTTTTCGTACAGAACCTAAATTAGCATGGGTCGGACACTAGGGAGTCATACGTCGTGAGTTGCCGCATCATCGTCGCGGATGACCATCCGCTGTTCCGGGAAGCCATGGTCAACACCGTGCGGCGCCTGTTGCCGCACGCCCAGCTGGAAGAAGCCGGCAGCCTTCAGGACGTGCTCAGGCTGGCGAGCGAGGGCGAAGCACCCGACACCCTGATCCTCGACCTGCGCTTCCCCGGCCTGACCTGCATCGGCCGCCTCGCCGAACTGCGCCGGCAACTGCCGCGCACCACCCTGATCATCGTATCGATGGTCGACGAGCTCGAAGTGATCAACGAGGTCATGGCCGCCGGGGCCGATGGCTTCATCGGCAAGTGCGTCAGCCCCGAGGAGATCGGCGCGGCCATCCTGGCCATCCGCGAGGGCGAGGTGGTGGTCAAGTACATCCCCAGCGGGCTGCTGCCGCAACTGGGCGTGGACAGCGAGCTCGAACAGCTCACCCATCGCCAGCAGGATGTGCTGCGGCTGATCGCCCAAGGCAAGACCAACAAGGAAATCGCCCGGGAGCTGGACATTTCGCCGTTCACCGTGCGGATTCACGTCTCGTCGCTGCTCAAGACCCTCAACGTGCCCACCCGCACCGCCGCCGCAGTGAAATACTCCGGCAACTGACCAGGCCGGCGACACCTCGCCCCGGCCTGGCCTTGGGCGCGCGCGCCGCTATGGATTGCGGGCGCTACCGTGACTGTTCTGGCCGCCCTTGCGCCCGGCCTCCGAGGCCCGGGCCCGGTCGTTGGCGAAGTTGCCTCCAGAATTGCGACCGCCTTTCTGGCCGGCACGGGAAGCTCTCTCGCGGTCATTGGCGAAATTGCCCGGGTTGGTGGCCTTGGTACCGCCGCGTTGGCTGGTCTGCTCCTGGTCACGAGCCATGTCGTTTCTCCTTTACGCGTTGGTTTGACGTGGCACGGAAACGCTCCGTGCATCAGTTCCGAACGGTGGCGCAGCGGCTCTGCTCAATCCTGTTCCGATTCATCGGACCAGCGGCGCCAGTGATTGGCGCGCCAACAACCGGCACGCCTGCACCACCTAGGTGCGTTGGCCTGCGGTGTTGTCTGCCTGATGGGCAACCGGGCAGGCGCGAAGGCAGCGGCACAAGCCCCTCCTCCAGCGCCAGCGCTTGCAAATTGACCGCAGGGGCGCAATCGTGGGCTTTAATCCATAGGGTCGACCTGTGCCAGGCACATCGAGTCAAAACTTTTTTACAGGTTACCTATCAACACTTACAACCGTTCCCAGCAGGGTCATGCATCCTTTTCCGCTGGAACCTTGACACTTCTTCGAGGGCCGTCACCGACCCACATTCAAACCCTGCCACTTCAGGTAAAACTGCATGAGCAAACGTTTACGCAAACAACTCGGCGCATGCGCGGCCGTGATCGCCGTGGCCCTGTTTGCCTACGCCAGCCCACCGTTATTCATTGCCCTCGTCATCCTGCTGGTTGCCTGTGGCCTGTATGACTTCTCTCGCAACGGCACGCTGGAACCGGCCATCGTGAAGAAATACTTCCTCGGCGGAGGCCGCAATACCTGGGCCTTGGCACCATTCAATACGCTGATCGACCTGTTCAGCAGACGCAACCGGCATATCTACGCACTGGACGAACTGCCCCCGGCCTGCCAGCAGGAAATCGAACAGGTGATCCAGCGTTCGATGCGCCATAAAGCCGAAATCGTCGAATATCTGGACAGCCGCATGCAGAACGACAAGCGCGGCATGTTGTTCTTCCAGTGGTACGGCAGGAAGAATGACTGTGGCCTGTCGATACCGGAGCTGCAACAGCCACTCGAATACGTCAAGACCATCGGCGTATCGGTGTTCAACGACAACCAGTCGACTTCGTTTCACTTCGGTCCACTGCGCATGATGCTGAGGGTGCTGTATAACATCAGCCCGCCCCGCCACAGCCCGGGTGTCTATATCCAGGTCAAGCGCCACAAGCATTACTGGCACGACGACCCCTTGTTCATCTTCGACGACACCCTGCTGCATGCCTCGTTCAACAAGGGCGGGGGCAAGCGCTACTGTCTGTTCATCGACATCATCCGCCCCTCTCCGGCACACCGTCTGCTGAACATGCTGGTGCTGGGTTTCTCCAGGCTGGTGTTCGGATTGCGCAAGACGTTCTACAAGAACTGGAAAGCGATCGACTAGGCCTGTACGAAAGCCTTGAGACGCAGGTCAGGCAAGGCTGTTTTCAACGCAGCATGAACACGTATCAAGGCTTTTCGTACAGAGCTTGATAAGTCTCCAAGCAACCACTCCCCGTTCACGGCCACCGCGCCGTCTTCCAAACCGCTCCGGGCCGCCAGCAGGCCCGCGCGGACTCCCCTCCCAGCATGCCCCCCGCGAACAAACGCTTATCACGCATGGAGGGCCAACGTTGCAATCCGCCCCCTGGGGAACGCGTTGTCAATGGCAGCGAAAACGGAAAGTCCATGACCCGCATCCTCCGCCCCTGTCACGGCTGGCACGGCCGCTACGGTTGACCTCCTCCCTTGCGGAGCTTATTCTGCGCACAACCTACCGGTCGGTAGGTTTTCTTTTCTGTGGACCCGATGTCATGCCCAGCACCTCCAACCTGCGCTTCGCCGCCTCCCTCGCCCTGATCGGCGCCCTCGGCCCCTCGGCCATCGACATGTACCTGGCCAGCCTGCCGGAAATGGCCCGCGACTTCGCCACCGGCTATGCCCAGGTACAGCTGACCCTGACCGTGTTCCTGCTGGCCATGGGCGCGGGGCAATTGCTGTTCGGCCCGCTGGTCGATGCCCTGGGACGACGCCGACCGCTGCTGGTCGGCCTGCTGGTGTTCAGCGCCACCTCGCTGCTGGCCGCCGCCGCCGGCTCGCTGGAGATGCTGCTGGTGGCGCGCCTGGTCCAGGGCCTGGCCAGCGCGCTGACCCTGGTGGTGATCATGAGCATGGTCCGCGATGTCGCCGACGGCGCCCGCGCCGCGCAGATCTTCGCCTTGCTGATGACCATCGAGGGCCTGGCGCCGATCCTCGCGCCGGCGCTGGGCGGCCTGGTCGACGCGCTCTACGGTTGGCGGGCGATCATGCTGGTGCTGGCCGGGCTGGGCCTGCTGACCCTGCTCAACTCGGCGCTGACGCTTGGCGAAACCCTGCCCGCGGCCCGGCGCACGCGCCTCTCGCCACGCACGGTATGGCGCACCTACGGGCGGATCCTCGCCGACGGCGCCTTCCTGCGCCCGGCCCTGGCGCTGTCGGCGGTGTTCTTCTTCCTGTTCGCCTACATCGCCGGCTCGGCCTACGTGTACCAGCAGCATTTCGGCCTCGGCAGCGCGCAGTTCGGCATGCTGTTCGGCGGCTGCGGCGTGGCGATCCTGCTCGGCGCCGCGCTGTCCGGCAAGCTTGTCGGCCGCCACGGCGTGGCGCGGGTCGCCTGGTGGGGGGCCTTGTGCATGGGCGCCGGGGCGCTGCTGATGGTGGCGGGCGGTGGCAGCCTGGCACTGCTGCTCGCCGGCGTGGTGCTGGCGCTGTTCGGGCTGGGGATCTGCGAAGCCACACTGATGGCCCTGGCAATGTCCTCGCAACAGCGTGACGTCGGCTCCACCGCCGCATTGCTGGGCGCCCTGCAACTGGTGTTGTCGTCCAGCGCCACGCCGCTGGCCGGCCACCTGGCCACTGTCGGCCCGCACGCCTGGGCCTGGCTGCTCGCCGCGGCGGCGTTGCTGATCGTCGGTTTGACCCGCGCCGCCCTGGCCAGGACAATCAGCGCCCCGACCTACGGCACCGACCTGGAGTGACCGCCTTGAAAGCCTTGAGCCCTTCTGCCGCGCGCATCTGCGACCATGCCGTCGAACACTTCGCCGAGCATGGCTACGACGCCTCCTCGCTGAGCGAGATCGCCGCCCTGGCCGGCATGCGCAAGGCCTCGCTGTACGCGCACTTCGCCAACAAGGACGCGCTGTTCGTGCAGGCCTTCGAGCGCGCCCTGGCCGAGGAGACCGCCTATGTCGAGGACGGTTTCGCCCGGGCGAGCGCCGAGCAGGAGGCGCCGGGGCACTGGCACCCGCTGCATCTGGCCGAGCGCTATGCGGGCTCGGCCAACCTGCGCTTCGTCCTGCGCACGGCGTTCCTGCCACCGGCAACGATCCGTCCAGTGGTCACCGGTGGTTTCGAGGCGTACCTGGAACGCATCCGCCAGGGCTTTTGCCAGTCGCTGCACCAGCGGCATGCCTGGGCGCGTACCGACGGCAACCGGCTGGAGCTGTATGGCGACGCCTACCTGGGGATCATCGACAGCCTGCATGTGGAACTGCTGTACGCCAATCCGGCCGTGTATGCCCGGCGGGCAGCATCGCTGCTGAAGATTCTCGACGATTCGTTGCAACTGGCCAGTCGCTGAGCACTGCCCCCTCGCTATTGCGATTTGATGCCCCCCATGGCCTGGCACCGGCTGCACCGGTGCTCAAGCATTGCGCGCAGCGCAAACTGCGCTCAGGGCCGGATCTTCTTCAGCTCGTTGAGCAGCACCATCAGTTGCTCGAGCTTGTCGCTGCCGAACTGGCGCTGGATTTCCTGGTAATTGCGCTCCATCTCCTCGCTCATCGCCAGGAACGCCTGCTGGCCACGCACGGTCAGGCTGATGAAGATCCGTCGCTGGTCTTCCGGCGACTTGCGCCGGCCCACCAGGCCGTCGCGCTCCAGGCGCTTGAGCACCCCGCTCATGCTGGGCTTGAGGATGCAGGCCTGGTCGGCCAACTGGTGGCTTTCCAGCTCGCCCTGCTGGCGCAGGATGCGGATCACCCGCCATTGCTGCTCGGTGAGGTCGTGGGCATTGAGGGCCGGGCGGAAGAACGCCATGGTCGCTTCGCGGGCCTGCAACAGGGTCAAGGTGAGGGAAGGTCTGGGTTGGCTCATCAGGGGCAGGTAACCGTCTTGATTTATTAAGATATTAATAAATTGAAGTACATTTGCACCGGCACTGTCCAGCGCCGGTGAAAAGTACCAGCGCTTGCGGCAAACGGCCATTTCCTCTTCCCCTCGCACCTTGCACGATCAAGCCAGCGTCGTCGTGGGATGTTGGCGCTGGCGGTATTCCCCCGGCGTCATCCGCGCATGGCGCAGGAAGAACCGGCTGAAATAGGCCGGGTCCTTGAACCCCAGCTGGTAGCAGATCTCGTTGGCCGAGCTACCGGTGTACAGCAGCAAGCGTCGTGCTTCCTGCATCAGGCGTTCGAATACCAGGCGCTTGGACGGCAGGTCGGCGATCCGTCGGCAGACATCGTTCAGGCGCGCCTCGGTCACCCCCAGCGCGCCGGCGTAGGCCGGCAGTGTCCAGTGCTCCAGGTAGTGGCGCTCGATCAACTCGTTGAAACGGTGAAACACCTGCAGGTCCTCGTGCCGTGCGGGGCTGGCCTCGAGGGAGTTGGCGCACAGGCGCAGCAGGCTGATCATCACCAGCCGTGCCAGGTCCTGCACGGCGGTGCCCTGCCCGGCCTGGCCATGACCGATCTCGGCGCCGAGCAGCTCGAGCAACTGGGCCAGGCGCCGCGCCTCTTCGCCCGCCAGCCCCTGCAAGCGCCCCAGGGCCACGCACGCCGGCTGCGGACGCGGCCCGGCGATCAAGCTGGGTTCGGCCTGCAGCAGTTGCCAGACCAGTTGCTGACGCACGGTCAGTACATGGCCGTCTGCGTCGGCCTCGGTGACGAAGGCGTGGGGGACGGTCGGCGGGGTGAGGAAGAACATCGGCCCGGCCTCGTGGTAGTGCTGGTCATCCAGGTACACCCGGACACTGCCGGACTTCACGTAGTGCACCTGGAAAAACCGGTCATGCCGGTGCACCGGCATGTTGCGGCCAAAGAACCCGGCGAGGTTGCCGAGCCGGTCGTAGTGCACCTCGCTGTCGCTGTAACGCTGGTCGTAGACCTGGCCGATGTTGATGTTGGGAATCGGTTGTCGCGCTTTCATTGTTGTTCTCGTGCCGGTGGGACTGCCCGGGCGATCCAGCATGACACTGCCAGCAGGCAGGTGATGCCTTGACGATCGTTAACATATTAAATATAACGTTAACACATTAACAAAAACACTGCGGAGCGCCCCGTCGCACTTCGCCCAGCGCAGGAGAAAAGCATGAGCCGTGCCTTGCACGAGGTCGCCAGCGGTAGCCTGTTCGGCGTCGCCCTGAACTACCAGGGCTTGCTGCAGCAACATCTGGCATCCTTCCACGAAGCGCCCTACCAGCAACCGCCGGTCAAGCCGGTGCTGTTCATCAAGACCCCCAACACCCGCAACGCCGAGGGCCAGCCTGTCACCTACCCCGCGGCAGTCGAACGCCTGCAGCCGGGCCCGGCCCTGGGCGTGGTGATCGGCAAGGACGCCAGCCGGGTCAGCCGCGAACGCGCCCTCGAGCACGTGGCCGGCTACACCATCGTCAACGAGTTCAGCCTGCCCGAGGACAGCTACTACCGCCCCGCGGTCAAGGCCAAGTGCCGCGATGGCTTCTGCCCGCTCGGCCCGACGCTGGTACCCGCCGCGCAGGTCGCCAACCCCGACGCGCTGGGCATCCGCCTATGGGTCAACGGCCAACTGCGCCAGCACAACAACACGGCCAACTGCGTACGCGGCGTGGCCCAGCTGATCGCCGAGATCAGCGAGTTCATGACCCTGCACGCCGGTGACGTGCTGATCACCGGCACCCCCGAAGGCCGCGTCGATGTGCAGCCCGGTGACCAGGTCACGGTCGAGATCGACGGCCTCGGCCAACTGAGCAACCCGATCGTCGCCGAACAAGGACTCGCCCCATGAAGCATGCCCGTATCCAGCTCGATGGCCAGGTGTACCCGGCCATCGTCGAGAACGACCAGCACCTGCGCCTGGCCGACGGCCGCCTGGTGTCGGCCGACCAGGTCACCTGGTTGCCACCGGCCACCGGCAACATGTTCGCCCTGGGCCTGAACTACGCCGACCATGCCGCCGAGCTGGCGTTCAAGGCCCCCACCGAGCCGCTGGCTTTCATCAAGTCCCACGGCACCTACACCGGCCACCGACAAGTGACCTGGCGTCCCGACGGCGTCAAGTACATGCACTACGAGTGCGAACTGGTGGCGGTGATCGGCAAGCCGGCGCGCAATGTGCGCCGCGAGAACGCCCTGGACTACCTGGCCGGCTACACGGTGTGCAACGACTACGCCATCCGCGACTACCTGGAGAACTACTACCGGCCGAACCTGCGGGTGAAGAACCGCGACGCCACCACTGCGGTCGGTCCCTGGATCGTCGACACCGCCGATGTGCCGGACCCGTCCAGGCTGACCCTGCGCACCTGGGTCAACGGCGAGCTGAAACAGCAAGGCAACACCGCCGACATGATCTTCGACATCCCCTACCTGGTCGAATACTTCTCAAGCTTCATGACCCTGCAGCCAGGCGACATGATCGCCACCGGCACCCCGGAAGGCCTGGCCGACGTGGTACCGGGCGATGAAGTGGTGGTGGAGGTCGAAGGTGTCGGCCGCCTGGTCAACCGAATCGTCAGCGAAGGCGAATTCTTCGCCCGCAAGGCACAAGAGGCAACAGCATGATCAAGCACTGGATCAACGGCCGCGAAGTCGAAAGTCGCGACACCTTCATCAACTACAACCCGGCCACCGGCGAGGCCATCGGCGAGGTTGCCAGCGGCGCTGCCGAGGAAGTCGCCCAGGCCGTGGCGGCGGCCAAGGAGGCGTTCCCGAAATGGGCCGGCACCCCAGCCAAGGAGCGTGCCCGGCTGATGCGCCGGCTGGGCGAGCTGATCGAGCAGAACGTGCCGCAACTGGCCGAGCTGGAAACACTCGACACCGGCCTGCCGATCCACCAGACGCGCAACGTGCTGATCCCCCGCGCCTCGCACAACTTCGATTTCTTCGCCGAAGTCTGCACGCGCATGGACGGCCACAGCTATCCGGTCGACGACCAGATGCTCAACTACACGCTGTACCAGCCGGTCGGCGTATGCGCGCTGGTGTCGCCGTGGAACGTACCGTTCATGACCGCCACCTGGAAGACCGCGCCGTGCCTGGCGCTGGGCAACACGGCAGTACTGAAGATGAGCGAACTGTCGCCACTGACCGCCAACGAACTGGGGCGCCTGGCCGTCGAGGCCGGCATCCCGGCCGGCGTGCTCAACGTGATCCAGGGCTATGGCGCAACCGCCGGCGACGCACTGGTGCGCCACCCCGACGTGCGTGCGATCTCCTTCACCGGCGGCACGGCCACCGGCAAGAAGATCATGCAGACCGCCGGCCTGAAGAAGTACTCCATGGAGCTGGGCGGCAAGTCGCCGGTGCTGATCTTCGAGGATGCCGACCTCGACCGGGCGCTGGATGCCGCGCTGTTCACCATCTTCTCGCTCAACGGCGAGCGCTGCACCGCTGGCAGCCGGATCTTCATCCAGGAGAGCGTCTACCCACGCTTCGTCGCCGAATTCGCCGCCCGCGCCAGGCGCCTGATCGTCGGCGACCCGACCGACCCCAAGACCCAGGTCGGCTCGATGATCACCCAGCAGCACTACGACAAGGTCACCGGCTACATCCGCATCGGCCTTGAAGAAGGCGCGCGCCTGGTGGCCGGTGGCCTGGAACGACCTGCCGGGCTGCCCGCGCACCTGGCCAAGGGGCAGTTCATCCAGCCGACGGTGTTCGCCGACGTCGACAACGACATGCGCATCGCCCAGGAAGAGATCTTCGGCCCGGTGGCGTGCCTGATTCCGTTCAAGGACGAGGCCCAAGCGCTGCGCCTGGCCAACGCCACCGAGTACGGCCTGGCCTCGTACATCTGGACCCAGGACATCGGCAAGGCGCACCGTCTGGCCCGCGGCATCGAGGCGGGCATGGTGTTCATCAACAGCCAGAACGTGCGCGACCTGCGCCAGCCGTTCGGTGGCGTGAAAGGCTCGGGCACCGGTCGCGAAGGCGGCCAATACAGCTTCGAGGTCTTCGCCGAGATCAAGAACGTGTGTATATCCATGGGCAGCCATCACATTCCGCGCTGGGGCGTCTGACGCCGGCGCCAGGCAAGCCCGCTCCCCGCAGGCGCTGCACTGCGTGGGAGCAGGCTTGCCGCGCGCTTCGCAGGCCATGGACCACAACAACAATCACCGGAGATACCCATGGGCACACTCGCTCTCGCCGCCAAGATCACCCATGTCCCGTCGATGTACCTGTCGGAACTGCCCGGCCCGCGCCAGGGCTTTCGCCAGGCGGCCATCGACGGCCACCACGAGATCGGCCGGCGTTGCCGCGAACTGGGGGTGGACACCATCGTCGTGTTCGACACCCACTGGCTGGTCAACGCCAACTACCACATCAACTGCGCCGCGCACTTCGAAGGCCTGTATACCAGCAACGAACTGCCGCACTTCATCGCCAACATGAACTACGGCTTCCCTGGCAACCCCGAGCTGGGTCGCCTGCTGGCCGAACAGTGCAACCGCCTGGGCGTGGAGACCATGGCCCACGACGCCACCACCCTGGCACCGGAGTACGGCACCCTGGTGCCGATGCGCTACATGAACGCCGACCGCCACTTCAAGGTGATCTCGGTCTCGGCGCTGTGCACCTCGCACTTTCTCAACGACAGCGCACGCCTGGGCTGGGCCATGCGCCAGGCCGTCGAGCAGCACTACGACGGCACCGTCGCCTTTCTCGCCAGCGGCTCGCTGTCGCACCGTTTCGCCCAGAACGGCCAGGCCCCGGACTTCGCCACAAAGGTCTGGAGCCCGTTCCTCGAGACCCTCGACCATCGCGTGGTGCGCATGTGGCAGGACGGCGACTGGCAGGATTTCTGCGCGATGTTGCCGGAGTACGCGGTCAAGGGCCACGGCGAAGGCTTCATGCACGACACCGCGATGCTGCTCGGCGCCCTCGGCTGGTCGGCCTATGACGGCCAGGCCGAGGTGGTCACGCCCTACTTCGGCTCCTCCGGCACCGGCCAGATCAACGCGATCTTCCCGGTCACCCCGCAGGATGGCGCCGCCATCCCCGCCTCCCAGGCCTCGAGCCCGGCCGGCGCCACCGCTACCAGTCGCTTGTAAGGAGTGTCCATGCCCCATCTGGTCCTGCTCTACAGCCCGGACATCGACGCCGACTGCGACATGCCGGCGCTGTGCCGCGCCCTGGCCGACTGCATGCTCGAACAACGTGACGCCGCCGGTCGCCAGGTGTTCCCCACCGGCGGCACCCGGGTGCTGGCCTATCCGGCCGCCCACGCCGCGATCGCCGACGGCCGCGGCGACTACGGCTTCGTCTACGCCAACCTGCGCATGGGCGCAGGACGCAGCGCCGAGGTGCACCGCCAGGTCGGCGACAGCCTGCAGGCAGTGCTGCGCGCCCACCTCGATCCGCTGCTCGAACGCCGCCCGGTCGGCGTGACCGTGCAGATCGACGAGAGCCAGGCACAGGTCTACGACGCCAGGCACAGCAGCCTGCACCCCTTGTTCAGCCGCCAGCCCTGAGGTTTTCCATGCTCGACGCCCACATCATCCAGCACGCCGCCGCCCGCCTCGACCAGGCCGAACGCGCCCGCGAGCAGGTCGGCCAGTTTTCCCTCGACTACCCCGCCATCAGCATCGAGGACGCCTATGCCATCCAGCGCGCCTGGGTAGCACAGAAGATCCACGACGGCCGTCGCCTGGTCGGCCACAAGATCGGCCTCACCTCGCGGGCCATGCAGGTGTCGTCGAACATCACCGAGCCGGACTACGGCGCGCTGCTCGACGACATGTTCTTCGACGAAGGCAGCGATATTCCCTTCGAGCGCTTCATCGTGCCGCGGGTCGAGGTAGAGCTGGCGTTCATCCTCGCCAAGCCGCTCAAGGGGCCTGGCGTGACCCTGTTCGATGTGCTGGAAGCCACCGAATGGGTGATCCCGGCGCTGGAGATCATCGACGCCCGCATCCACCAGGTCGACCCGCACAGCGGCGTCACCCGCAAGGTCTTCGACACCATCTCCGACAACGCCGCCAACGCCGGCGTGGTGCTGGGCGGGCGCGCCGTGCGGCCGACCGAGATCGACCTGCGCAAGGTGCCGGCGGTGCTGTACCGCAACGGCGTGATCGAGGAGTCCGGGGTGTCCGCCGCCGTGCTCAACCATCCGGCCAAGGGCGTGGCCTGGCTGGCCAACAAGCTGGCGGCATACGACGTCGGCCTCGAGGCCGGCCAGGTGATTCTCGGCGGCTCGTTCACCCGCCCGGTGGCCGCGCGCCCCGGCGATACCTTCCATGTCGACTACGACCAGCTCGGCGCGATCGCCTGCCGGTTCGTCTGAGGAGCGCCCCATGGACATGCCCGTCAATACCTTCAAGCAACGCCTGCGCAGCGGCCAGGCACAGATCGGCCTGTGGCTCGGCCTGGCCGATCCGTACTGCGCCGAGCTGGCGGCCAACACCGGCTTCGACTGGCTGCTGCTCGACGGCGAACATGCGCCCAACGACCTGCGCGGCCTGCTCGGTCAGTTGCAGGCGGTGGCGCCCTATCCCGGCCAGGCCGTGGTGCGTCCGGTGGTCGGCGACACGGCGCTGATCAAGCAACTGCTCGACATCGGCGCCCAGACCCTGCTGGTGCCGATGGTCGAAAGCGCCGCCCAGGCCGAGCACCTGGTGCGCGCCATGCGCTATCCGCCAGCCGGGCTGCGCGGTGTCGGCAGCGCCCTGGCGCGGGCTTCGCGCTGGAACAGCATCGCCGGCTACCTGGACCAGGCCGACGCGCAGATGTGCCTGCTGGTCCAGGTCGAGAGCCGCGAGGGCCTGGCCAACCTCGATGCGATCTGCGCGGTGGACGGCGTCGATGGCGTGTTCATCGGCCCGGCCGACCTCAGCGCGGCCATGGGGCATCGCGGCAACCCGGGACATCCCGAGGTGCAGGCGGCCATCGAAGACGCCATCGTGCGGATCCAGCAGGCTGGCAAGGCGGCGGGGATCCTCAGCGCCGACGAGTCGCTGGCTCGGCGCTACCTTGACCTGGGCGCCGCGTTCGTGGCCGTGGGGGTCGATACCACGGTGCTGATGCGGGGGTTGCAGGGGTTGCTGGGCAAGTTCAAGGTCGGGGCGGTGGGGGCCGGCCAGGGTGGCGTGTACTGAGCTCAACCGCAAAGGGGCTGCTATGCAGCCCATCGCCGGCTTCGCCAGCTCCCACAAATCCCACAAATCCCACAAATCCCACAGCTCCCACAGCTCCCACAGGCTCCCCCAATTCCCTCAATTCCCTCAATTCCCTCAATTCCCTCAATTCCCCAAATTCCCCGAGTTCCCTCGATTCCCACAGTCCCCACCGAGCTGGCAGCCTCGGTCAAATGCCTGGCAGCCCGGCACAAGACACCTACCGCTCGTTAGGCGCCCAATAGCTGGTACAGACAGCGCTTGTGCAAGCCCTGCTTTCCAATAATTCCAACTGTCCAGGCTGCGCCATGATCAACATCGAAACGCCCACCTACTACACCGCAACCAAGAAATACAACCTCAGCTTCCCCACCCTTGAAAGCGACATCGACGCCGACGTGGTGGTAATCGGCGGCGGCTTCTCGGGCATCAACACGGCCCTGGAACTGGCCGAGCAAGGCATCACCAATGTCGTCGTGCTCGAGGCGCGCTACCTGGGCTTCGGCGGCACCGGCCGCAACGGCGGGCAGATCATGGCCGGCATCGGCCACGACCTGGAGAAGATCAAGGGCAGCGTCGGCGAACAGGGCCTGCGCGAGATCTTCGAGATCAGCGAACTGGGCGCCGGCATCATCAAGGAACGTATCAAGCGCTACGCCATCGATGCCGACTTCTGCCACGGCTATGGCTACATGGGCTTCAACGCCCGTCAGGAAAAGACCCTGCGCGCCTGGGAAAAGGACTTCAAGGCGATCAACAGCAAGGACGAGATCCGCTTTCTCGGCGGCTCGGAGGTCAGGCAGATCATCGGCTCCGACGCCTACAGCAGCGCCCTGCTGCACATGGGCGGCGGCCATGTGCACTCGCTGAACCTGCTGCTTGGCGAGGCCCAGGCCCTGGTCGGCCACGGCGCACGGATCTTCGAGCACAGCCCGGCGCTGGAAGTGCGCTACGGCGAGCGCATCACCGTGCGCACCGGCCGTGGCTCGGTCAAGGCCAGCAAGCTGCTGTGGGCCTGCGACAGCTTCCTCAACAAGCTCGAGCCCGAACTGCATGCGCGCACCGTCAACACCTACGCCTTCCAACTGATGACCGAGCCGTTGTCCGACGAGCAGATCATGCGCATCAGCCCGATCCGTGGCGCCTACAGCGATATCCGCCCGGTCATCGACTACTACCGCGTCACCCGCGAGAACCGCCTGCTGTTCGGCGCCGCCACGCCCTTCGTCGAACACATCCCGAAGGACCTGAAGGCCTGGAACCGCAACCTGATGCTGAAGATCTTCCCCTACCTCAAGGACGTGCGCATCGACCTGGCCTGGGGCGGACCGATGGCCACCAGCGCCAACCTGTTCCCGCAGATCGGCACCCTGAGCAACCGCCCCAATGCATTCTACGTGCAGGGGTATTCAGGCTTCGGCGTCACCCCCAGCCACATCATCTGCAAGATCCTCGCCGAGGGCATGAGCGAAGGCTCCAGCCGCTACGACCTGATCAGCTCGGTCAAGCATGCGCGCATCCTCGGCAAGGACCATATCCGCCCGCTGCTGCTGACCGCCGGCAAGACCGTGCACCAGCTCTCGGGCTACTTCAACGGCCGCCGTTGAACCTTTTCCCACCGACCAGGAGATCCACCATGACTCTCACCGCCGTCCGCCAGGGTGTGCAACTGTCCGAACTCGACGCCTGGGGCACCGTTGCCGACCTTGGCTCGACCATCCTCGAAGGCGAGGTCAAGTGCTACGGCAAGATGACCCACGGCGCACCGACCGACCCGGTCAGCAGCGCCTACTTCGGCACCACCCAAGGCAAGTTCCGCATGGTCTATCCGTTCAGCGAGCAGGCGCTGATCGTGACCGGCGAGATCCAGCTGACCGATGAATCCACCGGTCAGGTGACGCGCTACAAGGCAGGCGATGCCTGGTTCGTGACCAAGGGCACGGCCGTGCTGTGGGAGGTGTTGAGCGAAACGTTCGTCAAGCACTACCTCGCCGTCGCCTGACCCGTCACCGGGGCTGCCTCGCGGCCCATCGCCGGCTGGCTCCAGCCGGCAATGGGCATGGCATTGCCCCGCCCTGCCTGCTCCCTATCCTGCATCTGCAGGATGGTCCGCCCCCGTTCCCTTGGCGATACTCCCCTCCAGGCCCTGACAACAACAAGAACGTCGCAGCCAGGTACCGCCCATGTCCGATTACCTTGCCTCTCCCGGTTTCACCCTGTTCAACGCCCTGGTGCTGGAGCTGCAGCGCCTGGCCCAGGAGCAGCCGCTGCAGAGCTTTCATCAGCACATGCTCGGGCGCAGCCGCGAGCTGATTCCCTTCGCCAAGGCCTGGTGGGGCCGCGCCGCGCTGGTCGACGGCCTGCCTCGCGAGCACAGCAGCCAGCTGTTCGGCCTGCCGCCCAGCTATGTACGGGACTGGCAGTCGATCCGCGACCAGGACACCACGGTCCAGCAGGTGCACGCCCGCCCCGGCCACGCGGTGATCGTCGACAGCCAGGCCGTCGATGCTCCGCACGGCCTGCGCTGGCTCGGCCGACGCCATGGCTTTGGCGAGTTCCTGTGCATCATCCACATCGACCCACGCACCCGCCTGAGCGTGCACCTGACCCTCTACCGAACCCAGGCCGAGGCGCCGTTCAACGCCAGCGAGCGCCACCTGCTCGAACACTTGATGCCGCACCTGGTGGCCGCCGAAGGCGCCAACCAGATCCGCGCCCTGGTCGCCCTGCGCGAAGCGCTGGACGGCGCCAATACCCTGGCCCTGGCGGTGTGTGATCGCCAGGGCACGTTGCAGCATGCCGAGCGCGGCTTCGTCGAGCGGCTGTTGCTGGAGTGGCCGCACTGGAGCGGCCCGCACTTGCCGGCGCAGGTCAGCCCGAGCAGCTACCGCGGCCAGCACCTGCAACTGGACGCCACCGCCGTCGGCGACCTGTTCCTGCTGACCGCCCGCCCACGCTCGGCCCTGGCCCAGCTCAGCGCCCGCGAGGCGGATGTCGCCGAACGCTTCGGCGGTGGCGGCACCTACAAGGAGATCGCCCGCGCGCTGGGTGTGGCGCCCAACACCGTGCGTCATCACATTCGCAGCATCTACGCCAAGCTCGGGGTGAACAACAAGGCCGGAATCACCCAGCTGCTGCACCAGCCGCCGCACTGACCGCCCACCACAGCCCACCTGCCAGCCCCCTGGCGGGAAGGGGAAGGCTTGCCCGCTGTTCGCCCATCACAACAACAAGAAGAAGGAACACGCCCATGCCCTATCGCCTTGTCCGCGCCCTGCCCGCCCTCCTGGCCCTTGCCGGCGCCGGTGCCCAGGCCGCCGACCTCAACGCCCGCGACTTCGTCAGCGCGCCGGTGGGCACCCGCCTGGGGGTCGCCTACCTGCCGCTGACGCGCGCCAACAGCTATCACGGCGTCGCCGACGCCGACGGCAAGGCTGATCTGTCGGTCAATGCCGTCGCCTGGCGCCAGCTGTGGTTCAGCGATATCTGCGCCAGCCTGTGCACGCCGCAGTTCATCGTGTCCTACGTCGACACCGAGGCACGCCTGCCCGGCGCCGCCAGCCACAGCCGCGAACGCGGCATCGGCGATCCGCAGGTGGGCGGCACGCTGTTCTTCATCAACGATCCGCAACACCGTACCTACAGCGGCCTGCTGGCCTTGCTCGGCGTGCCGCTTGGCGAGTACCACGCCAGCGCCCCCGGGGTCTCGCCCGGCGCCAACCGCTGGGCGCTGCACCTGAACTACAACTACACCCAGGGCGTGGGCGAACGCTGGCTGCTCGAAGCCAACCTCGAAGCCCAGCTCTACGGGCGCAACGACGACTACCTCGGCAGCACGCTCACACAGAAGCCGCTGTATCGCCTGCAGGCCTTCGCCTCCTACGACCTCACCCCCAGCACCTACGGCGCCCTGCGCCTGATCCACGCCGACGGCGGCGAGCTGACCCTTGCTGGCCAGCGCCTGGACGACAGCCACCAGCGCTATACCCAGGCCGGCTTCGAGCTCGGCCACTGGCTCGACCGACGCAACCAGGTGCTGCTGGGCCTGACCCGCAACATCGCCACCCACAACGCCTACGCCCAGGACAACCTGCTGCTGCGTTTCGTCCACGTCTTCTGAGGAATCGCCATGTCCGCTTCCCTTGCACTCGGCCTGCCACCCCGGCGCCTGCTGGCCATCGTGATGTTCGCTGCGATCGTGCCCTGCGTGCTGATGACCGCCCCGGTGGTCGCCGCCCAGTACGCCATCCAGCTGGGCCTTGGCCCGGCGCGCATTGGCCAGCTGTTCAGCGCGGAGCTGGCGGCGATGAGCCTGGCCACCCTGCCGGCCTACTACTGGCAGCCACGCTGGAACTGGCGGCGGGTCGCCGCAGGTGCGGCGCTGCTGTTCATCCTCGCCAACCTGGCCTCGGCCCTGTGCAGCGACTACCTGGCGCTGATGGCCCTGCGCGGGCTCAGCGCCCTGGCCGGCGGCTCGCTGATGGTGGTCTGCATCGCCAGTGCCGCCGCCAGCCCACAGGCCGAGCGGGTCTACGGGCTGTGGGTGAGCGGCCAGTTGCTGCTCGGCGCGCTGGGCCTGTGGCTGCTGCCCGGGCTGTTCGATCTGCATGGCCTGAAGGCGCTGTACCTGGGCCTGGCGCTACTGATGCTGCTGTGCCTGCCGCTGGCGTCGGCGTTTCCCGTGACGACAAGCCGTGGCCCGGCCCGCCAAGCCACGCTGCCTGTCGCCCGGGCCTGGCTGCCTGGCCTGTGCGGCCTGCTGGCCGTGCTGCTGTTCTACGCCGGGCTCAGCGCCGTCTGGACCTTCATCGGCAGCATCGCCAGCGCCGCGGCCATCGACCCGGCCAGCAGCGGGCGGATCCTCTCGCTGGCCACGCTGATGGGCATCGTCGGCGCACTGTGCGCCACGCTGATCGGGTCACGCTGGCCACGCACGCGACTGCTGGCCATCGGCCTGGGCCTGATGGCAACGGCAATCTGCCTGCTGCTCGGCCAGCCCGCGCCCGCCCGCTTTGCCCTGGCCGCGCTGCTGTTCAAGTTCTGCTGGACCTTCGTGCTGCCGTTCATCCTCGCCTGCCTGGCCGATCACGACCAGCGCGGACGGTTGATGAACAGCGCCAACCTGGTCATCGGCGGCGGCCTTGCCCTGGGCCCCGCCATGGCCGGCCCGCTGCTCGAGTCGCCCCTGGGCATGCCGGCATTGCTCGTCGGTGCCGCCTGCTGCCTGGCACTGGCGTTCATCGCCTTGATGATCGCCCGCCTACCCCATCTGTTCGCCACCACTGGAGTTCACCCATGAGCCGCCGTACCGCGTTTTTCTCCGATGAACTGTGCTTCTGGCACAGCGCCGGGCTGCATGCCCTCACCCTGCCGGTGGGCGGCTGGGTGCAGCCCCCCGCCGCCGCGGGCTTTGCCGAGTCGCCGGAGACCAAGCGGCGACTGAAGAACCTGCTGGAGGTCTCGGGTCTATCGCCGCAGCTGCTGCTGCGCAGTGCCACACCGGCCAGCGAGGAGGACCTGTTGCGGGTGCACCCGTCAGGCTACCTGCAACGCTTCAAGGCCCTGAGCGACGCCGGTGGCGGCACGCTCGGCCCACAGGCACCGGTCGGCCCGGGCAGCTACGAGATCGCCAGGCTGTCGGCCGGCCTGGCCATCGCCGCCATCGACGCGGTACTGCACGGCGAGGTCGACAACGCCTACGCGCTGTCGCGCCCGCCAGGGCACCATTGCCTGGCCGACCAGGCAATGGGGTTCTGCTTCCTGGCCAACATCGCCATCGCCATCGAGGCCGCCAAGGCGCGCCATGGCCTGGCGCGCGTGGCGGTGGTCGACTGGGACGTGCACCACGGCAACGGTACCCAGTCGATCTTCGAGGCCCGCGGCGACGTCCTGAGTATCTCGCTGCACCAGGAGCACTGCTACCCGCCAGGCTACAGCGGCGCGGACGAGCGCGGCACGGGGGATGGCCTGGGCTGCAACCTGAACATCCCGCTGCCACCCGGCAGTGGCCATGACGCCTACCTGCAGGCCATGCAGCGCATCGTCCTGCCAGCCCTGGAACGTTTTCAGCCACAGCTGATCGTGGTGGCCTGCGGTTATGACGCCAATGCCGTGGACCCGCTGGCGCGGATGCTGCTGCACAGCGATTCGTTCCGGGCCATGACCCGTCACGTGCGCGAAGCCGCCGAGCGCTTGTGCGACGGGCGCCTGGTGATGGTGCACGAGGGTGGGTATGCCGAGGCTTACGTACCGTTCTGCGGGTTGGCGGTGATGGAGGAGCTGGCTGGAATCAGGACGCCGGTGCAAGACCCGATGCTTGCGTTCATCGAGCAACAGCAGCCAGGTATGGCGCAGCGACGTTTCCTGTGGGAGTACGTGGAGGAATTGGCGACACGCCTGGCGTGAGCCCACCGGCTGCGCCGGTATTGGCCGGCGCATGAAGGGCTGCTATCGCCCCGCCATCAAGGCCAGCGCCCGGAAGTCCTTGGGCGACTGTTCGAAATGTTTCTTGAACGCCCGGCTGAAATGCGCCGAGTCGGTGAAGCCCCACTTGTAGGCGATCGAGGTGATCGACTCGCGCCGCAGGAACGGGTTGGACAAGTCATCGGCACTGCGCTTGAGCCGCGAGCGCTGGATATAGCGGCACACACTGTCACCCTCCTCCTCGAACAATCGGTACAGGTGACGCACCGAGATGCTCAGGCGCTCGGCCAGGTTGGCCGGGGTCAGCCCAGGCTGGCCCAGGGATTCGTCGATGACCTTCTGCACATAGCCGCGCAGGCTGGCACCGCTGAGCCCGGTCAACGCCCCCGGGTTGTCCTCGCCCCGCTCGAAGCCTGGCTCGAGCAACGCGATGAACGCCGCCTGCAAGGCCTCGCCCTGGGCCCCGCCAGCCTCGTCGCCCTCACGGCACAACTGGTCCATCAGCAGGTGCAGCATGCGCCCGCAGGCATTGGTCGAGGAAATCTTGCCAAAGGCCGCGCCCGGCCCCGTCCACTGCTTGCGCACCTGCTCGCGGGACAGCGCCAGCGAGACATGCTCGATCAGCCCGAACGGGGTGATCTCGCAAGGCCCCACCGAATCCATCAGCAACAGCTCGCCCGGCGACAGCTGGATCGTCACACCGCCCTGGGTAACCTGGGAATACCCCATGCGCTGGCTGACCAGGAAACAGTGCTGATCGTCGTCACAGTCGGGATTGTCGCCCAGGCGGCGAATGTTGCCGGCATTGGTGCGCAGGCTGGCCAGCGCCAGGCCGGCGCGGTTGAAGGTGGAAATTTCGCCGATGAACAGCGAGCGATTGAACGCCAGCTCGGTCTGGAAACGGCCACAGACCTGCTGCATGGCGGTGGTCCAGCGCTCCAGGCCGTCAGTGGCCAGGCTTGCGCAGTGCAGTGACGCGGGCTGGGACATGAGCATGGCAATCTCCACACGCAACGGTTGTTGTTATGGAGGTAATTGTTAACATGTTATCTATAGACGTACAACCGTCATCTTCATGAGCGCGCCTTGTGTCACCAAAGCCCTTCGCGACACAAGGCCGCTCCTGCAAGAGAACGTATCGGGTTCAGAGGCCGTGCAGAATGCCAGCCAGTGTGTCGAACGCCTGCCAGAGCAGGCGGCGCTGCGCGACATCGAGGGGAATGTAGCGACGCAAGGCCGGCATGCGGTTGACCACCTCGCTGGCGCCCATGTGCTCCAGGGTCACCCGCCATTCGCCATCACGGCAGTCGATGACCAGGCGCTTGAAGTCCAAAGGCATCAATACCGTGCCAACCTCTGCGAGGCGCGCCTGGAGCACCTCGAACAAGGCCGGGTCGCCGCCGCGCAAGCGGCATGCCAGGCCGCTGCGGCGCAGCATGCCGGTGTGCTGCAGTTCGGCACGCAGCTTGCCCTGGTCGCGGGCAGGCAGGCGCAGGACGAACTCGCACATCACCAGGTGCATCAACAGATGGCGCTCGGTACGCTCGAACACCTCGATGCGGGGCCCGTCCTCACGGTAGGTAAACGCTGCCCCGGATTGCAAATCCGTCAAACCCAGGTTGCGCGCCAGCCGTTGCAAGGTCGCCCCCGGCAGGTATCCCGCCGGGGTCCGCGGCGCACCCAGGCGCTCAAGCCAGCTTGCCGACATGGCGCACCTGCTCGTCCTGGGCCTGGCCGGGTTCGGCGGCGAACTCCTTCTCCAGCACGTCCTCGACCCGCGCCGGGCGGAACGGGTTGACCTTCTGCACGCACAAGGTCCAGAACAGCGCATAGGCTGCCGTGGCCCCGAGCATCACCGCGAACGGTACATAGACCTCGGCAGGATCCATGCCTGGCGGGGTGATGAACCACATGCCCAGCAGGATGCCGATGCTGGAGATGATCTGCGGCAGCGGGAACAACGGCGAGCGATAGGCCCGTGGCAGGTCCGGACGGCGGATACGCAAGACCACGACCGACAGGGTCACCAGCAGGTAGGCCGTGCTCCAGGCGCACACCGCCGCCAGCACCAGGTGCAGGATGTTGTCGGTGTTGCCGCCCAGGTACCAGGCATGCAGGCAAGGGATCAGCGCCACCACCAGGATGCACAGCAGCGGCGTCTTGAAACGTGGATGCAGGTAGGTGAACACCTTGGGCAGCGCACCATCCACCGCCATGCCGTAGAGGATTCGCGGCACACCGGCCATCAGGGTGTTGATGGTGGCGGCGCCGGCGAACAGGAAGCCGATGCCCAGCCATACCGGGCCGATATCGCCCATGACCTGTTCGGCAAAACGCGGGATGGCCATCGGCGTATCCAGCAGGTGCACGCCACTGGCGGCATCGAGCACCACGTTCTCCACCTGGCGCTTCATCGCCGCGCCATACAGGAACATGCAACTGGCCACGCCGAACAGGCCCAGGGCCATGGCCTTGGGCATCACCCAGGCCGAACGCTTGAGCTCCGGGGCCAGCGGCGTGACGAACTCACAACCGACGAACATGAACATGGCCATGCCCACCAGCGACAGGATGGTCATCAGGTCGGTGCCGACCAGCGACACACCGAACGGCCCTTGCAACTGCACCGCCGGCGCCGCCAGCACGCCCAGCACGCCGAACACCATCAACGTGGTCCACATGCCGAAGGTCAGTACCACCTCGGCGCGACCGAAGGCGCTGACCCCGAAGGCGTTGAGCACGCCGAACACCAGCACGAAGCCGACGCCCAGCAGCCAGGAGCCACCTGCCGATTCGGCGAGGGTGTTGAGGTGCTCGAAGTTCACCAGTGCCATCACCCCGGAGAGGATGGTCTCGGCGGTGCCGGCGAAGACATGGACGATCAGGTAGGCCGACAGGGTGCCGGTGATGGCGAAGAAGCGGCCCAGGCCGCAGTTGATGTAGTCGTAGACCGAGCCGGTGGTCGGCAGGATCGCCGCGGCTTCGGCGAAGGTGGTCGACTGGGCGAGCATCATCAGCGCGGCGATCACCATGGCCACGGCGAAGGCACTGCCGCCGATGCCGAAGCCCATGGTCGCGGTGAGGATCACCGGGCTGGCCATGATCAGGCCGACGGTGCTGGCCAGTGCGGTGGGGAAACCGACGCTGCCGCGGTTGAGGTGCTCTGTGAGCTTATTGTTGATTGTCATGGGAGGGCCCTGGGTGGACGAGTGTGGGAGCATGCTGTCGGCCCCCTCGCGGGGCAAGCCTGGACCCATGCAGGGTGTGGGTGCAGGCCTGCCCCGTGCCAGAGACGACACGCCCAGGCACTGTGCGACGTCGTGGCGTCACCGTCTTGCCATTGCCTGCCTGCAACCTTGACCTGCCCTGCCAGGAGGGCGGGGTTGGGGTGGGTGCCTGGTGCCTGGCGGAAATCTTGTGGTGTCTGTGAGACCGAGCGCCGCCCGCGCGGCGCATCGTGGGCTTTCGCCCACTCCCACATCTGTTTCGGGCGATGCAGTCCTGTGAAGGTACCGCTGTCAGCCTTGGCGTATGCCTCAAGCCAGGCGAAGCGCCAGCAGCGTCCACGCTGAAACCGCGTCCTGCCAACAAGGCGGACAAGGCAATGCCACAGGAGAGACTGGCCCGAAACAAATGTGGGAGTGGGCGAAAGCCCACGATGCGCCGCGCGGGCGGCGCTCGATCTCAAGAGCACTACAACTCTCCCGGCGAACCCAGCAGCCCTCATGCACCACTCTGTCTCCCGCCTCTATCCTCAGCAGCGCTTTCACCGCATCGCGGGCTTCGCCCGCTCCCACAGTTGTTTTACCCATTCCCACAGTTGTTTCCCCATTCCCAACGTTGTTTACCCATTCCACATCTGTTTCGGGCGATGCAGTCCTGTGAGGGTACCGCTGTACGCCTTGGTGCATGTCTCAAGCCAGGCGAAGCACCAGCAGCGCCCACGCTGAAACCGCGTCCTGCCAACAAGGCGGACCAGGCAATGCCACAGGAGAGACTGGCCCGAAACAAATGTGGGAGTGGGCGAAAGCCCACGATGCGCCGCGCGGGCGGCGCTCGATCTCAAGAGCGCTACAGCTCTCCCGGCGAACCCATGGCAACCCTCACCCCACCTTGAAAGGAATCGCCCTGAGCACAGCCTTGAAAGCCTCCATCTGTTCCACACTGAACCCACCGAACACCGCCTCCTGCCGAGCCTGGGCAATCCCCCACAACCCCTCGGTCTGTTCCCGTCCGGCCTCGGTCAGGCACACCCGACCATTGTCATCGGCCACCAACCCCTTGCGCGAAAGACTGTCGATAGCCTCTGCGACCTCGCGCTCAGGCATCGCCACTTCCCGCAGCAACTCAGGCAACGCCAGCCCAGCATCATGCTCGAGCACCATCAGCAGGCGTGCCTCGCTGGTGCGCAATCCCGTGGCCAACTGCTGCGGCTGATAGCCGGCCTGGTAGCTGCGCAAGGCCTGGGTCATCAGGTAGTACAGGTTGTGCTGCAAGCGTCCCTGCAAATAGCTGCCACCCTGACTAGGAGCCATCCGCGTATGCGCCAGCACCATGCAATAGCCCCCCTGGTGATACAGCAATGGCGCACGCCCCAGGTCGTCGAAGGCCAGCACCTTGCCGATCAGGATCCAGTGGTCGCCGCCATCGAGCTGCTGGAACGTCTCGCAGCGAAACCGCGCGGCGCAGTCCGCCAGCAACGGCGCACCGCCCTCGCCGAGACAGTGTTCGATGCCGGCGAAGCGGTCGTCGCTGGGCCGGGCGAAGGTATTGGACAGGTCGATCTGATCGGCAGCCAGCACATTGACCGCGAAGTGGCCGGCGCGCTCGAACACGGCATGGCTACTGGAACGTTTGTCGATGCTCCAGAGAATCAGCGGCGGATCGAGGGACACCGAATTGAAGCTGTTGGCCGTGACGCCAACCTTGTGCCCATCGGCATCGGCAGCGGTGATCACGGTAACGCCGGTGGCGAAATTGCCCAGGGCGCGGCGAAAGGCGCGGGAATCGAAAGGGCTAGGCATGCAAGGCTCCCATTATTGTTGTTGGCTGGCGACAGCTGGGGCGGTACGCAGGGCAAGCCCGCACCCACGCCATCCATGATCTGCACGAACGCACTCAGGTCATCGCCGGATCCGGCTCCAGGCCCATCAGTTCGCGACCGAGGATCTGCGCGCAGACGTCGTAGTCGGTGTAGGCATGGGCGCCTGTCAGGTGCGCATCGCGGAACAGCCGCTGCATCTCGTTGCTGTCGAACCAGGCGCCGCCACCAGCGGCGGCCATCAACCGGTCCACGGCTTCGATGCACAGTTTCACCGCATAACCCTGGTGGGTCCGCCAGAACGCAAGTTCAGTGCGGCTCGGATACTGCTGGCGGGCACTGTAGTCGGCGATCTGCGCCCAGCTTTTCTCCAGCAAGGCGCGGGCCGCGGCCACCTGGTGGGTGGACTCGGCCAGGCGCATCAAGGCCGGGGTGGCCGCGCCGACCGCCGCACCGGTATAGGCCCGCACCCGGTGGCGGGTCTTGTCCCTGAACACCTCGAGCATGCGCTCGGCGATGCCCAGGCTGACGGTGGAAAAGCCACTGGCGAAATACGGCCGGTACGGGTTGAAGTAGATCGTGCTGTCGGGATACAGGCCGAAGCCGGCCGAGGTGCCCTCCATCATGTCGCGGGCTTTCTGGATGCGGTGCTCAGGCACGAAGGCACGCTCGACCACCAGGGTACGGCTGCCACTGGCACGCATGCCCGCGGCGAACCAGTCGTCGCGGATCTGGTAGTCGCTGCGCGGCAACACGGCGAAGCAGTAGTCCTGTCCGCCCTCCCCATTGGCCCGACGAAAGCCCATGATCGCCCACTCGGCATGATCGCAACCGCTGCTCCAGCCCATCTCGCCACTGAACAGCACACCGCCATCGACCGCTTCGGTACGACCGAACGGCGCAATGCTGCTGCTCGCCGTGGCATCGGGGTCGACGCCCCAGATCTCGTCCTGCAGCCGGGCCGGGAACATCGCCAGTTGGTGGCTGTGGGTGCACAGCAGGCTCATGGCCCAGGCCGTGCTGGCACAGGCGCCGGCCAGCGCGGCGATGCATTCGGCGAACGTCGGCAGGTCGATTTCCAGGCCGCCGTAGTGCCTGGGCTGGAAGGCGCGGTGCAGGCCGATGCCCTTGAGCAGGGCGATGTTCTCGGCAGGCACGCTGCGGGCGTGTTCAGCCTGGTCGGCACGCGCGGCGATGGCCGGCAGCAGCGGTTTGAGGTCTTCGAGCAGGGCGTTTGGCTTTTTCATGGTCGGGCTCATTGTTATTGGTCCGTGCCGGGCTGGGGCCGCAAAGCCCGCGCCAGCGATGAATGCCGGGCCAGTATGGGAGCGCCCCAGGGCTTGGAAAATGCAACTTCCGCAGCTCGGATTGCACTTTCCAGGCACCTGGCAGGCTGGGTCATGGGGCTGGCAGCGGGGAACAAGATCCCCTTGCGGGCGCTCGCTACGCTGTGACACATCCGGGCCTGGCCCACGGTCCTGGTCCATTCCTTGTCGGAGCCGACCCATGAGCGATATCCCTCTGCTTCCCAGCGTCACCGCCTTCCTCGCCCGCGACCACGGCCTGTATATCCATGGCCAGGCCGTCGCCAGCCAGTCCAGTACCCGCCTCGAAGTGCTCAACCCGGCCAACGGCGAACCTATCGCCCGCATCGCCGACGCCTGCCAGGCCGATGTCGACCGTGCCGTCGACTCCGCTCGCCAGGGCTTCGCCACCTGGTCGCGCTGCAGCCCGGCCGCGCGTGCGGCGGTGCTGTTCAAGCTGGCCGACCTGCTGGAAGTCCATCGCGAGGAACTGGCCCAGCTGGAGACCCTGCAATCCGGCAAGCTGATCGGCATCGCCCGCGCCTTCGAGGTCGAGCAGGCCGCGCACTTCCTGCGCTACTACGCCGGCTGGGCGACCAAGATCAGCGGCCAGACCCTCACCCCGTCGCTGCCCTCCTTCGCCGGCGAACGCTACACCGCCTTCACCCTGCGCGAGCCGGTGGGCGTGGTGGCGGGCATCGTGCCGTGGAACTTCGCCACCATGATCGCCATCTGGAAGCTCGCCTCGGCCCTGACCACCGGCTGCAGCATCGTCCTCAAGCCCAGCGAGTTCACTCCGCTGACCCTGTTGCGCATCGCCGAACTGGCCAGCGACGCCGGCCTGCCCCCCGGCGCGCTGAACGTAGTCACCGGCGCCGGCCAGGTGGGCAAGGCGCTGGTCGAGCACCCAGGCACCGACAAGGTATCGTTCACCGGCTCCGTGCCCACCGGCATCGCCGTCGGCCAATCCGCCATGGGCGCCGGCTTGACCCGCGCCACCCTCGAGCTGGGCGGCAAGAACGCGGTGGCGTTCCTCGCCGATGTCGGTATCGACAAGGCCGTGGACGGCATCATCGAGGCCGGTTTCCTGCATTCCGGGCAGATCTGCGCCGCCGGCGAGCGCTTCTTCGTCCACCGCTCGCGCATCGACCCGCTGCTCCAGGCGCTGTCGCAACGCCTGGGCCAGTTGCAGATCGGCTCGCCCCTGGACGAAACCACCCAGTTCGGCCCGGTCGCCAACAAGCCGCACCAGCGCAAGCTCGGCGAACTGTTCGCTACTGCCCGCGCCGAGGGCAGCCAGATCATCCACGGCGGGCGCCTTGGGCAAGGGCCGGGCTGCTTCGTCGAGCCCACGGTGATACTTGCCAACAGCGCCCAGGACACCCTGCTGAACCAGGAAACCTTCGGCCCGGTGGCGACCTTCCTGCCGTATGACGATGAGGACGAGCTGCTGCAACTGATGAACGCCACGCCCTACGGCCTGAGCGCCAGCCTGTGGACCAACGACCTGGGCAAGGCCATGCGCCTGATCCC
Organism: Pantoea sp. Cy-639; assembly: GCF_011752525.1. Taxonomy (GTDB): domain Bacteria; phylum Pseudomonadota; class Gammaproteobacteria; order Pseudomonadales; family Pseudomonadaceae; genus Aquipseudomonas. The sequence goes on along the minus strand of NZ_VWXI01000010.1, from coordinate 24,543 downwards.
GGAAATCCAGGCTGGCACCCTGTGGGTCAACATGCACACCCTGCTCGACCCGGCCGTGCCGTTCGGCGGCATCAAGGCCTCGGGCATCGGCCGCGAGTTCGGTTCGGCATTCATCGACGACTTCACCGAGCTGAAGTCGGTGATGATCCGCTACTGACCATGCACGCGGACCTTGGTCGCTACTGCCTGCAGGCATTCAGCCAGCAGGTGCCGGCCTCGCTGGCGGCGTTCTATCGCATCGACGCCAGGCAACAGGCCTGCGACTTCCTCCTGCAGGACCTGCAGGCGCCGATGCACGCCCGCTACCTGGCGCACTACCGGCGCTTCGATCCCTTGCAGCCGCAGCGCTGCCTGGCCATCGGCAAGCCCGTGGTGTCGTTGCGCCAGGGCCTGGCCGGCCTGCCGGTGGACCAGGGCGAGACCTACCGGCACTTTCTCGCCCAGCACCAGGTAGTGGACGTGGTCGAGATCATCGCCCAGGTCGATGGCCGGCCCAGCGCCGGCGTGTCGCTGCTGCGCTGCGCCGGGCTGGGCGAGTTCCGCGGCGAGGAGCTCGAGCGCCTGCTGCCGCTGCACGGTCTGATGCAACTGGCGCTGGCCACTGAGCCGCGCACGCCAGCCCCCGGCAACGCCGAACTGACGCCACGCGAACGGCAGATCGCCGAGCTGCTGCGCCAGGGCCAGAGCAACAAGCTGATCGCCCGCGCGCTCGGTGTCGGTCTGCCAACGGTCAAGACCCACCTGGTCAACCTGTTCCGCAAGCTGGGCGTGGCCAACCGCACCGAGCTGGTGGCCTGCCTGTTCCTCTGACTCAACCTTCCGGTTGATACCGCCGCCCGGCCCCGCGCGGCACCCTGTGGCCATCCCAACCACAGGAGTCACCCCATGTCCAAACCTGCCGACTGGATCACCGTGGGCGCCCTTGCCGACGGCTTCGCCCCGGGCGCGTTCATCCTGCCACGACTGGCCGACCTGTCCGGCCGCACGCTCACCCTGCACTTCGCCAACGGCTGGCAGATCGAACACCGCTTCGACAGCGAACGCCTGCACTGGCGCGCCGCCGACGGCCACAGCCAAGGCAGCGCCGAGTACCGCGCCACCTCGGTGCGCGACGGCCTCTACCTGGTCGACTTCCTCAAGCGCGACGCTGAAGGCCAGACCTGGTCGGTGTCGCTGGTGCTCGACCTCCCCGCCCGGGCGTTCACCGCCGTGCTCGGCCGCCTGCCCGACCAGGCCCGCACCCGCCGTGGGCTGTACGAGCTGGCCCTGGCCGGCGAGCCACTGAGCGGCGTCGAAGCCACCTTCCTGCACGGCAGCCTCGAGCGTCCCTGGCAGCCAGGCGCCTGCCCCCACGCACCGACCGACGAGCTGGTGGGCCTGCGCAACCACTACCGCTACAGCCCCACCGAGGAGTACGAGCACCTCTACCTCAATACCGGCTACTACAGCTGGCAATGCCTCAAGGGCGTCGAGCAGGGCCTGTGCGACACCGACCGCGCCCACTATTACAAGATCGCCGAGCAGCTGTACCTGTTCGTCTGGTGCGAGAAGATCGTGCCGACCCTGGGCCTGGTGATGATCGACCTGCGCCAGCACCGCAGCGACGGCAAGATCTTCGGCTACCAGGGCGACGGTTTCGACAGCCTGGCCAACTTCCCGGTGTCGTCCCATTGCCGGGTGGTCAATCGCACGGAGTACCCGCGATGAGCCGCAGCGTGCTGATTACCGGTGCCGGCAGCGGCATCGGCGAGGCCTGTGCCCGGCGCCTGGCGCGCCAAGGCTGGCAGGTGGCGCTGGTCGGTCGCCGGCGCGCGGCACTGGAGCGCGTCGCCCAGGCCTGCGATGGCCTGGTGCTGTGCGGCGATGCGGCGGACAGCGCCAGTTGGGACGGTTTCGTCGACCAGGTGAGGGCCCGTTTCGGTGGTCTCGATGCGCTGATCGCCTGCGCCGGCGGCCATGGCCTCGGTCGTTGCGGCGACACCAGCGACCAGGCCTGGCGCCAGGCCCTGCACGGCAACCTCGACAGCGCCTTCCACACCGCCCGCGCCTGCCTGCCGCTGCTGCAGGCGCGCCGTGGCAGCCTGGTGCTGCTCGGTTCGATCGCCTCGTTGGCCGCCGGCCCCGAGGTGTGCGGCTATACCACGGCCAAGCACGCCCTGGTCGGGCTGACCCGCTCGCTGGCACGCGACTACGGCCCGCTCGGGGTGCGGGTCAACTGCGTGTGCCCTGGCTGGGTCCGCACGCCCATGGCCGATGAAGAAATGCAGGCGCTGATGGCCCATCACCACGAAGACCTCGACGCCGCCTACCGTCGCGTCACCGCCGATGTGCCGCTGCGCCGCCCGGCCAGCGCCGACGAAGTCGCCGCGGTGTGCCAGTTCCTGATCAGCGCCGAGGCCAGCATCGTCACCGGCGCGGTGCTCACCGCCGATGGCGGCGCCACCGTGGTCGACGTGCCGACCCTGGCCTACACCCGCCTGGCGTCGCCGACATGAGCGCGCACTACGACTTCGCAGGCTATACGGTGCTGGTCACTGGCGCGGCAGGCGGGATCGGTCAGGCCATCGTCGAGGGTTTCGCCCGTGGCGGCGCCCGGGTGCTGGCCGTGGATCTCGCGCAGCAGGCGCTGCAACGGCTGGTGCAGGCCCAGCAGGCACTGGGACACGAGGTCGAGGCGCAGTGCCTGGACCTTGCCGACCCGCAGGCGATCAGCCATTGCCTGGGCCAATTGCAGCGACTCGACGTGCTGGTGCACAACGCCGGGCATTTTCCGCTCACGCCCTTCGCCGACATCGACCCGACGTTGCTGCGGCGCACCCTGGCGGTAAACCTGGAAGCGCTGTTCTGGCTGACCCAGGCTGCCCTGCCGCTGTTCCAGCGCCAGGGCGGTGGCTGCGTGCTGGCCACCTCGTCGGTGACCGGCCCGCGGGTGGCCTATCCGGGCTTGAGCCATTACGCCGCGTCCAAGGCCGGGGTCAACGGTTTCATCCGCAACGCCGCCCTGGAACTGGCGCCGTGCAACGTGCGGGTCAATGGCGTCGAACCGGGGATGATCCGCACCCCGGCCATGGGCAACCTCGGCGACCCGGCGCTGAACCGGCAGATTGCCGCCGGCATCCCCCTCGGGCGGCTGGGCGAACCGGCAGACATCGCCGCGGCCATGCTGTTCCTGGCTTCGGACGCGGCTCGCTACATCACCGGCCAGACACTGATCGTCGACGGTGGCGCGACCTTGCCGGAGACCCTGGCCAGGCACTGACATCCCGGCCCGCCACGTGGCGCAGCGTCTGCGCCACGTGGCGGCGACAGCCAAGCCCGCTGGCAGCCACAGGCAAGACCCCACCCCACCTTCCACGCGCTAATACCTGCTCCCTGCCTCCACAACGACGCGGCACCCAAGACCGCACACAACAAACGAGGAACGATCCATGCGTCTGACTCCACGCCGCACTGCCCTGGCCAGCGCCCTGGCCCTGTTGGTGCACGGCCCGGCCAGCCCGGCCTACGAACTTCATGCCGACGACGACAGCCACCTCAACGCCGACCTGCTGGCGGTCTGGGGCATGTTCAACAGCCGTCACAACTACGACGGCAGACCCGGCGGCTCGACCTGGCGCGAAGGTTTCATCAAGTACGGTTTCAGCGGCGACCAGGGCCTGGCAGGCAATGGCCGCCTGTATGGCGCGCTGAACTGGGTCAGTTCCGGCGCCTGGGGCGATGGCGACGCCGGCGGCAACCAGGATGGCAGTGAGCGCACCACCAAGATCGAGGATGCCTACCTGGGCTGGCGCTCCGGCGACCTGTTCCCGCTGCTGGGGCAGGATGGCGTGGACATCTCCGGCGGCCGCCAGGTGATCCGCCTGGGCAGCGGCTTCCTGGTCAACGACGATGGCCCCAACCTCGGCAAGCGGCCGGCCGACGGCCATCTCAATCGCGGTGGCGGCTTCTATCTCGGCGCCCGCCACGCCTTCGACCGTACCGCCGTGCTGCGCCTGGGCGGCAGCGAAGGCCTGCACGGCAGCGTGCTGTGGCTCAAGTCCGACAACCGCGCCCAGGCCGAGACCGAGTTGGCTGCCGGTACCCTGGACTACACCCACCCGCTGGGCACCCTCGGCCTGACCTACCTGCACGGCATCGACGTCGCCGACCAGTGGGCCAGCGAGTTCCAGAAAGCGCGCGAAGGCATGAACGTGTACAGCCTGCGCGGCGAAGGCAGCGTCGGGCTGAGCAACACCCGCCTGGCGTTCGAATATGCCTGGCAGGACAAGCGTGGCGGACGCGAGACCGCCTGGTACAGCGAGGCCGGCTACACCTTCGCCGAAGCCCCCTGGGCGCCGCAGCTGACTTACCGCTATACCCGCTATTCAGCTGGCTGGGACCTGTTGTTCACCGGGCTGTCCAGTGGCTATGGGACCTGGATCCAGGGCGAGGTGGCGGGCAACTATGCCGGTCCGTTCAACAGCAACAGCGCCATCCACCATGTCGGCCTGAAGGCAACGCCCCGCAGCGACCTGACCGTGGGCGCGCTGTTCTTCGACTTCAATACCGTGCGCACCCGCGACACCCTCAATCTCGATGCCCGGGAGTTGGACTTGTATGTGGAATGGGCGGTGAACGAGCACCTGATCGTCACCCCGCTGCTGGGGTTGTTCAAGCCGAACAAAGACCAGGGCAACGGCGGCAACCAGGTAGGCAGCGGGACCAATGTGTACAGCCAGCTGACGGTGGCCATGCCGTTCTGAACATCCGGGCCGTCGGCCTGAGCGCGTGGAAACGCATGAGCCGGTGTTCGCCGGCAAGGCCGGCTCCTGAGCCAGCCTTGCCGGCGAACCAGGCGCCGCGATAACGGCGCCGGCTACGCCAGATCAGCCCAGCAGCAGACGCAGGTCGGCACCGTTTTCAGCCATCGGCGGGCACCAGTAGTAGCCACCGCTCAACGGCCGGCTGAAGCGGTACAGGCCATCGACAACACCGTCCTCCAACCCGCTCATGCGCCGCAGTTGCACCTCGAAGGCATCCAGCGAGAAGCCCAGGGCGACGAACGCCAGCCCTGCGCCACGCTCGTCGGCCCAGGCCACCGAACGCCGAACGACAAAGGCCTCGGGCTCGAAACTCTCCTGCGCGGTGCGCTTGACATGGGCCGATGCCGGCGCGTCGTCGAGTTCCTCGTTGTCGCTCAGGCGGCGGCCGATGATGTTGTCCTGCTCGTCCTGGGGCAGCGACTTGAAGTAACCCAGGTCGTGCTTCCACAGCTGGAAGGCAGCGAAGCTGGAACCGGCCAGGCCCGCCACGTCGCCCGGGACGATGGCCGCGGCCACGGCGTCCTCGTCCACCGGGTTCTCGGTACCGTCCTCGTAGCCTGTCAGGTCATGCCCGCCGCGGTGCAGGAAACCATCGACGCTGTCGACCAGGCGCAAGGCCGGGGCCAGTGCCTGGCGCAGCGCCTCGGCACGCAGGAACAGCTCGCCGCGCTCTTCACCACGCAGCCACAGCCACAAGGCGTGCTGGGTCGCCGGGTTCTCCACCACCGCGTCCAGTTGCGGGAACGCCCGCAGACCGGGCACGTCACGGCCCAGTGCCTTGGCCAGCGGCGCACCGACGGCGAGGATCAGGCGCTGGCCATCGACCTGGGGAATCAGTTGGTCCAGAACGGCAGGCAAGGCCTCGAGCGAATCGAGGGCGAAGAACAGGTGGCGGGCATGGGCCGGCACCGGAGTGGCAAGCAGACCTTGCTGGAACGGCATGGCAGACGAATCCTTCGGTGAAAAGCGCGAATGCTACTGTGCCGGGCGCGGTACCGCAACGCGGCACCCTGGTAACAAATGGTTACCACGCCGCTGCCACTGCGGTTAGCCATCGCGGCGCGGCCACCTACACTCCCCGGGATCCCCCGCCCGAGTACCCGTCCATGACCGCCTCGCCGTTGCTGACCGCCGTCCTGCCTCTCGCCCTGGGCATCATCATGCTCGGCCTCGGGCTATCGCTGACCCTCGCCGACTTCGCCCGGGTGGTGAAGTACCCAAGGCCAGTGGTGATCGGCCTGGCCTGCCAGATCCTGCTGCTGCCGCTGGTGTGCTTCCTGATCGCCAACGGTTTCGGCCTGGAGTCGGCGCTGGCGGTGGGCCTGATGCTGCTGGCCGCCTCGCCGGGCGGCACCACCGCCAACCTGTTCAGCCACCTGGCCCATGGCGACGTGGCGTTGAACATCACCCTCACGGCGGTCAATTCGCTGATCGCCATCCTCACCATGCCGCTGCTGGTGAACCTGTCGCTGAGCTGGTTCATGGCCTCGGACCAGGCCATCCCGCTGCAGTTCGCCAAGGTCATGCAGGTGTTCGCCATCGTCCTGCTGCCGGTGGCGCTGGGCATGCTGGTTCGCCGCTGGGCGCCGGGCTTCGCCGCGCGCATGGAGAAGCCGATGAAACTGGTGGCAGCGTTGTTCCTGGCCTTCACCATCGTCCTGGCGCTGGCCAAGGACTGGCAGACGGTGGTCGAGTATGCGCCCGTGGTCGGCGGCGCCGCCTTGCTGTTCAACCTGCTCAGCCTGGGCGTGGGCTACTGGGTGCCACGCCTGTTGAGCATCCCCCGGCGCCAGGCGATCGCCATCGGCATGGAGGTCGGCATCCACAACGGCACCCTGGCCATCGCCCTGGCCCTGAGCCCGTCATTGCTGAACAACGCCACCATGGCCGTGCCAGCGGCGATCTACAGCCTGATCATGTTCTTCACCGCCGCGGGGTTTGGCTGGTGGGTGAGCCGGGGGCACCGGCCAGCACAGGCAAGCGCCAGCCAGCAAAGCGTCAACTGACCACGCCTGGCCTTCAGCCACGCCGCCGCTGCAACTGGCGCTTGAGCACCCGCAGCGGCGGCGCATAGAAGAAGCCGAACGACACGCTGCCCTGGCGCCCCTTCACCGCATGATGCAAGCGGTGCGCGCGGTACAAGCGCCGCAGGTAGCGGTTGACCGGCCTCGGCGCACGCGGCCAGTGACGGTGAAAGAAACCATCGTGGGCCAGCACATAGGCCACGCCATACCCCGCCACTCCGGCGCCGACCCACTGCAGCGGCGCGTGCCCGGCCTTGCCCACGGCCACCAGCGCCAGGGCGATCAGCCCAAGGGCCAGCAAGTACAGGTCGTTGGTCTCCAGCATGCCCAGTTGTGGTTCATGGTGCGAGCGGTGCAGCCACCAGCCCCAGCCATGCATGACGTACTTGTGGGCCAGCGTGCCGACGCCCTCCATGGCCACCAGGGTGCCGAACAGCACGGCGAGATTGAACAGCATGGGACGATCCGGGGGTTGGCAACGAAGGGCGCAAGGGTAACATTGCCCACAGGTCATTCGGAGGGATTTTCCATGAAGGATGTACACAGTGCGGCCAGCACCGGCTATACCCGCCAGTCGGGCAACTACGAGCAGGGCCGCCCGGACTACCCGCAGGCCTTGCTCGGCTGGCTGGGCGACACGCTCGGCATCGCCCGCGACACCCAGGTGCTCGACCTCGGCGCCGGCACCGGCAAGTTCACCCGCCTGCTCGCCCAGCTCGGGCCACGCCTCACTGCGGTCGAGCCGGTGGCGGCGATGCGCGCGCAGTTCTGCGCTCAATTGCCTGGCGTGCCAGTGCTCGACGGCACCGCCCAGCACCTGCCACTGGCCGATGCCAGCCAGCAGGTGGTGGTCTGCGCCCAGGCGTTCCACTGGTTCGCCGACCCGGCCGCGCTGGCCGAAATCCACCGGGTGCTGGCTCCTGGCGGACGCCTGGGGCTGATCTGGAACGTGCGCGACGAATCGGTGGACTGGGTAGCGCAGATCACCCGCATCATCACCCCCTACGAAGGCGATACCCCACGCTTTCACACCGGTCGCTGGCGCGACGCATTCGATGGCCGCTTCTTCACCGCGCCACAACTGACCAGCCTGCCCCATGCCCACATCGGCAGCCCCGCGACCGTCATCCTCGAGCGCCTGCGCTCGGTCAGCTTCATCGCCGCGCTGCCCGAGGCCGAGCAGGATCGGGTGATGGCCCGGCTACGCGCGCTGATCGACACCCATCCGACACTCAAGGACCAGCCACAAGTCGCCTTCCCTTACCAGACCCAGGCCTTCGTCTGCCAGCGCCTGGATTAACGCAATTGTCACGTTCCGCGCCTTGACCCCGCCCGGGTCGAGGCGTATGGTCCGCCCCGCACTCATGCATTCCCCAGACAGGAGACCCCTGCATTGGACAGTAGCCCCAGTCGATTGCGACAGGCCCACACGGCGAGCTAGTCCGGCAGCGTCCCTGCCACTGTCTCGCCGCACTCGGTAGACGGTGGTTTCCCCCGGCCCCCATATGGCCCGGTCCCTCCTTCTCGAACTCCAGCCAGACGCCTTGCCGGCATGATGGCTCGTGGTCCTGCGCATTCTTTCGTTGTCATCCGCGCCGCCTTCGCGGTCGGCGCCTGTGCGGGCACACGCCCGCGGAACGAGGTATCGCTATGGATTGGAAAATCTTCCTGCTGCGCGTCAGCGTGGCCCTGGTGCTCGGCGCGCTGATCGGCGCCGAACGTCAACTGCGTCAGCGCCTGACCGGCCTGCGCACCAACGCGCTGGTCAGCACCGGCGCCTGCCTGTTCGTGCTGATGACCCAGGCCGTGCCAGGCATGGCCCCCACCGATGCCTCGCGCATCGCTGCCTACGTGGTCTCGGGCATCGGCTTTCTCGGGGGGGGCGTGATCATGCGCGACGGCTTCAACGTGCGCGGCCTGAACACCGCCGCCACCCTCTGGTGCACCGCCGCGGTCGGCGTGCTGTGCAGCCTCGGCCTGCTGCTCGAGGCCTCGCTGGGCAGCCTGGTGGTGCTGTGCGCCAACATCCTGCTGCGCGATATCGCCCAGCGCCTGGATCGCCAGGAGGTGGTACCGGCCAGCGAGGTCGAGCAGCACTATGAAGTGCGCATCGTCTGCCGCGCCGAAGACGAGATCCAGGTCCGCAGCCTGATGCTGCACAGCCTCAGCGACCCAGGCCTGCGCCTGCAATCGCTGCACAGCGAAGACCTGGCCAACCCGGCACGCCTTGAAGTGCGCGCCGAACTGCTCGGCACGCCCCAGGCGCCAACCTCGCTGGAGCGTCTGGTCAGCCGGGTGAGCCTGGAGAAAGGCGTCAGCTCGGTGCGCTGGCAACTGCAGGCCCAGGCCCTGAGCGGCGACTAGCCGTCGTCACGGCGGTGCCGCTCGCGCAGCTCCTGGCGCTCCTTGGCCTCGATGCACAGGTTGGCGGTGGGCCGCAGCAGCAGACGGCGCAGGCCGATCGGCTCGCCGGTCTCGGCGCACCAGCCGTAATCGCCACGGGCCAGGCGCTCCAGCGCCTGGTCGATCTTGTCCAGCAGCTTCTTCTCGCGCTCCAGCGAACGCAGTTGCCAGTGGCGCTCCTCCTCGGCACTACCGATGTCGGCGGGATCGCTGTGCACCTCCTGCTCACGCAGGGCGCGAAACTCCTGCTCGATGCGCGCCTGCAAATCGTCACGCTGGGTCAGCAGCAGGTTGCGGAAGAACTGGCGCTGGGGTTCGTTCATGTAGGCGCTGGCGGGTTGGCGCAGCAGTTCGTCTTGATTCATGGCTCACTCCTTGGATGACGGTGCCGCGCTGCGGCGCCCTCGCTCAACGGTCGAACATCAATGGCAGCCCCTGGCACTGAGCCTGCACCTGGCCCTCATGCCAGGCCAGTTGCCCCGACACCACCGTGCTGCGCACGCCATGGCGGAAGCTGCGCTGCTGGAACGGCGTCCAGCCGCAACGCGCCAGCACCGGCTCGTCGGCCACGGCCCGTGGCGTGGCCAGGCGCTCGACCAGCACCAGGTCGGCCCAGTAGCCCTCACGCAAGAAGCCGCGTTCGCGGATGGCGAACAGCTCGGCCACCGCATGGCTGGTCCGGGTGACCAGTTGCGCCATGCTCAGCACCCCGTCGGCCACCAGCTCCAGCGCCGCCGGCAAGGCGTGCTGCACCAGCGGCAGGCCAGCGGGGGCACGGGTGTAGACCCGGCGCTTTTCCTCCAGGGTGTGCGGCGCATGGTCGGTGCCTATCACATCGATGCGCCCGCACGCCAGCGCCTGGCGCAGCGCCTCGCGATCGCTGCCGGTCTTGATCGCCGGGTTGCACTTGATCAGGTGGCCGAGACGGGCGTAGTCACTGTCGTCGAACAGCAGATGGTGCACGCACACCTCGGCGGTGATGCGCTTGCCCGTGACCGGCCCCGGCTCGAACAACGCCAGTTCGCGGGCGGTGGTCAGGTGCAGCACGTGCAGGCGGGTACCGAAGCGCCGCGCCAGTGCCACCGCCAGGCTGGATGAGCGGTAGCAGGCCTCGGCATCGCGGATCAGCGGGTGCGCGGCTGGCGGGATGAACTCGCCATGGCGCAGGCGCCAGTGGCTTTCGTTGTCGAGGATGCTCGGGGTGTGTTCGCAATGGGCCAGGACCAGGGTCGGGGCATGCACGAACAGCTTCTCCAGCACCTGCGGATCGTCCACCAGCAGGTCGCCGGTGGAAGCGCCCATGAACACCTTGATCCCCGCCACCTCGCGCGGGTCGAGGGCGGCGATGACCTCGAGGTTGTCGCGGCTGACACCGAAGTGGAAGCCGTAGTTGGCCAGCGAACCGGCCGCCGCCCGGCGCTTCTTGTCGGCCAGCGCGTCGAGGCTCAGGGTCGGCGGGTTGGTGTTGGGCATGTCCATGAAACTGGTGATGCCACCTGCCACCGCCGCCCGCGACTCACTGGCGATGCTGCCCTTGTGCTCAGCCCCCGGCTCGCGAAAGTGCACCTGGTCGTCGATCATTCCCGGCAACAGCCAGGCGCCGTTGGCGTCGATCTCCCGACTGGCCCGGACATTCTCCAGGCTGGCGGCGATCCGCTCGATGCGCCCACGGCGCACCAGCAGGTCGCCGTCGAACTCACGCCCCTCGTTGACCAACCGTGCGTTGCGCAGCAGCAGCGTGTCCATGTTCAGAACTCGTTCTGCAGGGCCTTGTAGCCCTGGACCAGGTCGATGTTGGTGCGTGCCACGTCCTCGGAGAACTCCGAGGCCGACACGCTGACCGGCGGATAACGGTCGAGATCGGTGTGCGGGCCGATGTGCTCGGTGGGCGGCACGTAGAAGCGCGGCGGCAGGTCGCGGCCATCGACCACCGAGTTGTGCCGCACCACGCTGCCGTCGCCCACCCGGCAGTTGAACAGCACGCTGTTGAAACCGATGAACACCCGGTCGCCGACCTCGCAGGGACCATGCACGATGGAGCGGTGGGCGATGGAGCTGTACTGGCCGATACGCACCGCCGCGCCGGACTTGGAATGGATCACCACGCCGTCCTGGATATTCGAGTTGGCACCGATCTCGATCGGCTGCATGTCGCCGTCGGCGTCGACCTCGTCGGCGCGAATCACCGCGTAGGGACCGACGAACACGTTGTCATGGATGATCACCTTGCCGCAGATGATCGCGGTGTGGTCGATGTAGGCCGACTCGGCGATTTCAGGGAGATGGCCGGAAGGGTTTCTGCGGATCACGGGGAAGACCTGCTGGTGGGGAAAGTCATAAATGTTACGTTATAACACCCTACTTGCAACCCCATTTATGCGCTACGCTCTGCGGCCCACCACGCCACGCAGCCGCCGTCATGCCCATACGCCCTACCCTCGCCAAGGATCTCGCCCATCTCCCTGCCATCGAGCGCTCCGCCGCCCAGACGTTCCGGCAGGTGCCGGGGCTGGCCTGGCTGGCGGACAGTGAGGTGATGGAGGCAAGCGAGCACCAGCGCTTGCTCGACGCCGGAACCAGCTGGGTGGCGGTGGATGACCAGGACTGCCTCGTCGGCTTTCTGTGCGCCGAGGTGGTCGGCACTGCCCTGCACGTGCACGAGTTGTCGGTAGGCCAGGCGGCCCAAGGCCAGGGGCTGGGACGGCAGTTGCTGGAACAGGCGCTGGCGCAGGCCCGCCTGCAAAGGCTGCACTCGGTGACCCTGACCACGTTTGCCGACGTGCCCTGGAATCGGCCGTTCTACGAACGTCTCGGCTTTTGCGTGCTGCCACTGGCCGAGCTTGATGCGCGCTTGTCTGCGATCCTGGCCGCAGAAAGAGCCCATGGCCTGGAAGGCCGCTGCGCCATGGCGCTGGTACTGAGCTGAGGTGCCTGGGGCTCGCCAAGGACCAGGGCAACCTGGCCCACTCCCGCGCACGGGCTTCATGGGCGCGGGCTTGCCCCGCGATGCTCAGCCTGCTCCCGCCTCGATCCCCGCCGCCACGCAGTAGCGGTCGCGCCCCTGGCGCTTGGCCTCGTAAAGCGCAGCATCGGCCGCCGCCACCAGGTTCTCCGGCGTAACCGCCTCCAGGCCCGGCCTGCCCACCGCGATGCCCGCACTGGCCGATACCAGTCCCACCGGGCTGCCGTCATGGACCATGGCCTGGCGGCGCAACAGTTGCAGGATCTCCTGGACGATCTGGCTGGCGCCCTGGACATCGGTGTTGGGCAGCAGCACCACGAACTCCTCGCCACCGTAGCGCACCGCCAGGTCGCCCGGGCGCTTGAGCGCCTGTTGCAGCAACGCGCCAAAGCGTCGCAGGCACTGGTCCCCCGCCGGATGGCCGTAACGGTCGTTGTAGGCCTTGAAGTAGTCCAGGTCGAACAGCACCAGCGCCAGCGCGTAGCCTTGGCGCCGTGCCCGACGGATCTCCGCTTCGAGCACCGCATCCAGCCGTCGGCGGTTGCCCAGGCCGGTCAGGCTGTCGGTCAGGGCCATGGCCTTGAGGGTCTGATGTGCCTGGTGCAAGGCCCGTTCGATGGCGATCCGTTCGCGCAACTGGCGCAGCACCACCCAGCCGAACGCGGCCAGGCCCACCAATAACAGCAACAGCACCACCACCGACTTGAGCATGTCGTGGCGCCAGGGGGCGATGATCGACTCGCGTGAAAGCCCCGCTTCCACCACCAGCGGGTAGCTCGACAAGGCCCGGAACGCATACAGCCGTGGCGTGCCGTCCACCACCGCCACGGCTTCGGCCACGCCTTCGCTGGCATAGGGCAGGTAATGGCGGAAGATATCGCTGCTGGCCAGGCTGCGGCCGATCACCTTCTCGACGAACGGCCGGCGCACGAGGATGGTGCCGTCACGCTTGGCCAGTACCAGGGCGCCGCGCTCGTCGATCTTGAAGTCACCGTAGTAGCGCACGAACCAGTCGACCTTGATGGTGCCCAGCAACACGCCGGCGAAACTGCCGTCGGGGCGGTCCAGGCGCCGCGAGATGGGAATGATCAGATCGCCAGTGGAGCGGCTGCGCACCACCGAGCCGATGCGCACCTCGCGCCCGGGATGGGTGCGGTGGTAGATGAAATAGTCGCGGTCGGCGTTGTTGGCGCCGGCCGGCACCACGTCCTTGTCGGTGACGATCCAGCTGCCGTCGGGCCCATAGACGAACAGGCCGTGCAACTGCGGCATGATCGCTGCCTGCTGCTTGAGCAGCGCGTGCAGGCGTGGCCGGTCGATATGCTCGAAACCGTCGCCCTCCAGGCGCTCGGCCAGCGCGGCGGTGATGGCATCGACCTGGCGGATGGCGTCCTCGGCGTGCTGGGCGGTGGCCCGGGCCAGGTTGGTCACCGCGTTCTCGGCATTGATGAACACCTGGCGATAATCGCGCCAGATCCGCCAGCCTTCGATCAGCACGAAGGCCAGCATCACCACCGCCATGAAGCTGAGCACCAGGCGAAACAGCGACACGGCGCGGCCCTCGCCGGTCACCGCGAACAGGCCGTCTTCAGTCTTGTTCCTGGCTGTGCGCATTGAAGTCCCTTGTCGTCTGGCATCTGCCGCCCATGACTATAGTTCAGCGCCCGCCGCCCGAATCCCGGGCCTTGGCACCGTCCTGCCGGGCGTCATCCAGTCGCGCAGGCAAAAAAAAGCCCCGGGGCACGTGGCCCAGGGGCTGTAACGGCTGGATCATCCAACCAAAGGAGTCGTTGCCTAGCCCTTGGCCGGCCAGCCGCCGCCGAGGGCGCGGAACAGGTCGACCAGGGCCAGTTGGCGCTGGGTGCTGGCCTCGATGAAGGCCGCTTCATTCACATAGCTGTTGCGCTGCGCATCCAGGTAGCGCAGATGGTTGTCCACGCCACCCTCGTAGCGGGCCTTGGCCAGCGCCAGGGTGGCCCGGCTGGTATCGGCCAGGGCCCGGCGCGCCGCTTCCTCGCGGCGCAGGGTATCGGTGCCGGCCAGGGCGTCGGCCACTTCGCGGAAGGCGGTCTGGATGGTGCCCTCGTAGGCGGCCACTGCCGAGTCCTTGCGCGCCTCGGCCAGGCTCAGGCCAGCCTTGTTGCGTCCGCCGTCGAACAGCGGCAGCGACAGTTGTGGCATGAAGCTCCAACTGCGCGAGCCGCCATCGAACAGGCCCGACATCTGCGCACTGGAGGTGCCGAAGCTGCCGGTCAGGCTGATCCGCGGGAAGAACGCCGCCCGCGCCGCACCGATGTCGGCATTGCGCGCCCGCAGCCGGTGTTCGGCGGCGAGGATGTCCGGACGTCGCTCGATCAGCGCCGATGGCGCGCCTGGCGCGATGTCCTGCAGGACCATCGGCTCGGCCGAGCGCGCGGTCGGAATGGCCTTGCCCGCCTCGGCGCTACCCAGCAGCAGGACCAGCGCGTTATAGGCCTGGCGCTGCTGACGCACGGTCGCCTCGAGCTCGGCCCGGGACTGTTCGACCAGCCCCAGTGCTTCCTGATGGTCCAGCGCGGTGGCCGTGCCGGCCGAACGCCGCTGGCCGACCAGCGCCAGCGAGTCCTCGCGACTGGACAGGGTCTGACGGGTCAGTGCCAGGCGCCGCTCGGCGCCGTCCAGGGTCAGGTAGGCCTGGCTGACCTCGGCGATCAGCGCGATGCGCGCGGCGCGGCCGACCTCCTCGGTGCTCAGGTACTGCTCCAGCGCCGCATCGCTCAGGCTCTTGACCCGACCGAACAGGTCGACTTCGTATTCCGGCAGCGAAAGGCCGACCTGGTAAGTGCTGCTGACCCCTTCACGCCCCGTGCTCGACAGGTCCGCCGGCAGGTGCTGGCGATTGCCCGAGGCGCCGGCGCTCAGGCCAGGCAAGCGGTCGGCCCGCTGAATACGGTACTGCGCACGGGCCTGCTCGATGTCGAGCAGGGTCTGGCGCAGCGAACGGTTGTTGTCCAGGGCCGTGCCGACCAGCTGGCGCAGCGCCGGATCGACGATGAACGCCTGCCAGTCCAACTGCGCCAGCGCTGGCCCCTGGTGCCCTGCGGCGTCGCCCCAGGCGGCGGCCACCGGCGCTTCGGGGCGCTGGTAGGTCGGCGCCAGGGAACAACCGGCCAAGGCCAATGCCAGGGCGAAGGGTATTGCAAGATTACGCATGACCATCACTTCGCCACCTCGACAGCGTGTTGCACAGGCGCCGGCTTGCGCTTGAGCAGCGTCAGCACCCAGACGAAACAGATCGGCACGAACACCACGCCCAGCAGGGTGGCACTGAGCATGCCGCCGATCACCCCGGTGCCGATGGCGCGCTGGCTGGCTGCGCCGGCACCGGTGGCGATGGCCAGTGGCACCACGCCGAGGATGAAGGCCATGGAAGTCATGACGATCGGACGGAAGCGCAGGCGGGCGGCCTCGATGGCGGCGTCACGCAGGCTGTAGCCCTTCTCCCACAGTTCCTTGGCGAACTCGACGATCAGGATGGCGTTCTTCGCCGCCAGGCCGATGATGGTGATCAGCCCGACCTTGAAGTACACGTCGTTGGGCATGCCGGTGAGCAGCACCGCCCATACCGCGCCCAGGGCGCCGATCGGCACGATCAGCATCACCGTCAACGGGATCGCCCAGCTTTCGTACAACGCCACCAGCAGCAGGAACACCACCAGGATGGCCAGGGCGAACAGGCCGGCGGCCTGACCGCTGGAGACCTTCTCCTGGTACGACAGGCCGGTCCAGGCATAGCCGATTCCCGGCGGCAGTTCGCTGACCAGTCGCTCCATCTCGGCCATCGCCTGGCCGGTGCTGTGCCCCGGTGCGGCATCACCGGCGATACGGATCGACGGGTAGCCGTTGTAGCGCACCAGTTGCACCGGGCCCTCTTCCCAACGGGTGGTGACGAAGGCGCTGAACGGCACCTGCTCGCCGCTGGCGTTCGGCGCATAGAGGCGCAGCACGCTTTCCGGGGTCATCCGCTCGCCCTGCTCGGCCTGCACCACCACGCGCTGCTGGCGCCCGGCGTTGGTGAAGTCGTTGATCACCGCCGAGCCGAAAGCAGTGGCCAGGGTGTTGTTGATCGACTCGAAGTTCACGCCCAGGGCGCGCGCCTTCTCGCGGTCGATCTGCACCCGCAGCTGCGGCGCCTCGGCCAGGCCTTCCATCATCGCGTAGAGGATCACCGGGTTGCCGTTGGCGCGGGCCAGCAGTTGGTCACGGGCGGCCAGCAAGGCCTCGCGGCCGAGGCCGCCACGGTCCATCAGGCGCAAGGCGAAACCGCCGGAGTTGCCCAGGCCGTCGATCGGCGGCGGCATGACCGCGGTGATGGTACCGTCGCCGTTGGCGGCGAACCGCGCGTTGATCGCCGCGGTCTCCGCCTCGGCCGACTGCGCCTTGCTGCGTTCGGACCAGTCCTTGTAGGTAGGGAACGCCAGCGCGGCGTTGTCACCCTGGCCCGAGAAGCTGAAGCCACTGACGATGAACGAGTTGGCCGTCGCCTCGCGGGACATCAGGTATTGCTCCAGCGCTTCGGCGGTGTGGTCGGTGCGCACCCGGCTGGCGCCCGGTGGCAACTGCACGTCGACGATGCTGTAGCCCAGGTCCTCGGCAGGCACGAAGGCTTCCGGCAGGCGCAGGTAGGAATAGCCGAGCACCACCAGGATCCCGACATAGGCCAGCATCCAGCGCCCGGCGCGGGCTACCAGGGCGCTGTTCATCACCGAGTAGCGCTCGGTGAGGCGGGCGAAACCGCGGTTGAACGCGCCGAAGAAACCGCCCTTCTCGTGGTGACCGTGAGGCACCGGCTTGAGCAAGGTGGCGCACAGCGCCGGGGTGAAGGTCAGGGCGAGGAAGCCGGAGAACAGGATCGACACCGCCAGCGACACCGAGAACTGCTGGTAGATCACCCCTACCGAGCCGGACATGAACGCCAGTGGCAGGAACACCGCCGACAGCACCAGGGTGATGCCGATGATCGCCCCGGACACCTGCCCCATCGCCTTGATCGTCGCCGCCACTGGCGACAGCCCTTCCTCGGCCATCAGGCGCTCGACGTTCTCCACCACGACGATGGCGTCGTCCACCAGGATGCCGATGGCCAGTACCATGCCGAACATGGTCATCATGTTCACCGAGAAGCCGAGCAGCTTCATGATCATCAGCGTGCCGAGCAGGCACACCGGCACCACGATCGACGGGATCAGGGTGTAGCGCACGTTCTGCAGGAACAGGAACATCACCAGGAACACCAGCACCATGGCTTCGATCAAGGTGTGGATCACCTTCTCGATGGCCACGTCGACGAAGCGCGAGGTGTCGTAGGGCACCGAGTATTCGACGCCTTCCGGGAAGAACTGCGACAGCTCGGCCAGGCGCTCCTTGACCAGCGTCGCGGTCTGGATGGCATTGGCGCCGGGCGCCAGCTGCACCGCGCCGGCCACGGCCGGATGACCGTCAAGGCGTGCGGACAGGTTGTAGTTCTCGCTACCGATGGCCATGCGCGCGACATCGCCCAGGCGCACGCTGGAGCCGTCCGGGTTGGCGCGCAGGACGATACCGGCGAACGCCTCGGGGGTTTCCAGGGTGCCTTGCACGGCCAGGGTCGCGGTCAGCTCCTGTTCGCTGGCGCCCGGCGTGCTGCCGAAGCTGCCGGCCGGTACCTGGACGTTCTGGCCACGGATGGCGTTGCCGATGTCGTCGATGGACAAGCCATAGCCCACCAGTTTCTGCGGATCGACCCACACCCGCATCGCCGCTTCCGAGGCGAAGAACTGCAACTTGCCCACGCCAGGCACGCGCAGCAGCTCGTTGTTGATGTTGCGCGCGGCATAGTCGGCCAGGGCGGTGGTATCACCCTTGTCGCCCGCCTTGCTGGTCAGGGCGTAGATCAACAGAAAACCGGAGCTCGCCTGCTCGACCTTCAGCCCCTGGGTCAGCACGGCCTGGGGCATGCGCGCCTCGGCCTTCTTCAGGCGGTTCTGCACGTCGACCTGGGCCATGTCCGGGTCGGTGCCCGGCTCGAAGGTCACCAGCACCTCGGCGACGCCGTTGGAGTTGTTGGTGGACTCGTAGTACAGCAGGCCCTTGGCGCCGTTGAGCGACTCCTCGATGATGCTGGTCACCGACTCGACCATCACCTTGGCCGACGCGCCCGGGTAGGCGGCGTTGATGGAAATCTGCGGCGGTGCCACGCTGGGGTACTGGGCCACCGGCAGTGCCGGGATCACCAGCAGGCCGGCCAGGGAAATGAACAGCGCCACGACCCAGGCGAAGTTCGGCCGATTGATGAAGAACTTGGACATCTCGCTAACCTCGTCTTAGTGCGCCGCGGCCTGTTGCGCCTGCTGGGCCTGGGCCGGTAGCACCGGCATGCCCGCGGCCAGGCCGGCCGGGCTGCCGACGATGACCTGGTCGCCCGCGCGCAACCCCTCGGTGATCTGCCAGCGCGAGCCTTGCATCACGCCGGTGCGCACGCTGCGGGCCTCGGCCAGGTTGCCGGTACCGACCACCATCACCCGTGCCTCGCCGTCGTTGCCACGCTGCACCGCGCGCTGCGGCACCAGGATGGCCTGCTGGTCGGTGCCCTGCGGAGTGCGCACGCGCACATACATGCCGGGCAGCAGAATGCCGTCGGCGTTGTCGAAACGACCGCGCAGGGTCACCTGGCCGGTGCTACGGTCGACCGCCACATCGGTGAACATCAGCGCGCCCTGGCGCTGGTAGTCGGTGCCTTCGACCTGGGCGGTCAGGGCCTTGTCGTCACCACTGGCCAGGGCGCCGTCCTTGAGGGCCTGGCGCAGGCGCAGGGCATCGGCGGCGGACTGGGTGAAGTCGACATAGATCGGGTCGAGCTGCTGGATCCGCGCCATCAGCGTGGCATCGCCCTGCCCGACCAGTGCGCCCTCGGTGGCCAGGGCCCGGCCAATACGCCCGGAAATCGGTGCGGTGACCGTGGCATAGCCCAGGTTCAGTCGCGCGCTCTGCACGTCGGCCTGGGCCGAGCGGACCGCCGCCTGGGCGCTGCGCAGCTCGGCGGTGGCGCTGTCGAAGTCCTGCTGGCTGACGGCCTCGATCTTCACCAGCGGCGCATAGCGCTTGACCCGGGCCTGAGCCTCCTGCTGCACGGCCTGGGCCCGGGCCAGATCGCCCTCGGCGCGGGCCAGCGCGGCCTTGAACGGCGCCGGGTCGATCTGGAACAGCACGTCGCCGGCCTTGACGTCGGCGCCTTCCTCGAAGCGCTTGTGCAGGACGATGCCTGCCACCCGGGCACGCACTTCGGCCACCCGCATCGGTTCGACCCGACCCGGCAGGGTCGAGGCCAGGGCCAGCTGCTCGCTGGCCACGGTCACGGTTTCCACCGCAAACGCCGTTTCAGCCATGGCCTGCGGTTCGTCCGCAGCGCCGCAGCCAGCGAGGGCGATCGCCGTCGCCAGCCAGCTGGCCATCCCAATTGCACGCAAGTTGCCCATGTCGTCACCCGGAGCCTTTGATTTGAAAACGGCGCGAATGGTACTTCGCAATACTCTTTGAGTCAATTTTGTCTCATTTGAACTTTTTGTGAAGGTTTGTAAGCTCCGTCGCTCCAGTCGTCGGGCCGTCGCACTTCCTTTCTGGACTAGCGTCAAATGAACACGATGCCCCTCGCCCACCGGCCCTGGAGAACGCCCATGACCCTGCATGCCGTAGCCGACCTGGCCCAACTCGACGAGCACCGCCCGCTGCGGGTCCAGGCTGGCGCCGAGGAACTGATCCTGGTGCGCCATGGCGACCAGGTACGCGCCTACCAGGGCAACTGCCCCCATGCCGGCGCGCCACTGGACGAAGGGGTGGTCTGCGCTGGCCTGCTGGTATGCCCCTGGCACAAGGCAGCGTTCGCCGTTGACGAGGGCGTGGTGTGCGAGCCACCGGCCCTGGCCGACCTGCGGCGTTACCCGGTGCAGTTGAAGGACGGCCAGGTCTGGGTCGACGACCAGCCCGTGGCCGAGGCGCATCCGCCCCGTCACAGCGATGCGCGCACCTTCGTGGTGATCGGCGCCGGCGCCGCAGGCAGTGCTGCCGTGGCGACCCTGCTCGACCATGGTTTCGCTGGCCGCCTGTTGTGGATCGACCAGGAGCAGCCGAACGCCTACGACCGCACGGCACTGAGCAAATACGTCATAGCCGGGCAGATGCCCCCCGACGAAGTACCCACCCTGCTGGAGCCGGACGACCTGCGCCGCGGCCAGTTGCAGCGCCTGCACGGCAAGGTCCGCTCAGTGGATGCCGGCCAGCGCGAGCTGCTGCTCGCCGACGGTCAGCGACTGCGCTATGACGCCGCCCTGCTGGCCACCGGCGGCAAGCCGCGACGCCCCGAGCTGCCGGGCGTGCAATTGGCCGGCATCTGCGTGCTGCGCTCGCGGGACGACGCCGCGCGCCTGCTCGACCTGGCCGAGCCGGGGCAGCCGGTGGTGATCGTCGGCGATGGCTTCATCGGCCTGGAGGCCGCCTCGGCCCTGTGCAAGTACGGCCTGCAGGTGCATGTGGTGACCCGCCACGCACTGCCGCTGGTCCGCCAGCTGGGCGAACGTATCGCCCGTACCCTGCGCGAGCTGCACGAACGCAAGGGCGTGGTATTCCACGGCCCGACCGAGGTGCAGGCCTTTGCAGGCCAGGAGCGGGTAGCGGCGGTGCAACTGACCAATGGCGAGCGCCTGGCCACGGCGCTGGTGCTGCTGGCGACCGGCGTCACGCCGGCCACTGGCTGCCTGCATGGCCTGGCCCTGGCCGAGGATGGTTCGGTGCCGGTCGATGCCCACCTGCAGGCCACCAACGGCCTCTGGGTGGCGGGCGATATCGCCACCTTCCCCCTGGCCGGATGTCCGACGCGCATCGAGCACTGGCGCCTGGCCCAGCAGCACGGGGTGATCGCAGCCGCCAACATGCTCGGCGAGCGGCGCCGCTACGACGACGTGCCGTTCTTCTGGACCTACCAGCACGGACGCACCTACGAGGTACTCGGCCATGGCACTGGCTGGAACCGCATCGAGTATGTCGGCGAGCCGGAGCACGGCGACTTCATCGCCCTGCAGTGCCTGGACGACCAGGTCGAGGCCGTGGTCGCCAAGGGCTTTTCGCGGGCCATGGCGGTGCTCTCGCAACGCCTGAAGCGACCCTTGTCGAGCCGTGAGGCGCGAGCGTTGATCGATGCCTGGTCGGATTGAGCACGCACCGGCCAGAGCGGCCTTGCCGCGTCCATCACCCTTTCAATGCTGGGATGAACTGTGTAAAACAAGTTCCCTCTCACTATCAGAAAAGGATGATTCGCGATGCTCTACCGCCCCCTCGGCCAGTCTGGCCTGCAGGTCTCGGCCCTCACCCTCGGCAGCATGATGTTCGGCGAGCAGACCTGCAACGAAGACGCCCTGCGCATCATCGACAAGGCCTGGGACCAGGGCATCAACTTCGTCGACACCGCCGACGTCTACAATGGCGGGCGCTCGGAGGAGATCGTCGGCGAGGCCGTGGCACGCAACCGCCACGACTGGATCGTCGCCTCCAAGGCCGGCTACGGCCCGGTCGACGGCGTGCCGAACCGCAGCGGGCTGTCGCGCAAGCACCTGTTCAACGCCCTCGAAGCCAGCCTTACCCGCCTGGGCACCGACTACCTGGACCTCTACTACCTGCACCGCGAAGACCACGGCGTGCCGCTGGAAGAAACCGTGCGTGCCATCGGCGACCTGCTGGCCCAAGGCAAGATCCGCTACTGGGGCGTGTCCAACTTCCGTGGCTGGCGCATCGCCGAGATCTGCAACGTCGCCGAGCGACTGGGCGTGGCCAAGCCGGTGGTGAGCCAGCCGCTGTACAACATCGTCAACCGCCAGGCCGAGCCCGAGCAACTGACCGCCGCCGCTTACCATGGGCTGGGCGTGGTGCCGTTCAGTCCGCTGGCCCGTGGCGTGCTCAGCGGCAAGTACGCACCAGGCTCGACGCCGGACGCCGGCAGCCGCGCCGGGCGCCAGGACAAGCGAATCCTCGAGGTGGAGTGGCGCCAGGAGTCGCTGTCGATCGCCCAGCAGATCCATGCCTATACCGAGGCCAAGGGCGTCGGCATCGTCGAGTTCGCCATCGCCTGGGTGCTGAACAACCGCCTGGTCAGCTCGGCCATCGTCGGGCCGCGCACCGAGGCGCAGTGGGACACCTATGCCGGTGCGCTGGAAGTGAAGATCAGTGCCGAGGACGAAGCCTTCATCGATTCGCTGGTGACCCCGGGGCACGCCTCGACACCAGGCTTCAACGACGTGGCGCACTTCGTCAGCGGCCGCCTGCCACGCGCCTGAGGCCGCTCGCAGGCTTCGCCAGCTCCCACAGGCTCCCGGCACAGCCGATACAGCCTTGGTGGGAGCAGGAGCAGCCCAGATCGATCCACTGAATCCCCGTGGGAGCTGGCGCAGCCTGCGATGGGCTGCACAGCAGCCCTGGTGCGCATTGGCCGATGCGTATTACCCCACGATCGAGCCCCAGCGCTGAGTTTCAAGGACAAATCCTCGCCTGTCAGCCTGCTGTCCAACACCCTTGCAAGCCACATGTTCCCCATTGGGGACCTGGCTGCCGGTCACCCGGTCCCCCCTTTCCCCAATCACCTCGGTATCGTTCGCGCCATCAACCCACCTTTGCGATGGTATCTACGATGAAATTGTTCGACCCCCTCAAACTCGGCCCCCTCACCCTGCCCAACCGGGTCTTCATGGCGCCGCTCACCCGCCTGCGCAGCCTTGAGCCGGGCGACGTGCCCACGCCGCTGATGGCCGAGTACTACCGCCAGCGCGCCAGCGCCGGGCTGATCATCAGCGAAGCCACGCAGATCTCGTTCCAGGCCAAGGGCTACTCCGGCTCGCCGGGCATCCACACCGCCGAGCAGATCGCAGGCTGGCGCCAGGTCAACGCTGGCATCCATGCCGACGGCGGCCACAGCGCCGTGCAGGTCTGGCATACCGGCCGGGTCTCGCACACCTCGCTGCAGCCCGATGGCCAGGCCCCGGTGGCGCCTTCGGCGCTGCCGGCCAATGCCCGCACCTCGCTGCGGGATGCGCAGCGCAACGTGGTTCGTGTGCAAACCTCGCCTCCGCGCGCCCTGAGCGAAGCCGAAATCGCCGGCATCGTCGCCGACTTCGGCCAGGCCGCCGCCAATGCCCGCGAGGCCGGCTTCGACTTCATCGAGCTGCATGCCGCCCATGGCTATCTGTTGCACCAGTTCCTCACCCCCAGCGCCAACGTGCGCGACGACCGCTACGGCGGCAGCGTCGAGAACCGTGCGCGTATCGTTCTCGAAGCCGTGGACGCGGCGATCGCCCAGTGGAGCGCCGAGCGTGTCGGCATCCGCATCTTCCCGTTGGGCGGGTTCAACGGCGTGGACAACGGCGAAGACCAGGAAGCTGCCGGCCTGTACCTGATCGGCGAGCTGGCCAAGCGCAACCTGGCCTATCTGCACCTGTCCGAACCGGACTGGTCGGGTGGCAAGCCGCTGCGCGACGAATTCCGCCAGGCGATCCGCCGGGCGTATCCGGGGGTGATCGTTGCCGCCGGTGGCTACGATGCGGACAAGGCCGAAGATCTGCTGCAGCGCGGGCTGATCGATGCCGTGGCGTTTGGCCGTGCGTTCATCGCCAACCCGGACCTGGTCGAACGGCTCAAGCGCCAGGCGCCATTGAACGAGCACCGGGCGCAGTTCGACTATGCCAATGGCGCCGAGGGCTATACGGATTATCCACGGCTAAGGCAGGCCTGACGCCTCACTGACCAAGGTAAAACAACTGTGGGAGTGGGCGAAAGCCCGCGATGCGTGAGGGCTGCCATGGGTTCGCCGGGAGAGTTGTAGCGCTCTTGAGATCGAGCGCCGCCCGCGCGGCGCATCGCGGGCTTTCGCCCACTCCCACATCTGTTTCGGGCGATGCAGTCCTGTGAGGGTACCGCTGTACGCCTGGGTGCATGTCTCAAGCCAGGCGAAGCGCCAGCAGCGCCCACGCTGAAACCTCGCCATGCCAACAAGGCGGACCAGGCAATGCCACAGGAGAGACTGGCCCGAAACAACTGTGGGAGCGGGCGAAGCCCGCGATGCGTGAGGGCTGCCATGGGTTCGCCGGGTGTAGTGGTCAACAATTCCCGGACACAGAATTGAGTTTTTCCTCAGCAACCGCCGGCGGCACGAAACCGTTGTACTGATGTGGCCGTGTCCAGTTGTACCGCTGCATGAGATATCGCCCGATGTCCTGCTCGGCCAACGCCGTCGTCATGTAGCCCACCGTCGGCACCCATTCGGTTTTCAGGCTACGAAACAACCGCTCCATCGGCG